>CBDUPA010000002.1:0-588756 GCA_965368975.1 uncultured bacterium | reverse complement strand
ACGTTGTGCTGCTCCTTGTCGTTGTTGAGAAACGTGGCGGTGGCGCCCCGCGGCGCTGGTAAGACAGGGTTACCGACAGATCTAGTCGATAGTATCGCTCTGGCTACCAGACCTGAGTACTGGAACAGGGCGCTCAGTGAGCGCCCTGCAGAATCGAATCGATTAGCACACCAGAGCCGTCGGACGTAGCTGGCTCGAGAGTCAGCCGAAAAGTCCGCGGCGCCACGAACTCCTCTCGAGGACTCCGCGGCGCATTGCGGTCGTGGGGCAGTGAGGCCGACTCACTCCCCGCGATCGATCCGGATTCCCCCGCTTCCGGTGTCCAGCACCATGGTGGCTTGACCGCCACCGATGCGGAAGCGGGCTTGGTCGCGCTCCTTGTGCTGGAACTCGACGCCTGGGTAGTCGATCTGCACGCCGCCGCTACCGGTGTCCGCGGTCACGCTGGCCGAGGCGTCTGCCGGTAGGTGGAGGCGGATGCCGCCACTGCCGGTATCGATGCGAAAGCGTCCGCCGCCCATGCGGGTCAGCTGGAGCTCTACCGAGCCGCTGCCGGTGTCGATGTTGGCGCTGTCGGTCGCCACGTCGAGTGCTTTGACGCGGCCGCTGCCGGTGTCGACCAGCAGTTCTGCCGTTTCGATACCCTGCAGCTCAACAGAGCCACTGCCGGTGTCGACGCGCAGCTTGTCGCCACGCACGTCCTCGACACTCACCGAGCCGCTGCCAGTGTCGAGGTTGATGAAGCTGCCGCTCAGGCCCTGTGCCTTGATGCTGCCGCTGCCGGTATCGGCGGTCAGCCGTCCGCTCAGTTGGGCCAGGTCGATGCGCCCACTGTGGGTGTCGAAGCGCAGGTCGCCGCTGGCGTTGGCGGCGCGAATCTTGCCTGCACCGACCACGACGGCTAGCTTGCGGTCCGCCGGTACGCGGACTGTAATATCAGCCCACATTTCGCGTCCACGTCCGCTGCCTCGAACCTCGATCTGATCGTCAGCCAGGGTACTGAAGATCGCTGACAGCAGGCTGCCGCCGTCGTCGTCCGTGTCGAGAGGCAGGTTCAGCTTGGTGCGGCTGTTGCCAAGTTCCGGGTAAATGAAGCGGTCGACCTCATCCACCGGGAAACGAATGACCAGCTCGGCTTCGCTGCCGTCGCGGGTCTCGACCGTCACCTGCTGACGTGTTGCATCCCGGCCGCGCACCTGCACGTCGACTTCGAAGGCCGAGCCATTATGACCTTCGACCTGCACAGTGCCGATCAGGTTGACGATCTTCAGCGAGCTGCTGTCGAACGTCGCCCGTTCTTCGAAATCAGCTGCAGCCGGTAGGGTCGACGCGAGCGTCAGCAGAAGCGCCAAGGCGGCATACTGGCCAGCACGCCGTAGTCTGTGCTGCGTTTGCATATCTGAACTCCTAGGTGAGGGGGTTTGATGTGGCGAGAACAGGAAGCTCGAACGTCGCGAGAGGATGCGGACGACGAGCCGTCTCGGGGTCTATCTGGGCAAGACGAGGCTGGTGGCGGGATTGTTTCAATGCCGCCGGTATACAGTCGGTGCATGACGACCACGCGTGATTCTGAGCGCTGGCGCTGGACCTGGGTGCTCGCCATCGTCCTGCTTCTGCTGCACGGTAGCCTGGCGGTGCACAGCCTGTGGCAGAAGGCGGTGACTTACGACGAGCTGAGTCACGTGCCGGCGGGCCTCGCCTTCGTCAGCACCGGGGACATGGAACTCAATCGTCAGCACCCCCCCCTGGTCAAGCTGCTAGCCGGTGCTGCGGCCAGCACCACCCACCCGGAGCTCGAACTGGACGGACCGATCTACCGCCAGGGCAACGAGTGGCACTACGGCCGGCGCGTGCTGTTCGAGCTGGGCAACGACCACCTGGGAATGCTGCGTCGCGGCCGCCTGCCGATCGTGGTCCTGTCCATGCTCGGCGGTCTGGTGGTCTTCCTGTGGTCACGCCGCCGCTTTGGCGACGGCGGTGGACTCTTCAGTCTGGGCCTCTACGCCGCGGCACCCACCGTGCTCGCGCACGCGCGCTGGGTGACCATGGATGCCGCGGTCAGCACGGGCTTCGTGACGGTCCTCTACCTCTGGTGGCGTTGCCACCAAGAACGAGCCTCGACGGGGTCGGTAGCTATGGGATCGGTCGCCCCAGGGTTAGCCGCTACAGGATTGGCGCTCGGACTGGCTCTGTCCGCCAAGTTCAGCGCGTTGATCCTGTTGCCTTCCATGGCCTTGGTGGAATTGCTGGCCGCCCGAGGCCGGGCCTGGCGCTGGCGGCTGCGAGCCTGGATGATTGTGTTGGGTGTGGCGCTCGTCGTCCTGCAGCTGACCTACCTGGGTACCGGACCGCCGCTGCGCTATTTCGCCGATGTCTTCCTCGTCAATGCCGACCACGTTCCCGGCTATGCGTACTATCTGGCAGGTGAGTTCAGTACTGAACGTTTCCCCCACTACTTCGTGCTGGCAATGGCGGTCAAGACCGCACTGCCGGGGCTGATCGCGATGCTGGGCGGTCTTTTCCTAGCTAGTCTGCGCTTGCGATCCCGCGATGACGCCGAGGGCTGGTCCGATGATCTCTTCCTGTGGTTGCCTGCCCTGTTGTGGTTGATCGTCACCTCGGCCTTCGCTGCCAACCTCGGGGTGCGCTATGTCCTGCCCCTGTACCCGCTGCTCTTCGTTCTCGCCGGTGGGCTGGTGCCGAAGCTGCAGCGAGGACGGTACGGGAGGCTGTTGCTGCTGCTTCTGGTCCTCTCCCAGGTGACAACCGCCTTGGCCGCGCATCCTCATTACCTGCCGTTCTTCAACCGTGCGGCCGGCGGTACCTTGGCCGGACCTGACTGGCTCGACGATTCGAACCTCGACTGGGGGCAGGATCTGCTCGTCCTGCCCGCCTGGCTCCGCGAGCAGGGCATCACCGAGGAGGTGCGCTTGCTGCCCATGGGGCACGCGGTTCCCGAGTACTACGGTCTGCATCGTCGCCGCTTCGAGCTTTCGGCCTGGGAGCAGGTACCCCTACCTGGCGTCTACGTCATCTCGGCGCATCAACTGGTGCGTGGTCTCCAGATGGCGCGCACCCAGGGCGTCCATACGGACTGGCTGCTGCGCTACCAACCGCGCGCGGTGCTCGGCGGCAGTCTTTATCTGTACGTCTTCCCGGCAGAGATACCGATGCACTAGAATCCATCCTCCTCTGATTTCTAGGAGCGATGGAAATGACGCCAGCTGAAACCGCGACGCAGAATTCCGCCAGTCCCCCGGACGTTCAGACGGCCGCCCAGAGACCACCGGTGCTGGAAGGACCGCTCTCACCGCCCCGTGCCGTGGTGGCCTTGGGGGGCAATGCCATCACACCGCCCGAGAGTGACGGCAGCGTGGCGCAGGATTTGGAAAACCTGCGCCGCAGCCTGACTCACATCGTCGAGTTGATGAAGAGTGGCTACCAGATCACGCTCACCCACGGCAACGGTCCCCAGGTGGGCAACCAGATGGTGCGTGTCGAGCTGGCGCGAGGCCAGGCTCCGGACCTGCCACTCGACCTGATGGTGGCCGACGTTCAGGGTGGTCTGGGCTACATGATGGAGCTGGTGCTGCGCAACTTGCTCCTGCGCGAGGGCATGGACGTGCCGGTGTGCTCGCTGATCACGCTGGTCGAAGTCGACGCTGACGACCCAGCGCTGCGCGAGCCGACCAAGTTCGTCGGTTCGGTGTTCACCGCCGAGCAGGCGCAGCAGCTGAGCGCCGAACGCGGCTGGATGATGAAGGAAGACCGCGGCCGCGGTTGGCGGCGCGTGGTGCCTTCGCCGGTGCCCAAGGCGGTGGTCGAGAGCATGCTAGTCCGTCAATTGATGGAAGCGGGTGCACTTGTCATCGACACCGGTGGCGGCGGCGTACCGGTGGTGCGCGCCGAAGACGGAGAGCTGCGCGGGGTCGAAGGTGTGGTGGACAAGGATCTGGCGTCCGCCGTTCTGGCGCGCGAGCTGGATGCCCCGGAACTGTTCATCCTCACTGGCGTCGAGCAGGTGATGCTCGACTTCGGCACGCCCGAGCAACGCTCTCTGGACTCCCTGACCGTTGCCGAGGCCCGGGGCTACCTGGCGCAGGGACAGTTTCCCGCCGGCAGTATGGGGCCCAAGATCGATGCTGCCTGCCGCTTCGTCGAGCAGGGAGGCCGGCGTGCGCTGATCACCGATATCTACACCTTGACGGCGGCGCTCGAGGGCAAGACGGGGACTTGGATCCTGCCCTGAGCGGTAATCGGCCGGGGCCGCCGAGGACGGTGCCTGGCCCTGGCACCGGTCCCGAGTGCTGGATATACTCGAAGCTGGTCGCGTATCCGTCACGGTCAACTCTTGACAGCCAGAGGAAGCTCCATGGAAAACCTCGGTCCGTTCATCAGTCAACACGGCCTGGACACGCATGGCATCGACCATGCCCGCCGGGTGTACTGGAACCTACCGCCGGCGCAGCTCTACGAGCACGCAGTGCGCAACGGTGAGGCGATCGTCGCGGCCGAGGGTCCCTTGCTGGCGACGACCGGCAGTCACACCGGACGCTCCCCCAAGGACAAGTTGATCGTCCGGGAGCCTTCCAGCGAAGGAGACATCTGGTGGGGTTCCGTCAACAAGGGAACCGGCCAGGAGAACTTCGACCGCGTCCGTCAGCGCATGATGGCGTTTCTCCAGGGGCGGGACCTGTATGTCTTCGACGGCTACGCCGGTGCCGACCCCGACCACCGGCTCAGGGTGCGCGTGATCACCCAATACGCGTGGCACAGCCTGTTCGCCTACAACATGTTCGTGCGCGAGTCGAACCCGGAACACCTGCGAGACCACGAGCCCGAATTCGTGGTCCTCGACCTACCCGGTTTCAAAGCCGACCCGGCCTGGGAAGGCACCAACTCGGCCACCTGTATCCTCTTGCATCTGGGTGCGCACATGGTGTGCATCGGTGGCACCGAATATGCCGGCGAGATCAAGAAGAGCATTTTCAGTGTCATGAACTACTACCTGCCGAAGAAGGGCGTCATGCCGATGCACTGCAGCGCCAACTACGGTGCGGGCCGTGACGACCTGGCGTTGTTCTTCGGCCTCAGCGGTACCGGCAAAACGACGCTCAGTGCCGATCCCGGTCGTACCCTGATCGGCGACGACGAGCACGGCTGGAGCGACCACGGTGTCTTCAACTTCGAGGGCGGCTGCTACGCCAAAGTGATCCGGTTGGATCCCAAAGGCGAGCCGGACATCTTCCGGACAACCCGGAGCTTCGGCACCATCCTCGAGAACGTCGTTTGCGACCCGCATACCAGGACGCTCGATCTCGACGACGACAGCCTGACCGAGAACACCCGCTCGAGCTACCCACTGACCCAGCTACCCAATGCCGACCTCGACGGTGTCGGCGGGCACCCGAAGAACGTGGTCTTCCTGACCTGTGATGCCTTCGGTGTGCTGCCGCCGATCAGCCGGCTGACCGAAGAGCAGGCCATGTACCATTTCCTGAGTGGCTATACCGCCAAAGTCGCGGGGACCGAGCGCGGCGTCACCGAGCCAACGGCGACCTTCAGCGCCTGTTTCGGCGCTCCGTTCATGCCGCTGCATCCGGGGGTCTATGCCGAGCAGCTGGGCGAGCGCCTCAAGAATCACGGCAGCCGCGTCTGGCTGGTCAACACCGGCTGGACCGGTGGCGGCTGCGGCGTCGGGAGTCGTATCAAGCTGAAGCTCACGCGGCGCATGGTCGAGGCGGCGCTGGCTGGCGATCTGGACAGCGCTGAGACCAGAGTCGATCCGATCTTCGGTCTGGCCGTGCCCAAGAGCATCGAGGGCATTCCGGACGGTGTTCTGAATCCGCGTGATAGCTGGCAGGATACCGCTGCCTACGAGAGCACCGCCGCCAAGCTGGCCGAGATGTTCCGCAGCAACTTCAAGCAGTTCGAAGATGGCGTCAGCGACGCGGTGAAAGCTGCCGGGCCACGCTAAGTGCCTAGGGCGCAGGGCGAACCCTCTGCGAAAGAAACGCCCAAAGAAAAAGAGCGGCCACTCGGCCGCTCTCTTTTTTTTGGGCCCAAGGCCAAAGAAGACGTCAGATGACGGTGCCCTTGAGTTCGACCCGCAGCTCGGGGACCTTGGCGTTGTCTGTCTTGATCGTCAGCATACCCTCGAACGGGCCCTTGGCGATTCCCGGGTTGACCACGACGCGCAGCTGGTAGCGTCGCCCTGGCTCGACCGGCACGATCTCGGCCTGGACCGCTTCGATCGAACTCTCGATGGACGTGAGCTGGATGTCTTCGCTGGCGAAGCTGCGAACCTGCAGGCTGGCGCGCAGTGGCTCTACAACTTCGATCTCCTCGAAGTCGGCGATCGGAGGTGTGACTGCCAGGATCGGGCGCACAAAGCCGGACACCGGCAACCGTACTTTCGACTGCTGGGGGTGCTCGACCAGAATGGTGACGTAGTCGTTGATCGCACCTACCGGTGCGTTCTCCTTCAGCACCAACTCGACCAGCCACTGTTCGCCCTCACCCTGGGCGTGCAGCTCTTCCTCGCTGGCAATGCGGTACTCGGCAGTCAGGAATGGCGACGGAGAGTCGACACCAAGAACCTTCATCGGCTGACCGTCCTTGGACCACAGATTCTGGGCCACGCGACCTTCGCCCTCGCCCTGCACCGTGATGAAGCGGGCGTACCCGGGCATGGCAGCGATGAACGGATGGACCTCGGCGGCCAGTGTGAGCACCAACGCCGGGTTCTCCGGGTCGTTGGTGAAGACGGTGATCGTCTTGCTCACCGGGCCGTTGAGGTTGGACGTGTCGAGGGACGCGTGCACCTTGCCCACCTGACCCGGCGGAATGGCGGCGTCATACTCGACGACCGTGCACCCACAGGCGGGGCGTACTTCGGTGATCTGCAGCTCGACTTCACCGCCGTTGCGGATCTCGAAGTCGACCTCGAGGGTCTCACCGACCGACACCTTGCCCAGGTCCTGGACCGGCAACACGGCGAGCGCCTTCGGCTTGGCGATGGCGGGGGTCGCCGGGGCTGCCGCATCCTGAGCCACGGCGCCAGGGGTGGCGGCCCCCAGCAGGACGGCAAGTGTCAAAACGGCACTAACGGTTAGAGATTTCATCGACTGAACTCCTTGTCTGGCTTGCTGGATCTATCGCTCCGGAAGCTAGGGGGGTGTTGGTGGGCGTCCGGAAGGCACCGCCGGGGTTGAATGATAGACTCTACCGCCGTGGCTGACGTACCCATGACCATCCATTGTATCGCGATTGGCGGCACCGGCATGGCGCCGCTTGCGTGTCTCCTGCAAGAGCTGGGCCATGACGTCCGAGGTTCGGACGGGCCGCTCTACCCGCCCATGAGCACGCTGCTCGAGGGCTGTGGCATCCAGCCGCTCGTCGGCTTCGACGCCGCGCACGTAGACGCCGGGCCGAGTTCATTGTCTGGCGAAGATCGTCCCGCTCCCGATCTGGTGATCGTCGGCAATGCCGTGCCGCGCCACAACCCGGAAGCCGAGCGCACCGAAGAGCTGGGGCTGCCGCGCATCTCGATGCCGCAGGCCATCGCTCGCTTCTTGCTCTCCGGCCGCCGCCCGCTGGTGGTTGCCGGAACCCATGGCAAGACCACGACCACCACGCTGGCCTCCTGGGTCTACGCCCAATGCGGTGCTGATCCCGGTTATCTGATCGGTGGCATGCCCCGAGACTTGCCGCGCAGCTTCCACCTCGGCACAGGCGAGCGCTTCATCGTCGAGGGCGACGAGTACAACGCCTCCTACTTCGACCGCGGTCCCAAGTTCCTGCACTACCAGCCGGAAACCCTCATCCTGACGAGCGTCGAGTACGACCACGCGGACCTCTATCCCAGTCATCGCGCCCTGCTCGATGCGTACCGCAAGTTGCTGGAACTGGTACCGGCTGATGGCTTGATCGTTGGCTACGGCGATAGCTCAGAGTTGCGGGCCTTGGTGTCGCGCCAACCAGCACTCGCCGCCCGCGTGTGCACCTACGGCTTCGACCGCAGCAACGATGTGCACCCGCTCGACGGCATCGACGAAGGTCCCTGGGGGTCTCGCTTCCGCTTGGTGGACCCGCAGGCCGGAGAAGTCGATGTCGAATTGCAGGTCCCGGGTCGCCACAATGTACTCAACGCCCTCGGCGTGTGGACCGCAGCCCGCCGCGACGGTCTCCCAGCAGACCAAGTCGCCGCCGCCTTGGCCGCCTTCCGCGGCGCCAAGCGGCGCCTGGAAGAACTCGGTACGGTTGCCAGTGGACCCGCTTCCGGGATCACGGTGGTCGACGACTTCGCCCACCACCCCACCGCTGTCGCCGCCTCGTTGAGTGCCTTGCGTCACCGCTATCCGAACCGCCGCGTGCTCGCCCTCTTCGAGCCGCGCAGCCTGTCTGCTGCCCGCCTGCTGTTCCAGGACGGCTACCGGCAAGCCTTCGGGCACGCCGACGTCGTGTTGCTGGCCCCGGTCTTCCATGCACAGCGTCTCAGCGACGACCAGCGGCTCGATGTCGACGCCCTGAGTGCCGCGCTGCGCGAAGACGGGGTGCAGGCCGAGACGTGCGCGTCCAACGACGAAGTCCTGGCGCGCACGCTCGATCTGGTCCGCGACGGCGACGTCGTCGTCACCATGTCGTCCGGTTCCTTCGACGCCATGCCGCGGCGCGTGCTCGAAGCGCTGGCGGCTTGCTGAGCTCGAAGCTGTGCCTCCTTACTCGTAACGCAACGCTGTCATCGGCTCGACCCGCGCCGCGCGCCGGGCAGCGGGATAACCGGCCAGCAGCGCGATCACGACCAGGCCCGCAGCGACGGTGGCGAAGGTGCTCGGGTCGAGGGGTTCGACCTGGTAGAGCAGGCTTTCCAGGAATCGACTCAGCCCGACTGCGGCGAGCAAGCCGATAGCCGCGCCGCTGAGCGACAGCCGCAGGCCCTGGCCGAGGACGCCACGCATCACCTGATCGCGGCGGGCGCCGAGGGCCATGCGTAGGCCGATCTCGCGCGTGCGACGGGTGACGCTGTAGGACACGACGCCATAGATGCCGACGGCCGCTAGGCTGAGCGCGAGGATGGCGAACAGGCCGAGCATCAGCGCCGGATAGCGGCGACTGCGGCTGTGCTGTGCGACGCGCTCGGTGAGCGTGGCGTTGTTCTCCAGCGGCAGACTCGGATCTAGGCGGGATACTGCGGCGCGCACCGAGCCAGTGAGCGCCGCTGCGTCGCCGCCACGGCTGTGCAGCACGATGCCGAGGAACGATGTTGGGTTCTGTGCCAGCGGGAAGTACAGGCAGGGTTCTGGTTCGCCGTCGAGCCGCATGTAGTGGACGCTCTCCACCACGCCGACCACCTCCAGCCACTCACCTCCGCCGCGCTTGAGGCGTCGGCCGAGGGGGTCCATATCTGGCCAGTAGCGCTCGGCGGTCAGGCGGTCGATCACCGCAACTCCTGGGCTGTCGACGGCGTCCTGCGGACTGAACCAGCGACCGCGCAGCAGGGGGATCTGCAGCGCTTCCAGGTACTCAGGGCTGACGATGTGGAAGGAGATCGAAGGCTGGTCACCGGGCTCGCTGCTCTCGATCGTGTCCGGCTGGAAGTTGCTACCCGAGCGACTCCGACTCAGGGGGGCCGGATAGCCAAAGGCCGCGGTCTCCACGTCTGGCAGGGCCTGCAGTTCCGGCAGCAGCGCCTGGGTGAAGTTGAGCATGCCGGCCTCGTCGTAGTCCGACGGCTTGAGTGTCAGCTGCGCGGTCAGGACGCCATCGGTACGGTATCCGGGATCGCTATTCTGCAGTTGCCACATGCTGTGCGCCAGCAGGCCGGCGGCGATAGACAAGACGACCGCCAGCGCCACCTGGCCCGCCACCAGCAGCTGGCGCAGCCACTGACCGCGACGGTCACCGCCCGAGCCGCCGTCCTTGAGCACGTTCTGTACGTCGAGACGCCAGGCCTGGAACACCGGCGCCAAGCCGAACAGCAAGCCGGTGGCCAGCGTCAAGGTCAGGGTGAAGCCGAGGACACGGCCATCCAGGCTGACGGCGTGACCGGGAGAGAAACGCTGCGCGACACTGCCCAGTGCGTCGATGGCCCACAGCGCCAGCAGCAGGCCACCAGCGCCGCCAGCGATCGCGAGGGTCAGGCTCTCGCTGAGCAGCAGTCGTAGCAGACGCCTGCGGCCGGCACCCAGCGAGGTTCGCACGGCCAGCTCTCGACGCCGCTCCGCGCCGCGGGCCAGCAGCAGGTTGGCCACGTTGGCGCAGGCGATCAACAACACCAGCAGCACCGCGCCCCACAGCAACTGCAGGGCCGGCTTGTAATCTTGCATCAGGCGGTCACGCATCAGCGCGACCCCAGCGGACGTGTCGTAGTTGTTTTCCGGGTACTCCGCTGCCAGGCGGGCGGCGATGGCCTGCACGTCGGTGCGTGCCTGCTCGATCGTGACGCCCTCCTTCAGCAGCCCCGTCGCCATCGTGTTGGAACGCCGACCGCGGTCGTCCAGGGCTGGATCGGTGTGCGCCAGGGGCATCCACAACTCCGGCATGCCGAGAAACTCGAGGCGCAGATCGGGCACGACGCCAATCACCGTCGTCGGTTGACCATCGAAGGTGAGGGTTTCGCCGATCACCTTGGTGTCCGAGCCAAAGCGGTCGCGCCACAAGCTGTAGCTGAGCACGGCGACTGGCGGCGCCTCGACGCGGTCATCCTCGGTGTTGAAGAAGCGCCCGTGCAGTGGCCGGAAGCCCACCACCTCGGCGATACTGGCGCTCGCTTCCGCCACCGTCAGACGCACGCCGCCCTCGTTCTCGACCAGCGTCACGCCGTCGGCGCGGTAGGCCGCGAGGTGTTCGAACGACGTGTTCTGATCGCGGTAGTCACGGTAATCCGGCAGCGACAGTGGCATCTCCAGCTGCCCTGGGAAGAAGCCCCACAGCACGACCATGCGATCCGCGTTCGGCAGATTGAAGAAGCGCAGCCAAAGCGCATCGACCACAGAGAAGATGGCGCTGTTGGCGCCGATCCCCACCGCCAGTGTGAGCACGGCGACAGCGGTGAAGCCGGGCCGAGCGGCCAGGCGGCGCAGGGCTTGGCGAATGTCTTGAAGCCAGATGTACATGATGACGACCTCGGAAGTTCGGTTCGGTTTCAGGCAAGAGCCAGTACGTTCACTCGTAGCGCAGCGTCTGCACCGGATCGATCGACGCGGCCCGACGAGCAGGTAGATAGCAGGCGACCAGGGTCACGAGCAGCAGCAAGCCGGCCGCCGCCGTCAACGTCAAGGGGTCGGAGCCGGCGACACCATAGAGCAGGCCGGCCAGCCAACGGTTCAAGGCCAGAGCCGCCACCACTCCCAGGCCGATGGCGAGACCGCCGAGCCGCAGGCCATCGACGATGACTTGGCGCTGCACGCGCCCTGGCCGTGCGCCCAGGGCTAGCCGGATACCGAACTCACGGAAGCGCTGGCTGACGCCGAAGGCGACCACGCCGTAGACGCCGAGCGCCGCTAGCCCCAAAGCGACGAGGCCGAAGAGGCCCACCAACAACGCCTGGAAGCGCGGCTGTGCCAGGCCGCCGGTAAGCGCATCTTCGAGCGAAGTGACGCCGAACACCGCCAGCTCCGGATCGATGCTCCAGATTGCCGCTCGTAGTTCAGGGGCGAGTGCCGTGGGTTCACCGGCGGTGCGCACCAGGAGCTGGAAGTTCCCCATCGGTGCCTGTGTCAGCGGCGGGTACATCGCGGGCACCACCTTCTCGCCGACACCTCGGAAGCGCACGTTGTCGACCACGCCGACAATGCGCCGTGATTGCCCCCAGAAAGTGAGCGCCGCTCCGACGGCGGTCTCGCCTTCCTCGAAGTACTGGTCAGCGAAGGCTCGGTTGACCACTACAACCTTCGGACTGTCCTGTCGATCCGAGGCCTCCAGGTCGCGACCCTGCAGCAGCGGGATGCCAGCCGTGCGGAAGTATTCCGGCGTCACGGGACGCAGAACCTCCTCAGTGAACCGGTCCGCCTCGACCTGCGGTCGGCCATCGATGGTGACGCGCGTCGTCCAGCCGGCGTTTGTCGGTCCCTGGTGCGCCAGTGCGACGCTGACGGCCCCGGGCACCTGCCGGGTTTCCGTCAGCACCTGGTCGAAGAACTGAGTGGCCGACGTCCAGTTCGGGTACTGCTCGGGGAACGGATAGCGGGTCTCGGGCAGCTGCAAGTTCATCGACACCAGCTTCTGGGGCTGGAAGCCCGGCTGGACGTCGAGCAGGCGGCTGAAGCTCTGCAGCAGCAGGCCTGCTGCGATCGACAGCACCAGTGCCACGGCCAGCTGGAGGGCTGCCAGACTGGAGCGCAGGCGGCTTCCGTCTCGTCCCTGGCCTCCCCGTCCACCAGCCTGCATCACCGAGCGCAGGTCGCGGCGCGAAGCTTGCCAAGCGGGCAGCAGACCGACCAGCAGGCCGGCGAGCACCGAGGCCGCCGCCGCGAAGCCCACCACCCGCAGGTCGAGTCCCACCGCGTCGAGACCTCCCAGGCTTGGCGGTAGCAGTGCCAGGAAGCCGTCGAGTAGCCAGGCCGCGAGGAGCAGGCCGGAAACGCCCCCCATGATTCCCAACAGCAGACTCTCCGTGAGCAGCTGACGCAAGAGTTGGCCGCGGCTGGCTCCCAGCGTGCTGCGCAGTGCCAGCTCTGCCCGGCGTGAGGACGCACGCAACAACGACAGGTTGGCGACGTTGGCGCAGGCCAGTAGCAGCACCAGCGCGACGGCCCCGCTGAGCAGCAGCAGCGCTGGCCGTGACGTCCGCACCACGCCCTCGTACAGTGGCTCGACGAAGGCACCACGGTTGGCATTGTCCTCCGGATACGCGTCTTCCAGCCGTACCATGATGGTGCTCATCTCCTGCTGTGCGCTGTCCAGGTCGACTCCCGCGCGCAGGCGACCGAGTACCAGCAGATTGTGCACGCCGCGGATGTTTCGAGTTGCTTCCGTGCGTGTCCACAGCGGTGTCCACAGGTCCGCCTCGGGCACCAACGGCTTGGACGGCATGACGCCGATGATCTGGAAGAGCTGACCATCGAGATCCAGGTCGCGGCCGAGCACGCCGGGATCCTCGCCGAAGCGTCGCTGCCAGAGCCCGTGGCTGAGCAGAGCCACCGGTTGACTGCCAGGCTCGTCTTCTTCGGTGGTGAAGGTTCGCCCAAGTGCGGGCTGCACGCCGAGCAGTGAGAACATGCTGGTCGAGACCGCACCGACGCTGAGCCGTTCTGGTCGCGGTTCCGCCCCGCGGTCGACGAGATTGGCCGAACCCGTCGTCCAGCCCGCGATCCCTTCGAACGACGTACCTTGCTGTCGCCAGTCCTCGAAATCAGGGATCGACGCCGGGGCTCGTCGCTCGTCGTTGTGCCGGTCCGTCTGCCAGAGCAGCACGAGCTCGTGGGAATCCTCGTACGGCAGGGGACGCAGCAGTGCCGCGTCCACCACGCTGAAAATAGCACTCGTCGCACCGATACCGAGAGCCAGCGTGAGCACCGCGATGGCGGTGAAGCCGGGTCTCTTGACGAGCGAGCGAACGGCATAGCGAAGATCTTGCAGCATGTTGTTACTCCTCCGGGAACTTGGCATCACGATGGTCCCGCTGTTCTATAGCAGAGGTTGTGCCAGATAATCTAAGTCACTACAAGATGCACACTTGGCTGTTTTGCGGCCTGCCGCACCAGCCTGATTGTCGCGTGTCCGAACACTGCCCCGTTCCGCCACCGGACATCGCGTCGAGGTACAAGTCCGAGCTCCAAAAGAAGGCGGCACAGTCAATTGTTGACATGTCAATGTTTGCTCTGTATAGTTCCCCATCATGAACGACACCGGCTCCATTCGACGCGAGATTCAGCAGAGCAAGCCTTTCCGGTCACGTAGCCAGGAAGCGACGCTGGCCCTGTTCCGCACCGCCGACCTGCTGCGCCGCCGCTTCGCGGAGGTGATGGAGGCTGAAGGCGTGACTTTCCAGCAGTACAACGTGCTGCGCATCCTGCGGGGCGCGAGCAAAGCCGTACCGACCCTCACCATCGCCGAGCGCATGGTGGAGAAGACGCCGGGCGTGACACGCATGCTGGACCGTCTGGAAGCCAAAGGCTGGGTGAGGCGCGAGCGCTGCACCGCCGATCGCCGTCAAGTCCTCTGCTCGATCACGCAGGCGGGGCTCGATCGACTCGATGCTCTCCAGCCTCCCGTCGACGCGCTCGACGATACGTGCATGGCGATGCTCAGTCAGGAAGACCAGAAGACTCTGATTCGGATGCTCGATGCCATCCGGCACGGCAACCCGGACCCTTGACCCGCACTTGAGCCGAACGACTCGGAAACGACACGACCTCATCTTTGAAGGTCGCTACCCAGATAGGAAGGAAAACCCATGTGGAACAAGCTACTTCGGACCGATGATCGCGACTACGCCTCTCTGATCCTACGCCTCACCCTGGCACTGGTGATGTTCCCGCACGGCGCCCAGAAGGTGCTCGGCTGGTTCGGTGGCTACGGCTTCTCCGGCACTCTGAACTTCTTCACCGAAACGATGGGCCTACCGGCCATCATTGCTGTGCTGGTGATCTTCGGTGAATTCCTCGCTCCTATCGGACTCGCCATCGGTGCCCTCGCGCGCCCTGCTGCCGCAGGCCTTATCCCCATCATGCTCGGTGCCATCTTCACCGTCCATGCGCAGCATGGCTTCTTCATGAACTGGTACGGCAGCCAGCAGGGCGAGGGCTTCGAGTACCACTTGTTGGTGATCGGCATGGCCCTAGCCATCGTGCTGCGCGGCGCCGGGGCTCTCTCCGTCGACGCCAGGCTAGCGAAGAGCTGAGCCCAGCTCGGTCGCGACCTCTGTCTCTGGCACTCATCCCAACCCCAGCTTCCGCCACTGCGGAGCTGGGGTTGTTGCTGCCTGTGCGACTCGTCCCCGTGCCGGGGCGAATGCTAGGCTTGTGTCTGAGGAACTTATGAAGATCCACCACCTGCTCGATGCGCCCCACCTGCTAGCCCTCGGTGAGCACCACCTACTCGGCGAGCCCATGCTCAGCGAGCCCGGTGCCTTCCCGGGTTTCAAGTTCTTTGGCGGCGGCCGCCGGCCCAATCCCCTGGTCCCGTTACCCTCGGGAGCCGACGAGATCCTGGCGCCGGCGACGGGCGTAGTCGGCACGCACGAGCATCTCGACGGCGCGGCGCGGCACTGGATTCGCGAGCGCAAGCTACCGGTGTGGGCAAGCAGCATCGACGTGCCCTACCTCCGCCCCAAGCGGCCAGATGCCCACGAACTCTGCGACGGTGCCCTAGGGATGACGGTCGAGGTGATCCCAGCCAACCACGGTCGTGGCTTGCTCGGCTGGTTGATGGGACCGGTCTCTGTTTTTACCTGGCTCATCCCGATTAACCGAGTGTCTACCTCACCAGTGACGCCGTGCTGACGGATCGCGTGCGCGCTGTTCTCGAGCGGCTGCAGCCGGAAGTCGTCGTGGCCCCAGCTGGAAGCGCCAACTTTGGTGCCGGTGGCGACGTCCTCTTTTCCGTTGACGAGCTGGTCGAGCTGGTGCAGCTAGCTCCCGGCTCCGTCGTTTCAACCATTTAGAAGGTATCGACCGCTGCCCGACCACGCGCGCCAGGCTGCGGCAGCGGCTCGAAGCCGAGGGTCTGACAGATCGGGTGTGGATCCCTGAGGACGGGGAAGCGAGGGAGTTCGAAGGTACCCGGAGTGGGGCAGCACCGGCTGTGCAGGCTAGTAGCGGTCGGAAGCCCGGGTTCCAAAGGTGGCTGACGTCGAAGTTGGCATGACCGCCAGAGCGAATCGATTGAGCGGCTGCTCTCTAATCAGCATTCTAGGCTACTCTATGGTGAACTCTTGTGAGGACAGAGGAGATGCAGAGACTCTACAGAGGTAGATGCTTCATTGACCGGTCAGAATTGGAGGCTCAACATGAGCGGAATCACACAACTAGCTAGTGGCGCTTGCCTAATGTTTTCTTGCTTGGCGCCAACCATCTGCAGCGCACAAGATCTTCAACCATTCTCTGCTCGTGTTTATGCAGATATATCCGCCGACGAGGACATAGAGGGAGAGGTTCGGAGTTACATAAACAGGGAGCTACGCAGTTTGGGTGACATAATTGTGACCGACAGCTACCCTGACTGGGTAATTAGCATTGTTGCCCTTGAGACAAAGACGCGGGGGGGCCATAAGTCAGGCGTTACCCTTTCTGTTGTAGTTCTGCGTCCGTTTAAAAGCTACTATCTTGTGGAGAGCGTAACTGAGGAGAACCGCTCTATGGTCAATGCCTGGACGAAAGACTTGCACTCGTTTTCAGGACACTGGCTTAGAACAGGTGCTCCAGATAGTCTAAAAAGTATCTGCGAGGGTATCGTCGCCGACTTTGACAGTCGCCACATTGAGCCAGAGCGCCAAAGTTGGCAAGAACTAGTTGAGATGGTAAGAAGGCAGGAAGGGAGTCAAAGTCCAGCCGCACCGAACTAGTTACTGACGGTGGTATTGAGAATGCCTCACTCGGCTTCAGGTCGGCGTAGTAAGAGTCAGTCAGCGTAGCCGAAATTGCTATCGCAGGTATCGCGACTGAAGCTGCCCGGTTCATACTCATTCCCCTATCCTTCCTCATCCTATCCTGGGCTCCGAATGCTGACTGCTGAACACGTGCTTCCTAACAACTCGGCGTTCATTCGAACTCGTAGGGCGGCCACGGGCGTTGTGCGCGGCACCTCCCGCACCCGCGCCCGCAGTGACGTGCCCCCCACCACGCTGTACGGCAGGCAGTCTTAACTCCCTTTCATCTCTCCATCCTGCAAAGACCACCCGAGTTCTCGCTCCTCGACCTGTCAGCGAGCATGGCGAGAGTCAGAAGGGGCCAAGGCTGTTGGTACGAATGGCAGGCACGACAGCACCACGGTTTCGTAAAACGTCGTAGCATCCTCTACACCCTTTGATGTGAATGCTCTCCTTGCGCGTGCGATCGAAACTCATCCACAGACTCGATCGCCGATTCAGCTCCAAGTCGCGCTAGGTTCTGTCCACTCGTTCGAGCTCCGTCAAGGTGATGCCATCGAGCTCATTCCACTCCCGCAACCGGTGGTGGATCGAGATAGCCGACGTCGATGAAGTAATCGATGTAGGTATCGATCAGCTTCGAGTCGACCGGCGGGCAGGAGATGCCTGTACCTTCCAAGCCCTCCTGTGTCTGCCGGTCGTTGTAGAGCGAACGAGAACGCGGAGGCAATTGGGGCGGGGCTTCCTGCTGCATCTCTTCGTCGCCGCCTTCCTGCGCCTGCTGCTGGGAAGGTGCGACCGCGAACATGGGGGCGAAGGGCGCCATGGCGTTGTCGGTGTCACCGGCGATCAACTTCCCAAGCTCCGTGCCCCACTCGACCAGTGACACGCGTCGCATCGGGTAGCCGAAGTCGCGCGCCATGTCGAAGACCTCGCGCCACGGTCTGGGCGCGGAATTCGGGAAGTGGTAGGCGCGGTGGAGGCAGTCAGGCTTGAGCGACAACGCAACCGTACTGGCTGCCACATAGTCTACCGGGGCGACGTCCATCATCGAGTTGTAATCCATTGGAGCGGCGCCGAGCTGGATGCAGCCCTTCAGGAAGGCCCACACGAAGTCGCTGGTGTTGCCGGAGCCGGTCTCGCTGTGGCCGCCGACCACTCCGGGTCGGTAGATGCTGGCGGGCAGGCCGCGTTCTCGTGCCAGGTCGACGAGCTTCTCACCTACCCACTTGGTTTGCCCGTAGCCGGCAAACATGCCTTCGCTCTCTCGCAGAGGATCGTCTTCCATCACCTGGCGGTCTTGGCTCAGGTCCTTGGACATCATGGCGAAGACGGCGACGCTGGAGATGAAGTGCAGTGGCTTGACGTGGTCGAGGCAGGCGAAGCGAATGGCTTCGAGCGTACCGCCGACGTTGCCTGGCTTGAGGATCTCGTAGGGATAAGTGAAGTTGACCCAGGCGCCACAGTGGTACACGGCATCTGTCTGCGCGGCGAGTTCGGCGAAGCGTGCCTCGCTCAGCCCCCAACGCGGCTCGGCCAGGTCGCCGAGCACGGTGACGATGCGCGAGGCATCCTCGGCGCGCCAGACCTTGCGCTCCTCGAGCTGGCGTCGCAGGCGCGCCGCGGCGGCCGCTTCGTCGTCGCCACGCACCACGCAGTAGACGGTAGCGCGGGTCTGGCGCAACAGCTGGTCGAGCAGGAAGGCGCCCAGGAAGCCCGTGGCACCGGTGAGCAGGACAGCGTGTGGATCCCGCAGGCGGGCGACGTTCAGCTCGCCCTGCGGTTGGATGTCGTCCGGCAGCACCACCTCGGCCGGCAGGTCGACCGCTTCGCCTATCAAGGACTCGGCGCTGCCTTCCTGGCGGATGGTCTCGACGGCGTCGAGCAACTTGGCGACCGTGGGCGTCTGGAACAGCGCTTGCAATGGGAAGTCGACCTCGAAATCGCGGCGCAGGCGGTTGAGTAGTTGTGGTGCCAGCAGGGAGTGTCCGCCGAGTTGGAAGAAGTCGTCGTGGATGCCGACCTCCTTGACGCCCAGCAGATCCTGCCAGATCTCGGCCATCTGTACTTCCGCCTCGGTGCTCGGGGCGACGTAGGGCGTGCGCAGGCTGGACGGCCGCTCGTGGCGTGCTTCTTCGGGCACGGCACCGTCGTCGAGTTCAGCTGGACCATCCGCACCCTCGGCCGTCGGCGCGGGCTGCAGCTGGACCTGGTCGACCCACAGGTGCTGGCGTTCGAAGGGATAGTTGGGTAGCGCCAGTCGGTGGCGGTACTCGTGCGCTCGGAAGCTGGCCCAGTCGGGGCGCAGGCCGGCGAGCCACAGCTCGGCGAGTTGACGCAGCAGGAAGGCGACGTCCGACTGCCGTTCGTGCATCGAGCGCAGGGACGGCACGATGACGCGCGATGGTGCGCCCAGCGACGGATCCGCGTCGCTGGTATCGACGCGCGTCTGCAATGCTAGCGTCGATAGCGCACGGCCGGGTCCGAGTTCGATCATCACGCGCGCGGCCTCCTCGTTCAGCTCGGCCAGGTTGTCGGCGAAGCGTACGGTGCCGCACAGGTGGCGTACCCAGTACTCGGGGTCAGTGGCTTCCTCGTCGGTCATCCAGGTGCCGGTGACGTTGGACAGCAGCGGGATCTCAGGTGGTTGCAGGTCACTCTCGCGGACCAAATGCGCGAAGGCTTCGCGAATCGAATCCATCATGCGCGAGTGGAAGGCGTGACTGGTGGCCAGGCGGCGGTGGGCGATCTCGCGTTCGTCGAGGCGGGCTTCCAGGGCGGCAATCGCCGGCTCGGGACCGGCGAGCACGCTCATGGTGTCGCCGTTGAGCGCCGCCAGATCCAGCTCGGTGCCGGTGATCAGCTCGCGTGCCTCGGTTTCCGAAACCGGGATCGCCAGCATGACACCGCCCGGCAGCTCCTCGATCAGCTGTGCGCGCCGCGCCACCAGGCGCAGTGCGTCGGCCAGTGGCAGCACGCCCGCCAGGCATGCCGCGGCGTACTCGCCCAGGCTGTAGCCGACTAGGCTCTCCGGGTAGAAGCCCCATTCCATCCACAGCTGGGCCATGGCGTAGTCGAGCACGAAGACCGCGGGCTGCGCCATGGCGGTGCGATTGAGGCGATCGGTGTTCGGATCGTTTTGGGGTGCGCGACCGAGCAGGCTGCGCAGGTCAGGGCCGCCATGGTCGTCGTCGCCGGTGCCGGCGCCCTCGGGGAACAGCACCTCGCGCAGGTCGACGCCGAGCGTCTCCTGTAGCAGGTCGCAGCACTCGTCGACTGCTGCCCGGAAGGTGGGCTCGTGCTCGTACAGGCCCTTGGCCATGCCTGGGTACTGTTCGCCGACGCCCGAGCACAGGAAGGTCAGCGGCCGGTCGGCGGCCTCGGCGGTGCCGTCGAGCAAGCGGCTGGCGTCGAAGGTCTCGAGCACCTTCAGGGCGTCATCACGGTCGTGGCACACCAGGGCGCGGCGGCGCTCGAAATGACGGCGACCGCTCTGCAGCGTGAAGGCGACATCGGCGAGCGGCGCCTCGGGATTCTGGCGCAGCCAGTGGGCCAGATCCTGGCTCATGGTGTCGAGCGCGGTCGAGGTCTTGGCGGCCAGGGTGAGTAGCTGCCACGGCCGAGACTCGCCTGAGGCGTCGCGCGGCGGCGCCTCTTCGAGGATCACGTGCGCGTTGGTGCCACCCATGCCGAAGGAGCTGATACCGGCGCGCCGCGGGGTGCCGTTCTCGGTCGTCCAGTCGCGCAGCTGGTCGTTGACGAAGAACGGACTGTTGGCGAAGTCGATCTGCGGGTTCGGCGTCTTGAAGTGCAGGCTGGCCGGAACTTGCTGATTCTCGAGCGACAAAATGGTCTTGATCATGCCGGCGATACCGGACGCCGCCTCCAGGTGACCCGTGTTGGACTTCACCGAGCCGATGGCGCAGAACTGCTTGCGCTCGGTATGCTCCTGGAACACCTTGGTCAGGGCGCGCACCTCGATCGGGTCGCCCAGCGGCGTGCCGCTGCCGTGTGTCTCGATGTAGGTGATGGTCTCGGGATCGATGTCGGCCAGGTCCTGGCACATGCCGATCGCCTCGGCCTGTCCTTCGATGCTGGGTGCCGTGAACCCGACCTTGTTGGAGCCGTCGTTGTTGAGCGCGCTGGCCAGGATCACGGCGTGGATGTTGTCGCCGTCTTCGATCGCCTCGCTCAGCCGCTTGAGCACCACCACGCCGCAGCCATCGCCAAAGATGGAGCCATCGGCGTCGGCGTCGAACGAGCGGCAGCGGCCGGTGGGTGAGAAGATGCTGCCCTCGATGTAGGTATAGCCGCGGTCCTGCGGTATACCGACGCGCACACCGCCGGCCAGTGCGATGTTGCACTGGTAGCCGAGCAGCGCCATGCACGCCTGGTGCACCGCCACCAACGATGTCGAGCAGGCGGTCTGGATGTTCATCGCGGGGCCCCGCAGGTTCAGCTTGTACGAGATCCGGGTGGCGAAGTAGTCGCGGTCGTTGGACAGCAGCACGGGGAAGAAGCCGAGCTGCCCCATCAACTTGTTGTTGGGCAGCAGGTTCATCATCATGTAGTTGGAGGTGCTGATGCCGGCGTAGTGGGCGATCCACCCGGGATAGTCCTCGCTCACGTAGCCGGCGCTCTCGAGCGCTTTCCACGCCGTCTCCATGTACACGCGCTGCTGCGGATCCAGGATCTCGGCCTCGCGCGGTGCGTAACCGAAGAAACCGGCGTCGAAGTGACCGATCTCGGTCAGCTTGGGCGTGCGCCGCACCAAGCTCGGGTCGGCGATCTGTTCCTCGGGGATCCCTGCTGCTCGCAGGTCGTCCTCCCTCAGATCGGTGATGCAGTCGACGCCGCCTTGCAGGTTGCTCCAGAAGGTATCCAGGTCCGGGGACTTGGGGAAGCGACCCGCCATGCCGATGACGGCGATGCGCTCCAACTCATGGGTATCACTCATGGTCAGGTTCTCTCGGTTGGCTCGCGTGAGCTCTCGCGTTGGGTGGACTCGGTACGGTCAGGCAAGGAATCAGTCAGGCAAATGGAACTCAGGTCTTCTTCGGATCGCCCGGTCTTCCAGGACGTCCTGGCTTACCAGGAGCCCCGGGTCGCCCGGGTCGCCCCGGTGGTCCCGGTGGTCGCCCCGGGCCCTGACGCAGGCCGGCGATGCGGCCACGCTGCTGCAGGGCCTGGCGCTGGCGCGTCTGTGCCGCTTTCTGCTGTCCGACCAGGTCTCGCACACGCTGCTTGGCGCTGGCGGCTTGCCGGTCGGCCTGGGCGCTACGGTTCAGGTTGCGCGCCAGGGCGGCGATGGTCGGGTACTGGAAGAGGTCGATCACCGACATCTCGCCCGCCGCCGGCACGGCCTGCTTGAGGTGGCGGTGCACCTGCAGGAGCAGCAGTGAGTCGCCACCGATCTCGAAGAAGCTGTCGTGGACGCCGATCCGGTCGAGCGTCAGCACCTTGCGCCACACTTCGGCGATCTTGCGTTCCGTCTCGTTGCTCGGTGCCACGAAGACGGTATCGACGTCTGGGCGGTCGGCTTCTGGGGCCGGCAGGGCCCGACGGTCGATCTTGCCGCTGGGCGTGAGCGGGAAGGCATCGAGGCTGACGACCAGCGCCGGCACCATGTACTCCGGCAAACGCTCCTTCAGATAGGCGCGCAGCGCGGAGCTGGTCGGGGCGCTCTCAGTGGCGCCATCGCCGTGCGCGACCACCTCGTGCGCCACTACGTAGGCCACCAGGCGGCGCGCTCCTTGGGGGTCCTGCCACACCGTCACTACCGCGCCGCTCAGGCGTTCGTGGGCGCGCAGCTGAGCCTCGATCTCACCCGGCTCGATGCGGAAGCCGCGCAGCTTGATCTGGAAGTCGACGCGGCCGAGGAAATAGAGCTGACCATCGGGGTGCTGGCGTACCAGGTCGCCGGTGCGGTAGAGGCGCCGCCCCGGCCGTGCGTGGAAGGGATCCGGCACGAAGCGCTCGGCGGTGGTCGCGGGGCGCCGAAGGTAGCCGCGCGCCAGCCCAGCGCCGCCCAGACACAGCTCACCGGGAACCCCTGGTGGTACCGGCTGCAAGGCGTCGTCGAGCAGGTAGGCGTCGAGCCCAGGCAGTGGCCGGCCGATCGGCACTTCCGGCGACAGCCAGGCGGGAACCTGCGCTGTTCCCTCTGGGGCCGGCAAGATGTCGCAGCGCGTCGCGACGATGGTGCTCTCCGTCGGGCCGTAGGTGTTGACCAGTCGGATACCGCTGGTGCCCGTGCGTTCGGCGTGCGCTGCCGCGTGGCGTCGCCACTGCGCGGTGCGGTCGGCCAGCGCTTTCTCGCCGCCGATCACGACCAAGCGTAGCTTGGGCGGCAGCGTCAACGTCTCTTGCTCCAGCGCGATCACCAACTCGTGCCAGTAGGCGGTCGGCAGGTTGAGCACAGTGATGTCCAGTGCTTCCAGTTCGGCCAGGAAGCCGTCCATGCTCTGTGTCATCTGCTCGCGGCGCAGCACCAGCGTCGCGCCACGGCTGAGGCAGGGGTAGATCTCCTCGGCGCTGGTATCGAAGCTGATCGAGGCGAACTGCAGCACCCGATCCCCGGGCTGGATGTCATAGTGACGGCCGGCAACGTCCGAGTAGTGAGCCAGGCTGCGATGCTCGACCACCACGCCCTTCGGCTTGCCGGTCGAGCCCGAGGTATAGATGACATAGGCCGGGCTTTGCGGCGTCGCGTGCGCCTGTTCCGGGACGATGTCCGCGGGGGCTGCACCCTGCGCCGCGCCCTGCTCGTCGAGCAACACGGTATGCACGTCGAGTCCATCGTCCTTCAGGCCGTTGAGTACCTCGCTCAGCATGCCCTGCTGATCGCTCTGCGTCAGCAACACCGGCACCCGCGCGTCCTCGACCATCAGGCGCAGCCTCGTCACCGGGTAGGCAGGGTCCATCGGCAGGTAGCCGGCGCCCGCTTCGAGCACGCCCAGTAGTGCTACCAGCAATGCGGGCCGTCGTGCCATGCACACGCCGACCAGCGTCTCGGGGCCGACGCCCAAGCACCGCAGGTGCGCCGCGAGGGCCTCTGCCCGCTGTTGCAGCTCGCCGTAGCTCAGCTGCGCGTCACCGAGCTCCACCGCCGGTACTCCCGGCGTGGCGCGTGCCTGTGCGCTGATCGCATCGTGTGCGCGCTGCAGGGGCGGCGTCTCGCGACTCTGCCAGGTCGAAACCAGCTGCTGCTGCGCCGCGGCCGGTAGCAGTGGCAGGGCGTCGATGGGTGTGTCGGGGGCATCGAGAGCGACGCGCGTCAGGTGCTGCAGCTGCTCTGCCATGCGCTCCATGGTCACCTTCTCGAACAGGTCCCGGTTGTAGACCAGCGGGCAGTGCAGGAAGTCGTCGGCTTCCATCACCAGGAAGGTGAGGTCGAAGTCGGCCTTGTCGCGCTCCAGGTTCACCGGCTTCAAACTCAGGTCACCCGCGGAGACGTCGCTCTGCGGGAAGTTCTGCATCATGAACATGACCTGGAACAGCGGTGTGCGGCTGATGTCGCGCTCCGGGTGCGCGACTTCCAGAACCTTCTCGAACGGCACGTCCTGGTGCGCGTAGGCGGCCAGCGTCATCTCACGGGCGCGCGTCACCAGCTGGCGGAAGCTCGGGTTGCCGCCGAGGTCGAGACGCATCACCAGCGTGTTGACGAAGAAGCCGATCAGGTTCTCGAGCTCGGCGCGACCACGGTTCGAAATGTAGGAGCCGACGCTGATGTCGTCCTGCCGGCTGTAGCGGTAGAGCACCACGTCCAGTAGGGCCAGCAGCACCATGAACAGGCTGCCACCCTCCTTCTTGGCCAGCGCCTTGATCCGCTCCGGCACCGGGTTGTGCAGCTGGAACGCGACCTCGCCGGAATGGCTCGTGCGCACAGGCGGCCGCGGCTTGTCGAGCGGCAAGTCGAGGAACGGCGGCGCACTGCCGAGCTGCTGTCGCCAGTAGTCCAGCTGCTTCTCCAGCACCTCGCCGCGCAGCCGATCGCGCTGCCACACCGCGAAGTCCGGGTACTGAATGGGCAACTCGGGCAGCGCTGGCTGCTGACCCTGGACGAACGTGTTGTACAGCGTCGTCAGCTCGCGGAAGAAGACGCTCATCGACCAGCCATCCGAGATCGAATGGTGCATGGTGTAGAGCAGGATGTGGTCTTCCGCGTGGATGCGCAGCAGACCGCTGCGGAAGAGCGGCCCGGTCTCGATGTCGAAACCCGTCTCCGAGTCGCGCTGCGCTAGCTTGCGCGCTTCGTCCGCTGCCGCGTCGTGCTGGCCGTCTCTCTTCCCGTCGCTCGCTAGGCCACTGAGGTCCACCAGTGGCACCGGCTGCCAGCGATACGGGGCCACGACCTGCACGGGCTCCTCGTCCTGGTCCGCGTGGAATCGGGTGCGCAGCGACTCGTGGCGCTGGCGCAGGAAGTTGATGGTACGGGCCAGCATCTGGTGGTTCACTGGACCGTCGAGCCCGACGGCGCCCGGCATGTTGTAAGCCGCCGTGCCCGGCTCGAACTGCATGAGCATCCACTCGCGCAGCTGCGAGAACGAGACCACGAAGCGGTTCTCTTGGCCGTCGACGCGCGGCTGCGCCGGAATCCGTTCCACCGCCGGTGCCTTGCCGGCACCGCGCTTGGCCAGCTGGCGCAGCAACAGCTCCCGCTTCTTGGGCGGCAGGTTGGCGATCCGTTGTTCGAGATCCGTCACGGCGGTCATCCTCCTCCATCGCCCGCATTCGCGCGGAGCGACCTACATCTGGTCCTCGGTCCGCGTACCTTCTAAGAACGCATTCGAGGGCGAGCGTCTCGATCTGATCTGAAGTGGAAAGCCAGTAAGGAAATTCAGCGTAGAGGATTCAAAGGGCAGGTCGGACACGCCCGGAAATCAGGGCGCAGTAAAGATGTGATGGTACCACGGACACCCGGGTTTTTCGCTTCCCCTCACAGACGCTGCCGGGCCGTCGCTTCTGCCGAGCAGCGCCGGAATCTGGTGTCCCCCGCAGTTCTCGCCTCTGGTTGGGGTGTTAGGCTCTGGCTCCCATGAGGAGAGAGTTCCCCGCATTCCAGGCCGCCTTCCAAGCCGGCGTCGACGAAGGCCTCCACCTCGGCGCCCAGGTTTACGCTTCCGTGCACGGCGAGCCCGTGCTCGACCTTGCACTGGGCGACAGGCTGCCCGGCCAGCCCATGACCAAGGATGACCTGTGCGTCTGGCTGTCGACCACCAAGCCGATCGCCGCCGTCGCGCTGGCGCAGCTGTGGGAGCGCGGCCAGCTGGAACTCGACGACCCGATCGCGCGGCACCTGCCCGAGTTCGGCCAGAAGGGCAAGGAAGCCATCACGCTGCGCCACGCCCTGACCCATACCGGTGGGTTCCGCATGCTCAGCGTTGGTTTCCCGGATCACACCTGGGACGACATCATCGCCCGCATCTGTGCCCAGAAGCGCGAACCCCGCTGGCAGCCAGGTCGGCGTGCCGGGTACCACATGGAGTCGAGCTGGTTCATCCTCGGCGAGGTGATCCGCCGCGTTGATGGTCGACGTTTCGAGCACTACGTGCGCGACGAGATCTTCGAGCCCCTGGGCATGGACGACTGCTGGATCGGCATGCCGGCCGACCGCTATGCCGCCTACGGGGAGCGCATCGTCCCCATGCTGGGAGCTGATCCCCCCATGCGGCAGCCACTTTCTCAAGCGAACGTATCTCAGGCGAATGTCAAAGCCCTGGGCTGGACCAAGAAAGAGATGGTCACCCGCTGCAACCCTGCCGGCAACGGTTGCGGTCCCATGCGCCAGCTGGGCCGCTTCTACGAGATGCTGCTGCAGCGCGGCCAGCTCAGTAACGGTACAACCGCTGGCATGCGCATCCTGAGCCCGCAGGCGGTCGAGGCGTTCACCTGCCCGCACCGCGTCGGTCTCTACGACCACACCTTCAAGCACGTCATGGACTGGGGCCTCGGCTTCATCATCAACTCCGAGCACTACTACCGCGAGGAGCAGCAAGGCGAGCCGACTCTGCCCTATGGCTACGGCGGCCACGCCTCCAACCGCACCTTCGGTCACAGCGGCCGCCTGACGTCCACCGCGTTTGCCGATCCCGAGCACGGCCTCGTCGTCGCGCTGGTGCTCAACGGTGTGCCGGCCGAAGACCATCACCGTGCCCGCATGCGGGCTCTGACCGAAGGCTTGTACCAAGATCTAGCCCTGACTCGCTGAGAGATTGAAGAGCCACCGATCCTCTAGGAGACCGTTCCCATGAGCATGCCTCCCTTCCACCTTGCCTTCCCGGTTCGTGACCTGGAAGCGACACGCACCTTCTTCGTCGACCTGCTGGGCTGTGGCGTTGGTCGCGAGAGTGAGCGCTGGATCGACTTCGACTTCTTCGGTCACCAGATCACTGCTCACCAGTTACCCGCCGAGAGCGCTGTCGTCGCCACCAATCCCGTCGACGGCAAGTCCGTGCCGGTGCCCCACTTCGGAGCCATCCTCGAGATGGAAGCCTGGCACGCCCTGGCTGACAAGCTGAAAGCCGCCGGCGTCGAGTTCTTGATCGGCCCCTACGTCCGCTTCGAAGGTCAACCCGGCGAGCAGGCCACCATGTTCTTCCGCGATCCGAGTGGCAACTGCATCGAGCTGAAAGCCTTCCAAAACGCCGCCCAGATCTTCGCGCGAGAGTGAGCATGCGCACTGCCTGGACGCTTGCGTGCCTCCTGCTCTTTCTGCCGATAGCGTCTTCGGCGCAAGAGTCTCCGTTGCAGCGACTCCTTGCCGGTGGGCCCTCCAACGGCGGCCTGGAAGTCGAAGCCGCCTGTGTCCTGGCACCGCCGGAAGCGCAGGCCGCGGGCCGTCTACGCTGTGTGTTGCAGGTGATCGTCTGGCTGGAGGACAGCGACCCACTGACCCCGGAGGCTGGCCTTCAACTCGAAGTCGCCGTCGGCAGTGCCGAACGCGCCGAGCCGCTGGTGCTGCGCCAGCCCCTCGACGCACCGCCCGCAGGAACGCGCGTGTGGGTGACCCTGATCCCCCTCGAAGTGCCAGCCTCCGTGCGCGACCTACTCGCCGTGGTCACCAACGGCGAGACCTGGGGTGCCGGCGAGATTTGGGGTGGTAGTCCCGTCGAGGTCGGATCCGATCTGCTGGCCGTGCCGGCGTCCGCGGCCATCACCGAAGGCGCCCCCCTGAGTTCCTTCGCCGCCGCATCCGCATCGTCTCCGTCCGCGGGTAGCCGTCAGTCCGGCCCAGCCTCGCAGACAAAGCGCTCCGCAGTTCGCCTCGTGCCGCCGGCCAGAGAACCCGTCAGCGGCAGCACCTCTATCGACGCCCTGGTCGCCACCGACGAAGTCGAGCGCGTCGTGTTCCTCCTCGACGGTCAGCAAGTCGACGAAGACACCCGCGCCCCGTTCCGCGGCCGTGTGCCGCTGGCCAGCCCACCGCGCGAGCAGACCGTTCGCGCCGTCGCCTACGACCGTCTGGACTACGACCTGGGCAGCGACGAACTGGTCGTCAATCGCAGCAACATCCCCTTCCGTGTCCGTATCACGCGCCTGGACGGCGATCCCGCCACCGGCTCCGTCGAGCTAGCCGCCACGGTCAACGTGCCATCCGGGCAGCAGCTCGAACGCGTCGAGGTGTACCGCAACGAGACGCTGATCCGTCGCCTCGATGGTGCCGAGGGGCAGAGCTTGGAACTCGAAGTCCCCACCGTCGATCCCGGCCCCACCGACTATCTCCGCGTCGCCGCCTTCTTGGCGGATGGCACCAGCAGTGAAGACGTCGTTCTCCTGAGCGCTCGCGGCGTCACCGAGCGCCTCGAAGTCAACCTCGTCGAACTCTTCGTCGTTGCCACCAACCAACGCGGCGAGCCTGTGCGCGGCTTGCAGCAGGAAGACTTCACCGTCCGTCTCGACGGCAAGCCCGTCGAGGTGCAGAGCTTCAGCTACGCCGACGACGTTTCGCTCTTGCTCGGTTTGGTCATCGACTCCTCCGGCTCGATGGAAAACCAGATGCTGGAGACCAAGCAAGCCGCGGGGCAGTTCCTCGGCACCGTCCTGGAAGCCGAAGACCAAGCCTTCCTCGTCGACTTCGACTCCCAGCCGCGGCTCCTGCACGACACCAGCAACGATCTGCGTGAATTGCTCTCGAGCTTCCGCCGTCTACAACCCGGCGGCGCCACTGCGCTCTACGACTCGGTCGTCTTCTCCCTGATCCAGTTTGGTGCTGACCCCGGCCGCAAGGCACTGGTCGTGCTGACGGACGGTGACGATTACCGCAGCCGCTTCAGTCCCAATCGCGCCATCCGCGATGCACGCACGGCGGGTGTTCCGGTGTACCTGATCGTGCTCGGAGAAGAGCGGCAGATCCGCCGGACTCTAGCGGTGAGTGATCTAGAGGAGTTGACGGAAGAGACTGGCGGCCGGGTGTTCTTGGTCTCCGAGCCGCACTTGCTCGGGGATGCCTACAAGCGGATCGAGCGCGAGCTGCGCAGCCAGTATCGGTTGAGCTTCACCACGGAAGAGCTGTTGACCGAAGAGCAGCGGGGCAAGATCGAGGTGCGGGTGAAGCGGGAGAAGCTGGTGGTGCGGACGGTGGTCGGGGGGCAAGGACGGTAGGTAGGTCCGGGCCTTGACTTCAACTCGAACCAAACCTAAGGTCGTCCGCATGATGGTGAGCCAAGTCAAAGCGCCTGCGCCCTTTCTGTTGTGTCTGCTCCTGGCGTTACTGGCGATGCCAGGTCTCGCCCAGGTGGACAGGGGGGCCCAGGTCGATGTGGGCAGCCAGGCGGATGCCGGGAGTGAGACCGATACGGAAGCTTTGACGGATACGGGTGTCCAGACCGGCACCGATACCGAGGCCGCGCCGACCGAGGCTTCCACGGACCCCGCCGAGGCGCCGCCCGCGCCGCCATCGCGACCGTCGGCGGCCCCTACGTGAAGTGGTTGACCCGGTGAAGGGGCGCCGCTCCGGGGGAGTGGCTTGGACACAAAATTCAGCGCGTCTCTGCGCTTCGTCGACACCGACCTCGATCGACCGAGGTGGCGCTCGACCCTTTCCTACCGCATCCTGCCGCAGTTGCAGATCGGGGTCGAGGTCAACCCAGAGGCGGACGAGATCGGCCCGCTCCTCACCTGGTTTCTCCAGACCGAGGATGAGCGGCGGCCAGCACTGTTCTTGGGTACGAGTTCCGATCGTATTGGCTCTCCCGCCGGCGAGCAGTCGTACTACCTGACGGCCGCCAAGCATCATCCCAGCTGGCCGGTGTCCGCCTACGTGAGCCTGAACTACTCGGAATGGGACAAAGACATCAACTTCCCCTTCGGGGTCGAAGTCGAACTCGACGAGCGCTTCTCCCTGCGCCCCATGTACGACGGCCAGCGCACTCACCTGATGCTCAACTACGCGGGCCAGCGCTTCGGTGCCTCCCTCATCTGGGTTTGGCTCGAACGCGTCGGCGTCGCCATCTCGACGACGTTCTGACACTACGAGGTTCTGACATGAAGGCCGCAAACTCCCTCCGCTACACCTTGCTCGCCTGGCTCCTCGTGGGCACTGCGTTCTCCCTGAGCGCCGTCGCAGCGGAAGACTCCCCGAGCGACGACGTCACGATGGGTGAGAAGGCCATCTGCCACGTCTGCCGTGTCCATGAAGGCGAAACGCGGCAAGAGCGCGTGCGAGCGACGGCCGAGTACCAGGGCCAGATCTACGGGTTCTGCTCCCCCGCTTGTAGTGAGCGCTTCCTCGAAGACCCCGAGAGCTACCTACCACCGGTATTGCCACGGCCAGCTCCAGCGTTCACCGTGCTCGATCTAGAGGGCACCGAGGTCGAATTCGAGAGTTTCCGCGGCAAAGTCGTGCTGCTCGACTTCTGGGCCACCTGGTGCCCGCCCTGCGTCAAGGATCTGCCGGACCTGACGCGTCTCCACGAGCGCTACCAGGAAGATGGCCTCGTGGTTCTCAGCGTGTCGATCGATGAGGGGGACGACGCCGCAGCGAAGGTCGAAGCGATGGTCGAAGAGCGTCGAGCCAAGCACCCCGTCTTCCTCGACGCGACCGAGGCGTCCGCCTGGTCCTCGTACCGGGTGAAGGTGGTGCCGACGCAATACCTGATCGACGCACAAGGCCAGATCGTCGGACAGTGGTCGGGGAAGATCGACCTTGCCGTCGTGGAGGCAGAGATCGTGCGCCTTCTCGAAGACACGGAGCCTGAGCGGTAGGCCAGGACAAGGGCGGTAAGCGTGAGTGAACAACCTGAGGAGAGAGCAATGACGCAACAAGGTGACCGACCCGTCCTTCGCATCGAACGCCGTTTCGATGTTGCACCAGAAACGGTCTTCGACACGCTGACGATCCCGGACCAGATGCGCGTCTGGTGGGGCGAGAACGTCGAGTTCGAGATCGACCTACGTGTCGACGGCGAGTGGACGATCACGCGCACAGAAGAGGGCGAGACTTACGTTGCCACGGGAACCTACTTGGAGGTCGAACGACCGTCTCGGCTGAGCTATTCCTTCGCCATGCCGCAGTTCTCCGACAACGCGGACACGATCACGGTCACCATTGAGGGTGATGAAAGCGGATGTCTCGTCATCTTCGAGCACGCGGGCGAGGACATCGCCGAAGAGTTACAGGATCTGGAAGAGGGAGAGACGTCGGCGACGGAGATGGGGTGGCAGGAGGGTTTCGACCTGATGGCCGCAGCTTGGGCGCAGGCTGGTTAGCCGAGTGTCCTGCTTGCAGTGTCAATCCCCCAAACAAATCCCCAAGTCCCGTGCCGTTTCCAACACCCCAGAACCCAACGGCACCGTCCTCTGCCGCTGGGTTGCCTCCGTCAGATCGACCGGCACGATCTCTCCAGCGTGCAACGCTACCATCTTCCCAAACTCCCTCTTCTCCGCCAGCCGCACCGCCGCCGTCCCAAAGCGCAACGACAGCAACCGATCGTACGCCGTCGGTGTACCGCCGCGTTGCAGGTGCCCCAGAGTCAGGCTCCGCGTCTCCTTGTTGGTGTTCTGACGAATCAGCTCTGCCACGTGATCCCCAATCCCTCCCAGCCTTGCTGCATGTCCCGGTCCCTTGGCTTCCTGTAGCACCCGCTCCCCGCCCAGCGGCTTGGCACCCTCCGCGACCACGACGATGCAGAAATGCCGACCCTTGCTCTCGCGCCGCCGGATCTTGGCGTAGACGGACTCCATGTCGAACGGGATCTCGGGGATCAGGATCACATCCGCCGTGCCCGCGATGCCGGCGTGCAGGGCGATCCAGCCGGCGTTGCGGCCCATGAGTTCGACGACCATGACGCGTTCGTGACTTTCGGCCGTGGAGTGAAGTTTGTCGATGGCGTCCGTGGCGGTGGTGACGGCGGTGTCGAAGCCGAAGGTGACTTCGGTGGCTTGCAGGTCATTGTCGATGGTCTTGGGTACCCCGATCACGGGTAGGCCGTAGCGTTGGTGGAACTGCAGCGCGATCGACAGGCTGCCGTCGCCGCCGATGGCGATCAGGGAATCGAGGCCGTGAGCGCGGAAGGCTTCGACGACTTCGGCGCTGCGATCCTCGGTGCCGCCTTGGCCGTCGGGCATCTCGAAGGGGTTGCCGCGGTTGCTGGTGCCGAGGATGGTGCCGCCTTCGTGAGTGATGCCTCGGACGGCGTTTTCGTCCAGCGGTACCAGGCCCTCTTCGCCCTCGTTCAAGGGGCCGATGAGACCCTGGTAGCCGCGACGGATGCCGACGACTTCCCAGCCGCGACGCAGAGCGGAGAGCGCGACGGCGCGGATGACGGCGTTGAGGCCGGGGGCGTCGCCGCCTCCGGTGTTGACGGCCAGGCGTCGGGGTCGGCTCATGGGGAAGTCTCCTGGTGCGGCGGTTGCGGGTCCGGACGGTAGTCTCTTGCGGGGACGACGTCGATCTGCGGGGACGACTCTAGCAGGGCTCTGGAGTCTTCTGGCGGGGTCCTGGTGTCCGCTAGCAAGGTACTGGCGCTTGCCTCGAAGATGCCAGCCAAAGAAAGTTCCGCGCAACTGCGGGAACACGAAGTTGGACGGTTCGTCGTGGCGCTGTGGCGAAGTCGGACTAAAATGCCGCGCGTGTCCAAAGCTACGCCGAAGCTCGCCGATCGTCTGAACGCGCTGTCGCCGGAGAAGCGACGCCTTCTCGCCAAGCGCAATCCGCTGGCCTTTGCCCAGCAGCGACTCTGGTTCCTCGACCGTCTGCACGGCGACAGCCACTTCTACAACGGCTGTGCGGTGCTCGGGTTGCACGGCAAGCTGCGCATCGACGTGCTGCAGCGGGTGATCGGGGAGATCTTGCGACGGCACCAGGTCTTGCGCACGGCGTTGGTGGAGGTGGACGGCGATCCGTTGCAGCTGCCGATTCCGCCCGCTCTGCCACCGGTACCGGTACTGGACGTCAGTGGTCTTCAGGCAGAGGTTCGCGACGACGAGCGTGCGCGCCTGCAGAAGCGCGAGACCCTGCGACCTTTCGCTCTCGACGAGCCTCCGCTGCTGCGCGTGGTGCTGGTGCGCATGGCCAGCGATCACTACGTGCTGTTCGCGACGCTGCACCACATCGTCACCGACCGCTGGTCGATGTCGGTACTGACGCACGAGCTTGGCGTGCTCTATGCCGCCTACTGCGACGGCAAGCCATCGCCACTGCCGGAACTCAAACTGCAGTTCGCCGACTTCGCGCGCTGGCAGCGCAAGCAGGTCGAGGGCGAGCGAGGGCGACGGCAGCTGGAATACTGGTCGCGGCACCTGGACGGGGCGCCGGATGGCCTCGACCTGCCCAGCGATCGACCACGGCCGGTGCGGCCGACGTTCCGCGGCGGGCGACGGGCGGTGGCATTGCCGTTGCAGCTCGGAGCGGACTTGCAGGAGCACTGCCGACGGTTGGGTGGCGGTGTGACCGACTTCATGGTGCTGATGGCGCTCTACGCAATTCTGCTCTACCGCCACAGTGGGCAGCGCGACCTGGTGGTCGGCTATGGCGTGTCGGGACGCCCGCGACCGGAGCTGGAGGCGCTGATCGGCCTGTTCGTCGACACGATGGTGATGCGCCACCGCCTGACACCAGACATGCCCTTCGCGCGGCTCCTGGAGCAGGTGCGCATCGACACGCTGGCTGGCCGGGAAAACGCGGACGTGCCGCTCGACCGTATCGTCGAGGAGGTGCGACCGGAGCGAGCGCTGGCGCACAATCCGCTGTTCCAGGTCAGCTTCGGAGTGCAGAATGCACCCCAAGCGGAAGGCTTGCGCTTGCCGGGCCTACGGTTGGAGGCGCTCGACGGTAGCCGCTTGACGGCGATCTTCGACTTGACGCTGTCGATCGAGCAGATCCCCGAGCCGGACGGGGATGGCGTCTACCTGATGCCGGTGGCGCTGTACAGTGCCGAACTCTTCGACGCCACGACCATGGACCGGCTACTGCGCCACTACGGTGCGCTGCTGACGGCGGCGCTGAAGCGGCCAGACTGTCCGCTCGGGGCTTTGTCCCTGCTGACGCTTGCCGAGCGTCACCAGTTGAAAGTGGAGTGGAACGAGGCATTCGAGGAAGCTTTCCATGATGGGCAGGGCCACGGCGAGCAGGGCCACGGCGAGCAGGGCCACGACCAGCAAGGCCACGACCAGGAAGGCCGTGATCTGCTGGATCTGACGATGCAGGATCTCGGCCGGCGTTTCGTGCCCGAGTTGCCGGATTTCGTCGCCATGGTGTTTGGGCGTCAGCACCTCAGTCTGGGCGCACTGGACGCACGGGCACGTGTGCTGGCTGGGGTGCTGCGAGCGTGCGGCACCGGGACGGACCAGCTGGTCGGCATTGCGTTGCCGCGCAGCTTGGCGCTGGCCATCGCGGTGCGCGCGGTGCTCGAGGCGGGTGCCGCCTGGGTGCCGCTCGACGCCGACGATCCGCCGGAGCGGCTGGCGTTCATCCTGGAGGATACGCACGCGCCGGTGGTCCTGACGCTGAGTGCGGCGGCGGCGGTCCAGTTGGGCGTGCCACGGCCGGATCTGTCCTTGTTGCAGGCGGGTGCCGCGGGTACGTCGACGCGCGTCATCGAACTGGACGCGAGCGGCGCGCCAACGGAGTCCATCGATCGGCGAGCGCTCGTTCCCTTGCCGCCCCTGCCTCAGCCGCCGACCTGCGAGGCGGACCCGCTGGCCTTCGTCATCTACACTTCCGGCTCGACCGGCAGGCCCAAGGGAGCGATGAACCCACAGCGGGCAACGGTCAACCACACGCTGTGGCAGATCGAGCACCTCGGGCTCGGCTTCGACGACCGCATTCTGCACAAGGGGGCTTTCAGCTTCGACGTCTCGGTGTGGGAGCTGCTGCTCGGCCCGATGGTCGGAGCAACGACGGTGCTGGCGCGGCCGGGCGGGCATCGTGATCCGAGGTACCTGGTGAGGCTCATCCGCGAGCAAGCCGTGACGCTGACGCACTTCGTGCCGTCGATGATGTGGCCGTACCTGGACCACCCGGACAGCGGCGCCTGTCGCAGCCTGCGCCAGGTGTGGTGCGGCGGCGAGACGGTGCCGACGGAGCTGGTGCAACGTTTTCAGCGCACGCTGCCGGACACGCAGTTCTTCCATGTCTGCGGACCGACCGAGACGGCGATGCAGGTGGTCTGTCTGCCCTGTCCGCCGGGCGAGTCGAGGTCGCCGGTGCCCCTGGGTTGGCCGATGGCCAACATCCATCTGCACGTACTGGACCCGCGGGGACGCGGGGTGCCGATCGGGATCCCGGGGGAGCTGTGCATCGGCGGTGAGGCGGTCGGTCGTGGCTACCTGGGGCGGCCCTCGTTGACCGCCGAGCGCTTCGTTCCGGACCCGTTCGTCGCCAACGGTCGCCTGACGCAGGGGGGTGGGCGGCTGTATCGGACGGGCGATCGCTGCCGTCATAATCGCCGAGGCGAGCTGGAGATCCTCGGTCGCCTGGACCACCAGGTGAAGTTGCGCGGCCTGCGCATTGAGCCGGGGGAGATCGAGGCGGCGCTCATCGAGCATGCGCGGGTCGGGCGGGCCTTGGTGCAGCTGCACCGGACGTCGAAGGAGCCTGCGGGAGATGCGCGCCTGGTTGCGTACGTGGTGCCATCGGGTGGAGCCGCGCCGACGATCGACGAGCTGCGCGCGCACCTGGGAAGCAAGCTGCCAGAGTACATGGTGCCCTCGGCCTTCCTCTTCCTCGACGCGATGCCCTTGCACGCCAGCGGCAAGATCGCGCTCGGCAAGCTGCCGTCACCTGACCAGGCACAGACCGGTGCGCCGGAAGCCGAGTACGTGCCGCCGCGCGGTCCGCTGGAGCACGTGATCGCGGATGTCTTCTCCGACGTGCTGCACCGTACCGCGGAGCTGCGGGTGGGGGCGGAGGACGACTTCTTCGACCTCGGTGGGCACTCGCTGCTCGCCACGCGCGCCATTGCGCGGCTGCGCGAGGCCTTGGGTATCGAAGTGCCGCTGGCGACCTTCTTCCAGGCGCCCACCGTCGTGGCACTGGCGGCTCAGCTCGAGCAGTTGCAGCGCCGCGAGCAGCCCCTGAGTGCTGCCATGCCTGCACTGGAACCTGTGCCCCGCGAACCGGCCGTACCAGGAGTCGAGCAACTCGGTCGGCCCGTCGAGCCGCCGCCGCTGTCGTTTGGCCAGCAGCGGTTGTGGTTGCTCGACCAGCTCGACCCGGGGAGCCCGCAGTACAACATGCCGGCCGCCTTCGAGCTGCACGGTGCTCTCGACGTGCGCGCGCTGGAGCGGGCGCTGCGCCGGGTGGTGACGCGCCAGGAGGCATTGCGTACAGGCTTCCGAGTGCTGGTAGACGGCGGCGAGCCGGTGCAACAGATCGAGCCCGTTGATCAGCTGTCGCTCGAGCTGCCCTGCGTGGACCTCGGAAGGCTGGAGCCGGCCGCCGCGGAAAGCGAGCAAGCACGTCTGCTGGCGCGTGAGGCACGCTGTCCCTTCGACCTGTCCCGGCCGCCGCTGCTGCGAGCTCGCCTTTTGCGCCGGTCGTGCCACGTGCACGTCCTCTTGCTGACGGTGCACCACATCGTCGCCGATGGCTGGTCGCTGGGTCTGCTGCGCCATGAAATCGCGGTCTTCTACGCCGATACCGAGGCAAGATTGCCGATCCTGCGCGTCCAGGTTGGCGACTTCGCGGCCTGGCAGCGCCGGTGGCTGCGCGGCGCCGTGCTGGATGCCGAGATCGCGCACTGGCGCCAGGTGCTCGACGGGGCGCCGCAGGTGCTCGAATTACCTTCCGACCGGCCTCGTCCGGCGGTGCAGAGCCTGCGTGGCGGGTCTGTGGTCGTGCGCTATTCGCCGGATCTGCGCGACGGCCTGGTGCGGCTCGGTCGTCAGAGCGGTAGCACCCTCTTCATCACCTTGCTGGCAGCCTTCTTCGTGTTGCTGCGCCGGCAGACAGGGATGAGTCCCGAATCGCGTCTCGCTCAGCAGGCGGGGAGCATGGATCTGCTGGTCGGTACGCCCGTGGCCAATCGCCGTCGGCGCGAGCTGGAGCCGCTGATCGGCTTCTTCGCCAACACGCTGGTGCTACGCGGGGATCTGCACGCTGACTCTCACACCCCGTCTCACGGTGGCCCCACCTTCCGAGAGCTGTTGGCGCGGGTGCGTGCCCGGGCTCTGGACGCCTACGCCCACCAGGACGTGCCGTTCGAGAAACTGGTTGAGGAGCTGGAGCCGGAGCGTGATCTGGCGCGTTCGCCGCTGTTCCAGGTGCTGTTCGCTTTGCAGAATCTGGACCCGCCCAAGCTCGAGGCTTCCGCAGCTGCGGCGTCCAGGCTCGGGGCTCTCACTCTGCAGCCGCTGCAGACCTCCAGCGGTACTTCAAAGTTCGACCTCAACTGCTCGCTCGCCGAGATGTCGGATGGGTTGGTGTGCGGTCTGGAGTATGCCGCGGACCTGTTCGACGCGGTGACGATGCGTCGCCTCGCCGAGCAATTCCGGGTGCTGCTCGCGGCGATCGTCGAGGCGCCGGGGCGGCGGTTGGGCGACCTGCCCTGGCTGGCGCCCGGGGCACGCCATCAGCTGCTCCGCGAGTGGGCGGTGCCGTTGTTGGAAGGTCAGAAAGCTCCGCTGACCGCACCGGAGCGATTTGCCCTCGTGGCAGCCAAGGCTCCGCACGCTATCGCGGTGCATGCGAGCAGGGGCGCAGCTAGCGAAGTCAGCGCCGGTCGGCCCGATGTCCACCTGAGCTACCGCCAGCTCGACGCCGAGAGTGGGCAGCTGGCGGTGCGACTACGGGCGGCCGGAGTGGCTGCTGAGCAGGTCGTGGCGGTGCTGACGCCCGCGGCAGGTTCGCCGGCCCTGGCGGTAGCCCTGCTGGCGGTGCTGCGCGCGGGCGGCATCTACATGCCGCTGTCGGTGGACGACCCGCCGCAACGTCTGGCCTTCTTGCTCCAGGACGCCGGTGTGCGGCATGTGGTGCTCGCCGGGGTCGACGCTCCACAGCTCTTCGAGGTCGCGAGCCGCCAGGGCTGGGACGTCGAGCAGCTTCGCTGGGATGGGCGTACCATCGACGTGGAGCCTGGTGCGGCGCCCTCCAGTCCGAAGGTGCTGCCGCGGACGGAGATTCTGCCCCAGCAGGGGGCCTATCTGCTCTACACCTCGGGATCCACCGGTCAGCCCAAGGGTGTGTGTGTGTCCCACGCCGCGTTGGCGCGTCTGCTGCAGTGGCAGCGAGAGGCTCTGGCGGCGGTGCCAGTGTCGGCGTCTGAGTCGGCAGGCGCCCGGACGGATCGCGGTCGCACCCTCCAGTTCACGGCACCGACCTTCGACGTCTCGCTACAGGAAATGCTGAGCACCCTCTGCAGTGATGCAGCTGAAGACCGGGGCGGAGGCACTCTGGTGATGCCGGTTCCTGAAGTTCGCATCGACCCACCGGCCTTGCTGAGCTGGCTCGCGCGCTACGGTGTCGAGCGCTTGTTCGTGCCGGTGGTCTTGCTGCGCCAGCTGGCGTTGGCGGCGGCAGCCGGTGGGGCGATGCCGTCGAGCTTGCGCGTGGTGCACACGGCGGGTGAAGCACTGCGCGTGACGCCGGAGGTGCGCGTGTTGTTCGCTGGTCGACCAGGTGTTGGCAGGGCTCGCCTGGAAAACCAGTACGGCCCCACCGAGAGCCACGTGGTCAGTCGCCATTCTCTGGCCGTGAACGATAGCGTCGAGAACTGGCCGCAGCTGCCGCCGATCGGTCGACCGGTACCCGGCAGCCGCCTGCACGTGCTCGACGCGCACGGCCAGCCCGTGCCCGCCGGCGTACCGGGCGAGTTGAGTATCTCCGGCGCATCGCTGGCGCGCGGGTACCACCGCCGTCCGGCCTTGACTGCCGTTGCCTTCGTGCCGGGTGTTCCAGGAGGCGTCGATGGTGTGCCGGGTGAGCGCTGCTACCGCACGGGAGACCTGGTCCGCTGGCACCACGACGGTACGCTCGCCTTTGTCGGCAGGCGTGATTTCCAGGTCAAGGTGCGTGGGATTCGACTGGAACCAGGGGAGATCGAGACCCTGCTCGAGGGATACTCGCACGTGCGGCAAGCGGCGGTGTACGTGCAGCGGGCAGTGCCGGCACAACGAGATGGGGCCGCTGTCCAGCTGCTCGCGTTCGTGGAGTTGGTGGACGGGTCGAGCGCGGCTCTCGACACCGAGAGCCTGCTTGACTATCTGCGCCAGTACCTGCCGGCGGCACTGCTGCCGTCCGCTTTCCAGGTGGTGGAGCGTCTGCCAGTCAATGCGCACGGCAAGGTCGACCGCCGGGCTCTCGCCGAGCTCGCCATGTCCGTGGATGTGGGCGCGAGGTCGCAGCGTCGTGCGCCGGGCACCGAAACACAGCGGCAGCTAGCCGGGATCTGGAGCGAGGTGTTGGGGCGCGAGCAGATCGGCCTTGATGACCACTTCTTCCGTCTTGGCGGTCACTCCTTGTTGGCCACCCAGGTGGTCTCGCGCATCCGGCAGATCTTCGGTGTCGAGGTGCCGCTACGCCGCCTCTTCGAGCTCCCGCGCCTGGAGGATCTGGCGCACAGCCTGGAAAGCACGGAACCCCCGGCACCGTCCCCGAAGGTTGGAGAGGTAGCCGAGGGTTCGTCGAGGCAAGCCTCTCAGGAAGCTTCCAGTCAGGAAGAGGCCCTGCAGGAGGCTCGAGCAAAGCTGTTCCGCACGGTTCGCCGCCGCCGCTGACGGCGGGCAAGCTGTTTGGCCACGCGAACGGCTAGAGCGCGAACTGCCTAGAGCGCGAACTGATAGTTGATGCCGATCCACATCTTGACCGGCACGCCGTCTTTGGTGGCGGGGCGGGCGCGGATGCGGCGTGCGGCTTCGATGGAGGCTTCGTCGAGGCCGAGGCCGAGCTCTTCGCCTTCCTGCTTCACCTGCACGACTTTGCCGTTCTCATCGACCAGGATCTGCAGGTGCACGACGCCCTTGCGCCGGGCTCGCTTGGCCACCGGCGGGATGCGTGGGTCCGGCTTCTCGAGGATCTGCGGTTGCACGACGCCGGCGCCTGGGGTCACTAGCTGGCCACGCCGCACGGTCTGTTCCGGTGGTGGTGGTGGCGGCGTGCGTGGACGCGTGGTGGTGGTGGTCGTTGTCGTCGTGGGCTGTGGCGGCGGAGGTGTCGTCGTGGTCCTTTCCGGCGGTGGCGGTGGTGGTGTCACCTGGGCCAGCTGGGTTGTTGCCGGTGCTGGAGTGCCCGTAGCAGCTGCTTCCGCTGCGCCCGCTGCAGCCTCGGTCGTGCTGGCTTCCTGGGCCGCTACTCCCGGTTCGGTGGCTTCCGGCTCCTCTTGCTGCGCCAGCTGCTGAGCGGCGGCCTCGGCGGCAGCTTCCGCTTCCGCGCGCTGCTGCGCCTCGCGCTCGCGAGCGGCCGTTGCGCCGTCCAGCTGCTCCTGGAGTTCGCGCATCCGCTCTTCCTGCTGCTGTTGCAGCTCGCGCTGGTTCTCGCGCGACTGGCTGTCGACCATCTCGGCCATCTGAGCCATTTGCTCTGCCATCTGGGCGCGCAGTGCTTCCAGCTCGGTGGCCAGGCGCTGTTCTTCTTCGCTCGGGCCGACCGGTTCAGCCGGCGGTGGTGGCGGCGGTACCTCGACCTGTGCCGGTGGCTTGTTGAGCACGAGGAAGTAGTAGGCCGCGGCCGCACCGCCGACCAGGACGATCAGCAGTACCGCCACCAGCGGTAGCATCGAGCGCTTGGGGGCCGGTTCCGGAGCCTGCTGTGGGATTGGCAGGTCGGCGGTGTTGATCATCATGGTCTCGACCGCGCCGGTCTCGGGCACCATCATTTGCTGCTTCTCGCCGCTCAGCTCGCCGGACTTCTCAGCCTGGATCTCGCGATTCTCCCGCTCGATGTCTTCGCGGAACAGGCTGTGCATGAAGAACGCCAGGTTGAAGGTCGTGGGGTTGTACTGGCCCTCGATCATCAGGCGGTTCAGTTCTTTGTGCCAGCTGACGGCGTCGGCGATGCGCTCGCCGCGGCCGACCAGGCTGCGCTTGAGCAGGCCAGCGAGTTCGGCGGGCATCGGCACTTCGTCCGCCGCCAGGCGGGCCGCGTCGATGACGCCGCCATAGCCTTCGGCGGTGGCGGCCGGCAGGGCTTCGCCGGTCAACAGCTCGTAGAGAATGACGCCCAGAGAGTAGACATCGTCACTCTTGTGCGGCACTTCGCCCGCCAAGGCTTCCGGTGCCAGGTAGCGGGCGAAGGTGCGGGGTGCGGCGTTGCTTGCCGCCAGCTCGCGCAGGCCGGGAGCGGATTCGAAGCCGAGCAGCCGGATCTCACCCTCGTTCGAGATCATCACCATGTTCGGGTTGACGAAGCCGTGCAGGATGCGTTGGTCCCGCAGCCGGGTCTCGTAGGCCGAAGTCAGTCCGAGCGCGATGCGCTCGGTGATCAGCAGCGCCTGGTCCGTGGGGATCGGATTGTGCTGCTTGTTGGCTTCCTCCCACAGCGAACCGAGGTCCTTGCCCGAGATGTAGTCGTAAGCGGCGAAGGGAACATTCTGCTGCTCGCCGTAGTCCAAACCCTGAGCCAGGTTGGGACTGTTCAGCAGCTTGTGGATCTCGGCGCGCTGGGCGGTGTGTTGCCAGAGCGCGTTGCCATCCAGGCCGTGACCGTTGAACACACGCAGCAGGACCACCTGGTCGATGGCACCTGTTCCATCGCTGCGACCGGCGCGAAACGTTTCGCCGAGGGCGTCCTCGGTCAACTTGCGCAGTAGGGTGTACTTGCCGAACTCTTCGCGGGTATTCATTCCCTCACCTCATCGAGACGCGCTGCTTGCCAGCTCTGCATGTGGAAGCCAGCTCTTAGTGGAGTTGTGCATCGACAGCTACTAGCCCGGAATCTTCGATCCATTATGGGCACTTTTGGCTGTAGAAAACTAGACATATACCACCGGCGGTGGTGTGTCAACGCGCGGCGTCGGCCTGGCCAGGCCAGCCAGACTGTCGCGACCGTCAAGGTTGACGCCGTTGCCGCTCCTCGGCCCAGCGCTGGCGCCAGTAGCGTTTTTGCCATTCGTCGACGTTGCGGTTGTGCTCGCGCAGGGTGCGCGCAAAGACGTGGGAGCCGTCGTTGCGGCTGACGAAGTAGTAGTAGGGCACGTCCGCCGGCTGCGCGGCGGCGAGCAGGCTGCTCAGCCCCGGCGACGCGATCGGGCCCGGTGGCAGGCCGGGGTAGCGATAGGTGTTGTAGGGGGAGTCGACACGCAGGTCCGGGCGTCGCAGGTTGCCGTCGTAGGTGCCGAGGCGAACCAAGCCGTAGATCACCGTCGGGTCGGCCTGCAGCAGCATGCCGCGTCGCAGGCGGTTGGTGTAGACGCCGCTGATCACCGGCCGCTCTTCGTCGAGCTGGGCTTCTTTCTCGATGATGCTGGCCAGCGTCATCAGGCGCCGCAAGTTCAGGTTCAGGTCGCTGTCTCGCTCGTCCATCAGCGGCTCGACTTCTTCCAGGTAGCGGTCGCGGAAGGTGCGCACCAGCGTGTCGACGATCGCCGCCTCCGACGTGCCGCGGGCGAAGCGGTAGGTGTCGGGGAAGAGGTAACCTTCGAGGTCGTCGGCCTCGGGATCGAGGTCGGCGATGCGTGTTGGGTTGCGCATTTCGGCCAGGAAGGTGTCCAGCTCGCCGAAGCCGGCCTGCGCCAGGGTCTCGGCAACCTCATACAGTGTCCGGCCTTCGATCAGGGTCACCGGGTGAGTGATCACCTCGCCTTGGATCAGCTTGTCGAGTACCTGCGGCGGCGTCAGCGGTTGTTCGAAGCGGTACTCCCCTGCCTTGAGCGCTGGATCGCCGAGCACGTGAATCAGGTACAGGCGCGTCGGTCGCGCGTCCTCCAAGACGCCCGCGGCCTCCAGCTGGGCGAGGATCTGCCCGGCGCCGGTTCCGCTGGCGACCTGCACTGTCTGTTCGCCGCTGTACCCCTGGTAGGGCTGCTGCAACCAGCGCCAGCCGAGCCAGGCGGCGGCGCCACCGACCAGCAGGACCAGCGCGAGCAAGACCGCGGCCCAGCGTAGCAATCGCTTCATCCTGTCTCCCTCTCTCGAGCGCGTCGATCCAGGTACTCCTGGAGCAAGATCTGGGCGGCCACCGCGTCGACGCGTTCGCGGTTCCGCCGCGGGTCGACACCGGCAGCGCGCAGTCGCTCCTCGGCCTCGACCGAGGTCAGGGCTTCGTTCACCAGCTCGATCGGCAGTCCCGTGTCGGTGGCCAGACGCTGGCCGAAGGCACGCACGCGCTCGGCAGCATCGCCGGCACTGCCGTCCAGGCGTCGCGGTTCGCCCAGCACCAGCGTGGCCGCATCGTGTTCACGTGCCAGGCGGCCGAGTGCCCGCCGAGCCTGGCGGTCATTCTTGCGCTCGATGGTAGTCAAGGGCAGCGCCATTCGGCCTGCCGGATCGGATACCGCGACACCGATACGGCGTTCGCCGAAGTCGATGCCGAGCGTCGGGCCTCCTGGGGTGGCCTCTGGGGTGGCCTCTGGGGTGGTAAGTGCAAGATCCTTCATCGCGTCGAATCGAGGTGCGCTGATCTGCTAGCATGCGGGGTTCCGGCTGGCCGCGCCGACGGAGCGCCTGCGACCCTTTCACTTCTGGCCTAGATTCCACTCGGCGGTGCTCCACTCGGTGTGTCTCTGCTCGGCAGTATCCCAGCTCAGCGGTGTTCCTGCTCAGCGATGCTACTCAGCAGTGTCCCGCCTCGCAGTTGCCTGCGGCCCCGGCTCACATTCTCGACATGAACCACCGCGACGCGCCGCCAGCGCGGACCGGCATACTACTACGCAACGGAGATCCGCGATGGAAGACATCGTCATTCTGAGCGCCGCGCGCACCCCGATCGGTTCCTTTCAGGGCGCGCTCTCGTCCCTACCCGCGCCGAAGCTCGGCGCCGCCGCCTTGAGCGCCGCCATCGAGCGCGCCGGTGTGCAGCCAGCCGACCTGGAGCAGGTCTACATGGGTTGCGTCCTGCCCGCTGGCCAGGGCCAGGCACCCGCGCGGCAAGCCGCGCTCGCTGCCGGCTGTCCGGTGAGCACGGGTGCCGTGACCCTCAACAAGGTGTGCGGTTCCGGCATGCGCACTCTCATGATGGCCGCCAACGATCTTCGCTGCGACGATTTTCAACTGGTGGCCGCCGGCGGCATGGAGAGCATGAGCCAGGCACCGTACCTGGCCGCGGGTGTGCGCGACGGTCTGCGCCTGGGGCATGGCAAGCTGATCGATTCGATGATTCACGATGGCCTGTGGGATCCCTACGGCGACCAGCACATGGGCAACTGCGCCGAGCTGTGCGCGGGCAAGTACGAGCTGAGCCGCGAGGAGCAAGACGCCTTCGCGCGCGAGAGTTACCGCCGCAGTCGCGAGTCGGTCGAGGCCGGCCGCTTCGCTGCCGAGATCACGCCGGTCGACGTGCCGCAGCGCAAGAAGACGGTGACCGTCGACCAGGACGAAGAGCCGTTCCGCGCCGATCTCGAGAAGATGCCGTCGCTGCGCCCGGCGTTTCAGAAGGACGGCACCGTAACCGCCGCCAACGCCAGCACGATCAACGATGGTGCCGCCGCGCTGGTGCTGACCACCGCGTCGCACGCCGAGAAGTTAGGCCGCAAACCGCTGGCGCGCATCGTCGCGCATTCGGCCAACGCGCACGAGCCTGAGTGGTTCACCACCGCACCGATCGGCGCCGCCCGCCGCGTGCTGGACCGTGCCGGCCTGAGCGTCGGCGACATCGATCTGTGGGAGGTCAATGAGGCCTTCGCGGCGGTGTCGATGGTGTTCATTCGCGAACTGGGTCTGGACGCCGAGCGCGTCAACGTCAATGGCGGTGCCGTAGCTCTCGGGCATCCGATCGGTGCTTCCGGTGCGCGCATCGTGGTGACCCTGTTGCACGCGCTGCAGCAGCGCGACGCCCAGCGCGGTCTCGCCGCGATCTGCCTCGGTGGTGGTGAAGCGACCTCGATCATCGTCGAACGCATGTCCTGAGCACCCGCCCCGGTGGTAGCATCACGGCAGTTCAAAACCCTGATCTCCCCGCCGGGGAGCGAACCGTGAGGAGCGGCATGCGCTGCACGACATTCCAGATCACCCGGTCCCTGCTCGCCTTGGGCGTCTGCCTGGGCCTGTTTCTCGACGCCCCGGCCGTGCTCGGCCAAGAGCCCGCTCCCGAGGCGGCACCGCCCGAGCCGGCACCGCCCGAGCAAGCACCGGCCGCAGACGTGTCTGAAGCCTCAGAGGAAGCGCCAACCGAGATCCCCGACCGCGACCGCGTCAGCTTCGACCTCTCCTTTCCGCCCGAGCAGGGCGGCGGTTCCGCGGCTGGTTCCGCCGGCAGCATTTCCTATCGGGGGGCCGACTTCGCCGTGTTGCGCGGCGGCGTCGAGGTGCGCTACCAGGACTTGAAGCTGCAGGCCGATCAGGTGGACGTCAACCTGGCGACCAAGGAAGTGACGGCGGTGGGCAACGTGATCCTGGACCAGGGACCGCGCCGCCTGTCCGGTACCTCGCTGACCTTCGACCTGGAGACCAAGACCGGTACCGTGCAGAGCGCCAGCGCTTACGTCGACCCGGACTTCTACTTCAAGGGTGAAGAGGTGACCAAGACCGGGGACGACACCTACCGGGTACTCAACGGTATGTTCACCTCCTGCGAAGGCGAAGCGCCGGCCTGGAGCTTCCACGTCAAGGAAGCGGACATCGAGGTCGACGGCTACGCGCGTATCCGCGGCGCCAGCATGCGGGCCAAGAAGTTGCCGGTGTTCTACCTGCCCTACATGGTGTGGCCGGTCAAACCGGAACGCTCGCGTGGCCTGCTGGTGCCCAACATCGGCTACTCGAGTCGTCGCGGTGGCTACCTGGGGCTAGCGTATTTCCTGCCCATGGGCCGCAGCTGGGACACCACCTTCCACGCCGACTACTACAGCGAGAACTACTACGGTCTTGGCAACGAGCTGCGCTGGAATCCGAGCGAGGGCACGCAGGGCGAGATGCGGGCGTACACCATCCGCGACCCCGAGTCCGACGACTGGCGCTGGAAGGCCAATCTCGACCACTCCACCACCGATCTGCCCTGGGGGCTGCGCGGTGTCGTCACGGTGCGCGAGTATTCGGACTTCGAGTGGTTCCGCGAGTTCGAACGCGGTGTCGGCAACAGTACGACGCGTTCCACCGAGTCGCGCGGCTACCTGAGCGGCAACTGGGGGCCACACTCGTTCAACATGCTGGTCGATCGTCGCAAGACCTTCATCACCGGCGCCCAGGACGTCGTGATGCAGCGCCTACCGGAGCTGGAGTATCGGCTGCGCGCCTTCCAGCTGTTCGACAAGGTGCCGCTGTTCGTCAAGATGGAGAGTTCACTCTCCCTGCTCGATGTCGACCGCAACGCCAACCTGGATGCCCAGTACGGCCGCTTCGATCTCTTCCCGCAGCTGCAGCTGCCGGTACGCCTCGCACCGTGGTTGTCGCTGTCGATGACCGCCGGCAGCCGCTACACCTGGTGGGGCGACAGCCTCGAGCCGGGCGGCGCCAGCTTCTCCGGCGACACTCTGTCGCGCTCCTATGCCTTCGGTGAGGCCGAGCTGGTGGGGCCGTCGTTCTCGCGCATCTTCGAGTCCGAGGACGGTCGCTTCAGCAAGTTCAAGCATGTCGTCGAGCCACGCTTCACCTACACCTACCAAGAAGAGTACGACGACCGCGCGCTGGTGCCGCTGTTCGACGAGGTCGACAACGTCGGTCAGGCCAACATCGGCCGTGTCGCCCTGGTCAACCGGCTGCTTGCCAAGCCTCGACCCAAGCCGGCAGCGATGCCGGAGGAGGGGGCGGAAGAGGCGGAAGAAGGTGCCGAGCCGGTGCCGGTGATCGAGCCGAGCGCCCGCGAGATTCTCTCCTTGGAACTCTCACGTGCTTACAGCTTCGACGATCTGCGGCCCCTCGAACGCAGCGCCGATGGCTTGTTGGAAGACCAGGCTGGACCGTTGCGCACGCGCCTGCGCTTCAACCCCAGCGACGCCACCAGCCTGACCGCCGACGTCGACTACAGCCTGCTGTTCAGCCAGATCACCTCGACCTCGCTGTCCGGTACCGTTGGGCTGCCGGGCAACAACCTGGTGTCGCTGTCCTGGCGCACGCGCTGGAATGCCGAGACCGGCGAGCGTAACTCTGACCAGCTGCGCTTCGGTACCTCGCTGAACCTGCTGCCGCGCCGCCTGAAGCTGCAGACCGACTTGGTCTACGATCTCGAGAAGAGCGAGCGTCAGCAGCAGCGCTACATTCTGAACTACACCGGCGAGTGCTACGGTTTCATGCTCGAATATCGTGAGCTGCTGGACCGCAACGAACTGGAAGACGAGTTCCGCTTTTCGCTGACGCTGAAGAACGTCGGCACCTTCCTGGAACTGACCAACTGATCTGACCACGGACTTCGCCAACCGCACCGCCTCCTTGGCGCACCCCATCTGGAGGCGCAGCCCATCTGGCGGCGCACCCCCTCGCGTGCAGGGGCGTTGCTTGTCGCTTGGTGTCCGACCCAAAGTGAGCTGAATGATGAAGGGACTGATTCTCTCTGGAGGCAAGGGCACCCGCCTGCGCCCGCTGACCCACACTTCCGCCAAGCAGCTGGTGCCGGTGGCCAACAAGCCGGTGCTGTTCTACGCCATTGAGGCGGTGGTGGCGGCCGGCATCACGGACATCGGTATTGTCATTGGCGAAACCGGTCCCGAGATTCGCGAAGCGGTCGGTGACGGCTCGCGCTTCGGCGCCCAGGTGACCTACTTGCCCCAGGATGCCCCGCGCGGCCTGGCGCATGCGGTGATGATCGCCGAGGAGTTCATCGCTGGCGAGCCCTTTGTCATGTACCTGGGCGACAACATGATCGCTGGCGGCATCACCACACTGGTCGAAGAGTTTCGCGAGCTGGGTTGCAATGCGGAGATCCTGCTGGCCCGCGTACCGGATCCGCGGCAGTTCGGAGTTGCTGAACTGACCGAGGACGGCCGCATCCAGCGCCTGGTCGAGAAGCCTGCGGAGCCGAAGAGCGATCTGGCACTGGTCGGTGTCTACATGTTCGACGCCACGATCTTCGAGTCGGTCAAGCGGATCAAGCCCTCGCCACGCGGCGAGCTGGAGATCACCGACGCCATCCAGGATCTGGTCGAACGTGGCCTCGACGTGCAGCCGCACACCGTGCGCGGCTGGTGGAAGGACACCGGCAAGCCCGAGGACATGCTGGAAGCCAACCGCATCGTGCTCGACGCGCTGGACGGCGACCGCCGCACAACAATGCCTGAAGGCGGTCGTGTCGAGGAGAGCCGTGTCGAAGGGCGCGTGCAGTTGGGTGAGGGGGTCGAGCTGGTCAACTCGCTGGTGCGAGGCCCGGTGGTGATCGGTGCCGGCAGTCGGCTGGAGAATGCGTTCGTCGGTCCCTACACGTCGATCGGTGAGGGCTGTATTCTGCGTGGCTGTGAGGTCGAGAACTCGATCATCCTGGCCGAGTGCCGCATTGAGGACATTCCCCTGCGCATTGACGGCTCGCTGGTGGGGCGCAACTCGATCCTGGCACGCACGGGTGCCAAGCCCAAGGCCTACCGCTTCGTGCTCGGCGACAGTTCCGAGGTGGGGATTCCCTGATGCGTGTCTTGGTGTTCGGCGGTACGGGCATGCTCGGCGGTGCCGTGGTGCGGCAAGCCCGTTCCCGTGGTTGGGCCGCGCTGGGCCTGTCGCGACAGCAGGCGGACATTACCGACGCCGAGCGCCTACGCTACTGGGCCGAGACCTTTCGACCGTCACTGATCGTGAACTGCGCCGCCTTCACCAAGGTCGATGCTTGCGAGAGCGAGCAGGACACGGCGATGCGCATCAACGGGGACGCCATCGGCAACGTGGTCGAGGCCGCGAGGGCGGCTGGTGCACGGCTGGTGCAGCCGTCGACAGACTATGTGTTTGCTGGAGATGGGGTCTTCAGCGGCGAGGGAATCCGTGACGGTGACGAGCTTCGCCCTTACAGTGAAGACGACCCTACCGGCCCGGTTTCCGTCTACGGTGCCAGCAAGCTGCGTGGCGAGGAACTGGCCCTGGCCTACGACAATGCACTGGTAGTGCGTGTCAGCTGGCTGTTCGGACCCGGCGGTCCCAACTTCGTGACCACGATGATCCGGCTGATGGATCAAGGACACGAGAACCTACGCATCGTCGACGACCAGGTCGGGGGTCCGACGTACACAGAGTTTCTGGCCCGTGCCCTGCTCGATCTGGGCACGACCGACGCCACCGGTATCCTGCACTACCAGAACCGCCCCGCGGTTTCCTGGTGCGACTTCGCCCGTGCCATCGTGGAATACTGGAAGCCGGACGTGCACGTCGAACCGGTGACCAGCGACGAATTCCCGCGGCCCGCCCGCCGCCCCGCCTACTCGGTACTCGACGTGCGGCGCTGCGAGGAACTCCTCGGCCGCCGTGTCGAGCCGTGGAGCGCGGGGCTGGCTGCTTACTTGGCCGCGTACTTGAACGACTTGAGGAACCTTTGATGAGAGTCTTGATTACCGGTATCACCGGCTTTGCCGGGTCCCACCTCGCCGACTACCTGCTCGCCGAGCAGCCGCAGGTGGAAATCTTCGGCACCTACCGCTGGCGCAGTCGCATGGACAATATTGCGCACCTGGACGGCAAGCTGCAGCTGCGCGAAGGCGACCTGCGCGACGCCACCTCGGTGCACAAGCTCCTCGACGAGATCCGTCCAGAAGCCATCTTCCATCTGGCGGCCCAGAGTTTCGTGCCTACCAGCTGGAATGCGCCGTCCGAGACGCTGAGCACCAACATCACCGGCCAGACCAACATCTTCGAGGCAGTGCGCGCGCTCGGCATCGATCCGGTGATCCAGCTCGCGTGTTCCTCCGAGGAGTACGGCCTGGTACTGCCGGACGAGGTGCCGATCAAGGAGACCAACCCGTTGCGCCCGCTGTCGCCCTACGCCGTCTCCAAGGTGGGCCAGGACATGCTGGGCTACCAGTACTTCATGAGCTATGGCATCAAGGCGATCCGTACGCGCGGTTTCAACCACACTGGACCGCGACGCGGCGATGTCTTCGTGACATCCAACTTCGCCAAGCAGATCGCCAGTATCGAGGCAGGCCGCCAGGAGCCGGTGATCCGCGTCGGCAATCTGGACGCTGTGCGCGACTTCACCGACGTGCGTGACATGGTGCGCGCGTACTGGCTGGCGGTGACCAAGGCCAAGCCAGGTGAGGTGTACAACATCGCCACCGGCAACGGCATCACTATCCGCGAGCTGCTCGATCGCCTGCTGGCCATGAGCCAGGTCGACGTCAAGGTCGAGCCGGATCCAGAGCGCATGCGGCCGTCCGATGTCGAGATCCTGATCGGTGATAGCTCCAAGTTCCGCGCCGACACCGGCTGGGAACCGCAGGTGCCTTTCGACCAGACGCTGCGCGACACCCTCGACTACTGGCGCCAGCAACTGGGGGTGAGTTGAAGGTATTCGTCACCGGCATCGGTGGCTTCGTTGGCGGGCACCTGACGCGCGAGCTGGTCGCGCACGGTCACGATGTGTGCGGCAGCTACCTGGGCACTGGCCCGCACTTGGTGGACGACGTTCCCGAGCTGTGGGGGGTGGACATCACCGAGGCCGACTCGCTGACCGCGGCACTCACCGAGGCGGCGCCCGATGCCGTGGTGCACCTGGCGGGCTGGAGCCACGTCGGTTCGTCGTGGAGCCACCTGCCCGAGTGCTTCAGTGCCAACGTGCTCGGCACCGAGCATCTGCTCGCCGCCGCCGCCGCCGCGGGTGTTCCCGGGCGGCGGGTGATCGTCGCTTCCAGCGCCGAGGTCTATGGTCTGGTTCCCGAGGACGAGCAACCGATTGCCGAGACGCATACGCTGTCGCCGGCCAGTCCCTATGCCCTCACCAAAGCCGCAGCCGAGCGCTTGGCGCTGGCCGCGGGAGCGATCGTGGTGCGTAGCTTCAATGCCGTTGGGCCCGGTCAGAGTCCGCACTTCGCCTTGCCCGCGTTCACCCGCCAGCTGGCGGCGATCGAACGTGGTGAGCAGGAGCCGGTGCTGCGTGTCGGTAACCTGGAAGCGCGCCGGGACTTCCTGCATGTCGGGGATGCTGTCGCCGGCTACCGGACTCTTCTCGAAGATGCAGGGCCGGAGAAGGACGAGGCGGGAACCGTCTACAACCTTGCCAGTGGCCAGGTCGTCTCGATCGAAGAAGCACTGCATCGGCTGATCGCCCGTTCCGGCCAACAGGTGCGCGTCGAGGTGGATCCCGAGCGCGTGCGGCCGGTCGACATCCCCCTGCTACAGGGTGACGCCAGCCGCCTGCGTGCGCTCGGCTGGCAGCCGCGGCGAGACCTCGATCAAGCGCTGGAGGAGCTATGGCAAGCTCGTTGACTTCAGATTCCCCGGCACCACTGAGCAGGGGTGAACTGGCGCGCAAGGTGGTCCACATGTCGGTGGGCCTGATCGCCTTCAGCCTGCGTTTCCTTGGGCCACTGTGGTCGGCGCTGTGCGCGCTGACGGCGGTTGTGTTCAACGCTTTCGTCCTGCCGCGCGTCGGTGGCAAGGCGTTGTGGCGCCAAGAGGAGGCCGAGCGTGGTCGGTCGATGGGCATCGTGCTCTATCCGCTGGCTGTGCTGCTGCTGATCTTGATCTTCCACCAGCGGCTGGAAGTTGCCGCCGCAGTGTGGGGCATCCTCGCCTTCGGTGACGGCATGGCATCGGTGGTCGGCATGACCCTGGGTCGCGCCAAGTTGCCGTGGAACTCGGACAAGAGCTGGGCCGGTAGCCTGGCACACTGGCTCTTCGGCACTGCCGCCGCTGCCATTCTGCTGCGCTGGACGGTAGCCGATTCCGAGACGATCCAGTACAGCTGGGCCTTCGCCCTCGTCGTCGCCGCTGGCGCGGCGTTGCTGTCGGCGGCGCTCGAGTCGCTGCCGCAGGGCCTGGACGACAACTTCGGCGTGCCTCTCCTCACCGGCCTCTTTCTGTTCTGCCTGCTGCTCACCCAGGGGCATTGGCAAGCCGTGCTGGCAGATCCGGACCTCTCGAGTCGTCTACTGATCGGCCTGGTCGTCAACCTCGTGCTCGCCGGCATGGCCTTCGCCGCTCGCTCGGTCGACATCTCAGGTGTCATCGCTGGCGTTCTGCTCGGCACCTTGCTCTACGGAGCGTTGGGCTGGGCGGGCTTTTCCATGCTCGTGGCCTTCTTCGTGCTGGGAACCGCCTGCACCAAGCTCGGCTATCAGCGCAAGGCGAAGGACAACCTGGCGCAGGAGCAGGGCGGTCGCCGAGGTGCCCGGCATGCTCTGGCCAACACCGGTGTCGCCGTCGCGTGCGCCGTCTTCGCCGTTGCCACGAACCACTACGAACTCTTCGTTCTCGGTCTCGCGGGTGCTTTCGCCACGGCCGTCGCGGATACTGCTGGCAGTGAGATCGGCCAGCTCTACGGTCGGCGCACCTTCCTGCTCACCACCTTCCGCCCGGTACCGCGGGGGACCGAAGGTGCGGTATCGCTGGAAGGAACGCTGGCGGGAATCGCCGCGTCGGCGCTGCTCGCCGCACTGGGTGTGCAGGTCGGCCTGTTCGGTTGGCTGGGGGCCGGTATCGTCGTCGTTGCGGCCTTCCTGGGCACCGTGCTGGAAAGCCTGGTCGGCTCGACGCTGGAGAAACGCGGCCTGCTGGACAACGAGAGCGTCAACTTCCTCAATACCCTCACCGGTGCGCTGATCGCTGCCGGGATGTGGGTCCTGCTGCAGTGAGTCGAACCGTGAGTACTACCCCGTCCCCTGTCGAGCCCAAGGCCAGGCCCTCCAAATTCAGACACTATGTACGCCTGGCGCGTCCGTTCACCCTGCTGCCGCCGCTGCTCGGCATCATTTCCGGTGCCGTCTGTGCGTTCGGCTCGGTGCACAACCCGGACCCCGACTTCCGCCTGACGCTGTCGGTCGTGCTCACGGTCACCCTCGGTTCGCTGTGCGCCAGCTTCATGAACGCGGCGTCGAACGCGATCAACCAGATCTACGACCTGGATATCGACCGCCTCAACAAGCCGGAGCGGCCGCTGGTCACCGGTGCCTTGAGCGTTCCCGAGGCGTGGAAGTTCACCTGGATCCTCTACGCACTGGCGTTGATTCCCACCTGGGCTGTGGTTGTCTATCCCTACAACACGCTGCTGCAGAAGATCGGTGCCCCGCTGGCCTTGCACGAGACCTTCTTCATCTACCTGGTCGGCATGCTCTTCACCTTCATCTACTCGGCGCCGGCTCTGGGCCGCACCAAGACGCTCGGCGTCGGAGCTGCTTTGACCATCGCGATCCCCCGCGGCTGCCTGCTCAAGGTGGCCGGCTGGGCGATGGTGGCGCACATCTGGTACGTCGAGCCGTGGTTCCTGGGCACCATCTTTGGCTTGTTCATCGTCGGTGCCTCGGGCACCAAGGACTTCGCCGACATCGAGGGCGATCGGGCCGGTGGCTGCAAGACGCTACCGATCGTCTACGGCGTGCGCAAAGCTGCCTGGATGATCGCCCCCTTCTTCATCTTCCCCTGGCTGCTGATTCCTCTCGGAGTCTATCTGCCGGACCCGCAGAATTCGGCGCACCCCATTCTCACCGGCAATGGCTCCATGCTGCTGGGACTGAGCGTCCTGCTCACCCTGTGGGGCATCTATACCGTCTACCTGCTGTTGCGAGATCCGGATTCCCTGGCCAAGTCCGAGAATCACCCGTCGTGGACCCACATGTACCTGATGCTGATGGCGGCACAGGTTGGGTTCGCGGTGGCGTACATGGTCTGAATGGACTTCAGCCGGTCGGCGGTACAGAGCCGGACGCTGCCGGTAAGAGCGGTAGAACGCAGGGTAAGTCACCACCAGAGCGGAGTCGTCGCTGTAGCTCAGTGATAAGTTCAGGCGTCCATGTTGTTCCTGCCTGATGTCGACAGTCGTTGGCTCTTCACTGCCGTGCTGGCGGTGGTGATCGTCGAGCGTTTGTTCGAACTGCGCATCGCGCAGCGCAATGAACGCAAGGCGCGGGCACGCGGAGGGATCGAAGCCGGAGCCGGGCACTACCCCGTGATGGTTCTGTTGCACACGGCGTTTCTCGCTGCCTGCCTGGCCGAGGTTTGGTGGTTCGGGCGGCCGTGGATCCCGGCGCTGGCGCTGATCGCAGGGCCACTTCTCGCTGGTACCATGGCCCTGCGCTACTGGGTCATCGCGACGCTCGGTGAACGCTGGAACACGCGCGTCCTCGTGGTGCCCGGTGATGCACCGGTGACCGGTGGACCGTTCCGCTGGTTACGCCATCCCAACTATCTGGCGGTGGTAGTCGAGATGTTCGCGTTGCCGCTGATCCACTCCGCGTGGACGACGGCGGTGGTCTTCAGCGTCGCCAATGCGCTACTGCTGCGCCACCGTATCCGGGTCGAGGAAGCGGCGCTGCGACGCTACTGCAGCTACGATGAGGTCTTCGCGGCCCAGGGAGGAAACTGATGGAGGTACCCGGCAACGGATCGAGTGTCGGCGACGAGGCCGAAATCCTCGACGCGATTACCGACGTAGCGCGTCGGCACTTGGACTGGGCCGGCGAGTTGCGTCTCGACATGGACCTGGTGCAGGACCTCGAACTCGACTCGCTACGCCTGCTGACTCTGGCGGCCGAGGTCGAGAATCGCTTCGAGATCTGCCTCGACGCCGACGACGAAGCGGGCTTGGCAACGGTCGGCGATCTCGTCGAGGTGGTACGCTCGAAACTCGCCGCGGAGATCGCGGGGGCCATCGACGCTGCCGCTGGAGGTACCGATGACTGACCGTCGCCCCACCACCCTGCAGGCTCTGCTGCTCGCGGCCGCGCGGGTCGACGATGCAGGCCTGCGGTTGCTCGATGCTCGCGAGCGCGAGACCTGGTTGCCTTGGAGCAAGGTGGTCGAGCGCGCCCGTCGCGTAGCTGGAGGTCTCCTGCACCTGGGCATCCAGCACGGCGAGCAGGTGGCGCTGATCTTCCCCACCTCCACCGACTTCTTCGATGCCTTCTTCGGAGTTGTGCTGGCTGGCGGCGTGCCGGTACCGCTCTACCCGCCAGCCCGGCTCGGTCGTCTTGACGAATACCACCGGGGTACCGCGTCGCTGGTGCGCGCGGCCGGGGCCCGCCTGATTCTGGCGGGGAGACGGGTGCAGCATCTGCTGGGCGAAACTGTCGCCGCCGCCGGGCCGACCTTGGGCTGCCGCCGTCTCGAGCAGCTGCCGGCACCGACGGTGGGAGCCGCGGTCGAGTTTGCCGTGCCGACGGCGGAGGAGGTTGCACTGGTGCAGTTCTCCTCTGGCACCACCGTGGACCCCAAGCCGGTGGCGCTGTCGCACCGAGCCGTGCTGGCGCAGACTCGACGGCTGAACGCCTTCTGGCCAGCCGGGTGGACCAACGGCAAGCCGCCGACCGGCGTCAGCTGGTTGCCGCTCTACCACGATATGGGGCTCATCGGCTGTGTCATGGCGGCGCTGGAGCTACCGTCGACCCTGACAGTGATTCCGCCCGAGGTCTTCGTTGCTCGCCCGGCGGTTTGGCTGCGCGCGCTGTCACGCTCCAAGGCTCAGGTGTCGCCAGCTCCCAACTTCGCCTACTCGCTGTGCGTGCAGAAGATCCGCGACGAGGAGCTGGATGGGTCGAGCGGCACGCCACCGGTCGACCTGTCGCACTGGCGGGTGGCGCTCAATGGGGCGGAGCCCGTGTCGGCTTCCGTGCAGCGCGCCTTCCAGGAGCGCTTTGCCCGCTGGGGACTGCGGCCAGAAGCCTTGACGCCGGTCTATGGCCTGGCTGAAGCGGCGCTGGCTGTCACCTTCAGTGCGCTGTCCGAGCCCTTCGGTAGCCGCCGTTTCGATCGTCTGGCGCTGTGCCAGGGAGAGGCGGTTCCCGTGCCGCCGGCTCCGGAGCACGACGACAGACACACGGACAGTGTCGAACTGGTTTCCGTCGGTCGGCCCCTGCCCGACTTCCAGCTGCAGCTGCGGGATGAGGCCGGAACATCGCTCCCGGATTGCCGGGTTGGTCAGCTCTGGGTGCGCGGTCCGTCGCTCATGAGTGGCTACCTGGGGCAGCCGAAGCGGACCCGCCAAGCGCTCCGTGATGGCTGGCTCAATACGGGTGACCTGGGCTTCCAGCTGTCCGGTGAGCTCTACTTGACTGGTCGGGCCAAGGATCTGGTAATCCTGCGGGGACGCAACTATGCACCTCAGGACTTCGAGCAGGCGGTCGACGATCTGCCAGGCTTGCGTCGCGGCTGCTGCGTGGCCGTGAGTTGGTTGCCCAGCGAGGCCGAGAGTGAAGCGCTCGCTCTGCTCGTAGAGCAGGCGCGGACGGCGACACCGGAGCAGCTCCAAGCTCTACCGCAAGCTTGCAAGCGCGCGGTGTTGAGTGTTGTCGGTGTCCAGGTGGACGACGTTGTCGTGTTGCCGCCGGGCACCCTGCCGCGGACCTCTTCGGGTAAGCTGCGGCGCGCTGAGGCGCTGCGGCGGTGGCTGGAAGGGACGCTCGACCCACCGTCCCCCGTGACGTCCCTACGGCTGGCCGCGGCCTTCGGCCGTTCCTTGTTCGGCTACCTGAAGGCGCGTGCTACGCCCAAGGGCGAAGCAGTCCGAGATCCGGATACCGATGATGCCGCGGGCTAGTGCTCTCGCGCTCACCGACGTGCTGATCATCGGCGCCGGCCCGGCCGGTCTGGCTGTGGCCATCCGGGCACGACAAGCCGGGCTCGGCGTGTTGGTCGTCGATCGTGCCGCTCATCCACCGCTGGACAAGCCGTGCGGTGAAGGTCTCATGCCCGACGCTGTCGCGCGTCTCGAAGAGCTTGGCGTGCGGCTCGCAGGCCAGGGTCGCCCGTTTTTCGGTATCCGCTATCTGGACGGCGACTTGGTGGCCGAGGGTCGCTTCCCCGGGGGGGCCGCCGGCCTCGGGCTCCGGCGCACGCGGCTGCACCAGGCAATGGTGGAGCAGGCGCTGGAGCTGGGGGCAAACCTGGTCTGGGGCGTCAAGGTGACCGGCTTTGAGCCCGACAACCTCGAAGGACCGGCAGTCGTGACCGCCGTGGGTGAGGTGCTGCGAGGTCGCTGGCTGGTGGCGGCCGACGGCTTGCGCTCGCCGCTGCGGGCACAAGCTGGCCTCGTACAAGAGCGGGCGCAGGTACGTGCGCGGCAGCGGTTCGGTGTCCGACGCCATTTCCGCCTGGCGCCGTGGACCGACGTCGTCGAGGTGTACTGGGCCCAGGACGGCTCGCGGCGCGGTGCTGCTGAAGCCTACGTTACGCCCGTCGCGACCAACGAGGTCGGTGTTGCTATCTTGTGGAGCGGCTCGGCTGGCGGCGGCTTCGATGCCCTGCTCGCCCGCTTCCCTGAGCTCCAGGACCGATTGCAGTCGGCCGCGCCGATCCATCGCGACCTCGGTTGTGGCCCTCTCCTGCAGAGGGTCCGCGAGGTTCACCGGGGCCGGCTGGCCCTGGTTGGCGACGCCGGTGGCTACCTGGATGCCATCACTGGCGAGGGCCTGGCGCTCGCGTTCCACCAGGCATTCGCCCTCGTCGAGGCCATCCGTGCCGGTGACCTGCGCGCATACGGCCGCGCCCACCGCCGCATCCGCCGGCTGCCGGATTGGATCACTCGCGCGGTGCTCGCTCTCGACCGCCGGGCCTCCTGGCGCCGTCCTGTCCTGAGCTTCCTTGCTGGGCACCCTGACTTCTTCGCCCGCCTGCTGGGCGTTCACGCGCGTCTCTTGCCGCTTCGGCGGGTGATACTATGAGGGGCTCTCACCTATTGACGAGCCTGAGCCGAGGAACCGATCGAGTTTGACGTGAGCGACTCTCCAGCCCTACCCCGTGCCGACGAATCGTGGTTCCGCAAACTGGCGGAAACGACGACTACGGGTTTCTTCATCTTTGACCTGAAGCAGTTCTACTATGCCAACCCGGCGGCGGAGCGCCTGACCGGCTATTCCTTCACCGAGCTGCAGGGGCTCTCGCCCGTCGACCTGGTGCCAGAGGCGTCCAAGGACGAGGTCCGCGACCGTATCAACGCCAGGCTGCGCTACGAAGAGACACCTAGCCACTACGAATTGCCCCTGATCCGCCGCGACGGCGAAAAGCTGCTGGTCGACTACACGGCAAAGACCACCGAGCTGGACGGCCGCAACGTCGTCGTGGCCTCGGCCTTCGACATCACGCGCCGGGATCACTCCGAGCGTGCTCTGCGCCGCAGCCAGGCACGCCTGGAACTGGCGCAGAAGGCCGGCCGCTGTGTCACCTGGGAGTGGGATCTGCCGGCAGGCACGATGACCATCTCCGACTACGCGCAGGAACTCTTCGGGCTCTCAGGGGAACCGTTGTCTGGCGCCGCCGATCGGTTCTTGTCGCGGTTCTCGGGCACCAACCAGCAAGCGCTACAGCAAGCGGTGCGGCGCACTCTGAAAGACGATGTGGACTTCGTACTCGAGCTGCCGATCGTCAACGCTGAAGGCGAGGTGCGTTGGATGTCGATGCACGGTCAGGCCCTGCGCGACGGCGAAGGCCGCGTGCGGCAGCTGATCGGTGTCGCCTCCGACGTCTCCGACCAGCGCCGTCGGATCGACCGGATGCGCCTGATCGTCGATGGCACTTCCGAGGTCACCGGTGAGGACTTCTTCCGCTGCCTGGTGCGCTACCTGGCGCAGGCGCTGGAACTGCACCACGCCTTCGTTGGTAAGTTCACCGATGCGTCAATGCAGCGGGCCGAGATCGTCGCTGCCTGGACGGGCACGGACTACCAGAGTGGAGAGGACGTGCGGCTCGAAGGCACCGCGCTCGAAGCGATCGCGGACGCCCAGGGCGGTCTGTTGATCCACGAGTCGGGCGTCCACGAGCTATTTCCCGACGACCGCACCCTGCGCGAGATGCGCGCGGAGGCCTTCTTGGCCGTACCGCTCTTCGATTCGATCGATCAGCCCCTTGGATTCCTGGGAGTTCTCGACGATGCCCCGCTCAAGCCGGACATCCCGGCCGAGTCGATCCTGCGCATTTTTGGCGCTCGCGCGGGGGCCGAGCTGGAGAGCATGCGCGCGCAAGAGGCGCTGTTTGAAGAGAAGGAGCGCGCGCAGGTCACGCTCGACTCGATCGGCGACGGTGTGCTACGCACCGACATCAACGGTCGCATCGACTTCCTCAACGCGGCGGCGGAAGACCTCACGGGTTGGGCCGAGCGGGAGGCTTTCGGCAAACCGCTGTCGGAGGTGTACCGACCGCTCGACGAGACCTCGCGCAAGGAACTGCCCGATCCCGTCTACGACTGCTTGCACCAGCGTCCGCTGCGCGTGTACCCGGGGCGCAAACTGATCGTGCGTCGGGACGGCAGCGAGCGCGCCGTGCGGGACACCGTTGCCCCCGTGCACGATCAGGCGGGTCTACTCACCGGTGCCGTCCTGGTGCTGCGCGACGTCAGCGAGCTGCGCGGCCTGGAGCGCCAAATGGACCACCTGGCGAGCCATGACCGTCTCACCGGCCTGCTCAACCGGCACCAGTTCGAGGACCGGCTGCAGTTGGCCCTGTCCAGCGCCCGCGACGAGGGGCGTCGCCACGTGGTCTGCTACCTGGACCTGGACGAGTTCAAGGCGATCAACGACGCCGGCGGCCACGATGTGGGCGACAAGATGCTGCAGCAGATCGCCGACCTGCTGCGCCAGCGCCTGCGCGAGGGAGACATCCTGGCCCGCCTCGGCGACGACGAATTCGGTGTTCTGCTGGAGGACTGCTCTTCGGGTCAGGCGCGGATTCTCGCGGAAGCCATGCGCCGCGATATCAGCTCCCTACGCTTCACCTGGGAAGAGAGAGTCTTCACGTGTACCGCCAGCATTGGCCTGGTGGCCGTGGCTGGTGAGCAGAGCAGCGTCACCGAGGTTCTGCGTGCCGTCGACAGCGCCTGCTTTGTGGCCAAGGACAGGGGCGGCGACCGGCTGCACAACTATCAGCCCGAGGACTCGGCGCTGGCGGCTCGTCACGGTGAGTTGCAGTGGCTGCATCGCATTCCGCAGGCGATCGAGGAAGGCCGGCTCTGTCTCTACGCACAGCCGATCCAGCCGATCCGTGGCACCGACGGGCGGAAGTTCCCGTTCCAGCTGAGCGAGGTCTTCGTGCGCCTGATCGACCAGGACGGCGAGCTCGTGGCCCCAGGTGCCTTCATTCCTGCCGCTGAGAAGTACCGCCTGGTGTCGCGCATCGATCGCTGGGTCGTGCACACGGCTCTCGGCTGGCTTGCCGACCACCGCGAGGGCAAAGGGCTGGAGCAGGCGCTGGCGATCAATATCTCGGGGCAGTCCCTGAGTGAAGAGAACTTCCTCGAAGACATCACCGATGCGCTCAAGAAAAGCGGCGTCGACCCGACGCGCGTGTGCTTCGAGATCACCGAGACGGCGGCGATCAGCAACCTGGCGCGCGCCTCGCTGTTCTTCTCCGTGCTGCGCGACCTGGGATGTCGTTTCGCCCTCGACGACTTCGGCACCGGCGTCAGCTCTTTCGCCTACCTGCGCAATCTACCGGTCGACTTCATCAAGATTGACGGCGAGTTCGTGCGCACGCTGACGCACGACCCCAGCAAGCTGCACCGCACGCTGGTCGAATCGATCCGCCGGATCGGCGAGGTGCTGGGAATCCATACGATCGCCGAGTACGTCGAGAACGAGGCGATTTACCACATCCTGGAAGAGATCGGGATCGATTTCGCGCAGGGGTATTGGGTCGGTCGGCCAGCGCCGTTGGGCGGGTAGCGGAATCAGGTAGCTGGCCAGCCTTCGGCGCTCTGGATGCGTTCCAGTTGCCTCAGGTGGTGCTCCAGGTGCTTGTCCATGAAGTCGAGTGTCATCTCGACGTCGAGTGGGCCACCGTAGGGGTGCTTGAAGACTTTGCGTTGCACCGCCGCTTCGTCCAGATCTTCGAGGTGCTCGCGGAGCTGCAGGCGCACCGTTTCCCAGGTGCTGGCGACTGTATCGAGGTCCCAGCCCTCCTTGGGCTCCGAAGTCTTGGGTGCTTTGGCTTTGAGGTGCAGCGTCAAGACCACATTGACCGCGGCCCACAGGACGCGATCTTTGAGGCCGCGGCGTTGGACCGGGTGCCGGCGCGGATCGCACATGATCTTCGTCGCGCTGCGCTCGGCGAGAATCACGTGCTCAGCAACTTGCAGTGGGCACCAGGTTTCGGGGGTCGCACGGAAGCTGCGCTGGGCCTCCGAGTGGCGATTCAGTTCGTCGAGGAAGCGGCGGCGGTTGATCTCGAGCCGCTCGCAGTAGGGCTGTAGGGTTGGGAGCATGGCGCCAGCCTACCGCTGTACTCTTCGAAAGTGAAGTTGTCTACCTCGATCGCCCGCCGGCGCGCCTCGCGGGCTTCGTCCAGGCGAGCCTGATCAGCCGTACTCAGCTGCTCGTCACCGTCTTTCGCGGCACGCCGCTCCAGCTCCGCGGTCTCGCCGCTCAGGCGTAGCGCGCGCTCGAGCCGACCCAGTGTCGGCACCGCATCCTCGTCGGCGAAGATCTCGCCGCTCAGGCGGTCGCGGGCGGTGCTCGGTTGCTGCAGTAGCGCGGCCAGCTCGCGGTCCAGGTGATCCGACGGTGCCCGACCGATGGGCGTCGAGCGAACGATCCAGCGTTCCGGCCCGCGCATCCACCAGCCGAGCGGACCGCCGAAATTGCTGCAGATCCCTTCGAAGCTCGTCTGGATGCGCGCCAGGGCGGTCTGCAGTGCCCAGTGCACCAAGGGTAGATCCTGTGCCTGCCGGCCCTCCGCCTCGAACCGGCGCAGCGTTGCCAGGCCCAGGTACAGCCACGAGAGGACGTCCGCGAAGCGACCGCTCAGCTTACCCTGACGCTTGAGCCGGCTGCCGAGGGTGAAGAGCGCCAGGTCGGTGTAGACGGCGAAGCGTGCGGCGGCCCAACTGAGCTTGCGGTAGTAGTGGCGCGTCGCCTTGCTCACCGCGGCCCGTGGTGGTGTTGCCGCGAACCGCCCGAGGGTCAGGCTGTGGAAGACGGCACGCACGCTGTTGACTGCGAAGAAGGCCAGGTGTCCGAGCAGGGCCTCGAGCAGTGCGCTGCTATTCCCGGCCTCCAGGGAGTCCACCTCACGGCGGGCGTAGGGATGAGCCCGCAAGATACCCTGGCCAAAGGTTATCAGCGTGCGCGTGAGGATGTTCGCGCCTTCGACGGTGATGCCGATCGGCGCCGCGACGTAGCCGTCCGCCAGCAAGTTCGAAGGTCCCCGGCAAATGCCTGCGCCGCCCAGCACGTCCATTCCGTCCTGCATCAGGCCGCGCCCCAGCTCGGTGAGGTTGTACTTCATCAGAGCCGAGATCACGGATGGTCGCTCTCGTTCGCCGTCCGTGCTGCCGTCAAGGGCGCCACAGGTGAAGACCCGGGCAGCGTCCATCAGGTACGTGGTGCCGGCGATGCGTGCCAGCGGCTCGGCGACGCCCTCGAAGCGACCGATCGGCAAGCCGAACTGATGCCGTATCGCTGCGTAGGCCCCTACCACGCGCGCCGTCCACCAGGCCCCACCGGTGGCTTGCGCGGGCAGGGACACCGCGCGCCCGCCGGACAGTGCCTCCATCAGCATGCGCCAGCCCTTGCCGGCGTAGCGCGGGCCTCCGATGATCGCATCGATACCGACCTCCACGGCGCGTCCGCGGATCGGTCCGTTGGGGAAAGGAATGCCCATCGGATCGTGATGACGTCCGATCTCGACGCCCGGCGCCGTGGCCGGTACCAGCACGCAGGTGATTCCCAAGTCACTCTGTTGGCCAGCTGCGCGGTCGAGTAGGTTCTCCGGGTCTTCGAGCTGCACCGCCAGGCCGATCAGCGTGGCGACCGGCGCCAGCGTGATGTACCGCTTGTCGAAGTCGAGACGAATGCGCAGATCACCGTCCGTGTGGCGGAAAACGCGACCACGCGAAGTCAGCGACGCGGCGTCGGAACCGGCTTGCGGCTCGGTGAGTGCGAAGCACGGGATCTCCTCACCGCGCGCCAACCGTGGCAGGTAGTACTGCTGCTGCTCGGCCGTGCCGTACTCGAGCAGCAGCTCGCCCGGACCCACCGAGTTCGGAATCAATACCACCGACGAGAGATACATGCTGCGCGTCACCAGCTTGGCGAAGACGGCGCTCAGCAGGAGCGTCGAGAAGCCATGGCCGCCATACTCCTCTGGGATCTGCAGCCCGAAGAAGCCCTCCTGCTTGAGGTAGGTCCACACCTCGGGTGGCAACGCCCGCTCCTGCTCCACTCGCCAGGGGTCGAGCAAGCGGCACACCTCCTCCACGGGGCCATCGAGGAAGGCACGCTCGCGCGCATCGAGCTGCGGATACGGCTCGGCGAGGATGCGCCGCCAGTCGGGCCGGCCGGAGAAGAGCTCGCCGTCCAACCACACGGTGCCCGCTTCTAGGGCGGCGCGTTCGGTCTCCGAGATCGTGGGGACCAGGCCGCGGCGGCGAAGCAGGTCAGCGAGTCCCATTGTCGGACCTAGTTCTCTGGGCTCGCCGTGGCAGGCGGCAGGATCTCCGCCACGCTCCGCCAGCGTCCGCCGACGCAGACCTGGTCGATCACGCCATCCGGAGCACCGAGCACCAGCGCCGGCAGCAGCGATGCGACGTCGCAGCCCGCCAGCGCCGGGGCGTCGAGGTCGACGGTGATCAGGTCCGCACAAGCTGCCCGCTCGATGGTGCCGGCGGGGATACTCAGCGCGCGGCCGCCGCGCAGAGTGGCCGTGTGCCAGAGGGGCCCCGAGACATCCCCGGCATCGTCGCGCACCACGCCGCGTGCTTCGCCCGCCAGCCGTTGCACGTACTCGAGCCAGCGCATCTCTTCGAACATCGAGATGCGCGCGTTGGAGTCGGTGCCCAGGCAGATGTTGACACCGACGCGGCGCATGCCCGGCAGGTCGGCAATGCCATCGCCCAGGTTGGCCTCGGTCAGAGGGCAGATGCAGACGCTGCCGCCGGCTGCGGCGAACCGTTCCATGTCTTTGCTCGCCGTGTGCGTGCAGTGCACCGCCGTGAAGCCCCCATCGGCGAAGCTGCCGGGCCCAGCTTTCAGGGTGTCGAGCAGGGTGGCCATCGGCGTCTGACCGTGTGCCAGCAAGCAGGCCTCGATCTCCTGCCGTTGCTCTTCCACGTGCATGTGAAACGGTAGCTTGCGCCGCCGAGCCTCCTGCCACAGCTCGGCGATCTCGGCCGGCTCAGCGGCACGGATGCTGTGGGCCACGACGCCCAGCGTCTGGTGGCGGCCGAGTTTCTCGGCGAGTTCGTCCAGGCGCTGCCAGTAGGCCCGCGGGGACTCGGTGTAGAAGCGGTGCTGGGCCGGCTGCGGCGGTGTGTAGTTGCCGTTGGCGTCGATGCCGCCGGTACGGTAGTACGCCTGCAGCAGCACGATCCGAATTCCGGCCTCTGCGGCGGCCCCCAGCACCAATTCATCGCAGCGCCCGCGCAGGCGGCTTGCCGGGTCTTCGTCCAGGTGATGGAAGTAGTGGAACTCGCCTACCGTCGTGATGCCGGCGGCCAGCATCTCGCGGAAAGCACGCAGGCAGACGGTCCGGAAATCGCCTTCATCCAGTTGCGTGACCAGCTCGTACATCGCCGCGCGCCAGCTCCAGAAGCTACCGGCCCCCGCCGGGAAGGTCTCTCCCCGGCCGCGCAGGCCGCGCTGGAACGCGTGCGAGTGCGCGTTGATCATGCCCGGCAGTAGGGCACGACGCGGCAGTCGTACGAGATTCTCCGGTGGGCTCGCCGAAGCGTCGCCTTCGAACACCTGGCCGATCCGGCCGTCGGCGTCCACTTCGATCCACATGCCGGGGCGCAGGTGGTCGCCGATCAGTGCCAGTTCCGGTGCCAGCAGCATGCGTTCTCCGCTAGCGAAGGACTCAGCCACAGCGCTCTCGGATGATGCCGTCCAGCAGTTCTCCAGCCCGCACGAACTGATCTTTGGGTAGGTACTCGTTCGGCTTGTGGGCCACCTCGATCGACCCCGGCCCCCAGATCGCGCAGTCCATGTCCAGCTTCTGCAGCCAGCCTGCGTCCGTGGCGTACGAGGCGGACAACGTTTCGGTCTGCGACGATAGCGGGTACAGCTGGCGGCATATCGGTGCTTCTTCCGATACCAGCAACGGCGGGCTGTCGTTGAGCAGCTCGATCTCCGGCTCATCGATCTTGGATCCGGCAGTGTCCTGCTCCTCGCACGTCGCTTGATCAATCGCCTGCCGGATGCGTGTAGCGATCTCGGCCGAGTTCATGCCCGGCAACACGCGGGCGCCGACCATCAGGGTGCACAAGTCCGGCACGATGTTGACGGCCGTGCCGCCCTGCACCATTGCCACATTGAGCGCCACGAACGGCACCTCCGGGAAGAACTGCCGGTTCGGCGGGGCTTCCGTCTCCAGCTGTCGCCGCAGTTCGGACAACGCTACGATCACCCGTCCCGCGGGCTCGATCGCGTTGCGTCCCAGGTGCGGATAGCCGCTGTGCGCCGACTGTCCGCGCAGCGTCACGCGCAGCTTCAGGTGTCCCTTGTGCATGCGCACGACTTTGAGTTCGGTCGGTTCACCGATGATCGCGTGTCGCGGTAGCGGCCGGTTCCAGGAGTGCGCGAAGTGTCGCGCGCCAACGGTACCGACTTCTTCGTCGTAGGTCAGCACCAGGGCCAGCGGCTGTTGTAGGTCACCTGCCGAGGCAGCCAGCCGTGCCGCCCGGTTCACCGCCAGCGCCACGAATCCCTTCATGTCCGCCGATCCACGAGCCACGTAGCGGTCGCCCGCGTCGGTGAGTTCGAATGGGTCGCTGGCCCAGCCGGGCTCCTCGGCCGGTACTACGTCCATGTGGCCCGAGAGCGTCAAACCTTCGCGCTCTTTCCCAACGCTCGGCCCAACGTAAACCACCAAGTTGACCTTGTCCCCCTCTGGCGCAGGGGCGCGCACGATCTCGACGCCTGGGCGGTCAAGGTAGTCGCAAATGAAGTCAGCGAGCGGCAGATTGGAGTAGCGGCTCGTGGTGTCGAAACTCACCATGCGGGCGAGCAGGTCGGCGTCGGAAAGCTCGGCGTCGGAAAGCAGGGTCGTCATAGACTCGGGAGCATATCAGTCCCCGGTCCACACTACTCCGACGCCGATCGACCGTCCCGCTGACAACGGTACCTTCTCGTCTGCGGAGTTGAAGTACTCCTCGTCGAGCAGGTTGTGGCCGGTCAGGCGCAGAGCCAGGCCGTTGTTCAGGGAGTACTGCGCCGACGCTCCGAGGATGTGCGCGGACGGGATCGCCTTCTCGCTGCTTCCCGGGTCGTCCTTGTCCCAGCGGTACTGCCAGTCGGCCTGCACGCGCCAGCGGTCACGGTCGAAACCGAAGCCGAGCTGTAGGCGGCGGGCGGGGATGTCGGCCAGGGGCAGACCGTCATCGTCCGTGCCTTCCATCGAATGACCACCGAAGCTGAGACGCCAGGTGTCGTCGAGAATGTAGAAGCCCTCGATCTCGATGCCTTCGATCGTGCCGGAGGTGAGGTTGACGAAGGTGCGCAGGTCTTCGGCGACTTCGATCCGCTCGATGTAGTCGTCGATCTCGTTGCGGAAAAGGAAGGCACCGACGAACAGGCGACCGGCGGTCCAGCGGAGTCCGAGGTCGACATTGACTGCGCGTTCGGGTTCGAGGTCTGGATTGCCGAGGACACCGCCGCGGCCAGTGGTGCCGCTAAAGAAGCGCTCACTGAGCGTCGGGAAGCGCAGGCCGGTACCGGCATTGGCCACCAGTTCCGCGTGCTCACCGGTGGCCCTGCGCACCAGCGGTACGACGGCGCCGACGAAGCCGTTCCAGGCTGCATCGTCGCGCGTCCCCCTCGTGCGTCCCGCCCCTTCATTGCTCTGCTGCTGCCAGCTCAGGCGCGTACCGGCCTCGAGCTGGATTCTGTTGCCCTGCCAGCGCAGCGAGGCGAAGGCGTCGACTTCGTCCTGCTCGGCGCTCTGCAGCGTTGTGCGGGTCGTACTTTCGCCGGACTGCAGGTCGATCTCGGTCTCCTCCGCACCGACGCCTCGACGCCCGAACCAGCTGATGCCGGCCTGCGCGCTGGTGTTCGGGTCGAGGTCGAATCGATAGCGCCAGGAGCTGCCGAGATCGAGACTTTCGTTGGCCACGGTCGACAGGCTGCGCTCGGGGCGCAGGGCTTCGGTCTCGAGGTCTTGGGGGTGCGCCCAGACGTTGAAGCGCCAGTTGGGGGCGTCGATCCCGAGCTTGGCCAGCAGGTGGCGCTCGCGCGGATACGTGGTGATACGGCTCTCGGGGAAGTCGGTGCTCGACTTGCCCAGATCGTCAGCGACGGCAGGAATGAGTAGGATCTCGTAGTCCAGGCCGCCAGCGCGTACGCCACCCTCGGTGGACCACGTCTTGTGTACGCTGGCGGACCACTGCGTGAAGTGCGTATCGAGCTCGGTGCCGGCGGGTGTCTCAGCGTTGTCGGCCGTGCGTCGTACCAGGCCCAGCGACCAGCCTCGTTCGGGGTCGCCCCAGGCGACACGCACATAGCGTTCGTTGCCTTGACTTTCCCAGCCGGTGGCGACGTTCCAGCCGTTGAAGGCGCGTGGGAACAGCTGCACCACGCCGCCCAAGGCCTCGGAGCCGTGGTAGCTGGAGGCCGGGCCGCGCAGCAGATCGACGGGGCCGATGAGCAAGGGGTCGAAGAAGGAGGTGGCGACCCCGGCGCGGCGCTCGCTGGTCATGCGCATGCCGGAAACCAGCGTGAGCACGCGCTGGCGCGAGACGCCGCGGATCGAGAAGGTCTGGAATTGCCCTCCCTGGCCGGTCTCGGACACCGACGGTGCGTGCTGTAGCAACTGCCCGAGGGTGTCCGGCGGTGCCGCCAGGTCTTCTGTGCGCAACACGGTGGCGGCGCCGCTGGCAGCGCTGAGGGTGCCCCAGGGCTGGCCAGCGGTCACCGTCATCTCTTCGGTCACGGTATCGCCGAAGGCTGCAGGCCCTGCTGCTGCCGGTTCGGGTGTTGCTTCGCTGCTCTGGCGATTCTCGGGAGATGGGTCATCCTGGCCACCCTCGGACAGGGCCAGCCCGCCCGGGGCGGACCGCTCCGCCGAGGCGAACTCGTCCGCCATCAGCATGCCGGGAAGAGTGAGGAGGAGGAGGAGAAGGAAAGCAAAGATCGTCAAGATACAGTCTCGGTTGTGCGTGCTCGTGGTGGCAGGTCTATCCGGGAGGACCCCAGAGATCCTTCTCGCTGCGTGCTGGTGCCGGTCGTCGCTGGCCGCTCTGGCGCCCCGCACGTTGGCGAACCGCGTCGACGTCTTCCAAGATTCCGCCCAGCGCCTGATTCTGGATGTGCGCCAGCTCGCCGATGCCTTTCTGCGCCAGATCGAGCAGGGCGTCGAGTTCGCTGCGGGCAAAACCGCGCGACTCACCGGTGCCCTGGACTTCCACTAGCTCGCCCTCGGGTGTGCCGACGACGTTCATGTCGACCGCGCCGTCGCGGTCTTCCACGTAGTCGAGGTCGAGCAGCGGTAGTTCGCCCATCAGACCCACCGAGACCGCGGCGATCTGCCGCCGCAGTGGCCAGGTCGGTAGGTCGCCGGCCAGGAAGACCTGGCCCAGGGCCTGCACTGTCGCCGCATAGGCTGCGGTGATCGATGCCGTACGGGTGCCGCCGTCCGCTTGCAAGACGTCGCAGTCGAGGGTCAGGGTGATGTCCGGCAGCTTGCTCAGGTCGACCGCCTGGCGCAGGCTGCGGCCGATCAGGCGCTGGATCTCCTGGCTGCGCCCGCTCTGCTTGCCGCGTGACACCTCTCGTGTCGAGCGCGTTTGCGTGGCGCGTGGCAGCATGGCGTATTCGGCAGTCAGCCAACCGTGGCCTTCCTGCACGAACGGTGGTACACGCTTCTCGATGCTGGCCGCTGCGAGCACGTGCGTGTCGCCGGCCTTGATGAGGGCCGAACCTTCGGCGAATTTTTGGACACCGAGTTCCAGCGTCACGGGCCGCAGGCTGTCGGCGGCACGATCTTGGACTCGGCGGAAGGAGGTCGAGGTGGGTGTTGGTTCCGACATGGGCGGATTGTACACGCCCGCCCGAATGAGCGTCAGCGCCACCGAGGGCGACCACATGGGGTCGCCCCTACCCAGATTATGCTGCTCAGATCACGTAGGTATATTCCGTGTAGGGGTAGGCCCATGTGCCTACCCTCCGGCCTGGCCGCATCTGAATCCTCGCGTCCCTCCGCCAGGTCAGCCGATATCGACCAATTCGAGCACGCCGTGGCGCGGTCCCAGAATGCGCCGCACCAGGCGCTCGAAGCTCTCGCTGGCGTCAGTGACGCAGACGTGCTGCTCCGCGGCGGCCGTAGCCCGGCGCAACAGGCCGCGTCGCTCCAGTTCCGCGGCCACCAGCGCGGCCACGGCTTCGGCGCTGTCCACCAGTTCGACATCCAGCCCCATGACGCGTTCTAGCACCGGCTTGAGCAGCGGATAGTGGGTGCACCCCAAGACCAGCGTATCGATACCCCCGTCGAGCAGAGGCTGCAGGTAGCGCTGTGCCACCTGCTCGGCAATCGGATCGTCGAGCCAGCCCTCTTCGACCAGCGGCACGAAGAGCGGGCATGCCTGCGTGAGCACGCGAAGCCCCGGCCGCCGCCGGTGCAGGGCCTGCACGTAGCTCTCGGAGCGGATGGTCGATTCCGTGCCGATCACCCCCACCGCGCCGCCGCGCGTCGCCGCCACCGCCGTCGCGGCACCGGGCTCGACCACGCCCCAGGTTGGGACCGGGTGTTCCTGGTCGCCCTGTTGCAGGCGCGCCAGTGCCAGGTTGGGTAGAGCCAGTGCGGACGCCGTATTGCAGGCGACCACCACTGCCTTGGCGCCGTGGCGAATCAGGAAGTCGACGTTGCGCTGCGTGTAACGGGTGACTGTCGCTGGTGATTTGCTGCCGTAGGGCAGGCGGGCGGTGTCGCCCAAGTAGAGGATCGACTCGTGCGGCAGCCGGCGGCGCAGCGCCGCGACCACCGTCAAGCCGCCGACGCCCGAGTCGAAGACCCCAATAGGCCCGTCGAAGTTCCCGACAGGTCCGTCGAAGTCCCCAACGGGCCCGTCGAAGACCGCCTCCGTCAAGCCTGCGCCTCCCGGCCCGACTTGCAGCCGTCACATGGGCAGATCTCGCGCAGGTAGCTGAACTTGTAGATACCGGTGCCGTGGCCATCCGACCACAGGAACGAGACAGCGTAGTTGCCGACCGCCTCGATCTGCTCCAGGTTCACCGGCTTGGTGGGGGGCTTGTACTGGATATGGGCCCCCGAATGGCCCTGGCAGCCGGCACATGGACACCAGCCGCGCAGGTAGTCCCAGTCGAAGTCAGCGCAGTGTCCGTCTTGCCAGGTCAGGCGCAGGCGCTTGTCCTCGGGTAGGCGGCGGATCTCGGTCAGCTGGTTGCGGGCGGGGGCGTCCATGGCGGCAAGCGTATCCCACCTTCAGGGGTAAGCTGTCCTCTCTTGGTGGGGCCTTTGAGGTGGCTACGGCGGATCCTCGGTTCCCGCCTCCGTCCATGGACCGCAGCGCACGACGCGCCACAGCGTCAAGCCCACGCCCTTGACGGCGCCGTACTCGCGGATCACCGCTTCGCCGTAGTGGCTGCAGGTGGGGGTGAAGCGACAGTGGACACCCAGGCTGGGCATCAGCGGTGAGAGCGTTGCCTGGTAGGTGCCGATGGTCGTGAGCAGCACCCAAGTGGTGAGCTGGCGGCGGGGCGGTTGCAGCAGGTCGATGCCCCAGAGCAGCGCGAAGACCACCAGCGCGATACGCCAGCGCCGCGTCCGCCGGCTGCCGTCGACGGCTTTGGGGGACGCGGCCTGGGACGTATCACCTTCCTGGCTCACCGGAAAGCTGTCGGCGGGGTCACTAGAAGCTGTCAGCGAGGTCGCTGATACCTGGAAGCTTGAAGCGCTCACCGTCCACACCCTTGATCATGCAGACGATGTGAATGCCGATGATCGGGATGAACATGAAGAACCAGATGATGCTGGTAAGGCAACCCAAGAAAGGCACCCAGCTGAGCGCGAAGAAGCCTATGCTGACGGCAACCCAGAGCACCAGAAGGACCAAGCCGTGCTTGGCATGCCACTTGACGTCCTCGTCCTCTTCCATCAGGAGTGGGATCAGCGATAGCGGAGGCAGATACGCCAAGATGATCATCAGGGTTCGATTCGAACTCTGGGCGCCGGCCGGACCGCCGCTGCTCGGTGGTGGTGGTGGTGGCGAGTCCGAAGCTGGGGGTGGTGGCGGTGTGTCGGACGGTGGCGGGGGAGGCGTGACGTTTTCGCTCATGTTGGCTCCTTCGTGCAGGTGAGCGGCTCGACCGGCCGGCTGACAGCAAGTCATCAGGGAATACGATGAGAACCTGTAAATTGTAGTACAGGGGTTCGCTCCTGTGTCGAGGGGTGCCTCAGGGAACCGGCTCGACAGGACTCGGTGGCTCCGGCGTCAGCCGCAGTTCCGCCAGGGCCTCCTCGACCGCCTGCCGCCGGTGTCGATGGACGTTCAGCGTCATGTGCACGCCAGCTCCGTAGACTTCGTCCACCAGCTCGACCTCCGGTGGATGGATCAGGCGCTTCACCGCGCCCAACACCTCATAGGGCAACTCCACGACCAGCGGATCGGACGGTACGCACAGCCGCGTCGGTAGCTCCGCGAGGGCCAGCCGCGTCGCCTCGGCGTAGGCTCTCACCAGGCCGCCCTTGCCCAGCTTGATACCGCCGAACCAGCGCACCACCACCGCGAGCACGCCGCACAGCTCGGCGCCACGCAGCACCTGTAGCATCGGCAGGCCGGCGGTGCCGGCGGGTTCGCCATCGTCCGAGCAGCGCTCGACCGGCTCGGCTCCGTCGCGCTCCGGCTCCAGGCGGCTGGCCCAGCAGTGATGGTTGGCGTCGGGGTAGTGCGTCTGCACCTCGGCCAGCGAGGCCCGTAGCTCGTCCTCGTCCTGCACGGCGCCGATGAAGGTCAGAAAGCGAGATTTGCGCTCTCGCAGTTCCATGCTCCGGTCGAGCGCCAGCCTTGTTGCCGGCGTCAGGTAGGCGCCGGGCGGCCATGCCGCCGAGTCCGCACAGCCTTGCGAGCTCACAGTACCTTGCGGCCTCACAGCACCTTACGGTATGCCTCGCGGTACTGGTCGACCACCTTGTCCTGGTCGAAGCGCTCTACCGCCAGGGTGCGCGCCGCCCTGCAGAAGCGCGCGTGCCGGTCGGCGTCCTGGAGCAGGGAAATGCCGGCCTCCGCCATCGCGTCGACATCACCCACCGGCCGCAGGAAGCCGTTCTCGCCTTCGGTCACCACTTCCGGCAAGCCACCGACATCACTGGCGATCACGGGCACACCGCAGGCCAGAGCCTCCAGCGCTGCCAGGCCGAAGCTCTCGTTTTCCGAAGGCAGCAGGAAGAGGTCCGCCCCGATCAGCACTTCCTCGATCAGTGGCAGGTTGCCCATGAAGGTGATGGCGTGGCAGATCTTATGGTCGCGGCACAGCTTCTCGACGCGCGCCCGCTCGGGACCATCGCCCACCATCAAGAGCCGGCAGGGCACCTCGCGCCGGATGCGGGCGAAAATCTCGACCACGTCCTCGGTACGCTTGACCGGCCGGAAGTTCGAGATGTGCACCAGCAGGCGGTCGCCACCCTCTGCCCAGCGGCGTGCGCCGAAGCCCTCGGCCTTGACCTTGCTGAAGCGTTGCGGATCGATGAAATTGGGAATTACGTCGATGTCGCGGCTGATGCCCAGGTGCTCACAGGTGCCGTCCTTGAGCGCCTGCGACACAGTGGTGACGCCGTTGCTCTGCAGGATGCCGAAGCGAGTTGTCTCGAGGTAGTTGGGGTCGTTGCCGACCAGCGTGATATCGGTGCCGTGCAAGGTCGTCACCACCGGCAGGTGGCGTGTCGGCTCCAACATCTGCCGCGCTAGCACGGCCGAGACGGCGTTGGGCACCGCGTAGTGCACGTGCATGAGGTCCAGCTCTTGGTGCCGTGCTACCTCGACCATCTTGGTCGCGAGCGCTAGCGAGTAGGGCGGATACTCGAACAGCGGATAGTGCGGCACCACGACCTCGTGGTAGTGCAGCCGAGGGTCGTTGAGGAACAACCGCGACGGCAACGCATAGCTGATCACGTGCACTTCGTCGCCGCCGGCCGCGAGGGCCATGGCCAGCTCCGAGGCGACCACGCCGGAGCCGCCGTAGCTCGGATAACAACTGATACCGATTTTCATGGGCGCTCCATATTCTCGTTGCACCCGGAGGGGTGCACGGTCCAATTAGCGCACCCCTCCGGGTGCCAGGGCGGTATTGCTCATCGCACCCCTCCGGGTGCTAGGGCGGTATTGCTCATCGCACCCCTCCGGGTGCTAGGGTCAGTACATCGCTGACCGCCAGAGGTAGACGGCAGGTGAACGGCTCGCCGAAGGTGGCGCCGATCATCTGGCCGAAGTGCCGCGCGCGTCCCTCGACGGCGAGGGCGAATTCCGGGGTGGCGACCTTGGTCATGGGTTCGTCGGTGGTCTTGCCGTCCTCGGAGCCGAAGGCCGTGGCGTGCAACTGACTGTCGTAGGCAGCCAGCGAGCGCAACTTGCGCTGCCAGCCGGCGGTCACGTCGACCACGAAGCGCACGTCGAACGGGTCGTGCTGCATGTAGCTGAACACCGCCGCCGGCCGGTGCGGCTCCAGCCCATCGTCCCCGCGTCGACGCAGCCCGGCATAGAAGGCCGCGGCTTCCACCAGCTGGTGGGCGCGACCATGATCCGGATGGCGATCACGCGGCGTCGGACCGAGCACGACCTCCGGCCGGTAGCGTCGCAGCACCTCGATCAGCGCGTCTTCCTCCGCCTCACCGGTGCGCAGGCTGCCATCGCCGCAGTCGAGGAGTTCGAGCACCTCCGCCCCCAGCGCTTCCGCCGCGCGTCCTGCTTCCTGCTCGCGCTCCTCCGGTGTGCCGCGCGTGCCGCGCTCACCGCGCGTCAGGTGCACGATGCCGACCTTCTTGCCCTGCTGTGCCAGCACGGCGAGCGTGCCGCCGCAGCCGAGCTCGACATCGTCCGGATGCGCGCCGATCGCCAGTACGTCGAGCTTCTGAGGCTGCCGCGACTCGCTCATGGCTGCTTCCCCCGCGGCGGTACGGACTGCACCACCTGCAGCTGCCGCGGGTCGAGATCCAGCTGCAGCCAGCAGGCCTCGACGAAGTCGTCACCGTACTTGCCCGGGAAGTGGATGCAGGAGATCAACCGCTCCTGTCCCTTGCCGGCGGGCAACAAGGTGTCCCGCAGGTTGTCCAGTCGCTGGTTGCGCGTCTCGTCGGCGCGTGCGGCCGCCTGGTGGATGCGGCCCTGGAACATGCCCAGCGCCTTCTCCACCTGCCCGCGCGTCTTCTTCCACGAGCTGAGCAGATTCGGATCAACCGCGATGGCGGCATCGCGCAGCTCTTCGAGCAGGGCCAGGATGCGTTTCTGCATCGGCGCCACGAAGTCGGCGCCGTGCCGCCGCGCCAGCTCGGCGTTCAGAGTCTCGCGATCGCCCAGCAGCTGCGGCAGGCGCAGCCCCAGCTCCTCGAGCCAATTCAGATGCCGCGGTTCGAGCACCGCGATCTGTGGCCGCAGTGTCACCCAGGGGGCGGGCCGGTTCTGTGCATCGAGGCCGAGTATTTTGTGGCACGCGGAAGCCTGCGTCATGTAGGCGAGCTCGGCCGGGCCCAGCACCATCAGCGTGGTGCCGAGAATCGCGTCCTGCACGGCTGGCCGTGCCAGCACGCCGGGACTCACCAGGAGAGGATTGTCGTCCAGCAGCTGCAACAGTTCGGCCACCGGCCGCGCCGGCTCGTCGCTGCCGCGCAGGCTGAACCGGTCCTCCCCCTGCCACTCGATACGTCGACGCTCCCCCTGGTGCAAGAGAAACAGCGGACTGACAATCGAGCTTTCCGGCTCCGGGTCTGTCGCGGGGCCCTGGGCCGCCACCTGCAGTGGGAAGCCCGCGGCCTCGACGTTCGCTTCGTGCTCGGCGATCTTGCGGGCCACCGTATGCCGCTGCTCCACCAGCTGCCGCAACCACGGCTGCTGCGCCACCTTCACCGCCGGCAACATCGCGTCGAGGATCAGCGGGCAGCGGTCACCCAGCAAGCGCACCAGCAGACGGCAGAACGACTCGCCGAAGCGCGCGTCCGGTCGATACCAGCGGCCGACCTCGTCCAGCCAGTCGCTGTAGCGGTCGCCGGGTAGCTGCTCCCGCAGCGTCGCCAGGATCTCTTCCACCCCCGGTCCCAGGCTGCGCATGCCGACCGGCAACAGCGGCTGTGAATCGTCGCCGAGCGTCAACGTCAACGGCCCGTCTGGACCCAGTACGGTCGTCGTCGCCACCTCGCGGAAGTCGTGATCCTCGGTGGCTACCCAGAAGACCGCCACCGCAGGCTGTCCGGGGGTGTCCCCATTCCGAGCTTCCGGGGCCGCCGCCTCTATTGCCCTTTCTTCCAGGGCCGCCGCCTCTAGTGCTTCAGCCCACCGCGCCGCCGCCAGCGCCTTGGACAGCGTGTACAGCGGACCGCCGAACAACCCCGGCTGCTGCCCCGTCACCACCACGCGCGTTGCCGGATCCGCCAGCTTGGCGGCCAGTTCCGTGGCCTTGGGGTGGCCATAGCTACGATTGGCGATGGCCAGGCCCTCCGCCAGCGCGGAACGGTCGAGCGGTGCGGGCTCATTGCCAGCCGGCGCAATGGCTGCCGGCAGCGTGCCCGGTGTCAGGTGGCGTAGCGGCGCCAGCAACTCGCGCTGCTCACCCCGCACCAGCGCCGCAGAGAGCGGTGCCAGGCGTTCGCCCGCCAGCAAGTCGAGTCGCGGTAGATCCGTGGCGACGAGCGGACCGAGGCCGTACTCGTCAGGATCCCGCGCAGCGGCGTCAGCGGCCACTGCCGAGGATGGGCTTGTGCCCGAGGATGATGAGGCGTTCGCTGTCACGATGAAAGGAGTCTCCGTCGAAGCTACCGAAGAGCGTGTCGACTTCCAGTCCCGCCCAGCGCATCCCGATGGTGACTTCTTCCTGGGAGTAGGCGCGCACGCTCTCGAGGTAGGTACGGGGAGCAGCCCCGCGAGGTTGTACGCGAATGCGTTTGTTGATGCGCTGTGACGCTGGGTCGTACCAGCGCTCGATCTCCACCCGTCGCTTGTCGTCCTCCTGGACGTCCGTGGGCCGCAGGTTGTTGATCACCACGTCGCGGTTGAGAAAGTCGAGCAGGAAGCGACCGCCAGGGCGCAGCACGCGAGTGATCTCCTCCAGCACCTGGAAGTTCTGGCGCTCGCGCTCGAAGTAGCCGAAGGAGGTGAAGAAGTTGAGTAGCCAGTCGAAGCTGTCGCAGTGGAAGGGCAGGCTGCACATGTCGCCGCAGATCCGGCGCGGTCCCGGGTGGACGGCGAGTAGGGTCAGCGAGAGGTCGACACCCACCACCCGGTAGCCACGCTTGCTCAGGATGTCCGAGTGGCGCCCGGCCCCGCAGGCCAGGTCCAGAATCATCCGCGGTCGCGGACCATCACTGAGCTGGGACTCGACGAAATCGACCTGCCGCTCCGCCTCGCGTTCGTCGCGGTGGGCGTAGAGGTCGAGATACTGCTCGTCGAACCATTCCTTGTACCAGGCCACGCGTCCGATCCTACCGCCCTGGTGCCTGCGTTACAATTCGCCTTTCCTGCAGAACTGCCATGACCGGCACAACCCAGACCTGCACCATGCCTGAAACTCCGCGCCAACACACCGCTGCTCCTGTCGCCGCCGACCCCGTACACCTGGGCACGGGAGAACACCGCGTCACCGTCGATCCACCCCTGTGGCTGGCCCCCATGGCCGGCATCACCGATTGCGACTTTCGCCTCATCGTGCGCCGCATCGGCGGTGTCGGTGTGGTGTCGATGGAATTCCTCTCCTCTCGCGATATCACCAGCGGCCGCAAGTTCACGCGCCGCCTGATGCAGTTCCAGGAGGAAGAACGCCCCCTGGCCATCCAGATCTACGGCTCCGACGCCGACACCATGGCCGACGCCGCCCGCATCGTCGAGGACCTGCGCCCCGACCTGTGCGACATCAACATGGGTTGTCCCGCCAACAAGGTGCTCAAAGGCTGCGCCGGGGCCGCGTTGATGGGAGATCTGAAGCTAGCCGAGGCGATCATCGTCAATGTCCGGCGGCAGGTGAGCGTCCCGTTGACGGTCAAGTTCCGTCTCGGTCTGGACGTGAACCGCCGGAACTACCTGGAACTGGGCCGCATCTGCGACGCTGAAGGCGTCGACGCCGTCGCCATGCACGCCCGCACCGCCAAGCAGATGTACAAAGGCGAGGCTGACTGGACCCACATCGCGCGCTTGAAGGAAGCGCTGTCGATTCCGGTGATCGGCAATGGTGACGTCGAAGAGCCGGAAGATGCCATCGAGATGTTCAGGAAGACCGGCTGTGATGGCGTCATGGTTGGGCGCGGTGCGACCAAGAATCCGTGGCTGTTCCGTCAGATCGCCGCGCGGCTGGAGGGCAAGCAGTTACGCGAGCCGACGCTGGAAGATCGCAGGGAGTTGATCTTGGATCACTTCCGCACCGTTGCCGAGACGCGCGAGCGAACCGATGCCATGCACAAGCTGCGGAGTTTTGCGCGCTGGTACAGCTTCGGGCTTCCGGATGGGTTGAAGCTGCGGCGTCAGTTGCAGGTGATGGATACGCCGGAGGTGTTCTTGGCGGGCGTGGAGCGGTTCTTCGAGGAGATCTTGACGTCGCGGCAGGCTGCTTAGCTTTCTAAGGCCTGCCCGAGACTTTCGAGCACAGCGAGTCTTGATGGCCTACACCGAGCACCATCTCAACTACTTCGAGCTGTCTCCGAGGCAGTTCGAGGAGCTGTGTCACTGGTTGCTTGAAGCCATGGGGCATAGGGAGGTGCGCCACTGGGGCGATGCAGGTAGTGAGGATGGCTGCGATGTCGTCAGCACTGCGCCGGATGGGCGGCGATGGGTGACGCAGGCGAAGCGTGTGCAACGCTTCGGCAAGGCGCAGGCTGCCGACGAAGTGAGGAAGGTGCTCAGGAAGCCGCCGACACCCTCGCCGGATGTCTACTTGCTGGCGGCGACCTGTCCGGTCAGTCGTGAGACGGAAGAACATCTGGTCGAGGTGATTCAGGGCGAGTTCGAGCTGAAAGTTTGGGGGCTCACGTCGTTTGACAAGAGAGTTCGTGAGTATCCGCTGGTCAAAGCCCGCTTCTTCGGACCAGACGAGGAGCCGCGAACTTTCTGGAACGTGCCGCCTCGCAATCCGTTCTTCACGGGGCGGGAGGAGTTACTGGAGGAGCTGGAACGGCGACTTGCCGCGGCCAAGCGTGTGGCCTCGACGCAGGCGATCACAGGGCTCGGTGGCATCGGTAAGACTCAGACGGCGGTCGAGTTTTGCTATCGCCATCGCGCTGACTATCCGTATGTCTTCTGGGCGGATGCTTCTTCTGCTGACGCGCTGCGAGCCAGCTATGCGCAGATGGCGCAGCGACTCAAAATCACCACCCGAGAGACACCAGTCGACGAAGCTGCAGAGATGTTTCAACATTGGTTGTCGGAACGAGGCGACTGGCTGTTGGTGCTCGACAACGTTGATGCGCCCGATGAGATTCGACCTCTCAGGCCGGCTGCTAGTTCGGGGCATCTGCTGGTGACGTCGCGTGATCGGAAGATCCAGGGTTTTGGGCAGGAGCCGCTTGGAGTGGGTGTACTGCCGTCGGAGCAGGCGACGGATCTGCTTCTTCGGCGAGCTAGGAGGGATGCGGGTGCTCGGTCAGCTGCCGAGGAGTTGGCGGAGGAACTCGGTTACTTACCGTTGGCTTTGGAGCAAGCAGGTGCCTATGTCGATATTCACGAAGTCAGCTTTGCTGACTACCTCGCTGCGTATCGGAAGCGACGTCTGAAGCTGCTGGACAAGGAGGCGCCGCAGTTTGGAGACTATCCGGCGACGGTGGCGACTACATGGAACCTCAGCTTCAAGCCGCTGGAGAAGACTGCCCCGGTTGCAGCCGAAGTGTTAAGGGCTTGTGCTTTCTATGCGCCATTCGACATCCCTGCAGAGATCTTCAGCCAAGGCGGCGAGTACCTCGGACCTGCTGCTGCTGAAGTCAAGGAAGATTTGCAGTGTCCATTGACCTTTGCTGAGTTGGTGTTGGCACCGTTACAGCGCTATTCCTTGGTGACTTGGGACCGAATAGCTCGTACGCTCTCGCTACACCGACTAGTGCAGGAGGTGATGCTGGCGCAGTTAGAAACTGCTGGAGAATGGAACGGGGCACTGGAGTGTGCTCACAGGGCACTCGATGCCGCTATGCCAGCGGGAAGACCTGATGAGCCGATCAGCTGGCCACAGTTCCAGCGGTTGTTACCGCAGGTCCAGGCAACAGACAAACACTGGAGGAAGGTTGACCTTGATGTCTTCAAAGTGAATCCGGCTCGAATTCTGCGGAAAACGGGTTTCTATGTTTTTGCGATAGGGCACTACAAAGTGGCAAGGCAGCTCGAAGTAAGGGCTCTAGAAGTCTGCCGCAGTGTTTTAGGTGAAGAGCACCAAGCTACACTACGTTCGCGCAACAATCTTGCCGCGACTCTTCGTGCGCTTGGTGACTACACCGGTGCTCGAGATGAACTCTCAGCAACACTTGAGGTCTATGGCCGTCTCTTGGGTGAAGAACACCCGTCCACGCTCCATTCTCGCAGCAATCTTGCAGAGACTCTTCGTTCTCTTGGTGACTATGCGGCCGCTCAAGATGAGCATGCAGCAGTTTTAGAAGTGCGTCGTCGTGTCCTGGGCGAAGAGAACCAAGACACGCTTCGTTCGCGAAATAATCTTGCCGAGACCCTTCGCTCTCTTGGCAACTACGCCGGTGCTCGATGTGAACACTCGGCAACGTTAGCAATTAGTCGCCGTACCCTTGGTGACGAGCACCCGAGCACTTTACATTCGCGCAACAACCTTGCCGAAACACTTCGGTCACTAGAGGAGTATGGAAAGGCTCGAGATGAGCATTCAGCTGTTCTAGAGGTCCGTCGTCGAGTCTTGGGCGAAGAGCATCCGGCCACCCTTAGTTCGCGCAACAACCTTGCTGAAACGCTTCGCTGTCTTGGTGACTATGTAGGTGCACGTGATCATCAGTTGGCGACACTCAAGATCAGCCGCCGTGTTCTTGGTCGAGAGCACCCAGACTCCCTGCGTTTGATACACAATCTTTCCCTAACGCTGGAAGCTCTTGGCGACACGACTCGGCTCACTACTTTTGTTGAGGAGCTCCTTCGCTGTGTGGCCAAGCTTCCAGAACGACACGAGGTCCGTTTGGCTGTGCTTGAAAAGTGGAGCCCAGAGGAATGACTCACTACCCCCGCACACCCTCCACCCGCGCCGCCAACTCCTCGATCGTCGGATGTTGGAACAGCTCCAGCATCGGCAACTCGACGCCATACGCCTGGTGCACGCGGTACAACAACCGCGTCGCCAGCAAAGAATGTCCGCCGAGGTCAAAGAAGTTCTCCGTCACCCCGACCTCGTCCCGCTTCAGCACCTCGCACCACATCTCTGTCAGTCGCGTCTCCAGCGGTGTCCGCGGCGCAATCTTCACCGCGGCCGATGCCGTCTGCGCTCCTTCAGCCAGGCTCGCTAGTGCCTTCCGGTCCAGTTTGCCGTTGGCGTTCACCGGCAGGCGCGGCAGCACTTCGAAGACGGACGGGACCATGTATGGCGGCAGGCGATGTTCCAGGTAGGTCCGGATTGTCGCCGTCAGGCTTTGCGCCAGTTCTGGCGACACTTCCCCATCCCCGGCTAGCAACTCACGTGGCGACACAAAGGCGACGAGGCTCTGGTCCTCCTCATCCCGACGCAGCACCACCGCTGCCTGCGACACTTCCGGATGCTCGCCGAGTACCGCTTCGATCTCGCCCGGTTCGACGCGGAAGCCGCGCACTTTGACCTGCTGGTCGATGCGGCCTAGGAAGTCGAGGCGGCCGTCGGCGAAGAAGCGGGCACGGTCGCCGGTGCGGTAGACGCGTTCTCCCGGGGCGCCTGGAAATGGATTCGGCACGAAGCGCTCGGCGGTCAGGGCCGGTTGCGCTAGGTAGTCGCGTGCCAGGCCGCTTCCCGCCGCCAGCAACTCCCCGGGCACACCCGGCGGCACGGGCTGGCTGTTCTCGTCCAGCACCAAGATCCGGGTCCCCGCGATCGGGCGGCCGATGCTCACCGTGGTGCCGACGTCTTCGGGGCGATCGACCGGGCCGCAGGTGGTGAAGGTGGTGTTTTCAGTGGGGCCGTAGCCGTCGATCAATCGCAGGCTGTCGTGGACTTCGAGCAGCCGGCGCACAGCGTCCGGAGCGAGGACATCGCCGCCCGCCAGCAATTGACGCAGACCCCCCAGTCTTGGCAGTTGCTGTTCCACCATCTGCTGGAACAGCGCTGCCGTCAACCAGGCGGAGGAGATGCCACCGCGTTCGATCACGCGCGCGATCGACGCCAGGTCTTGCTTGCCGGGCGGCAGCAGCACCAGGCGGCTGCCGTGCAGCAGGGCGCCCCAGATTTCGAGCTTCGAGGCGTCGAAGGCGAGTGGCGCGGCGTGCAGCCAGGTTTCGTCCGCGTCCATGCGTGCGAAGTCGGTGCGCTGTACCAGGCGTAGGACGGCGCGGTGCGGCACGCGGACGCCTTTGGGCTGGCCGGTCGAGCCGGAGGTGTAGACGATATAGGCGAGCTGGTCGGGGTGGCAGGCGGGAAGCGGTGCGCTCTCCACCTCGTTGTGCACGTCCAGCTCCTCCAGCTCCAGCATCTCGATGTCGCGTTCGTCCAATTCGTCCAGCGGCAGGCGGTCGAGCTGCTCGCCGGTGCCGAGGACCAGCTGGACGCCGGTGTCGTCGAGTAGGTAGCCGAGGCGTCGCGCGGGGTCGGCGGGGTCGAGCGGCAGGTAGACGCCGCCGACGGCGAGGATGCCGACCAGGGCGACGATGCGCTCCAGGCTGCGCTCGGTGCACAGAGCCACGGGCGTCTCCGGGCGGATGCCCAGCTGTACCAACTGTGCGGCCAGGCTGTGGGCGCGGCGGTCGAGCTCCCGGTAGCTGAGGTGGCAATGTCCCGCCACCACCGCGACGGCATCCGGGGTGCGGGCCGCTTGCTGTCGGAACTGGTGCGCAATGTTGCCGCCCAGCTCTGGATCTTCGGGGTCGAAAGCCACCTCGAAAGGACGGTAGCCGCCCCACTCGTAGAGCGCTTGCTGCCGCTGCGCCGTCGAGCACAGGGGCAGCGACGTCAGCGGTCGTGCCGGGTCGGCGACGGCGGCGTCGAGCAGAGTGTGCAGGTGGCCGAGCAGGCGCTGCATGGTGGTGGCGTCGAACAGGTCGGTGACGTAGTCGAGACCGAAGGCCAGGTTGCCGGTGGTCGACCCTGCCTCTCCAGCTCCGGGGCCGGCAACTCCGGGGGCGGCCAGACTGGGGACAGCAAGTCCAGGGACGACATGTAGCGCCAGGTCGAACTTGATTTTGCGGAACACCGGTTCGCCAACGCGCGTCTGCAGGCCGCCGGACGGAGGCAGCGGCAGCTCGGGGTCGATGTTGAAGATGGTGCTCACCAGCGAACCGCGGCCCGGCTCGGGCTTGACGTCGAGCAGGCGCAGCAGGTGCGGAAAGCCGCAGTCGTGCTCCTGGGCGTCGAAGAGCAGGTGACGGGTGGCTTTCAGGTGGTTGGCGAAGTCGAGGTCGCCGGCTTCACCGGCGCGGTTCCAGCGCAGCGGCAGGACGTCCGTGGTGTGCCCCACCAGCGCTTCACCTTGGGCTCCGCCGGGTCGATGCGCGGCGGCAATGCCGACGATGACGTCGTCCTGGCCACACCAGCGCCGCAGCACCTCGGCGTAAGCGGCGAGCAGCGTCACGGTCAGGGTGCAGCCATGCTTGGCGCCCAAGTCGCGCACGGCTTGTAGGAAGTCGCCGTCGAGACGCAGCCAGCGGCGATCTCCTTCGAAGCTGCGCACCGGCGGTCGTGGCCGGTCCGTCGGTGGGTCGAAGGTCGGCAGCGGAGCCGCCATGTGTTGGCGCCACCAGGCGTCGCAGGCTTCGATGTCGCGCTGCGCCAGCGCCGCGTCGATCCAGGCGGCATAGTCGCGGATGGACATCGGTGCTGGCAGCACCGGTGGCTCGGTGCCGCTAGCGAAGGCATCGTAGAGGGCCAGCAGCTCACGTCCCACGACCACCAGCGATAGACCATCGGCCATCGTGTGATGGACGATCAGCGCCAGCAGGTGACGTCCGCCGCCCAGTCGCAGCAGGCCGATGCGGGCTAGTGGCCCGTGCTCCAGGTCCAACGCTCGACCGCCGATCTCGGCGCGCCACGCTTCGGATACGATCTCGATGCCAGCGGCACCCAGGCCCGTTGCATCGACCAGGGAGAGGCGTAGATCCACGGACTGCAGCACGCGCTGATGGTCGTTGTCGTCACCCGCTGTTGGCACCAGCACCGTGCGTAGCGCCTCGTGCCGAAGCACCACCTGTGCCAGCGCCGCTTCCAGCGCCGGCAGCTGCAGGGGACCGTTCAGTTCCAGCACCATGTGCTCGTTGTAGGCGGCGCTGGCGGCCGGGCTGAAGGCGGCGAGGGTGTAGAGCTGCTGCTGCGAACCGGTGAGCGGGAAGCTGTCTGCCTCTATCTGGGCTCCCCGTGCGTCCATGATGCGCCCCGGCTGGGGCGTCGTCGCAGACATCGCCGAGGGCGGTGCCGCCGGCGCGGGGAGGTCCATCGGTCCGCGCTGTTGCACTGCCTCGGCCTCGAAGCGCTGTCGTAGCTCGTCGACGAAGGGCAGGCTCTCTTGCACGGACGGTGCGTCGACACCGAAGTCCACCAGGCAGGCAATCTCGTGTACCCCCATCTGGCGCAATCGTTCGACGATCGGCATGCACGTGTCGGGCGTGCCGACCAGCGCGCTGGTCGCCGCGTAGCGCTGGTAGGCCAGGTCCATCAAGTACTCGTTGTCTTCTTCGCTCAGGCGGTCGAAATCGACCGACACCCCGTGTGCCGCCGCCATGTTCTTGAACAGTCCCACGGACGATTCCAGGTAGGCGTGAAACGGCTTGCGCGCATGCTCCATCACGGCTTGCTGGTCGCTGCCGAGGAACGTGTGCAGCAGCACCGTCACCGGGGCCTTCTCCGGGTCGTGCCCGTGGTCGAGCAGCGCCTGCCGGTGAATCTTGAGGTTGTCCGCCAGCGCCTCCGGCGTCTGCGACATCAGGTTGGTCAAGACCCCGGCGCCGACCTCGCCCGCGCGGCGGTAGGTTTCCGGGTTGTTGACCACCGTCATCCAGATGGTCGGCTCTTGCTGCAGCGGTCGCGGGAAGAGCTGCACCGGAAAGTCGTTGCCGGCGCCGTCCGGGAACGTCACCGGCTCGCCGCGCCACAGGCGCCGAATGATGTCGATACGATCGAACGTCAGGTCTTTGTGCTTGCCGAAATTCTCCGGTGCCAGCACAAAGTCGTTGGGATGCCAGCCGGACGCGACGGACAGTCCCACGCGCCCTTTGGACAGGTTGTCCACCAGGGACCATTCCTCCGCTACCCGCACCGGATGGTGTAGGGGCAGCACCACGCTGCCGGAGCACAGGCGCACCCGTTCCGTCTCCCGCGCCAGCGCTGCCGCCAGTACCGACGCGTTGGGTGACAGGCCGCCGAACGGATGGAAGTGCCGCTCCGGGAACCACAGCCCTTCGAAGCCGTGCGTGTCGGCGAAGCGCGCCGCCCGGAAAAGGAGGTCGTATTTGTCGTCGCGGAAGCCGGCCGGGTAGTTGCCGAAGAAGTAGAAGCTGAACTTCACTTCCTCTCGCGCTTCGAGCACGATGTCCGGCACCTCGTGCCGCAGCGACTCGTCGCCCACCGTCGCACCTTTCAGGCCGGGTTTGCCGTCGCGGCGGGTGAAGAAGGCGAGCTTCTTGTCTCCGGCTGGGGTTGCCTCTGCTTGCGTCGTCGTTGATGGCTCGGTGGGAGCTGGTGGCGGTGCTCCCTGCGTCGCGGCTGCCCCCTGCGTCGCGGCCGTGCCCTGCGTTGCTGGTGCCTGGTTGCGCACGCCAGCGCCACGCAGCGCCGCCAGTTGATTCTGCACCAGCTGGTTGAAGGCCGTCAGCTGTGCGGCCAAGAGCTGCTGCGTCCCGCTGAGCGTAGGCTGCGGCGTCTGCGCGCCATTCGGACGCGACGGATCCGACGTCGACATGATTTCCTCCTCCAGAGAGACCTGAGGGGCCTCTTCCTCTCGCGATTGTCCTCCGCCCCATGCCAGGAATCAAGGCACGTCATGATTCCTGCATGGCCGAAACTGCTCCACAGACCAGTAGCACCGCCGCGCGCCTGGATGAGACAATCATGAAATGGCATCGCGATCCTGGCTCCACCGCTTCGTCCGCCGGCTGACCGGCCGACTCACCGACGCCGCCGTCCAGGTACTGCTACGGCCGCAGATCCGAATGCCGGCGGCGGCTGGTGTCGATAGGGCGTCCGAGATCGAGCAGCGCACCGACGAACTCAACGCCGCCGCCGAGGCGTACTTCGCGCAGGCGCCGTATCGAGCCTACCTGCTCGGCAAGCCGTACAGCGATCCCTTCGCCTTTCCGCGCTACCTCTTCAACCTGGGCGTGCTGTTGCACTACCTGCGGGTTGGGCCGGGGGACCGAGTGCTCGAGTTGGGGGCGGGCAGCTGCTGGATCTCCCACTTCCTGAATCTCCACGGCTGCCGGACCGTGTCGGTCGACGTCTCGGCCACCGCTCTACGACTGGGCCGTGAGCTGTTCGAGCGCGACGCCCGCACGCGCTGGGATCTCGACCCCCTCTTCTTGCCCTACGATGGCTACCGCCTACCTCTCGACGCTGCTTCTGTCGATCGCATCGTCATCCATGACGCCTACCACCACATCCCGAATCCCGGAGATGTGTTGCGTGAGATGCAGCGCGTGCTGCGTCCCGGCGGCATCGTCGCGATGTCCGAGCCGGGGCGCGAGCATTCCTCGGCGCCTACCAGCCAGCGCGAAGTGGAGGAGACGGCTGTGCTGGAAAACGACGTGGTCCTCGAAGATCTCGAAGTCGCCGCCCTCGACGCCGGCTTCAGTCGCGTCACCTTCGTGCCCGTCGCCTTGAGGGCACCGGAGATCCCAGCCAGCGAGCAAGCTGCCTTCCTGCGCGGCAAGCACTTCTCGCACTTCTGGCGCCACCAGAAGGACCAGCTGTTGGCCAACCAGTTCATTCTGCTCTACAAAGGCGAAACCCAGCTCACCACCCGTCAACCGGGCCGTCACGCCGCCGAGATCCGGCTGTTGCACGACACGGCGTCCGAGACGAGCGCCGCCGCGGCCTCGCGGCTCAGCTGGCGGTGCCAGGTGCGCAACAGCGGCGACTCCCTGTGGCTCCACGGCGACGGCCGGTTCCCTGGCGAGACTCTGCTCGGCGCGCGCCTACGGCCGAAGGTCGACGGCGAGCCCCAAGGCGTCTGGAGGGAATGGGGTCGTGCTGCCCTGTCCACGGACCTGGAACCGGGACAGCAAGCCGAACTCGAGCTCGACTTGACCGTCCCGGCGGAGCCTGGGACCTACTGGGTGAGACTCGACATGGTGGCTGAGAACGTGACCTGGTTCAGCGACCAGGGGTCGCAGCCCTTCGATTTGGAGATTGAGGTCCTTGCACCGGGAAGTGGCTGATCAGGGAGGGCATGTTGTGCACGTGGCCACAACGTTGCAATCCACCAGATAGTGGTTCTCGGTGGCGATGACGAGCTGAGAGCCGGAGTACTTCTCCCACTTGATCAGGCCCAACCCCTGCCACTGTCCCGTCGCGGGATTCTGCCAGCGGCCGTAGTGGTAGAACTCGTAATTGCCGTAGCCCCACTGGTCCACTCTGACGACGACCTGCACATTGTGCCAGGTACTCGGGTTCTGCGATGACGAGCGCTTGTCTTGCAGCCAGCCAGAGTAGGTGCCTCCGTCGTAGACTTGCGTCCAGTTGAGGGAGCCCCAGACCCAGTTCTGCTGCGTGTTGAAGCAAACAGGTTGACCACTGCCGTTCGTCCAGTGTTCTTCATGGTACGGCGGTGCATACCAGAACTTCGAGGTGCCGGGGATATACGTTGGGATGGTGGGAATCCCCTTCGACAGTGTCGTCTGATCTCGGAAGGCTCTGTAGAAGGTAAAGGCGCCGGTGTTCTCGTTGATGAAGATTTCGTTCATCTGGCGAAGGAATCCGTTGCTGATGTAGAAGCTCTCGAAGCTCCAGGCGTACGCGTTGGCCCCATGGACGATGTGGTACACGGAGAGTCCCGGGCAAGGGTTGGTGGTGTCCCGATACTGCCGAATGTAGCTGCCTTTGTTGTTCGGGTGCTCCGCCAGGCATGCAGCGGGAACCTGCGTCTCGAAGAACAGCATGGGCTGAATCGCCGCCTGGGAGCTGACGGGCATCAGCACCAGCAGCGATCCCAGGAGGAGAAGAGAGGTGGAAAGCTTCATGCGTCGCTCCTTTGAAGAGAGTTGGGTGTCGCGTACGAACTAGCCTATGAGTTCGTACACTCCTGAGACGGAACCTGCTAGCGATGTTCCCTCTGTTCGGAGGGCCAAACTGTACAAACCTCCTCGACCGGGCGTGCAAGGCGGAGGGCCAATGGTCCCCATCTGCGCGGTCGCCTTCCAATTGGCTATGGTCGGGCGTTCAGTCCGTCGCTGGCTCATAGCCGCCAGATCCACCCCTCGACGTTGCGCACCGCATCGTCGGTCGGCGTCTCGTCCTTCCAGCGTCCCGTGGTGCCCATCAAGAGCGCCGCTAATCCGACCATCGCGTCGAAGGCGTCATCGCTGTCAAAGCCGCTCAGGATCTCGGCTCGGGCTTCCTGCGTCACCTGGCCAACGCCTTCGAGGGCTGCCAAGAGTCGTCCGCCGACGTCGGGGTGCTGCCGGTCCTCTCGACGTGTTTTACTTCGACGCTTCCCGCCTCTTTGCTGACGCCCCAACTCCATCCCCAGCTGTGCGTACGCCCCGCCCGGATACACTTCGACGATCACCGTAGCCCCCGGCTCCGCGATCAACTCGGCGAGCGAGCCGTGGAACGGCCAGATGCGCAGGCGGTCTAGATTCGGGATCAGGACGTGCTGCCAAGCATGCAAGGCTGCGCGGCCGACCTGCTTGCCGCCGACGGTGAGGAAGAGCGGTTGTGCCTTGGCGAGACGGTCGCAGCGGCGTTGGATGTCGTCGAAGCTGCTGAGGCCGAGACCGTCGACCAGATCTTGACGCGTGAAATCGCCCTTCTTGCGGACGCGCAGCGGTGCGAAGGGCTGGTCGAGCGTCGGGGTGTTGGTGTGGGTGGCGAATCTGGCCCAGCGATCGGCCCCGATTCGTGGAAGAAAGTCGAGGAATGACGTTATGCCTGCGGTATTGGCGTAGGGCTTGGGGAGGCCGATTGGGAGATCGAAGCCGAGGATGACGGTGGCGCCGCTCGGCAAGCCATCCCGGAGGCGGTCGATCAGCATCGAGGTGTCGCCGACCTCTTCGGAGGCGTGGATCTCGTAGTGCTGTGTCTTGGGGTTCCAGGCGGCTCTGGCGAGATGACGCTTGCGGCCGTCGACGCTCCAATCTGCGGCGGCTACAAGGAGGGGAGACTTCATGGTCCGAGTCTACGCCGTGGTGTCTCGCACCCCGCCCCAGAAGCTTGGACACAGCCTTGACAAGTCTCAATAAGGTCCCTAGTATCCCCAAAGAGGACCACAAAGGTCCCTTTTCCTTCTGGGCTCCAGTATCCCAGACCCCGAGCACCCAAAGCCATGCTGAGAATTACCAAGCAAACCGACTACGGCATCGTCCTCCTGACACACCTGGCGCATCAACCGGAACGGTTGTTCACCGCGCCCGACCTGTCGACGGAGGCGAACTTGCCGGCGCCGATGGTGAGCAAGATCCTCAAGGCGCTGTCGCGCGAAGGGGTTCTCGACTCCCAGCGTGGGGTCAAGGGTGGTTACAGCCTGAGCCGGCCGGCGGACGAGATCACGGTGGCGGAGATCATCGGCGCCCTGGAAGGGCCGATCGGGATCACCGAATGCATCGACGACACGCCGGGTGAGTGCGGTCTTGCCGCGACCTGCCCGTCGCGCAGCAACTGGAATCGCATCAACCAGGCGATTCGTCAGGCGCTCGAAGGCATCACGCTGGCGGAGATGGGGCAGCCCATGACGTCGTCGGCGCGCCTGGTGACCATCGGAGAGCGGACCGAAGCCGGTCTCGAGAGTGCGGCGCTCAGCTGAGCGGCTTCCTCCCTGCCGCGCTCTCGAGCGGCCCGCCTGCAAGAAAAGTAGAGAAACAGTCCGGCTAGCTGGCGACACCGCTGGCAGCTCGACACCGTTGGAAGTTAGGAACAGGAGACGCCATGTCCACCGCGATGCTCGAAGAGTACGCCAAGCAAGATTACAAGTGGGGCTTCGTCACTGACATCGAGCAGGAGACGGTGCCCCCGGGGCTCAATGAGGACGTCGTTCGTCTCATTTCGGCCAAGAAAAAGGAGCCGGAGTGGATGCTGGAGTGGCGGCTCAAGGCCTACCGGCACTGGTTGACCATGGAGGAGCCGACCTGGCCCAACGTGCACTACCCGCCGGTGGACTTCCAGGACATGGTCTACTACGCCGCACCGAAGTCCAAGGACGATGCGCCCAAGAGCCTCGACGAGGTGGATCCGGAGCTGCTGGCGACCTACGAGAAGTTGGGTATCCCGCTACGCGAGCAGGAGATGCTGGCGGGCGTGGCGGTCGATGCGGTGTTCGACAGCGTGTCCGTGGCCACCACCTTCAAGAAGCAGCTTGGCGAGGCCGGCGTGATCTTCTGTTCGTTCTCGGAGGCCGTGCTCGAGCATCCGGAGCTGGTGCAGAAGTACCTGGGCTCGGTGGTGCCGTACACGGACAACTTCTATGCCGCGCTCAACTCGGCCGTGTTCTCGGACGGTTCGTTTGTCTACATCCCCAAGGGCGTGCGCTGCCCGATGGAGCTGTCGACGTACTTCCGCATCAACGCCATGAACACGGGCCAGTTCGAGCGCACGCTAATCGTCGCCGAGGACAGCGCCTACGTCAGCTACCTGGAAGGCTGCACCGCGCCGATGCGCGACGAGAACCAGCTGCACGCGGCGGTGGTTGAGCTGGTGGCGATGGACGACGCGCAGATCAAGTACTCGACGGTGCAGAACTGGTATCCGGGTGACATGGAGACCGGCAAGGGCGGCATCTACAACTTCGTGACCAAGCGCGGCAAGTGTGTCGGCAAGCGGTCGAAGATCTCGTGGACGCAGGTGGAGACCGGTTCTGCGATCACCTGGAAGTACCCCAGCTGCGTGCTGCAGGGGGACGAGAGCGTTGGCGAGTTCTACTCGGTGGCGCTGACCAAGGGCATGCAGCAGGCGGACACCGGCACCAAGATGATCCACATCGGCAAGAACACCACGAGCAACATCGTGGCCAAGGGCATCTCGGCGGGCAAGGGACAGAACACCTACCGCGGCATGGTCAAGATCCTCAAGGGTGCCGACGGGGCGCGCAACTTCTCGCAGTGCGACTCGATGCTGATCGGCGACCAGTGCGGTGCCCATACCTTCCCGTACATTGATGTCGGCAACCCGTCGGCGCGCATGGAGCACGAGGCGACGACCTCGAAGATCGGTGAGGACCAGATCTTCTACTGCAATCAGCGCGGTATCTCGACCGAGGATGCGGTTTCGATGATCGTCAACGGCTTCTGCAAGGAGGTCTTCCGCGAGCTGCCGATGGAGTTCGCTGTCGAGGCCCAGAAGTTGCTGGCTGTCAACCTGGAAGGTTCTGTCGGGTAATCAAAGAAAAACACGAACGGAGAGAGCATACGATCATGTTGGAGATCAAGAATCTACATGCCTCGGTCGAGGACACGGAGATCCTCAAGGGCATTTCGCTGAACGTCAAGCCGGGCGAGATCCACGCCATCATGGGGCCCAACGGCTCGGGCAAGAGCACGCTGGCACAGGTGCTGGCCGGTCGTGAGGACTACGAGGTTTCCGACGGTAGCGTGCTCTACAAGGGACAGGACCTGCTGGAACTGGAGCCGGACGAGCGCGCCTGCGAGGGCCTGTTCCTAGCCTTTCAGTACCCGGTCGAGATTCCCGGCGTCAGCAACACCTACTTCCTGAAGGCGGCGTACAACGCCAAGCGCAAGTACCACGGCGAGGACGAGATCGACGCGGTCGACTTTCTCAAGCTGGTGCGCGAGAAGATGAAGCTGGTCAAGATGGACGAGAGCCTGCTCAACCGGCCGGTCAACGAGGGTTTCTCCGGCGGTGAGAAGAAGCGCAACGAGATCTTCCACATGGCGGTGCTAGAGCCCAGCCTGTGCGTGCTCGACGAGACCGACTCGGGCCTCGACATCGACGCGCTGCGCATTGTCGCCGATGGCGTCAACACGCTGCGCTCGCAGGAGCGTGCCTTTGTCGTCATCACGCACTACCAGCGCCTGCTGGAGTACATCGTGCCGGACCACGTGCACGTGCTGGTGGACGGCAAGATCGTGCGCTCCGGTGGCAAGGAGCTGGCGCTGGAGCTGGAAGAGAAGGGCTACGGCTGGATTGAAGACGAAATCAAGGTGGCTTGAGGAGAGATGATGCAAGCTGTAGCTGAGCCAGAGACTCACACGGCCACGGTCGCTCCCGAGGTGCAAGCCTTGGTCGACCTCGCCGCCGCAGTGCAGGAGACGGGGCCAGGCGCCTCGCCGCGCGTCGCGCAGTTGCGACGGGACGGTCGAGAAGCCTTCGCCCGCCAAGGCTTCCCGACGCTGCGCCAGGAAGAATGGCGTTTCACCAACGTCAAGCCGATCGCCAACGGTGGCTTTGAGCCGGTGCCAGCTTCCGTACTAGGGGCGCTGCCGGAGGTGGCACCCGGGGTGATCGAGCTGATCGACCGCTACCGCTTTGACGGTGGACTCCACCTGGTGTTCGTCGACGGGCACTTCCGTCCCGAGCTGTTGGTGCCTGCCGACCTGCCCGAGGGCGTCACGGTGCTGCCTCTCGCCGAGGCGATCCAGCAAGGAGCCGAAGGCGTCGAGGCTCACCTGGGGCGCTACGCCAACGTGGATGACAGTCCCTTCACCGCGCTCAATACGGCGTTCCTGGCCAGTGCCGGTGCCGGCGGTGCTTTCGTGCATGCGCGCCGCAATGTGCTGGTGGAAGTGCCGATCCAGGTGATCTTCGTCGCCGTCACGCCGGGTAGCGTCAGCTTCCCGCGCAACCTCTTCGTCGCCGATGAAGGGGCACAGGTGACGGTGGTCGAGACCTACATCGGCATGGAAGGCCCGGCAGGGGAAAGCGAGCACGTGTTCACCAATCCGGTGACGGAGGCCGTCTGCGGCCCCAATGCATTCCTCGACCACTACAAGGTGCAGCGCGAGCCGCGCCACGCCTTCCACGTCGCCACCCAGCAGTCGTATTCGGACCGCGCCGCGGTCTTCCGCTCGCACAACATCTCGCTGGGCGGCAAGCTGGTGCGCAACGACCTCAACGGCTATCTGGACGGTGAAGGGGGCGACTGCACGCTCAACGGCTTGTACCTGGTGGACGGCCGCCAGCACGTCGACAACCACATGAAGGTGGATCACGCCAAGCCGCACTGCACCAGCCACGAGCTGTACAAGGGCATTCTGGACGGTCACGGCCGGGCGGTGTTCAACGGTCTGATCCATGTCCACAAGGACGCCCAGAAGACCGACGCCAAGCAGACCAACCGCAACTTGCTACTGTCGCCGAACGCCCTGGCCAACTCGAACCCGCAGCTAGAGATCTTCGCCGACGACGTGCGTTGCACACACGGCTCGACGGTCGGCCAGCTGGACGAGGAAGCCATCTTCTACCTGCGCTCGCGCGGCATCAGTGCCGAAGCCGCGAGCAGCCTGCTGACCTACGCTTTCGCCAGCGAACTGGTGGAGCGCATCCGCGTCGACGCGGTGCGCCAGGATCTCGAAGAGTTCCTGTTCAGCCGGCTGCCCGGTGGTGAGATCGTGAGGCAGGCGGTTTGAGACCGAGGGGGTGAGCGTGGGCACGCCCACAGCACTTCTGCAGCCAGACGATCGCCAACAGACCACTCGTCGACAGGCCACAGGTGCGACGGATGCGGGCGACACTGCCGTCGGCGTCCGGCCGGTGGCCTTCGATGTGTCGCGGGTGCGCGCTGCATTTCCCGCGCTGGCGCAGCAGGTCCACGGTCACCCTCTGGTCTACCTGGACAACGCCGCCACGGCGCAGAAACCGCGCCCGGTGCTCGACGCGCTGCGCCGTTACTACGAGCACGATTGCGCAAATGTGCACCGCGGCGTCCACACGCTGTCCGAGCGCGCGACGCTGAGCTACGAGGCCGTGCGCGGCACGGTGCAGCGGCACCTGAACGCGGCGCGCGAGAGTGAAGTCGTGTTCACGCACGGCACCACCGAGGGGATCAACCTGGTGGCGCGCTGCTTCGTGGCGCCGAGGTTGCAGGCCGGCGACGAGGTGATCGTCACCGCCATGGAGCACCACGCCAACCTGGTGCCCTGGCAGTTGGTGTGCCAGCAGCACGGCGCGACGGTGAAGGTGGTGCCGGTCGACGACGACGGTGTGCTCGATGTCGAGGCCTATGCCGCCCTGCTCGGGCCGCGCACGCGTTTTGTCGCGCTGTGCCACATCTCGAACGTGCTCGGCACGATCAATCCGGTCGAGCAGCTGATCCGCCTGGCGCATGAGCACCAGATTCCGGTACTCCTGGACAGCGCCCAGGCGCTGCCCCACGGCCCGGTCGACGTGCAGGCGCTGGACTGTGACTTCCTGGTCTTCTCGGGCCACAAAGTCTTCGGTCCGACCGGTGTCGGTGTGCTCTACGGCAAGCAGGCGCACCTGGAGAGCATGCCGCCCTGGCAGGGTGGCGGCGACATGATCCTGGAGGTCACCTTCGAGGGCAGCACCTTCCGGGATCCGCCGCAGCGCTTCGAGGCCGGCACGCCTCCGATCGCGCAGGTGATTGGCCTGGGTGCGGCGCTGGAGTATGTCCAGGGGCTCGACATGGAGGCCGTGGCCCGCCACGAGGCCGCGTTGCTGGCACGCGCCACCGAGCTGGTGAGCGAGCTGCCGGGGGTGCGCATCCTCGGCCGGGCACCGCACAAGGTCAGCGTGTTGACCTTTGTGCTCGATGGGGCCCATTCGCACGACATCGCCACCATTCTCGACCAGCAAGGCGTGGCGGTACGCGCCGGTCACCACTGCGCGCAGCCGCTGCTGCGCCGCTTCGGCACGCACGCCACCACGCGTGCGTCATTTGCTTTCTACAACACCTTCGCAGAGGTCGACGCGCTGGTCGCGGGACTTCGCAAGGTCGTGGACCTGTTCGGATAGCGAGGTCGGGCGTCGTACGATGCAAGAATGCAAGGAGAAGACATGTCGGACCTGACGGATCTGTACCAGGAAGTCATCCTGGACCACAACAAGAAGCCGCGCAACTTCGTCGTGCTCGATGATGCGGACGGCTGTGCTGAAGGCCACAATCCGCTGTGCGGTGACAAGGTGAAGGTCTTCGTCAAGATGGTCGACGACCACCTCGAGCGCATCACCTTTCAGGGCAACGGCTGCGCCATTTCGCAGGCATCAGCATCTTTGATGACCGAAGCGCTACAGGGCAAGAGCCGCGCCGAGGCCGAGCACCTCTTCGACCTCTTCCACCGCCTGCTCACCGGCGATCCGTCGGACCGCAGCGAAGCTGAGGAGGAGTTGGGCAAGTTGGGTGTCTTCGGCGGCGTGCGCCAGTACCCGATGCGCGTCAAGTGCGCGACGCTGGCCTGGCACACGTTGAAGTCGGCCTTGGAAGGCGAGGTCGAAGCGGTGACGACGGAGAATTGAAAATGAGCGACAACAACCCCGACCCCACCACCAAGACTCTCGAAGAGCAGGTCGTGGCGCAGCTCGAGACGGTGTACGACCCGGAGATCCCGGTCAACATCTACGCGCTGGGCCTGATCTACGACGTCGATGTCGAGGGCGACCACTGCGAGATCCGCATGACGCTGACGTCGCCGGCCTGCCCTGTCGCGGGGACGCTGCCTGGCGAAGTCGAGATGAAGGCGCTCGGCGTGCCGGGCGTCGAGACCTGCGAGGTGCACCTCGTGTGGGACCCGCAGTGGACGCCCGAGATGATGTCCGAAGCGGCCAAGCTCGACCTGGGCTTCATGTAAGTCTGGATCTGGAGATACGGGGCCTTGCGAGACATAGAAGATAGAGAGGGGAGAGACCGTGGCAGACGCGCGTAGGTACTGGCTGATCAAGAGTGAGCCTGACGTCTACAGCATCGAGGATCTGAAGCGTGACGGCAGCACCATGTGGGACGGGGTGCGGAACTACCAGGCACGCAATTTCATGCGCGATGAGATGAAGGCCGGCGACCTGGTGCTGTTCTACCACTCCAACACCAAGCCGCCGGGCATCGTCGGGCTTGCTCGCGTGTGCCGGGAAGGGTATCCGGACCCGACGCAATTTGATGTGGACAGCAAGTACTACGACCTCAAATCCAAGCCGGAGGATCCGCGCTGGATCCTGGTTAATGTCGAACACGTGGCCAGTTTCGAGCGTTCACTGTCGCTGCAGGAGGCCAAGGACGATCCGGATCTCGATGGCATGTTGGTCATTCGCAAAGGACAGCGCCTGTCCGTGCAGCCTGTCGAGGAGCGTCATTTCCGGCATGTCCTGGAACGAGTGGGTTACGATAGTACGTCTGTTTGACGCCGCAGGTACCAGGACGCCACATCGCTGAGCCGTTGATCGCAAGGAGTTCCCGATGGAGCACGCTTCGCTTTGCCAGCTCTTCCGTCACGTCACCGAATCGAATCCGGAGCAGATTGCCTACCGCTACAAGAAGGTCGAGGCTTCGGGTGAAAGGTCATGGGTCGACCTGCGCTGGCGCGAGGTACGAGAGCGGGTCGATACCATTGCCCGCGCCCTGCTGGCGCAAGGAGTCGAGCACGGCGATCGTGTCGCGATTCTGAGCCAGACGCGCCTCGAATGGATCCTCACGGAGCTGGGCAACCAGGCGACGGGCGGCGTGACGGTCGGCGTCTATCCGGCATCGATCGCCGAAGAGTGCGCTTACGTCATCGACCACTGCGATGCCGTGGTGCTGTTCGTCGAGGATGCCGAACAGATGGCCAAGATCGAGTCGGTGCGCGACAAGTTGCCGAAGGTCAAGCGCATGGTCCTCTTCGACGGTGACGGTGATGGCCAAGACGTTCTGAGCTGGCAGCAGTTTCTGGACAGCGCCGAAGACGTGTCCGTCGATGTGCTGGAGACGCGCATCGGTGATCTGCGCCGGGACGATCTGGCCATGCTGGTCTACACCTCGGGCACCACCGGTGTACCCAAGGGCGTGATGATCAGCCACAAGAACCTGATGTGCACCATCGAACAGGCCAACGCGTGCTTGTACTCCGAGCCGCACTACCGCACCTTCCTCTTCCTACCCATGGCGCACGTCTTTGCGCGCCTGATCGTCGCGACGTCGATGAGCCAGGCACTGACCGTGGTGCTGGCCGAGAGCATTCAGACGGTGGCCGAAGACCTGCGCGCCGCGCAGCCGCATTTCTTCGCCAGCGTGCCGCGCATCTTCGAGAAGGTGCACGAGAAAATCACCTCCGGCGTCGAGGACGCGGGCGGCCTCAAGAAGGTCATCTTCGACTGGTCGCTGGGAGTCGGTCGTGAGGTCAGCCAGCGGCAGCAGGCCGGCCAGTCGATCGGCGGCTTGCTGGCACTCAAGCACAAGCTGGCGCACAAGTTGGTGTTCGCCAAGATCCACGCAGCCTTCGGCGGTAACCTGGTCTACGCCGTCTCCGGTGCCGCACCGCTCAACCGCCAAATTGGCGAGTTCTTCCACGCCTGCGGCATCCTGATTGTGGAGGGCCTCGGCATGACCGAGAACACCTCCTTCAGCCATGTCAACCGCATCGACGGCAACCGCTTCGGCACCGTCGGCCAGCCGGGGCCCGACATCGAATGCAAGATCGCCGAGGATGGCGAGATCCTGACCCGCGGCGACAACGTGATGCAGGGCTACTTCAAGAACCAGGAAGCCACTGCCGAGACGGTCGACGAAGATGGCTGGCTGCATACCGGCGATGTCGGTGAGATCGACGAGGGTGGCTACCTACGCATCACGGACCGCAAGAAGGACCTGATCATCACCGCCGGTGGCAAGAATGTCGCACCGCAGCGCATCGAGCAGATCCTGCGCACGTCGCGATACATCAGCCAGGCCGTTGCTGTTGGCGACCGCCGCAAGTTTATCTCCGCCCTGATCACTCTGGAGCCCGACAACATCCAGGCGTGGGCGCAAGAGGAGGGCTTCGGCCAGCTGAGCTACGAGGAGTTGGCTGAGCACGACAAGGTGCGCCAGCTGATCGAGGCCGAGATCGCCGAGTGCAACAAGGAGCTGGCGTCTTACGAGTCGGTCAAACGCTTCGCCCTGTTGCCCAGCGACCTGACCGTCGAGGCTGGTGAGCTCACGGCCTCGCTCAAAGTTCGCCGCCGCGTCGTGATGAAGAAGTACGACGACAAAGTCGAAGCCCTCTATGCTGATGTCTGAGCACAAAACTGCCCGGACCGAGGAGGGAGACTTCGGCCCGGGCATGGGAGGAGAAGGAGTTGTTGGAGATTGCCGGAGAGAACGAGGTACGGCCTCCGGAGCGAGAGCAACTCCTGACATCTCGCTCGTCTAGTGCAACAGCCTCCCGGGCTCTGCCATTCCCAGCTACAATGGGCATTGCCGCTACAATAGGGCCCGAGGCCGCCAGAGGCTTGTATTCCCCATGTACACCGTCTTCAAAGAATTCTCCTTCAGCGCCGCCCACTTCATTCGTGGCCACACTCGCGGGTGTCAGAATCTGCATGGCCACAACTATCGCGTGCGCGTGCACTTGAGCGCGCGTCAGCTCGATGCGCTGGGCATGGTGCTGGACTTCCAGGATCTCAAGGCGGTGATGAAGGAGATCCTGGATCCTTTCGATCACCACGTGCTCAACGAGCTCGAGCCCTTCGACCGGGTGAACACGACCGCCGAGCTGATCAGTGGTCACATCTACGACGAAGTAGCGCGGCGCATCGGGACCATGGAGTCGGCGGCTGGGCGCGTCCAGGTGCGGCGTGTGGAGGTGTGGGAGACGGATACCTCCTGCGCCATCTACGAGCCCTGAGCGCGCGCGTCGCGAGGCTTCCTCGGAGCCCACCGCAACCCGAGCGGCCGTGAGCCGTACTTGCTTGCTCAGAATCATCAGCTGACCCCCGAATTGAAACGCTCTCGCATGTGATGCTGGCGAGACAGCGGGCCCGAAGGCTGGTATCCCCAGAGACTGGGGCCAGTCTCCGGATGCCACCGCGGCTTCGGGTGGCGGCAGGGAGACATCATGGCCAGTACACCTTCGATCGACGATCTGCGTATCGACCGCTCCGACGAAGACACGTCGAGACGGTCTCGGACCGGCCTCTGGGTCGGGCTGCTGCTGGTCGCCGTGCTGGCGGCCGCGGTTTGGTACTGGTGGCAGCGGCCCCCGGTGTTGCCAGTGGAGACCGCGGCAGTGGTCGAGGTCAGCGCGGACCAGGCGGCCGCCGCCGGAGCAGTGCTCGACGCTTCCGGCTACGTCACCGCACGGCGTCGCGCGGTCGTTTCGTCCAAGGTGACAGGGAAGATTGTCGAGGTGCTGGTCGACGAGGGTCTGGCGGTGCGTCAAGGGCAGGTTCTGGCGCGCCTCGACGCCAGCACGGTGCAGCGTCAGCTGACCCTGGCGCGTGCTGAGCTGGACGCCGCGCACCGGGTCCTGCCCGAGATCGAGGTGCGGTTGGACGAGGCCCGCCTGGAGCTGGGCCGCCAGCAGCGGCTGACCGCGGCCGACGCCTCGGCGCGTGCCGAACTGGACCGCGCTCAGGCCGAAGTGGACGCGCTCCAGGCCCGACTCGAGCAGGCCCGGCAGCAGATCGACGTCGCCGCTGGCCGTTTGGCCCTGCGCCAGCAAGAGCTGGAGGACACTGTGATTCGGGCGCCCTTCGATGGTGTCGTGGTGACCAAGGACGCGCAGCCGGGCGAGATGATCTCGCCGGTCAGTGCCGGCGGTGGTTTCACTCGAACCGGTGTCTGTACCGTCGTCGACATGAGCTCGCTGGAGATCGAGGTCGATGTCAACGAGGCGTATATCAACCGCGTGCAATCGGGCCAGCCCGTGTTGGCGACGCTCGATGCCTACCCCGACTGGCAGATACCGGCAGAAGTCATCACTCCGGTGCCCACCGCCGACCGGCAGAAGGCGACGGTGATGGTGCGTATCCGCTTCCAGGAACTGGACGCTCGCATCCTGCCGGACATGGGGATCAAGGTTGCTTTCCTGGATGCCGAGAGCGAGGCTGAGAGCGCTGACACCAGCGCCGAGGCGTCGTCTGAGCTGTTGATGCCGAGCGCCGCGGTGCGCGACGAGAATGGAGCGCAAGTCGTCTTCGTGCTGCGCGGGGATCGAGTCGAGCGGCGCGCGGTGCGTCTCGGAGCCGAGCGCGGTGGCGCTGGACGCGGCGAGCGCGTCGTGGTGCTGGCGGGGGTCACCGCGGCCGACCGAGTGGTCGTCGATCCACCCGTCGAGTTGGTGGACGGTGCACGCGTACGAGTGGATTGAATCGCAATGCAGAGGAGTTGCTATGTCTGAGACGATCTCTTCCGGTGAAGGCCTTTCCAAAGACACGCTGGTGAAGGTGCGCGACGTGCACAAGATCTATCACCGCGGATCCGAGCGCATCGACGTGCTCGATGGCCTCGATCTCGACGTGCAGAGCGGTGAGTTCCTGGCGTTGATGGGACCGTCCGGTTCCGGCAAGAGCACCTTGCTGAACCTGATCGGTGGCCTCGATCGACCGAGCCGTGGCGAGGTCCACGTAGGTCGGGAGCGCATCAGCGCGCTCAGCGACTCGCAGCTGGCCCGCTGGCGCTCGCGCCACGTTGGCTTCATCTTTCAGTTCTACAACCTGATGCCGGTGCTCAACGCCGAGCGCAACGTCGAGCTGCCCTTGCTGCTGACGTCACTCAATGGCAGTCGCCGCAAGCGTCAGGTAGAAACCGCGCTGGCGCTGGTCGGCCTGTCGGACCGTGCGAACCACTATCCGCGCCAGCTTTCTGGTGGTCAGGCCCAGCGCGTGGGTATTGCCCGCGCCATCGTCACAGATCCAACGCTACTGCTGTGCGACGAGCCCACAGGCGACCTCGACCGTCAGAGTGGTGACGAAATCCTGGACTTGCTGCAGGCGCTGAACCAGGAGCACGGCAAGACCATCATCATGGTCACGCACGACCCGGCCGCTGCCGAGCGCGCGACTCGTGTGTTGCACTTGGACAAAGGCAAGCTGGGAGCCGCGGCATGAAGTACCTTGGCCTGCTCTGGGCGAACCTGCGCCGCCGGCCGCTGCGAGTCATCCTGGCCTTCGGCTGTATCTTCGTCGCCTTCCTGCTCTTCGGCTTGTTGGCCGCCGTGCAGCAGGCCTTCGATGCCGGTGTCAGCCTGGCGGGCAACGATCGCCTGGTCGTGCGGCACAAGGTGTCGCTCATCCAGTTGCTCCCCGTCAGCTACAAAGAGCGCATCGGTCGCATCGAGGGCGTGTCCGTCGCTAGCCACCAGACGTGGTTCGGCGGTGTCTACCAAGATCCGAAGAACTTCTTCGCCCGCATCGCCGTCGAGCCGGAGGAGTTCCTGCAGTCGTACCCGGAGTACCAGGTGCCGGAGGATCAGCAAGCAGCCTGGCAGCGCACGCGTCGCGGCGCCGTTGCAGGACGCGTGCTGGCGGAACGCTACGGCTGGGAGGTCGGCGACATCGTGCCGATCATGGGCACCATCTGGCGCAAGCAGGATGCGTCGGCCTGGGAATTCGAGCTGGTAGGGATCTACGACAGCGACGACAAGAATACGGATCTGACCGGCTTCTTCTTCCACTACGACTACCTCGACGAAGTCTCCGGCGGTCCGGGCCTGGCGGGTTGGTACGTGGTGACCGTCGACGAGCCCGAGCGATCCGAAGAGATCGCTGAGCAGATCGATGCGATGTTCGCCAACTCGTCGGCGGAGACCAGCACCGCGACGGAACTCGCCTTCGTCCAAGCCTTCGCCAAGCAGATCGGGGACATCGGCGCCATCGTGCGCGCGGTGTTGTCCGTGGTCTTCTTCCTCTTGCTGCTGGTGGTGGGCAACACCATGGCGCAAGCGGTTCGCGAGCGCACCAACGAACTGGCGGTGCTCAAGGCGATCGGCTTCACCGATGCTGGTGTCTTGGCGATGGTCCTCGCGGAGTCGTGCCTGTTGGCGGTGCTCGGTGGTGGCCTGGGTCTGCTGACGGCCTGGGTGCTGACGCTGGGTGGCGATCCGACCGGCGGTGCGCTGCCGGTGTTCTACATTCCGGCGCAGAAGCTGGTTCTGGGAGGCGTCCTGGTACTGGTCTTCGGCGTCGTCATCGGCTTGGTACCGGGTCTGCAAGCGAAGCGTCTACAGGTCGCTGAAGCGCTGCGGCGCGACTGAATCTTGCTGGCAGAACTGTCTTAGAGGCAGAAGAGGAGATCATCCCATGCTCAAACAAATCCTGGCAGTCACTCGCATCAGTCTGCAGAGCCTGCCTCAGCGTCTCGGCCCGTCGACCGTCGCTGCCGTTGGTGTCGCCGGTGTCGTAGCCGTCTTCGTCGCCATGCTGTCGATCGCCGCCGGTGTGCAGGCGACCATGAACACCGCGGGCTCGCCAGACCTCGCCATCGTGCTGCGCGCCGGTAGCGAGAGCGAGATGACCAGCGGTCTGAGTCAGGACAGCACCCGGATCATCGCCGACGCGCCCGGACTGGCCCGCGACACCGATGGCAACCCGCTGGCGTCCTCGGAGCTTTTCGTCATCATCAACTTGCCCAAGCGCGGAACGGGCACCGATGCCAACGTGCCGCTGCGCGGGGTGCAGACCGAGGCCTTCGAGGTGCGCGACAACGTCGAGATCGTGGACGGACGGCGTTTCACGCCGGGGCGCAACGAGGTGGTCGTGGGCGTCGGGGCGCTGCGCGAGTTCGATGTCGACCTGGGCTCGAAGCTCGAACTCGGTCAGAGCAGCTGGACCGTGGTCGGCGTCTTCAGTGTCGGTGGCGCGGTAGAAGAGAGTGAGCTGTGGTGCGATGCCAAGGTGCTCCAGCCCGCCTACCGGCGCGGTAACAGTTTTCAATCGGTGTATGCGCGCCTCGAGTCGGTCGACGACTTTGGCCCGTTCAAGGATGCGCTGACCTCGGACCCGCGTCTCGACGTCGATGTCTTTGCCACGGACACCTATTACGCGCAGCAGTCGGAAGTCCTGGTTGGCCTGGTGTCGATGGTTGGTGGTGTTGTCGCCTTCCTGATGGGCCTAGGTGCCATCTTCGGCGCCTTGATCACCATGTACTCGGCGGTTGCCAGCCGTAGCACCGAGATTGCGACGCTGCGCGCGCTCGGTTTCACTAGGTTTCCGGTCGTGGTGTCGATCCTGGTCGAATCCCTGGTGCTCGCGGCGCTCGGCGGCACGGTCGGGGGCGTGCTGGCCTATCTTGGGTTCAACGGCTACCAGGCCGCGACCATGAACTGGCAGACCTTCAGTCAGGTGACCTTCGCTTTTGCTGTGACGCCGGAGCTGTTGCTGCGGGGCATCTTCTACGCCTTGCTCATAGGCTTGCTCGGCGGCCTGTTGCCCGCCATCCAGGCCGCGCGCCAGCCCGTGGCGACGGCGCTGCGCGGTACCTGAGTCGCGACCTGTCCCTGTGACTCAACTTGACAGGGTTGGTACCCTGAGTTAGAAACGGCCGGTGGTGAAGAGTTATGCATGAAAAACGACTCAAGCACGATCGACATTCGGAAGGGATAGTTATGAGTATCCGAAACGGACTCGCACTGCTGGCGCTGTGCCTGGTCGCGGCTCTCTTTCTAACCGGTTGCCCGGGGCAGGACACCGTCCGCCTAGGCGCTGTGTTGCCGCTCTCCGGTGAGTGGCAGAACTACGGCGAAGTGATCCGCCGCGGCATCGATGTCGGGCTGGCCGAGTGTCAGGCGGACGAAGGTGCTCCGGCGATTCAGCTGGAAGTTCTCGACTCCGAGAGCAACCCTGAACGGGCCAAAGAGGTCCTGGGGCAGGAATACAGCGCAGGCGCCTGGGCGGTTATCGGCGGTGTCACCACACCCGAAGCCCGGGCCATGGTGCAGGTGGCGGATGAGTACAACCGCGTGCTGCTCTCGCCGTCGGCCTCGACCCCGGATCTGACCGGCATCTCGCGTCTCTTCTACCGCGTCTGGCCTTCGGACTACCGCGAAGGTATGAAGATGGGCGAGTACGCGCGTCAGAAGATCAACCTCGAGACCGCCGTGACGCTGGCAGCCGAGTCCGAGTACGCCAAGGGCATCCAGGCGGTGTTCGCCAGCTCCTTCGAGCAGAACGGTGGCCAGGTGCTGGAGGCGATCGAGTATCCCAAGGACACCCAGGACTTCAGCGCCCTGGTCGATCGCGTCGTCGAGCTGAACCCCGATGCCGTCTACCTGGCGGACTACGCGGATGTCTTGGTCGAGCAGATCAAGCTGCTCAGTGAGAAAGGCTTCGAAGGTCGCGTTCTCACCGTCTCGGCGTTCGCCACCCAGGAGTCGATCACGGCCGCTGGCGAGGCGGGCGAAGGGGTTTACATCACCCATCCGCCCTATGATCCGAGCAACCCGGACACGGAGCGCCTGACCAACTTCGTCAGCACCTATGAAGCGCAGTATGGCGAAAAGCCGGACATCTACGCCGCGCACGGGTACGATGCGATGCTGGTGTTCTGCCAGGCCCTGCAGAAGGGGGCCGACCGTCCGACCAACTTCTGGCGCGGCCTTCGCAGCCTGGGCGATCTGCAGGGCGCTACCGGCATCCTGCAGTTCGACGAGAAGGGCGATGTCCAGAAGTGGCCGCGCGTCTACCTGATCGTCGAAGGCAAGGCGGTCGACCACGAAGTCTGGGTCAAGGAACAGCGAGAAATCCTGTTGCGCCAGTACCAGCAGATTCAGAACGAGCGGCGCGAGCTGGTCAGCGGCAGCGACGGCTGAGCCGCCTGGCGCGCTTCACCGAGCATCGCACCGAGCATCGCGCCGAGCACCGCACCGAAGACGACGCCGGCTTGCGAAGCCTGGCACCGGCCTCTCCCGTCAGCGGGAGGGGCCTTTTGCATCTGAAGTTCCGTAAGAGTTCCACCACATGTTGCGCAGCCTAAGCCAGATCGTGCGGCACCGAGCCCTGCTCTTCACGCTCACGCAGCGGGAGATCAAGGCACGGTACCGCGGGTCGGTTCTCGGCTTTTTCTGGTCGCTGGTCAATCCGCTGCTGTTGACGGCTGTGTACACCCTGGTGTTCGGCGTCATCTTTGCCGGCGGGGAGCTGCGCGGTGGTGCGCAGGGACTGTACCCGCTGTTCCTGGTCGCTGGCCTGTTTCCCTGGATCTGGGTCTCCAGTTCCTTGCTGGAGGGCGCGGTGTCGTTGACCACGCACTCGGCCCTGATTCGCAAGGCGGTCTTTCCCGTCGAACTGCCGCCGCTGGTAGTCGTGCTGACGCACTTGGTGCACTTCTTGTACGCGCTGCCGATCCTGCTGCTGGCCCTTGCCGGTGCGCGCATGCTCGGCCTCCAGGCTGGCGGCTGGGGGATGCTGCTGTTGCCGCTGGTGATGGTGATCCAGCTGCCGATGGTCGCCGGCTTGACCCTCGGTCTGGCAGCGCTGAATGCGCTGTTCCGCGACGTCAAGGATCTGCTCGCCAACGTCCTGACCCTGCTCTTCTTCTTGACGCCGATCCTCTATCCGTTGGAGCAGATTCCTGTGCTCTTGCTGCGTCGGGCGATTCTCTTCAATCCCTTCACGCCCTACACCATGGCCTACCAACAAGTGCTGGTCGACGGCACCGTTCCCGGTGCCTGGCTATGGCTGCAGATGTTGTCGATCAGTCTCGTCGCTCTCGCCTGCGGCGCGTGGTTGTTCGCGCGTCTGCGCGAGACGCTGGTCGAGTTGGCCTAGGAGACAGCTGCCATGAGTGTGATCCGCGTCCAGGGATTGACCAAGCTCTACCGCCGGATGGTGCCGGGTGCGCAGCTGCGGACACTGAAGAGTGCCCTGCTCGACGGCAATCTCACGCGCGGTCTGCGCCAGGGGGAGGCGATCCGAGCGCTGTCCGAGGTCAACTTCGAGGTCGGCCGCGGCGAGGCCTTCGGCGTCGTGGGCGGCAATGGGTCAGGTAAGTCGACGCTACTCAAGACGGTGGCCGGCATCCTGCAGCCCACCGAGGGGAGCGTCGAGGTCGATGGCCGTCTGGCGGCGCTGATCGAACTTGGCGCTGGGTTCCACCCCGAAATCTCGGGGCGGGAGAACCTCTACATCAACGGAACCTTGCTCGGGTTGAGTCGCAAGGAGCTCGATCGCCGCTATGACGAGATCGTCGAGTTCTCCGGTCTCGGTGAGTTCATGGAAGAGCCGGTCAAGAACTACTCTTCCGGTATGTATGTGCGCCTCGGCTTCGCGGTTGCCGTCCACACGGATCCAGATGTCTTGCTGGTCGACGAGGTTTTGGCGGTCGGTGATGAGGCTTTCGCCCATCGCTGCTTGCGGCGCATCGAAGAGATGCTGTCCAAAGGGGCCACCGTACTCTTTGTCAGCCACTCCCTGGATCTGGTGCTCGACCTGTGCGACCGCGTGCTCTGGCTCGATCGGGGCGTGCCCCGTGAGCTGGGCGAGCCGCGGCGAGTGGTCGACGCCTACCGTCACGCTGTCGCTCAGGCCGAAGGGCGTATGCACCAGGATGACAAGGTCAGGACGCAGGCCGAGGCCGAGGCTGAGGGCGAAGAGGGGCGGCGCTGGGGTTCGCGCGAGGCTGAGATCGTCAATGTGACGCTGCGCGGCAGCGAGGGGGGCGAGCGTTACCTCTTCACCAGCGGCGAGGCCGTGGAGATCGAGATTGACGCGCGGGCCCGCGTGCCGCTGGACGATTTCGTCTTTGGCGTCAACATCGCGACGCCGCGCGGCGTCGACTGTTGGGGCACGAACACCGAGTTGGCTGGGTTGGTGCCGGACCGTTTCGACGGCGACGTGCGGGTGCGTGTGCGCTGTCCGGCGCTGCGCCTGGCCGCCGGCGAGTACCGGCTCGACGTGGCCGTACACGCCCGCGACGGTGCGCCCTACGACTACCGAGAGGGTGCGCTCGGCTTCACCGTCGAGGCACCACGCAAGAGCGCCGGCGTCTATGCGCCGGAGCATGCGTGGACCTTCCAGGGTGGGGTCGCCTGGAAGGATCGACAGCACTCCGACGGCGGCTATCCCAGGTAGAATTCTGCGGCTCAATCCCATTGAGGCCGCAGAACTTCCGGGATGCTCGATGCTGTGCCGCCGACGCCTGAAGATAATTCGGTACTTCTTCAGAGACTCCTGGACTTTGCTACACTTTCGTGCGGTCGCCGGTACCTTCCTCCGGTCTTCTCAACCGCTCGGTTCTCTCAACCGCCCAAGAGCCCGCAGTCCCCAAGACCATAGCTTTGAAGATATGCCAAAGGAGCTTCCGACATGAGTGACAATCCCTTGGAGCTGAAGCGCATCCACCACATCGAGTTCTGGGTCGGCAACGCTAAGCAGGCGGCGTTCTTCTACCGTAACGCCTTCGGCTTCTCGCAGTTCGCCTACTCCGGGCTCGAGACAGGCGAGCGGGATCGTACTTCCCACGCCTTGGAGCAGAACGAAGCACGCTTCGTCTTCACCTCTCCACTCAAGAAGGAAGACCACGAGATCCAGGAGCATCTGACTCGGCACGGCGACGGCGTGCGCGACATCGCTTTCGAAGTCGCAGACGCCGACCGCGCCTTCGCAGCGGCCCTGGAGCGCGGTGCCGAGCCAGCCGTCGAGCCCTACGACATGGAAGACGAGCATGGAGTGGTGCGGCGCGCCGCGATCAAGACCTACGGCGACACGATCCATTCATTGATCTCGCACAACGGTGGTGTGAAGGGCAAGAAGTACGACGGCCCCTTCCTGCCTGGCTTCGAGCCGCTGAACCTGCCCGGGGAGAGCGTTGGCATTCAGCGGGTCGACCACATCGTTGGCAACGTCGAGCTCGGCAAGATGAATTACTGGGCGGACTGGTACTCGAACATCCTCGGTTTCAATCGCTACATCAGCTTCGATGACAAGGATATTTCGACCGAATACTCCGCGCTGATGAGCATCGTCATGTCGGACAACTCCTACGCCATCAAGTTCCCGATCAACGAGCCTGCGGATGGTCGCAAGAAGAGCCAGATCGAAGAGTACCTGGACTACTACAATGGTCCGGGTGTGCAGCACATCGCGATGCTGACCGACGACATCCTGGCGACCGTACAGCGGCTGCGAGACTGCGGAGTCGAGTTCCTGGAAGTGCCGGACACCTACTACGAAGAGCTGCCCCAGCGCGTTGGCAAGATCGACGAGTCGATCGACGCTGTGCACGACCTCGGTATCCTGGTCGACCGCGACGAGGAAGGCTATCTGCTACAGCTGTTCACCAAGCCGGTGGAAGACCGCCCGACGCTGTTCTACGAATTGATCCAGCGCAAGGGGAGTCGCGGCTTCGGCAAGGGCAACTTCAAGGCCCTTTTCGAGTCGATCGAGCGCGAGCAAGAGCTGCGCGGTAATCTCTGAAGCCCAGCAAGCCCCAGAAACCTAGGAGGGACACGACCTCATGCCCATCTATCATCGTCTCGGCGAGATCCCGCGTAAGCGTCACAGCATCTTCCGGCGGCCGGAAGAGCAGGGCGGCGAGCTGTACCAAGAAGAATTGGTCGGTAACAAGGGCTTCGTCGGCATCTCGTCCCTGCTCTATCACCTGTATCCGCCGACGCGCGTCCAGCAGGTGCGCCAGCTGCGCTCGATGAAGCTCGAGGCCGACGGCGACGCCTGCCTGCGCCACCGCCACTTCCGGCTGCACCAGCAGCCGGCGGGAGGTAGCGCCGTGCTCGATCGCCTGCCCGTGCTGTTCAACCAGGATGTCGCTTCGTACTTCGCACAACCCGACCAGGAAGACGACTTCTTCTACCGCAACGGCCAGGGTGACGAGATCGTCTACGTGGCCGAGGGCGAGGGCGTGCTGGAGTCTCAGTACGGCGATCTGCCATTCCGCCCTGGCGACTACCTGGTGATTCCGCGCAACATCGTTCATCGCTACAGCTACAGCCAGCAGCCGGTACGCATGCTGATTCTCGAGTGCGGCGGCTACGTGCGCACGCCCAAGCGCTACCGCAACGAGCACGGACAGCTGATGGAGGATGCTCCCTATTGTGAGCGCGACATCCGCAAGCCGGAAACGCTGCGCACGCACGACGAGCAAGGTGAGTTCCGTGTGCTGGTCAAGCAGTACGACGCGCTGACCGAGATGGTGCTTGCACACCATCCCTTCGATGTCGTTGGCTGGGATGGCTACTACTATCCCTGGGCGTTGTCGATCCACGACTTCGAACCGCGCGTCGGTCGCTTCCACTTGCCGCCACCGATCCACCAGACCTTCGAGGTCGACGGTTTCGTTGTCTGCTCCTTCTGTCCGCGTCCTTACGATTTCGACCCCACGGCTATCCCGGCGCCGTACAACCACTCGAACGTCATGTCCGACGAGGTCATCTACTACGCCTCGAGCGAGTTCATGAGTCGCAAGGGCATCGAGTTCGGCTCGGTGACGTTGCACCCGGATGGCATCCCGCACGGTCCCCACCCGGGGCGCATGGAGGCGTCGCTCGGTCAGCCGGCCACCGACGAGCTGGCGGTCATGTTCGATACCTTCCGTCCACTGTACGCGGCCAAGCCGCTGTTGCCGCTGGAAGATCCGGATTACTTCAAGTCCTGGATCGAATAGCCGCCACTCTGTGGCGATCGTGCCTTGCTATGCGACCGGAGCCATGTGCTCCGGTCGTCTGCATTTGTGCTGGAAGCCCCTGTGTAGGTGCTCGGGCTGATGAGCGTCGACGGGGCACCTGCCCGCACACGCTGGAAGATCTATGTCAAAATGGGCCGTCCGAGTGCGGAAGACTCGCCGGTGGACGGCCCCGGTCTCCAGATTCGAATCATTTGAAGGCGCTAGCATGGAATATCAAGGCAACCCCTCGCTGCCCAAGGAAACCCGTGAACGAATTCTGGGTACCTTCAAGCAAACCCTGGATTCCGCGCAACAGGGCAGCGTGCAGGAAGCGATGCTGGGATGCGATTTCATTCAGCGTCTCGATCCCCAGTTCCGACCGGCACAGATTCTGGCGGAGCGCTTGCAGCAGGGTGGGCCCGTCGAGACGGCAGACCTGGTTGCCGGAGCGGCGGCTGCACCTACGCCTGCTCCCGCGGCTGCTCCTGCGCCTGCTCCCGCGGCTGCTCCTGCGGTCGATCCCAACAAGCTGCGAGCAGCGCTACAGAAGCTGCAGGCTGATGGTGACCTCGACAAGCTGCTCCAGCTGGCGCGCAAGTATCAGGCGACGGTGATGCAGCACCAGGACATGCAGGAGCTGGTACAGGCCGTGCAGATGCGCCAGCAAACCGCGCAATACGTCGAGGGCTTCCTGCGGGGGGCCGCTGGCGCCCTGGATCGTGGTGAGCTGGATGTGGCGGCAGAAGAGTTGAAGAAAGCGCAGGGGCTGGATCCCCAGAACCCACGGGTCGCGCAGATGCTGCAGGCGCACGCGCAGGCTGTTGCCGCGCAGCAGGCCGCCGCGCAACAGGCCGCCGCGCAACAGGCCGCCGCGCAGCAAGCTGCTCAGCAGGCCGCTGCCCCGGCAGACCAGGGTTTCGATCTCGAGAGCCTGGACTTCGGCAGCCTGGAAGAGCCGGCATCCGAAGAGGTGCCGGGTGCGGGGGAGCCGCTGGGGACCGTCAAGATGCAGCCTCCTGCCGCGGCCGAGCCGACGGCAGCCGCGCCGGTGGATCAGGGAGGCTTCGACTTCTCGCTTGCGGATCTCGGCGAGCCGGCGGCGGACAGCTTGGAGACACCCGCCGCGGAAGCGGGTGCGGGTTTCGATCTCGGGGGTGGCGGCTTTGAGCTAGGCGCTGAAGAGCTCGGTTCTGAAGAGTTGGGCGCGGATGAGCTGGGCGCTGCGGACTTGAGTTTCGAGCCGCCGCCGTCGGCCTCGCCGCCCGATGTCGGTGGTTTCGAGCTGCCCACGGAACCGGTCCCGCCTGCTGCACCGGCCGCCACACCCGCGGCGCCGGCTACCGCCGGGCCGGACGCGGGTTTCGATCTGGGAGATGGCTTCGATCTGGGAACGCCGGAGGCTGCTTCCGCGCCGGGTGGTTTCGACCTCGGGTCCGAGGATGCCGGCGGTGGCTTCGATTTGCCGTCACCGGAGCCGACGAGCGAACCGCCAGCTCTGCCCGTCGAAGAGCTCTCGCCGGAGCCCGCTGCAGCGGAAGCCGCCGCAGAGCCGGCTACCGTTCCCGCGGCACCCGTCCCAGCGGCACCCGCGTCAGAGCCGATTCCGCCGAGCGGCGACAGCCGTATTGACGATTTGCTGCGCGAGGGTCAGGAGGCCTTTGAGCAACGTGACTACCAGGGGGCCATCGACGCTTGGTCGCGCATCTTTCTGATCGATCTCGACAACGAAGAGGCCTCTACGCGCATCGACAAGGCGCGCCAGCTCAAGGCCGAGTCGGAGCGGCAAGTCGAGGAAGTGTTCCAGGAGGGCATGGAGGCTCTCAGGGCCCAGGATGCCGACGCCGCCAAGCAGGCCTTCGAGCAGGTTCTCGCGGCTCAGCCCGGCAATAACGAGGCTCGGGACTTCCTGGAGCAGCTCGAAGCTGGCCAGATGCCCGAGGTGGATGAGCAAGGCAACACGACCGACACGATCGAGGCGGCGGCCGAGCACATGCTCGCCAAAGAAATCATGGTGCCGCCAGAGCCGGGCGAAGAGTCCACGCCGCGCGGCCCGGCAGAGAAGCGTCAGGTTGCGGTCGGTGGAGCCAGTGCCCGGCGTCGTTTCCTGCTCATCGGTGGCCTTGTGCTGGCGCTGGTGCTCGGCGGTGGCTGGTATGTGTTCACGCACCGCGACGACTTCTTCCCCAACACGCCAGATCCGTCCGCCGGCCAAGAAACGCCCGGACAGCGACTTTCGCCCATCGATCGTGCGCGTGCCCAGTACGAGCGCGGCAACACCGAGGCCGCCTTGACGTCGCTCAAGAAGTTGCCGCCGAGCAGTCCGCACTATGAAGAAGCGCAGGCGTTGATCGCCCAATGGGAGGGCGCGCAGCAGCCGGACGACGGGGACGGCCCCGAGATCGATCCCGCTGTGCAGGCACGCCACGACGCCCTGGCAGCCGCCGCCCGTACGGCGGTTTCCGAGGGTCGCATGCTCGAGGCGCGCGCATTGTTCCGAGCTGCTGGTGAGACCCTGGCGCTGTCACCCGCCGACAGTCAGCGGTTGTTCGACACCGAAGAGAAGGCCCGCTCGCTGAGCGAGGAGATCAAGCTGTTCGAGCGCAACGAATGGGAAGAAGCGCTACGGATGTTGTGGCGTCGTCACCTCGACGAGCCCGACGACCCGGACATCAAGCTGCTGATCGCCTACAGCTACTACAATATCGGTGTCCAGAGCCTGCAGCGTGGCAACCTCAACAGCGCCGAGCAGAGTTTCACCGAACTGCTCGATGTCGATCCGGACGATGCCGATGCTCGACGCCACCTGCTGTTCGCGCAGACCTACCTGCAGCGGGACGCCGACCTGCTCTACCGCATCTACGTCAAGTACCTGCCCTTCCGGACCGTGCCCTGAGGACGGGCGGAACTCATGAGCCGCCGACCTCCGACGTATGATGATCTACCGCTCTTCGCGGGCACCGAATCCACGGCCGCCGAGGCCGATGATGAGGTGCCCGGCCGTCGCGGTGATGGTCGCGGGCGATCCCGGCGCCCGCCGCGCGATCTCGCTGAGTCGCTGCCTCTGTTTCCCGAGGCCGCGACGGAGCCCGAGCCGCCGCCCCGTGTCGGCAGTTCCGCTCCCAACCTGATCTACGACGGTCCCATGGACGATGGCGATGGCGAGGTCGCAGGCGACGACTGGGGAGAGGATGCGGGAGAGCCGCCCTTCGACGTAGAGTCGGAGGGCGCTGCCGGTGACGGGTGCGACCGGGAAGACTCGTTCGATGAGGGGGCGTACGACGACGAGGCGTACGAAGCCGATCTGGAGGCCGAGGGGCCGCAGGCGGTCTCTGCGCTGGGGCACGAGTTGCCCGATGTCGAAGACCTACTCGACGACCAGCTAGAGGATCCGTACGCGGTACCGCTCGACGAGGCGGCAGCGGGTTCTGCGGGAGCCCTGGGAGGTCAGGACGAATTCGACGACTATGGCGTGGAGGAGCTCGATGCCGAGGGCTACGCCACCGGAGGGCGGCCAGCGCGGGTTTCCAGTCGCCTGTTGGGCGGACTGGCAGACCTAGCGGTCCACGCGGCGGTGCTGGGCATCCTGCTGATCGGCAACTACCTGCTGGGAGTGTCGCCCGACCTCCAGCACCAGTGGCCGCCGCTGCTGCTCTTCTTGCTTGTCTTCTCCTTCTTCTACACCGTCGTGCCTCTCGCTTTCTGGGGGCAGACGCCGGGAATGGCGAGCCTGGGACTGAGTGCACGCAGCCTGGGTGGTGAGAACCTGAGCTTCGTCCAGACGACCGTCCGATGGCTGGTGGCCTTGGTGACCTTGGCCTTGGCGGGGCTGCCGCTGCTGCTGGCGCTCAGGGGGCGCTCGCTCGGCGATCGCCTGTCGGGTTCGCACACGCTCGAGCCCTGATTCACGTGGCGGTTCCGCGCCGCTTGAACATGGCTCTGGGCAGCGCAGGGTGCCCTGTCTGTTCGTGATATCTTCTCGTCCTGCTAGCTTGGTTCAATCTGGGCGTGGTGAGCATCCGAGGCCGTCTGGGCTGGCCGTGAGCACCGCGCGGGCATGGCTCTTACCCCCTCTGGAGGTGGACAAATGGAATCCGCACCCGACACCGCGTCCGCACGCGGCACCTTTGGCCGTCTGGGCTTCATCCTGGCCGCCGCAGGCTCGGCGATCGGCCTTGGGAACATCTGGAAGTTCCCTTACGTCACCTACGCCAATGATGGCGGCACCTTTGTTCTGACCTACCTGGTCGCGGTGCTGTTGATCGGGGCGCCGATCATGGTCGCCGAGATCTTGATCGGCAGGCGTACGCAGCAGAGCCCTGTGGGAGCGTTCCTCGAACTGGCCAAAGGGCGTGTCGGCGGCAAGTTGTGGGGAGCTGTCGGCTGGATGGGAGTGGCTGCAGGCTGCGCGATTCTGTCCTACTACTCGATCGTCGCTGGCTGGACCGTCTTCTACTTCGGCAAGTGCGTGAGCTGGTCCGTCCAGGGCTTCACTGCCGAGACCGCAGAGAATCTCGGCAGCTCCTTCGGTTCCTTCCTCGGGAATGCGCCGATGCAACTAGGCTTCCACCTGGTCTTCATGGTTGCGACCGTGGGCGTGGTGGCGATGGGCGTCAAGTCTGGCATCGAGCGCACCACCAAGTTCTTGATGCCAGTCCTCGGCGGCATTCTGCTGCTGCTGGTGCTGAACTCGATTCGCACTCCCGGCTTCGGCGACGCCATCGGCTTCCTCTTTCATGTCGGCCCGATCACCGCCAATGGTGTGCTCGAGGCCGTCGGCCTGGCGTTCTTCAGCCTGTCCCTTGGCATGGGAGCCATGATCACCTACGGCTCGTACGTCTCGCGCAACGACTCGATTCCGCGCTCGTCCGCCACCATCTGCCTTCTCGATACCGGCATCGCCATGGCTGCCTCGGTGGTCATGTTCTCAATCATCTTCAGCGTGCCTGAAGACACCCGCGACGCGACCTTCAGTCAGAGCTCGACCATCCTCTTCACCACCCTGCCGCGCATGTTCTATGAACTGCCCGGCGGCGTCGTGATCGCCCCGGTCTTCTACCTACTGGTGGGTTTCGCTGCTTTGACCTCGACCATCTCGTTGCTCGAGGTCGTGGTCTCCTACTTCATCGACCGTCGCGGCTGGAGCCGGCGCAAAGCGTCGCTCGTTCTCGGCGGCTTCGTCTTCCTGCTCGGCCTGCCATCGGCTCTGTCGCTAGGCGCCCACGGAGGTCTCACCGGTCTGTGGGGAGGCATGGGTTTCTTTGGCGGCATCGACTACTTCTGCACCAACTGGCTACTGCCCATCGGTGCGCTGCTGATTGCTGTCTTCGCCGGGTGGGTGCTCGATCGTTCCCTGACCAAGGGCGAGCTGGAGGCGGGCAACGATGGCCCCTTCCCGCTCTATGGCCTCTGGCGCTTCTTGGTGCGCGTGCTGTGCCCGTTGGCCATCTTGTGGATCATCTGGGCGGTCATTCAAGGGCACAGTTTCGCCTGATTCCGCCCGGGCGCTTCCGTCGCCGCGAGTCGCTGCACTGGAGCGCGGCGGCGGAAAGTTGCAGTGGGGGTTGAACCCGAAGGTCGACATTGCTACACTCCGCCTGCGGACCGGCAACGGGCCGCTCACTAGAAGTCTGACCGCCGCCAGAATCAACGCCACACGTGATCACGCTTCCGTGCGGTGCCGACCCGGCGAAAATCTCACCATCACGACGAGGTAGGGAACGGCCGATGCCCACCGGTAACGGGCAGGACGGCGAAGGCCACCGGCGCAGCGAACGCTCTCGAGGGACGTTCACTTCAGCCAGTCTGGGCTTCGATTTCGCCGCCGCGGTTCTGGGTTTCGCTCTCGTTGGGTATTGGGTGGATCTTCGCTACGACAGTCGGCCTTGGGGCATTCTTTGCGGCGCCCTTCTCGGTCTCGTCGGTGCCATGTACAACCTGATTCGCGGCGCCTTGCGCGCAGGTTCGGGTTCGTCAGTTGCCGGCAAGGGCCGTGAAGGCTCGGACTCGAACTCTTTGAAGCAATCCGGAGACGAACGCTGACACACGCGTCACCCGTGCCATCTGGATCACCATTGTGGGCTTGGCTGCGCTTTGCACTGAGCGCCGTTGCCGTCACCACGCTGTTGGTGTTGGTGGGCATCCCGATCACGCGCAAGCTGGCGGGCGACACGGCCGTGCCGGCTCTGCTGCTGGCGTGCGCCGTCAGCCTGGCTGCTGCGCTGGTCGGTGCTGTGATCATCCTGCGCAGCCGCGATCTAGGTGGTCCGAAGGGTGTCTTCGCCGCCATGGCGGCGATGGGCGCCCGTCTCGTGATCGTGGCCCTCGCGGGCCTCCTGATCGCGCTCTCGGGCTGGGTGGCCCTGAAGCCCTTTCTTCTCTGGCTGGCACTGAGCTACATGGCCTTGTTGATCGTCGACACTCGACTGATCCTGGTCCAGGGTGATCCGTCGTCGCCCTCCAAGTAGTCGCGATTCTCGCAACTGGCCGCTCTCATGGTTGAGGGCCAGGTCACTGCGATCCTCGCGCAAACTCCCAACACTCGAGACCCACGGAGCCGAAGATGAACCTCGGTTTCATTGCCCTGGCGGGCAATCCTATAGATCACGTTCTGCAGCACCCGATCCTCACGGAGAAGGCGGATCTCGGCGTCTTGACGCCGGAAGGCGAGGTCACCGTCTTCAGCGATCACATCTCGATGCTGATCTTCGCCGGCTTGCTGCTGATGCTCGTGCTGCCTATCTGGGGGCGTAAGCGTCGCGGTGGCGGCGAGATCGATGGCTTGGTGCCGACTGGCTTCGGTAACTTCATCGAGGTGGTCTGCAACTATCTGCGGGAAGAGGTGGCGCGGCCCAATCTGGGGCCCTATACGGACAACTTCATCAAGTATGTCTGGACCCTCTTCTTCTTCATCTTGACGATCAATCTGCTCGGTCTGACCCCTCTGGCGGCGCTCTCGCCGCTGGTCCTCGATGGCACGGTCATCGGCGGCACGGCGACCGGCAATATCTGGGTCACGGGCACGCTGGCGATCTTCACCTTGCTGATGGTGATTCTCAACGGTCTTCGCCTTGGTGGCATGGATTACGTCAAGCATTTCAACCCCGGCCCTTGGTGGCTGGCGCCCTTGATGGTGCCGCTCGAGATCTTCGGGTTGTTGGCGAAGGCATTTGCCCTGGCCGTTCGTCTGTTCGCCAACATGCTAGCCGGGCACATCATTCTCGCGGTCCTCCTGAGCTTCGTGCTCGCAGTCGGAGGCAGCGTGGGTACCGGAGCCGGTCTCGGTATGGCCCTGATCGTCGTGCCCGCCAGTGTCGCGGTCAACCTGCTTGAAATCTTCGTGGCCTTCCTGCAGGCCTTCATCTTCACCTTCCTGACCGTTCTGTTCCTGGGGATGGCGGTCCTGCCGCACGGACCAGACAGTGCCCACGCGCACTGAATACTCAGAGAGTGTGCTCCTCGAGTGAGTCGCTCTCCCAGGCAACAGGCCGCGGCATACAACCTAATTGGCCGAATACGAGCCAAGACCTTGAATCAAGGAAAGGATTCCGGACAATGAGCAAGAGATCTGCCAAGATCATGCTGACCATGATGGTCTTCGCCCTGGCGCTGGCGTTCCTGCCCACCTTCGCCTTCGCCCAAGACGGCGATGCCCTGTCCTCCGATGGCCTGCGTAAGCTCGGTGGCGCCCTTGGCGCCGGTCTTGCTCTGGTCGGTGGCGGTATGGGAATCGGCCGGATCGGCGCCAGCGCGGTGGAAGCCATCGCTCGGCAACCCGAAGCCAGCGGCCAGATCCAGACTGCGATGATCATCAGCGCGGCTCTGATCGAAGGTGCGACCTTCTTCGCCGTGATTGTTGGTCTGCTCGCGGTTCTGTGACCCCGAGCCCGGTACACGCGGCAATCTGAACCGTGGCTGGCCATTCGTGGTGGGCCCATGACGTGGTTGGTTCGCGCCCGGTCTCCCGGGCGCGGCCCAGCGTCGCCCCTGTCTTCTATCTGCAAAGCTGCCTGAGGATCTTCGTACGATGATCAACAAAACCAAGACCGCTCCCAGGGTGAGCGCCGCACTGCTTGCGGCAGCTGCTCTGCTGGTCGCGTTCGTGTCTCTGCCCGCCTGGGCTGCCGGCGGTGGCGAGGGTGGCAACAACCCGTTTGCCGGTGACATCGGCAACGCGCTGTGGACCACTGTCATTTTCATCGCTCTGCTGATCGTGCTCGGCAAGTTCGTTTGGGGTCCGATCCTCGAAGGGCTGCAGAAGCGCGAACGCTTCATCCATGATTCCCTGGAGCAGGCCCGCAAGGACCGCGAAGAAGCCGATGCGCAGCGGCAGGAGTACGCTGCCAAGCTGGCCGAGGCGCGCAAGCTCGCAGACGAGTCGCTGGAGAAAGCACGCCGCAAAGCTGTCGAAATCGGCCAGGAGATCGAGGCTGAGGCCCGCCGTAAGGCGGAGGAAACCCTCGAGCGTGTGCAGGGCGAGATCGAGCGTGCCAAGGAGCAGGCCGTCAAGGACGTCTATGCACAGGCCACCCAGCTGGCCACATCCGCCGCGGCTCGCATTCTCGAGCGCGAACTGAAGCCCGAAGATCACGAGCGCCTGGTGGCCGAGTCCATCGACGCCATCTCCCACCTGCGGGCCAACTGACTTCTCAGGCCCAAGGCCGCCGGGACAACCCGGGGCGGCCGCAGGCTTGAACGAACACTGAAGCGAGGCAACATGGCCAAGATCGACGACCGCATGCTCGCCCTGGCTCGGGTGTACAGCGACGCCATGTATCACGTGGCGGCGGAGCAGGGACAGCAGGACGAATTGCTAGAAGAACTGCAAGCGCTGGCCGAGTTCGCGAGCCGTTCCGAGCCGTTCCGAGCCTTCATCGGGAGCCCGTTGATCGATTCCGCCGAGCGCGCCAAAAGCCTGGAGACGATGTTCCGTGGCAAGACTAGCGATCTGCTGGTCGACGCCCTACAGGTGCTCAACCGCAAGGGCCGGCTGGCTTTCCTGCCGGCCGTCGCGGAGGCTTACCGGCGAGGCATTCTGGAGGCTTCCCGCCGAGTCGATGTACAAGTGACCACCGCCGTGCCGCTCACCGACGACCTGCGCACCAAGATCAGTGCCGGCATCCAGCAGAATCTAGACCTCGAGCCCGTGCTGCACGAACGCGTGGACGGCACTCTGATCGGGGGCATGATTTTGCAGGTCGGAGACCGCAAGGTCGACGCCAGTGTCAAGACGAGGCTGGAGCACATGGGGCAGAGCCTGCTCCGCCGTGCTGCCCAAGAGATTCAGAGCCGCGACCACATCGCGGCCTAGAGACAAGATGGGGACTAAGCTGCCATGAAGTTCAAAGTCGACGAAATCTCCTCGGTCATCGCCGAAGAGATTCAACAATATCGTAGCGATGTCGACCTCGCCGAAGTCGGCCGTGTGCTGGAGATCGGCGATGGCATTGCCCGTGTCTACGGTCTCGCGAACGCCATGGCCAGTGAGCGCGTGGTCTTCGCCAATGGCGCCATGGGCCAGGTGCTCAACCTGGAAGAAAGCTCTGTCGGCGTCGTGGTGCTCGGTGACTACCTGGGTATCAAGGAAGGCGACGAGGTCAAGCGCACCGGTGAGCTACTCAGCGTGCCGGTCAGCGACAACCTGGTCGGTCGTGTCGTCGACCCGCTGTGCCGTCCGCTCGACGGTGGCGCGGAGGTCGACGGTGAACTGCGCCGACCACTGGAGGTCAAGGCTCCAGGCATCGCCGGCCGCCAGCCGGTGACCGAGCCGCTGCAGACCGGTATCAAGGCGATCGACGCCATGATCCCGATCGGTCGCGGCCAGCGCGAGCTGATCATTGGCGACCGCAAGACCGGCAAGACCGCGATCGCCCTGGACACGATCATCAACCAGAAGGGCCAAGACGTCATCTGCGTCTACGTCGCCATCGGCCAGAAGGAGTCGACGGTCGCCGGTGTGATCGAGAAGCTGCGCGAAGTCGGCGCGATGGATTACACCGTCATCGTCTCCGCGGGTGCTTCCGACGCCGCGCCGCTGCAGTACATCGCTCCCTATGCCGGTGCCGCCATTGCCGAGTACTTCATGTACGTCCACGGCAAGGCGACCCTGGTGGTCTACGACGACTTGACCAAGCAGGCGTACTCCTACCGTCAGCTGTCGCTGCTGCTGCGCCGTCCGCCAGGGCGTGAAGCCTACCCCGGTGACGTCTTCTACCTGCACTCCCGCCTGCTCGAGCGCGCCGTCAAGCTGCGCGACGAGTATGCCGTTGTGCCCGCGGACACTCCTGAAGACTCCAAGGATCGTTCCCTGGCACGCAAGCATCCAGACGGTTTGAACGCACCGGAAGAGCATCGCCCGGACGATAGCGACGGCCTCTACCATCGCCCCGAGGGCGTCGAGCGTGCCGAGGCTTGGCTGGAGACACTGTCGGACAAGGACAAGTTCAAGGTTCATCATTTCCCGGACAGCGGCGGTTCGATGACCGCGCTGCCGATCATCGAGACGCTGGAAGGTGAGGTCTCGGCCTATATCCCGACCAACGTGATCTCGATCACCGATGGCCAGATCTACCTCGAGCCCGACCTCTTCCTGGCTGGCACCCGGCCGGCGGTCAACGTTGGCACCAGTGTCAGCCGCGTGGGCGGTAACGCCCAGCGCAAGGCGATGAAGAAGATTGCCGGCTCACTGCGTCTCGACATGGCGGCGTTCCGTGAACTGGAAGCCTTTGCCCAGCTTGGAACCGAACTCGACCCCGCCACCCAGCGTCAGCTGGACCGTGGTCAGCGCATGGCCGAGTTGCTCAAGCAGCCGCAGTACTCGCCGTACGACGTCAACGGTCAGATCATCAGCATCTTCGCCGGTACCAAGGGCTACATGGACGATCTGCCGCTGCCACAGGTGCTGGAGTTCGAGCGCAAGATGATCGAGTACGTGCGCGACGAGCACGCCGACCTGGTCAGCGAGCTGGACGCCAGGGGCAGTTTCAGCGACGAAATGACCAGTACCCTCATCGCCGCGATCGAGACCTTCAAGGCTCGCTTCGTCGAAGACTACCAGGCCTGACCCGCAAGCCCACCCGATATCCTAGGGAGGACCCATGGCGAATCGTAGAGCCATCGTCAAGCGGCGCAAGGCGGTGCGCAACATTCACAAGATCACCAAGACCATGCAGCTGATCGCGATGGCGCGGTTCCAGAGTGCGATGAGCCGTGCTATGGCCAGCCGGCCGTATGCCGACAAGCTGGCGGAATTGGTGCGCGATCTCTCCGGTGCCGCCGGTGACTTCGTTCATCCGCTCATGGAGCGGCCGGACAGCGACCGCTCGGCGCTGCTGGTTTTGACCAGCGACCGCGGTCTGTGCGGCGGCTACAACGCCTCCGTCGTGCGTCTGGCGATGCAGCACATCGATGCCATGGCTGGCCAAGGGATGAGCACCGATGTCCATATGGTCGGCAAGAAGGGCATCGGCGCCTTCCGGTTCCGCCAGCGTCCGGTCGCCGCCACGACGACCGATGTCGGCGACACACCGCGCTTCGAGCTGGTCGAGCCGATTGCCAACGATTTCATCGAGCGCTTCCGCCTCGGCGAGATCTCGTCGCTGCACGTCGCCTACACCCGCTTCTACTCCGCCGGCCGTCGCGTGGCGGAGGTCGAGCAGATCCTGCCGCTACGTCCCGAGGACATTGGTGGCGAGAGCGGTGGCCCGCGGGCGCAATACGAGTTTCAGCCGTCTCCGGAGGCGCTGCTCAACCAGCTGCTACCGGCGTCGGTACGCATGCGCTTGTTCCAGTGCTTCAACGACGCCGCGGTGAGCGAGCAGATCGCTCGCATGATCGCCATGAAGGCGGCCACCGAGGCAGCCAACGACATGATCAAGATGCTCACCCGGCAATACAACCGGGCGCGTCAGACCCACATCACCATGGAACTGCTGGATATCGTGGGCGGAGCCAACGCTCTCGAAGGTGGGGCCTGAGGCCCTTCTCCTGCTCCCAGCGGATACGAATGACTACGGATAGGAAGGCTGCCATGGCAGAGTCCAAAATCGGCAAAGTTACCCAGGTGATCGGCTCCACGCTCGACGCCGTTTTCTCCGAGGATCAGGTGCCGTCGCTGTATAACGCGCTCAAGGTCAACCTAGAGCACGAAGTACTGGGCGAGAAGATCTCGGAGGTTCTGTGGTGTGAGGTCGCCCAGCATCTGGGCGGCGGCCGCGTGCGCGCGGTCGCACTCGGCTCCACTGACGGCTTGCAGCGTGGTTCCGAGATCGTGGACACCGGCTCGCCGGTCACCGTCCCAGTGGGTGAGAAGACCCTGGGCCGCGTGTTCAACCTGGTCGGTGAGACCATCGACGACCGTGGCCCAGTCGAGATCGAAGAGCGGCGTCCGATCCACCGTGCCGCGCCCGAACTGACCGACCTCGAACCCAAGACCGAGCTGTTCGAAACGGGTATCAAGGTCATTGACCTGCTGTGCCCGCTGGTGCGTGGTGGAAAGGCCGGTCTGTTCGGTGGTGCCGGCGTCGGCAAGACCGTCATCATCCAGGAGCTGATCGCTCGTCTGGCCCGCTTCCACAGCGGCTACTCCTGCTTCGCCGGTGTTGGTGAGCGTACCCGCGAGGGCAACGACCTATGGCTGGAAATGCAGGAAGCCAAGATCGGCGATACCGGCAAGAGCGTCATTGATCAGACCGTGATGGTCTTCGGTCAGATGAACGAGCCGCCAGGTGCCCGTCTGCGCGTCGCGCTGTCAGCGCTGACCATGGCTGAGTACTTCCGCGACCAGACCGGTGCCGACACTCTGCTCTTCGTCGACAACATCTTCCGCTTCTCGCAGGCCGGTTCCGAGGTCTCCGCGCTGCTCGGCCGCATGCCTTCCGCGGTGGGCTACCAGCCGACCCTCGGCACCGAGATGGGCGAGCTGCAGGAGCGCATTACCTCGACCAAGAACGGTGCCGTGACGTCGATTCAGGCCATCTACGTGCCCGCCGACGACTACACCGATCCGGCGCCTGCTACCGCCTTCACCCACCTGGACAGCACCGTGAACCTGGAGCGCCGCATTTCCGACAAGGGTATCTACCCCGCCGTCGACCCGCTGGCCTCCTCCAGTCGCTTGCTGGCTCCCGAGCTGATCGGTGACCGCCACTACAACGTGGCCCGTGAGGTGCAGCGCATCCTGCAGCGCTACAAGGAACTGCAGGACATCATCGCCATTCTCGGCGTCGACGAGCTGAGCGAAGAAGACCGCTTGGTGGTGGGCCGTGCCCGCCGCATCGAGCGCTTCTTGTCGCAGCCCTTCTACGTCGCCGAACAGTTCACCGGCTTCCCGGGCGTCAATGTGCCGGTGGCCGACACCATCCGTTCCTTCGAGGAGCTATGCAACGGCAAGTGGGATCACCTGCCGGAGAGCGCCATGATGTACGTGGGCTCGATCGAAGCTGCCGCCGAGAAGGCGGAGAAGATGAAGTAAGGCGGAACTCATGGCCACCTTTCAGTGCAGCGTTGTGACGCCGGAAGGCTCCTTCCTGGAGTGTGAAGCCACCTCCGCGGTGGTACCTGCGTTCGACGGTCAGGTCGGCATCCTGCCCAACCACGCACCTTTGCTGTGCCGGCTGGGAATCGGAGTGCTGCAAGTGACGACCCCCGAAGGCGAGCGCCTTGTGTACGTCGACAGCGGCTTCGCCCAGGTAGTGGGCAACACGTTGACCCTGCTGACCGAGAACGCACGTAGCCTGGACGAGCTGGACGCCGAAGCGGCGCAGCGCATCCTCGACGAAGCGCATGCCATGTTGGTGACGGACGAAGACAGCTTTGAGCGTCGTCAGGCGGCCCTGCAGCGCGCCCGCGTGCAGCAGCGTCTGACGAACTGAGGTCTGACGAACTGAGTTAGCCGGTCACGAGCACACCGGGTAGGAGCGGCCACATGGGGCCACCCTGCGCCGTCAGGCGCCTCCGATTCCGGTTGCTCGGAGGGTACCGGCTACAGGTACCGCGCGAGCACTCGCGCTACCGTCTCCACGTGCGGCTTCCGCAGCAGCGTCATGTGATTGCCCGGCAGCCGCTCCACCTCGACGCCGCCCAGGGCCAGTTCGCTCCAGCCGAGCGTCTCGTCCTCGCTGCGACTCCAGCTGTGCTCGGTGCGCAGCAGCAGCACGCGCACGTCTGCGGCTCGCGGTTGGTAGCGTCCCATCGCCTCGCTGTTGGCGCGCATGGCGCGCAACATGGCACGGATCTGTGGCTGGTGCGACATCACCTCTCGCGACTCCTCTGGGATCACCTCGGCCAGCGTTGCTCGCTCCAACAAGCGTTGCCACAGACCGCGGCTGTCTTTCTCGTCTCCGAAATCGCCAGTGCGTTGCAGGGCGAAGTAATCCTTGACCCACGGCCAAAAGTTTCGCAGCAAAGTGGCGAAGAGGAAGCGCAGACCGTGCAGGAAGGACGGTCGTTGCGACGGTAGCGGTGCTGGCGTATCGATGAGCGCGGCCAGGGCGATCTCCTCTCCCTGCTGGCGTAGCCGGCGCGTCAGCTCGTAGACCACAAAGCTACCGAAGGACCAGCCGCCCAGAAAGTACGGGCCCGTCGGCTGCAGTGCCCGGATCTCGGTCAGGAAGTATTCCGTGATCTCCTCGATCGTGGCGAGCGCCGTCTGGCCAGTAGCAAGGCCCAGCGGCTGGACGCCGACGAACGGCCGCCGACGGTCCAAGGCACCGGGCCCAAGTAACTGCGCCAGCTCGAAGTAGGGAAACACCGTGCCCATGATCGGTGCAACGCAAAAGAAGGGCGTCCTATCGCCTTCCGGCTGTAGCGGCACAAGCGGCGACCAGGCCCTGCCTCCGGCTCCCCGCTCCTGGGCCTCGATGATCCGCGCCAAGCGTTCAATGGTTGGTGCCTGGAACAGCGCCGAGACGGGGAGCTGCGTGTCGAGACGGCGTTCGATCTCCAGAACCAGTCGCGACGCCAACAGGGAGTGGCCGCCCAGACGGAAGAAATTGTCTCGCACGCTAGGTGAAGCACCACCCAAGAGCTCTTGCCACAGCTCAGCCAGTCGGGCTTCCAGGTCGCTGCGCGGTGCCACGTGCCGGTCTACTGTCGTCCGACCCGTGACCAGCTGCTGAAGCCGCCTGCGCAATGTGGGCGTGTCGACGCCACCGTCCGTGCCGCGCGGTAAGGTGTCGACTTCGTGGGTGCTGCACGGAGCCGGGGTGCCGAAGCGGTCCCGCAAAGCGAAGTCATCCAGCCGTGGCTGCACCCCGCCCTCGATCACCATGGCAGCCGCGAGCTGCCAAGCACGCAGGTCCTTGGGCTCGCTGCCCGGCAGCTCGAGGATCTGCCGCACGTGTGGCTGCCGGTCGTCGAGTCCCACGAGAAGCGCCGAGGCTTCTTGCCGCGAAGCGTCCTGAGGACCCATCCGGCCAAGCACGGCTTGTAGAGAGAGCAACCCCGCCGGTGCCGAGACCGGCAGGAAGCCGCGCGCCCGCGCAGCCTCGCCAGCGGCGAAACCCTGGCTCATGCCGACGTCCTGCCAGAGGCTCCAGGCCAGCGTGTGAACTCGTGGTCCGTCACGGCAAGGCATCGCGCACAGTCCTTCGAGCCCCGCATTCGCCGCCCCGTAGGCTGCGACACCGCGGCCGCCAAGAGATCCGTTGACCGAGGAGAAGGCGATGAGCTGGCTTTCTGGCCGCGCCGCGAGAAGCTGGCGTAATTGCCATCCGCCCAGCACCTTCGACCGCCACGGGCGCAGGAAGCCCTCGACGCTCTCATCCGACAGCAGCGCTTCGTGGTAGCTGCCAGCCAGATGCACGGCTCCCGAGAGCGTCGCGCCCCAAGCCTTCTCGGCCCTCGCAACGGCCGTTTCCAATGCGGCACCGTCGGTCACGTCGCAGGACACGTAGGTGACGTCGCCGAGTGTCGCGAGCGCCTGGAGTTCGCGCACGATGTCGGAATCCTGGGCCGACCGTCGCCCGGTCAGCAAGAGCCGGGCGCCACGCTCCCGTAGGAGCCACGCTGCCAGCCGTCGGCCAATCCCTCCCAACCCGCCGGTCAACAACCAGCGGCTACGGCGTGAGAAGATCTCGACCGCTGAGGACTCCGCCGCCGGTGGTTTCATCCTCAGGGGGCGCAAGCGAGTCACATAGCGTGTCCCATCCCGCCAGGCGACGTCCTCCAGGGTTGCCGCGCTCACCGCTCCGGCTCCGTGCTGCGCCGCGACCTCGGCCACCAGGTGCCGCGCCAGTTCGAGATGCGAAGCAGTGGCAGGCAGGTCCAGGTGGCGTGCCTGCAGCCAGGGCTGCTCCTGGCTCCAAGTCTTGAACACCGAGGAGACCCCAGCGTACACCCAGCCATTGCGGCCTTGCGGTTCCCTTGCTTGCGACCCCCGGGCCGATTCTGCCTCATCGGACGCCGTGCCGACCGAAGGGTCGCCCGTTGCGGGTCCCACATGGTGCGAGCTTGCCGTCGGAACCAGGAGGTGCAGCCCGCGTCGTCGTTCCGGCGGTACGGTCTGCAGCGAACTCACCAACTCCAGCACATCTCGAACCCAAACTTCCTGCAGCCTGGTCAGATCTTCCGCTGTCTCAACGCGCGGAGTAGCATTCCAGGCTCCCAGGTAGATCAGAGTGTCTCCTGGCTGTAACGCTTGCGCCAGCTCCGCGGTGGCCGGCAGCTGGTACCCGTCGACGGTAGCCTCTTGCTGCTGCAGCTGTTCTCGCACCACTGCGGCTAGACGCGTGCTCTCCGCAGACCCACTCGCATCCCTTGGAACGAGCATCCGAACGCGTATCTCGCGGTTCCGGCGCGGCTTGGCTGATAGCGGGCAACGCCGCCATACGCGCTGGTGAAACCAGGCTGGTACCGTTCTCTCTGTACCGAGCGGCCCAGCCAGCGCATCGACCTGCAAGTCGAGTCGGCGCCGCAGCTCGTCGAACTCACCGGTCTCCAGCGCCTCCTTCAGCCGAGTACGCTGAATCTTGCCACTCGTCGTCTTTGGGAAGTCCTCGGGCGCCAGCGGCAAGACCACGGACGGACTGATTCCCAACCGCTCCGTCACTGCCGCCTGCACTGCATCGGCCAGCCGGGCCACGCGGCGAGACACAGTCGTGTCCAACCTGCAATGCGACGCCTCAGGATCTGGTGACTCCGGGACGAAGAAAATCGCCAGCCCTTCGGTGCCGGTCACGGGGTCTTCCAGTGCGCAGGCGGCACTGAAGGTGGCCGCGACGCCGTCAACGCTCGAAACGATGTCCTCGATCTCGTAGCAGTAGAAGTTGGCCCCGCGGACGATGATCACTTCCTTCTCGCGTCCCGTGATCGTGAGGTGACCACCTCGCAGGAAGGCCAGATCGCCGGTGTGGAACCAGACGCCGTCGTCTTCGTAGGTTCGCGGGAAAGCCTCCCGGTTGGCCGCCTCGTTGTTGAGGTAGCCGGGAGTGACGATGGCGCCCGCGACTTGTAGCCGACCCACGACTCCCTCCGGTAACGGTCGGCTGTCGGCATTCACCACGCGCAGCCGTACCCCCGGAATCGGCGGGCCGACGTCGATGAAGTCGACACCCAGAGGATCCCCAGTGTCGGCGGCCACGAGAGCCTCGCCCAGGCCAGCCTTGCGGCAGCGAAAGGCGCCAGTTTCCGGCCGGAAGCCGTTGGCGTAGGTCATGGCGGTACACAGCTCAGCCATGCCGTAGGCCGGCTGCATCACTTCGGGTCGCACATCGAAGGGTGCCGTGCGCCGGAGAAAGTCGTCGACCACCGGCAGCGTCACTTGCTCGCCCGCATTCATCAGCAACTGCAGGCGGCTGAGATCCCAGACCTGTGCGGACCGCGACGGCGATGCTTGCGCCAGGGCATCGGCAACGAGCTTGAAGCCGAAGTTGGGCGCCCAGCTGTGGGTGACGCCGTGCCTTTCCAGGGCATCCAGCCAGCACAGTGGATCCGCGAACACGCGGGCACCTGCCAGCTGCACTTGCCGGCAGCCCAGATAGACGTCCTTGATGTGGTAGGTGAGCATCGGCACCACGTGGTCCAGTGGTAGCCAGTTCAGCGTGATGTCGCGTGCGCTGTTGCCGTTGACCAGGCGCGAGCCCTCGATGTGGTGGGCGATGCCGTGGTGGGTCTCCTGGATACACTTCGGAATGCCCGTGCTGCCGGAGGTCAGCTGCAAGAAAGCCACGTCGTGGGAGTCGGCGGTACGCGGTGTCGCCGGCTTCCGCTCGAGGAAGGGATCGACCACAATGGCATGGATCGGCGGCTCGAGTCCCAACCTTGCGAGTGCGCCAGCGAGCGATACCTGCGTCAGCACCGCGGCATGGCCGAGCAAGCGCCAAGTGTTGAGCAGCTTGAGCGCCACGGCGTTGTACTCGCCGGCTTCGTCGACCTCGTAGGACGGCGGTACCGCCACGGTCACCGGTACGAGACCACCGAGGATGCAGGCCCAGAAAGTCGTCAGGTGCAGGCGGATGTCCTCGAACTGCAGCACCACATAGTCGCCCGCGACGAGGCCGTCCCGGCGCAGGCCGCCGAGGATCGCCTGCGCCTCGACAAGCAGCTGCGGATAGCTTTGCCGGTCCTCGCTACCATCCGCGCCGATGTAGGCAATGCCGTGCTCGGCATGCTCCCGCGCTGTTCGCAGCAGAGCCTCTCCCAGCGTTCTTGGCGCCTCGGCCGGCAGCTCCAGCGGACCGCCATCCGCCACGGTCGACGATGCCTCGGCAGGCGGCGTCTCGGCCGGCGGAATCTCGAGAACGGCCGCCTCGCGAGCAGCGGTCCGCGTTGTGGTGTCCGTGGCAGCTGGCGAGACACCTTCGCCGGGAGGCACAAGGTCGTCCCGGTGGTAGCGGTCCAGCGTCCGCGGCACTTGGATCGACACTACCTCCACGTCACGAACTTCCGGCAGTGCCCGCAAGCGGGTTCGCCAGCGCTGTAGGATGTCCGGTGTCGGCACTTCCACCCGCTGCAGCGCGCGCTCGTCGAGCTGGCCGTCCTGGGTCAGGGGCAACAAGGACACCTGGACGATTGCCTGTGGAATCCAACGCGGGTCTACCTGCCTCGCCAAAAAGGTCTCGCGCATTACGGCGTCCAGCCGTTCCGGTGCCAGCGATACGCTCGCCGTCACCCACGCCACGAGTTCGCTATCATTCTCCCCGCGGTCACACGCCCGCGCTGGGTTGCTGAACACCCGCCGTGCACGCACCGCCGCACCGCTCAGTCCAGTCTCGCCAAAGCGCAAGTCCAGCAGCCGACGTTCGATCACCCGGGTGTCAACAAGAGCACCCTGCCGCCACAGCCGGTGTGCATCCACGGTTCCGGCGGGCCTGCTGCCAACCGGGCTTCCAGCCGGGCGCAGCTCGATGCCGCCGTTGGAGCGCCAACGTCCCTGGAAGGCTCGGCTGGGCACGGGAGTCATCTCGCCGGCCCGCGGCAGACAGACGTCGATGGAAGCCCAGACGCCGATCGGTGCCGGTTGTCCGGTCGGTCCGAGCAGGCGCAGGTGCGGGTTTGCTGCCTCCAGTAACGCCGGCAGGCCACCGACATCGAGTAGTGCCTGGAGCGGATTGTTGCCCTGCTCCTGAGCCTCGCGAGTCGCCGCGTCCTGCACTTCGCGTCGCGTTGCCAGGATGGATCCGTGGTCGCCGACCAGTGCGGCTGCCTCTGGCCCGGCGGCGACGTGGGCGTTGAAGGCGCCCAAGAGTGCCTGCTCGGTTGCCGGTCCGTGCGCCCCAGTTGTCGTCCAGTCGAGCAGCTGCCGAGTCTCGGCCCGAGTCAGCAGCTGGAACCCGCCAAGGTGCCGCGCCGGCCGCTCTACCGCCTGCTCCAGAATGCGCAGCAGATGCCGTGGCAGCCGCTCCACGGCGGTGCGCTCCAGCAGGGCTGTGCTGTAGATCACGTGGCACAGGATGCCGCTGCTACTGCGACTGCCACTGCCGCCACTGGCACTGTCTGGTGCCGGTGTCAGGTGGACTTCCAGGTCGAAGCGCGTCACCCGTGCCGCGAAGGGCAGGGGTTGCAGTGTCAGGCCCCGTAGCCGCGCCTCGCCGCGCGGCGCGTTCTGCACCGCGAAGAAGATCTGGAACAGCGGATTCCTTCGTGCCGGGTCCCGTTCGGGTGCCAGCTCCTCCACCAAGCGGTCGAAGGGTAACTCCTGGTGCGCTCCGGCGCCGCGCGCCGTTATCTGCGCGCGCGTCAGAAGCTCGTCGAAGCTCGGATCACCCCGCAGATCGGTGTGCAAGACCACGATGTTGGCGAAGAAGCCGATCAGGGCTTCCACCTCGCGCCGAGTCCGGTTCGCTGTTGGTTGACCCAGCGTCACCGCCGGTGCGCCGGTGTAGGCGTGGAGCAGCGTCTGGAAGCCGGCGAGCAGCACCACTGGCAGGCTGGTGCCACGCTGCCGAGCCAGTGTTTCGAGCCGATCGCGCACGTCGCCCGGGAAGCTGAAGAGCACCTCGTCGCCCAGGAAGCCGGCATCCCTCGGGGACCCGTCGTCGTTTCGGGCAACAGGGTTGCGCCGCAGTGTGAGTTGACCCGGTAGGTCGAGGGCCGACGGCACGCGTGGTAGCCGTTCGCGCCAGTAGTCGAGCAGGCGCTCCAGAAGCGCGCCTTGCAGCTGCTCGCGTTGCCACAGAGCGTAGTCCGCATACTGCAGCGGTAGGTCCGGAACGGGTGGGACTCCAGGTGGCACTGCCGGCTCGCCGCGCCCATCGACCTCGAAGTTGTACAAGGCCACCAGCTCACCGAACAACAAGCCCACCGACCAGCCGTCATAGACGCTGTGGTGGATGTTGATCACCAGCGCGTGATCCTCTGGACCCAGTCGAAACAGTCGGAAGTGCACCAGCGGTCCGCTAGCCAGGTCGAAGGCGCTCTGCACTTCCCGCGACGCCAGCTCTTGCGCCAGGCGCTCCACCAAGGCCGGTGGCAAGCGGCTCAGGTCCACTACGGGCACCGATGTCCGCGCCGTCACCACGGACTGGGCGACCCGGCCGTCGAGCAGCACGAACACGGTCCGCAAGCTCTCGTGACGCTCGACGATGCGCGCCAGCGCCCGCGCCAAGGCATGGGCATCCAGCTGCCCCTGCAGTCGCGACACGGCCGGCAGGTTGTACGCCGGGCTGTGCGGGTCGAGTTGCTGCAAGAACCACAGTCTCTGCTGGGCCAACGCCGGCAGGCACAGCTTGCGTCCCGGACCGATCAGGTCGAGCAGTTCCGTCTTGTGCGCTTTGAGCCGTGCCTTCAGCTCGTCCGTCAAAGCTCCCGTGGCGCTTCGAAAGCGCAGTTGATCGCCGTCGACCCAGAGCTGCAAGCCGCTGTCCAGGGCCAGCCACAGTGTTTCGATAGCTCGGTTCACAGGGAGCCTTCTTCGATGTCGCCCAAAGATCTCGCGCCGGCGCCCTCCGCCGCTGTCTCGGCTTCAAAGTCGAGTAGACGCTGCGCCAGCTGCGCGATGGTGTTGGCTTCGAAGAACTCGTCCAAGGGCATGTCCGTGCCGAGCTTCTCCCGCAACCGGGCCGCGCTCTGCGTTGCCAAGATCGAATGGCCACCCAGTTCGAAGAAGTCGTCGTGAACTCCGAGCTCCTCGACGCCGAGCAACTCCCTCCACACCTCGGCGACGTGTCGCTCGAACTCCGAACTCGGCGCCACGTAGGTCGTCGAGAGGTTGGGTCTGGCGTGGCTCGCGGTGGTGCCGTCTCCCTCGACCTGCGCGCGGGTCTCGCCGAGCCGTGCGAGCCGCGCTGCGAAATCAACCGTCGAGACGGCCACCTGCGCCAGGCCTCGTTGCGGTAGCTGGTCCGCCAGGATCCGCTCGAGCACTTCGATTCCCTCGGCATTGCGAATGGCCTGTGCCAGCGGTGCTTCCTCGGCCGGCTGCGTGGTCGGTACGGCGAGCTGCTCAGCACTCAGCCGGCGCAAGGTGTAGCCTTCGATCTCCACCAGCACTCGACCGTCGGTATCGAAGACCACCACGTCGAACTTGGCAGAGTTGGGAGGATTCGTCGAGTGCCGAGTGATGCGGCTGAGAATCTCGGCCGTCAGAGGACGGTGGATATGTACTCGATCGTAGGCAAAGGGCAGGTACGCGGCCTCTTCCAGCGCTTCGCTCGGTGGCCGGGCCGCGACCGCGGCGTCGAGCAGGGCGGGGTGCAGGGGGAAGTCCTGCAGATCCGCCGTGAACTCCGCCGGCAGTCGCAGGCGGGCATGCTCTGCCTCTTCGAGGGTCGTGCGAGCTTGCCGGATGCAGCGCCAGCGGGGGCCGAAGTCGAACAGCGGGTTGTCTCCCGCCTCGTCCTCATCGGTGACCCGCGACGGAAAGCTGTCCAGATCTTCGGCTTTGGTAGTGCTCCCGGCGCCGGCGCCTGCGGTGACCCGAGCTTGCGCGTGCAGCAACCAGCTCTTGTCCGTGTCACTTCGACTGGTCCCTCGACTGGCCACCTCCGCGCTGAACCCGTCACCAGCTTCCGGTCGCAGGCGAACCCGCACCTCACGCGCCGCATCGTCAAAAGCCATGGGCAGCAGCAAGATCAGCTGTGAGATCTCGACGCCTCCTTCAGCTCCGACCTCGACGCTAGCCTCATCTCCGTGCAGCAGCAGCGCGGTGCGCAGCAGCTCGACATAGCCAGTACCCGGAAGCACCGACCGGCCGCCCGTTCGGTGATCCGCCAGTACCCAGGTATCGCTCGCGTGCAGGCGGCTGGTGAAGACCACCGTCTCGCCCTCGATCCGCCGCTGCTGGAGCAGAGGATGAGCGTCGATTCGCTGGCTGTCCTTCTCGTCGCCAGAGCGCTCGCGCGGCGAGGCCACTCCTCGCACGGCCGCGGCCGCCATGCCCACTTCGGCCCAGGCGTCCCAGTCCACCGCGATCACATGCGGAGCAGACGGCAGGTCTTCCAGTTCCAGCGCTGTCCGCTGTGCATAGGCGTCCAGGAAGAGATTGGCGGCGGTGTAGGCGACCTGACCGGGACCGCCGAGGTGACCGGTCAGTGAGCCGCAGAGCAGGAAGAATTCCAGCTGATGCAGCCAGGGTTCACCATTCGAGGCAGGTTCGCGCAGCAGCCGATCCAATACCCGCGTGCCTCTGACCTTGGGTGCCAGTACGGCTTCAGCGTCCGTAGCGGAGATACGCGCCAACGCACCCTCACCGGGAATCCCGGCAGCGTGAATGACGCCGTCGAGCCGCCCCCAGCGCTCCCCGATAGTGGCAAAGACCTGCCGCATCGCGTCCTCGTCGCTGACGTCCGCGGTCAGGTGGAGCCAGCATGGGCCCCCGGCGGCGATCAAGGCCTCAACCCCCTCCCCTGCCCCCGTGGACCGACCGATGGTCACCACCGTGGCGCCGTGCGTCAAGAGGTGCTCAGCGAACACGCGTCCCAGACCCCCGAGACCGCCGGTGATCAGGTAGACGCCTTCAGTTCGCTGGCGCGCCTCTGACGAGCCGGGCAGTTCAACCGGCTCCCAGTGCCAGCACCAACGACGCCGTCCCCGTAGCGCCAGCAGATCCATTCCCTCCAGTGGCTGTACCTCCAGCGACTCCGACAGCGCCGCAGCCAGCCGCCGTGCCGAGGTCTGCTCGATATCCACTGCCCGGCAGTGAATGCCAGGAACTTCGTGCGGCAACGTTCGCAGCGGGCCCAACGTCAGCGCTTCTTCCGCTCGGGCGTGCTCGTCGCCGGTGACCGGCCACGCCGCGACCGTCACCGCCAGCACGTCGATGCCGCCCTCGCTGCCGTTCGCATTGGCTGCATTGGCATTGGAATCCGCGCTGGGACCCAGCTCACTCAGAGCTTGTGCCAGCGTCAGCAAAGGCGTGAAGGAGGTGTGAAAATCAGGTCGGCTTACCGCCTCGGTCCCAGTTCCATCGAAAGCCGTGCCGTAGGAACCGAGATGCACAATACGTCGGGGTGAGGCTTCTGCTTCCCGCAGCTGTCGCAGCAGGTGCAGCCATGTCTCCCGTGTGCCCGGCGACGCCACCGGTCGTACCGCCCAGCCCTGGCTGTCCAACTCCCCGGCCAGTTCGTCACGAGCCTTGCCCGGCTCGCCTGCGAGCACTAGGTGTCGTGGCCGGTCGCCCGGGAGTGCAGCGGCCGTTGCCGGAGGAGCCTGTTGCCAGACCGGTCGCCAGAACCATCTCGGTAGCGGCTGCCGGCTCGTCGCGCTAGCGCCGCTGGCCTCCTGCCGAGGAGCGGCGTCGAGCCAGTAGCGACGGTGCTGGAACGGATACGTCGGCAACGGCCGCCGGCGTCGCGCCTGGCCGTCGTACAGAAGCTGCCAGTCGACCTGGACGCCGCACTGCCACAGGCGGCCGAGGGCCGTCAGCATCGACGCTTGCGCATCTTCGGTCGACGTCTTCGCGCTCTGGGTGGCGATGCCGGCTCTCGGTGCCGGTGGTAGAGATGCCACCACGGGAAGTGGACCTCCTCGATCCTCGGCGAAGCTCGGATGCAACCGAGCCAGCCGGCTCAAGGTGTGCCCAGGGCCGACTTCCAGCAGCAAGCGCCGGCCGCCTCCGAGCGAAGAACCGAGCAGCGTCCCCAGGCCGTCCGCGAAGCGCACCGGCCGCAGAAGCTGGTGACCCCAGTAGGCGGGGTCGGTGGCTTCGCTCTCGGTGATCCAGGTTCCGGTGACATTGGAGACAAAAGGCAAGTGCGGCGCGCGCAACTCGACATGCCTCAGGTGCTCCTGCAAGGCTGTCGCCGCTGGCTGCAGGGCATGCGTATGAAACGCGTGCGAGGTGTGTAGCCGCCGAACCTCGACGCCGTCGGCGCGCAGCTCAGCCTCCAGCGCTTCGACGTCGGCATGCGGCCCGGCCACCGCGCACAGCCGTGGCGCGTTGATCGCCGCGATCTCGACGTTCCGGCCTGTCAGCCAGGTCTCGAGTTCCGCTTCCGACAAGGGAACGCTGAGCATGGCGCCCAGCGGACACTGTGCCACCAGGCGTCCGCGCAGCGCGATGGCCTCGAGCGCCGCCTCGAGCGTCAGCACGCCGGCCCGGCAAGCGGCGACCCACTCGCCGATGCTGTGCCCCAACAGCGCGTCCGGCTCGACGCCCCAGCTCTGCCACAGCTCGTACAGCGCATGCTCGACGGCGAACAGTGCCGGCTGCGTCAGCTCGGTGCGCCGCAACGCCTCCGCGGCCTGCCCCTCTTCACTGTCCACCGGCAGCAACCAACGACGCAGGTCCGTGTCCAGGTGGGGTTGCAGCAACTCCAGGCAGTAGTCCAGGTGGCGCCGGAACACGGGCTCGCGCTCGTACAGCTCGCGCGCCATACCGGGGTACTGTGTGCCCTGACCAGAGAACAAGAACGCGACGGGCGTGCGGCCCTGGGTGGCCGTGCCGTGCAGCAGGCGCTCGGGCATGTCGCCAGCCAGTACTCGCGCCGCGTCGGCGATGTCTCGGGCTACCACAACCGCGCGGTGCCGCAAGGGTCGCCGACCGAGGTGGAGAGTGTAGGCGACGTCTGCAAGAGGGACGTCCCCCGTCTCGCTCAGCTGTGCTGCCAGTGCGTGGCACAGCTGCTCGATGGCCTCCTGACGCTGTCCGCTGAGACACAGCAGCTGCCAGGGTCGAGCCGTCTCGCGCCGGTCCGCCGCATCGATGCACGGCGCTTCCTCCAGGATCACGTGGGCGTTGGTCCCGCCGATGCCGAAGGAGCTCACCCCCGCCCGCCGGGGCCAACCAGCCCCGTCTGCCGCCGCCCAAGCCGCACTCTCGACCGGCACGAAGAAGGGCGAGCGATCGAGTTGCAGCTGGGGATTGGGCGTGCGGAAGTGCAGGCTCGGTGGCAGTCGCCGGTAGCGCAGCGCCTGCACGGCCTTGATCAGGCCGGCGATGCCGGCAGCGGCATCGAGATGACCGATGTTCGTCTTCACCGAGCCGATCGCGCAGCTGCCGGGGTCGAGCGCCTGCTCGTCGATCTCAAAAGCCTGCCGCAGCGCGGTGATCTCGATCGGATCTCCCAGCGGCGTGCCCGTGCCATGCGCTTCGATCAGGCCGATGGACGACGGCTCGACCTCGGCCACGCGCAGTGCTGCCCGCACCACGGCAGCCTGTCCGTCGACGCTCGGTGCCGTGTAGCCAGCCTTCAGCGCCCCGTCGTTGTTGATTGCCGAGCCCTTGATCACCGCGTACAGCGTGTCGCGGTCGGCCAGCGCGTCGTCGAGCCGCTTGAGCACCACCGCGCCGGCGCCGTGCCCGGCCAGACAGCCCGCGGCGTCAGCGTCGAAAGCGCGGCAATGCCCATCCGGAGACAGGATGCCGCCTTCCTGGTACAGGTAGCCGGAGACCGGCGGTACACCCAACGACGCACCGCCTGCCAGGGCGATGTCACATTCACCGCAGAGCAGTGCCTGGCACGCCAGGTGCACCGCCACCAGCGACGTCGAGCACGCGGTCTGGACGCTGACGCTGGGACCTTGCAGATCCAGCTTGTAGGAAACGCGCGTCGCCAGGAAGTCCTTGTCGATTCCGGTGCCGACCTGCATCGTACCGACCGCCGCCAGCACCTCGGGGCGCGTCTGCAGGTTGTTCAGGAAATAGCCGTTGAGGCTGACGCCAGCGTAGACGCCTACTGACGGTCGTTCGCCGCCGCGGCCGTAGCCGGCGTGCTCAAGTGCGCTCCAAGCGACTTCCAGGAACAAGCGCTGCTGGGGATCGAGAATCTCCGCCTCGCGTGCATTGAAGCCGAACAGCTCCGCGTCGAACAGCTCGCTGTCGTCGAGATAGCCGCGCGCCCGGACGTACGCCGGATCCGCCAGTATCTCCAGCGCAACACCGGCCTCCAGCAGTTCCTCGTCGCTGAAGGAGCGAATGCTCTCGACGCCAGCGTCGAGATTGCGCCAGAAGGTCTCGATGTCCGGGGCACCAGGGAAGCGTCCAGCCAAGCCGATGACCGCGATCTCAAGGCCGGTGCTCTGTTGCTCCACGGCGTCCTACCGGGTGCTAGAACCGCCCGCCGCCCAGGCCGCCTCCGCCCCCAAAGCCGCCTCCGCCGCCCAAGCCGCCTCCGCCGCCCAAGCCCAGACCACCGCCACCGCCCATATCCATACCGCCGCTCATCATCTTACGCATCATCTTGCCTTGCTTGCCCTTGAGCATCTTGCGCATCGTCTTGTACTGCTTGAGCAGCCGGTTCAGCTCGGCGACGGACGTGCCGGAGCCCTTCGCCACGCGCCGCTTGCGGCTGGAATTGAACACCTCGGGGCGTCGCCGTTCCTCCGCCGTCATCGAGTTGATCAACGCTTCGATGCGCTTGAACTGCGACTCGTCCACCTGCGAGGCGTCGAGACCTTTGAGCGGACCGGCCTTGGGTAGCATGCCCAGGATCTGACTGAGCGGGCCCATGCGCCGCAGCTGCTTGAGCTGGTCGCGCAGATCCTCGAGCGTGAACTGGGCCTTCATCGCCCGCTTGGCCAGGCGCTCGGCTTCTTCCTGGTCGATGTTCTGCTCGGCCTTCTCGATCAGGCTGAGCACGTCGCCCATGCCGATCATGCGTCCGGCCAGGCGCTCCGGGTGGAAGAGTTCGATCTCCTCCAGCTTCTCGCCGACACCCACGAAGCGGATCGGCACCCGTGCCACGGTGCGGATCGACAGCGCCGCACCACCGCGCGTGTCGCCGTCCATCTTGGTCAACACCACGCCAGTGAGGTCGAGCGCCTCGGCGAACTGCTCGGCACTGCGCACCGCGTCCTGACCGGTCATCGAGTCGGCGACGAACAGGATCTCCTGCGGATCCAGTTGCTTCGCCAGTGCCTTCAGCTCGTCCATCAACTCGGTGTCGACGTGCAGACGGCCGGCGGTATCGAAGATCAGGGTGTCGTTGCCGTGATCCTGAGCATGCCGAAGGGCCCGTTTGGCCAGTGCCAGCACGCCCTCTCCGTCCTCGGGCTGCACCACCGGGGTTCCGGCCTGACTGCCCACTTGGACCAGCTGCTCCACCGCCGCCGCGCGCTGCAAGTCACCGGCCACCAGCAGAGGTTGCCGGCCCTTGCTCTTGAGCCGCTTGGCCAGCTTGCCAGAAGTCGTCGTCTTACCCGAACCCTGCAAGCCGCACATCAGGACGACGGAAGGGCGCTTGTCCAGCCGCAGCTCGGCGCCGTCTTCCCCCAGCAGCCCGATCAACTCGTCGCGGACGATCTTGATCACCTGCTGCGGCGCTGACAGGCTTTGCAGGACTTCCTGCCCCAGCGACTTCTCGCGAATACGGTCGATGAACGGCCGCACCACGCGGATGTGCACGTCCGCCTCCAGCATCGCCAATCGGATCTGGCGTAGCGCCGCGTTCAGCGTCTGTTCAGTGATGCGTCCTTCGCCACGCAGGTTGCGGAAGACGTCGTTGAGCTTGCCTTGGAGTCCGTCGAACATGATCTCAGCTTGTTTTGAGGATAATGAGCGTGAATGCGAAGTATACCGCAGGATAATCGGTGGTCCGCGGGGCGGAAGAGCGACGATACCAGACCGCCGGAGTCTGTGCCGGAACGCTCTGGGCAAGCCAAGATCTGGCGGCTAGGTTAGCAAGAACGACACATCCGCACCCGGCTCCAGCTCCCGCGCCTTTTCACCGCGCAAGAACAATCGTGCCCCGACTTCACCACGGATCTGCGCCGTGTCGTCGTCCACCCACAGCATCGATCCTTCCCGCAGTCCCAACACCGGCTGCTCGTTCTCTTCGTGAAACTCCTTGATCCGTGTCTCGCGGGTCTCGCCCATGTGCTTGGAGTTCGGATCCGGGTCCAGGTAGTGCGGGTTGAGGTTGAACGGGATGAAGCCCAGTGCGTCGAAGGTGGGTGGCTGGAGGATCGGCATGTCGTTGGTGGTGCGGATGTTGAGCGTAGCGACGTTGGAGCCGGCACTGGCACCGGCGTAGGGCATGCCGTTCCCGACCCGTTCACGCAGGGGTTCGACGAGCTGCTCGCGGTACAAGGTGTCGAGGAGACGGAACGTGTTGCCGCCACCGATGAACACCGCCCCTGCCTCCTGCAGGTTCTGGCGCGGATCGCCTTCGTGGATGCCGCGGCACGTGAAACCCATGCTCTCGAACGCTGGACGCGCGATGGCGATGTAGCTGTCGTAGTCCTTGAAGGCGTACGGGACGAAAATCACCGGCTTTGCGGCATCGGCGGCGCTCTGGAAGCGCTCTTGCAGGTCTCTGGCGCAGTGTTCAAGGAAGCCGGTGCCGTGGGTACGGGACGTGCTGATCAAGAGTAGATGACGCATCAGTTCTCCGGACGGGATTCAGAAGAAGAGTGTCAGGACGTCACGCGACGCAGTTTGGCGCGGGCCTTCTTTTCGCTGTCGTACACCTGCTTGACGCCGTCGCCGAGGGCCTTTTCGACCACGCGGATGTCGCGCACCAGGCGCATCAGGCCCCAGGGCTCGACCGAGGCGGCCTGGTCGCTGCCCCACATGGCGCGGTCGACGGTGATGTGACGCTCGACGAAGCAGGCGCCGAGGACGACCGCGGCGCAGGTGGTTTGCAGGCCGACCTCGTGCCCTGAGTAGCCGATCGGTACGCCGAACTCCTGGGCCAGGGTGTCGATCATCTGCAGATTCAGCTCTTCCGCCGGGCAGGGATAGGTGCTGGTGGTGTGGGCGACCAACAAGCGTTCCTTGCCCTGCCCCTCGCCCAGGCGCGCGACGGCCGTGCGGATCTCGTCCAGCGTCGACATGCCGGTCGACAGGATCACCGGCCGGCCGGTGGCGTGCAGGCGTGTGAGCAGGTCGGCGTCGGTGAGGCAGGCGGAAGCTACTTTGTAGCAGACGGGGTCGAAGGCTTCGAGGAAGTCGACAGAGGGGACATCCCAGGGTGAGGCGAACCAATGGATGCCTTTGTCCTTGCAGTAGGCGTCAATCTGCCGGTACTCGTCTTCGCCGAACTCGACCTTGTAGCGGTAGTCGAGGTAGCTGATCAGCCCCCACGGTGTCTCACGCATCACACTTTGCTGCTCGGGTGGCACGCAGACCTCTGGTGTGCGCTTCTGGAACTTCACCGCGTCGCAGCCGGCCAGTGCGGCGGCGTCGATCAACTTGCGGGCGACGTCGAGATCGCCGTTGTGGTTGATGCCGATCTCACCGATGATGTAGGTCGGGTGTCCGGGGCCGACGGGGCGTCCGCCGATCTCTACACTTTGAATGTCGAAGCCGCTCTGGGTGTCTGAATCGTTGGGCACATCGTTCCTTTCGTCCGGCGGATCAGGCCGCCAGGAAGCCCTTGTCGACCGCGTCCTGTACCAGCGCCTGGACGAATTGCCACAAGCTTTCCGACGCGGGCCGGATGTCTTTCATGCGTCCCAGGACTTGCTCGCTGGTGACGCCGTGTTCGCGCCAGGCGCGGCCTTCGGTGTGGTAGTTGTGCAGCATCGGCATCAGGCGGTCGAGGGCGGTGGCGAAGCGGGCCTCCGGCGTCTCGATGGCCTCGAACTCGTGCCACAGCTGGCGGAACTCGCTGGCCTGATTCTCGGGCAGCAGGCCGAACAGCCGCTCGGCCGCAAGTTGTTCGCGCTCGGCCTTGTCCTCGTAGCCTTTCGCATCGTAGGCGAAGGTGTCCCCAGCGTCGATCTCGACGATGTCGTGGATCAGCGCCATCTTGAGCACCCGCAGCAGGTCGACCTCTTCGTCGACGTGCTCGGCCAGCACCACGGCGCCCACCGCCAGGTGCCAGCTGTGCTCGGCGGTGTTCTCGCGCCGCTCACCGTTGACCAGGTAGCAGCGTCGGATGACGTGCTTCAGGTTGTCGATTTCGAGGGTAAAGCGGATCTGCTGGTCGAGGCGTTGCAGCGAGGAAGGTGTGGTGTCGTGTTTGTCCATGCGCGACGGATTATAGCCCCTGGTCTTCCGCCGCGGGGTCGACGGCGGTGTCTTCTGGCAGCCGTGGCGCGATCAGTCGCGCGAGGCCGGCGATGGTGGGGGCTTCGAACAGCGCTTGCAGCGGCAGCTCGACGCTGAGTTCTTCGACGATGCGGCCGATCAGCCAGGTGGCGACCATCGAGTGACCACCGAGGTCGAAGAAGTCGTCGTGACGACCGACGTGTTCGACGCCGAGCAGATCCTGGAAGTATTCGGCCAGAATCGCTTCGAGTTCACCTTCGGGCGGCTCGTGCATGCGTGCGCCGAGAGCGGTCGCGTGCTCCGCGGCACTCTCCGCCGCAGCCTTGGCCAGCGCTCGCCGGTCCAGCTTGCCGGCGCTGGTCCGCGGTAGTGCATCGACCTGCAGGAAGCCGCCAGGCACGAGCGCGGCCGGCAGCTGGTGCGAGAGGAACTCGCGCAACTCGCCGGGTTCTGGAGCCGTGCCCTCTGGAGCCGTGCCCTCTGCCGCAACATAGGCCGCGACCAGGCGGGCCTGCGGGCCCTCGCCATGCACCAGGGCCGCGGCTTCGCTGACCGCCGGATGGCGTACCAGGGCGGCTTCGATCTCGCCCAGCTCGACGCGGAAGCCCCGCAGCTTGACCTGGTCGTCGGCGCGGCCGAGGAACTGTAGCTGGCCGTCGGCGAGATGGCGCACGAGGTCGCCGGTCTTGTAGAGCCGGCCGCCGGCCTGGGTGGAGAAGGCATCGGGCAGGAAGCTTGTGGCCGTCTTGCCGGCGTCACCCAGGTAGCCGCGCGCGACCTGGCCGCCGATGCACAGCTCGCCAGGTACCCCGAGCGGCACGGTCCGCAGCCAGGCGTCGAGGACGTAAACACGCTTGCCGAGTGTCGGACGCCCGATCGGGGTCGCGGGTGTCCTGCTGCTCGGGGAAGCCGGTACCGGAACCTTCCCATGCAGGGTGTCAGCATCGAGTCGCGTGATTGATGCGCTGATCGCACCTTCGGTCGGGCCGTAGTGGCCGTAGAGGCGGGCGCGTGGGAAGGCTCTACCTAGCTGCGGCAGGAGGTTCGCGGGCAGGGCTTCGCCGGCCAGGTGCAGGATCTCGACGGCTGGGAGTGTCGGTTCCACGAGCCGCGACGTCAGCTGCGCGACGAGCGACGGGGTGGCGAGGAAGACGTCGATGTCGTAGCGCCGCAGCAGCTGTTCGAAGCGGGCTGCATCCCGACGACGGTGAGCACCGGGATCGACCAGCGTGGCTCCGGCGCGCAGGGTGCTCAGCAACTTGAATACGGAGTAGTCGAAGGCCGGCGAGATGTACTCCAGCACTCGATGACCAGGGCGCAGGCCGAGCAGCCGCGGTGTCGAGGTGATCAGGGGGGCCGCCTGAGCATGCGTCAGGGCAACGCCTTTGGGGCGGCCGGTGGTGCCGGAGGTGAAGATGAGGTAGGCGAGTTGGTCGGGGACGACGGCCGGCGTTGCGAGACCCGCGACGGGCGCTTCGTCGGCGGCGAGGGGGTCCAGGGTTTCGACGCTACTCGGTGCCCTGTCCTCGGGTGTCTCGCGCTCGGTCGACGGGCTCGACGTTGCCCGGCTCAGCAGGTGGTGGCTCAACAGAAGGCGTGGCGCGGCGGCGTCGAGCACTTGCTGCTGGCGCGTCAGGGGGTGTTGGGCGTCGAGTGGCAGGTAGGTGCCGCCCGCTTCGAGGACGCCGAGCAGCGCCACTACCAGCTCGGCACTGCGCTCCAGGCGCACGCCCACGGTGTCTTCGCGTCGCAGGCCGCGCGCCCGCAGCGTGGACGCCAGATTGCCGGCGCGATGCCGCAGGCTGCCGTAGCTCAGGTGCAGCCGCTCGCCCGCGACCGCGATGGCGTCCGGTCGACGTTGGGCCTGCTCGTAGATGCCGGCGAAGAGAGGGCAGGGTTCACTCGCACCATGGATGTCACTGTTCCAGGTGCAACTCTGGCTCCATTCGAGCAGCAGCTGGTGTCGCTGCGCAGGGCCCAGCAGGTCGAGGTCGCGCAGCCTCGGCGCTTCTTCTGCCGGATCTTCCGTCGATCTGGCCAGGCTGACGAGCACGCGTTCGAGGCGGTGGGCCAGGCGCTGGGCGGTGGTGGCGTCGAAGAGGAGGGTGTCGTATTCCAAGGATCCGTGCAGACCCGCTGCACTCGTTGCTGTCGTAGAGACTCCTGTAGTGCGGGTCTCCGTCAGGTTCAGTGTCAGGTCGAACTTGGCCGCGGCACTGTGCGCAGGCAGGCGTTCGAGCACCAGGTCACCACCAGCGGTGGCTTGTTGGGGGACGTTCTGCAGCGCCAGCATGACCTGGAACAGCGGTGTGTGCAGCAGGCTGCGTTCCGGGGCGACTTCTTCGACCAGGCGTTCGAAGGGGACGCTTTGGTGGTTGTGGGCGTCGAGGGTGAATTGACGCACGCGCCGCAGCAGGTCTTGGAACGACTCTTCGGGGTGGAGCTGACTGCGCAGCACCAGGGTGTTGACGAAGAAGCCGATCAGCGTCTCGAGTTCGGGCCGGGTGCGTCCGGCGGTCGGGATGCCGACGCTGATATCCCAGACTCCAGTGTTGGGAGCGACATCGGGTGCCAGGTGCCGCGCCAGCAGTGTTTGGAAGGCGGCGAGCAGCACCATGAAGAGAGTGGCCCCTTCGCGCCGGGCGAGCCGGTGCAGGCTGGCGGTCGACGCGCTGTCGAGGCGGATCGCGCACATGGCGCCGGGGCGCCTGGGGCCTGCGTCACTGGAGGTGGCCAGCGTCGGGGGCCGGTCGTAGGGCAACTCCAGGCGCAGTGGCGCGCCAGCGAGCTGGTGACGCCACCAGGCCAGGTCACGTTCCAGCGCTTGTAGCCCCGCCTCCGAGCGCTGCCAGGCGGCAAAGTCGGGGTACTGCAGCGCCGGTAGCCCATCCGAGCCAGACGCGGAGGTGGTTGGCTGAGCGTAGTACCGACTCAGCTCGGAGGTCAGCAAGCCCAGGGACCAGCCATCGGAGACGATGTGGTGCTGGTTGACGACCAGCGCGTGCTCGAGCGCGCTCCTGCGTAGCAGCAGGGTGCGTAGAAGGGGGCCTCGGCGAAGGTCGAAGGAGCGTGCTGCCTCGCGTTGGATCAACGCCCGCACGAGCGCATCAGCGACGGTGCCGGGCACGCCCGCCACGTCGACGACGGGCAGGGGCACGGGAGCAGGCGGCTGCACGAGCTGCCGGGGCTGTCGGGGCTGGCGCACTGAATCCTCTCCCGGCGCGAAGACGGTGCGCAGGCTGTGATGCCGTGCGACGACGGCGTCGAAGGCACGGGCCAGGCGCCGTAGTTCCAGCGGCCCGCGCAGACGCAGCGCCAGCGGCAAGTTGTAGGCGGGGTCGCCCGGTCGCAGCTGCTCCAGCAGCCACAGGCGTTGCTGGGCAAAGGACAGCGGCGCTTCCGTCCGCTCGTGGTCGGGTTTCGGTGCCGTCAAGGGAGGCACGGTCGAGGGTGACTCTGTTCCACCTGCCTGACCCCGCCGCCTTTGGATCTCCTGGCTGAGCGAGGCCAGCGTGGGATGTTCGAACAGCGTGCGCAGCGGTAGGTCGACGCCGAGTACATCCAAGAGCCGGCCGGTGACGCGCGTTGCCAGCAGGGAATGTCCGCCGAGCTGGAAGAAATCGTCGTCGAGGTGGATCGAGGAGGTGGGCCGTTCGAGGACTTCCGCCCAGATGCCGCGCACGATGCCGGCCAGGGGAGCGTCGAGGAGGGCATCGCCGAGGAGGGCATCGCCGATCTCGGTCTCGGCGCGCTTGCCGACATCGATGGAGCTGTCTACGCCTTGGTGGGTTTCGAGGTCTAGCTGGCTGCTGCCAGTACTGCTGCCGGTACTATTGGCAGTACTGCTACCAGCGGGACTCCACGGGTGCCAGGCACCGAGCCCGGCTTCCCACAGGAGTTGGTGGTGTTCCGAGGCGGTCAGCATCGGCAGACGCGCCAAGCCCTGCTGAGGTTCCTTGGCGACGGCGGCGAGCAGACGCAGGTAGCGTCGCACGAGCCGCTGTGCCGTCGTCCTATCGAAGAGGTCGGTGTCGTACTCCAGCGAACCTTCGATGCTGCCTGCGTTCTCCGAAAGGAGGAGGCTAAGGTCGAATTTGGCTGAGGCGCTATGAGACGGCAGGGGTTCGAGCACTAGAGCGCCACTGGCGACGCGACCCTTGGGAGCGTTCTGGAGCGCGAAGAGCACCTGGAACAGCGGCGTGTGCTCCGGGCTGCGCCGTGGCGAGAGGGCCTCGACCAGGCGTTCGAAGGGCAAGAGTTGGTGCGCGTGTGCATCCAGGGCATGGTCGCGCACGCGCCGCAGCAACTCGACGAAGCCCTCGCGGGGTCGGGGGCGAGCCCGTAGCACCAAGGTGCTGACGAAAAAGCCGATCAAGGCTTCGAGTTCCGGGCGGGCGCGTCCGGCGAGCGGTGTGCCGACGCTGACGTCCCAGCGTGGTGCGGTGCTGGCGCCAATACCGATGTGGCTAGTGTCGCTGTGATCAGTGTCGCTGTAATCAGTGTCGCTGTAATCAGTGTCGCTGTAATCAGTGTCGCGGTGATCGGTGCAGATGTGCCGCGCCAACAAGGTTTGGAAGGCGGCCAGTAGCGTCATGAAGAGCGTGGCGCTCGTCTCGCGGCCGAGGGGGTGCAACGTCTCCACGACGTCGGCCGCGATGCGCACGGGCACGGTGGCGCCGCCGCGTCTGGGTCGCGCCTGGGGAGGGCGGTCGAATGGAAGTTGCAAGCGCTCGGGTGCACCGTCCAGGCGTTGCCGCCAATACTCGAGGTCACGTTGCAGCACCGCCTTGCCGAGTTGCTCGTGTTGCCAGCGTGCGTAGTCGGTGTACTGCACCGGCAAAGTTGGTAGCTGTGCCGCTTCCGGGGAGCCGGCGGCGTAGAGCGCGGTCAACTCGGAGGTCAGGATGCCCATCGACCAGCCGTCGGAGACGATGTGATGCTGGTTGATCACCAGCGCGTGATCGCGCGGCCCGAGTCGCAGCAGCAGGGCGCGCAGCACGGGGCCGTGCCGCAGGTCGAAGGGTCTGCTGGTTTCCTGGAGGATTAGCTGCTGCGCCAGGGGCCGGGTCGCCGGTGCCAAGCGTTCCAGGTCGACCACGGGAAAGGATCGACGATGCACGGGCTGGACGACCTGTTTCGCGGGTATGCCTCCGCCTGCCTCGACGAGGTCTTCTAGATTGCTCAAGTCTCTCAGAAAGACTGTGCGCAGGCTGGTGTGGCGCGCACATATGTGGGTCAGGGCAAGGGTCAGGCGCTCGACGTTCAAGGGGCCGCGCAGCCGCAGGGCCGAAGGCAGGTTGTATGCGGGATCGCCGGGCTCGAGCTGGTCGAGGAACCACAGGCGCTGCTGCGCAAGGGACAGCGGGGCCTCTAGAAGGTCGGGTCGGGGCTCGATAGCGGGAAGAGATGTGCCGATGCTCTCCTGGCCATGTCCGTCTTTGTTGAGCTTGGTTCCTACTAGTTTTGAGAGAGCCTCCAGTGTTGGATGGTCGAACATCGAGCGCAAGGGCAGGTCGACGCCCAGGCATTCGTGCAGGCGCCCAACGACGCGGGTGGCGAGCAGCGAGTGCCCGCCGAGCTGGAAGAAGTCATCGGTCGGTGAGATGGATGCCGCGGACTGCTCCAGTACGGTGGCCCAGACGTCGCGGATCGTCGCCAGCAGGGGATCTTGCTCCGCGTCGAGCGTGGGGCGCCGTGAATGCGCGCTACGTCCGGGCCCGAGGTCGATCTGCCCGAGGTCGAGCTGCCTGAGCCGCTTGCGGTCGAGCTTGCGGTTGGGCGTGCGCGGCAGAGCGTCGAGGTGGTGGTAGCGAGTGGGCACCATGGCCGCCGGCAGCCGATCCGTGAGGAAGGCACGCGGATTGTCGAGCTGCGCCGGCTTCCCGGTGCGTGGCACGACAAAGGCGACCAGGGCTGGGCCGCCGGGCAGGTCGCGGCGCAGCTCGACCGCTGCTTCGGCGACCTTGGGGTGGCGGTGCAACGCGGCTTCGATTTCACCGATCTCGATCCGGATGCCGCGCAGCTTGACCTGGTGATCGCGGCGGCCGAGAAACTCGAGTCGACCATCGGCGTGGCGGCGTACCAGGTCGCCGGTGCGGTAGAGGCGCGCGCCGCCTTTGCCGGAAGTGTAGAAGGCGTCGGGCAAGAAGCTGCCGGCGGTGCGCGCCGGGCGGCGGAGGTAGCCGCGCCCGACGCCCGTGCAGTCCGTCTCAGAGAGCCCAGTTCCAGTGTTCCCGAGATCGACACCTCCGACGAACAGTTCCCCAGCGACCCCGGGCGGCACCGGCTGTCCGGCAGCATCGAGCAGCAAGACGCGGGCGTTGCCCAGCGCGGTGCCGATCGGTACGCTGCCACGTGCGCCTTGCTCGATGTCGGGTCGGTGTGCCGGCAGCAGGTAGGCGGTGCAGGCGATCGAGGCTTCGCTCGGGCCGTAGAGGTTCCAGATCCGGCAATCGGGTGCGAGCGTGCTTTGCAGCTTCTCCTGCAACGCCAGCGGGAAGGCCTCCCCGGCGACGTCGACCACGCGCAGGCTGTGCAGGCTGCGCCGCTCACGTCGCGCCGCCTCGACGATCTCAGTGAGCGACGACGGCGTGCCGTGCACGATCTGGATGCTCCAGCGCTCGATCCAACGCGCCATCCGTCGCAGGTCGCGCTCAGGCGCGAGCACCAGGGTGCCGCCGGCCAGCAGGGTACTGCTCAGTTCGAGGAAGCCGACGTCGAAGGCGGGAGATAGGTGCGGTAGCGTGCGCCAGCCGCGGCGCAGCGGATAGGTTTCCAGCACCCAGGCGAGGAACGGCAAGATGCCGCGGTGGGTGTTGCCGGCGGCCTTGGGGCGGCCGGTGGTACCGGAGGTGTAGATGACGTAGGCCAGCTGGTCCGGGTGGGGCGTGCCGTGCTTCGTCCGAAGTACAGGCTCGCTCGCTGAGCTGTCGGGAGTGAGTGCCAGGCGATGCGGAATCTCGGGATCCGAGGGGAGTCGGTCCTCGGTGCCGGGAGGAAGCAGGGCGGCGCACGGACGGGCGTCGTCGAGGATGCGGGCCAGGCGCGCTGGTGGCTGGTCGGCGTCCAGCGGCAGGAAGGCGGCGCCCGCCAGGTAAACGGCCAGTAGGGCCACTGGCTCGGGGCGGCCGGCGGTGAGGACCGCGACCGCTTCCTCGTTCGTCGGGAGGCCGAGCGTGTGCAGTCGAGCCGCGACCCGCTCGGCTTCGACGAGAAGGCGGTTGTAGCTGAGGTGGCGCCGGCCGTCGACCACGGCGATGGCGTCGGGCCAGCGCCGTACCTGTCGGGGCAGCACCCCCGCCAGCGTCGTGGAATCGCGCGCCAGCGTGCCGCTGCCACGGGAGCTGTCCGCGAGCAGGTCGACATCGAAGCGCGGGCCGTCTTGCTGGCTCCACTCGTGTAGCAGCTGGTGTTGTTGGCCGGCATCGAACAGGGCCAGCTCGGCGACCGCCGTGTCCGGGCGTGCCACGGCGGCACGCAGCATCTGGACCAGCTGTGCCAAGCACCGCTGCGCGGTGGTCGAGTCGAAGCGCGAACGGCGGTAGGTCAGGCTGAGCCAGCCGCCCTGGCCGGGTACCGGGACATCGGCGGTGAGGGTCAGGTCGAAGCGGGCGGGAAAGTCCTGCTTGGTGTCCGCCTCATCCGTCACGGAATCGCTCGGCAGGCCTTCCAGGCGCAGGCCGCCGGCAGTGTCCGAAGTTGGTGTTGCAGAGGTGGCTTGCTGGGGTAGGTTCTGCACCACCAGCATGACTTGCACCAGCGGTGCGTCGTCGGCACTGCGTCGAGGAGCCAGCTCGGCGACCAGTCGCTCGAAGGGGATCTCGGCGTGAGCCTGTGCTTCGAGTGCGGTGTTGCGAGCTTGGCCGAGGAGATCCCGGAAGCTCGGCCGGCAGCAGCTCGGGCCGCTTCCGGAACCCAGGTCGGCCGGCAGCACCAGCGTGTTGACGAAGAAGCCGATCAACCCCTCGATCTCGACGCGGTCACGGCCGGCGGTCGCGCTGCCGACGGCCACGTGGCGCTGGCCGGTGATGCGGCTCAACCAGGCGTGCAGCGCTGCCAGCAGCACCATGAAGTAGCTGGCGCCAGCGGTCGCGGCCAGGTCTTGGAGGGCCCCAGCCAGCTCTGGCGACAGCACGTGGCGATGGTTGCCGCCGCGGGTCGGGGCGATGGGACGGCCTTTGTGGTCGCGCTTGTGTGCGTGGTCGAAGGGCAAGGAGAGGGACTCTGGTTGCTCGGCCAGCTGCCGGCGCCACCAGTCGAGCAGAGTCTGCAGGTGAGCTCCCTGCAGCCGTGCGCGCTGCCAGAGGGTGAAATCCGCGTACTGGACGTGTAGGCGTGGCAACGCCCGCGGACCGCCGGCCGCGAGCGTCGCGATCTCGCGCTGCAGGATCGGCAAGGACCAGCCGTCGCCGGCGATGTGATGTAGGGTCAGCAGCAGGGCGTGGTCGTTCGCTTGCTTCTCGTCCGTGTGCAGGCGTAGCAGCAAGCCTCGCAGCATGGGGTCATGGCGCAGATCGAAGGGGCGCCGCGCCTCGCGCGCCGCCAGTACGTGGCCCAGCTGCCAGCGTCGCGACTCGGGCAGTGCAGAGAGGTCGACGATCGGCAAGGGCAGATGGTACGGCGGCAGGATGCGCTGCCACGGCGCGCCATCGTGCTCCTCGAAGACGGTGCGCAGGGACTCGTGCCGCTGTACGACCGTATCGAGCGCGGCCTGCAAGCGATTGAGCTGCAGCGGTCCGCGCAGCCGCGACGCCTGGGGCAGGTTGTAGATGGCCGAGCCGGGATGCAGGCGATCGACCAGCCACAGCCGCTGCTGGGCGAACGATGCCGGCACGCGCTCGGGTCGAGCCAGTGGCACGATGCGATCCGGCAACGGGGACGGTTCGTAGAGGATCGGCAGCGTCGCGGCGTCGAGAACCTCGACGAGGGGCGGCAGCCGAGTGCTAGCCGGAGCGCTCACGCAGGCGTCGAGTAGCTGGGTGAAGCTGCGCGCCAGCTTGTCCGCCTCGTCTTGTGGATAGATGCGTGGATCGTGGATCCAGGTTGTCTCCCAGGTTCCTTCTCTTTCCCTGCCGGCACCTTGTCGGCGGCAGCTCAGGCCCAGGTGGCAGGGTTCGCCGAGGTCGAGCGCCAGAGTGGGCTGGTAGCCAGGAACTTCCGGGACGATGTCGAAACGAAACGGCAGAAAATACGCCTCGTCAGCGCTGGTGCCCAGTCGTGCCGGATCGAAGTAGTCCTGCCGCGCGTCGAGCTGGCGCAGTTCCGCCTCGACGTGCTCGACCCAAGAGGTCCAGGTAAGGTCGGGGTGGTAGGTGACGGTGAGTGGCAGGTAGCGGGCGAAGGGGCCGAGCGCGGTGTCGAGCCCGGGGTGCCCGCGACCGTCGCGGCGCACGGCGAGGGTGCGTCGTACGCGTCCGGTGAGGTGGTGGAGCCAGAGCAGGTAGGTGGCGAGGAGCGTCGATTCCGCCAATGCCGAGGTGGTAGGTGCCGGAGTGGTGCCCGCTGTAGGGGCGCCTCCCTGTGGGTGCCCTGGGTGTGAGGGCGGCATCTCCGCTAGCTGGTCCTCGACCACCTTCCCATCCCAGAACGACCGTCCCTCCGCCGTCTCCTCGGACTCCAGCAGCTGCTGGAACACCTCCGCGACGTCCGCGTACTGGACCGGCTCTTCCGGCTCTTCCGCTTCCTCATGCATCGCCCCCAGCTCCGCTGCCCACAGCTCGAGACTATGCAGGTCGCCGAGCGTCGCTGGCAGCGCCAGCACCAGTCGAGGTGCCTTCGGTCCCGGGACTCGCAGCACGACCGGTGCTCGTCCGCCAAGCAGGCGTGGCAACATCTGCTCGGCGTCCACCTCGCTCAGTCGCCGTAGGTCGAGCGTCACGAGGTGCAGGCTGCCGCACTCGTCGAGGACTTGCTCCGGTTCCGCGGTACCCTCCGGCAGTTCGACGCGCGTGCGCAGGATTTCGTGGCGGTCGACGGTGGCGTTCAGCCGCTGCTGCAGCTGTCGCGGCCGGTAGGCTGGCCAGGGCACGGCGAGTAGACAGCCGGATGCCGCCGTGCGCCAGGCGCGCAGTTGCTGCGGCGAACAGCGAAAGCCTTGCTGAGACGAGCTGTCTTGGGTCAACTGGAGGTCTCTTTCATCCGTCTGCGAAGCCCGAACTGGGTGGTTGCACAGCATAACGCGACTCGACGAGAGCACCGCATCTGTGGTTTTATGAAGTACTTGTGGTCAAGAGTGGTCGCGGGTGGAAGAAAATAGACAAAAGTGGGGGTCGGTGGTAGACTGCGCCAACTCTAACCTGCGCGGGCAGCGGGTCTACGGGAATCAGTAGAGGCACAGAGGAGGGCGGAGACGACGTCCTCGAAGCGGGGTTTCCAACTTCCTGCCGGCGCCAGCGGGTAACGGATTATGTTTCGCGGCAGCTCACCAGCCAAGATCGACGACAAAGGCAGACTGAAAGTCCCCACGGACTTTCGCCGCCAGCTGTCCGATCGCTACGGCGACGAGCTGTTCGTCACTTCCATCCATGGTGACAGCGCGCTGCTCTATCCGTTGGAGGTCTGGGAGCAGATCGAAGGCCGTCTGGCCGCTCTCCCCGCCAGTAACCCTTCCCGGCGCCGCTTCCTGCAGCGGGTGAACTACTTCGGTCAACAGGTCAAGCTCGACGGCCAGGGCCGTTTGCTGCTGCCGCAGCTCCTGCGCGAGAGCGCCGGGATGAACGGTGACGTCGTGGTCAGTGCTCAACTCGACCACTTGGTGGTGTGGAATCGTGACCACATCGAGACCCGTCTCGAGGAGGAGCCCTTCACCGACGAGGACTACCAGGTCCTCAACGAGCATGGCATCTGAAGCGCGGAGCGCAAAGGTGAGCCATGGCGGCGCAACACATTCCGGTCCTCTTGCAAGAGACGTTGGACCTGTTGATTCCGGCCTTCGATGGGCGGCCCGACGGGCTGTTCGTGGATTGCACATTGGGGCTCGGCGGCCACACGCGAGCCCTGCTCGAAGCTTGCCCCCAGGCACGTTGCCTGGGGATCGACCGCGACCCGGAGGCGTTGGCTCACTGCGAGCGGGAGCTGGCGGGCTTCGGCGATCGGCTGCGCTTGGTGGAGGGCAACTTCCATCAGCTCGAATCCATCTTGAAGACGTCGGCGCCCGAGGGTGTCTCTCCCGAGCGACCGCGAGCCGTGCTCGCGGATCTCGGCGTTTCGTCGTTGCAACTCGATACAGCCCGGCGCGGCTTCAGCTTCCGTTTCGACGGCCCCCTCGACATGCGAATGGGGACGCGCGACGAGCAGACGGCCGCCGACATCGTCCATCACTACTCGGAGGCCGAATTGGAACGGATCTTTCGCGACTACGGTGAGGAGAGGCAGGCGCGGCGAATCGCGCGGGCGCTCGTGGCGTCGCGCGAAGAGGCCCCTTTGGCCACGACCGAGCAGCTACGCGAGGCGGTCATCGCAGCCAAGGGCCGACGCCCAGCTTGGAAGAAAGAGCGTATCGACCCGGCGACGCAGGTGTTCCAGGCATTGCGCATTGAGGTCAACCAGGAGTTGGCCGGTCTGGAGCAGTACCTGGAAGACACTCTGCGCCTGCTCGAGCCCGACGGACGGCTGGTGATGATCTCGTACCACAGCCTGGAAGACCGCATCGTCAAGCGCACGCTGCGCGGCTTGGCGCGGGGTGAAGTCGACATGGTGACCGGCCGTGCCCGGGCCGAGACCCAGCTGATCGAAGCCTTGACCCGCAAGCCGATCCGCCCCTCGGAAGAGGAAATCGAGCGCAACCCGCGGTGCCGCTCCGCACGTCTGCGCGCTGCCCGCCGTCGCGACGTGGAGGCCCTCGAAGGTCAGCGGCTGCCAGGAGGCAAAGGAGCTCTGTGAGTCGTATCTACGCCGTCGATCGCGAGGTGCACAACACCTTCCTGGTACGCCAGCGGGACCGCCGCCGGCGCCGGGAACTGTGGTGGATCCTGGTTGTGGTGCTGCCGTTGGTGGCACTGCTGCTGGCGCAGATCCATCTCCAGGCGCAGATTCGGCAGGTGGGCTACGACGTCACCGAGCTGCAGCGTGAACTCGACGAGGTGCAGCAGCAAGAGCGCGCTCTGCATCAGCAGGCGGCGGCGTTGTCGACGCCGCGGCGGGTGGAGCGTCTGGCCACCGAATTGCTGGGGATGCGGCCGCCGACGCCGGAGCAGTTGGTGACCATGCCGGCCGACCGCTACGGTCGCGCCGAGCCCGCGTCGATGGGAGCCACACCATGAGCCGCCGTCTGGCGCTGGTGTTGGTACTGTTCGCCCTGTGGTCGTTGCTGATCCTGGCGCGCTTGGTGCAGTTGCAGCTGGTCGACCGCGAAGCCTATGCCGAGCGTGCCGCGCGCCAGCAGCAGCGCCTCGTGGCAATCCAGCTGCCGCGAGGCACGGTCCACGATGCACGCGGGCGCATTCTGGCGATCTCCGTGCAGAGCGATTCGCTGTTCGCTGATCCCGCCCAGGTCGAGGATGCGCACGGTACCGCCGAAGTCCTTGCGCCGCTCCTGCAGCAGCCGGCGGCCGAGCTGGAAGAGCTGCTGTCCGGGGCGGGGCGCTTCATCTGGCTGCAGCGGCAGGTGTCGCCGGATGTGGCCGAGCGCGTCGCCGCTGCCGAGCTGGCGGATGTGCACGTGACGCGGGAGTACCGTCGCTATTATCCGATGGCGGCGTCCGCCGGACCGGTGCTCGGCTTCGCCGGCGTTGACGGCCAGGGCCTGGAAGGGCTCGAAGCTCATCTTGAAGACGTGCTCGCTGGCGACCCTCGCGGCAAGCGCAAGCAGCTGGTCCGTGACGGTCGTCGCGAGACGGTGCACAGCTTCCTGCCCGACGTCGAACTGGGCAGTGACGTCTACCTGACGATCGACGCCAGTATCCAATTTTTCGCCGAGCAGGCGCTACGCGAAGCCGTCGAGGAGCACCAGGCGGAGAGCGGCAGCGTTGTGTTGCTCGACCCCAATAGCGGTGCCGTGCTGGCAATGGCCAACTACCCGGACTTCGACCCCAACGCTTTCCAAGGGCAGAAGGATGCCTGGCGCAACCGTGCGATCACCGACGCCTATGAGCCGGGCTCGACCTTCAAGGTGGTCACCGCCGCCGCTGCCCGGGCTCGCGACACCGTGGATCTCGACGAGCGGATCGACTGTCAGATGGGCTCGATCCGCGTGCGCGGTGCTCGAGGCACGCTGCTCACCATTCACGACCACCGTCCCTTCGGCTGGTTGTCCTTTCGAGAAGTGATGGCTCACTCGAGCAACATCGGCATGATCAAGGTCGCCCAGCAAATGGAGGAGGCGGACTTCTACCGCACCATTCGCGACTTCGGTTTCGGCGAGCGTACTGGAATCGACCTGGGTGGTGAGGCGGTCGGCAGCCTGGCTCCGGTGTCGTCGTGGACACCCGACCAGTCGGCCTACCTGAGCTTCGGCCAGGGCCTGTCGGTGACACCGTTGCAGATGGCCAACGCCTTTGCGGCGCTGGCCAACGGCGGCAACCTGCTGCGCCCCTATGTGGTGCACCGGGTGGCTGGCGAGCGCGAGCCGCGCGGCTGGCGGACGGTGATTCGTCGAGTGGCACCGCCGCGCGTGGTCGAGGAGTTGCGGGAGGTGCTCGAACTCGTGGTCACCGATGGCGGCGGCAAGGCAGCGGCGATCCCGGGCTACCGTGTCGCCGGCAAAACGGGTACCGGTGAGATCTTCGATACCGAACTCGGCGCCTACTCGGACTGGAAGCGCTCGGCCAGCTTCGCCGGTTTCGCACCCGCTGGAGCGCCGGCGGTGGCCGGCATCGTCGTGCTGCATGCGCCGCGCAACGGACGTTACGGCGGTCAAGTGGCGGCACCCGTCTTTGCCCGCATCGTCCACCGCTCCCTGCTCTACCTCGGCGTACCGCCGGACGTCTCACCAGCCACCGCGTGGCCTGGTCAGCAGCAAGTCGCTCGCCACGCGGTACCGCCGCTGCCCGGTACTGTCCTGGCCGGTGGTGTCCGTGCCAGGGGGGCACCATGACTCTGCGAGATGCGCTGAACGCCGTTCCTCTGTCGGTCGCCGAGCTGTCCCAGCAGCTGGCGACCCTCGACGTTGTGGGCATCAGCCACGATTCGCGTAGCGTAGGTCCAGGCGAGCTGTTCGTGGCCCTCTCTGGAGCGCACGTCGATGGCCGCCAGCATGCTGCCGCCGCAGTCGCCCGCGGTGCGGTCGCGGTACTGGCTGAAGGCGAGCCCGAAGCGCTCGCCTCTCTCGCGGCCGGAGCGCAGCTGCCGTGGATCCGCACGAGTGAGGACCCGCGTCCGTGGTTGGGGCCGCTGGCAGCCGAGATCTATGGCCATCCAGACCGCGAGCTGACCCTGGTCGGCATCACCGGCACCAATGGCAAGTCGACGGTCGCAGCGCTGTGTGCAGCGATGCTGGAGGCCGCCGGCCGGCCCGCGGGTGTGCTCGGTACCCTCGGCTACCGCTTCGCCAATCGTGACTTCAGCCGCGAAGGCTGGGGAACCGGGCGCACGACGCCCGAGGCTACGGATCTGTTCCGCATGCTGCGCGCGATGCGCGCGGCCGGTGCCGAAGCGGCGGCGATGGAGGTCTCGTCGATCGGTCTCGACCAGGGACGTGTCCATGGTGCGACCTTCGACGTCGCCGTGTTCACCAATCTGACGCACGACCATCTCGACTACCACGGTGACTTCGAGCGCTACTTCGCGGCCAAGCAGCGGCTGTTCGAGCAACTGAAAGCCGGCGGTACCGCGGTGGTGCACCTTGGTGACGCCTGGGGTCGTAGGCTGCGCGACATGCTGCAGCAGCAGGGGACCCGAGTCTTGACCTATGGCGTCGCTGCGGAGCTGGGTGCCGACGTGACCATTGAAGACGCCGACATGACGGTCCAGGGTAGCCGGGGGCGGCTGCGTACGCCGCGCGGCGATCACGACTTCGAAGGCCAACTGGTGGGTAGCTTCAACCTGGAGAACCTCCTGGCGGCGCTGGCCGTGGCCGAAGCGCTGGAGCTGGACACCAGTCCCGTCTTGCAGGCGATCGCTACCTTCCCGCCGGTCCCCGGACGCCTGGAATTGGTGACGCCGCCAGGCCAGGCACCGCCGGCTTTCGTCGACTACGCGCACACGCCGGCCGCTCTCGAAGCCGCGTTGCGCGCCTTGCGCGAGCTGGCCGAGACGCCGTTCGGCCGACGCCCCGTGGTCGTGGTCTTTGGCTGCGGTGGGGACCGTGATCGTGACAAGCGGGTGCCGATGGGGCGCATCGCTGGTGAGCTGTCCGAGCTGCCGATCGCCACCAACGACAATCCGCGCGGCGAGGATCCGCAACGCATCCTGGCGCAAGTCGAAGAGGGCCTGGAGGCCAGTGGCAATCCTCACTATCTGGTCGAACCCGACCGCCGCCGGGCGATCCGGCTTGCCATCGAGCTGGCGCCGCCCGAGGCTCTGGTGCTGGTGGCCGGCAAGGGGCACGAAGCGACCCAGGACATCGGCGGCGTCAAGACCCCTTTCTCCGATCACGCAGAACTCTGCGGAGCGCTGGCGGCGGTAGCCGCGCGCACCGCTGCTACGAGCGCTGCCGCGGAGAGTTCCTCACAACCCCCTTCGCACCAGGAAGAGGTCTGAGCCGTGGAACGGACACTCCAGCACGCAGCACGAGCGATGAACGCCAACCTGACGGGCGATGGCGCGGTGTCCTTCACTGGTGCGGCCATCGACTCGCGTCGTGTGCAAGCCGGGGATCTCTTCTTCGCGCTACCGGGGGAGCATACCGACGGACACCGCTTCGTCGCCGCGGCCCTCGCCGCGGGGGCTGCGGCCGCGGTGGTCGACGCTGGCCGAGCGCAGGGCGACCCGCAGGTCTGGGCGTCCTGGTGCCAGGCGGGGGCACTGCTCGCCGTGCCGGAAGTGTTGGGTGCGCTGCACGATCTGACCCTAGCTGTACGCCAGGATCTACCTCGGCACCTGGTCGGTATCACCGGGTCGGCCGGCAAGACCACCACCAAGGAGATGCTCGCCGCCCTCTTGGCGTCGCGTTTCCGCACTGCCGCCAACCCTGGCAACCTGAACAATTTGCTCGGCTTCCCGCTGGCTCTGCTGGGGATTCCGCGGGACACGGAGTGGATGGTGGCCGAGATGGGAATGTCGACGCCCGGCGAGTTGTCGCAGCTGTCCCAGCTGGCCCGGCCGGAAGCCGTCGTCGTGACCAACGTCGGTGCCGCCCACCTCGAGTCCTTTCCCAATCTCGACGCGATTGCCGAGGCCAAGGCCGAGGTACTCGAGGGCCTGAGCGCCGAGGGTCTGATCGTCGCCAATGCCGACGATGAGCGCGTGCTGCGCATCGCGCGCCGGCACCACGCGCAGCATCCTGGTACCCGCCTGGTCCACTTTGGCTTTCATCCTGCAGGCGATAGCGCATCTCTCGACGAGCGGGCTCCAGACGAACTCGAAGTCGTGGCCCGGGCTGTCAGTGCCGACGAGAGTGGTACCGGCAGTCGCTTTGTCTTGGAGACGCCCTCGGGACGGCAGAACATCTCCCTACCACTCTACGGCCGGCACAACGTGGCCAACGCCCTTGCCGCGGCTGCTTGTGCCTGGGCCCTCGGTGTCGAGTTGCCCGCGATCGCTGCCGCGCTGTCCGACGTGCGGCCCCTCGCCGGTCGCGGCGAGGTGTGCGCACTGGCGCAGGACATCACCTTGATCGACGACGCCTACAATGCCAATCCGGAGGCTGTGCGCAGCGCACTCACCGGTGCTGCGACACTGGCTGAGCATCGGGGTGCTGGTCGTAGCTGGGCCGTGCTGGGTGACATGTTGGAGCTGGGACCGCGCGGACCGGAACTGCACCGCGAGGTCGGCCGGGTGGCCGCGCGGCTGGGCTTCCACGTGCTCGGCGTCGGGGAGCTGGGATCGTTGATCGCTCAGGCGGCACGTGCGGCCGGCGGTGATGCCGAAGAGCTGCACGATGCCGAGACGGCGGCGCGGCAACTGCCGGATCGTCTGTCCGCCGGCGATCTGGTGCTGGTCAAGGCCTCCCGTGGTGCTGGCCTCGACGTTGTCGTCAGAGCGCTCCACGAGCAGCTGGCTCTGTCGGGCCATGGTGGGACGGAGGGGAGTGCCTGATGCTCTACCACCTCCTGTTTCCACTGGCCGACCAGTTCGCGCTGTTCAACGTCTTCCGCTACATCACCTTCCGGGCGGCGGGGGCAACGCTGACCGCTCTGATCCTGATGTTGCTGCTCGGTCCGCGCTTCATCGCCATGCTACGCCGCTTGTCCGTGGGGCAGAACATCCGAGACGTCGGTCCTGAGAGTCACCAGGTGAAGGCCGGCACGCCGACCATGGGCGGACTGCTGATCCTCTTCGGTTGGCTGTCGGCGACCCTCCTGTGGGCACGGCTGGACAATCCGCTGGTCTGGGTGGTGGTCGTGGTGACCGTTGCCTTTGGTCTCATCGGCTTCTTCGACGATTTCATCAAGGTACGCAGGGGCCGCAACTTGGGCCTGACGTCGCGCCAGAAGTTCCTGGCGCAATGCCTGGTGGCCGCCGCCATGGCGCTGGTGGTCACTCGTCTGCCCTTGGAGACGCCTTTCGAACCGACCCTCACGTTCCCCTTCTTCAAGGACCTGGTGGTGCCGCTGGGCCTCTTCTTCGTGCCGTTCGTCATGCTGGTACTGGTTGGCTCTTCGAATGCCGTCAACCTGACCGACGGGCTCGACGGCCTGGCGATTGGCGCCACCTTGATCGCGGCCGGGACCTACGCCGTCTTCACCTATGTCGCCGGCAATGCCGTCGTCGCCAACTACCTGCAGGTGCAGCACATGCCCGGGACCGGCGAAGTCGCCGTCTTCTGCACCTCTCTGGTGGGTGCGAGCCTCGGCTTTCTGTGGTTCAACAGTCATCCGGCGGAAGTCTTCATGGGTGACGTCGGTTCCCTGTCGATCGGCGCCGCCATCGGCTCGGTAGCGGTGCTGTGCAAGCAGGAGCTGGTGCTAGTCCTGGTCGGGGGCGTCTTCGTCGCCGAGGCCGTGTCGGTGATTCTGCAGGTCGCATCCTTCAAGCTGACGGGGAAGCGGATCTTCCGAATGGCGCCGTTGCACCACCATTTCGAACTCCTGGGCTGGAAGGAGCCCAAGATCATCGTCAGGTTCTGGATCTTGGCGCTGATCTTCGCCCTGATCGGTCTCTCGACCCTGAAACTACGTTGACGATCCAACGCTGATGTCACGCACTCCCCCCCACCCCGCGCCGACGAGCCGCTGCCTGCCCTGGACGCAGCAGGGATGGTTGCGCGTGGCCGTCTACGGGCTCGGTCTGTCCGGGCGTGCCGCGGCGCGCCTGTTGCTCGCCCGCGGGGTGACGGTGGTGGGACTCGACGACCGACCGTCGATGGAGATCGATCCGCAACAACAGGCTTTGCGCGAGCTGATCCAACACGAGGCGTTCGAGCTGCGCGCAGAGTTCGATACCGGCAGTGACGCTGCAGGAGCAACGTCAACCCTACTGTCCAGGATCGACGCCATCGTGGTGAGTCCTGGCGTGCCACCCAGCAAGCCGTTGTTGAGCGCGGCCCGACGGGCCGGTCTGCCGGTGGTGGCGGAAGTCGAGCTGGCCTTTCCGCTGCTCGCGGGTCCGGTCCTCGGCATCACCGGTACCAACGGCAAGAGCACGACCACTGAGCTGGCCGGTGCCATGCTGCGGGCCGCCGGCCAGGCGGTCGAGGTGTGCGGCAACATCGGGCAGCCGCTGAGCGATCGTGTCAGCGGTGAGCCGGGCAGGGGTGCAGAGGGTCGCTGCTTCGTCGTCGAGCTGTCGAGTTTCCAGCTGGAGGCGCTGTCGACCTTCCGCTGCCGGGCCGCGGCCTTGCTCAACGTGACGCCGGACCATCTCGATCGCTACGCCGATTTCGACGCCTACGCCGGCGCCAAGAAGGCGATCTTCGAGCGCCAGGAGGCGGACGACGTGGCGGTACTGAATGCCGACGATCCGTGGATTGCCGCTTGGATCGAGAACGGCTGCCCGGGGATGCACGGCACCGCGCGTCGACGCACCTTCTCGCACCGCGCTCCGGTGGCCGACGGTTGCTACCTGGACGGTGACGCGATCATCGAGGTGCAGCCGGAGAGCGCACCGGTCGAACTCTTCCGACGCACCGACGTCCACCTGAGTGGGCTGCACAACCTGGAGAACGCCATGGCAGCGGCCCTGCTGGCACGTGCCCGTGGCGCAGCACCCCAGCATCTGCGCCGGGCCCTGGCCGACTTCCGTCCTTTGCCTCACCGGATGCAGGTGGTGCGCGAGCTGGACGGCGTCGCCTGGTACGACGATTCCAAGGGCACCAACGCAGCGGCCACCGCCAAGTCGCTGGCCGACCTGCCCGATGGCACGGTTCACCTGATCCTGGGCGGTGTGCACAAGGGCGACGACCTGAGCGATCTGCGCGAGCTGGTGCAGCGCAAGGTCCGCCGCCTGTACCTGATCGGAGAGGCCAAGTCGGCCTTCCAGCAGGCCTTCGCCGGTGCCGCGCCCTGCGAGGACAGCGTCACCCTGGAGAGTGCCGTGCAGCGGGCCTCGCGCGTCGCCCGTGCCGGCGAGGCGGTGCTGCTGTCGCCCGCCTGTGCCAGCTACGACCAGTTCCAGAGCTACGCTCACCGTGGCCGTCGCTTCTGCGAACTGGTGGCCGCGCTGCCGGAGGTGGTGAACTGATGGCCAAGAAGCTCGCCTTCGACAAGTGGATGTTCACCTCCATCACCCTGTTGACCGTCTTCGGCTTGGCCATGGTGGCCTCCGCCAGCTCCCCGAAGGCACTGGGTGATCCCGTCAACCTGCAGCTGGTCAAGCAGATGTTGGCGGCGCTTCTTGGCGCGGTGGTCATGGGTGTCACCATGCACCTGGACTACACGTGGCTGCGGCGCAAGCAAGTGGTCTACGGCATCTTGCTGGCCACGGTCGCTCTGCTGGTCAGCGTGTACTTCATGCCGCAGCTCAACAACGTGCATCGCTGGATCTTCATCGGTGGCGTCTCGTTCCAGCCCTCGGAGCTGGCCAAGCTGACGCTGGTCATCTACCTGGCCTACCTGATCGGCAGTCGAGGGGAAGAGATCGAGCAGCCGACCTTCCTGGTGCCTGCCGGCGTCGTCATGTTGCTGCTGTCGGGCTTGATTCTCGGCCAGGACTTGGGGACCGGCGGCCTGCTGCTGGCGACTGGCGCTCTGATGCTCTTCCTCGGCGGCCTGCCGCTACGCTATGTCACGGCAGCCGCGGTGATCGGCTTGGGCGTGCTGGTGCTCCTGATCGCCTTCGAGCCCTACCGTTTGGAGCGGGTGACCACCTTCCTCGATCCCTCGGCCAGTCCCCTGGGTGGTGGCTTCCAGCCCTTGCAGTCGCTGATCGCCGTCGGTACGGGCGGCCTTTCGGGCCTCGGGCCGGGAGGAAGCGTGCAGAAGTTGCACTTCCTGCCGCACGCGGAGTCGGATTTCATCTTCTCGATCATCTGCGAGGAACTCGGCTTCGTGGGAGCCCTGGCGACCCTGTGCGCCTTTTCACTCCTGATCTGGCGCGGCATCGTTGCCGGCCTGGCCGCGCCCGACGAGTTCGGTTCCGCCCTCGCCTGGGGCTTGACCGGCATGCTCGGCATGCAGGCGCTGGCCCACGTGAGCGTCGCGCTGGCGTTGCTGCCACCGACCGGTGTGCCACTCCCCTTCATCTCCTACGGCGGTTCGTCGCTGGTGGTTACCTTGGCCGCCAGCGGCCTGCTGCTCAATGTCTCCCAGCATGCGTGAACGGATATGCACGATGACGCTCACACCTCCACATCTGCACCCCCGCCGCTGCACGTGCTGCTGGCTGGCGGCGGTACGGGTGGGCACGTCTTTCCGGCGCTCACCCTGGCGGATGAGCTGCGTGACCGGGGGTGGCAGGTGAGCTTCACGGGCTCCGCCACCGGTCCGGAGGCACGCTGGGTACCCCGGCACGGGCTGGCCTTCTATCCGCTCAGTGCCCGGCCCTTGGTCGGGCAGGGGCTCGCGGGCAAGGTGCGCGCTGTCTTGACGCTGACCGGCTCGGCCTTCACCGCACGAAGCCTGGTACGCCGCCTGGGGGTCGACGTGGTGTTGGGCACCGGAGGGTACGTCTCGGCGCCGGCGGTGGTCGGAGCCCGTCTGGCCCGTCGACCGGTGATGCTCTTCGAGCCCAACGCGGTGAGCGGCGTCGCCAACCGTCAGCTGGCACGCTTCGCCCACGCCGCGGCGGTCGCTTACGAGCACACCCGGAGCGAACTGAGCTGCGACGCCGAGGTCACCGGTATTCCGGTCCGCCGGACCTTCCACGAGGTCGCTGACCTGGAAGCGCCGGGCGACGATGCTCCCGTCCGGCTGCTGATCCTGGGAGGTAGTCAGGGCGCGCTGCAGCTCAACCGTCTGGTGCCTGCGGCGGTCGCTCAGGCGGCGCGCACGCTGGGTCGCCTGGACGTGCTCCACCAGACCGGCCAGCGTCACCTGGAGTTGACCCAGGAGGCCTACCAGGAGGTGCGTACCGACCTGCCCGATCTGCAGGTCGAAGTCACCCCCTTCCTCGACGACGTCGCCGGTGCCATGGCGCGTGCGCACCTGGTCGTCTCCCGTGCAGGCGCCATCACGCTCGCCGAGCTGTGTGCGGCCGGCCGGCCGTCGCTGCTCATTCCGCTGTCGCTCGCTCTCGGCCACCAGCGCGACAACGCGCGCACGCTGGTCGAGGCTGGCGCTGCCGAGTTGCTCGAGAGCGAAGCCGACTTGACCGCCACCGTGCTCGCCGACCGTCTGAGCAGCCTGCTGCGCGATGCGGACCAACTCGGCACCATGGCTCGTGCTGCCCGCGGCCTGGCGCGTCCAGATGCCGCTGCCCGCATTGCGAACCACCTGCTGGCGCTGGCCTCGAAGACGTCCGCGGGGAGGGTCAGCTGATGCTCTTCCAACGTTTCACCGGTCTCGACCACATTCACCTGGTCGGCATCGGCGGTGCCGGCATGAGTGGCATCGCCGAGGTGTTGCGCGATTACGAGCTGAAGGTTTCGGGTAGTGATCAGGCGCGGAGCGAGACCGTCCGCCGGCTCGCCGGTCTGGGTATCGAGATCCACCAGGGGCACGACCCGGCGCATGTCGCGGGTGCGGATCTGGTCGTCGTCTCGTCTGCGGTGCCACCGGACAACCCGGAAGTGCAGGCCGCCCGTCAGCAGGGTATCGCAGTGGTTCGCCGCGCCGAGATGCTGGCCGAGCTGATGCGTCTCAAGTACGGCATCGCGGTTGCCGGCACCCATGGCAAGACCACCACCACCTCGCTGGTCGGCACGGTGCTGACAGAGGCTGGGCTGGACCCGACCGTGATCGTCGGTGGTCGCCTGCGCGTCACGGGTACCGGGGCGCGGCACGGCAAGAGCGAGCTGATGGTCGCTGAAGCCGACGAGTTCGATCGCAGCTTCCTGACCCTGGCGCCGATCATCGCCGTCATCACCTCGATCGATTGCGACCACCTGGACACCTACCGTGACCTCAGCGAGATCGAGGAGGCCTTTGTCACCTTTGCCAACCGAGTGCCCTTCTTCGGTCAAGTGATCCTGTGTCTCGACGATCCCCAGATCCAGCAGATCCTTCCCCGTCTGGCGGGACGGCGCGTGACCTCCTATGGCTTGAGTCCGCAGGCCGAGCTCTGTGCCACCGAAGTGACGCAGGATCATCACGGCAGCCGCTTTACGGTACGCGCTGCCGAACTCGGCGAGCTGGGGCAGATTGCCCTGCCGATGCCGGGCGTGCACAACGTCCAGAATGCCCTCGCCGCGGTTGCCGTCGGCCGGGCGCTGGACCTGAGCTTCACCGCCATCGCCGAGGCCTTGTCCGGCTTCGGCGGTGTGCACCGGCGCTTCGAGCAGCTTGGAAGCTGGCACGGTGCCACCGTGGTCGACGACTACGCCCACCACCCGACCGAAGTCACCGCCGTGCTGCGTGCAGCCCGCCAGGTGTGCCCGGGCGGCCGTGTTCATGCCGTGTTCCAGCCCCATCTCTACAGCCGCACGCGCCTGCTGGCGGAAGACTTCGGCCGTGCTCTGCTGGCTGCCGACAGAGTCGTGGTGACCGATGTCTACGCCTCGCGCGAGGCACCGATCGCGGGTGTCAGCGGTGAACTGGTGGTGGCGGCGGCGCGGGCCAGCGGGCATCGGCACGTGACCTTCGTGCCGCACTGGAAGCAAGCGCCAGAAGTGCTGTCAGATGCCGCCGAAGGCGATCTGATCCTGACCCTCGGTGCCGGTGATGTCTACCGCCTCGGTCAACAGTTGGTGCAGGAGGAGGCCGCTTGATGGGTACCGTCCACGCCTTCCCGCCGAAAGATCGCCCGCGTCGTGATCGAGCCGCGGAGCCAACCCTCGGGTCGCCCGAGTTCGATACCGATCGCCCGGTACCGGCTAGTGAGAACCTCGATGCTCCGGCCGTGCACCGTAGCAACGCCCGTCCGTCGGGTGCCTCCTCGGTGACCTGCGTGCGCAGGCCGCGGCCCTGGGTGCCGTCTTCGGGCGTGGCGTCTTCAGGGAGCCGTCCCTCGATGGCCCCGCTGCCGGCCAGCATGCTCTCGGCAGGAAAGCCTCAGGCCCAGCGTGCCGGCTGGGCCGAGGTGCTGCCGACACCGCGCCGCCGACCGCTCGCCGAGTCCCCTCTGGCACCGGCAATGCCGCGCCCGCGGCGTCACGTGGTGCCGCAGCACCGGCGGCCGCGCCGCTGGCTGCAGGTCGCGCGCCGGTTGCTGATGTTGCTGTTCGCCGTCGGGCTGCCGCTGGCGCTGGTGGCTTGGGTCTTCACCGCGCAGCAGTTCTCGCTCCGCCTGCTGGAGGTGCACGGCACCGAGCGGGTGCCGGCAGCCGAGTTGCTGAAGACGCTCGAGCCTTACCAGGGCAAGAACTTGCTGTTGCTGCCGCTGGGCGAGGTGCGGCGTCACGTGCTCTCGGAGCACTCGTGGCTCGCCGACGTCAGTCTGGACAAGCAGTTGCCGGACGGCCTGCGCGTCGAGGCGGTGGCGCGCCAACCCGTTGCCCTGGCGCTCGACCGCAGTGGCTACCGCTACGTCGATGCGGCGGGCCAGCCGATCGCACGCGCTCAACCTGCCGACGAACCGCTGGCGCAAGCACTGCCGCAGCTGCAGGGGCTGCGTTCCGAGACGGACGTGCTGCGCTGTCTCGACCTGATGCGTCAGTGGCAGCGCGTCGACGCGCCGTGGCGCGGCGAGTTGCAGAGCATCGAAATTCTGAGTGACGACGACTTTCTCCTTCGGCCTCGTGGGCTCTTCCCACTGTTGGTCCGCTTCGGTGACCTGGAGCACCAGGCGTCCGGACTGACCAGAGTGTTGCCAGAACTACGAGCACGCTACCCCGAGGGCGGTTGGCTGCTCGATCTGAGGGTGTCGGGCCGTATGGTCTGGACCCGCGACGAGGCCGAGATGACATCCCTTCCCGCGCAGCGCGGCACTATCGAGCAATCCGGAGACGCAGTGGCTGTCCCTTCGGCAGTCGCCGGCTCCCAGAACCAAGGTTGAGGCGGAGACATGGCCAGACCAGAAGACTACCTGGTAGGAATCGACATCGGCTCGTCGAAGATCGGCGTGCTCATTGGCGTCACGGACGGCCAAGGCGGAATCGAGGTAGTGGGCAAAGGTGAAGCGCCCAACCACGGTGCCCGCAAAGGCAACATCGTGAACGTTGAATCCACTGTCGAGGCACTGCGCATGGCCAGCGAGGAGGCGGAGGTCATGGCCGGGGTCGAGATCACTCGAGCCTGGGTCGGCATTGCCAGCTCGGACATCCGCAGCGTCAATTGCCGCGGCATGGTGTCCGTCAAGCGCAAGGATCGTGAGATCACCCGCGACGACATCGAACGCGTGCTGGAAGCAGCCCAATCGGCGGCACTGCCGTCCGATCGCGAGATCCTGCACGCCATTCCGCAGGAATTCCTCGTCGACGAGCAGGGCGACATCGCGGACCCGATCGGCATGCTGGGCAGCCGGCTGGAAGTGATGCTGCACCTGGTGACCGGCAACACGACGCGCACGCGCACCTTGCTGACCTGCGTCAACCGCGCTGGCGTCGAGATCAACGGCATGGTGTTCGAGGTGCTGGCCACCGCCGAGTCGGTTCTCAGCCGTGACGAGAAAGAACTTGGCGTCCTGCTGGTCGACGTCGGCAGCGGCACCACCGAGTACGCGCTGTTCCACAACGGTGAGGTGCAGCATTCGGGCGTTCTGCCGGTCGGTGCCGGTCACTTCACTAATGATCTGGCCGTCGTGCTGCGTACGCCGTTCGCCGAAGCCGAGCGGATCAAGATCCGCAAGGGCTGCTGCCTGCCGCACCTGGTGGAAGAAGACGAAGGCATCTCCGTGCCACCGGTCGGCGGTGGCACCACCCGCGTGGTGCGGCGGCGCGAGCTGAGCGACATCCTGCAGCCGCGCGCCGAGGAGATCTTCAACCTGATCCGGCGCGACCTGCACCGTCACGGCTATGAAGAGGCGCCCCGGGCCGGGGTCGTGCTCACCGGCGGCGGTGCCCAGATGGACGGTCTGCTCGAACTGGTCGAGCCGATCTTCGACACCGGCGTTCGCCACGGGCTTCCCCGAGGCCTGGGCGGCCTGGTCGAAGTCATCCACAGTCCGGCTTGGAGCACGACCGCCGGCCTGCTGCTGTGGGGGCAAATGGCCGATAGAAAACAACAGCGAAAGCGAGGCCGCAGCGGCTTCAGCGTGCGGGACATGATGGGCAGCCTGCGCGGTATGTTCGAAGACTTGCTGTAAGCGCCGAAATCGTAGAACCTACGCATGGGTTCCGGAGACAACCCAACAGGGAGAGGGCGATGATCCTATTTGAAGATACAGAAGAAGCGATGGCGCAGTCGGATACCGACGCCGAGGGCGGCGAGGTCCAGGCGAGCTTGCCGGCGGTGTTGCCGGTCGAGCCGTCGGACCTCACCGTCAGCGCGCACGCCGGTGCACCGGCCAAGATCCGCGTCATCGGTATCGGCGGCGGTGGCGGCAACGCCGTCAACCGCATGATCGACGCAGACCTGCGCGGCATCGAGTTCATAGCCGCCAACACCGATCTGCAGGCACTCAACAAGTGCCGGGCGCCCACCAAGTTGCAGATCGGCAACCAGCTGACCAAGGGCCTGGGCGCTGGCTCGGATCCCGAGATTGGCCGCAAGGCCGCGCTCGAGGACACGGAGCAGATCCTGTCCTTGCTCGACGGTTCGGACATGATCTTCCTGACCGCCGGCCTGGGTGGTGGCACCGGCACGGGGGCTGCGCCGATCCTGGCGTCGCTGGCCGCCGAGATCGGTGCGCTCACCGTCGCGGTGGTCACCAAGCCGTTCAGCTTCGAAGGCCGCCGCCGCTTGCACCTGGCCGACCAGGGGCTGGAAGAGTTACGTGCGGCCGTCGACACTCTGATCACCATTCCCAACGAGCGCCTGCTCAAGTTCGTCGAGCGCGGCACCCCGCTGTCGGAGGCCTTTCGGATCGCCGACGACGTGCTGCGCCAGGCGGTCCAGGGCATCAGTGACCTGATCACTGTTCCTGGCGAGATCAACGTTGACTTCGCCGACGTGCGCACGATCATGACTGGTATGGGTATGGCGCTGATGGGAACCGGTGTCGCCAAGGGCGAGAGTCGCGCCGTCGAGGCTGCACAGCGTGCGATCTCCTCCCCGCTGCTCGAAGAGACGTCGATCGAGGGTGCCAAGGGCGTGCTGATCAACATCTCCGGTAGCCAGGACCTGACCCTGCACGAGGTTGCGGAAGCCGCCGAGATCATCGCCGCCGCCGTCGACCCGGATGCCAACATCATCTCCGGCATGGTGCTCGATGAGGAGATGGAAGACGCCATGAAGGTCACGGTCATCGCCACCGGCTTCGACGTCGAAGCGATGGACGCGCAGGCTGAGCGCCGCCGTTCCGTGACCGCGGCCAGCCGTCAGATCGATGCTCGTCCGGCCCCAGAGCCGGCGCCAGCGCCGCGCATGGCCGCACCGATCGAAGACGGCGACGACCTCGAGGCGGTCCGCCCGCCGGTGGAGGAGGACGTCGAAGTCCCGTTCTACCGCAAGGTACTGGCGCACCAGCGAGCGGACGATCCCGGTGCATACGGGCCGAACTGGTCGAATGTCGACGACTACGACATCCCGACCGTCTTGCGCAAGCAGATGGACTGAGGCAGCTGGGCACAGTCTTTCTCCTCGTCACGCACCTTCTGCTGGCCAGCTTCAACGCACCGTCAGTGGCTGCTCCGGAGCCACTGGCTTTCTCGCTGGCCTTCCCGCAAGGGGCTCAGACGCTGCAGTCGGACGTCGCGGTGCACGCCCTCGCACCCGGCGTCTGGCAGCATGTGACCTACGGCGAGGTGCCCCAGTGGGGGATGGTCGCTGCCAACGGCCTGGTGATTGTCGATGGCGGCGAAGCGATCTTGGTCGACACCGGCTGGAGCGAGACCCAAACCAGTGCCCTCTTGGACTGGGTCGAGACCCAGCTCGGTGCCCGGACCGTCGCGTTAGTCGTCACGCACGCCCATGACGACCGCATCGCCGGAATCGCGGAAGCGCACCGCCGCGACATTCCGAGCTACAGCTCGGCGTTGACGGCTGAGTTCGCAGCCGAGGCTGGTTGGCAGGTGCCGACCCATACCTTTACCGAGACGGTCAGCTTGAGTGTTGGTGAGCTCGATATCGAGCTGCGCTATCCGGGCGGCGGCCATGCGCGCGACAACAGCGTCGTGTGGGTGCCGTCGGCCAAGGCTCTGTATGGTGGTTGCTTGGTACGTTCCACCGGCTCGACGAGCCGCGGCAACGTCGCCGACGCGGATCTCGAAGCCTGGCCCGGCTCGATCCAGGTTCTTCTGAAGGCCTATCCGGAGGTCAATATCGTCCTGCCTGGACACGGCAAGCCGGGTGGTCGCGAACTCCTCGAGCATACGCTGAGGTTGGTCTCGCCCTTGCGTGGAGAGTAGCTCTTGATATGCTCCAAAGTCGATCTAGATGCAATGAACCCCCCAAGGAGGCAAGACATCATCATGAAGCTCCGCAAGACGAAGCTCAATATTCTCAGCAGCGCCCTGATCATCCTGACCCTCGCGGCCGTGGCCGCGACGCCGGCACTGGCGCGCGGCATGTACATGGAAGCCGTGACCACTGTCGAGGATGACAACGGCAAGGTCATCCAGTCCCAGAACATGCAGGCCTGGACCGACGGTCCAAAGGCCAAAGTGGTCTTCCAAGAGTCGACCGGCAATCCGATGTTGCGTCCCGGCATGTACTTCGTCACCGAGGACGGGGGCGAAACCATGTTCCTGGTCGACCCAGAGAACCAGACCTACCAGAAGTGGGACATCCGTGGCATGCTGTCGACGGTGGGCAACATCATGGACAGCATGAAGGGGTTGGTGAACATCGAGTTCTCGTCCCCCGAGTCCGAGTTGCTGCTGAAGGAGAACGGCGGCCGTCTTCTCGGGTACGCCACCACGCACTACCGCTACAAGACCAGCTACGACATGCAGGTCAAGGTCATCGGCATCAAGCGCACCAGTTCCAGCGAGACCATCCAGGATCTGTGGACCACCACGGCGCTGGGAGATCCGGGCATGGAGGTGTTCCTGCGCAAGGAGCCACCCCAGACCGGCAACGAAGATCTCGATCGCATGATCCAGCAGGAGCTGAATCGGATCGAAGGCGTTGTGCTGCGCAGCACGTCGGTGACCAAGAACACCGATCAGAAGGGCAATGTCACCACCAGTCGAGGTAGCCAGGAGGTGACCACGCTGCGCGCCGAGAGCGTCCGCGCGGATGCCTTCAAGGTGCCGGCTGGCTATACGGAACAGCCCTCCATCTTCGACGGTCTCGCTGCCGGCAATGGTGATTCGGCCGACGAAGAGGAGGAAGACGAGGGAGGTCTCGGCGGCCGCTTCCGGCGAACCCTCGACCGAGTGCGTGGCGGCGGCGGCCGCTGAGCCGGCGCCACCCGCCCTGCTGCTCCTACCTCAGAGCTGACCTTCTGCGGGGCCGCGACGAGCGAAGTCTTCGTCCGGCTCCGCTGCCGGGTCGGCTGCCTCTTCCTCCGCCGACTCGGTCTGGTCACCGTTGCGACTGCTGTAGATGTAGCGGCCCATCCCCTTGAGGAAGTGCAGGCCATCGCCGCCCTGCAGCGCGGCACGGCGCAGCTGATTGAGCTGCGAATCGAGATCGTCGACGAAGTGCAGCACGACTGCCTCGGTGGTCATCGGCTCGACTGGCGAGCCGTACTCCCGGCGGCCCTGGTGCGACAGCACGAGGTGCTCCAGCTCCATCTGCAGATCCGCGGGAAACTCTTCGACCTCGGCGCAGCACTCGCGCAGCAGGTCCCGGCCGAGCACGACGTGGCCGATCAGCCGGCCCTCGACGGTGTAGTCGTTGTAGGGCATGGCACCGAGTTCGCGGATCTTGCCCAGGTCGTGAAAGAGCACGCCCACCAGCACCAGATCACGGTCGACGTAGGGGTACTGGTCGCAGGTACGATTGGCCAGCTCGGCCATGAACGTCGTGTGTTCGAGTAGACCGCCGCGGTAGGCGTGGTGGATACCCTTGGCGGCTGGGTGCTCACGCAGATCCTTGCCGACTCTGGCGAGCGTCTCGGTGACCAGGCGTTGCAGCACGGGCCGCTCCACGCCTTCGAGGAGTGTGGTCTCCAGGCGTCGCCAGAGATCGTCGATGTCCTCGGAAGTGGACGGTACCAGCTGAGACTCGTCGAAGCCGAACTGGCGGTCGAGTTCGTTGGCCGTGCGGCAGCTATCGACACTCAGCTGCAGCTCTTCGCGAAACTGCTTCACCTGACCGCGGCAGACTACGAACTGGTGTTCCTTGAAGTCGGCCTGCAACGCTGGACTATCGGGCCACACTTTGGCGGTGATCGAGCCGCTGCGATCAGCAAGCTCGAGGTCTAGGTATTCGCGGTTGTTGCGGTCCGTACGGCGTTGCTTCCGCGTCAGCAGGGCAAAACCCTGGATGTGGTCGCCGTCGCGCCAGTTCTTGATTGGTTCGTTGCTGAGGTGCCGACCCATTCTGCCTTCCTATCGATTGCGCCGTGAATTTCGAGGTTGAGGCTTCCAACAGTAACATCATCGGCGCTGTTGGCGCTGTGCCGTTCGCGGTACCCTGCACCCAGCCTGGCATCGGGCGTGCAAGAAGCCTGGGCAGAAGTGGGGCCAGGTGATCCGAGTGCAGCCAGCGCGAGCCAGCGTCACTGGTCGAGTCGCAGAGCCCGAGCTGATCCCTTGTCACGCGCCACGGACACGCCGCAGTCCAACACGGAGTCGCCATGCAACGCAGTCCCCGAACGTTCCTCTCCCTCCTCTGCTTCGCTCTGGTGATGGCTTTGACGCCGTCCTCCCCGTCGCCGGCCGCTGCGGCTCAGCTCGGCGGCCAGGCGCCGCTCGATTGGCCGGAAGAGCAACGCGCCTTTCTGCAAGATGGTCCTGGTTGGCTGCTCTCAGAGGCGCAAGTCGAGGTCCTGCTGTCAGCTGCAGACCCGGTGGCTCGACAAGCGTTGATCGACGCCTTTCTCGATGCCGATCCGATCCCGCAAACGCCCGAGAACGAGCTGCGGGAAGGTATCCGTCGGCGCCTCCAGTTCCTGCGTCAGGTCGGTCTGTCGTCGCTCGACGTGCGCGCCCAGCTGGTCTTCCTGCACGGGCCACCCGAATACCGCAAGGTGATCGACTGCGCCTCGGCGTTCCGACCGATCGAGATCTGGGCCTACGACGTGCGCCCTGAGCTGCGAGTGAGCGATCCCACGAAGACACTGACTGCTCCGTCCGCTGCCGTCGAAGGTAGTCAGGACAAGGACGACGATGACATCGACCTGAAGGACGCCGGGCGCTTCTTGCTCGTCTACCAGCGTACCGGTGGTGAACTCTTCCGTCTGTGGCTGCCGTTGGATTCCAAGCGTTCGCTCTACACGCCGGAACTCGAATACTTCCTCGAGCAGTGGGAGGAGCTGCGCGGGCGCATTCGCGGCCGTCGCTTCGACTACCAGATCTGTCCGCAGGCCGAGCTGATCGACGAGATCACCGGTATCGATGGCCTCTTCGGTTTCGAGGAAGACCGTCCGAGCAACCAGGTGTTCGCCCAGTACCTGGAGCCACCGAGCGATCTGGCCGCCTGGGCCCGCTCCGCCAGCACCGGGCCGGATGTCGAGCCGCCGTCCGAGCTGCAGGTCGAGGAGTTGACGATCCAGTACCCTGAGCGCCAGGGGCAGCGCCTGCTGGCCCGTTTCACCTGGCTGTTGCCGGAGAGTTCCAACTTCGAGATCGCGACCGAGCTCGAGCCGCCGGAGCTGGACCTCACAGTCTCCGGCGTCATCGAGCAGGACGGTGCCGTGTTCGACACCTTCCGCGTGCGCTTCAATCTCGAGGCTCCCAAGGACCCGGCGCCGCTGGCCTTGGTGGCCGAGCGGCCGTTGCGACCGGGCCGGCGCTACCTGGCGCGCCTGATGGTGCGCGATGAGGTGGGGGGAGCGGAGAAACGCTACGTGCGCACGATCGACGTGCCGGACGGCCCGCAGAAGATTGAGGAGCCGCCGCTGCCGGAAGAAGCGATCGTGGCCTTGGGTGACAAGCTGGCACGCCAGCGCATCGCCGGTCACGACAGTCTGGTGCTGGTGCCACCGGAGTCGGACGTCATCCTCGGCTTGTGGCGTGCCGAAGCTCTGGTCACCGGTGAGCGCATCGCGCGTGTCATCTTCTATGTCGACGGCAAGCGACAGCTCACGCGCGGCCGACCGCCCTTCACCGCCGAAGTACGCCTGTCGCAGTTCCCGACCGAGCAGATCGTACGTGCCGAGGGGTACGACGAAGCCGGTGAGCTGGTGGCCTCGGACGAAGTGATTCTGAACCAGCCCCGTGGTTCGCTGCGAGTGCGCATCCTGGAACCCAAGCGGGGTGTTTCGGCTGGCAGTACCGTGCAGGCGCGCGCCGAAGTCGTGGTGCCGGAGGGCCGGCGGGTCGAGAAGGTCGAGTTCTTCGTCAACAATGAGCTGATTCGGACGCTCGAACGCCCGCCTTGGCAGGCGCAGGTCGAGGTGCCGCAGGTGGTCGGCAATGACCTCAACTATCTGACCGTCGTGGCCACACTCGACGACGACGCGCGGGCCGAAGACGTGCGCTTCCTGACTACGCCCCAGTACCTGGAGGAAGTCGATGTCAGCCTGGTCGAGCTCTACACCACCGTTGTCGACCGCAACGATCGCCTGGCCAAGGGCCTGACCGTCGACGACTTCGAAGTCTACGAGGACGGTCGGCGCCAGAAGATCGCCAAGTTCGAGCTGGTCGAGAACCTACCGCTGACCATCGGCATCGTCATCGACACCTCCGGTTCGATGGCCAACTCGATCATTGAGGCACAGCAAGCGGCGACCGACTTCCTCGCCAACATCGTCACGCGCCGGGACCGCTGTTTCGCGGTTGGCTTCTCGGACCGACCAGTGATGCTGATGCCTCCCACCAACGACGTCGATGCGGTGGAGCTCAGCCTACAGGGCCTGCTGGCCGCGGGCTTCACCTCGTTGCACGATGCCATCGTCACCAGCCTGTACTACTTCCGCGGTGTCACCGGCCGCCGGGCTCTGGTGCTGCTGTCCGATGGTGATGACACGTCGAGCAACCTGTCTTTCCGCGAAGCGCTGGAGTACTCGCGCCGCACCGGTGTCTCGGTCTATACCATCGGTCTCGATGTCGGCACCTTGGACCTGGGCATTCGCGACAAGCTGAAGGATCTCTCGCGCGAGACCGGCGGCCGCTCCTTCTTCATCAGCGATGCTGATGAGCTGTTCTCGGTCTACAAGGAGATCGAGGAAGAACTGCGTAGCCAGTACCTGATCGCCTACGCGCCGGACACGGTGTCGCGAGATGGTGCCTACCGGGAGGTCGAGGTGAAGGTGACCAAGCGTGGCCTGAAGGCGAGGACGGCACGGGGCTATTACAACTAGCGGCCGAAACTCTCTTGCAACGGATGGAGTATTCTCTGGGTGGAGGATCACCCATGCGCCACTTGTTCGCCCGTCTCAGCTCGTGCCTCACACTGTGCCTGACGCTGCTCGTACCCCTGCCGGCTGCTGCCGACGACTTCGAGTTCGCGCGCGTCAATGGCCGCTACACACGTCCCACCTCGGACATGGTGCCGGTGTCGCAGGGGCCGATGACCGTACGCCTCAGCTCGCCGCGCAACTCCCTGCACTTGCTCGGCCACCAGCTGACCCTCGCCCCACGGTCCGACGGCAGTCACGACGCCCGCCTGTGGACACGCTTCGAAGGTGACGGGGATCTCATCGCCGAGTTGGAAATCGGCGGCATGGTGCAGAAGCTCAACGACCGCGTGGTGCTGCCGGCTCAGAATCTCGAGTTGAACGGCCGGATCCGGATGCGGCGCGGCGACGAGGGCTATCTGATCGAACTCGTCGAGATGCAGCAGGAGGAAGTCGAGGTGCGCATCCGCAGCGATCTGGCCAAGGGCATCGTCGCTACCTGTCGCCAGTTTTCTCTCCTCACGCTTGGCACCGGCGCTTGCGACGGCATCGAAGGCGGCCTCTCCACGACCACTGTGCCACTGCCACGGGAAGGTGACACCTTCCTGCTACCCGATGGCCTCCTCACCGCCGAAGACCGTATCCGGCTCGATGCGTACCTGCGTCGGACGTCGCGCTGAACCAGGGAGGCACTGAAACGGCAAGATTGGCGGAGGGGGTGGGATTCGAACCCACGGTCGGCGTGAACCGACGGCGGTTTTCAAGACCGCTGCATTCGACCACTCTGCCACCCCTCCGCGAGGTGGGCTTGCGCCGTGCTCCGGAGTTTATCTGATCTGATCATCCGGTCGCCGGCGCTGCCGGCTACGGTGGATCAGGAGCGTGCTGTGATGCGCTCCAGTCCGCCCATGTAGGGGCGCAGAACCTCGGGGATCAACACGGAACCATCGGCCTGCTGGTAGTTTTCCAGGATCGCGATCAAGGTGCGGCCGACAGCGAGGCCGGAGCCGTTGAGCGTGTGGGCTGCCCGCGGCTTGCCGCCTTCGGTCCGGTAGCGAATCTGTGCGCGCTGCGCTTGGAAGTCCTCGCAGTTGCTACACGACGAGATCTCGCGGTAGGCGCTCTGACCGGGCAGCCAGACTTCCAGATCGTAGGTCTTGGCTGCCGCGAAGCCCATGTCACCGGTCGACAGGATCACCGCTCGGTAGGGCAGCTCGAGCAGCTGCAGGACCTTCTCTGCCTGGCCCGTCAATTCTTCCAGCGCTTCGTAGCTGCTGTCCGCGTCCGTGATCTGTACCAGCTCGACCTTGTTGAACTGGTGCTGCCGGATCAGCCCACGCACATCGCGGCCGTGCGAGCCGGCCTCGCTGCGGAAGCAGGGTGTGTAGGCGGTATAGCGCAGTGGCAGCTGCTCCGCGTCGAGAATCTCGTCGCGGTGCAGGTTGCACAGCGGCACCTCGGCGGTCGGCGTCATGTAGTAGTCGGTGCCTTCGAGGTGGAAGAGGTCGGCGGCGAACTTGGGTAGCTGGCCGGTACCGCGCAACGAATCCGCGTTGACCACGAAGGGAGGCAGCACCTCGGTGTAGCCGTGCGAGCCGGTGTGCAAGTCGAGCATGAAGTTGATCAGCGCCCGTTCCAATCGTGCACCGGCACCCCAGTAGGCGGTGAAGCGAGCACCGGTGATCTTGGCGCCGCGCTCGAAGTCCAGAATGCCCAGTTCGGTGCCTAGGTCCCAGTGTGCCTTGGCGTCGAAGTCGAAGGTCGGCGGCTCGCCCACCACGCGGGCGATCTCGTTGGCGCTCTCGTCCGGGCCGACGGGCACCGAGCTGTGCGGCACGTTGGGGAAGGACAGCTCCAGGTCGGCAAGGCCGGCGTCGATCTCGCTCAGGCGCGTTTCATCGGCCTCGATGCGACCCTTCAGCTCGCCGACCGCGGCAATCTCGGCGCTGGCGTCGCCACCCTGGCCTTTGATCTTGCCGATCGCCTTGCTGGCCTCCTTGCGCTGGCGCTTGAGGTCTTCGGCCTCCACCAACCGCGCACGCCGCTCTTCATCGAGCTGCTGCCACTGGCTCAGTTGGTCTAGGTCGAAGCCGCGACCGCGCAGGCCGGCGCGGACATCGTCGAAGTGTTCTCGCAAGCGTTCTCTGGAAAGCATTATGCGCGGCAGTCTAGCGACGGTGGCCACGAGCGTCAACGCGCGGGTGTGTCGGTATTTCACTCAGCTGTGCTCCCGGTCAACGCGGAAGGGTGCCGGGACGGTACAATTCTCGAGGTCTCGCGCCATGCTGGTCCGTTTCCAGAAGTGACTCTGCTGTGAATTACGCCGCGCGCTGCGCTCTACCCATCGCTGTTGTCTTTGCCCTCGCTGGGTATGCCGCCGCAACGCCGCAACCGGCGGCCGCGGCCGAGACGCGTTTTCTCGCGATCTGGGCATTCGCCGTCCTGGCCCCCCTGGCCTTGCTCACAGCGGGAAGCTCGGGCTTCAGAGCTGGTTCGACGGCGGTGCTGGCCCTGGCCGCCACCGCGGTGGGTGTGCTGGCCTGGACGCTGCCGGCGGGGCCGACGCGGGGCGCCGCTACCGGTCTGGTGCTGGTGCTGGCCGTCGGCCTTGTCGCCGTGGCCGGTTGGCCGACCTGGCGCCGGGCGCCACGCTGGACGACCCTACTGTTGCTGGCGCTCGCCACCCAGGCACTGTTGCGCGCTGACCTTCTGCTGCCGGCAGCGCTCTCGTTACCCCGCGGGATCCAGTTCGTCGGTCCCCCCATTCTGGGCGTCTCGGCGCTGCTGCAGTTCACCGGCCGCTGGCCGCTGTGCCGGCTCCTGATACCTGTGGGTGCCGTGCTGAGCTTGGCTCAGGGATGGACCCCGGCGGTTGCGGCCGCGCTGGCGGTCAGTGCGACGGTCGAGGCTGGTCGTGATGGCATCAGGCAACCGTTTGCTGCCGCGCGTCGGATGCTGGGCCCACTGGTGCTGCTGCTCGGAGCCCTGCTCCTGGCAGGTTCTTTGCGGCTAGCCGCATTCGCGTTCGCTGTGCTACTCCTACTCGGAGCAGTGGCGGCGCTGCGCGGAGTGCGGGCGATCGTAGCAAGGCCGCTGGTCCCGGTCGTCGCGTTGTTGGCCCTCGTGTGGGTGGCGGAGGGCGTCGTGGCCGCGGGCATCGTCACTTCTTGGCTACCGGTGCGTGCCTGGGATGCCGCCGGGGCCAGCTCTCTCTGGCTGCTGATCCTGTTGCCTTTTCTGTGCCTTTGGTTGCGCCGTTCGAGCGGCTGGATCTATCCAATGCTCACCGCCTGGCTGCTCGCACTACTGGCCTTGCGCTGGGTCTCGGATCCGGCAGCGTTGGCCTTCGCGGTGCTCGCTCTGTCGCTCGCCGAGTCGACTCCCGCCGAAACGCCGTCGTTGGTGGATCGTCCCGAAGATTGCGACGGATCCTCTCGCCACGATCGACCGCACCGTCTGCAGCTCGCCTGGACACTCTCGACCCTGCTGGCCGTAGCGCTGCTCGCGGGCTATCCGTGGCTGCGACCGCCGATCACCAGCGCAGTGCCGAGCGTGCCGCACTGGTTGGCGGGCGGTGTTCATGGACCGAGTGTTGTGCTGCAGGATGACGTGCAGCTGAGCGCGGAGCAGCCTGTCTGGAAGATCTCGCTGGAGACGGCGATGTCTGTCGGATCGGTGACCTTGGATACCCATCTGGCCAACAGCTTGGGGTTGACCGCGGGAACGCCGGTAGCCGAGATCTATCTGGGGGCCGAACGTGTCGGAGAGCTGCATGCCGGTCGGGACACTGGTGAATGGGCTGCCCGGCGCCCGGACGTTGCCCGCCAGCAGCCGGTCGTGCCGGTGTTGTGGCAGGCGCGCGTCACCGCCAGCGGCACCTTCTTCGCCCAATGCTACCGGGCCCGCTTGGCGCGTCTCGAGCCGGGTCCGGTCCGGCGCCTCGAAGTTCGTCGACATCCTGCGCTGCCGCCGGAAGTCGTGGTGACCTTGATGCGCGTGGAGCTGTGGCCGTGAATGGGGCGCGACCGTGAACCGGGCTCAGGTGGTGCTGGCCAGCTGGGGTGGGGGCAAGCGTGTCGTCAGCGAGGCTGCGGCGGCTCTGGCGCTCAGCGCCTTCCTCGGTGTGGTTCTGCAGGGCACGTCCGAGTTGGCCTCGACGCTCGCTGTTCTACCCTGCGTCGCACTCCTCTTGCTCTGGGTCGAGCGCCGGGCCGCCGGTGGGCGCCACGCGATTCTACTGTCGACCTCGGGTGGCTGGGGCGGCACTGCTCCTTTCTGGTTTCTGTTCTCGCTCTGGGCGCTGCTGGGCGTCTGCCTACCGATGCTCTCGTTGCCCGATGCAGCGCCGGTTTGGATCGCGGGCCTGGTGGTGTTGCTGGCGGTGCGCCTGGCCTGGCAGGTGCCGCGTCTGGTGCCGTTGCTGGCTGCCAACTGCCGGCGGCCGTCGCTGGCGTTCGTGGCGTTGCCGTTCGCCGTCTACCTGGCGTTCTTGCCGTGGTCGACGCAGGAGCGGCCGCCGGATGGCGATGAGCCCTACTACCTGCTGGTCACGCACAGCCTGATCAGCGATCTGGATGTCGACCTGGCCGACGAGTACGCGGAATCGGCGGCCCTGAGCTTCAGTAACAGGCAGCTCGAACCGCAGCTTGGCGATCCCCTCGGCGCGCAGGGGCAGCAATATTCGCGGCACAACTGGCTGCTGCCACTCCTGCTGGTGCCGGGGTATCTAGTCGCGTCGAAGCATGGAGCCCTACTCACCATGGCCCTGCTCAGTGCCTTGCTCTCGTGGGCCACACTGCGCCTGGCACGGCACTATCCCGAAGTGAGCCGGCGTCGCGGACCGTTGTTGCTGGCGTGGGCCCTGCTCGCCTTCACGCCGCCGCTACTGTGCTACTCGTACCAGGTGTGGGTCGAAGTGCCGGCTGCGCTGCTGGTGGTGCTGGCGCTGACCGCCGTGCTCGATCTCACGCGCCGCTCGGCACCGGGTCGCCCGCTGGTACGCTGGCTGCTGGCTTTGTTGTGGCTGCTCGCGCTGCCGCTGCTCAAGCTACGCTTCCTGCTGCTGGTGGTGCCGCTGGTGGTGCTAGCGCTGCTGCGCGGCCGTCGGCTACCGCAAGTGCAACGTCGTCGTTGGTTCGGCCTGACAGCGATTCTGGTCTTGTTGGCAGGTGGTGTGCTGCTGTTCAATCATCTCGTCTTTGGCAACGCGCTCAAGGTCCATAGCGCTGAAGAATTGGAACTGTACCGCTATCCCCTGGAGGACTATCTCAAGGGTGCTTCGGGCCTGCTCTTCGATGTCGCCTTTGGTCTCTTCTTCTGCGCTCCGCTCTGGCTGCTGCTGGCACCCGCGACGCCGGCCGTGCTGCGGCATCACCGTCGGCTGGCCGTGCACACGGCTTTGCTCTTCTTGCCGTACCTGGTTACCGTGTTGCCGCGCGGCGAATGGTACGGGGGTTGGGCGCCGCCTTTCCGCTATGCGCTGGTTACCTTGCCGTTGCTGGCCCTGTGCTTGGTGCCCATGCTCGCCCGTTTTCACTACCGTTCTGAGTGCCGGAAGTGCTCTGCGGGTCGCAGCTTGCTCGTGTCGCTGCTCGGAATCACGACCTTGACCGCGACGGCGCTGTGGGTGGCAGTACCGGGCTGGACCTACAACCTGGCGGCCGGCAGCCATCATCTGCTGGACCACCTGAGTCTCGCCTGGGGCCAGGACGCCATCCGCTTCTTCCCCAGTGCTGTGCGGCCGCGCCTGGCCTCTTGGTTCTGGCCGCTGGTGGCGCTTGCCCTGGCAGGGCTTCTGTGGGCCTGGCCCGGCCGCCGTGGCGAGGAGCCGAAACGAAGACGAGGGACAGGCTCCTCGCTACTCTCGGCTGCCACGCTCCTGTTGCTCGTCGCTTCGCTGCTACCGGTAGCGGCGGCTCGCTGGCCAACGCACGTGGTCGAAGCCGAGGACGCCTACGTGCATCACGAGGGTGGCCGTCTGTATCCGGAACGCTGGGCTCTACTGCGGCCGTCCTTCCGTGGCGGTTGGGCACTACGCATCCGCAACTGGCTGTCAGCCCCGGTGCGGCCGGCGGGTCAACGCCTGCGGCTCCGGGTCGCGGTGCACTTCGTGTGCAAGGAGCCATCGAGTCCGCGGGTGTTTCTGGAAGCCCGCGCCGGCCGCCAGGTGCTCACGCGCTGGTACCCGACACCGGAGCAGGCAGCCGCCGGCTGGATCGAGCTCGAAAGCGAAGCCGTCGAGTGGCCGGACGACGGGCAACCGCTGGTCGTTCACGCGCGTCTGTGGCGACGCCCGGGTGACCATGGGATCCCCCAAGAGGCGGTGGTCGTCGACCGCGTGGAGCTGCAGTGGCTACCGTGACGCCGAGCGTCAGCGCCGTGATTCCGACGCTCGGGGCCAGTCCGTGGCTGGCATCGACCCTGGCCTCACTACGCCGCAGTGCCGGCGACGCGCAACTGGAGCTGATCGTCGTCGACCAGGGTACCGAGCCGGTGCCGAGGGAGCATGTCGTCGAAGCGGATCAGGTGATCCGTCTCGACGTCAATCTCGGCTTCGCCGGGGGCACGAATGCCGGTATAGAGGCAGCACAGGGGGACTGGATCGCGACCGTCAACGACGATGTACTCGTCATGCCGGATTGGCTGCCGGCGCTGCTCGAAGCGATCGCGGTGCGCCCGGACGTGGTCGCCGTTCAAGGCATCAACTTGCGCTGGCAACCCCCGTCGGAGCCGGCGTCGGAGCCGAAGGACAAGTTGATTCTGCCGCTGGAGGAGGCCCCAGGAACCCGGGCAGACGGTGCGGGTATTGCCTGGAATCGTTGGCTACAGGCGCTGCAGATCGACCACGGTGAGGTGCCAGAAAGTCCTACCGCACCGCCGCACCCTGTCTTCGGTGTTTCGGCGACCGCGGCGCTCTACCGGCGGTCGGCGTTGGAGACGGTACGCCTGACGGGTGGGGCTTCGAAAGGCGTGTTCGATGGCCAACTGGAGTCCTACTACGAGGATGTCGACCTGGCGTGTCGACTGCGTCAGTGCGGCACGGCGTGGACGGTGCCCGCGGCGCGGGCCTGGCATGCCGCTTCGACCACCGGCAAGACGCGTCCGCGCCGGCGGCTGCGTCAGCTCTACGGCAACCGACACCTGGTACTGGCACGCGCGCTAGGGCGCTCGTACGGGCTCTGCCTGCCCCGTCTGTTGCTGCGTGACGTGGGTGATCTGGTGGGCTCCCCTGTGCGAGCCGACCTCCGCGGTACTGTCGACGACGTGACCGGAATTCTGAGCGGCTGGATGCGTGCACTCCGGCATCTACCGTCCTATATCCACTTCGGGCAGCGCCTCGACGACCTCTTCGACTCTCGTTTCCGGAGGGATGCATGAGCCCGACGGTGCCGCGACTGACCGGCATCGTCGTGCACTGGCACAACGAGGAGCAGCTAGCACGCCTGCTCGCCGCCTGGCCGGCGGACCCGCGCTTCGAGCTGGTGGTGGTCGACAACGGTTCGTCGAGTCCGTTGCGGGACTTGCTCGATGCCCAGCCCAGCGCTGCGGGCGTTCACTTCTTGGACGCGGGGCGCAACCTGGGTTTTGCTGGCGCGGTCAACGCGGGCGTCGAGGTGGCCCGGGCGCCGGTGGTGTTGCTGCTCAATCCAGATGCCGAACCTGTCGCCGCCAGCGCGCAACAGCCGGCAGCGCTGGAGGCCCTACTCGCCGGCCTGGAACGCTATCCGGACGCCGCCGGCCTGGCGCCGCGCCTGCTCGGAGTGGACGGCGTGCCGCAGCACGCCTGGCAGCTGCGCCCCTTGCCGCGGCCTTGGACGTTGCTCTTGCAGACGTTGTTGCTGCCGGCGGGCGGCGGTGCGCGCGTCGAGCCGGTAGCCGGTGCGCGCGTCGAGCAGCCTGCCGCGGCGGTGCTGCTGCTACGCAAGGAGGCCCTGCGAGCCGTCGGTGGCATGGACGAGGGTTTCCAGCCGGCCTGGTTCGAGGATGTCGACCTGGCTCGGCGGCTGTGGGATGCCGGTCTGGAGCTGCGCTACCATCCACTCGCCGTGTTCCGGCATGAGCTGGGTGGCACCGTGCCGCGTCTCGGCTACGGTCGCTTCCTGTGGATCTACTACCGGAATCTGCAGCGCTACCTCGCCAAGCACCATCGACCCTGGCACCTGCTGGTGCCCTTCACCACCACGGCAGGCATGCTGCTGCGTCTGTGCTTGCTGCCGCTACGGTGTCCGCGCCGTGCTGCTTCACGAAGGCAGGCGGCACAGGGCTTGTTGCAGGTGATCGCGGGTGCGTTGACCGGCTGGCGCTATCCAGGGCGGATGCAGGGACCTCGGGAGCCGTCATGAAGTCGCAGAAGGTTGCCGTCTGCATCGTCACCTACAACGACGCCGAGGACCTCCCCGCCTGCGTCGAGGCGGTGTGTGCGCAGAGCTTCCGGCCGCTGGAGCTGGTCGTGGTCGACAATGCCAGTGCCGATGGTTCCGCTCGAGTGGCGCGCGAACTTGTGCGGTCGCTGCCCTCGTGGCTGGTGGGTCGTTGTCTGGCCAACGACGACAATCTCGGCTTCGCGGCAGGGATGAATCAAGCCTTTGCCGCCACCGACGCGCCGCTGCTACTCACCCTCAACGCCGACGCACGTCCGGCCCCGGATTATGTCGAGCGGCTGGTCGAAACGGCGTTGGTCTACAGTTCCCCCGGAGCTACGAATCCCAAGTTGCAGGTCGGTGCCGTCACTGGACGTCTCACGCGCGAGCGAACACGCTGCGATGAAGCGGCCCGGCCGACCCTCGACGCCTGCGGTATGTACCTGCTGCCTACGTGGCGGCACCTGGACCGTGGCTCGGGGGAGGCGGACGGTGGGTTTTACGCGCATGCCGAGCAGGTCTTCGGCGGCACTGGTGCCGCCACGCTGTGGCTGCGTACTGCTCTCGAGGATGTAGCTCTCGAGGATGCCGCCCTTGAAGACGTCGCGCCAAAGGGGGAAATCTTCGACTCCTGGTTTCACTCTTTCCGCGAGGATGCCGAGCTGTGTTTCCGGCTCGCCGAGCGTGGCTGGGCGGTGATCTACGAACCCAAAGCTCGGGCCGTACACCGACGTTGCAACCTGCCCGAGCGACGGCGTCAGATGCCAGCCTATGTCAACCTGCACTCGCTCAAGAATCGCTACCTGCTGCGCGCCTACCACCAGACGCCGCGCAACTTCCTGCGCACCCTGCTGCCGACTCTGGTGCGCGACATCCTGGCGCTGGCTTACGTGCTGCTGGTCGAGCGCGCGTCGCTGCCCGCCTATGGCTGGCTCTGGCGCCAGCGGCAGAGTATCCTGCGTCGACGGCGGTGGCTACAAGCTCGCCGTACCGTGCCCGAAGCCGACATCGACCGCTGGTTCGAGTACACATCCCTGCCTCTTCCGACGGCCTCGCCAACCTCGCTCGACATGACCCAGACGACTGACTCTCCCGGGGCCGCTACCGGTTCGCCTCTGCACTTCGCACTCCTGGGCAGCCGCGGTATCCCCAATCGCTACGGCGGCTACGAGACGTTGATGGAGGAGCTGTCAACGCGCTTGGTGGGGCGTGGCTACCAAGTCACGGTCTACTGCCGGAGTCACGTCACGCCGCCCGAGCTGCGTGAATTCAAGGGGGTGCGTCTCGTCGTGCTGCCGACGCTACGCGGCAAGTACTTCGACACCCCGGTGCACACCTTGCTCAGTGGACTGCACGTGCTCTGGCACCAGCTACGGGCCCGGCTGAGTCGCAACGCCGCCAGTGGCTACGACGCGGCCTTGCTGGTCAACTCGGCCAACGCTCTCTTCGTGCCGCTGCTGCGTCTGGCCGGCGTGCCGACGGCACTGCACGTCGACGGCATCGAGAAGCGGCGCGCCAAGTGGGGCTGGTTCGGCCGCATGGTCTACGCTCTTTCCGAGCGCCTGGCCTGCCGTCTGCCCAACGCCCTGGTGACCGACGCCGAGGTGATCCGCCAGCACTACTTGCGGCGCTATGGTGCCGAGTCGGTCGATATCGCCTACGGTGTCGATCCCGATCCGCCGCAGACGCCGGACGTGCTACCGCGCTTGGGCCTCGAACCCGGCCGCTACTTCCTATACGTCAGTCGCTTCGAGCCGGAGAACAACCCGCACCAGGTCGCGAATGCCTATCGCCAGGTCGGCGGTGACCTGCCGTTGGTGATGGTCGGTGGCGCTCCATACGCTGCCAGCTTCAACCGTTCCTGGTCCGAGGATCGAGATCCCCGCATCCTGGTGCCCGGGCCGATCTACGGCAGCGGCTACCGCGAGCTGCTGAGCGGCGCCTTCGCCTACATTCACGCCACTGACGTTGGCGGTACACATCCGGCACTGGTCGAGGCCATGGGCTACGGCTGCTGCCCGGTGGTCAATGACACGCCCGAGAATCGTGAAGTCGCGGCCGACAGCGGGCTCTACTTCCAGGCCAGTGATCTGGCTTCGCTGGCCGCCGTGCTCGACGATCTGCGGTTGCAGCCGGAGCAGGCGCGGCGCCACGGGGCCGCAGCTGCCAAACGTGCGCAAACGGTGTATTCTTGGCCTCGGGTCTGCGACCAGTACGTCCAGCTGCTGACCCGTCTGGCGCGACCTGAGTCCTGAATTCTAAAGAACAGTCCTGAGCGCAACATTGACATCCGTAGACGGAGGCGGATATCTTTGCGTAAGATATGGTGCTATGACATTCAGCGGGGTCTAAGACTCCGGACAACTGCCAGTGCGGTGGTCCGAAGCTTTGACGCCACACCGATTGGACAACTAGAGGGGACCTGGATCGAGGCATGCTAAAAGAGCGAGCAAGGATCCTCCACACCTTCGTCTTTCTGCTGGATCTCGGCCTGGTGACGGCCGCCTTCGTCGCGGCCTATTGGCTGCGCAGCTGGGTTCTGCCGATGATCGCGCCCGAGCTGTTTCCCAACGAGCTCTACCCGCTCGCCGACTACTTGCTCTTTCTGCCCGTCGCGTTGATGCTCTGGGGGCTGCTGCTCTACACCTCTGGCCGCTACCGGTCGCACCGGACTATGCCCATTCTGGAAGAAGCCTGGGCGATCATCCGCATCTGTGTCTGGGGCGTGGTGTTGTTCTCGCTAGTGCTCTACGCGCTGCGCCTGGATGAAGAGTTGCTCGATCAGGACCAGGCCAGCCGTGTCTGGATCGTGCTCTTCGGCGTGTTGTCCTGTCTCTTCTTGCTGTTCGAGAAGCTGGCGCTACGTGTCACGTCTCGCTACGTGCGTACCAAGGGCTTCAACTATCGGACTGTGCTGATCGTCGGCACCAACCCGACGGCGCTGGAGATTGCGCGCTCGATCGAGAGCCACCGCTACTGGGGCTTGAAGCTACTCGGCTTCGTGATCAATGAGAAGGCGCCACCGTCCAAGTTGCCGGCTGGCGCCGAAGTCCTGGGCAGCGTGCCGGACCTGATCCGCATCGTCGAGACGCAGCCGGTCGACGACGTCATCTTCTCGGTCAGCCGCCAGGATCTCGATCGGCTCGAGAACGTCTTCCTGAGCCTGCAGGAGCGCGGTGTCAACACCCGCTTCGCGCTCAACTTCTTTCCGCACACCCGCGAAACGCCGCAGCTGGAAGACCTCGACGGCATCCCGATGCTGGCCTTTTCCTCGACGCCGACCAACCACCTACTGCTGCTGGTCAAGCGAGCTATCGATGTGTCCGTCTCGGGTCTGCTCTTGTTGCTCGGCATGCCGGTTGTAGGACTGGTGGCGCTGGCGATCAAGGCGACGTCTGGTGGCCGGGTACTGTTCACCCAGACGCGCTGTGGGCTCAACGGCCGACGCTTCACGCTCTACAAGTTCCGCACCATGATCGAGGGGGCCGAGGCCCGGCGCCAGGAGCTGCTGCACCTCAACGAGATGGACGGACCGGCCTTCAAGCTGTCCAACGATCCACGGATCAACGGCAAGGTGGCGCAGTTCCTACGCAAGTTCAGTCTCGACGAGCTGCCGCAGTTGTGGAACGTGCTCCGCGGGGACATGAGCCTGGTCGGGCCGCGGCCACCGATTCCGGAAGAAGTTGCGCAGTATCAGCCGTGGCAGCGCCGCAGGCTGTCGATGAAGCCGGGTCTCACTTGCTTGTGGCAGATCAGCGGTCGCAACCAGATCGACTTCGAGCGCTGGATCCGTCTCGACCTCGAATACATCGACAGCTGGTCGCCGCTGCTCGACATCAAGATCCTGTTCAAGACCATCCCGGTAGTGCTCAGCGGCCGAGGAGCTTCTTGAAGCGAGACACCGCTGTCGAAGGCGGTCGAGGAACGATCCTGCTCCTGTTGTTGTGGCTGGCGGCAGGCTGCATGGATCGACCGGGTCCGGCTGGTACGGCGTCCACTGCAGTCGAAGGCAGCCGCTGGGTCTACGCCGATCTGCTGACCGAGGGTCGCTTCGATGCGCAATTGGCGCAGCCACCACGACAGCTGACCTGCAACGACGAGACCGCGTACGCCCTGTCGCTCGAAGGAGGCGACGTGCTGCAGGCGGAAGTCGACCTGGGCAGCTTGCCACGCTTGCAGCTGTCCGGCTGTACACGCCGCTGGGGTGATTTTTCAGCGGAAGGAACGCTGCGAGTCGAGGTCGAAACCGGAGACGGGCGGTTGGTCCGGGACTCGGTCCAGGTACTGGGACGTCCCGGGTGGTGGCAGTGGACCACCGATCTGAACCAGCTCGCCGGAACCCGGGCGAAGGTGCGACTGAGCCTCGCCCTGCGCAGCGGGCAGCAGCTTCACCTCAAGGATGTGGTGGTCCAGCAGCGTGTCACTGCACCGCCGCCGGCGCCCCTGGAGGCACACCAGATCCTCCTTATCTCCGTTGATACATTGCGTGCGGACAGCATCGGAGCGCTGGGTGGTGACGGCCGGACGCCGCACCTGGACGCCTTCCTGGGTGATGCCCAGGCGTGGCAGCCGCACTATGCAGGTTCCAGCTGGACCCAACCGTCGCATGCGACCCTGTTCACGGGTTTCGACTTCGCCGTTCACGGCGTCGATGAAAGTGCGCTCCCCGCCGGCTTGCCGACCCTAGCCGAGCGCATGCGCGATACCGGGCTGCTCACCTGGGGACTGGTGCACGACTGCGTCTGGCTCGACCCCAAGTTCGACTTCGACCGTGGCTTCGAATCCTATCGCTCGGTGCCGTGGCATGTGGAGCCCATGGTCCGTGAGCTCACCAACTGGCTTGGAGCGCATCGCAATCGATCGTTCTTTGCCTTCTTCCACACTTTCGAGCCGCACTCCGACTTCCACCGCCTGCCGTATGAGGCACCTGGGACCACCTCTGAGGAGATCCGCCAGTTGTTCGCGCTTCGTCGGCCCTATCCGTGCAGCCCCGGGGAGCCGTGTGCTTCGCTGCGCTTGAAGCGTATTCGCGAAGGGCAGTTTCCGGCGCTGCCAATCGAACCGCAAATCCTGCGCGAGCTCTACCGGCGAAGCGTTGAGCACACAGATCGTCAGTTGGGGCGCCTGTTCCGGCACTTGAAAGACCTTGGACTCTACGATCGGATGCTGATCGTGGTGACCAGCGATCACGGCGAAATGCTGCTCGAACGCGGCATGACCCTCCACGGTCTGCCATGGCAGCCGGTGACCCAGGTGCCGCTGTTGATCAAGTGGCCGGGAGGGCGCTTCGCTGGGGAGCGCCGCCAGGTACCCTCGGCGGCAGTCGATCTGGTTCCTACGTTGCTGCAGGCGGTCGGCCAGCGGCTCGATCCGGACCTGCAGGGTGTGCCGCTGCTATCGCGCCGCCGGGACCGGCCGATGTTCAGTGCTATGACAAGCTTTCAGATCGTCTGGGACGGTCCGTACAAGGCGATTTTCCCGCGCCTTTCGTCCGCTGCGCCGAGTCTCTTCAACCTGCGGGTGGATCCGCAAGAGGCCTATGACCTCAGTGCTGAGCGGCCCGAGATCCTCGCCCGGCTGCGCGGGGTCTTGGATGCCCACCAGGCGCAGAGCCTGCGCCTGCGTGACAAGCTGCTGCAGATCGACGCAGCCGGAGATGCTTCGTTGACCGAGGAAGAGCGCGAGCGCCTGGAGTCGCTGGGCTATGGTGGCTGAGGCGGGCCAGGTGGCTGAGCCGGGCCAGGAAGCGGAGCGGGAACCGTCGACCTGTCTCGGTCGGGTCAGCAGAGCGGTGTCTGATCCGCTGCCGCCGGCACGCCGAAACGTTCCCGTAGCAGGCGGCGCACCGTTCCGATCAGGTAGATGGAACCGCAGGCGACCAGCGGACGCTCCGATTGTAGGGCCACGTCGAGCGCGCGCGAGAGGTTCTCTTCGACCACCAACTCGTGCTCGGAGGTAGCCAGTAGCGGCAGCAGCTCGGCCGCCGGCCGCGCGCGCACGGAGTCCGGATTGGTGAGCACGACGCGCGTCGCACCCTGGGCCAAGAGGGGCAGCATCGACTCGGCCGGCTTGTCGCGTACGGCCCCGAAGAGTAGGTCGTAGGGCTGCTGCAGGTCGCGCAAGAATCGTCCCAGATGCTCTGCGGCATGGGCGTTGTGGGCGGCGTCGAGCAGGACGCGCTGCTTCTGTGGCTGCCCAGGCGATGCGCCGTGCGGCAAGTCGATCCACTCCAGGCGTCCCGGCCAGCGGCAGGCGGCAGCGCCCCTCAGGATTGCCGCGCTGTCGAAGTTCTTCCAGCCGAGCTGGCGCAGGGTTTCGGCTGCTCGGATCGCCAGTGACATGTTACCGGCCTGGTGCCTGCCGGAGAGCCGGAGCTGGACATCGTAGGTGTCGAGGTCGGTGCGTATCCGGAAGTTGCCGTCGTCGGTCGCTCGCAGGATCTCGACCCGGTTGGAAACCAGCTCGAAGTCGGTGCCGACGGCGTCGGCACAGCGCTGCAACTCGGCTACCGCTTCCGGATGCTGGCTCCATGCCAGCGCTGGCCGTCCCGGGCGCAGGATGCCGGCCTTCTCGCGAGCCACCGCAGCGTGCGTGTCGCCGAGCTGCTTGCGGTGGTCGAGGTCGATCTCGGTGATCAGCGACAGCCTCGGGTCGCCAGCGTTGGTCGCGTCGAGGCGGCCACCGAGGCCGACTTCCATGACCGCAAGGTCGAGCTTGGTCTCGGCGAAGTGCAGGTAGCCTGCGGCGGTGAAGCTCTCGAAGTAGGTGGGAGCGTCGCCGTGGAGTCGTTCTCCAGTGTCGACGACACGGCGCAGGAGGTGGTAGAGCGTGTCGAGACCCAGGGCTCGGCCATCGACGCGCAGGCGTTCGGTGGGCGACTCCAGGTGCGGAGAGGTGAAGAGTCCGGTGCGATAGCCGGCGTGCGTCGCTATCGATGCCAGCAGGGAAGCGGTGGAGCCCTTGCCGTTGGTGCCCGCGACCAGCACCGTCGGCACCTGGAGCTGCGGGTCGCCCAACTCGGCGAGCAGGGCGCGAATGCGCTCCAGGCCGAGCTTGAGCCCGAAGTGCTCGAGATGGCCGAGCAGGGCTTCGACGTCCTCGACGCCGACTCGGTCTTCGACGCTTACCCGGGGCTCACGTGCGTGGCTCATGGGTGGACGGCAACAGGAGGACGTGGAGCAGCTGGCCGCGGCTCAGGAGAAGTGCCGCAAGCAGCGGGCGACCGTCGCCTTCAGCTCGGGGCGTGGCACGACCAGGTCCAGGAAGCCGTGCTCCATCAAGAACTCCGAGCGCTGGAAGCCCTCGGGCAGATTCTGGCGGATCGTTTGCTGGATCACGCGTGGCCCGGCGAAGCCGATCAAGGCACCCGGCTCCGCGATGTTGACGTCACCGAGCATGGCGAACGAAGCCGTCACACCGCCGGTCGTCGGATCCGTGAGGATCGAGATGTAGGGTAGATGCGCTTCCCGCAAGCGTGCCAGGGAGGCGGAGATCTTGGCCATCTGCATCAACGACAGCACGCCTTCTTGCATGCGCGCACCGCCGGAGGCCGAGACCACGATCAGCGGCTGCTTGCGCCGCAAGGCTTCCTCGGCCGCGAGCGTGACCTTCTCGCCAACCACCGAGCCCATCGAGCCACCCATGAAGCGATAGTCCATGACCGCCAGGATCACGGGCTGCTTCTCGAGGTGGCCGCTCACCACCATCAGGGCGTCGAGCACGTCGACTTTGCGCTGGTATGCCTTCAGTCGCTGCGCGTAGGGCTTGGTGTCCTCGAACTGCAACGGGTCCGTGGGGCGAATGTCGGTGAACAGCTCGCGCGGTGCTTCATCGTCGAGCAGGAGCCGAATTCGCTGCGGCGGATCGATGCGAAAGTGGTAACCGCAACGCGGGCAGATGTTGTTCTCGAGTTCCTTCGAGTACACGACCTCGCGGCAACCGCTGCACTTGATCCACAAGCCTTCGGGCACCGCGCTGCGGTGCTGCCGAACGGGCTTCGGTTTCTTGTTTTTCTTGAACCAGGCCATGGTGGGACGATAAAGCGCCGACGAAGCCTCAGAAGCTGCCGCCGTCGTCCTCCTCACCGTCATCTTCGTTGAGTTCGTTGGCAACGCCCAGGCGCAAGCAAGCGGCGTCGTACATGGCGAGCGCGGCCTTCTTGGCGGACTGCAGTTCAGCGAGGCGGTCCTTGACCTTGGCCAGTTCTTCCTCGATCTGGCGGTCCAGTTCCTCGATCTCGCCGCGAACCACGCCAAGGGTATTCTCGTAGAAGCTCTTTTGTTGTTCGGAAAGACTCATCAGTTCCTCCGCATGTCAGGATTCGAACGCGATCCGCAACTGCGTCCACATACGGATACGGTTACCGCTGGTGGAACTCCGCGCGGGTAGAAAGTCTGCCTCGGCGGCCAAGTCCAGAGCTAGCTGGACCAGGGAAGGCGAGGCTTCCAGCTCTTCCAGCACGCGAACCTGTTCGACCTTGCCCTCGGGGTCGACCAGCAATGCGAGAACAACGTGTCCGTCAAGATCATGCTGGCGACCTGCGCGAGGATACTGTGCTTTCCCGATGTTGACAAGCTTGGGCGGCTGTACCTCGATGCCGCGCAGCGGGCCCCCGGGTTGTCCGTCGACATCCTGGAGTCCGGCGAGAACGGCAGCCCGTACTTCGCCTCCGCTGCTGCTGCTCACGGCTCCCAAGTCCCCGGCGTCTGTGTCGTCGCTGCTCTCCGAGGGGGGCAGCGCTGGATCCGTGTCCGGGACGGCTTCCGGAGGAGCTGTTGCCGGAGTCGGTTCGCCCGGCAGGGTCAAAGTGCCCTCGACGAAGAGATAGATCGCGGCCGCTGCCGCGAGGATCAGCAGCAGCAGCAGCACGCCGAGCCAGCGTCGCCAGTTGGATTCACGCGCCTGGCGAACCGACATCTGGGCCACGGGCCGCAAGTTCGTGTTCTCGGCCGCGGGCTCGGCGATGGCGATTCCCGCCGCGGGCGAGCTGCCGTTGTCCGCCGGCATCGTCGCGGTCCCGGCTGGCTCAGAGAAGTCCGAGCTGGGTGTCGATTCATTGCTCTCTTGGAAGTGTGTGGTCGCGGCGACGTCTTCTTGCAGGTCAGGCCCAATCCTGAGCCTAGCTTCCTCGAGTGGCCCAGGTTCTTCTGGCACTGCTCCGGTTGCTGGGAGGTCGATGTCCGAGTATTCCTGTGCTGCGGCGTCGAAGGCCAGGTCTTCGGGCAGGTCATCGGTACTCGGGTTCAGGTCGAGGATGTCCTGCAGAGCCTCTTCCTCGTGCACCTCGTCGAGCTGGAACGCACCGGTTGCCATCGGGTGTAGGTCGAAGCTGTGACTGCCGGTGCCGGTGTCCTCCTCCGCAAGTTCGAATTCGGACGGTGGTTCCGGTTGGGCCTCGACCTCCGGCGCCGGCCCTTTCTCCAGCGCTGACAACACGGCAGCGGCTCCGAGCGGCGGTTCTTCGTCGGTGCTCAGGTCGAATTCCGGCGCCTCCACGCCTTCCCACGAGGGCAGATCGAAGGCGGGCTCTTCGGCGGTTTCAGGTTCCGATCCATCGGTCTCGGCGAGAGGCGACGACGCTTCGGGCGCTGACGCTTCGGCCGGTGCCTCCTCCGCGAGCGGCTGTTCGATGACGGGATCTTCGGCGGACGCCGAGTCGGTCCCGGCTGCGGTCACCGAGATCTCCGCGTGGTGGGCCAGCAGCGGTGGTGGTTGGCGCCCCTCGGCCACAGCCGTTAGATGCTTGAGGTAATAGGACAGCTCGTGAGGCCCAGGTCGCTTGCTGACCTGCAGGAGCAGTTCATCTAGCTCGAGTCGCAGCGCTGCTGCCGTCTGGAAGCGATCCTCGGGCTCCTTGGCCAAGGCTCGCAGCACAACGCCATTGACCTCCTGTGAGATCTCCGGCACCAGGGCGCGTGGCTCTTCGATGCGGCATTCGCGCACGGCTTCGAGAACGGACAGTTCACTGTCACCAGCGAACAGGCGTCGACCGGTCAGCATCTCGAAAAGTAGCGCGCCGACCGAGAAGAGGTCTGTACGCGCGTCGACCGTCTTGCCCCAGGCCTGTTCGGGGGACATGTACTGCAGCTTGCCCTTGAGGGCGCCCATCTGAGTCTGGCTCGCCTTGGCGACTGCCTTGACGATGCCGAAGTCGCAGAGCTTGACGTCGCCCTCGTATCCGATGAGCACGTTCTGCGGTGACACATCCCGGTGCACCAAGCCGAGTTCCTGGTGATTTTCGTCACGCCGTCGATGCGCGTGGTCGAGGCCGCTGGCCAGGCGGGAGGCGATGAGCAGCGCCAAGCCTTCGCCGAGTGGGTACTCATAACGCTGCGCCAGGTCGAGGATGGTGCGCAGATCCTTGCCGTCGACGTACTCCATGGCGATGTAGTACTCGCCGCGCACCTGGCCCAGGTCGTAGATTTGAGTGATATTCGGATGGTTCAGCTGGGCAGCCAGCTTTGCCTCGTCGACGAACATCTTCTCGAACTCGAGGTTGGCCGTCAGGTGCGAGAGAATCTTCTTGATTGCGACGATTTTTTGGAAGCCGGCCGCGCCGCTCATGCGCGCCTTCCAGACCTCGGCCATGCCACCGATGGCGATGCGTTCGACGAGGGTATAGGAACCGAAGCGGCGTCCAGCCGCCGCCAGCGGTGAGTCGGACTTGGTGGTTCGAGGGATAGCTGACTCATCACCGACCAGTTCGTCGAACCATCCGGCTTCCTCGGGCGAAGCAGCGCTCCGGGCAGCTCTGGATTCTGCCTGTTCCTTCAGAGCGGCCTCTAGAGCACTCTCGGTGTCGGCGGTTCGATCCTGCCGCACCGAGCCGAAGCCCGGCGGCTCCAGGGACATCGGGTGTGGCAGCGCTGTGCCTGCGGCGCTGTCCGTGTCGGGTTCGCCGCTTCGGTCGGGTTCGAGGTCGCCTCCTTCGGCCTTGCTCTCGGTCGACGCTTCCGCCAAGCCTGACACCTTCGCCAGACCCGTGGCCATCGGGTGCTCTGCGCTGGTGGAGGGGGCCTCGGTGGCTGACTCGATAGGTGCCGAGGATCTTCCCGGGGGTTCTGCCTCGGGGGGCGCCTCTGTTGGCGCAGCCTCCATCGCCTCGACTTGGTCCGCCTCGACTTGGCCCGCCTCGACTCGGTCCGCCTCGACTCGGTCCGCCTCGACTTGGTCCGCCTCGATTTGGCCCGCCCCAACCTCGACCGCGCTGGCCGCGGCCGCCTCGGCTTCAGATTCCGCGGCTGCCGCGAGGGCTCCCAGTCCCGTGGGCAGTTTCATGGTGGTGAACTCGGGCTCGACACTTACGATTGGCTCGATCTGCGCCTTCGGTTGCGTGCGGATCGGTGGTTCCGCTGGCGGTTCCGGCTGGGCCGTGGGCGTGGCGGGTCTCGCTTCAGTATGTACAGTAGTCTTACGTGACCGTCCGAGGGCCTCGAGGTCAACCAGTCCAGACAGGGTCTGGTTCAGCAGGTCATCAACATTGGCGTCACGCCGCCTGGGCTTGGCCGCAGTTCCCGTCTTCGCCGGTGCCGGCTCTTCAGCAGCCGTCGGGGTGGCTGCGGGTGTTGCGACGGGTGCCTCCGCGGCCTGCGCTGGCGGGGCCTGCGCGGCTGGGGCCCTTGGAACTGGGGCCCTTGGAACTGGGGCCCTTGGAGCTGGAGCCGGTGCCGCTGGCACCTGTGTCGTCGGAGCCGCGATCGGTCTGGCGGCAGCCGCCTTGGCGCTTCTCGATTTCTGAGCGCCGAGATCCAGCACGCCCGACAGTGTCTGCTCTAGCTTCCTTTCGAGATCATCGCCGAGGTTGGGGCTGGCAGGTCTCGCTTGTTCGGGTGCTGCCGGTGTTGCTCCTGTCGGTGCATCGGCTGGTGTTGACGCGGTCCCTTGCTGGCCGAGTTGTATTTTGACCGGGGCGGAACGTGGCAACGCCCGAGGTGGGGGCTCCTGGGAGCTATCCTGGCTGTCGACTTCCTCGAGCAGATCACCGAAGATCTCGGCAGATGTCAACTTCGTGCTGTCCGTGTGAGCCGGTTGCTGCGATGCCTTGCGCTGGGCTTCCGACAGGACGCGCCGAATCATGCTCCAGAATTGGTCGCGGGTACAGGGGCGCGGCAGCAAGCCGTCGGCACCCAGTTGCTCCGCCTTGACCTCGGCCGCCCGGGCTGCTGGAACGAAGGCAATCGAGGAGCAGCCCGTGCCGGCGCGCTGCGAAAAACGTTCCAGCAAGACCCGCGCGCCGTCCACTTCGACGCTGGCCAGCAGCAGCTGCGGCCGGTCGGTTACGGCGAGCTGCGCCGCCTCTCGTGCGTCTGTCGTGGTCTTGCCCGGCCAGCCCTCTGCTTCCAGCGCGCTACGCAGGCCGCTGGCGAAGCGAGGATCCTGGTCGACAATCAAGAAAGCGGGCATGGTCGGGACTCCATAGTTACTATAGCGAAAAGCTTTCTAGCACTCCCTATGCCATCCGTCAAACCGAGAGCCGGCGCTTCGAGTCGCCTTGCTGCCACTGGGAGCGTGCCCCCCCTCTCGGACGTGACTACCCCTGGCACTTTCTGGCTTCTTACTGTAAGGTGCGCCTTCTGGGCGCTGCCGGGCGACTGTGGTGATAGCCGGCCGGAGGAGGCCCGACAAAATTCGACAAGCGAATACGGAATACAGGCAGAGTGACTGCGGTTGTCATACGGGCAGCTCGCATTCGGCATCAGCGGCAGCGTCGTTGCCGGGTCCCACCCGCAGCCACGCGAATTTTCGCCGACTCGAGGAGCAAGAAAGGACCATGGCAGGTCACAGTAAATGGGCCAACATCCAGCACCGCAAAGCTGCGGTAGACGCCAAGCGCGGCAAATTGTTCACCAAACTGGTGAAGGAGATCACGGTTGCGGCACGGCTGGGTGGCGGCGATCCGACAGGCAATCCGCGCTTGCGGGCGGCGATCCAAGATGCGCGTAACAGCAATGTGCCGAACGACAATATCGACCGCGCCATCAAGAAGGGTACCGGCGAACTGGAAGGCCAAAGCTACGAGGAGTGCATCCTCGAGGGCTACGGTCCCGGAGGGGTCGCCGTGCTCGTGGAGGCCGTGACCGACAATCGTAATCGTACGGTGTCCGAGATTCGCAACCTGTTCTCCCGTTCCGGTGGAAACTTGGGTGAGAGCGGTTGTGTGGCCTGGATGTTCGACCGCAGGGGCTACTTCGTGATCAGCGCCGACGTGATGGATGAAGAGGCCTTCATGGAGCTGGCTCTGGAGTTGGAGGCCGACGACATCACGTCGGAAGATGGTGAGCACACCATCTTCACCGCCCCGGAAGACTTCAGCCGTATTCGCGACGAGCTGGAGCAGCGCGAGATTCCACTACAGACGCAGCGGCTAGCGATGCTGCCCCAGAACTCCACCGAAATCACCGATCCTGATCAGGCCAGCAAGCTGATGCGCTTCCTGGACGCCCTCGACGATCACGATGACGTGCAACACGCGTGGTCAAGCGAGTCGTTCAGCGACGAAGTCCTGGCCAGCACTACTGAATGATTCGATCTAGCAACCGTCATGTGGATACTCGGCCTCGATCCCGGCAGCATACGCACGGGTTTCGGCGTTATCGAGAAGCGGGGCTCGCGCCTGCGTGCCGTCCACTACGGCTGCTTTGCCTGTCCTCCGGCGCAGCCAGTGCCGGGACGTCTAGCTCTCCTGGTCGAGCAGTTGCAGGGCTTGCTAGAGCGCTACCCCCCGCAGCTTGCGGTACTGGAGACCGCCTTTCACGGTCGCAGCAGCCGCTCCCTGATCGTTCTGGCGCAGGCACGCGGCGCTTTGTTGGCGACTCTGGCAGGGCGGGGGATCGAAATTCGCGAGCACAGTCCGGCGGAGATCAAGTCGGCGTTGACCGGCAACGGCCGCGCCCCCAAGGAGCAGGTCGGGCGCATGGTTCGCATGCTGCTCGGGCTGCACGATCCGGCGCTCGCCGCCAAGGCGAGCAACGATGTCACCGATGCCTTGGCCGTCGCCATCTGCTGTGCTCAAAGACTCCGCCTGGATCGCCTCGGCGAAGCTGGGCGATCATCTCGAAAGGTCCTCTAAGTGACTGAACGTTCGGAGTTTAAGCTCTGTCGGCTGGTCCTTGACCGGTTTTTTCAGCCTGTGCTAGCATCCGCTAGCTCAGTATGGAGTAGCAGGCCAGCAGTAGCTTGTCCGCGAACCGCCGTCACCGAGAGGGCAGCCACGCTTCCGAGAGGCGTCTCTCTGGGGAGTGTGAAATCATCTGGATTCGCTTGTTCCGAGAGACACGTCGTCCAGAAAAACGCGTCGTTCAGAAAAAACAGTGTCCCGAGATCACCGTCTTGCAGCATCTATAGGAGTGCGGCCGCGTTCAGCGTCGGTCACCCTGTGCCGACAAGGATGATCTTGTGAGGCTCGAATGGGAACTCGATCCGCCTTGCCCTGGTCTAAGGAAACAGACGACCCGTGGTGGATCTAACCACAACGTAGGAGGAGTAGCGTGAACAGCCAAGAGGCCTTCAGGTTTTGGGATTTGATGGATCAAGGCGGCTTCATTATGTGGCTGCTGCTGGCGTTCTCGATCATCGCCCTGGCCATCATCATCGAGCGGTTCATCGCTCTCTGGCGGGCACGGATCAACGTCAACGAGTTCCTGGCCAAGATTCGCAAGGCTCTGATCGTGAACCGCTCCGTGCGGGAAGCCATCAAGGTATGCGAGAACTACCGGGGCCCGGTCGCTTCGATCATGAAGGCTGGTCTGCTGAAGTACGGCCAGCCCAAGGATGAAGTAGAGAAGACCATCGAAAATGCAGCGCTGTACGAGATGGGCCGCCTCGAGCGGGGTCTGGTCGTGCTCGCCACGACAGCCAACGTAGCGCCGTTGCTCGGCTTCCTCGGTACCGTTACCGGCATGATTCGCTCGTTCGACGCCCTGGCGAAGGCCGGTCTGTCGAACCCGGGTCTGGTGGCCAGCGGTATCAAAGAGGCGTTGACCACCACCGCTGGTGGTTTGGCGGTGGCGATTCCGGTGCAGATTGCCTACAACTTCTTCATGAGCCGCATCAACCGCTTCGTGCGTGAAATCGAGACGGCGACGAACATGCTGCTCGAGACCTTCTCCGAGATGGAGCGTAGCGGTATCTCTGCCGAGGCTGTTAGCACGTCCGGCGCCGCGGATGCTGGGAAGAAGAGCTGATCGGGGCGAGGTCACCGGGCCGCTTGCGGGCGGTCCGGTTGCCGACTCCCTTCACGAATCAAGGAAGGCGGGATAGCACGCTATGAAACTACATGCCACAAAGGCAGCGCCGGCGGTCATTCCGACCGCTTCGATGGCAGACATCGCGTTCCTGCTCATCATCTTCTTCATGATCACCTTCGTGGTCGAGGTCGACCGCACCCAGGTGACCTTGCCGCAGACTCATTTGCGCTATGAGATTCCTCGTGAGTCGGCCTACGTGTCGGTGACCGAGGCGGGCCAGATCCGAGTCAGCGACGGTGAAGAAATGAGCTACGTGGTGCCATCGTCAGAAGACGTGCTCTCTTTCGGCCGCGGATTGGTGCAGACCTATCCGGACCGAGCCGTGGTGCTGAAGGCGGACGAGGGCGTACCCTACAGGGTCGTTGACGAAGTGATCGACAGCCTCAAGCAGGCGCGCGTCAGGGTGGTTTACCTGCTGTCGCAGCAGGACACCATCCAGGCACGCTGAGCCGGAACCAGCGGGAGGAACCCAATGAAAGTGACAAAACGCAACGTCAGCGACGAGATTCCAACATCTTCGATGGCGGACATCGCCTTCCTGCTGATCATCTACTTCATGGTCACCACGACCTTCGCGGCGACCCGTGGCCTCGACTTCGCACTGCCGGAAGAAGAGGACAATCCGCCCGAGATCGAGAAGGAAGAGGCGGTTCTGATCGAGATTCGCGGCTACGAGAACATCCTGGTTGATGGCAAGCCGATGCAGGCTGGCGACATCGTGGGTTACCTCTTGCCGAAGCTCGAGAACAATCCCAAGAAGCCTGTGATCATCCGTCCGGACGGCAATGCTCCGTACGGCGCCATGGTCAAGGTGTTCGACACATTACGCCAAGGTGAGGAAGAGCACGAAATCAAGATCAACGTCTCGATTCCCACCCAGCGCGAAATCGAACGCTTCTGGTTCTAGTGTCGCCCGTGACGCTGGCGCGGATTTCGGTTAAGCTCGTCTGACGAGCAGGAGGTCAAGATGGCGAAAGACAACAAGACGAAGCCGGGTGAGGCCCCCCAGGGCTCCCTGGAAGAGCAGGTAGGTAACGAGTTCGTACACTTCCTCGAAGAGGAAAGTCAGGACCGCCGGAACTTCTGGATCGGCGTTGCCTTCGCGGCTGTCTTCCACGCCGTGCTGCTCTTCATGTACTTCCCGGAGAAAACCGAGGCTGACGACTTCGAGAAGGAGAAGCCGAAGGTTTTCGTGGTGCAGCAGGTACGTTTCCGTCCGCCGCCACCTCCGCAGCAGCAGGAGTTGCCGAAGCCGCGTACCAAGAAGGTGCCGATTCCGGACCCGACGCCGGACGAGCCAGAGCCCATTCGTCTGGAAGACGAGATCGAGCCGGAAATCGATATGCCGGACACCGACATCGTGTTCGACATCCCGGACGGTCCGCCACCAGTAGAGCCCTCCGGTCCGATTCGCGTCGGTGGCGACGTCAAGGCGCCGGAGAAGCTGCACGCTCCGCCGCCGCAGTACACAGAGATCGCCCGCAAGGCGCGCATCACTGGTGTCGTGATCGTGGAAGCGATTATCGACAAGGACGGTAACGTCACGAACGTCAAGGTGCTCAAGGGTCTCCCGATGGGACTCGATCAGGCAGCCATCGACGCGATCAAAGGGTGGAAGTTCCGCCCGGCGACGCTCAATGGCAAGCCTGTTTCCGTCTACTACAACCTGACTGTCAACTTCACGTTGCAATAGACTAGGTCAACCGTCCATCCATGGCGTTTCAGGGGTCGCTCAGCGAGCTCCCACTACCGGACATCATTCAACTCGTCTCCGTCTCAGGGAAGACGGGGATGTTCCTGTTGAAGAATGGTGACTCGGAGGGGAAGATCTACCTCCTTCAGGGGCAGATCGTGCATGGCGAAACCGGCAAGCTGTCCGGGGAAGAAGCCGTCTACGAAATGGCTATCTGGCAGGAAGGTGACTTTGTCTTCCAGCCGGGTGAGGAGAACACCGAGAAATCGGTGAAGCGTTCCAATACGAACCTGCTCATGGAAGCGGCACGCCGCATCGACGAGTGGAAGGTGCTGTCCAAGCGCATACCTTCCACTCGCATGGTGCCGGTGTTCACAAACCACTCCGCAACGACGTCGGTCTCGTTGTCGCCGCAGGAGTGGAGCCTGATTAGCAAGGTGGACGAGCGGCGGTCGATCGAAGAGATCGCCATCGGCCTGGGTAAGAGCCCGTTCGAGATCTGCAAGTTGCTCTTCGGTCTGATCACCTCACAACTCGTGGGGCTCAAGGACAGCTTGAGCGGCTTGTCGGGGGAACAGCTGCAGAGGATACCGGCCGAGCTGCTGCCGCAGATCGCCGAGAAGATCCGCGATCAAGCACAAGCCTTGCTCTCCAGTCCGGGTGACCGAGAAGAGTTGGACCAGCAGTACCGCTTGAGTCTCGCCGAGGTCGAGGCTGGGCGTCAGCTGGACGCGCTACTCGATTTGGTGCGGTCGGCGGAGAAGGTGGTGTCAGGAGCTCTGGGGCCGAATCAGGCTCAGACGTTCCTTGAGGGTATCAACGAGTACCTGTCCTCCTTCTGATCTGTTGTCAGTCCATGCTGACCCGAGTCTCTCTTATCTGTTGCCTCTCGACTTCTCTCAAAGGAGCCAAGTGATGCGAAGCAATTGGAGCGCCGCGATCGCCGCGGCAGTTCTGCTGGCGACCCTGACCATTCCGGCGCAGGCCGATTGGCAGCAAGGTGTTGCAGCTTTCAAAAGTGAAAACTGGGCGGAAGCGGCACGCCAGTTTCAAGCGGTTACGGAGCAGAGCCCCGATTTTCCGGGTGGCTACATGATGCTCGGTCAGGCGCTGCAGAAGCTCAAGCGGGACAGTGACGCTGTCGCCGCGTTCCGCCAAGCCTACGAGCTGAATCCGGACGACACAAATACCAAGTTCAAGCTTGGTGAGGCTTACGTTAAAGCTCGCAAGTATCGGGAGGCTGCGGAGGTCCTGGGGAGCATCAATCCATCGAGCCTGCCAGCCAGCTTGCAGGGTACCTACCACCAACTGATGGCGGTGGCGCTGGACAAGAGTGGCCAGGGCGATCGTGCGTTGGTATCGCTCAAGCAAGCTGCGGCTGCCAATCCAAGCAGTGCAGCGGCGCACTTCAACTACGGTGCCGCAGCCTTCAACGCGGGCCAGATGAACGAAGCGGAGCGGGCCCTGGGGCGTGCTGTGCAGCTCGATCCGAACGATGCAGCCAAGCGGAAGGCCTATGTTGACGCGCTGTTGCGCATCGGGCGCCAGAGCCGAGGCGACAGCAAGGTCGCAACGTACCGGAAGGCGGTCGAGAATGCGACCCGCCTGACGCAGCTGTCCGGCACCTATGAGAATTTCTTGCTGCTCGGTGAAGCGCAGCTCGGCTCCACGGACTATGCTGGTGCCGTCTCAAGCTTCGACCAGGCAGCTGCCAAGCGCGGCAGTGACTGGCTACCTCATTTCTACATCGGCCAGGCACACACTGCGACCCGCAACTACGCTGAAGCTGAAGCCGCACTGCAGCGTTCCCTGGCCAACAACCCGAGTCAGGCTAACCAGACTCGCGTGTTGAAGCAGCTCGCTTTCGTCTACGAGAAGCTGAAGAAGTACAGCGATGCGGAGCAGGCCTATATCAGGGCCGGCGATCCAGCGGCGGCCGAGCGTGTGCGCACGAACGCCGAGGTGGCGGAGCACAACGCAGAGGTCGCGCAGGAAGAGGCCGAGTACGAGCGCCTGAAGCGGGAAGAAGAAGAACTGAAGCGCCAGCTCGAGCAGTTGGAGAGCGGCCCGCCGCGCTGATCTCGTTGTCTGCAGGTCGGGTGTTGGCCAACGAAACAGAGAAGGGGACTCCGTGGAGTCCCCTTTTCTTTGCTTGCGTGACTCGGCGTCAGCCGAGACGTATCAGATGCTGAATGACGAACCGCAGCCGCAGGTGCCTACGGCCTTCGGATTGTTGAATTTGAAACCGGCTCCGGTGGCGCCGAGCACGTAGTCGATCTCGGTGCCATCGAGGTAGCGCGCGCTCACGGGGTCGACCATGACTCTCAGATCCTCTTGCTCATAGACCCAGTCGTTGTCACGGCTGGCCTCCTCGAAGTCGAGAGCGTACTCGAAGCCACTGCAGCCGCCACCGCGCACCGCGATCCGCAAGCCAAAGGTAGGGTCGATTCCTTCCTGCTCACGGGTGATTTTCACCATGTTGACCGCCTTCGGGGTCAGGTGGACCGGGATGAATTCCTGTGGCGGCTGAGCTTCGGGGCTCTCTTGCAATTGCTGCGTTTGTTCCATAGCTATGAGTGTCTCCTTCCGTTTCAGGAAATCCCAGAATAGCCCCCGCTGCAACAGCAAGTCAAATACGGTCGCGATTGGGCGCCCGGCCGGATAGGATGGTCCGCATGCTGCGTGCTGTGTTGCTCGCCTACGATGGTGTTCTCGTGAGACGCGTCGATTCCCGACGGGCAATGGTTGTCGCAGGCGCTGAGGAACTCTTGGCCAGCTTCGTGGCACGCGGTTGGATGGTGGGTGCCGTGGGTGCGGCCCGTTTGCAGGAGATGCACTCCGCACTGCAGCAGAGCCGACTGTCGGACATCGTCAAGGTGGTGGTCAGCAGCGAAAGTCCCGGCGGCGGTGCGCACGGGGCGCGCGCCTACGTAAGAGCCTTGGAAGATTTCAACTCATTGCCACCGCTCCCGGACCGGCTGGTGCATCCGCATGAGGTTCTCGCACTCGAGGCCTCGGAAGCGGGGACCGCCGCCGCCGCCGAGGCTGGCCTGGCGGTTGCGCGGATCGTGGCGGGCGAGATTGCCGGCCTGACGGCAGAGGCGGTGGAAACTCTCTATCGTGGACAGGAATGAACGAACGTACGACGGGACACATCGAGGTGATCGCTGGAGGCATGTTCTCCGGCAAGAGCGAGGAACTGGTCCGGCGCATCCGCCGGGCTGAAATTGCTCGGCAGAGAGTGCAGGTCTTCAAGCCGCGCGCCGACACGCGCCACCATCCAGATGGTGTCGTGACACGGGACAATCGTGAGCAGGAGGCCCGCTCAGTGATCAACAGCCAAGCCCTGCGAGCACAGCTGCATTTCGGTGTACAGGTGGTGGGTATCGACGAAGCGCAGTTCTTCGACGATGGGCTGGTGGCGCTGGTCACCGAACTGGCGGACGCGGGCGTTCGTGTGATCATCGCCGGTCTGGATCAAGACTTCCAGCGCCAGCCATTCGGCCCGATGCCGCACCTACTGGCGATGGCAGAGTACGTTGACAAGATGCACGCGGTGTGCGTTCGCTGTGGCCAACCGGCTCACTACAGTCAGCGGATCGCGGGCGGTGCCGAGCAGGTACAGGTTGGCGACCTGGATGCGTACGAGGCTCGCTGCCGGCGCTGCTTCGAGGATTACTCTCCCGCGACCCAGGCACGAGGCGCCGGAGACCGAGCGGGTTCCTCGAGAAGCACCGAGGATATCGATGCGGTCGTTGACAAGGGCTTCAGCTGAAGGGCTAGCCAGACCCTTCCGGGGCCAGATCGAGCGGGATCGGGTGGCGCTGGTCGTCCACATGGACGTAGACCACTTCGGCTTCGGTGACCTTGACCACCTCACCATCCTGGCAACGTCGCTCCGACTCGACTTCGACCTTGACGGTGATCGAGGTCCGACCCAGTCGTAGTGTGCGGGTATAGAGGCTGACGAGATCGCCCACGAACACCGGTTCGTGAAACTCGACCTCGCGCATAGCGACGGTAACCACCGGTCCGCTGACCCAGCGGTGTGCCTCCACGGCGCCCGCCTGATCGATGTAGGACAGGATGATGCCACCGAAGATGGTGCCGACGGCATTGGTGTCACGCGGCAGGAGCATCACGCGGATGGCCGGATCCCGGCCCTGAGCAGTCAGAGGTGGATAGTAGTCGGGCGATGGACTCTGCTTGCGGGTGTCGCTCATGGGCGGATGCTACCCCAGGTGGAGCCCCGGGCGACGGGTCTCGGGGCTCGTGATGCTGGAATAGGTAGCACCTCGAGCCTTGTTTCAACAGAACGAGGGCGGGACGCAAGGTGCCCGGGCCAAGATGAGCGCGAGATCGGAGACGACGATGGAAATTCTCAGCTACAACCCTACTTCAGAGCTGGCCTGGACCGCTGCCTACGTGGTGGTCGTGGTCCTGGTTCTGTATGTTGGGCGAGAGTTGACGCGCTTTCTGCGCCGTGACGGCCGTCACAGTCCGAGCCCCGGTGCCCCCGTGGATCCCCACTGATCGTCCGAGCTAATCCAGCTTGCTGATCCCCCCCCTGCACAGCTGTACGACCCGCCTGCCCCTCTTCCCTCGCCAAATCACGCCCAATCGCGTCTCTACGCACAGGCCATAGTACCTGCTAAGATAGGGCGGCTCCGGAATGTAAGTCCGGAAGACTCAGGTCTAACGTGCGGGAGAGATTCCCCGCTGTCTCCACTCTCAAGAGAACCTACATCACGAGGAGGCTACATGTCCTACATCCTATTCGTCATGCTGCCGGCGCTCCTGCTCTCCGGCTGGGCGAGCTGGAAGACCCGCTCGGCCTTCAAGAAGTACTCTCGCGTGCCGGCCGCCCGCGGCTTTACCGGCGCGCAAGCGGCCCAGGTCCTGCTCGAGCGGGCGGGTATTCACGACGTGCAGATCCGTGAGACCCAGGGTTTCCTGAGCGATCACTACAATCCGATGAACAAGACGCTCGCGCTGTCACCGGATGTGTATCGCTCGCACAGCGTTGCCGCCGTCGGGGTCGCCTGTCACGAAGCAGGACACGCGATCCAGCATGCCAAAGCCTACAAGCCGCTCTGGATCCGCTCTATCCTGGTGCCGAGTGCCGGCATCGGTTCCAACCTCGGCATCATCGTCATCTTCGCCGGTCTCTTCCTCAACATGGCCGGTCTGGCGATGTTGGGTGTCTTTCTATTTTCGGCGGTCGTGCTGTTCCAGCTGGTGACCTTGCCGGTTGAGTTCGACGCCTCGAGTCGCGCGAAGAAACTGGCGATGCAATTCGGCTTGGTGACTCAGGAGGAGCAGCGCGGAATGTCGAAGGTGCTGAACGCTGCCGCCATGACTTACGTCGCCGCCGCAGTTTCCAGCATCATGACGCTGCTCTACTATGCATTCATCGTCTTGGGAATGAGCCGCGACTGAAGAAAACTCACGGGGCCGTCTTACGCTTCGTGGTCACAGTGCAGTGACGGCAGTAGGCGGTAACGCATTACTGAAGTCTGGTTTAACCTCAAGGGGGAGGGGCACTCTGCTCCTCCCCCTTTTGTAGTTCCCGCTAGCGTGTCTACCAGAGCGAGCGACTCGCTCCACTCACTCAGCTGCGTTTTCTGTAGCGCTGGGCGCCGGGGTGAGACCTTCGAGTTCACCGAAGACTTCCATGACCTGGTTGCTCCGCATCGTCGAGTCCTCGCCGGCGGGGTAGGTGTAGATGAGACTGAGCAGTCGGTACTCGTTCGGATGCAGGCTCATTAGTCGGAACTGCTCGACCTCCAAGTCGCCCTCCAGATAGCGCCCGCGGACCGAGTAGGCGGAACCAAACTGGGTACCTAGTTCCATCTGTCCCTTGAAGTCACCGCCGGGCATCTCATCGAAGCGCTTCTCCCAGTTGCGAACTTCCTGCACCAAGTTGATGCTCTCGACCACTGGGCCGACCTCGATCCACACTTCACCGGTCTGATCGTCGGTCCGCTGCAACCGCAGCTCGTTCTCCTCGACGACCTGGAAGCCCTCGGGCACATTGGCCAGAGCCAGACCGAGCTGCGGACTCTCAGCCCGCTCGGACGTGGCTGGTGCGTCTTGCTCAGGCGCGCTGGAGTTGGACGGCTGGCAAGCCACGAGCAGAATGCCCGCGGCCGCGAGGGACAACAGGAAGGACTTGGCTTGGTTCACAGCGGGTCTCCGTCGGTCATAGTCATCAGGACTGTTCAGGGCGAGAAACATGATCGCGATTGTACCGTGCCGGCTCCTCCACTCGAATGCGCAGATCGAGTGTGAGGAACCAGAGTTCGAACCAGGGTGTTTGCGGCAGACCCAGGGCGTCCACCAGGGCGCGCTGGTAGACACGTCCTTGACGCCGGTAGGCTCCGGTCCGTTGCTGTAGTTCCTGGTCGTCGTGAATCTGGTCCGTCTTGTAGTCCACGATCACGAGGCGTCCACTTCCGGGTTCCACGTACAGCAGGTCGATCGTGCCCGCGACGACCTCCAGTGGATTCCGCACGTTGTCCTGTCCTTCCTCGTCTCCCTGCGGTGGCAGCCAGACAGGGACTTCGCGACCGATAATGTGATCGCGCAGCTGCCAAAGCTCAGCCAGCAAACGTCCGTGGGCGATCCGCTCCAACAGCCGCTGACTCTCCGACAGTGCGCGAGCCAGGTGAGCGCCGGGTAGCACGTCGCGCAGCCGGCCGGGCAGGAGAGCGACCTGCTGAGCGATGGCGACTGCGGGCTCCAGCTGAAAGTCGATCATCTCCAGGGCACGGTGCACGGCCGTACCCACAGCCTGCGCCAGCCGCCGTTCAAGCCGCGGGATGTGCGCCTTTGGTGGGGCCTTTCCCTCCCACTCGTCCCAGGCCTCGCTGTTACGTCCCGCAAGTAACTCCTCCAGTAACTCGGAATGCGCCTCTTCTGAGGCAGCCCTGCGTCGCGGCTGTTGCATGCGGCTTGTCGCGCCGTGGCGAAGCTCTCGTAGTTGTGCAGCTTGGTCCAGGAGGCGGTCGAGCTGCGGACCTACCGGCGCCGCGACCGGCGGCCGGTCGCCCGTGGTTGCCAGAGCCGGGAAGAACCAGCGGGCGCCGGAGCGGTCCAGGAAGGGGAGCCCGCTCTCCTCACAGGCGGCAAGGTAGCGACTGACGCTAGCCAGGCCCGGTCTCGGGCTGTCGCTAGGGGCTTTCGCACCTGGTCCTCCAATGCGGTAGGCACGGACGCCTCGCGCGACCAACGCGGCCAGACTGTCAGCTGGTGTAGCGTCCCGCGCTCGCGGTGGCCAGATACCAGCGAGCACCAACCGTCTCCGTGCACGCGTCACGGCGACGTACAGCAGCCGCACGCGTTCCGCCCCGGCTACAGCCTGCCGTTCGCTCCGTACCAAGTCAAAGCCGGGAGACGCGAGTCCCAGCAGGCGGAACTCATCTCTGGCCGGCGAGCCGTCGGTTGCCCGCACCGTTGCAACCTCGGTGGCCTGGCGAGGCTGGTCTGAGGTCCGCTTGTGCAGCTGCAGGACGTAGACATGGCGAAAGTCCAGACCCTTGGCGCGGTGGATGGTCAGCAGGCGAACGGCGTCTTCGTCACCATCCGGGGGTCGCTCGCTGTGAGCGTCGCCCGCCTCTGCCAGGTTGCGCCGCAGCCGCCGCAAGAGCACAGAGGCATCGGCTCCGTCCTCGAACCATCCGCGCAGGCGCCGCAAGAGGCGATCAAGGTTGGCCAGCCGGAAGCTACCGAGATAGCGCCCGCTCTCGAGAACCTCCTGAGCGAAGCGGTGACGCAGACGTTCCACGAACAGCTCGGCGGACTCGGCCCGGTAGCAGCGCCGTAGCTCCGCGACGTGCCGCGCCGCTGCCCGCAGCCCTCCAGGCCATGATGGCAACCGCTCGAGACCAGGCACATCGCTCGGTACCCGCGGCAACACGTCAGCCAGCCAGGAATCGAGATCCTGGGAGGTGTAGCCCAAGGTCGCGAAGCGAAGAGGCAGCCCGGCACGCCACAGGGGCAGGAGTGCGGCGTCGGGCACTCCGATGTAGATCGACCGCAACGAGGTGAGCAGTGCCAGGTGGTCCGTGGGATCGAGGATCGTGCGAATCAAGGCAGCGAGCTCGATGATCTCGCGTCGCCGGTAATACTGCGGATCCCGGGCAACGAGGAAGGGAATGTCCGCAGCGCGCAGCGCCTCCAGGTATGGCCCGATGTCGTTGGCGCTGCGAAAGAGCACTCCGATCCGTTTCCAGGCGATGCCAGCGCGGTGCAGTCGCCGCAGGTCGCGCGCCAGTGCGCCAGCTTCCAGTTCCGCAGCGTCCCGCACGCGCGTGGCCGGTCCCTCGGCCGACCACGAGATCCAGTGTTCGAGCGCCGGTCCGTCGAGGTCGGGAGCTGCAACTTCTGCGGCGGCGACCCGCTCTGGTGACGGCAGGAGTGGAACGAAGCGCGGCTGCAGACCCTGCTCCTCGTGCATGACTGGAGCTACCAGCCGCTGTACGTGGTCCAGAATCGCGGGAATCGAGCGGTAGTTCTCGCTCAGTGTGTGCACCGAGCCCTCCCGTGTCTCTAGACGCCCCAGGAAGCCGTGGTACGCCCGCAGGTCCGCGCTGCGCCAGCCGAAGATCGACTGCTTGGGATCCCCGACCACGAACAAGCCCGGCCTTGGTCCTGCGTGGGAGGTGCTGAGGGCCAGCTGCTCGACGATCTCGCACTGCAAGTGGTCGGTGTCCTGGAACTCGTCGACCAGCAGCTGCTCCACCTGTGAACGAACCTCCTCGACGACCTCGGGCCGCGCGGTCAGCAAGCTGCGGGTCTCGCTCAGAAGATCCTCGAACGTCAACACCCCCCGCCGCCGAAGCTCCTCGCGCACCTGGCGATACAGCGGTGCCAGGGCCCTACGCCGAAGCTCCAGTCGTCGCGGCCTCAGCTCGAGCGTATGTTGCAGTAGTGGGTACAGCTGGCTGCACAGCGCTCGAACGCGCGGAGCCCGACGCGGTCCCAGCAGGTGCCCTTCCGTCTTGGTGAAGTCACCGCGGGCCCAGGCTGCCAGCCGCTCCAGCGGTGCCGACCACAGAGCACGCAGGTCGCTCAGAACAGGCCCCAAGATATCCGCCCCGATTGCCTCATCCCCGACTGCCTCATTCGCGACGGCCTGAAGGGGCTTCACCTGGCCAACACCAGCCGCACTGACGGCACGGACGAGAAGCGGTTGCAACGTTGACAGGCTACGCCAGGTTGCGGCCAGAACCGCACGGCCACGCCGGTGGTGTACCGGCAAACCCTCCAACGCGGCGCCCAAGCTGCCCAGGGCCTCCAATTTGCTGTGCAGCCGCTGCGCGAGGGTCGCCCAACCCGTGGACCGGTGGATCGGCTCCGCCAGCAAAGTGGCAGCTGCTCCTGCCTGCACCAGCTGGCACAGGGATTCGGCTATCTCTCGCGGGCCCACGCCATCGGCAGCCAATGGTAGATAGACCTCGTCGCCGAGGCCACCGTAGGCTTCTTGCAGTTCTTCCTCGACGATCTCGCGAACGATCTCATCGGTAAGCTCGCCTTCGGCATCGACCACCAGCCGTGGATGCAGTCCGGCCGCCAGGGCATGCTGGTTGAGCAAGCTGCGACAGTAGGCATGGATCGTCCGGGCGGAGAAGTGGTCGAGCGTTGCTGCCAGGGCGCGTGCACGGCGTTGTACCAGGTGGGATTCCGGCACAGCCTCGGGCAGCAGCCAGCCGGGCATCTCGCCTTTGGCCAGGAGTGCCAATGCCCCGGCGACGCGGCTTGCCATTTCCGCCGCGGCAGCTTCCGTGAAGGTGATGGCAACAACGCGCGACAGCACATCGGCGGCGACTCGCTCGTCCAGGTCGACGATCCCACCGGACTTGCCCGACACTCCTGCCAAACGGGTCTGCACCCGCGCCTGCGCGCGCGCCCAGCCTTGGTGCAGACTCCAGGCCAGGATGCGTGCGACGAGCGTGGTCGTCTTGCCGGTGCCGGCTCCAGCCTCGAGCGCAAGCGGACGGTCAAATTGCACCTGTGCCAGCCGGCGTGCTTCCCGATCTCGTTCCCGCAGCTCTCCATCCGCCTGCTGATCTACTGGACCAGTCGGCTCCACTTCACCCATATCGTCGAAGGTATCACTGCAGGAGGCTGTGCTACCATTCAGGACTTGGTGCGCTCGCTACCCTCCTGCACCGCCTGACTCCCAACGCCACCAAACTGAGGAACTACTGATGGATCTGGCTATTGTCGAGACCCCGAAGGTTGAACCCGAGAACCGAGCAATCGAATTCGAGCGCGAAGAGGTTCTGGACGACTATCGCGTCGCCGTAGAGAGCCGTGAGCTGAGTCAGCTGAGTTGGAACGAGGTCTTTTCCGGCAAGGCCAAGTTCGGCATCTTCGGCGACGGTAAGGAGGTCCCGCAGGTGGCGATGGCGCGCTACTTCCGTAACGGAGACTTCCGTTCGGGATACTACCGGGATCAAACCTTCATGCTCGCCTCCGGCATGCTGACCATTGAGCACTACATGGCACAGCTGTACGCGCATACCAGCATCGAGCACGAGCCCGCGTCCGGCGGTCGCTGTATGAACGGTCACTTTGCCACGCGCACCCTCGATGAGAACGGCGACTGGATCCCGATGCTTGCGCAGCCGAACTGCTCCGCCGACGTCTCTCCCACGGGCTCGCAGATGCCGCGCCTGGTGGGACTGGCCTATGCGTCGAAGCTGTACCGTCAGCTCGACGGACTGCAGGGCCTGACAACCTTCTCGCACAACGGTGACGAGGTAGCCTGGGGCACGATTGGTAATGCCAGCTGCGCGGAAGGAATGTTCTGGGAAGCCATGAACGCAATCGGTGTCCTGCAGGCGCCGATGCTGATGTCGATCTGGGACGACGCCTACGGCATCTCGGTGCCCAACCACGTCCAGATCGCCCGCGACGATCTCAGCAAGCTGCTGTCCGGTTTCCAGCGCAGTGGCCCTGGCGACACGGGCATCGAGCTGATGACGGTGCCAGGCTGGAACTACCCGGAGCTGCGCCGGACCTATGCGCGCGCGGAGCAAATCGCCCGCCGCGACCACGTGCCCGTGGTCGTCCACGCTATCGAACTGACGCAGCCGCTCGGCCACTCGACGTCCGGCAGCCACGAGCGGTACAAGACGCCGGAGCGTCTGAAGTGGGAGAAAGAGAACGACTGCCTGCTTCACATGCGCCAGTGGCTGCTCGATAGCGGCTATGCGGACGAGTCCGAGCTGCAGCGCATCGAGAAAGCGGCCAAGCTGCGTGTCCAGCAGGCTCGTGACGGTGCATGGGCCGCCTATCAGGCGCCGATCCTGGAAGAGTTGGCGCAGTTCCAGCACCATGTGGACGCGATCGTCGGGACATCGCCGCAGCGTAGCGACGAAGTCGACAAGGTGGTCCAGAAGCTGTCTCGTCTCAAGACGCCGCTACGTCGCGACATGGCGATCGCCGGCCACGAACTCCTGTTGGCCGTTCGCGAGGAGCCGACGCCGGAACGTAGTGCGTTGGTGAGCTGGTTGGACGCTCACGACCGTCAGACCCGCGACCACTACGGCACGCTCCTCTACAGTGAATCACGGCATAGCCCGCTGCACGTAGAGGCGATCCCGGCGACGTATCCAGAGAAGCCGAAAATGGTGCCGGGGTCCGACGTGGTCAATGCCTGTTTCAAGGCCAACATGGAACGCATGCCGGAGTTGATTGCCTTCGGTGAGGACGTCGGCAAGCTGGGTGACGTCAACAAGGGTATGACCGGCCTGCAGGACATGTTCGGCGAGCTGCGGGTGACCGACACCGGCATCCGTGAAGCGACGATCATGGGGCAGGCGATCGGCATGGCTATGCGCGGCTTGCGCCCGCTCGCAGAGATCCAATACCTCGACTACCTGCTCTACGGCCTCCAGATTCTGTCGGACGACACCGCCACCGTGCAGTTCCGGACGCGCGGCGGTCAAAAGGCGCCGATGATCGTGCGCACTCGAGGCCACCGGCTCGAGGGAGTCTGGCACTCCGGCTCGCCGATGGGCGCGGTGGTCAACTTACTGCGGGGCATGTGGATCTGTGTGCCGCGCGACATGACGCAGGCGGCTGGCATGTACAACACGCTGCTGCGCGGTGATGATCCCGCGCTGGTCGTCGAGGTGCTCAACGGCTACCGTCTGAAAGAAGCGCTGCCTGAGAACGTCGCAGACTTCACCGTACCACTGGGCATTCCGGAGGTCCTGCGGACAGGCACGGACGTCACTCTCGTCACCTACGGTGCCTGCTGCCGCATCGCCCTGGCTGCTGCCGACACGCTCAGCGAACTCGGTATCGAGGTCGAAATCATCGATATCCAGACGCTGCTGCCCTTCGACCGCCACGCCAGCATCCTCGACTCGGTCAAGAAGACCAACCGCGTCCTCTTCGTCGACGAGGACGTACCGGGTGGCGCCACCGCCTACATGATGCGCCATGTCGTCGAGACGCAGGGGGGCTTCCACTGGCTCGACTCGGAGCCGCGCACCCTACCAGCGGCACAGCACCGTCCGCCCTACGGTTCCGACGGCGACTACTACGCCAAACCCAACGTTCAGACAATCTTCGAGGTGGTCTACGAAATGATGCACGAGACTGCCCCTGGCCGTTTCCCACTGTTCTTCCGCCCGCAGGGGCAAGCCTGATGACAGCCGGGATCACCGCGCCCGAGTTGCAGGGCTTCCAGCGCAAGTACCTGCGCGGCATCGCTCATGCCGTCAAGCCGGTGGTGCACTTGGGCAAGAGCGGAATCACCGATTCCCTACTGCGCAACGTGGTCGAGGCGCTGGAGAGCCACGAGCTGATCAAGGTGCGCTTCGTCGAGTTCAAGGACGAGCGCAAACAGTTGGCGGCCGAGATCGCGGAGCGTTCCAGTAGTGCGCTGGTCGGCGTCGTTGGTCACAACGCCATCTTCTACCGTCCGCACGCGGAGCCCGAACAGCAGCGGATTCGGGTCCCGGCACGCGCCTGACCGGCAGCGCTCACCAGCGCTGTTGCTTGATCGCCTCGCGCGCCTCAGCGTCGAGGGTCTTGCGTCTCTCGGCCTGCCGTTTGTCGTACAGCTTCTTGCCCTGCACCAGGGCGATATCGAGCTTGATCCAGGGACCCTTGAGGTACATGGACAGCGGCACGACGGTCAGGCCCTTCTGCAGCGAGCGACCGAAGAACTTGTCGATTTGACGGCGGTGCAGTAGTAGCTTCCGGCGTCGCTCCGCCTGCGGCAGGTCGTGGGTACTGTGGCTGTACGGACTGATGTGAGCCCCGATCAGGTAGGCTTGGCCGTCGATGATCTCGACATGGCTCTCTTTGAGCTGCACGCGTCCCTGCCGCGCGGACTTGACCTCCGCGCCGGTCAGTTGGATACCGGCCTCGACCGACTCCAGCACCTCGTAGTCGTGCAGCGCCTTGCGGTTGCGCGCCAGTATCCGCGGTTCGGAAGACTTTGCCTTGGCCATGGGTTCTACTGAGAGTGAGGCGGTGAACGGAACGGCTTGGATCGGGAACGGAAGCGTGCTGGCAAGCCAGATCAGAGAACAGCCGGAAGTCGAGTAGCGCCCGGCGGTTGGAAACTGTAGTCTACACGACACAAAGCGGTGAATTCGGATGTCCAGTCGAGATCGGGTGTCACGTCGAACTCATGTCCGTTCTTGCCCCGACCCAACACCGGGTCGATCCAGCGGCCATTCAGAGGCCAAACAACTTGTGATCCGCAGTTCTGCCACCGGAAGTTTCGGAAGCAGGCGTTACCGTCTGTTCGGCCTGCTGAGTCTGGTCCTGGCTTTGCTGTGCGCACCGTCGGTCCTGCGGGCCGAGGAAGAGCCAGAGGCATACATCGCTGGCCTGCGTGCGACCTTCGAGGGGCCGAGGATTCTCGTGTCTTTCCGTCTCGAACACGCCTTCGACGAGCAGGTACGCGAGCGGGTCGAGAGTGGCCTGTCAACCGGGTTCACCTTCGAGCTACGGCTAGTGCGCAATCGCTGGTATTGGGATCGAGGTGTCCGCAGCACGACGGTCGAGACCAGCGCGCAATACAACCCGCTGACCTTCGAATACACCGTGCACTACAAGTTGAATCGAAAGCTGGTCGCCACCCGCGTCGTCCAGGGCCTGGACGAGCTGCGTACGGCGATGACACGCGTGGAAGAACTCGCCGCTTTCGAGCTGACCGAGGAAGAGCTGCCCACCGCTGACGATGATCTGAGGGTACGCGTGCGCGCGGAGGTCGGCTCGCGCACCATGATGTCCATGATCCCGGTGCGAGTGACCACGAATTGGGAAAGCACTTCAGTCGCCGCGCCAGCTCGAAGCCCGGAATCCGGCAACGTTGCATCCGGCAACACGGCGCGCAACTTCTGAGCCGAACCGCTATGGGACTGAGACAGGCATTCCGCCGCCGCAGCAACGACGCCCGCTGGGTCGTCGGCGCCCTGGCGCTGCTGCTGGTCGTCTTCAGCGGCCTCTTCGTCTTCTTGCTGCGCAGTCGCGGGCTAGAAGCGCGCCTGAGCGAGAACCGCGTGCTGTTGTTCGCGCTCTGGTACGCCAACGTGGTGCTCATCTTGGCGCTTCTCTTTGTGCTATTGCGCAATCTTTTTAAGTTGCTGGTCGAACGCAAGCACCGCATCCTCGGCTCGAAGCTCAAGACCAAGTTGATGGCCACCTACATCGGACTGTCGCTGGGGCCCGTGGTACTGATGTTCTTCTTCGCGTACCAGCTGCTCGAAGGCTCGATCGAGCGCTGGTTCAACGTGCCGCTGCAGCAAGTCGTGCAGACGGCACACACCGTGGCGGAGACCTATCTGCGGCGCATCGAGGCAGACAACCTGCGTGCGGCGTCGCAAGTCATGGACGACCTGCTGCGTCTGGGGACGGACGACCTGGCACGCAACTCCTCGGAAGTGAACCAGCGCCTGCAGCAGCAGCTGGAAACCGCCGGCTTGGACATGATCTCGGTGTACGAGGGGACCGACTTCTTGGTCGCCGTCGTCAGTCCGCAGACCGGCATCGCCGACTTGCCCGAGCCGGAGTGGAACTTCCTGCGCCGCACCATGCGCGAGGGTCAAGCGACCCGCGTGCAGGCGCTGACCGGTGTCGAGGGTCGCTTGATGGTGGCGGCTCAGGCGCGCCAGGTCGACCCCGAGCGACCGCAGTTGATCGTGGTGGTCGCCTCGGTTCTCGGCACCCCCCTCTCCAACCAACTCGCGGAACTGATCACGGCCTACCAGTCCCACCAACAGCTCGTGGTGCAGAAGGAAGAGATCAAGGCCAGTCATCTGCTCCTCTTCCTGATGGCGACCTTGCTCATTCTCTTCGCCTCCTCGTGGGTGGGGCTGTACCTGGCGCGCCGCGTCACGGTGCCGATTCAGGCGCTGGCCGCCGGGATGCGTCGCATCATCAGCGGTGATCTACAGCACCGCGTCGAGGTCGATGCCGATGACGAGCTGGGAGTGCTGGTCGACGCCTTCAACCGTATGGCGGCCGAGCTGGAACGCAACCGTGAGTTGCTGGAACGTGGCAACCGCGAGCTGGTCGCGATCAACCAGCGCCAGGCCGAAGAACGGGCGCTGATCGCTGCCGTACTGCAGAACGTGCCGGCGGGTGTCGTGTCCCTGGACCGCGACGGCCGGGTGTTCAGTAGCAATGGTGCCGCCCGCGCCATGCTCCGCCAGCGCAAGGACATCCGCGGTGCCACGGCCGCTGAGGCCTGGGCTGATCCCGAGCGCGGCAAGTTGGCGGCATTGCTCGAAGAGACGCCACAGGAACGCGGCACGAGTCGTCAGCTCCAGATGCTATTGCAGGGGGAGTGGAAGACCTTCGAGGTGACCGTCACCCCCATGCTCGATGGCGACGGTCGCTTCAACGGCCAAGTGATCGTGCTCGAAGATCTCACCGAGCTGATCAAGGCGCAGAAGTTGGCAGCCTGGAGTGAGGCTGCGCGACGCATCGCGCACGAGATCAAGAATCCGCTCACGCCGATCAAGCTGTCGGCCGAGCGTCTGCTCCGCAAGCACCGCCAGGGGCACGAGGATCTCGGCCAAGCGCTCGAAGACTCGGTGGCGATCATCGGACGCGAAGTCGACACCATGCAGTCGTTGGTCGATGAATTCTCCCGCTTTGCCCGCATGCCACAGCCGCAGCCGACCAAGCTGGATCTAGCCAAGTTGCTGGAAGAGACCCTGCGCCTGTACGAGGGACTCAAGGAGGGTGTCGAGATTCGCTGCCGCCTCGAACCGGAAGCACGCGAAGCGGTGGCCGATCCTGAGCAGCTCAAGGGTGCACTGATCAACCTGCTGGACAACGCCCTGGAAGCCACCGAGGCACCGGGGTCCGTCGAGGTCAGTGCCGAACAGCGCGACGGTGTGCTGCAGATCCACGTGGCCGACACGGGTTGCGGGATCTCGCCGGAGGACAAGAAGAAGCTCTTCCTGCCTTACTTCTCCACCAAGGGGCGTGGCACCGGCCTCGGGCTGGCGATTGTCCACCGGACCGTCAGCGACCACTACGGCCGCATCCGCGTCGAAGACAACAAGCCGAGCGGCACGGTTTTCACGCTCGAGTTGCCGGCACCCTCCTGACGAGCTATCCAGCGGCAGCTGGACCTTCGTCGAGCTGATATCTTGAGCCGATGGATCTACGACGGCTGCGTGCACCCAATACCTTCGTCTTGCTGAGTGGCTTCCTGGTCCTGGTGGCGTTGCTGACCTGGGTACTGCCCGGGGGCGAGTACCAGCGTGTCGAGAAGGCTGGCCGTTCCGTGGTCGATCCGGAGAGCTTCGCATCGGTTCCCCGCCACCCGCAGGGGCTCGACGCGGTTCTGCTGGCACCGATACGCGGCTTCCAAGGCAAGGCGGACGTCATCGGGTTCGTCCTGCTGGTCGGGGGTGCCTTCGGTGTGCTGCATCGCACCCGTGCCATCGACGCCGCGATTCGAGCCGTCGTGCGTGCCAGTCACCGCTCCGCGGCCGTCCGTCGGGGCGCGATTCCCATCTTCATGCTGCTTTTCTCGCTTGCTGGCGCCGTCTTCGGAATGAGTGAAGAAGTCATCCCTTTCGTCCTGATCTTCGTCCCGCTGGCGCTGGCCCTCGGTTATGACTCGATCGTCGGCGTCGCGATTCCCTTCATCGGCGCCGGGGCCGGCTTCGCGGGAGCCTTCTTCAATCCCTTCACTGTCCAGATCGCGCAGACCATCGCCGAACTGCCGCCCGCTTCCGGCTTTGGCTACCGCCTGATCGTATGGTCGGTGGTCACGACCGCCGCCATCGTCTTCGTCATGGCCTACGCCGCGCGCATCGCCAAGAGGCCTGAAACCAGTCCCACCTACGAGCAGGACGAGAAACGCCGAGCCACTCTGCACATGCTGAGCCCGGACGAGCCTACGAGCGTCGCGGAAAGCACCGCCATGGATCACCGCCATATCGCGGTCTTACTCAGCTTTGCTGCTGGCATGCTCGTCTTGGTCTACGGAGTCGCCGTCGAAGGCTGGTACATCGAAGAAATCGCCGGCATCTTCCTGTCGATCGCACTCGCCGCTGGTCTCCTCGGAGGCTTGCGTCTAAGTGAGATCAGTGACTCCTTTGTCACCGGTGCCAAGGATCTCGTCGCGACCGCGCTGGTGATCGCCTTGGCGCAGAGCATCCTGGTCCTCGCGACCGAGGGTCGCATCATCGACACGATTCTGCACAGCCTGGCCGGCATCATCGGGCAGTTCCACCCAATCGTCACCAGTCAGCTGATGGTGGTCGTCCAGACCGTCATCAACTTCGTCATGCCCTCGGGCAGCGGCCAGGCGGCGCTGACCATGCCGATCATGGCCCCACTCGCCGATCTCGCCGGTGTCACCCGTCAGACCGCCGTGCTCGCCTTCGAGTTCGGGGATGGCTTCAGCAACCTGATCATCCCGACCTCCGCCGTCACCATGGGCGTGCTGACGCTGGCCGAGGTCGACTGGGCGAAGTGGGCACGCTGGATCCTGCCTCTACAAGCCATCTTCTTCCTGCTTGCGGTGCTGCTCATGGTGCCGCCGTACTTGATCGACTGGCAGTAAACTCTCCTCGCTTGGTATCCTGCAGAAATCGGGCTTGGTAAGGAGGTAAGCTGATGGCGAAAGTTGAGATTCGCGGCCAAGCGACAGACAAGCGCGGCCGTCTTTGGACGGCGAAAGTCGTTCCGCGGGAGCTAGAGGCCGAGGAGGACTTCCGGTTCTGGCAGTCCATGACGCCGGCTCAGCGTGTCAATGCTGTGGGAGCCTGCTTACTCAGCACGCTCAAGACCCAAGGGATCCATGAACTCCCCCGACTACGAAGAGTTTGTCGCGTTATTGAACGCCCGTGGGGCTAAGTATCTGATCGTCGGCGCGCACGCGGTGGCCTTCTATGCACAGCCGCGAGCGACCAAGGACTTGGACCTCTACATCGAATCGTCAGAGCAGAATGCAGTGCTCGTACTAGAGGTGATCCGCGAGTTCTTTGGTGGTTACGACCTCGGCTTGACGATCGAGGATCTGTGCAATCTGGATTCGGTAGTCCAGCTAGGCGTAGCGCCAACCAGAATCGACCTGATCTCAGGTCTTCAGGGTGTCGCCGACTTTCAGGCTGCTTGGGATCGGCGGGTGGAAGGGCAGTATGGCGCTGCCGCAGGGCAGTACCTCTCGCTCGAAGATCTGATTGCCGCCAAGCGATCGGCGAATCGCGGGCAAGATCGAGTGGACTTGGAGCAGTTACTGGAGGTGAATTCCGGTGCCAATCCTTGAGCAGACCTACCCGTGCTCAGTACTCGGTAGTCATTCCTGCTGAGGGTTCTTGGGGTCACTTGCGCGGTACCGCGAAGCGCTCTTTGAGCACATTCAGGTGCTCGAGGCTCGCCAGTGTTGCTTCGACGTCGAGGCCGTAGTCGAGTAGGCAGGCGACCTCGTTGACACCGATGGCGAGCAGGCGCTCGACGAGCTGGGAGCAGGTGTCGACGGAGCCGCAGAGGGTGCGTGAGTAGAAGTAGCGCTCGAAGGAGACTTCCATCAGCGCACGCTTCTCCTCGGGGCTCACGGACTCCCCGGCCAGGCTCAAGCTCTCGTGCTGCGTCAAGTAGGTGCTGAAGTACTCGGTCAGGGGTTCGCGCACGAGTTCCTTGACCTCCTCGGTGTCAGTGCCCACGCAGGTGTGCAGCATCACCGAGATGACCTTGTCGGCGGGATCGTGGCCGTGGGCTTCGAGACTGCGGTGGTAGATTTCGATTTTCTCGGCGAGCTCATCGAAGGGCTGATTGAGCAGGCCGGTCAGCACGTTGGCGCCGATCTCGCCGGCTTGGGCCCAGGATTCCGGGTTGCCGGAGATCGCGATCCAGAACTTGAGTTCCGCTTGCAGCGGGCGCGGCAGGATACCGAGGTCGAGTTCTTCGCCGCCGGGGATCGCCCGGCGGACAGTGCCGCCGGACCAGAGATGCTGGAGCACGTCCAGAGTCTCGTACAGGATCGCCTTGCGATTCTCGAACTTGTCGGGCGCCAGGGCGAAATCTCGCGGATACCAACCGGACGCCACGGACAGCGCGACGCGGCCCTTGGACAAATTGTCGACCACCGACCACTCTTCCGCGATGCGGATCGGGTCATGCAGAGGGACCGCGACACTGCCGGCGCGGATCTGGATGTTCTCGGTTACCGCGGCGAGAGCAGCACCGACGACGGCAGGGTTGGGATAGAGGCCACCGAAGTCCTGGAAATGGCGTTCCGGCGTCCACACCGCGGTGTAGCCGTGCTGGTCGCCGAAGCGAGCTGCTTCGAGCAGCAGGTCGTACTTGTCATCGCGGTTCGAAGAGCCATCACCGGAGAAGAAGAAGAGGCTGAAGGCCATCGTCCGGTCCGCGATCACGGCAGGATCCGGGGCCTCGCCCGGAGCCTCGATGACCACGTGATGTGCGGGCGGCTGAGTGGGAGTTTGTAAGGCCTGGTCGAGACCCTTTTGCTTCAGGCGTTTCTCCAGCAGTCGCCGTTGCTCCGGGGCCAGCGAGGCCAGTCGCTGTTGCAGGTCGTCCATGACGCGTGTAGCTTCGTCCAGCGCAGTTCAGGGTTCCGGAGTATCCAGTTCGGCCCGCACCTCGTCCAGACTCAGTCCTTCGATCTCGGCCAGCATGGCCTCGACCTCAGCCAGGCTCTCTTGCTGGCCCTGCTGCTGACGTACGTGATCGGCGAGCTGTGCGACCGTCGGAGCTTCGAACAGAATGGGCATCGGGAGCTCGACCTGCAGCCGCTTGCGCAAGCGGGAGACGACCTGGATGGCCAGCAGAGAGTGACCACCGATCTCGAAGAAGTCGTCGTGGATGCCGATGCGTGGAACGCCGAACAGCTCCAGCCAGACGTCCGCCACCTGCTCCTCGACCTCGTCGCGCGGCGCCACGTGTTCACGGCTCGAGCCGGTGCCGAGTTGGCCAGCGGCGTTGGTCTGGTTCTGCATCTGACCGAGCGATAGCTGGTTACGGATCGCGGCTCGTAGGTCCTGCGTCGAGACGATCAAGTGAGGCAGGCCGCTAGCGAGGCCACGGCGTAGCACCTCGGCGCCTTCCTCGACGCTCAGGCCGTAGCTGAGACGCGACTGTCGCAGCTGTTCACGCAGCTCGGGTGCGGCGGTGATCAGGGCTTCTTGCCAGTCTTCCCAGTGCGAGGGTCCCCAATCGAGTGTCAGGACCCGGGCTTGCGGGAACCGGCCGGACAGGGTGGCGCTGCTGGCGTCCAGGTAGCAGGCCGAGGCAGCGTGATCGAGCAGCCCGAAGCCGCCCATGATGCCAGCGATCGACGAGCACAGCACGATCAGCTCGACGGAATCCTCCCCCTGCGTGCCGCTCTGCAGAGCCTCCAGAGCGTCGGCAAGATTGTCCATGCCCGTGGTTCGTGCTCGCAGCACTTCGATGGCCGTGTCGGCACTGCGCAGAGCGACCAGGCCGGCGCCGGGGCTGTGCTCGGTGTGGAAGGCGCCGTGAATGGGACCGAAACGTTCATGTACCTGGTCGAGAGCACCCTGCAACGCGGCCGCGTCGCTACTGCTGGCGCGCAGCACGAGTAGCTGGACGCCTCGATCGACCAGCGCCTGCAGCTGCTCGACAGCGGTGCGCAGAGGGGTCTCCTCGCTGGCTCCCAGAATGCGCTCCCATTCCGCGGGCGGCGGGAACTCACCGGGTGTCAGCAGGGCTAGCCGTGGTGCTTCGCCACCCTCGGCCGTCACGGTGTCGACCAGGGCCCGTGCGAGCATCGAGCCCAGGCTGCCGACGCCATCGGTGATCATGTAGGTGCCGCCGGGCCGCAGGTTCGTTGCCGAGAGACCTGGTGAAGCTGGAAGAGGGATGGCGCTGAAATCCGCCTGCCAGCGCCGATGCCCTCGGAGGGCGACGGCGGCCAGAATGCCATCGTCGGCCACGGGGGCTCGCACCTCGTCCAGGATCTTCCCCGCCCACGCTTTGGAGGTTGCCGTCTCGGTGGGAGCGTCGAGCAGCAGGCAGCGCAGCCCCGCCAGCTCTTGGGGAAGGACCAGGCAAGGTGCCATCAGGGTCGCCAGGAGAGGGGAAACAGGCTCCGCCTCGTGCAGGCGGAGGACACCGTCGACTAGCACGCCGATGCGGACACCGTCGAGCTCGCCGGTCTCGCTCAGCGCCTGTGCCAGATAGACCAGGGGGTAGTAGAGACGAATCGCATCTGCCGCTCTGCTGCTGCCGAGGGCTTCGTGGGAGCCGGCTTCGTGAGCCTCGACGGGTACCGCCGGCAAGTACAAGATGTGCTTGGGAAGCCGGTCGGCCGCGTGCAACTGCTGCACCAGGGAGCTAAAGTCGCTGCGCCGTACAGGACCAACCTTGGCATCCCCGGCAAGCGAGCCAGTGACATTCAGATCCTGGGCCTCGGTCGCGAACTCGACATGGACCCAAGCCGTGTCCTGTTCCTGCAAGGTTGTGCGTAGCTGAGCTACCTCCTGGGCCCGTGCCGGGTCGGCGAGTAGCAACCAGCTGTCCACCTCACTTGTATCCACGGTGCCGGGGATGCGTGGTGGCGTCTCCTGCAGCACGGGCAGATAGAACCAATGGGCCGGGTCCGCTTGCTTCTCGGGTACCACCTGCGCGCTGGCGGTGGACGTGACCTGCAGCTTGCCGTCGGTGGGCTGAATGTCGATCCAGTGACGTTGATCGGCGAAGGGATAGCCGGGCAGGGTCACTCGACGATGGCTTCCTTGGCCTCCGGAGTCGTTCTGGCGGAAGGCCCGCCAGTTGACGTCGACCCCTGCTAGCCAGAGCTCGCCAAGCGCATGGAGCAGGACATCGCGGCCGTCGCGCTCGGGTGCCTCCTTGGGCGTCGGCATGGACGTCACCAGCAGCCGCTCGGGAGCCTCGGCACCGAGGGGAACCTGCCGTGCCAGGGTAGCCAGCGTGCGCCCGGGGCCGACTTCCAGCAGTAGCAACTCGGGGTCCCGGAGTAGCTCACTCAGGCCATCCGCGAAGCGCACCGTCGACCGCAGGTGACGGGTCCAGTAATCGGGATCGACGGCTTCCTCGTCACGGATCCAGGTGCCACTGAGGTTGGACAGGAAACGCTTCTGGGGAGCCTGCAGCTCGACCTGGGCAACGGTGTCACGGAAGCTGTCGAGGATCGGTTCCATCATGGCGCTGTGGAAGGCGTGCGAGGTCTGCAGGCGGCGGCATTCGAGGCCATCGGCTTCGAGCTGCCGCTGCAGTGCGTCGACACCCTCGGAGGTACCGCTGGCGACGCAGGCTCCGGGACTGTTGACCGCGGCTAGCTCCACCCGGCCCTCCGTCTGTGCCAGATACGGCGCCAGCTCTTCCTCCGGCAGGGGTACCGTCAGCATCGCGCCGGTCGGCAGTGCTGCCATCAACCGTCCGCGCAGGGTGACAAGGTGTAGTGCCGTCTCGAGGCTAAAAACGCCGGCCAGGCAGGCCGCGACATACTCGCCGACGCTGTGTCCGAGCATCGCGACCGGCTGGACGCCCCAGGCCATCCACTGCCTGGCCAGCGCGTACTCGACGCTGAACAGCAGCGGCTGGGTGATCTCGGTGCGGGCCAGCAGGTCAGAGTCGGTCTCACCGTCTTCGAGCAAGCGCAGCAGATCACCGTCGTAGGCAGGCAAGAGGGGGCGCAGGTCCTCGCGCAGGTGCTCGGCGCAGACACGGAGCTGCTCTTTGTACTCGGAATGGCCGAGCAAGTCTTTGCCCAAGCCCGGGTGCTGCGCACCTTGACCGGGGAAGAGGAAGGCAACCTCGCGGTGCTGCTGCTCGTCGCGGCGAGTGTGCAGGAGGTGGCTGCCCGAGGGACCGTGCAGCATCCAGCTTTCCGAGGCCTCGGAGGTCAGAGCCTGGCGGGCTTGCTCGACGTCGCACGCCACGAGTACCGCTCGATGCTCAAAGCGCCGCCGTCCACGCTGCAGCGTTCGTGCGACGTCCGCCAGCGCCAGATCCGGGTGCCGCTGCAGGTGGGCGTCGAGATCCTGGCAGCGACGCTCGAGCGCCGCGGCTGTACGTGCGGAGAGCACGAGGAGCTGTGGACTTTCCGCCGGCGTGGGGACCGACGCTGGCTCGGCGCGCGGGGCTTCTTCGACGATGACGTGGACGTTGGTGCCACCCATACCGAAAGAGCTGATGCCAGCGCGTCGCACCCTTGGATCGGCAGTGCCGTTGCAACTGTTCCAGGGGGTGATTTCCGCCTGCACGTGGAAGGGGGTCTCGGCGAGGCGTAGCTGTGGGTTGGGCTCGGTGAAGTGCAAGGTCGGTGGCAGTTCGCCGTGGTGCAGGGCCAGCAAAGCCTTGAGGAAACCGGCGATACCAGCAGCTCGGTCGAGATGCCCGACATTGGACTTGACCGAACCGAGGGCGCAAGAGCCCAACGGCAGCGTTGTACCCTCCGAGCTCTGCTGTTCGAAGGCTTGGCGCAGGGCGGCGATCTCGATCGGGTCGCCCAGAGGCGTTCCGGTTCCATGCGCCTCGATGTAGTCTATGGTCGACGCGTCGACGCCCGCCACCGCCAGAGCTTCCGCGATGACCTCCGCTTGTCCTTCGATGCTGGGTGCGGTGAAGCCGATCTTGCCGGCGCCGTCATTGTTCATCGCCGAACCCTTGATCAGAGCAAGAATCGGGTCGCCGTCCTCGAGGGCTTCGCCCAGGCGCTTGAGCACCACGAGTCCAGCTCCCGAACCGCCGACGGTACCGCGCGCGTCCTGATCGAACGGACGGCAATGCCCGTCGGGCGACAAGATGCTACCTTCCTGGTAGCGGTAGCCCGCCTGCTGCGGTACCGCCACCGAGATGCCCCCGGCCAGGGCCAGGTCACACTCGCGCTGCAGCAGGCTCTGGCACGCTAGGTGGATCGCGGCCAGGCCGGTCGAGCACGAGGTCTGGACGTTGACGCTGGGGCCGCGCAGGTCGAGCTTGTAGCTCAGCCACAGTGGCAGAAAGTCGCTGGCGTTGCCCAGCGAGACGCTCAGCTCGTCGCCGGTGTCGCCCTCGTCCTCGCCGCTATGGCTGGCCGCACGCGCCCGGGCCTCGTAGCCGCTGCGGCCGGCGCCAGCGAAGACGCCGACCCGGCCACGATCCCCCGCGTCACCGTAGCCGGCTTGTTCGAGGGCATTCCAGCCAAGCTCGAGCAGGATGCGTTGCTGAGGGTCGAGCAGAGCAGCTTCCCGCGGGGTGAAGCCGAAAAACTCGGCGTCGAAGCGGTCGACATCGTCGAGCACGCCATGGGCGGCGACGAAGTTCGGATCTGCCAGCTGTTCGGGATCGACACCGGCGTCCAGCATTTCCTGGTGCGAGAAGCTCCGAACGCTTTCCACCCCTTGCTTCAGGTTGGTCCAGAACTGGTCTAGGTCGGCCGCTCCCGGAAAGCGTCCCGCGGCGGCCAGGACGGCGATGTCGAGAAGGGATTCTTCACTCACGTGGCTTCTTGGTTCTCGTGGTTCGACGCTTGGTGGTCTTCTTGGGAGTCTGGCCGGATGTAGATTCGGTTTCGGCTGGTGTATGCCACTCGTTCCGGTCGAGCCAAGCGAGGACGGCGGCCAGCCAGTCCTTGCGTTCGATGTTGTTCGTTCCGAGAGCATCATTCAGGTCGACGGGATCTCCCGGTCCCTCGACCGGAGTGTTGTCGACCTTTTCCATGAGGACCTGAAGCTGCTGCTTGACGCCGGGAGTCGAAGCGTCTTTGAACTCGTCTTCGAAGTCCAGGTCCAGGTTCTTGGGAACCAGAGGGTTGAGTCGGAAGAAGCGATCTTCCAGCATTGCCCGGCACTGGTAATCCGCCGCCATCGTGGTGCCTCGGAAGACGGCTTCGATCAGGGTCAGTGGGTCGCAAGGATTGAGCAGCCACTGTGAGTATCCCCAACTGTCGTTGGTGACATCCAGATGCCGCTCACTGCCGCCGGTTCCGACGGACAGGAGCTTGATGTCTTCGAGAGGTACCTGGCCGCCCTTGGTCGAGTGTGCTTGCGCCAGGGCACAAGCCGCGGGATTATTGGCGAACAGTCCACCGTCGGAATAGCCGTTGTGAATGGGGAAGAACACGGGCGCCGCGCTCGTGGAGAGTGCCACTTCGACCGCTTGGAGCGCTAGATCGGGCTCCGTTTCGTGGTTCCTCGGGAAGTTGTGGAAGACCTTCGGAGACCAGCTTCTCTTGTTGATTCGATCCGTGTTGTCGAAGGCGGTGATAGCGATCTTCGCGTTCAAATCGCCTAGCGTTCGTTCGCCGAGTTTCTGGGTCAAGAACTGCTTCAGATTGTCGTTGCTGATCATGGCCCTGCAGCCACCGAGTCCTTGCAGCATCTTGACATAGGTGGTCTCGAAGACGTTTCCGCTCTCCCACAAGTACCTGGCATCCGCCAAGGCTTCTCGCCGTGGCACTTCCTTCGGTTCCGTCGCGGCCATCAGGATGGCGTTGATGCCGCCCGAGGAGGTGCCCGCAAACATGTCGATGCTGGCCAGGAAGCCGGGTCTGGCCGCTTCGATGCGGCGCAGCAGTGCGAGGGTGAAGAGGCTCTGATTGCCTCCTCCATCCATGGTCAGAATGCGCATGTCGACTCCCTGCTCCTGAAGCTGGAGAAATGAAACTGTGATCACGCTCTGTCTGGCGTGCACACCAAACTTGAAGAGCCAGCTTGAGGTGTCAGTCCTCTGACCTGGCTCGACGCTGAGCTACCGAGGACGTCGGTTCAGCTGACGTTAATCTTGCCGTTGTTCTCGTCCGTGCTGGCCGGCTCGCGGTTGAGTTCGTCCTCAGTGACTTCCAGCGCCGCCTTCAGGATTTCGGCCTGCGCGCGCAGGAAGCCCTTGGACAACTTCTGACAGGCGTCACTGTCGACGATCGCGCCTCCGGAGAACCGAATGGCGGTGTCCTTGATGGTCTGTTGCAGTTGCGCTAGCTGATTGACGATGTCATTCATGAGTCTTCTCCTTGACTGGGTTGTGGTTGGACCGGTTCGGGCTTGACGAAGGTCACGGTGAGTTGATTGTCCTTCATCTCTGCACCGGCGGTCTTGAAATTCTGTACGGACCGCGGCATCGGGACGTGGCGCTTGAAGCTGCCGATGCGAATGATCAGATCCTGGTCGTGACGGCTCAAGTCGACTTCCTGTTTGTCGACGAACGGCAGCTTGATCCTGAGCTGGTAGGTGTCGTCGGCCTTGACGTACTCGTACGGCGGTTCCTGGTTGTAGAACTGCGCCGGATCGTCGTCGCCATAAAGAGCGGTCGCGACTTCCTGCAGTTGCTTCGTGCCCACCACCTCGCTGGATTGCAGAGGTACCTTGAAGGTCGGCAGCGGCTTGAAGTACTCCTCGATCTCCGCCGAGTAGCCGGCGTGCGCGCGCGCCCAGTCGGCGAAGTAGCCGGTCTCGGCCTGGCCCTCGGGGATCAGCTTGTTGATCACCACCGCGTCGGCGATCACTCCGTACATGCAGAAGTACATGTAGGCACGCTGGGTCTCGCGCACCACCATCTTCTCAGCGTTGGTGACCAAGCGCACCGTGGTGACCTGCGGGTCGGTGAGCAGGGTATCGACTCCGTCGAGGCGGGAGAAGATCTTCTGCATCGCGGTGAAGTAGCTGTCGTCGGGCAACTGGTAGTCCATCACCTTGTTGGCGAAGGGGCGTGCCAGTTTGACCAGTTTGCGGTCGATGTTGAAACGCTTGCGCATGTACCAGTCGAGCGTCGACGTGATGTTGACGAAGCGCAGCGAATCGCTGGTCGGCGGACAGTCGACCACGATGACGTCGTACTTTTCCTGAGTCAGGTAGTCATTGATGTACATCAGCGAAATGACGTCTTCCATGCCTGGGATGATGGCGACTTCTTCGGCCACCATGTCGGAGAGACCGGTGCTGGTGAGCAGCATGCCGATGTAACGGTAGACGTCGCCCCAGTGGCGTTCGATCTCGCCCTGGACATCGATCTCCTGGATGTCCAGGTTGTCCATCACCTGGAACGGCAGCCCCTTGTTCTGGTTGAACAGGCCGTGATCGACGTCGAAGGAGTCCGACAGGCTGTGCGCCAGGTCGAAGGACATCACGATCGTACGGTGACCACGCTTGGCGGCGGTCATCGCGGTGGCGGCAGCGACGGTCGTCTTGCCGACACCGCCCTTGCCTGAAATCAGCAGAATGCGCGCCATGGGGGTCTTTCACTCCTGAGTCGGGGATCATTAGCCCCGAGCCTTATGACAATAGGAAACCGAGATTGCCAGATGGAACTATGGTTTTACGTAAGCATCGGAAATACGGACAGTATCACAAGGCTACTTGCGCTCTCAGTAGACTGTCAACTGACTCTGGGACCGTCGATACTGCCGCCACGGCGGGTGTTCGCCGAAACTCACGGTATGCTCCGCGCATGCGCATCTACTCGTGGAATGTCAATGGACTGCGCGCCTGCGCGCGCAAGGGATTCTTAGACTGGCTAGCGGCCTGTGGGGGGGACATCGTCGCGGTGCAGGAGATCCGTGCGCTGCCCGATCAGCTACCGGCCAGCGTGCGCGCCCCTGAAGACTGGTGGACGCACTGGGCGCCGGCCGAGCGCAAGGGCTACAGTGGCGTCGGGTTGTTGGCTCGCCGCCAAGCCGACGAGATGGAGACGCGTCTGGGCGAAGAGCGCTTCGACGTCGAGGGACGATTGCAGCTGGCGCGCTTCGGTGCCCTGCGATTGGTCAACGGCTATTTCCCGAATGGTAACGGCGTCAATCGCGACAACAGCCGTGTCCCCTACAAGTTGGACTTCTACCGCAGGCTGTTCGACCAGCTCGAGCCGGCACGGCAGCGGGGCGAGCCGATCCTGGTGATGGGCGACTTCAACACCGCGCATCGGGAGATCGACCTGGCGCGGCCAAAGCAAAACGTCGAGACCAGCGGTTTCCGGCCGGAGGAGCGCGAGGAGCTGGACCGCTGGCTGCGCCGGGGTTGGGTCGATACCTTCCGAGAGTACGAAGCTGGCGAGGGGCATTACACCTGGTGGAGCCAGCGGCAGGGCGTGCGCAAGCGCAACATCGGCTGGCGGATCGACTACGTACTGGCGTCGGCGGGGGCTCTTCCCTACCTGCGGCAGGCGCGGATTCATCCGGAGGTCCTTGGCTCGGACCACTGTCCGATCAGCGTCGATCTCGACGAATCCGTGCTCTCTGCCACCCCGAGCGTGGGCCAATGACCCGAGCGTACGCTAAGCTTGGCGGCGTCATGAAAGCCGATCTTCTCGCGCGTCTGAGTTCCTTCGTGGTCGAGCGTCATCCCTTCGCCTTCGGGGCTGTCGAGCCCGTGCTGCAGCAGGCCGCAGCCAGCACGGACGCTGGCGATCCGGAAGCTCTGCGTGCGCGGCTCAAAGAACCCCTACGCCAGGCGTTGAGCACGTCTTTCCGTGACTTGCCCGAGCCGACGCCACGCGTTTCGGTGCTCCAGCGGCAGCGCCAGGCGATCGACGAACTACTCGACGCGGTCGATGGCTTCTTGCACCGCGAGGCGATCACCGCGTCGCTGACACTCGAAGAGAAGCGCGAGATGCTCCGGGGCATGATTCTGACGCGTGCCGTCGATCTGCGGCTGAAGGCTTTCTTCAGCGGCGGCGAGGTCCGCTACGGCCAGGCGGCGTTCCAGGGCAAGGGCTTTCGCTCCTTGGGCCAGGAAGCGATCTATGCCGCGGCGCTGCGTCTGCGTCGAGGTGCGGCGTGGCGTTCTGAAGACGGGCGTTCTGAAGACGGGCGCTCTGAAGATGAGAGCGGCGCCGCGAGCTGGCGCGGCGACGTCGTCGGACCGCTGATCCGCGACCTCGGCGCCGCCTTGTGCATGCGCCCCGAGCCGTTGACCGTGCGCATGGTGCTGAAGGCGCAGATGGGAAAGGCTGGCGGCGCCATGTCGGGCAAGGATCTGCACATCGGCGATTTCGGCTGGGGCATCCTGCCGGCCACCGCGCCGCTGTCCATCTCGACGACCACCATCGCCGGCATCGGCATGGCCATGGCGCGCCAGGGCGACGGTCGGGTGGCGGTGTCGTTCATCGGCGAAGGCGGCACCTCGCTCGGTGAGTGGCACGAGGCGATCAACCTGTGCGCCGTTCACCGCCTGCCCGTGCTCTTCTGCGTGCAGAACAACCAGACGGCGCTGTCGACTCCGGTGGCCGAGCAGAGCCAGGTGCGAGTCTTTGCCGACAAGGCCTCGGGCTACGGCATTCCCGGCATCACGCTCGACGGCACTGATCCCGAGGCGATCGTCGCGGCCTTCACCTGGGCCGCCGAGCGAGCGCGTCAGGGAGCAGGGCCGGCGCTCCTGGAACTGGTCGCCATGCGCATGTGCGGCCACGCTCACCACGACGACATGCTCTATCTGGGCAAGGAGCCCCCGTCGAGCTGGCAATCGAGTTCACAGTCGAGCGCGCAGTCCGGCTGGGACTACCCGCCACTGCAGCCCGGTGGCTACGCCAACCCGGACGCCTACGCCTACTGGCGCCAGCGCGATCCGATTGCGCAGTACGCTGAGCGCCTGCGGGAACAGGGGTTGCTGGCCGATGGCGAACTGGAGCAGCTCCGGCGCGAGGCCGAAGAGCTGGTCGAGCGCGAGGCCCGCGCGGTGATCGAGGCGCCCTGGCCGGCAGCGCAAGAGGCCGGGCAGGGCGTCGACGCGGAGGGTCCCATCCGCCGGCACGTCGAGATCCTGGAGCAGCGTCGAGCGGCAGCACCCACGGCCGCGGAGTTGCCGCCGCTCGAGCCGGGTTTGCCGGTCGATCCGAAAGGCAGCACGCTGCTGGAGGCCGTCATGCTCGGCGTCGGCGATGCGCTGCGTGGCGACGCCCGTACCTTTGTCTATGGCGAGGACGTCGGTGGTGCCTACGGCAATGCCTTCCTGCTCCTGCGGCCGCTGCTCGACGAGTTCGGCGATCGCATCGTCAACGCACCGCTAGCCGAGGGCGGCATCTTGGGCGCCTGCATCGGCGCGGCCCTCGCCGGCCTGCGGCCGATTGGCGAGATCCAGTTCAACGACTTCGTCGCCAGCGGCTTCAACCAGCTGGTCAACAACGCGGCCAAAATTCGCTACCGCTGGGGTGGCGAGGTGCCGATGGTAGTGCGCATGCCCTGGGGTGGTCTGCGCCGCGCCGGGCCCTACCATAGCCAGAATACCGAAGCCTGGTTCTACCGGACGCCGGGGCTCAAAATCGTCGCACCGTCGACGCCCGAGGATGCGCGCGCGCTGTTGGCTGCTGCCGTTGCGGATCCGGACCCGGTGCTCTACTACGAACACATCGCGCTGTACCGCGAGCCGCGGATCAAGCAGCGTCTGGAACCGGGAGCACCCGAGCCGCTACCACTCGGCAAGGCCGCGCTGCGCCGTGCCGGCAGCGACCTGGCACTGATCTCGTACGGTGCCTATGTCCACCACTGCCTGCGTGTCGCGGATCGGTTGGCCGCGGATGGCATCGAAGCCGCCGTGCTCGACCTGCGCAGCCTGGTGCCGCTGGACCGCGACGCCGTTCTGGCCGTTGCTGGCCATACCGGCAAGGTCTTGATCGCACATGAGGACACGCGTACCGGCGGTATCGGAGAGAGCCTGGCGGCGCAGATTCAGGAAGAGGTGTTCGAGTTCCTGGACGCACCGGTGCGTGTTCTGGGGTCGCTCGACACGCCGGTGCCCTATGCACCACCGCTCGAAGACGCCTTCTTGCTGCAGGAGGCGCAGATCGAGGATGCGGCCCGTCTGTTGGCCGCGTACTGAGGCTTCCCGTCTCGAGCGAGCTTGCCGGCTATCGAGGCAGATACAGTTACGGCCACCTGATTCAGGTGGCCGTGTTCTGCGACGATCTGCCGAAGTCGTTGGCTGATCAGCGGCGTGGGCGCGGGACCGGTCAGTCGAGCAGCGTGATCCGTTTGACGCCGGAAGGCAGCGATGCGCCGGAGGACACGTAGCCGATGGCGCCCGGGTTGCTGCGCACGAAGTCGATGACCTCGGCTTCGCTGTCCCGCTCGGGCGGCGGCGTGTTGCGACCGGAGAAAATCTGGCGCTGCCAGTAGCTCTTGATCGCATTGACGTCACGACCCAGGACCGTGTCGGAGAATCGAGCACGGACAGTCGAGTCGGCCGGCAGATCGACGGGCTCTACCGTCTCGCCGTTGTCCCACTTCTTGGTCTTGCGTAGGAACATCTTGTTCGCGTCGGACTTGCTGATGCCATTCACCTGGTTGTTGGCGTTGACGATGATGCTGAATCCTTGCTGTCCCTGGGCAAACATCGGCACCAGTGCAGCGAGCACCAGCGCGCAGATAAGTAAGCTGAGTATCCGTCTCATTCCACCATTCTCCAAGTTCTGACATTCAACGGTTGTCGCCGTTCTCGGGAGTCGACGTGCCGACTCTACGGTCAAATGCTGAATGCAAATTCTTTGCCAGAGAGTCATGGGGGCCCGTTCCGGAACTCCCCTCTTTCCTAATCCGACAACAGATCACATAGGAAGACCTTAAAGGCCTGCCAGATAGTTTAGTCCATGCCTGTGGGGGTGTCTAGCCCCGTCTCTCTCTGGGTGCCCTCTGGAGATATCTGGGTAGGGCCAGAGAGGGTGGAAAAGACCCTACTGAGATATTTCTATCTCTCTGAGGCGCCTGCGTGTCGACAGGTAGCTGAGCTGACCAGCGAGCAAGAGCTGAGGTAGTTCAAGTGTCCTCCTGAGGGGACATTCGGTCGTGGGATCCCTTGGACTCAGGGCATTCTAGGGCTGTGATCAGCCTTGCCGTCTGTTCTCTTCGCCGCGATCCAGAATGCACGCGGAACCAATCTGTGGTTGGGTACAGCGGTTGCCTCGCTGCCCTCGCCTTGCCTCTAGCTGTCAGAGGAGATCACCAGATGCTAGAAGAGCTGCGTACCGCTACCATCATTTGCTGCCTTCTGCTACCGGTGCTGACACGGGCTGCTACTACCCTGGCTCTCCGTGACCTAGGTGCTCAGCCAGCTCCTTTTCAGCGGACGAGTACTTCGTTCTCCCGGAGCGCTGAGATTGGGAGTCCGACGAGTTACAGTAGAAGGCCGTTCCCACCGGCCGCGGGCACCCGTGGGGTCGGCACGTAGCTTGCTAGGATTTCTCGCGGCAGTCTGCCGCTGCTACCCGCCCGATATCGTTCCAGATCTGGAAGGAGATTCCGATGAACTTACAAGAACTGAGCTGTGCCACCTTGGCGCTACTGCTCGCTGCTGCCGCGGCCGTGCCCTTGGCTGCGCAGTCCAATACTTCCGTGGAAGGCACTTTCGGCGAGATCGTCGAGGTGCGCGTCGTGAACCTGGAAGTGGTCGTCGAGGACCGGGACGGCAACCGTGTCTCGGGGCTGTCGCCGGAGGACTTCAAGCTCTTCGTGGAAGGCGAAGAAGTGCCGATCGACTTCTTCTCCGAGGTGGCGGCGGGTACCGCGGTGACCTCCGGAGAGGCCACTGCCGACCTCCGCGAGGCCCCCGGCATCCAGAGTGGACAGTCCGTGGGGACCAGCTACCTGGTGTTCCTCGACGAGATGTTCACCGTGGCGCGCGACCGTGACCTAGTGATCAAGGGCCTGATCGAGCGGCTGGGGGACATGGGGCCCCAGGATCGCATGGCCGTTGTCGCCTTCACTGGCGAACGCGTCGAGATGCTGACTTCCTGGGAGCAGGATCGCGACAAACTGCGCGAGGTTCTGGAGAACGCTCAGAGCCGCGGTGCCTACGGTGCTGTCAATCTCAACGACGTACGCTTCAATGACGAGGATCTGCGCCAGAATGAAGTGCTCGATTCAGCGGTGAACGCCGCGCTCGAAGCGGCCGATCAGCTGCCTGGGCAGCAGGGCGATGCCACGCCTCCGCCGCGCGTCTCCGAGTTCGACCGCTTGCCGCCGGCGGAGCTGGTCCGACCTTACATCCGACGCCTGGAGCGCAAGATCGAGAAGATCGTTACCGCCTCCACGGCGACGCTGCGCAGCTTCGCCAAGCCGCCCGGCCGCAAGGTGATGTTGCTGGTGTCCGGTGGCTGGCCGTACTCGCCGACGGACTTCGTTCTCAACGCGACCGGCCCGGTGGTCGGCTACGGTGAGCAGATCTCCGGCGAGCGGCTGTATGGACCCCTGTTCGACACTGCCAACCGTCTCGGCTACACGCTCTATCCGATCGACGCTCCCGGCCAGGCACCGTCGCATGTCAATGCTGCGGATGGTGGCTCTCTGAGCGGTGCCGATACACTGACGCTTGAGTTACGCGAACGCGAGACACACTCGACCCTACACATGCTGGCCGAGGAAACCGGTGGTCGGCCGCTGATCGATGGTGCCCGTCTGGATGCCTTCGATACGGTGATCTCGGACACCCGCTCGTATTACTGGCTCGGCTTCACGCCACAGTGGCGCGGCGATGACGAGCAGCGCAAGATCGAGGTCGAGATCCAGCGCCCCGGCTTCAAGGCCCGCTATCGTTCGAGCTTCCTCGACATGTCGCGCACCAACGAGACCAGCTTCATGGTCGAGAGCGCGCTGCTGGTGGGCGAGTTGCCGGGAGCGCAGCCATTGCAGGTGCAGTTCGGCCAAGCCAAGAAGCGGAACTTCGGGCGCATCGAAGTACCGTTGAAAGTTGCCATCCCGATGGATCTGGTCACCATGCTGCCGCAGGGCAACCTGTATGTTTCGGAGCTGGAGCTGCGCGTCGCGGTACTCGATGAACAGGGCAACCGCAACGACATGCCCGTCATCCCGATGAAGCTGCAGGGACCGAGCCTACCGGAGCCGGGGCAGTACGCGGTCTACGAGACGGAGGTGCGGATGCGCAACCGTCCGCACAACGTGGTGATCGCGGTGTACGACCCGCTGAGCGGCACGATGTTGTCGCGGGTGATGGAGCTGAAGCTCTAGACGCGGCTCGCGGCCCTCTCCAGCCCGTACAGTCCGAACCACACGCCCCTCAAGCCGGCTCGACGAGGATCTTGGCGGCGGCCCCGAAACCCAGGTCGACGGTCCGCTCGCCGGTACCGTCGGCCGGCTTCTCGTTTGTTCCCATGCCCGAGGCCGGCAGACTCAGGCTGACCGTCTCGGCGGCGGGATCGCGCTGCAGCAAGCGTAGGACGCTGCCGGGCATCAGGCCGCGGCGCTCGACCAGGCGCAGGAAGTCGGCCTGCTGGTCGCGCACTCGCACCACGCGCTGCGGGGCGCTGCCGCAGGTCAGCAGCGTCTGGTACTCGCGCTCGGGCATCACGCCCTGGGCGGTCGGAATCGGGTCACCGTGCGGGTCGACGTCCGGATGGCCGAGCATCTCGTCCATGCGGTCGACCAGGCGGTCGGACACCGCGTGCTCCAGTCGCTCGGCCTCGTCGTGGACCTCGGTCCAGTCCATCTTCATCACTTCCACCAGGAAGAGCTCGACCAGGCGGTGGCGGCGTAGGACCCTCGTGGCCAGCAGGCGACCGTCGTGGGTCAGGCGCACGCCGCTGTACGGCTCGTAGCTGACCAGCCCGCCATCGGCCAGTGTCTTGACCATGGCGGTGACGGTGCCCGACGCGACCTCGAGTGCCGAGGCGATCTGCCCCATCGGCACCAGGTCGTCGTCCCGGTGCAGGCCTTCGACCAGGATCGTCTTGAGGTAGTTCTCCACCGTGCTGGTGAGAGCGGCGGTGTCGGTCGAAGCGCGGCTCATGGTGAGCTGATTGTATCGCGGCTGCTATGCTGCAATCGATGCCAACCCGCCGCCTCAACGCCATCGGACGCACCTACCGCCACGTCCAGCGCTACCGTCAGATCCTCGGGATGCTGCTGCGCTACGGCTACGGGGACCTGCTCGACAAGCTGCACCTGGATCGCATTCTGCGACGCGGCTTGTCGGCTTCTGGGGACGGCGAATTGCATGCGCTCAGTTCCGCGGAACGCTTGCGCATGCTGCTGGAAGACCTCGGCCCCACGTTCATCAAGGCCGGCCAGCTTCTGTCCACGCGTCCCGACCTGGTGCCTGTGGCGCTGTTGCACGAGCTGGCCCGGCTGCAGGATGCCGTGCCGCCCTTCGCCTTCGAAGAGGTGCGCGACATCGTCGAGGCGGAGTTGGAGCTGCCGCTGGAGGAGGCCTTCGCAAGCTTCGATCCGAAGCCGCTGGCGGCCGCGTCGATCGGGCAGGTACATGCGGCCACGACCGTTGCCGGTGAGGCTGTGGTGGTCAAGGTGCAGCGCCCGAAGGTGCGCCGGATGGTCGAGGTTGATCTCGAGATCATGCACGAGCTGGCACAGCTGGCCGAGCGTCACCTCGAGGGCTGGCAGACTCACCAGCCGACGCGCGTTGTCGACGAGCTCTCGGTGTCGCTGGAGCGCGAGCTGGACTACCTGCAAGAGGCGGCACACCTGGAGCGCTTCGCCTGGCAGTTCCGCGGCGATCCGCGCGTCAAGGTACCGCGGGTCTACCGGAGCCTGACCACTGACCGCGTGCTCGTGATGGAGCGAGTCGAGGGCGTCAAAGTGTCCGATAGCGCGGGCCTGCGAGAACTCGGACTCGATTCCGGCTCCAGCTCCAGCTCCAGGTCCAGTCTGGAGTCCGGCTCGAGGGCGAGCGCACGACCGAGCGAGGTCGCCGCCCGGGTCGCTGAGCTGACCATGGAACAGCTCTTCGTCCACGGTTTCTTCCACGGCGATCCACACCCAGGTAACCTGCTGGTGCAGGCCGATGGTGTCGTCTGCTACCTCGACTTCGGCCTCATGGGGCGGCTCGACCGCGGCAGCCGCGAGAGCTTCGCCTCGCTGGTCGCCGGCATCGTGCAGCGCGACGAATCGGTAGTCGCCGCGGCGCTGCTCGGCCTGTGCCGGGTCGACGAAGTGCCGGACGAGGCCGTGCTGCAACGCGACGTCATGGCGCTCACAGATCGTCATTTCTACCAGCCGCTCAAAGAAATGCAGATCGGCGAGGCGCTGCAGCAGTTGCTGGAGGTCGCAGCTCGCCACCGTTTGACCATCCCGGCGGACGTTTTCCTGACCATCAAGGCGCTGACCAACGTCGAAGGCCTGTGCCGCAGCCTCGATCCGGATTTCGAGATCGTCTCACAGGCCGCTCCCTTCATCCGCCGTATCCACCTGAACCGCTGGCGCCCGGCGCGCCTGGCGGCGGACCTGTTCGAGGCCGGTGCCGAGACGCTGGAGGCCGCGCGTGAACTACCGCTGGCCAGCCGTGATGTACTGCGACAGTTGCGCAGCGGCAAGGCACGCGCCGGCATCGAACTCTTGGGACTGGACCGCCTGACCCTGACCTACGATCGCATCAGCAATCGCCTGGCTTTCGCGCTGGTCCTCGCCGCGCTGATCGTCGGTTCGTCGATCGTCGTGCTGGCCAAGACGCCGCCGCTGGTCTACGACATCTCGCTCTTCGGTCTCGTCGGCTTCGTCGTCGCCGCCTTGATGGGCTTCTGGTTGCTGATTTCCATCCTGCGCCACGGCCGCATGTAGCCGCCCCGAAGTGTCCCTCCACGCGCCAGCAGGCGATCGTGTTGCCGTGAGACGGCTGCTGTGAGATAGCATCGGTGTCGCCCACGCGGCTGCCTCCAAGGAGAACCACCTGCCCGTTCACGCCAACTCCAAGCCTCCCGAAGTGCCTCCAGACCTTGCTGCCCAGGATGACCTGCCGCGTCACGCTCGGCGCTGGGGATGGATGCTCTTCGTCGCGGTGCTGGTGTTCACCGTGGCCGATCGCGGCTGGCAGGTGCTGCTTGCCTGGAACTCACCGGTGGCCGACGCCAGCTGGATCTGGGCCGCGGCGCCGGAGGAGCAAGCCGTGCCGTCGGCGTTCTACGCCCTGCGCGACTTCGCACTGCCGGCGCAGCCGTCCGCCGCGCGCCTGTGGTTGCTCGGGGATGAAGAGTACGTCGTCTTCGTCAACGGTCAGCGGCTCGGGTCCAACCGCTACCGCGCTGGTGCGCCGCTCGACGTCTACGATCCGGCACCCCTGCTACGTGCGGGCAACAATCGTCTGCACGCCGAAGTGCGCAGCACCTGGGGCAAGGGTGGGCTGCTGGTGAGTCTGCAGGTTCGCTACAGCGAGGACGACGACTTCGAAACGGTACTGGTGTCCGACGGTAGCTGGCACGTCGCAGAGCAGCACCAGCTGGGTTTGGTGCGAGGCTGGTTGCCGCTGCCCCTGGTGTCCGCTGGCGCCGCAACGGCGACCGAGAACGATCCCAAGCCGCAGCTCTGGGGGCGCCCCCCCACCGGCCGCTGGGGCTTGCCGTCAGCAGCTGCCGCACCGTCGGAGATCTTCCTGTCGACTCCATCCAGCGTGCGCGCGCCCGTCGAGATCATGCCCCACCCACGTCTGCGCAACGTCGTCACCCTGGACTGGGGTGAGCCGGTCAGCGGCTACGTCGAGCTGGACCTGCGCACGGACGATCTGCCCTGGGCGCTGCTCTACTTCAGTCTAGAACCGCCCAATGCCGAGTACCGTCCCGCCGACGCCGAGCTGGTCGCTGTGCACGGTGCCGGTCAGTGGCGTGACGTCTTGCCGCGCCACTTTCGCTACCTGCAAGTGCTCGGCCTGAGCGAGATCCCCGCGGCACGTGTCTTCCGTGCCGTGACGTCTGAACCCGCGATGTCCGAGCCGGTAACGTCCGAGCCGGTCGTCACCGAGAGATCGGATCGAGGCCTCTTCGGTCTCGACGTGCCGCCACGGCTGCGGCCCATCCCCGAGTACGTCGCCCGCCGCATCGGCCGCGAGCCCGGCCCGGTGCCGCCGGACGCGCTACCCTGACGCTTGTTTCCGCAGCGGCGTTCCTGCCGCGTGCCGCTCCGTCGAGAGGCACCTTCCAGCAGTGCCGCCAGTCCAGCAGTGCTGTCAGTCCAGCAGTGCCGTGACCAGCTCGGGGAAGAGAATCAGCATCAGCAGGCCGAAGATCTGAATGCCGATGAACGGCAAGACGCCGCGGTAGATCTGCGTCGTACGGATCTCCTTCGGCGCCACGCCGCGCAGGTAGAAGAGCGCGAAGCCGAACGGCGGTGTCAGAAACGACGTCTGCAGGTTCATGCCGATCATCACGCCGAACCACACCATGTCGATACCCAGCAAGCGCGCGGCCGGTGCCAGCAGCGGCACGATGATGAAAGCGATCTCGAAGAAGTCGAGGAAAAAGCCGAGAATGAAGATCGTCAGGTTGGCGACGATCAGCAAACCGATCACACCGCCCGGCAAGTTGGTCAGCAACTCCTCGATCCACACGTCGCCGTAGAGACCGCGGAACACCAGTGCAAACGCCGTCGAGCCGATCAGCAACATCACCACCATGGTGGTCAGCTTGGTCGTCTCATCCAGCGTCGCGGTGAGGGCCTTGCGGTCCAGGCGGCGGTGCAGCAAGGCCAAGCCCATCGCGCCGACGGCACCCAGTGCCCCAGCCTCGGTCGGCGTCGCGATGCCGAAGAAGATGCTGCCCAGCACCAGCACGATCAGCACCAGCGGCGGCAGCATCACGACCACCACCTGCTTGAGCAACTGGCCAACCGGCATGCTGCGCTCTTCCGCTGGCAGCGCCGGTGCGGCTTCGGGGCGGAACGTGGCGACACCCGCGACGTACACCCCGTACAGGCCCGCCAACATCACACCGGGTAGCAGTGAGCCGACGAAAAGATCGCCCACCGAGATTCCCAACTGGTCCGCCAGCACCACCAGCACCACAGACGGCGGAATGATCTGTCCCAGCGTCCCGGCGGCGGTGATCACGCCGGTCGACAACTCGGGCGAGTAGTTGTAGCGCATCATCACGGGCAGCGAGATCAGCCCCATCGCCACCACCGACGCACCCACCACGCCCGTTGCCGCCGCCAGCAGCGCACCCACGAAAACCACCGCCAGCGCCAGCCCGCCGCGCAGACGGCCGAAGAGCGTGCCAATCGTCTTGAGCAGATCTTCCGCCAGGCGCGACTTCTCGAGCACCGTGCCCATGAAGATAAAGAACGGCACCGCCAGCAGGATCGAGTTCGACATGATGCCGAACGTGCGCTCCGGCATGGCGAACAGCAGCCCCCAATCGAAGAAGCCCATCTCGACCCCGAGAACGGCGAAAATCAGCGCTGTGCCCCCGAGTGAAAAGGCCACCGGATATCCCGAGAAAATCAGGAAGAAGGCGACCACAAACATCAGCGGCCCCATCCAGTCGCCTTCCACTACAGGTGCCCTCCGTCCGTCAGCGGCTCATGTTCCATCGGAGAGTCGTCGTCTTCGAACGGCAGGATTCCACGCAGGCGTGCGATGTTCTGGATCGTCAGCGACACTCCCTGGAGCAGGATGAGCACGAAAGCCACCAAGATCATGCTCTTGAGCGGATACCGCGGCAGGCCGCCGGGGTCCGGAGAGCCCTCCCATACCTTCCACGAGTTGGCCACCGAGGGCCACGAGACCCACAGCATGAAGACGCAGAAGGGCAGCAGGAAGAGCAGATTGCCCACCAGGTCGATCCACAGGCGTCCGCGCGGCGACAGGCGCGAGTAGAGCACGTCCACCCGTACGTGGTTGTCGTGCCCGAGCGCATAGGCCGCGGCGAGCAGGAAGACTAGGCTGAACATGTACCACTGCGCCTCGAGATAGGCGTTGGAACTCAGCTGTAGGTCGAGCGAGCGTCCGACATAGCGCCCCACCGCGTTGTAGGCGCCCAGCAGCACCATCGCCAGCACCAGCCAGCGGATGCCGTGGCCAACGAGGTCATTCAAGCGGTCGATGCCGCGCGCGAAGCCGAGCCAAGTTTTCATGAGCTGGCGGGGAGGATATCACTCTCCCCCGGGCCTGCGGCCAAGCCGCATCCGGTATCATGCTGCACAGTTCCATCATCACTGCTACATCATCACTGCTACATCATCACTGCACGGGGCCTGAGATTCTTTGTTTCTGACTTGGCTACACCTTTCTGATCTGCACGCCTGCAATCCCAAGCACGGTTGGGATGCCGAACGCGTGACGCGCAAGCTGGTCGACGACCTGCAACGCTTACAACGTGACGAGGGATTGCGCCCGGACCTGATCTTCTTCACCGGGGATCTCGCCTTTGGGCAACTGGGGCCGGAAGAGGGGCGTAACCTGCGTGACCAGTTCGATGTGGCCTTCAAGTTCCTGGAGGCGGTGCGGACCGCCTTCGAGCCATCCCTGCTGAAGACCAATGTCTTCCTGGTGCCGGGCAACCACGACGTCGACCGCACTCAGGTCTCGACCATGGTCAAGACCTGGCAAGCGGGATTGAAGGAGCTGTCCGACGTCGTCGAGATGGTCCAGCAAGCCGGTATCGACTGGCAGCAGGTCACCGTCCGGCTGAAGCCATACCGCGACGCGCTGAACCGCCACGGTTATCAACACCTGCTGCCAGCTGACCACGCCCAGCACCTGATCTACACGGCGATTCGCGATTTCGACGGCTTGCGCGTCGGCATCGGTGGTTTCAATTCCGCTTGGTCCTGCCATCGCAACGGCGAAAAGGGCCAGCTGTGGATGGCGGGCGATTGGCAGCAGCAGAAGCTCGCCCCCGAGCTGCGCTCCGCCGATGTCCGCATCGCGCTGGCACATCATCCACCGAACTGGCTAGTCGAGGCGGAAGAGAACGACTTCAGCCGTGGCTTGCGACAAGATTTTCGTTTTTTGCTTCATGGCCACGAGCACAAAAAGTGGGTCGAGCCGCTGGAAGGCGGGAACTACGTCGTCTTTTCGGCGGCAGCGTGCTATCAGGGCTCCAAGATCGAGAACGGCTACAGCCTGGTCTGTCTGAAGCCGATGGCAGGGCAAGGAGAGGTCTGGCTGCGTCGCTTTGATGCGGACGGTGGCGGCTGGGTACGGCGGCCGGTGGCCAAGCATGCGGAAGACGGCGTCTGGCCGCTGCAGCTGAACTGGTTGAAGGAGTTGGAAACCAGCAGCTCTCAGGAAGTCGAAGCTCAGCCGGTGACATCCGCGCCGAAGACGCCTCCCGCACAAGCCCCGCCAACCCTGCCCCGCTACCTGGAACGCCTGCGCGCCGAGCACGCCTACCTGCGCCTGGCCGGCTTCGTCACCAAGCTGCGCGTCGGGCTGGAGCTGGAGAAGGTCTACGTGCCGCTGCGCGCCAACGTGCGGCACAGCATGTTCGAGGCAGAACACGGTGAGGTGCGCAGCCGCAGGGATCTGCGGAAGTTGGCGCAGGAACAACAGGACGAGCGCCGGGATCTTCCCTTCGACCAAGCCCTGCAACTCGCCCAGCGCTACCAGCTACCGGGCGTCGTTGTGCTCGGCGATCCAGGCAGCGGCAAAACGACCCTGCTCAAGCACTTCGTCCAGCTGGCCACCGAACCGGCCGGTCCGGTGGCGCTCGGCTTGCCGGCGGAAACCATCCCCGTGCTGATCGAGCTGCGCCGTCTGCCCGATCCCACCGCCGGCTTCGCGGCCGCACTCGAAGCGGCGCTGGGCTTCCAACTCGACGGCCCCGAGAGTCCCGAGCGCTGCCGCAAGCTCGCGCAGTACCTGCGTGACCGGGGCGGCCTGCTGGTGCTGCTCGACGGCCTCGACGAAGTCGCCGACCCGAGCGAGCGTGCCGCCGTTTCAGCCTGGCTGGACAAGGCTCTGGACCAGTACCCGCGCAGCCGCTTCGTCGTCACCAGTCGCTACGCCGGCTACCAAGGCGATGCCCGCCTGGGCGGTCGCTTCCTGGAGCTGCACGTCCAGGACTTGAAGCCGCAAGAGGCGCGGCGTTTCATTCGCGATTGGTACCGGGTGGTCGAGCGCCTGGAAGGAGTCGGCGAGGCGGTGGCGACGCTGGGTGATGTGGACACCACGGACGGCGAAGCCGAGCTGGAAGCCGCTGCCGACGCCAAGGCCGACCGCCTGTGCGCCGACATCTTCGAAGGCGACGATCCGCGCACCGAGAGCTTGCGGAAGCTCGCCACCAATCCGCTGATGCTGCAGAACCTGTGCCTCGTCCACCGTGACCGTCGCAGCCTGCCGGGCCGTCGCGTCGACCTGTACGAAGAGTGCGTAATGGTGCTGCTGGAAACCTGGCGCGGCGCCAAGGGGCTACGGATCGACCTGTCGGCCAAGGAAGCCATGACCCTGCTGCAGCCGCTGGCTTACTATCTGCACCGCGCAGAAGAGCGGGAAGCCCCGGGCGTCGAGTTGGCCGAGCAGCTGCGCGAGCCTCTGCGCGAACTGGGCCGCGATCCCGAAGAAGGTCTCAGCTTGCTGGAGGAGATTCGGCAACAGAGCGGCGTTCTGGTGGCAGTGGGCGAGGGCAACTACGGTTTCTTGCACTTGAGCTTCCAGGAGTATCTGTGCGCTCTGTATTTCCAGAACCGCGTGGGGGAACCGGGCGGGCTGGACGAACTGGCCGAGCACTTCGGGGAGAAGTGGTGGCGCGAGGTGATCCTGCTAGCGCTGGGCCTGAGCACGCCGTCCCTCTTCCGGCCGCTGATGGACGCCTGCTTGCGTGCCGGCGTGCTGGCGCAGGACGCTTCTCTGGTCGATGACTGCCTGCGTGATGCACACGTCAGCACGCCGCTACCGTTCCTGGAAGCGCTGCAGCGCGGGCTGGACAGCTCGGACGAGTGCTACCACGCGCTGCGCCCGCTGCGGGGATTGCGCGGCTGGCGAGAGGCTCGGGTGGGCGAGGAATCCGGTGTCGAGATTGTCGGCCGGCTGGCCGAGAACGCGGAAGCGACTGCGGCGGTCCGGCGGCTGGCGGCGGAGCTGCTGGGCAAGGAGGCGCATCCTGCAGGGGGGCCGGTCGCCGAACCTGCGCGTAGCGGGGAAGAGGCGAGGGCCGGGCAGGAGCGGGTGCATGAGAAGGACGGTTCGGTGCTGGTCTTCGTTCCCGGTGGGGAGTATCCGATGGGAGCTGATGACATTACCGACGACGAGAAGCCTTTCCACGCAGTGCGGCTCAGCCCCTACTGGATCGGCAAGTACCCGGTGACCAATGCGCAGTTCCAGGAGTTCCTGGAGGCAAAGCCGGACCAGCCGAAGCCGGAAATCTGGGACGACAAGCAGTTCAACCAGCCGGATCAACCGGTGGTGGGCGTGAGCTGGAACGAGGCACAGGCCTACTGCGCGTGGGCGGGGCTGGAACTCCCGAGCGAGGCGCGGTGGGAAGCGGCCGCGCGTGGGCCAGAGGGTCGAAAATACCCGTGGGGTGAGGGCGAGCCAACACCTGAAGTTGCAAATTTTGCCGATGACGACTGGAACGCCCACGTGGGTAAGACCACGCCGGTGGATGCCTATCCCCAGGGGGCTGGGCCCTTCGGTACCCTGGACCAAGCCGGCAACGTCTGGGAGTGGTGTGCGGATGCCTGGGACGAGAAGGCGTACCAGAAACGTGTTGACACTTTGTCAACAGATCCGCTCTCCACCAGTCGAGATCCTGCGGTTCGTGTGCTGCGCGGCGGGTCTTGGGCCTCCCAGGCCTGGCACCTGCGGGCCGCGTACCGGAACAGGTACGGGGCCGACGATCGGAACCGGTACTTCGGGTTCCGTGTCTGTGTGTCGTCCTCCGAGCTTTGAGACTTGGTATTTGAGCCTTGTTCCGGAATGCCTAGAATTTCTTCCTAAGCTAAGATTCTGCTGGGTTCGGTTTGTAGCATCGTGGTTCTTGACGTGCACGGGGAAATTTTGTTACCAATGTCGACATGGAATTGTCCTTGTCGGAAGCCGCACGGTTGCTTGGGAAGTCGGAGCTTCAGCTCCGGTACCGCATACGCCAGGGCGACCTTCCGGCGCGGAAGGTCGATGGACGCTGGAGTCTGAAGCGCGAAGACCTGCCCTTGAACGAGGCGCGCATTTGTGCCGCGCAGGCCCGGCAGGAGCGCGCCACGCGTTTGGCGGTGGCGAGGTCCGGGCCTGGCTGTGGCAGCAGCGCCGCCTGGCCTTGAATGTTCGCAAGGGGCACATCCGCAGCTCCATCGGTACCCAGCCGTACCTGGGCTACCGAATCTCGCGACAGGGAATCGAGGTTGGCAAGAAGGCTACCCAGCGGTTCCGCAAGCGCCTGGCTCTGCTCGCTCGCGGTGATCTGACCACGCTGGAGCGTTCGCTGGCTTCGTGGCGCGGAGTTCTGGGCTTCGGTTGTTGACGTGTTGACATTGTCAATGCTGCCGGAGTGTTGACAGTGTCACTGTCAACACGGAGGGGGAAACCGGAAGGGGAACAAGGCCCAAGGGCCAAGAATCAAGGCTCGGAGGACGACACACAGACACGGAACCCGATGCTCCGGTACCGATAGTCGGCCCTGAGCCTGTTCCGGGACGCGGCCCGCAGGTTCCTGGCCTGGTGGGCCCAAGACCCGCCGCGCAGCACACGATACGCAGATTTGTCGGCGGCATGGGCGGGATCTTCCAGAATGCGTTTCGCGCGCTCGGCGTAGGCATTCTCATCCCAGCCGTCCTCGCACCATTCCCAGACGTGGCCCGCCTGAGCCCAGGTGCCAAACGGCCCCTGACCCTCGGGTAGCGCATCGACCGCTTCCGGACTTCCCGTCTCCCAGTCTTGCCCGAAGCAGGCGAGTTGCTTCGTCGGCTCAGCAGGACCCCATGGATACGGCCGACCCTCTGGGCCGCGCGCCGCGGCTTCCCACTGCGCCTCGGTGGGGAGCTGTGCGCCGATCCACCCACAGAAGGCTTTGGCATCGTGCCAGTTCACGCCGACCACGGGTTGACGTGGCTGCTGAAAGCCCTCCTCGGTCCACAAGAGTGGCTTCGCATGATCTGGATGGGCCTTCAGAAACGCGGCGTACTGCTCGCGGGTCACGGGGTACTTGCCGATCCAGAACTCGCTGAGTTGTACTTGGTGAACTGGTTCGGCGTACTTGATGCCCTTGGCACCCATCGGATACACACCGGCCGGTACGTGCACCAGCTCGATGCCCAATTCTCCGTATTGGCGCTCGCGGACCTGGGTCGGTGGCAGAATCTCTCCCGTACTCCCGCAGGCTAGTCGCGGTCGCGTTGATCGTGCAGCTTGCGGCTCCACCCGGGTCGGCTTGCGGGGCAGCTCCAACGCGCTGCAGAACTCCGCTACTGAGCTGAACCGCTCTTGGACGTTCCATGCTACCGCCCGATGGACTGCCTTCTTGATGGGCTCTGGTGCTTGCAAGTCTGCCAGGAAGGCATCGACTCCCCGCATCAGGGACAGCGGCAGTTCCCGCTCCGCCAGGGCAAACAGCGCCGTCATCCCCAATCCATAGACATCCGCCGCGGGCCCTGCGTCCTGTGGGCGTTCCATCATCTCCGGTGCCGCGTACAGCGGTGTACCCAAGAAGCCGGTCTTGGTCCCCTGCGTTGACTCGAGCGCGCGCACCAGGTCGAAATCGGTCAGCTTGGGGGTGCCATCTGTGTCCAGCAGGATGTTGTGGGGTTTGACGTCGCGGTGGATTACCTGTCTTTCATGGGCGTATTCCAGTGCATCTCCGATCTGACGCACGACCTGTAGGCGTTCATCTTGCGAGAGAGCACCGCTGCAGACGGCTTGCCGGAAGTCACCACCGGGCAGGTACTCCATCACGAAAAAGTAATGACCATCGTCGACCTGCTTCTGGTGCAGCACTTTGACGACGTGCGGATGGTGCAACTTCGCCATGCGCCTGGCGCCGTTGAAGAAGCGCTGGCGGCGAGTGCGGTCTTTGCAGTACTGGCCGTGCAGCACCTTGACCGCGACAACTACCTCGTCCTCCTCGTCCCAGGCTTTCCACACCACCGCAAAGCCGCCGTGACCGATCTCCTCCACCAGCTCGAAGCGGTCGAGCAACAGGTCCCCGGCTTGCAGCTGTGGTCCGGCGCGCAGCTTGCGTCTCAGGTCGAGGATGCGTTCCTGGACGGTAGTGATGTCCTCGCCTCGGAGTGACAGGGCTTTCCTTTCCTGTCGCGCGGACTGTAGCTCTTTGGAGAAGCCGCGGGTTTCGTCGCTCTCGAAGAGGGGGTCAGGGCGGTCGGACGGCGGGAGTTCTCGTGGTGGGCCAATGGGCGGGGGCGGTGTCTCGGGTTGACCTGTCAGGTGGCGGTAGAGGTCGAGATACCCTGCTTCTGTGGAGACTGAGAAGTAGGAGACGCTGAAGATCTCGGGGATGTGTGACTTGTCTTCGGTGTCGAAGAGGACAGGCACGAAGCGCGGATTCCAGCTACGGGCGGCGTAGAGGGAGTGAGTGAGAATGGCGCCTTCCCAGTTCACACCGAGCCCGTCCAGCGCCAGGCCCCAGAAGCGCTGGTAATACGTCTCGGTACAGACGACGAGCACGAAGTCGGCAGCCTTGATCTGTCCGAACATCCATCTCGGCCAGCCTTCCTCCGGGGACCCCGCGTAGCGATCGAGAATCGCGTCGATCCCGTCCTGGCGCAGCCGATCCGCCAGCGCCAGGACACGCTGTTTGTGCTCGTCGGTGTCGTGACTATAGCTGATGAAGACGGAGGGAGAGGGTGGATCCATTGAGGCCGAAGTTTAGCAGCCAAACCTCAGCAGGAGTCCTCAAGACCGGCGCCAGATGAACGCCATGTTGCGCCCCGCTCGCTTCCCTTCCCGCCGGTAGCTCCACAGCACGTCGTCCCGGCAGCGCGTACAGTCCGGCCCCGAGTGGACGCGCGCCGCATCGAGTCCCAGGGCGCGCAGCTGGTTGCGCGCAGCAGCGTGCAGGTCGAGGTGCGGACGCTCGGCTTTGCCCGGCACCACGACGGGCTCGTTATCGCTTCCGCCGGCACGGCTGGTGTGTGCGACTTCGTCCGCCACCTCGGGGCTCACTTCGTAGCAGCACGGCCCGATCGCCGGGCCGATCCAGGCGGTGAGGTCGGCGGTGTCTTCGGTCGCGTGTTCGAGGGTCCGCGCCAACACTCCCGAAGCCAGCCCACGCCAGCCGGCGTGCACCGCGGCCAGCCAGTGCTTGCCGGCCAGCAGCACGGGTACACAGTCGGCGGTGATCACGGACAGCGCCAGATCCGGCTCGGTGGTGAACAGGGCGTCGCCTTCGCCGCAGTGCCCGGGCTGGGCTGGTAGTGCAAGGTCCGAATGAATCTGCTTGGCCATCGCCAACGCGGGTGGTGTCGACTCGACGGCCGCGAGGACTTGCTGCCGAGGTTCTTTGGCAGCCTCGGCAGCGGTGTGGGAGCCGCGGCCCGTGAAGAGGATCTCCACGGTGCCGCGCTCGTCGAGGCGACGGTCGCGCCAGACTGGGTAGCCGGCGACGTCTCGGTGGGTCAGTGTCACGGTCGTTCGCCGGCTACTCCGACTCGGGCAGCGTCAGAGGTTCTTGCTCGGGCAGCCAGTCGAGTTGCGACTCGCGCACCTGGGTCCGGAAGGCGGCGACGTCCTCGGCGTGGACGCGGTTGAGGTCTTCCAGGATTGCCGCCAGTTGCTGGCGCACGCGCTCCAGGTAGGCCAGCTGTGCCGCCGTCGGCGGATCCCACGAGGAACTCATCGAGCCGCGGACACCGCCCAGGTAGCTTTGCGCGTCGGTGTCCTCCTGGATGCCCTTGCTCTCTTCGGGACCGACCAGGCGTTCGCGCAGTCCGTCGAGCTGCTCGTTCAGCTCACGGCCGGCCTTGAGCAGTTCCCCGTATGGACCGCGGGCTGCCTCGTCTTCTTCGGTCGCCGCGACCTCGGTGCCGCTGGTGTTGCCCGCTTCGCCTTCGGTGTCGCCCGTGTCTGAGTCAGCTGTCTCGGAAGCAGCGTCTTCTATCTCGCCGCCTTCCTCCTCTTCTGCCTCGAGAGCTTCCTTGTTGAGGGTACCGGCGCGGGCCAGCAGGCTGTCGACGCTCGTCTTGGTCGCGTCGATACGCTCTACAGCGTCGGTGAGGACCTCCTGTAGGGCCCCGACGTCGAGCAGGCCCTGGTAGTGGGCTTCCCAGGTCGCTTGCGATTGGGGCGGATCGATGCGCGGATCGGCTTTCACCTCGACCGTCTGGCTCGATTCCTGGTCGCGGAACTTCACGGTCACCGTGTAGGTGCCCGGCGGTACGGCCGGTCCCGTGGGTGCTCCCGTGATCCAGAAGGGCAAGTCCCCCGCTGGCCGACGGAAGCCGTCGCGTGCCAGGTTCCAGGTGGTCCGGTTGAGACCCTGGCGGGCGGGTGCCTTGAACCTGCGGATGACCTCACCACTGGCGTCCGCGACCTCGATGTCGATCTGCGGTCCGTCGTCGCCGCGCGCCCACGGGGGGCCGCCTGGGCCTGGACCACCTGCGCCAGCGCGCCGTCCGCGACGCCGTGCCGGTTCTTGTTCGGTGCTCTCGCCGGCTTCGACTTCGGTCAGCTTGGCAGCGCGTTCGGCGGCCTTGCGCTCGCGTTCCTTCGCCTCGTCCGGGTGCGGTAGGTCGTCGCCGTGAAGGGAGAAGGTGAGCAGCGCGCCGTAGCGGGGGTTCTCACCGCGGAACTCGATGTTGCCCGGGAAGCGCGAGGAGCCAGTCTGGGCGACTTCGTGCTGGTAGGCGGTGGGGATCTCGAACAAGCGGAGCTCTCCCGCCTGGTGCTCGGCGGCCAGTCCGCGCAGGGGGCGGATGTCGTCCAGCACGAACAAGCCACGACCGTGGGTGCCGATCACCAGGTCGTGCTCGGTCTCCTGGATCGCCAGGTCCATCACGCTGACCGTCGGCACGCCGTGCTCGAAGCGCAGCCAGCCGCTACCGGCGTCGGTCGAGATCCAGAGGCCGAACTCCGTGCCCAGGAACAGCAGGTTCGGGTCCACCGGGTCCTGCTCGATCACCAGGGCATAGCCCCACAGGTTGTCGCTCACCAGCGACGTCCAGGTCTGGCCAAAGTCGTCGGTGCGCAGCACGTAGGGGGTCCAGTTGGAGCGCCGATGGTCGTCGAGCACCACGAAAGCGGTGCCGGCGGCGTGCGGCGACGCGTTGACGTGCGGGATCCAGGTGTTGGCCGGTACGCCCGGCAGGTTGCCCTCGACGCTGGTCCAGGTCTCGCCGCCGTCCTGCGTCACGTGCAGGCGGCCGTCGTCGGTGGCTGCCCAGATCACGCCTTCCTGCACCGGGCTGGGGTCGATCGCCAGAATCGAGGTGAAGTTCTCGGCACCGGTCACGTCCAGCGTCAGGCCGCCGCTCTCCGCCTGCTTCTGCCACTCTGGGTTGTTGGTGGTCAGGTCCGGGCTGATGATCGTCCAGGTGTCTCCGCGGTCAGTCGACTTGTGGATGTACTGGCTGCCGTAGTAGACGGTGGCGCCGGTCGGGTCGTGCGGGTCGAATTCGATGCCGGCATTCCAATTGAAGCGCAGCAGCTTCTCGTCCTCCGCCGGCGGTGCTGGTCGGATTTCTTTTTGTTCGCCGGTGTCCAGGTTCCAGCGCACGAGGTAGCCTGTCTGCGCCATGGCGTAGCCCTGGTTGGGGATCTGCGGGTCCGGCACGGTGTCGAAGCCATCGCCGAAATTGACTTCCTGCCAGTGGTGGTTGCGGATGCCGCCGTTCTCCCACACCTCGTTGGGGCCGACCCAGGAGCCGTTGTCCTGCAGGCCGCCGTAGACGTTGTAAGGGATCTGGTTGTCAGCTCGCACGTGGTAGAACTGCGCCAAGGGCAGGTTGCCGATGAAGCGCCAGGTGCGGCCGTGGTCCTGCGAGATCGTGACGCCGCCGTCGTTGCCGTTGATCAGCAAGCGCGGGTTGTGCGGATGGATCCACAGCTCGTGGTGGTCGGGATGGATCGTGTTCCAGGAGCCGATGATGTCGAAGGTGCGGCCGCCATCGTCCGAGGCCGAAAGCAGCGACCACAGGTTGTACACACGGTTCGGGTTCTTCGGGTCGACGCGGATGTCGGCGTAGTAGAAGGGCCGCGAGATGACGTTGTTGTTCGTGTTGACGGCGCGGAACGTCTTGCCGCCGTCGTCGGAACGCAGCAGAGCCGACTTCTCGGCCTCGACGATGGCGTAGACCACGTTCGGCTGCGAGTGAGAAATCGCCAGGCCGATACGGCCGAGGTGCCCTTCCGGTAGGCCGTCGTCCTGCGTGCGCTGCGTCCAGGTCGCGCCGCCGTCATGGGTTACGTAGAGCCCGGAGCCCGGGCCACCTGACTTGAAGGACCACGGCCAGCGGCGGTGCTGCCACATGCCCACGATCACCTTGTCACCGTTCACTGGGTCCACTTCCAGGTCGGAGCAGCCGGTGCGCTCGTCGACGTACAGGATCTTGGCCCACGTCGTGCCGCCGTTGGTGGTCTTGAACACGCCGCGTTGCTCGTTCTCGCCCCACAGCTGGCCGAGGGCGCACACATAGGCGATGTCCGCGTTGTCGGGATGCAGGCGGATGCGGTGGATGCGCTCGGTCTGGTCGAGGCCTTGGTGCGTCCAGGTGTCGCCGCCGTCGAGCGACTTGTAGACGCCGTTGCCCACGGACACGCTGTTGCGCGTGTTGCCCTCGCCGGTGCCCACCCACACCACGTCCGGATTCGCCTGCTCCAGCGTCACTGCTCCGATCGCTGCTACCGGCTGATCGTCGAAGATCGGCTCCCAGGTGACGCCGCCGTTGCGCGTGCGCCACAAGCCGCCGGTGGCGGCGCCCACGTAGATCACGTTCGGGTCATTCGCCAGCGCGTCGATCGAGCCGATACGACCGCTCATCGCCGCCGGGCCAATGGCGCGTGCCGTCATGCCGGCGAGCAGATCGGCGTCGAGGCCGGCGGAGGTGCCGGGTGCCGGTTGCGTCTTCGAGGCGACGGCCGGTACCGCCGTGAGGGCGGCGAGCAGGATGAGAACGAGTCCGAGGGTCCACGTGCTACGCGTCATGCGTGCCTCCCTTGCGTCTGGTTGTCGGTGGGCGTTGGAGCGGAGAGGTCGAGAGTTCGGTTGCCGCTCGAGAGGGCCGGGATCGATGCCTCTCATTGCGGGCATCCTACACCAGGGGTTGTGGCCGAAGTTCTTGAAGTGAGCCGAGACGGTTGGGACCCCAAAACGGGAAACGACCCTCAAGCTCCCAAGGAGCTAAGGGTCGTTTTGTGCCTCGTTCTCGGGTCGATCAGTTCTGGCAGACTAGCCGGACCCTCCCAGGGTGCTCTTGCGCCAGGGCCACAGCTGAATTCAGGAGATTGTTTGGAATCTCCCATACCGAGCCAAATTCTTTCCGACCAACATCTGTGACGGTGGCCTCGACTAGGATGACTGAATCCTCTGTCGAGGTGATAAGTACCTGTGGTGACTGGACGGGGAGCTGCACGAAGCTAATCTGCTGTCTGTCGCCATCTTGTTCGTCTGCGACAGCCCAAACATATCGACCAGCGTCGGTGCGGGCTCTCAGTAGCAGGTGGCTTACACCATCTACCTCGAGAAAGCCTGCTAGGTACTCGCGACTTCCGAGGGAATCAAAGAAGTCGACGAAGTTTGCCAGACCGTTGTAGTGCACAAAATCCCGGAAGTTTAGGAACCTTCGGAGCTGCCCAGGTGGTTCCTGGACAGTCCTCGTCCCAGCAGCATGTCGTACCAACCTGATCTCACCATTGGTGTTCTGCCCAACGAAGGTTGCAGGTGTTCCCCTTGCTTCGATGTAGGGTAGGCCGGCTAGGTAAAGAGAGCGAAGTGGCGAAGAGAACTCCTGTTCTTGGATCACCTCGAAGGTCTCCTCGCTCAGGTCGATACGTACCAACGCAGCTGTCCACTTTGAAGAGTCCTGGGCCTTGACGTCGCCATAGGCGAAGATCTCCGAGCCGTCGGGTGACGGCCTCCAGTTGTGGAGAGCTTCCAACGTGCCTTGGGTACGATGGTACATCCCTGCAACGCGAACTCGATCCACACTTTCCCAGCTTGAAGAGAGGCGCACGATAGAGCCATCTGCCGCATCCTCCAGTAGGAATCCAGAACTGATTCGATGCAACGTCGACGGGCGTCTAGCTGGCTGGTTCTCGTTGAGTGTCTGTGTCAGGCCGGGATCCAGAATCATGCTCTTGGAGAGATACGAAGGTCGGAATGCGTGAAGCGTCGCCGACGTCGGGTCCGCGAAGATCAAAGCGCGATGGTTTGGAGACCAAGCGATGGACGCTGTCCAATCCGGTGCAGCACTCAACCGAAACTGCGTGCAGCTCTCGCTTGTCTGAGCGAATGCTGGGTTGCCCAATGCGGACAACAGAACCGCTAAGGCAAGTAGCCACCGCATGAAAGTGTAGTACCGGTCAGCCCAAGAGGAGTAGGCTGCCAAGAGAGCAGATTCTGGCATGTTCATTGATCGTTTTACCTGGTTCTCAGTCGGGGGGAAGGACTCAGCAGTTTGTTGGTGCGCCACTGCACGTCAGGGAGATGGGATTGATCGTTCCGGATAGGATGTCAGGAGATTCGTGCAAGTCCCCCCGGTGATTGCTCTTGTCCGTGCAGCTTGTACTGCCAAAGTCCCTGGCAGCAGAAGAGGCTGTTTGCGATGGACAGTGTCCTTGGCCTACTGCGCCTGCCGAAAATGCGAGCAGAGCAACACAAATAGCCGAAACCCGCCAAAGTCTCTTGTGCAATTTCATCAATGGCTCCTTCGGGTACTCATACTATAACAGAAACGCGATTCTCCGGTCTTTGTTGCATGGAGAACACAGATTCTGAGATTGAAGTTAGACCGAAATAAGGAGGAGAAAAGAAGAATGAGAGTGTAGCTCCGGCCAACTTTGCTTGTCAACCTATTGGCCCAATCAGTCTGAGGCTCGCTGGGAATGTTCTTGCTAGCGAATCTTCTGGCTCAATACTAGTACGCGTTGTCGGACCTAGAATGAGGCCATGGTGCGTCGTGAAACAGATCGAACTCTGGTTTCCGGGGAGAGATCTGTGCGCTGCGCGTGTCCAGTGGGTGAAAGTCCCACCTCGGTAAGCGCCGGAGCGCCGAGTAGCCGGCCCCAGGTATTTGGGGGAGACCCCTTTGCCCGAGCGGGGCGTCACAAGCCCGGAGGCGGAGAATTTCCGCTGGACGGGGAGCAAGCACACGGGCCGCAACATGAAGTGAAGCCTGCAGCCTCGACAGATTTACAATTCGGTAGCCGAGCCGCTCATGTCACGGCGAAGGCCATGTCCGGCGTGGGGTCAGATCCGGAGCCTGCGTCGGATGCCGGCGGGGTATGGGGCGCAGCACGTGTGCAAGGAGACGCGCGGAACACGAGAGACCCGTCTGTGCAGCCGTTGTCGCGGCCAGCGTGCCCGTATAGGCCGAAGGCGAAGTCGGGTCGTGCGCAGCGGGAGTCCGAGGGGATCGTAGTACCGGTGAAGGCGGTGCAGAAGAACGCCGCCTTAGGGAAGGGTCCCTGGTTTGGTCATGTCGAGGGTGGAGGCACGTGCAAGGGAATGGCCGGCAAGACCGGACCTATCGACCCCGTCGGCCGTAGGCCGAGCGTGAAAGTGCGCCACCTCCAACGTCGACTGTGGGCGGCGGCCAAGCGGTCGCCGGGTAGGCGTTTCCACGCCCTGTACAACCACATCCACAGGGATGACATCCTGTGGGAGGCGTGGAAGCGGGTACGAGCCAACCGCGGAGCCGCGGGCGTCGATGCCGCGACGCTAGGCGACGTGGAGCAGTACGGTACCGAGCGCTTCCTGGAAGAGCTCGGTTCCTCGCTGCGAGCCAAGAAGTATCGGCCTGAGGTGGTGCTGCGCCGGTACATCCCGAAGGCAGATGGAAGGAAGCGGCCGCTGGGTATCCCGACGGTACGAGACCGTGTGGTCCAGATGGCGGCAAAGCTGGTGTTGGAGGCGATCTTCGAGGCGGATTTCTTGCCCGTCTCGTATGGTTTCCGGCCAAAGCGGAGTGCGACGGATGCGCTGGAGACGCTGAGGAAGCTCGGCGCCAAGGGGCATCATCACGTGCTCGATGCCGACATCCGGGACTACTTCGGGAGCATCGACCACCGGAAGCTGTTGCTTCTGGTGGCACGGCGCGTCTCGGATCGGCGGATGCTGAAGCTGCTGCGGCAGTGGCTCGAAGCTGGTGTGATGGAGGACGGCAAGGTGTCGCCGACGCGGGTCGGTACACCGCAGGGTGGTGTGATTTCACCCTTGCTGTCGAACATCTACCTGCATGTGCTGGACACGCTGTGGACGCGCCACAGCGCTCCCTTGGGGACGCTGGTGCGGTACGCAGACGACTTCGTCGTGATCTGTCGCACGAAGTCCCAGTGCGATCAGGCCGAGGCGCGGATCCGCGTGATCCTGGAACGTCTTGGTCTGGAGCTACACCCGGAGAAGACGAGGCGAGTGAATCTCTACGACGGCAAGGAGGGGTTCGACTTCCTCGGCTGCCACCTGCACAAGCGTTTGAGCGGTCGATTGTGGGAGAAGACGGGGCGTCGGCTCTACTTTCTCCACCGTTGGCCGTCGCAGCGCTCGATGCAGCGTATACGGCAGCGCATCAAAGAGCTGACTCCGAGGTCACGATGCCACGCGGATCTGCGCGATGTCATCGCGAGTCTCAACCCCGTGCTTCGAGGGTGGAGTCAGTACTTCCGCACGGGAAACGCCGCCAAGCAATTCGTTCAAGTCGACACCTACGTCTGGCGACGACTGCGCCGCTTGCGCCTTACGCGCAAAGGGCGGCACCTGAAGCTGGGCGAGGCGCGCCGCTGGACGAGTGAGTCCTTCTGGAACCTCGGGCTCTACAAGCTCATGGGCACGATCCGCTACCCGGAGGCTGCGTAATGCCGCGACCCGAGAGGCCATCCGTAAGCCGTGTGCGGGAAATCCGCAAGCACGGTTTGAAAGGGGGTCTTGACATCTACCCGAGCGGGCGACCGCTTAGAAACGTGTAAGGATCTACCAATGGTGTCTATGGCGCGTCAGACGACGATGCGACCCAGCACCAGTGTTCTGTTGAGGAGCGTGAGTCTTACAGCGGTTCAAGACTGCTCTCGTCGCCTCGGGGTCAGATGTGGTTAACTCGGCGCGCATCGGCTTGATGTACGCCACACCGAGGAAGATATTAGGAGAAGACTATGGCTGAGACTACCAAGAGCGGTTCCGCCCCTTCCAGTTCAGGCTTCCGCGTGCCCCATACGCTAGTGCTGCTCTTTGGCATGATCGTGCTGGCGCTGGTACTCACCTACCTGCTGCCGCAGGGGCAGTACGAGCGCCAGGAGGTCGACGGTCACGACCGTGTCGTCGCGGGCAGTTACGAACGCGCCGCAGAGCCCACGACGCTCAGCCCCCTGACGCCGCTCACCGCCATCCCGGCCGGCTTTGCGGCGGCGCAGAACATCATCTTCTTCGTCTTCATCGTCGGCGGAGCGTTCGGTGTCTTCCGCGCCACCGGCGCTGCCGATGCCGCCATCGGCGCTCTGCTGCGCCGGCTCGGTCATCGACCCTTCTGGTTGATCACCGGCGGCATCCTGCTCTTCGCCGTTGGCTCTAGCACGATTGGCATGGCGGAGGAGTACATACCCTTCGTCCTCATGCTCGTTGCGCTGTGCGTTGCCCTGGGCTTCGACGCTGTGACCGCCGTTGGCGTGATGTGCATCGGCTACGGCATTGGCTACGGCCTGGCGATCATCAACCCCTTCACCATCTTCATCGCGCAGGACATTGCTGGCCTGCCTCAAGGCTCCGGCATGCCATACCGCCTCGCTTGGGTCGTCGTCTTCCTGGCCATCGGCATTCACCATGTGTGGAGCTATGCCAGCAAGGTCAAGGCGGATCCGTCGAAGTCCCTGGTCGCCGGCATCGAGCCACCCGCCACCGTCGACGCCAACGAGCACCCGAGCCTGACCGGGCGGCACAAGCTGTCCCTGTTCGTCACAGTTGCCGCCGTCGGTTTGTTGATCTGGGGTCTGGTCAGCCAGGGCTGGTACCTGGTCGAGATGGGAGCTCTCTTCCTCGGCCTCTCGATCGTCCTGGGCCTCGCCGGACGTCTCGGCTTCGATGGCACCGCCAAGAACTTCTGCCACGGCGCCGCCGAACTTACGACGACCGCGCTCCTGATCGGTTTTGCGCGCACGATCGAGTTGGTGCTGGACGAGGGTCAAGTCGTCGATACGATCATCCACAGCATTGCGTCGACCTTGGAGACTCTGGGTCCGGAGCTTGCCGCCGTCGGTATGCTGGTGTTCCAAAGCCTGTGTAACTTCTTCATCCCCTCCGGCAGCGGTCAAGCGTACGTGACCGTGCCGCTGATGGCACCGATCGGGGATCTCGTCGGCGTGTCGCGTCAGGTGTCGGTGCTGGCCTACCAGTTCGGCGACGGTCTCACCAACATCCTGGTGCCGACCAACGCGGTGCTCGTCGGTATCTTGTCGATCGCCCGTATTCCTTATGACCGCTGGGTGCGCTTTGTGCTGCCGTTCCTGGTCAAGGCGTGGATCGTGGCGTGCGTCGCGTTGGTGGTAGCGGTGTGGATCGGGTGGACCTAGGCTGCCTCTTAGACCGGCGGGCACTCAGCAGTGACTCCGTCTCCGCTCTTGTGGAAGCAGTGCTGTATTCTTGAATTCGGAAGTATTAAGATGGATTCCTGATTCTGAAATCCCAGACTCTCGACAGTGCCTTGCTCCAGAAATACCCACTCAGGGTCTCCAGGAGCAATCATCAGGTGGGAGGCACTCACTTGGGTGAGTTTAAGTGAACGATCCAGCTCAAGAGAGCTTGAGCGTGCTCCCTTAAGCAGATGTAACTCCCAATCAGTAGTTGCACCCGGGACTGCTCTGCGCCGTGATGCCAAGACCAACCGGTCTTCCCAGTTGAATAGGCCTATCGGCATATCCGACATCTCCTGAGCTTTGAAAACGCTGCCAACATCTGGCCCAGAAATCCTCCGAGGTACATTCGGAGCTGTTAGTTGGAATGGCCTTTCACTGAGCGCTAGGATGACCCTGGGTTCTGCGCAGCTACCGATTCTGTATCTGAGGATTGTCGGGTTCTCCTCTAAATGCAGGAAATAAAGATAATTCTTGACAACTGTGAGGACCGGAAAGCGAGCATACAAATGCCGATCTCTGGTGGATTGATCCAAATGCTGATCTCTGGTGGATTCGTCGACCGAATGCAGGCTACCGATGATATTGAATGACGGCCTTGATGCAGATCTGTCAATCTCTAGTAGGCCAAACATCCATGAGCCCTCGGAGTCTTCTGGAGGCCCTTCAAACACCTGGATATCTCCCAAGAGGAACAACCGTTCAGCAGAAAAATGCCATGCTATAGGCATGCCGATTGTTGCAAATTTGAAATTAGATTCCGTCTCAATGCTTGAGTTGCATTGAGCTGCTCCATTGATGAGGAGCGTTGTCTTATCGAAGACTTCGCTCCTGAGCTTGAGTTGGTCATCAAAATGCAGGAACTTGGGTCCGTCAGTTTGTGCGATGTACCCGCTGCCGGGAACTCTTGAGATATCGCCAGAACCGAAAGCTTGCATAGCAACCACCATCATTCCATTGGCCGGGTGCTGCATGCGGAGACTTGAGCCTCTGTGGTCATAGAAGAGTAGGCCGTCCTCTACTTCAGCTGTAGGATCTACAATAATCAGGAAAGAACTCTCGGTCGAATTTATGTGTAAGCTGGAAACCCATCTAGGTGGAGGGGTCAACTCTACTCGCTCTCCTTCCCAGCCGCAGGCACCAAGGCCGAAAACGAGAGTCACTTGAACAATGATGCTTCTCCTTGGGATTAGCCTTCTTATCCTAGCAGTTGGTTGGAGCACCTGAGCACCTCAAGGTAGCTGGATTGATAGTTCCGCCAATCTGCGGCTCTTGTCCAAGATGTCGAAGCGCATAGCCCTGTTGGGCAAGGCAGCTCGGAAGCATGAAGTCTACTGGTGGCTGAGTCTCGGGTACATCCTCTTCGATTAGGCTGGGAAACAGCCCTAGGACGATGAAAATCAGGACCCCAGCAAAAACTAGCACATCTGTGGCATTGACGCATGTTGGGATTATCCTGTTTTCGGTTATTAGGCCTCTCATCCTTCACCATCCTTCTTTGATAGTCACATCCTGTCGTGTAACGGATGTGTAGATAGCTGTAAGTCTTACTAACTCGCTTCCAGGCGGAGCCCGTTCTATTGTCCGATACCCTAGGAAGTATCCATACTCTGAGAATATGAAATCCGGCGGGAAGGTCTGCTTGAGGAACTTCACTTCCACGATTTGGTCATTTACTCTGATTATTCGGCCAGGAATCGCGGTGAGCAAGCACTCTGCGTCTCCGTCCTCGCGGAGCACGGGCGCACTTCTGTTTCTGGAGATTCCGATCACATGATCTCCTAGGTTTACCCCTGGTCGTACAATTTTCCATTGTTGCTCGTCCACTTCAGAGTTGCCAAAATGGACTGGTGCTTGACATTCACAGCAGAACTCAACGCTGCCTGAGATGCCAGAAAGAGTGATGAACTCCAGACTAGGCTTGCTCTCTTCCTCGTTCTCTTCCTCGTTCTCTTCCTCGTTCTCTTCCTCGTTCTCTTCCTCGTTCTCTTCCTGTTTCTCTTCCTCCTCTTCCTGTTTCTCTTCCTCGGGGCACAAGTCCTTTCGGGTTCTTAACTCAGGATCAAAAAGAAGCATAGGTTGGTTCGAAGTTGTGGAAGACGCCTTGTTCGTAAGCTCCTGGCTTAACAAAAGGCCTGTTGAGGTAGTATTGTTCAGTGCGGGGATATTCTGGTAATTTCGGTAGGTGATTTCTGCAATTGCAGAGGCCCACCTGGTCTGCATACCTCTTCTAATTGTCTCCAGTATTCGGGCTTCGGTGCTTGGGTTTAAGGCTCGGTCGCACTTGAAGTCCCTGAGAGATGGCTGTCGATTCTGGTCGGAGATGATTTGAACAAGGCCGGATATTACCCCACGGTTGTTAGAGCTTCTTGCAAATTCGAGGGCCCTTTGCGTATCTCCCAAACGATCAAGAGTCAGTAGGCCAGTCCTCACTGCGCTGGGGTCTTGCTCGGCAAGAAGTGGAAGGGCGAGTTCTAGCTTAGAGATTCGGAGAGCTTCCTGATCCCGTTTAGTCTGGGAGTCGTAGAAGGTAAAAGGAAGAACGATGGTTGCCACAGCGCTGACTGCTAACAATAAGGCAGAAAGTGCGAGCCTGGATAAGTCGTAATGATCGCGAGGGATGACGACTACTCTTGGTGGCTCTGAGGACCCTTCTTGCCCGGTCCGAACGCTTCGGTATGCGTAGCCGAAAATGAAGACACAGGTAGCAAAGATCCCCAAGAGGGCCCAACCAAACCAGTCTGGTAGGGCATCGATGAAACTTCGACTATCACTCGTAGTCAATAGAGATGGATCTGGCATCAAGATCACAGGGCCTCCAGTCTCTTACTGAGTTGGGTGCTGGCTGATCGCTCGGTGAACTGGCGCAGCCTGCAAGAGTATAGTGTCTTTACTTGATGTGTGCTGGCGCATGTTTGCTCCCTAAGGCACGCACCGGCTTTAATGCGTGTCAAGGGTTGAGCTTAGTAGGTCGAGTCCATACCTCAGAGAACTGCTCTTGGCCTTAGACCCTAGTTTTGATCCGGAGAATCCAAAGAGGCTGGATCATAGCTCCTACAAGAACGCAAAGTTGCCACCCGCTCTACCCCTTCGAAGTCCCGACGCTCGACGGGGCTGCCGCTCTGGAACACGATCAAGCTATTACCGCCGTAGAACGGCAGCAGGTGGGCCCGCTCCAACGCTTCGGGACGGTTGCCGCTGTAGAGGCACACGACGCCCTCCGGATCGTTCGGATTGCGCAGGCAGGCCAGCAGAGCATCCGCCGGGCCGGTGTAGCTAGTGCCGTCGAGCTGGAAGCCGCCGGCTGTGACCTTGACCGGTGAGTTCTCGAGCACGGCTTGCACGGCTGGCTGCTGCGTGGCTCGGCCGAGGATCAGATAATCGCCTTCGCCCAGACTCTTCTGCAGGTTCGCGGCATCAACTTGACGCAGGTCGTCCGGGGATCGCGTGTACCGACGCTCGAACGCCTCGACGACGGGGGCATAGGCTGCCTTCGCGGCTTCGGACTCTTCGCTCGACTGCACCAGCGTCAAGCCCTGCGGCAGGCCGACGGCGGAGAGGGTGGGCATGAGGAGCTGCGGTGGCAGGCGGCGAAGGGTGAGGAAGTCGGGGTCGACTTCGACCGTCAGCGGCTGGGTCGTCACCTCGGCGGGCAGGTTCCATCGAACGGTGTGGGTACCCTGCTGGACCGCGATGTCGCGCTCGGCGATGGTGATGCCGTCGGCGGCTTTGAGCTTCAGCGGTAGGGTGGAGCCCAGGGAGGTCATCTCGCTGTCCGAGCTGCCGAAGTCGGCGTGGACTTCCAGCTCGATGCCCGTCTCCACCGTCCGGGCTGCAGTGACCGCGATCTCGGGTACCTGGTCGCCTCGCAGCCAGTAGTGGAAGAAAGCGTCCAGATCGCGACCACTTTCGGCTTCGAAGGCGGCTTGTAGTTCCGCCCAGCCAGCGTGTTGGCCCTTGTGCTCGGTGTAGAAGCGACGCAGGCCGTTCCACATGGCCTCCTGGCCCAGCTGGCGCTGTAGCTCGTGGAACACCATGGCGCCCCCCTGGTAACCCTGGAAGCGACTCACCTCTTCGGGGGCACCTTCGAGCTGAAAGTCACCTAGCGGATGCAGGCGGTCGTCGTCGAGTCGGCTGACGCTTTCGGTCACGTCACGGCGGAACTTGCGGCCGTCCGCATCGTGGCCCTCCAGCACGGGACGCATGTAGTTGCCGCAGAAGGTCGCGAGCGCTTCGCACCAGTTGCCGTCTTCGGGGGAGACGTAGACGCCGTTGCCCCACCAGCTGTGCAGCAGCTCGTGGTCGAGGTAGCCGGGGCGCAGGCTGCTCTCGCCCATGCGGATCACTTCCTTGGCCAGTAGCGTGAAGCCGGGGAAGGCGAAGCCGGAGCTGAAGAAGTTCTCGACGATGGTGAACTCACGGTAGGGGTAGGCGCCGAGGCGGGGCTGGAAGAGGCCGAGGTAGTGCTCGGTAGCCTGGAGCAAGGGTTCGGCGAAAGCCGCGGAGTCCTCGCTCAGATGGGCCCGCACGAGCACATCGCCAACCTGCCGCTGCCACACGCGGTGCTGGCCGCCGACCAGGGTCAGGCCGGGGAGGGGCAGAGGGGTGGTCCAATGGGTGGAGTTCGTCTCTGAGCGTTCGCCGCTGGCCACCAGCACGAGGTCGGACGGTGCCTCGACGACCAGTTCGTGCGTGACCAACGGAGCCGGGGTGTTGTCGGCGGCGGGAGGCAGGCGCGGATGCCAGTAGGCGTCGGCCTCGAGGTAGACGCCTTCGGTGCCGATGTGGGCCTGCATCTGGAAGTTGTGAATCTGCCCGGGCTGCTCACCGGCTGTGATGTCTTGGCGCAGGGTGCCGTGGTAGCGGACCTCGAGCAGAACGCCGCCGCGGAGCTCCGTCAGCTCGACCAGCTCGTAGACTGCCGGCTGGAGCGGAGCTTCTTCCAGGTTGCCAGCCTCGACCTGCAGGACCTCGAGCTGGCGCGAAGTGCCAAGCTCTACCACCGAGTCGAGGGTCAGCGCGGGATGCAGGGCCAGGCGAAGGGCCTCGCTGCCGGCCCGGAAGTCGAGGTGGGCTTTGGCCTGCAGGGAACCTGCCGCGGGATCGAGTTCGGCCTCCAGCTGGATCGAGAGCGGTGTCCAGGTAGTTGCGGCTGTACCTTCGGCCGTCGCGGGCGCCGAGCTGAGCGTGAGGAGGGTGAGGGAGAGGGTGAGAGAAAGTCGAGTATTCATCCCTTTCAGCCTACCGAAGAGACACGAATCTGACCAGGGGTACTATGCTTGCTGATCGGCTCTAGCGGCTGGACACCCGGACCGACTCTTCCAGCCGCATCCGGATGACGGTGCCCTGGTCGATGGTGGCTTCTTCACCGCGGTTGCCGGTGATCACCGCGCCGGTGGCGGCCCCCAGGATGGCGCCGACGATGGTGCCGCCGTCACCGCCGCGATCAAGGATGCGGCCGAGCAAGGCGCCGCCCAGGGTCGCGGCTCCGATGGTGGCAGCGTCGCGGCCGCTGCGGTCGCTGCTCGTTTCCACCCACTCGGCGTGGATCGGGATGGAGGTGCCGCCACGGGGGACCAGGTGGGTGAAGCGCAGTTCGAGGCACGCTCGGCCGTCGCGATCGCGCAGAGCGGTCACACCATGCACCAGGCCGAGGACTTCGGAGCCGGCGGGTATGGCCAGGCGGTTGTCGATATAGAGGTCTTCGAACACCCGGGTACGAAACGTCTGGCCGCTGCGCTGTCTGGCACTGCTCAGGGATGCGAGAAACTCGACCTGCAACTCCGTCCCCGCGGGTAGGCGAACGTCAATCGGACGAGCCTCGCCACTGACCGGTGGAGGTGTCTGCCGTCGCGGATCGTCGGTGCGCCGCGGAATGGTCGGCTCGTTGCGGTCTTGATAGGGCGGTAGGGTCCCGCTGCGCGCCAGCCGTTGACGCTGTGCCTCCAGCTCTGCCGCGTCGCGCTCCAGCTGTCGGCGTTCGTCCTGGACCTGGGCAGCTTGCGTGTCCAGGGTGGCCTGACGTTGCTGTAGCTGTGCTTCGTCTTGGTGCACCCGCTGCTCGCGTTGGCGCAGCTGCGTTGCGCTGGTGTCGAGCTGTCTGGCGCGCTGCGCGGCCTTGTCTTCGCGCTCGGTGAGCCGGCTCTCGCGCTGGCGCAGCAACTGATCGACTTCGTCGAGCCTCGCCTGGCGCGTTTGCAGCTCACGGGCGCGTGCGTCGGCTTCTTCCAGTTCCCGCGCCAGCTCGTTCTCTCGTTGCTGCAGAGCCGCTAGCTGACTCTCCAGGGTCTCGACTTGGGCCGTCAGCTGCTGCGCGCGTTCGTCGACGTCGCTCTCGGTGCCGACGACGCCCTGCTCGCGGGCTTGTAGGTTGGCTTCGCGGGAGTCCAGGACTTCGCTCTGCTCGGCCAGTTCGACTTCGCGATCGCGCACGCGCTGTTCGCGCTGCTCGAGGTCGCGGAGAGTCTCCTCGACGCTCTTCGGGCGCGCCTTGGTTGCGGCGCTGGTATCGAGGTCGCAGCCGCCGCTGGCCAGCAGCAGAACGATCAGGCCGGCGACGCTGAAGGTGAATCTTTGCATGGTGTCTCCTCTCCAAGGCATCGGCAACAGCTTAGCTGTTCAGCAGCAAGAAGTAGAGCAAGCTGGATGCCAGCCTCGGAAAGCGCCGCAGAACCGGGGATCAGGCGGCCGAGGGGCGAGAAAGTGTCACCTGGAGAGGACGTTCAACTCGGTCTGTTCAGGCCTTCAGCCGCAAGCCCTCGGCAACGGGGCGCGCCTCGAGCAGCTGGCCACCCAGAGTGGCCATAGCCTGCGTCACGTCGTCCCGCCGTTCGGGAGGACAGAGCACCGCGAGGCAGCCACCGCCACCGGCTCCGCATGCCTTCCCCCCCCAGGCGCCATGGTCGCGTGCTGCCTGGAGCAGGGCTTCGAGCTTGGGCGTCGAGACCCCGGGCGCCAGGCGGCTGCGGTGGTGCCACTCACGGGCCATGCACGCGCCGACGCCTTCGAGGTCGCCGGCCAGGAGTGCTGAGTGCAGATCGCCAGCGGCGGCGGCGATACCGTCGAAACAGGCGACGGTGTCCGCTTCGCCGTCGAGGAAGCGGCGGATCACTTGCCAGTTCGTGTCGGCGGAGATGTGACTCTGGCCGCTGTAGACCACGATCAGGCTGTCGCCCAGCGCGTCGAGGTCGACGTCCAGGCGCTGGATCGCGGACGCAGCACCGGTGCTGCTGAGACCGCCTGCCGGGTAAGTCAGTTCGACGACACCGCCGAGCAGCGCCGCGTAATGGTCCTGGGTGCCCGTCGGCAGCCTCATGAGGCGCGCTTCGAGGTCCCGGGCCATGGCGGCGTAGCGGTGGATCGCGTCGGGGGCCGTGGCGTCCTCTACGGCAGTCGCTGCTCGATCGGCGGGAGCGAGCAAGGTCTGGCACGCGGCGATCAGGGCAACGGCCAGAGCCGAACTGGCGCCCAGACCGGCGCCGCGTGGTGAGGCGCTGTCCAGGTGCAACCGCACCGGGGGTATTTCGAGGGCTTCGGCGATGACGCCGACGAGCGCCGTCTTGGGGTTGGCCTTCAACTGTTCCCAGCTGGCCGCGTGCACGGTGTCGGCGTCGGCCATGTGCACGCTGAAGGCCGCAGTGGGTCTGCTGACTGCAGCCGGCCCGTTTTCGGCCAAGCGGGCTGTCACGCTCACCGGCAGGCTGATGGCGACACTCAGAGTGCGTGCCCCGGTGACGAGCTGACCCAGGGGCCAGATGTCGAGGGTGCCGCCGGCCAGGTCTACGCGGCACCACGCCCGAGCTGTGACGCCACGGGAGGATGCGCTCGGAGTGCTCAAAAAGGGGCTCTCCGCCGCCTCAGCGAGTGCGAACCGTGGCCCCGTCCGCCGCTTCGCGGTCGCTCTGGCCAGCGATCTGGAGCGCGGTCGCGTCAGGTTCGTCGACGCGGAACGGATCTTCGGGCAATGGTTCCCCGGTCGCCATGCTGTGACGCAGGGCATCGCGCCAGGCGATGAACTCGGGCAGATCCTTCTGGGCGATCGGTTCGGCGGGCATGGTCTTGAGCGAGCCCGGATTGATGTAGCTGCCGCGGTGTTTGACGCGGTAGTCCAGGTGTGGGCCGGTCGACAGACCGGTCGAGCCGACGTAGCCGACGACCTGCCCCTGGCTGACGCGGGCACCGGAGCGGATGCCGTCGGCGAACCCGGATAGATGCAGGTAGGCGGTCTCGTAGTCGTTGGGGTGGCGCACGCGCACCATGCGTCCGGCGCCACCGTTCCAGCCGGCAAAGTTGACGGTGCCACTAGCCGTTACCCGCACTGGCGTGCCGGTGGGGGCGCCGTAGTCGACGCCGTAGTGCGGGCGGTACGTCTTGAGCACGGGGTGGAAGCGACGATGGCTGAACTGCGAGGTCACTCGCGAGTAGCGCATCGGTGAGCGCAGGAACATCTTCCACAGCGGCCGTCCCTCGGCGTCGTAGAAACCGCCGTCGTCGCCTCCGCGGCCCTCGCCGTCGAACCGGAAGCCTTCCAGCCGCTGGCCTCGCGTCTCGTAGACCACGGCCAGCAAGCGTCCCAGGCCGTGGTACCGGCCGTCCAGGTACACCTCTTCGAACAGGGCTTCGAAGCGGTCGCCTGTGCGCAGATCGCGGTTGAAGTCGAGGTCCCACTGCAGGGCGTCGGCCATCAGGAAGGCTACGGAGGGGCGTCCACCGGCGTCGCGGATCGCAGTTTCCAGGGCACCTTCGAGGGTGCCGCGGACCTGGCTCAGACGCTCGGTGCGGACAAAGTCACGCCACGAAGTCGACCAGCCCTGGTCGTCGCGGGCCACGCGCACCTTCCCCTTCTCCGGAACCACCAGCTGGAAAGCGTGCAGGGCACCGTCTTCTTCCAGGTAGGCGGCGTAGGGATCGCCGGCCCGCAAGCGCCGTGGGTCCACATGCTCGGCGAGTGCCTCGACCACGTCGCGAGCTTCCGCCGGCTCGAGGCCGAAGTCACCGAGGACGGAGCCCAGCGTCTGGCCGCGCTCCAGCGGCAACATCAGCGGGATGTCACGCGTCGCGACGCGCAGCGGGCTGCCAGCGGGATGGAGCGCCAGATCGGGGTCGAAGCGCAGGGCGGACTGAGCTCGAGGAGTGGTGTTGGCTTGTTGCAAGTGCAGCGTGCTCTGCATCATGAGCAGGGCCGCTGCCACCAGACCCAGGGGCAGGCCCAGGCGCACGATCCAGTTTGGACGGCGCCACGACGGAGCTTCTTGAAGGGACGCCTCTCTAAGGGACAGAGCCTCTCGAGAAGTCGAGTTGGAAGAGGAGTCGGGGGAAGCTTGGGGTAGGTTGTCTCGCTTCATAGTTCGCTCTCGGCCATATTCTTTCGAGCGTACCACAGGAAGTTATTGTGAGATCAGAGATTGCCTGTCTCTTCTGGACACCTTCAAGCGGTGCTACGGAAGCGTCGGTGCGGCAGATTGTGCAGAATCCGCTGGCGTAGCCTTTCGGGAGCGGTCAACTTGGGCAGCCGCCGCTTCAGCGTTTGCAGCCAGCGCTCGGTAGTCTGGCGGCGCTGGTCACAATCGGGGCAGCCAGCCATGTGTGTGCGGAAGTCGGCTAGGAGCTCACCTTCCATCTCGCCGTCCGCAAATTGGAACACTACTTCTCGGAACCTGGAACAGTCCATGCGCGTCTCTCCTGTGCCTTCTTGAGGATCGGAGGAACCCCGTTCCACCTACTCACTCATCTGGGCACTTCGTTGGGGGCTCGATCCAACCCCCACAACAGGGGAGACGGGCCGGCATATTCCGGCTGTCGGCAGAAAGATGGTCTACGCTTCTTTGCCCGGCACCGCGGCATCCCGCGGTCAGGTTCTCGGTTCGGATAGCTAGGCTTGTCTGCAGCTAAATCTGTCTAGCGAGTGTTCTTCAGGGAGCCTTCTTCAGTTTGCAGGAGCCTCACTCTTTCTTCTTGCGGCCGCGACGGCTGCGCATCTTGGTCGGTTCTCCCTCCCTGAGGTAGCCGTGGTCCTTGGCGTAGGTCAGCATCGCGGCTTCGAGCAAGCGCCGGCCTCGGTAGAGGCGGCTCATCACGGTACCCACGGGAACGTTGAGGATCTCGGCAATCTCTTTGTAGGAGAAATCTTCCAGATCGGCCAGGAGGACGGCGACGCGGAAGTCTTCGGGCAAGCTCTCCAGTGCCCTTTGGATGTGCTCGTCGAGGACGTTTTCTAGCAGCCGCTCTTCAGGACTCTTGAGCAGTCCGGTAGCCTGGTCGCTGACCTGCGATTCGAAGGCATCTTCGATCTCGGCGAAGTCGTTCTCGAGCGGCTTCTGCTGCTTCTTGCGGTAGGCGTTGATGAACGTGTTCTTGAGGATCTTGAACAGCCAGGCCTTGAAGTTGGTCCCTTCCTGGAACTTGTCGTAGTACTTGTAGGCCTTCATGTACGTCTCTTGCACGAGGTCTTCGGCGTCCTCGGAGTTGCGCGTCATGCGATAGGCCGTGCTGTACAGCGAGTCGACGAAGGGCATCGCGGCCGCTTCGAAGTCCCAGGAACTCTGGTTCGGCTTGTGGCTCGTGGTTGGCCCGTTGGCTGTCGTCTCGTTGGCTGGCTGCTGTTTGAGTGCTGGCATCATGTGAAGACCCTCCGCTGTTCTTCCTACGCAGGATCGATGCCATCACCACAGAATCCTGTTGTAGCGGGAATTTCTGGGCTCGACCCGATCAGCGGTACGGGCAGTGTCCCCCAAGGTGGACGCTCCGTGGGCGCTGCTGTCTTCGTTGAGGGACAGCTGGCTTCGAGGCGGTGACGCAGCTGCTGGAGGGGGAGGACTTCAGGTGCGTGGTATAGTTTGCTGTCTGATTCAACGTCTCAAGAATGACTTCTCCGCCACGTTCTTCCCCGCATTCCGCAGTTCCATCCAGCGAGCGCTTGCTGTCACGCATCGACGCCATGGATGGTTGTCGTGTCGTGATTCTGGCGGACCTGGTGGCGGATCGCTTCATCACCGGGATCCCGAAGCGCATCAGCCGCGAGGCACCGGTGCTGATCCTCAGCTTCCAGGATGAGACGCTGATTCCCGGGGGTGGCGCCAACGCGGTGACCAACGTGCGAGCGCTGGGCGGTCGCCCCATGCCGGTCGGCGTGGTGGGCGACGATGCCAGCGGTCGGCAGTTGCTGGCGGTCCTGGCCGAGCGCGGTATCGACACCGAAGGTATTCTGGTGCGCGCTGGCTACCGAACGCCGACCAAGACGCGCATCCTGGGCGGTGGCCGTCACGCCATCAAGCAGCAGATCGTGCGCTACGACGTCGAGGAACCGCTCGAACTGACCGCTGACGAGAGCGCCGAGCTGACGCGCCGGCTGCGCGCTGGTACCGAGGGTGAGCAGGCCACCGTCGCTGTGGTCAGCGATTACGGCTACGGTGCCGCGGTACCTGCGCTGCTGGCGGCAGTCCGAGAGGCGCTGGCACCCGGGGGTCTCGTGCTCGGCGACAGTCGCTATCGACTGGATGCGTGGCAGCATCTCGATGGCGCCACGCCCAACGAGGAAGAGACCGAGAATCTGCTGGGCCATCCGCTGCCCGAAGCCGATGACGGCTTGCACACTGCCGCGCAGCAGTTGCGTGCCCGGCTCGGGCTCGGCTTTCTGCTGATCACGCGCGGCAGTCACGGTATGGTGTTGTGCGACGCAGACGGAGCGGTCTGCCTGCCGGTACACGGTACGGACCAGGTCGCGGACGTCACCGGCGCGGGCGATACCGTGATCGGCACGTTTGCCCTTGCGCTGGCCGCCGGTGGCGATCCCCTGGAAGCGGCGCTGCTCGCCAACTACGCCGGCGGCATCGTGGTCACCAAGATGGGTACCGCGACGGTCAGTCCGGCTGAGCTGCGCCATGCCGTCGAATCCGACCCGACGCCGCTCCAGAGCTTGCGCTACCTTGCCGGGACGGAACCGAAGTAAGCCTTCCAGAGGCTGATGGCCAGGACGAGCTGATGGCCAGGACGATAGGAGCAGAACGATGGGAGACGTACGATGGGAGAAGTAATCTCGCCAGAGCAGTTGAAGAGCCGGCTGGACGACTTGCGCGCTGCCGGCCAGCGGGTCGCCTTCGCCAACGGCCATTTCGATCTGCTGCACGTCGGTCATCTGCGCTATCTGCGCGATGCCCGAGCCACCGCGGATGCGCTGGTGGTGGGCCTCAACAGTGACGATTCCGTGCGCAGCCTCAAGGGCGAGGGACGGCCGGTCGTGCCGTCCGCCGAGCGGGCCGAGCTACTGGCGGCGCTGGAGCCGGTCGACTTTGTCGTCATCTTCGAAGGGGACTCGCCGGCTCCCCTGCTCACCCTGCTGCAGCCCGACGTGCACTGCAAGGGCACGGACTACGGCACGCCCGAGAACGTCCCCGAATACCCGGTGGTCCAAGCCTACGGCGGTGAGACGCGTCTGGTTGGCGATCCCAAGGACCACGCCACCAGCGATATCATCGCCGCCGTCAAGGCCCTCCCCCTGAAGGCCCTCCCCCTGAAGGCACCCCCCCTGAAGGCGCACTCCTGACGCTCCCGCGTCGAGACCCCGGCGTGCGTCTGCTGATCATCCGCACCAGTGCCCTGGGAGACATCGTCCACGCGCTGCCCGTGCTGACGGCATTGCGCCGTCACCTGCCGGAAGCCCGCGTCGGCTGGGTGGTCGAGGCGTCCATGCTGCCTCTACTGCAGGACCACCCCGACATCGACGTGCGTATCCCAGTGAAGCTGCGCGGCTGGCGCCGGGCGCTGGGTCGTGCCGCCACCTGGCGTGAGATGCGCGCTGCCGTCCGGGCCATGCGCGAGTTCCATGCCGACGCGGTGCTCGACCTGATGGGGAACCACAAGGCCGGTACGCTGGCTTGGCTCAGTGGCTGTCCGCGCCGTATCGGGCTGGCGCGTCCGTTTCGCCGGGAGCCATCGAGTGCGCTGTGGATCAACGAGACGGTACGGCCGCGCGGTGAGCACGCCGTCGATCAGGTGCTGGGGGTGCTCGATGCGCTGCAGATTCCCCCGGTCGATGTCGACTTTGGCGCCGAACGAATCATGACCACCGAGCCGCCAGCCGTCCAGCAGCTGCTCGACGCCCACCCGGAGCCATTTGCCCTGATCCCTCCTGGGGCCGGATGGGGCAACAAGGTATATCCGGCTCGGTGGTGGGGGACGGTCGCCCGGCAGATTCACCAACAGACCGGTATCCGGGTCTGGGTCCCCTGCGGCCCCGGGGAGCAGGAACTGGCGGCGGAGCTGGCGGCCGCGTCGCAAGGTGCGGCGCGTGATCTGGGCTTGATCGACCTGCCGACGCTTGCTGGTCTGATGCGCCGGGCCCGCTTGGTGCTGGGGGGGGACAGCGGTCCGTTGCACCTGGCACACGCCTTGGGAGCCCCGGTGCTGTGTGTACTTGGCCCGACCGACCCCCGTCGCCACGGTCCTTATGGGGAGCCGCGGCGAGCGCTGGCTCGGCCGCTGCCGTGCAGCTACTGTTATAAGCGCTACGAAGAAGCCAAAGCCTGTCTGCTCGGCATCCCGCCGGCAGTGGTCGTGGAGCGTGCCTTGGAGCTACTTACAAGAACCTCTCATTGACCCGGCTTTGAGGGCATTGCTACACTGACCAGCTGCGAGCCTTCATTCGGAGACGCCGCTCATTTCATCCACCTCGATCACTCCCAACTCTTGGGAGCGGTCTCCTGGACGCGAGACAGATGCAAGAAAAATTTGGCGAGGCGCTGATCAAGGCAGGCAAGATCGACAAGGGGCAACTGCAGAGAGCGTTGCAGTACCAGAAGGAACAGGGTGGGCGTCTGGGCAGTGCGCTTGTCAGCTTGGGTTTCCTGGATGAGCCCAACCTGGTGCAGTTCCTTTCCAAGCACTTCGGCGTGCCGTCGGTCGATCTCGCCAACATGGATCTCGACGAGGGTGTGATCAAGATCATCCCGGCGGACATCGCTCGCAAGTACACGGTGGTTCCGGTGTCGAAGGCCGGCGCCAAGGTCACCCTGGCGATGATCGACCCCAGCAACGTGTTCGCCATGGACGACATCAAGTTCATGACCGGCTACCAGGTGCAACCGGTGCTGGCGTCCGAGACGGCGCTACGCATGTCGATCGACAAGTACTACGGCTCGACCCACGCGGTCGAGTTGAAGAAGGTCATGGACGATCTGGCCGACGAGGCCGATGCCGACCTCGAGGTGTTGGAAGAGGACGAGGAGCTCGATCTCTCGACCCTCGAAGACGAGTCCGAGACCGCGCCGGTCGTCAAGCTGGTGAACTTGATCCTCACCGACGCCATCAAGCGCGGCGCCTCCGATATTCATATCGAGCCGTACGAAAAAGAGTTCCGTTGCCGCTACCGCATCGACGGCATCCTCTACGAGGTCATGCAGCCGCCGATGAAGCTGCGTGAAGCGATCACCAGCCGCTTGAAGATCATGGCCAAGCTGGACATCGCCGAGAAGCGCCTGCCGCAGGACGGCCGTATCAAGATCCGCACGCGCATCTCTGGCAAGCGCAAGGATCTCGACTACCGCGTCTCGATCCTGCCGACTCTGTTCGGCGAGAAGATCGTCATGCGGCTGCTGGACAAAGACAAGCTGATGCTCGACCTGACCAAGCTCGGCTTCGAGCCGGAGTCCCTGCGCAAGTTCGAGCAGGCGGTGCTGCAGCCGTACGGCATGGTGCTGGTCACCGGGCCGACGGGGTCCGGCAAGACCAACACCCTGTACTCGGCGATGCAGCGCATCAACACCCCGGAGGTCAACATCATGACCGCCGAGGATCCGGTCGAGTTCAACCTCGCGGGCATCAACCAGGTGCAGATGAAGGAGCAGATCGGCCTCAACTTTGCGGCGACGCTGCGCTCCTTCCTACGTCAGGACCCGAACATCGTGCTGGTGGGTGAGATCCGCGACTTCGAAACCGCCGAGGTGGCGATCAAGGCTGCCATGACCGGTCACCTCGTGCTCTCCACCCTGCACACCAACGACGCCCCCTCGGCGATCAGCCGCTTGATGAACATGGGTATCGAGCCCTTCCTGGTCGCGACCTCGGTGCACTTGGTGGTCGCCCAGCGTCTCGTACGCCGCATCTGCACCTTCTGCAAAGAACCGGTGGACGCGCCGCCGACGGCTCTGATCAACGTCGGCTTTCGCGAGCAGGAAGCCAAGAAGCTCAAGCTGTTCCGTGGCCGTGGTTGCGACCGCTGCAACAGCACTGGCTACAAGGGCCGTGTCGGTCTCTATGAGGTCATGGACATCGGCGACGATCTGCGCGAGATGATTCTCTCCGGTGGCAGCTCCTACGAGCTGCGGCAGCGAGCGGTCGAACTCGGCATGGTCACGCTGCGGGGTAGCGGTATGCACAAGATCCGCGCCGGTCTGACGACCATCGAAGAGGTCGTGCGCGAGACCGTAGCGGATTGACCTTCCGCTACGCTTCTCCAGAGAAGCATGGCGGATCGGACGACCTGAGGGTTCAGGTCCTACGGACGTAGCGCAGTACCTGTACCAGCGCCGGCATCAGAGAAGCGAGCATTTCCTGTTCGCTGGCTTCCAGCTCGATGGCACCGGCTGCGTCGAGTGCCCGTCCGTCGCCGTGCATCAATGGCGGTACCGGACTCTGGCGGCCCAGCACCGCGCCTGAAACGGTGTGCAGGGCGTGCGTGAGATCGTAGACATCACAGCGCAGCGCGCCCAGGAGTCGGTCAACGGTATCGAGGCTCGGGCGGTGCTTGCCGGTTTCATAGGCGCTCAACATCGCGGGTGTGATGCCAGCGGTCAAAGCTACCTCTCGTTGCTTTTGGCTGCGTTGATTGCGGAGCCATCGCAATGCCTGGCCTATGTGTACGAAATTTAGCCTGGAAGCCGCTTCGGGATTATCTCCCTCTGCTTGCGCGCCGCTCGTAGGTTGTGCATTTGCGTTAGTCACGGGCCCTTACCTCCAAAAAGTACAGTCCTGAGGAAAGTGAAGATGTATCTTCCGATAGAAGTGTAGCGCGCTCGGCTTCGTCAGCGCAACCAAAATCGTGTAGAACTTCAACTTCTGCATTCTCTTTGCCGGCTATACTGCTTGTGCAACCGCGCGGTGCGCGGTGGCGTCCCGATATCCCCTGATTTTGAAAGCCGGAACACCCGCTAGGAGCCCAGTTCGAATGAGCAAGGAACGTCCGGAGTACCACCTACGCACGCGACTCATCCACGGCAAGATGATGAGCCCTCACTGGAACTACAAAGATCACATCATCCCGCCGGTCAGTGCCTCGACGTCCTACCGTCTCGAGAGCACCGCACGTGGTGCAGAAGGCTTTCTCGAATTCGCCAACCCCGAGTTCAATCGCGAGCAGCAATCGCCGATCTACATCTACGACCGGCTCGACGAACCGAGTCGCGGCATGCTCGAAGAGAACCTGGAGGCAGCCGAGGGCGGTGAGTGCTGCGTGACGTTCGCCACCGGTATGGCGGCGATTTCCGCGGCTTTGGGGGTCTTGCTGAAGACCGGCGACAAGGTTGTCGCCCACAAGACGGTCTATGGCTGCACGTACTCGCTGTTCACCAACTGGTACCCGCGTCTGGGTATCGAGGTCCTGTTCACGGACCTCACCGATCCAGACAACCTGCGCCGCCTGCTCGACGAACAGCCCGACATCATGGCGGTGTATGGCGAGAGCCCGTGCAATCCCAGTCTGGAACTGCTCGATCTGAAGGCGATCGCCGACCTGGTGGCCGAGCACAACGCCACACGCCCGCCACGCCGGCTGGTCTTCACGATCATCGACAACACCTTCGCGACGCCCTTTTGCCAGCGACCGCTGGAGCTGGGGATCGACATCGTCGTCCACAGCCTGACCAAGAACATCGGTGGCTTCGGTACCGATATGGGGGGTGCGGTGATCGGACCGCGCTTGCTGGAGCCGGACCTGCTGCTCTACCGCAAGGACTTCGGCGGCGTGCTGTCGCCCAAAGCGGCCTGGCCGGCCCTGGTCTACGGCCTGCCGACTCTGCCGCTGCGCGCACGCCAACAGCAAGAGTCCGCGCTGACGGTCGCCCAATACCTGGAAGCCCACCCGAAGGTCGAGCGTGTCTTCTATCCGGGGCTGCCGAGCCATCCGCAGTACGAGGTGGCGCAGCGCCAGATGCGTGACTTCGACGGCAACTTCGCCCCCGGCATCATGATCTTTTTCACGCTGCGCGGTGACGATACTCCGCATGGTGGCGAGCAAGCCAAGCAGCGTGGTGCTCAGGTCATGGACTACCTGGCCACGAATGCGTTGACGATCACGCTGGCGGTGTCGCTGGGCCAGATACGCACGCTGGTCGAACACCCGGCATCCATGACCCATGCCACCGTACCGGCCGACAAGCAGGTCGAGGCGGGTATCGATCCCGGCGGCATTCGACTGTCGCTCGGTCTCGAACAACCGGAAGACATCCTGCGCGATCTGGAAGTCGCTCTGGAGCAGATCTGATGTGCCGTTCGTTCAGCCAGCGACTAGCGGCGCTCGGTGCCGTCCTGGTCTTGGCCGGTGTACTGGCGACGTCCGCGGCGGCCTGGAACCGCCCCACACACATGGTCACGGGCGCCATCGCCTACCAGGATCTGGCGGCGCGGGATGCCAATACAGCGGCGAATCTGGTTGCGTTGTTGGAACAACACCCGGCCTTCCGTTCGCGCTGGAAGTCCAGGCTGCAGGGGCTCGACGCCGAGCAACGTGCTGAACGTCTGTTCATGCTCGCCGCGCGCTGGGCCGACGACATTCGCGACGACGAAGACTTCCAACGCTACCACCGGACACGCTGGCACTTCGTCAACCTGCCCTACAAGCCCCCCGGAGAACCGGCGTCGGTTCGCACGCGCGACCCCTATGACGAAAACATTCTCGCCGCGCTCGACGCCAACCTCCGCACGTTGAGCAGCGCCCGCGACCCAGAAGAGCGAGCGGTGGCTCTCAGCTGGCTGTTGCACCTGGTGGGCGACATCCACCAGCCCTTGCACGTCGTGCAGTTCTTCTCGCGTCAGTTTCCGGACGGCGACAAGGGCGGCAATGAAATGTACGTGCGCGTGCACAGCCGCACGCGAACCACCAACCTGCACGCCCTGTGGGACGGTCTCGTCTTGCGCCGCGACGACTATCGCGACGCCAGCCGGCTCGCCTCCGAACTGCGGCGAGGCTATCGGCGACCGCAGCTCGACGAACTGGGCTCCGATCCGCGCGCCTGGAACACCTGGGCTCGCCGCGAGAGCCTGCCGTTGGCTCGGGAGGCTGCCTATCAGGAGGGCGCGCTGAGCGTCAGCCGTGATCGTGATCGCGGAACCCGGCTGCCGTCCGGTTACCTGGACGCCGCCACCGCGATCGCCGAGCGGCGCGTAGCACTGGCCGGTTACCGCTTGGCGGACCTCCTCGCGTCGATCGACTGAAGCCGTGCTATATCTTGACGCCATCTTCCACAGCTCAGAAGGAGCCTTCCCATCACCGTGACCACAGCCGATCCCGCCGCCTCCGAAGATTCCGCCACCTCGACCTTCGTGCGCTCCCTGCTCGACCGCGTGCCCGAAGGTGGCACCCGCGATCCTGACGAGATCTTGGATCTCTTCCTGGACTGGGTGCTGGATATCGGCTTCGAACTCTATCCGGCGCAGGAAGAAGCCCTGCTGGAGCTGATGGCGGGCAAGCACGTCATCCTCAACACGCCGACCGGCTCCGGCAAATCACTGGTCGCGCTCGGATTTCACTTCAAGGGGCTGTGCGAGCAGCGGGTGTCGTACTACACCTCGCCGATCAAGGCGCTGGCGAGCGAGAAGTTCTTCGCCCTGTGTGACGACCTGGGTCCAGAGAACGTCGGCATGCTGACCGGCGATGCCTCGATCAACGCATCGGCGCTAGTGCGCTGTTGCACCGCGGAAGTGCTGTCCAACATGGTCTTGCGACAGGGCGAGCAGCTGTCCGCGGACTATGTGGTGATGGACGAGTTCCACTACTACTCGGACCGCGAGCGCGGTGTCGCCTGGCAGATTCCGCTGATCAGCCTGCCGGATACGCAGTTCCTGCTGATGTCCGCGACGCTGGGCAATCCGGCGGTGATCAAAGAGCGCATGGAGGAGCAGACCAACTCCGAGGTCGCTATCGTCAGCTCGACGGATCGGCCGGTGCCTCTGGACTTCGAGTATCGAGAGACGCCTCTGCACGAGACGGTGCAGGACTTGATGCGCGACGGCAAGTATCCGATCTACGTGGTCAACTTCACGCAGCGCGAATGCCCGGAGCTGGCGCAGAACCTGACCAGCATGAATCTGTGCTCCAAGGAAGAAAAGGGGCGCATCCGTGAGGCGATCGGCGACTTCCGCTTCGACTCGCCGTACGGCAAGGAGTTCCGCCGCTTTCTGAGCTTCGGTATCGGTGTCCACCATGCCGGCTTGCTGCCCAAGTACCGGTTGCTGGTCGAGCAGCTGGCGCAGCAGGGGCTGCTCAAGGTGATCTCGGGCACTGACACCCTGGGCGTCGGGGTCAACATCCCGATCCGCACCGTGCTGTTCACCAAGCTGTGCAAGTACGACGGCCGCAAGACGCGGATCCTCTCCGTGCGTGACTTCAAGCAGATCGCCGGCCGCGCCGGCCGCCGGGGCTTCGATGTGGCCGGCAGCGTCGTCTGCCAGGCGCCGGAGTACGTGATCGAGAACCTGGCGCTGGAGCGCAAGGCGGCGGCCAGCGGCAAGCGCAAGAAGCTGGTCAAGAAGAAGCCGCCGCAGCGCGGCTTCGTGGACTGGAACGAGACCACCTTCAACAAGCTGATCGAGCGGCAGCCGGAAGCTCTGCGCTCTAGCTTCCGCATCACCGCCGGCTTGGTCGTCAACTTGCTGCAGCGCGACGCCGAACAAGGCGTGCAAGACGACAACTTCACCTCCCTGCGGCGCCTGATCCGGCGCAGTCACGAACCGCCGCAGAAGCAGGACAAACTGCTCACGCAGGCTGCCCTGCTGGTGCGTTCCTTGTATCGCTCGGGCGTCATCAAGCTGGTCAAAGATACGGTCACCAACTACCAGTGGGTGGTGCTGAACGAGGACCTGCAGTGGGATTTCTCACTCTTCCAGGCGCTCGCTCTCTACCTGATCGACGTCATCGAGCACCTGGAAACCGAGGGCGACGAGTACTCGCTGGAGGTGCTGTCGCTGGTCGAGGCGGTTCTGGAGGACCCTTGGGTCATCCTCTATGCCCAGGAGAACAAGCTCAAGGACGAGTTGATGGGCCGGCTCAAGGCCGAAGGGTTCGACTACGAAGAGCGCATCGAGCGGCTGGAGAACGTCAGCTATCCGCAGCCCTATGCCGAGTACATCCACGGCACCTTCGAGGTCTTCCGGCGCCATCACCCGTCGCTGCGCGGTGAGGACATTCGTACCAAGGGCATCGGTCACGAGATCTACGCCAACTACTATGCCTTCGCGGATTTCATCCGTCGCTACGGTCTGCAGCGCAGCGAAGGTGTGCTGCTGCGCTACCTGAGCCAGCTGTACAAGACGATGAGCCAGACGGTGCCGGAGCAGGCCAAGACAGAAGACGTCTATGACGTTCTTGCATTCTTTCGCACCATGCTCGGACACACCGACTCCAGCCTGTTGCAGGAGTGGGAGCAGATGCTCAATCCGGATCTACCGACCCGCGACCAGGAGGAGCGGGCTGCTGCCGAGGAGGCGATCAAAGCGCTCGAACTGCTGCACGATCCGAAGGCGCTGCGTGCCCGCCTACGCGCGGAGCTCCACCAGTTGGTGCGTGTGCTGTCGAATGGCAACTACGAGGACGCGGTCCGTTGCATCCGTCAGGATCCCGGCGATCCCGAAACGCACTGGGACGATGCCCGTTTCGCCGAGGCGCTGGCGCCTTTCTTGGCCGACTACGGCGAGATCGTCTTCGACCCGCGGGCCCGCCAAGCGCACCTGACGCACTTGCGATCCGATGGCCCCCAACGCTGGCAGGTCAGCCACGTCTTGCTCGATCCGGAGGAAGACAACCTGTGGTGCATCCGCGGTGACGTCGACTTGCGGGGCGTTGTGAGCACTGACGGTCCGTTGCTGCGGCTACGACACATCGGTACCTGACGCCCTCGGAAGCCCTCTTGCACTCGTGGTTTCTTTATGCTATTTTGGCATAAATCAACCCGAGGACACCATCATGCGCTTCCTTCGTCCCTGCCTTCCGGTTCCCAGCTCGTTCCTCCCACTCGCGGTCTCGACCGTTGCCCTGCTCGTCTTCAGCCTTACCGTGGACGCTCAGCCACATCTGGTGGCCGACCTGGTGCAGCAGGGCATCAACGAAGGCTCGGTGCAGCTCGACGACTTCCAGCGTGCCGAATTCCACGGTCGCCTGTACTTCGCCGCCGACCATCCTCGCTACGGCATTGAGCTGTGGTCCACGGACGGCAGTGCGGATGGTTTGCGCTTGGTCGACGACCTGTGTCCGGGACGCTGTGCGTCTCAGCCGGAGGCATTGACCGTGTGGAACGATCGGCTCTACTTCTTTGCCGACGACGGTGCCTTCGGCCGTGAGCTGTGGAGCCTGGACACGGGCGGCGAGCTGCGGCTGGTGCGCGACATCTGCCCGGGACCTTGCAATGCCTTCCGGCCGGGCGCAGCGGCTCCCGTCGGAGTCGGCGACGAGTTGTACCTGCTGAGCTGGCGGTCTGACTTGACGCGTTCGCTGTGGCGTACCGACGGTACCCGCGAAGGTACGGTTGAACTCGAGGACTTGCCGGAGAATCCTTATGCTCCAGGTACAGACCGCCTGCTCGCGACGGCGGATCGACTGTATTTGCTGCTGCATCACTCCTCGACGTTCTCCCAGCTCCAGCTCTGGACGCTGGACGCTGTCTCCCAGACGTTGGAACAGCTCTCCGGTCCGGATCGCTTCCAGCCCGGCTTGCCGCACTTGGCGCGCGTGGTCGATGGCGACCTGGTGTTCGCGGCTCGTAGCCCCGATCGTCGAGACGGATTCGAGGCATGGCGCACGGACGGTACGGTCGACGGCTCGCGGCGCCTGGCAGAGGTGTGTTTCGGGCTCTGCTCGGGACTGCTCGAAGAGTCCTTCAGCGTCGCGCTGGGGGAGCGCTTGTATGTCAGCGCGCGCAGTCCCAACGCGCTGTCCCCGGTGCGCTTGTACGAGGTGCGGGGAGACGGGATGGAGCGCGTAACGGGTATGCCGGTCGGTCCCTATCGGGGGGCGGTCGAATTCAACGGTGGGCTCCTTGTCGTGGTGCAGCGCCTCGACGCCATCGAGCTCTGGCTGCAGGAACCGGCCGCGCCGGCCCGTCTCATCGAGACGCTGTCGATGCCGACTGCCGAGACGGTCGTTTCGTCTCTGGCGACCTCCGGTGATCGAGCGTTCTTCGTGGTCGAAGGCGCCGATCTGTGGACCACCGATGGCACGGCTGCCGGCACGGTTCTCGTGGCGCGGTTGTCCGCACCCGCGGATCTGACCGGCTTCTCGTCCGGCGTCGTGTTCACCGCCGAGGCCGTGGACACAGGTCGCGAGCCCTGGTGGGCGAGCGTTGCAGGGGCGGATCTGTTGCATGACGTGCACGCGGGCGATCCCTCCTCCGATCCGCGGCATCTCACGGCCCTCGGAGATCTGCTGTTCTTCGACGCCGACAGCGAGGCAGCTCCCGGAATCTGGACCACGGATGGCCAGCAAGCCTGGAATCTGAGCACCACTCCCGCCGACGTCCAGGAGTTCTTCGCGGCTCGTGACCAGGTGTTCTACAGCAGTCCAGAGGCGGCTGAAGCTGGCCTCTGGTGTAGTGACGGCAGTGACGTCGAGTTGCTCTATGAAGGTCTCTCCGAGGCACAGTCCTTCGCGGAGCTGAACGGCATGCTGCTGTTCGCGGCGACGTCCTTCACCGACCAGGAGCTGTGGGTCAACACCACGGCCGGCACGGGCCAAGTGGCGGACCTCGCTTCCTGGATGGGTTCCATCGGCGTCCTGCCGTTCCTGCTGTCCAGCGAACCACGCGAGCTGACGGTGCTCGGTGACCAGGTGGTGTTCAGCGCCTTGTTCGGTGGCGAGGAGGATCACCGGCAGCTGATCCTCAGTGACGGCTCTACAGACGGCACCGCTCCGCTCCGTCCCGATGGCGCGGATGGGCCGTTGTTCGCGACGCCGGATCAATTGACGCTGCTGTCGACGCCGTTGGGGGAGCGCATCGTGCTGGCTGCGGAGCACCCGGATACCGGCCGCGAGCTGGCGTTCACCGACGGGACCCCCCTGGGCACCCGCATCCTGGCCGACATCGTGCCGGGGCAAGCGGGTTCCGATCCGCGCTTGCTGGAGCGCTTGGGAGAGCAGGTGCTGTTCTTCACCCGCGCGGGCACCGCGGGGGATCAGCTGCGCGCCAGCTCCGGTGCCAGCTCTGCGACGCCAGTGCTGTCCCAGCTCGAAGTCGACGGCTTGCCGAGCCATGTGCTGGAAGCGGTGGTGGCTGGTGAGCACCTCTTCTTCACCGCAGCCAACGAGACGACCGGCGTCGAACTGTGGCGCAGCGACGGCACGGCGGCCGGCACCCGGCTGCTGCGCGACCTGTGGCCGGGACCACGGGGCAGTCATCCGCAGCACCTGGTCGCGGTCGACGGCCGGCTCGTCTTCAGCGCTACCGACGGCCGCCAGGGGCGCGAGCTGTGGTTCAGCGACGGCGCTAGGGTCCGGCGGCTCAGCGACCTCGTGCCGGGCGCCGGCTCGTCCCTGCCCGAACAGCTGACGGTGGCGGGGGAGTACCTCTACTTCAGTGCCGACGACGGCGTCAGCGGACGCGAACTCTGGCGCCTGGAGCGCACGGCGCTGGAACTCGGACCGGTGCGCCAGCAGCGCCAGCCCTGATCCGATCGCGACCTCCCGACGTATCTTTCGTCTGGGCCGCTCGATCTGCGAGAATGAGCAGCCCAGACTTTCGATACCGCAAGGAGATCTGCATGCAACGCCGCCTCGCCCTCCCGCTTCTCGCGCTCTGCCTCGCCGCCGTACCCCTGCTGAGCGCTCAGACCAGTGCCCAGCCCACCCAGCAGGCCCAGTCCACCCAGCAGGCCCAGCCCACCCAGCAGGCCCAGCCCACCCAGCAGGCCCAGGTCGAAGAAACGGGCACCCTCTTGCTGCGGATGCCCGCCATCAGCGCCGACCACCTCGCTTTCGTCTATGCCGGCGACCTGTGGCTGTCCGAGCGTGATGGCTCGTCACCGCGCCGCTTGACCGTGCACGAGGGTGTCGAGAGCGCTCCCTACTTCTCGCCCGACGGGCGCTGGATTGCTTTCACCGGCGAGTATGGGGGCAACGATGACGTCTACCTGGTGAGTGTCGATGGCGGCCAACCCGAGCGTCTGACCTGGCATCCGGAGAGCGATACGGTGCGCGGCTGGAGCCGCGATGGACGCGTGCTCTTCAACTCGGCCCGGCGCGGCTTCAAAGGCGGTCTCTCGCGGCTCTACCTGATCGGCCGTGGTGAAGGACTACCGCAGCCCTTGCCACTGCCCTGGGGCTTTCGCTCCAGTTTCTCGCCGGACGGTTCGCGGCTCGCGTACCAGCAGCTGCCGGATCCTGCCAACGGTCCCTGGAAGCGTCACCGAGGTGGCTTGATGCCGCCCATCTGGTTGCTCGACCTCGAGACCTACGCGGTGGAAGAGATCCCGCCGGCGGGCAGCAATAACATGCACCCAGTATGGCTCGGTGACACTGTTTATTTCCTGTCGGATCGTGAGTACACGGTCAACGTTTTCGCCTACGCTACAGCCGCGGCAGCGAGCAGCGGCACGGAGAGCGCGGCTGTCCGGCAACTGACCCAGCACACGGGGTACGACGTCCGCTGGCTGAACGGCTATGGTGACCACCTGGTGTACGAGCAGGCCGGTCGACTGCACGAATTCGACCTGGCGAGCGGGACGTCACAGCCGCTGATGGTCCACATCGATCCGGACCTGCCTTCGGCGCGTGCGCGCTGGATTCCCGCGGGGCCGTATCTGCAGGGTGGCGTTCTGTCTCCCAGCGGTGCACGAGCGCTGTTCTCGGCTCGTGGCGAAGTCGTCAGTGTGCCGGCGGAGAACGGCTCGGTGCGTAATCTGACCCACGCGCCCGCCAGTCACGAGCGTCAGCCCGCCTGGTCGCCGGACGGTCGCTACGTCGCCTATCTGTCCGACGCCTCGGGTGAATACCGCTTGGTGATCGACGACCTCAGCGGTGAGCGGTCACAGCGTAGCCTGGCCCTGAGCGCCGAGCCGACCTTCTACTACCAGCCCGCGTGGTCTCCGGACGGCAGCAAGATTCTCTACACCGACAAACACCGCCGCATCTATGTACTCGACGTCGAGAGCGAAGAGGCGGCACCGATCGAGGTTGATCAGGATGGCTACACGCACCCGGTGCGCGGCCTGGATCCTTCCTGGTCCCCGGACGGTCGCTGGATTACCTACACGAAGCGGCTGCCGCACCACTTGCGGGCGGTCTTTGTCTACGAGCTGGCGAGTGGTCAAACGCACCAGGTGACGGACGGCCGCAGTGACGCCGGTCACGCGGTGTTCAGTCGCGACGGCCAGTACCTCTACTTCACGCTCAGTGCCGAGCATGGTCTGAACGCCGCCTGGCTCGACATGAGTTCCTTCGACCGCCCAGAGAACCGTGGCTTGTACCTGGCAGTGCTGCGTCAGGATGTCGCCTCGCCACTGGCCGCAGAGAGCGACGAGGAGCCGATTCGCGGTGCTGAGTCGTCGCAGGAGGGTGGCGAAGCTTCCGAGCCAGAGAGTGCTGACGCGTTGCCGGAGGTACGGATCGACTTCGAGAATCTCGACCAACGCATCGTCCCCCTGCCGGTTCCCGCTGGGGCCTACCTGGACCTTCAGGTGGTCGCCAGCGGTGCGCTGTTCTACCGCAGCTCCGACCGGGCCGCGGCGACGGTTACCGACAATGCCCACTACGACCTCCTGCGTTTCGATCTGAAGAAGCGCGAGAGCGAGCGCTTCCGTGGTGGTGTCAACGGCTACAGTCTGAGCGCTGACGGCACGAAGGCCTTGCTGCAGCTGGCCAACGGAGGTGGTTGGGTAATCGCGGATACAGCCGGAGCCGCCGACAACGGTGACCGCCTGAGCCTGGCTGGCGCGCAGCTCTACGTCGAGCCGCGGGCCGAATGGCCGCAGATGCTGCGCGAGGCCTGGCGCATCCACCGCGACTTCTTCTACGACGCGGACATGCATGGACTGGACTGGCCGGCGATGCTCGCGCGCTACGAGCCCTTTCTCGAGCACGTCGGACACCGCAGCGACCTCAACTATTTGCTCACTGAGCTGGCAGCTGAACTCGTAGTCGGGCACGCGTACGTCGGCGGTGGTGACCTGCCTGGCGAAGACCCGCCGCCGGTGGGTTTGCTGGGCGCCGACTTCGAGCTCGAGGGCGGCCACTACCGCCTGGCCCGCATCCTGCGGGGTGATACCTGGAACAACCAGCGCGCACCGCTGCACGAGCCCGGCATCGACGTGCGGGAAGGTGACTACCTGCTGGCGGTCGATGGTCGGCTCTTGAGAGCACCGACCAACCCCTACAGCCTGTTCGTCGGTACCGCGAATCGCTTGATCACGCTCACCGTCAATGACCAGCCAACCTTCGAGGGTGCGCGTGAAGTCCGCGTGCGGCCACTGTACAGCGACAACGCCCTCCGAATGCTCGACTGGGTCGAGGCCAACTACCGGAAGGTCGAAGAGCTGAGCGATGGTCGCATTGCCTACGTCCACGTGCCCAACACCGCTGGGCAGGGCTACAGTTTCTTCACCCGCTACTACTTCTCGCAGCTGGACCGCGATGCCGTGGTGGTCGACGAGCGCTTCAATAGTGGCGGCTTCGTGGCCGACTACATCATCGATCTGCTCGATCGCCCCTTGCTCAGCTACTGGGCCACGCGTGACGGTGGCGTCTTCCACTCGCCGCTCGGCTCGATCCTCGGCCCGAAGGTCATGCTCATCAACCAGTTCGCCTCCTCCGGTGGCGATGCCTTGCCCTACATGTTCCGCCGGCGGGAACTCGGCAAGCTGATCGGCAAAACGACCTGGGGCGGCTTGATCGGCATCTTCGACTACCCGCAGTTGATCGACGGTGGCTACGTCAACTCACCGCGCGTGGGCATCTTCAGCCCCGAGGGTGAGTGGGTGGTCGAGAACGAGGGCGTCGCCCCGGACATCGAAGTCGATCTACTACCAGCGGACTTCATGGCCGGGCGGGATCCACAGCTGGAGAAGGCTGTCGAGGTGCTGCTCGAAGACCTGGAGGCCAACCCGGTACCGGTGCGTACCGAGCCGCCACCGCCGTCCAAGCGAGCGCTGCAGCACTAGCGTCGTCGCGAGGTTCATGGCTCCAGAAGTCCCTGCCGTGCTCCGCCGGCAGGAGTGCGGCAGGGATGGAGTAGAATCTACCAATGACCGAGACGCCCCCCGCGCTGGCCGAGCCTCGATCGGGCGGCCACTTCAAGGACACGATTCTGGACCAGCTGGCCCGGGACGCCAACGTGGCCCAATTCGTCAGCTTCGATCCGCGGCTACAGCAGCGCTTCGCGTGGATCCGTGACTGGCCGGTCAACCAGGCGTTCGGCTCTCTGCGCGAGGCGATCGACTACCTGCTGCGCCACTCGCCGGAGCGTTCCGTCAATGTCCGCTGCTATCAGCCGCACGACGCCAAGAGCCGCGAGTTCCTCTACGGCTTGCGGAGCGCTGAAGAGGTCGAAGCCCAGGTGCGACGGCTGGCCGCAGACGGCCTTTACACGCTGATCAACGAGACGATCGACATCCACGATGGAGGCGTCTCGGGTGTCGCCTTCGGCACCATTGTCGAGTTCGCGCCCGGAGACACGCCGCGCTGCGTCGAGAAGCCGGGCACCGTGTCGATCAGCCGCAAGATGGCGCCGGCCTTGTTCGAGACGGTGTACGGTTTCGTACCGGCGCTGCCGGCCGACGAATGCCTGCGCGTCGAGTTCAGCCTGCATCCCTTGCGTCGCGGCTACCGTCACGATCACACGGTATTCTGGGAGACCGAGCACTCCGACGGTCCGCCGATCGGCAACTATCCACGCTGGCCCAACCGCTTCAGTCGCTTCCTCGGCGACAAAGCCTTCGGCTTGCTGATGGCACACCTGCTGGCACTGCCGGTGCCACGCACCCAGGTGATTGCGCGCGGACTGGCTCCCTTCAGCTTTGGCAGTGACACCGGCAGCCACGAAGTGTGGCTGCGCACCTGCCCGGTCGAGCAGGTTCCCGGCCGTTTCACCACGACCCATGGCTGGATCGACCCCTTCCGCCTGATGCAGCAGGAAGACCCGGACGGCACCGCCATCGCGTCGATCCTGTGCCAGCAGGGTGTCGAGGCGGCGTGGTCCGGGGCGCTGCTGTCGCCGCTGGTTGGCGAGCCCGTGATCGAAGGCGTTGCCGGCATCGGTGAAGGCTTCATGACGGGCGAGCGGGCTCCCGTCCCCTTGCCGGACGGCATCTACGCCGACGTGCTGCAGTGCCTGCACAACATCTCAGAGTACATCGGTCCGGTGCGCTTCGAATGGGTGCACGATGGAAACCAAGTGTGGATTGTGCAGCTACACCGAGGCGCCATGGACGTCAGCGGCAGTGTCATCTATCCCGGCGAGGCGGAACGCTTCCACACCTTCCAGGTCAGCGAAGGCTTGGAAGCTCTGCGTGCCCTGGTTGCCCGCGTGCAGGGTAGTGGCGACGGTATTGTCGTCCAGGGTAACGTCGGGATCACGAGTCACCTCGGGGACGTGCTGCGCAAGGCACAGATCCCGTCGCGTTTGGAGAGAGAGGTGGAACATGCGTCGTAGGCCCACCGCGGCTGTCCTACTACTCGGCTGGTTCCTCGCTGTCCTGGTGCCTGTACTGCCGGCTCCTGAAGCCTGGGCACAAAATCCAGCCACTGCCGAGCCAGACTCAGGGGCAGCTTCCAACCCGACAGCCCAGCCACCGGCTGAGCCCCTGTCGTCGACCAGCTCCGCGGACGCCTCTGCGGCCCCGGATGCGACTGCACCCGATGCGAGCGAACCGAGCGCGACCGAACCTGATGCGGCTGGCAGCTCCGAGGCGGAGGCGCAAGAGACCCTAGATGGTGCCATGCACGAAGATCGAAGCTGGCTCCAGTGGTTCTGGGACTTGCCGACCAACAAAGCCCTGCTCGATCGCGCCGCCGTCCTCTCCATCGCCTTTCTGGCCGCGTTCTTGACTGTGATCCAGATCTGGCGCGTGCCGAGTAAGAAGTCGATGTTCGTCAAGGAAGAGCACGACGAAGCCGCGGATGCCTCGCCGAGGCCCTCCGAGCAGGAAAGCAAAGACCTCAGCTTCTACTTCCTGCAGAACAACGTCGGTCGCGCCGCCATCAGCGGCCTCGGTGGCATGGTCGCCTTGACCTTCCTGCAGAGTCTGTGGGGGAGCAAAGAGATCGATGCCAAGGCCTACTACCTGGTCTGTTTCGTCCTCTTCTTCGTCGTTCTGCTGTTGTTCTTCGCCTTCGCCCAGGCGAGCAACGAGGCCCTGCGCAGTCGCCTGGTGCACCGGCGCTGGAACATCACCTGGACGGTTTTCTTCGATACCTTCTTCACCTTCCTGCAGGGCAAGAACCAGCTCAAGACGGGGCCCTTCACGCAGGAGATCCTGCAGCTGCAGGCAGCCAACCTGCGCACCGTCGACGAGGTGTGCAAACAGATCTTCAAGGCGATCCGTGGCCGTTTCAGCGAGGACAAGAGCTTCAACCTGGACCAGCTGAGTGACTATGGTGTGCGCGTCTCGGTCAGCGTCCTGGCCCGTAACCACCAGTCGACCTACTACGTCTCCAAGCCGAGCGGCAGCCTCGACGACTCCTTCGGCAAGAACACGATGGCTTGGTTGGCCATCTACACCGGCCACGCCCTGTGGTGGCGAGACGCTTACGACCCGCAGACCGACAGCGGCAAGCAGTTCCAATCGCGATTGGTTCTGCCGCGTCGGCTGCCGGAGCTCCTCGACCCGGCCGAGTCCGAGAAGAAGGTGGCAGAGGAGGGCAAACCCAAACCCCTCATCGTCGATCCGCGCACCTATCACAGCGACTCGCGCGACAGCGATTACGAGGCCTACGTCGTGATCCCGATTCCGCTGCGCTTGCGCAACCCGCACGGCCACGACGTGCGAGCCGGCATCCACATCTCCCTGCGTCAGCAGGACTGGCTGGAGCAACTCTGGCCGCAGCTGGAAGCAGACCTCCCGGCGCCGGCAGCGGCCTCGGGACAAGGTTCGGGCGAAACTAAGGTCATCCAGTACCAGGACTGGCAGAACGTGTTGGGAGTGCGCACCGATAGCGACGACATCCTGGGCCGCAAGATCTACGAGGCCGACCAGTTACTCAGCGACCTGCTGCGCAACTTCAACGAGAAGCTCTTCGAGAGCACGCTGCGTCCCCAGCTGGAGACGCAGCGCTAGTGCTCGGAGTCGACGTGTCCGTACCCTTTCCCGAAATTCAGGCCATCCGCCGCAGCCGTACCTGGCCGCAAGAAGTCGAGCTGATCCTCTCCGCCATGGACTGTGCGCTCAACGGCGAGCGCGCTCTCTATGTCAGTAGCGAGTTGACCACTGGCCGCCGCTACTACCAGTTGCTCGCCGAGCACGGGGTCTCGACGTCCGACGAGCTGCGTCAGGCTCTGGGACCGGCCGGCTGGCGGCAGCAGCTGTGGGATCCGAATGCCGAGGCCGCCAACGACTTTGCCGCCGCGCTGCGCCGGCAGCAGCCGCAGGCACTGGTGATGACGCCGGCACCGTTCGTGGCTCCGGAGTGGAGCCAGCCCGAGTACCTGGGCTTCTGGGACCGGGTCATTCGTAGTCGTGTCCGAGCCGTGTACTTCAATGAAGGCTGGCAGTACAGCAACGGCTGTACGTACGAGCTGACCGTCGCCCTGGAGGCCGAACTCCCGACCTTCGATGCCACCGGTGCTCGACTCGACGGCGAGACCGCACTGCGCCATGTGGAGCAGGCCCAGCAGGAACTGAGCAGCCTAGGATTTCAACCCACGGGTCTGACCGAGAGTCGCGAGAGACTGCACCACCTGCTGCAGGCAGCGTGACACAAAACCTCGGCCGATTCTGGGTCGAGCAAGTGGCTCGACACGCTCCACGCACCCTGGTAGGGTCGGCGCCGATGAGAAAGGAGTCATCTATGAAATCGATCGTCCGCCTGTTCCTCGCCCTTGCGCTCTGCATGGTGCTGCCGGCTTGCAATGCCGACCCGGCGCCGGCCGCTGCCCAAGACGGGGCTAGTAGCCAGAGCAGCGAGGAAGGAACTATGACCGAGGAACAGAAAACCCTATACGCGTTGGGCCAAGCCATGGCCCAGAACCTGAGCGTCTTCAGCCTGACCACCGAGGAGCTGAAGATCGTGCAGGAAGGCCTGGTCGACGGTGTGCTGGGCAACGAGGCCAAGGTGGCCTTGGCCGAGTATGGTCCCAAGTTGCAGCAGATGGCGCAGGATCGCCAGGCGCGCGCGGCGGAATCCGAAGGTGCTGCTGGACAGGCTTTCCTGGATGAGCAGGCTGCTGCGGCGGGAGCTCAGAAGAAGGAGTCCGGCGTCATCATCACCGAGCTGACGGCGGGTACCGGTGCATCTCCGACTGCTACCGACACGGTGACCGTGCACTACCACGGTACTCTGCGCGATGGCAGCGTCTTCGACAGTTCCGTCGATCGCGGTACTCCCGCGACCTTCCCGCTGAACCAGGTGATCTCATGCTGGACTGAAGGCCTACAGACCATGAAGGTCGGTGGCAAGAGCCGCTTGGTATGTCCGCCGGACACCGCTTACGGTCCTCAGGGCCGTCCGGGAATCCCGCCCAACGCGGTCCTGGTGTTCGAGGTCGAACTGCTGGAGATTGGCGGCGGCGAGTAAGCTGCCTCGAGGTCGGACTGCCTGGTTCTGCCAGCCAGCTCTGTCCGCGCAATCCAGGCGCAATGTCAAAGGGCGACCCTCGGGTCGCCCTTTGCATTCTTGGAGCACTTGATTCGTGCCGTGCCTGCTAGTCGTGGGCTCCTTGTCCCGTGTTCTCAGGCCTTGGTGCAGAATCCGGGTCCGTTGTGAGCAAGGTGGAATCCACCAGAGCGGATGGACTCGCCTGAAGACGGGTTCACCTCAGGATGCCGGGGTCGTCTCGTCGTCTCGATCGACATCCTCCTCGTTCAACGGGTCGATCTCCCGTGTCGGAGTGTGTTCGACCCCCAGGCGGAAGGTCTCGAGAGCTTCCTGTTCGGTGTCGTGCACCTCGATCAGAGGCAGGATTTGGCTCAGGCGGAGCACGCGCTTCGTGCGCTGTGCCAGGCTGGTGGTGATCATACGCGCGCCGAGATTGCGTGCCGTTCGATGGCTGGCGAGCAGCTCACCGAGGCCGGCGCTGTCCATGTAGGACACCTCGGACAGGTTGAGCAGGATCTTCTTCCAGCCCTCGGACAGCAGCTCGTTGATCACGTCCCGCAGCAGTTCGTCGCCCACACCTGCCACCAGGCGTCCTGCCAGGTCCACAATAATGACGTCGTCTACATTCCGTACATTCACTCGCATTCGAAGAGTCTACCAGGGAAGCTCCGCCTGTGAATACGGCAGCTTGCCCAAGCGCCTGTCGCAAGCCGGCGCGGCGGTGGATCTCCGATGGTAGACTGGATGCCGCCTTGGAGATCTTGATGAGCGAGCCGAAGCCCCAGTTGCCCGATGTGATTCCCGTTTTCCCGCTTGCAGGTTCTCTACTCCTGCCGGGGAGCTGGCTGCCGCTGCACGTCTTCGAGCCCCGCTACCGCAATATGGTCGAGGACGCCATGGCTGGCGAGTCGATCATAGGCATGGTGCAGCCGCTGGACCTACCGGAAGACGAGGATGCTCGATCCACTTCCGTGGACGAAGCGCAGGCTGCTCCGGACTCGGCCCACATCGACCCGCGTCTATATCGCGTTGGCTGTGCCGGCCGCATCGAAGAGTGCGAGCGCATTCCGGGCGGCCGCTTCTTGATCGCGCTGGTCGGCTTGACCCGCTTCCGCATCGAAGAGGAACTGCCCCTGCACCGCCTCTATCGACGGGTACGAGTCGACTACCGAGCCTACGCTGAGGACCGGAGCGATGCTGGCGAGGAACTCGATGCCTTCAGTCTCCTCGAAGCGCTGCAGCAGTTCGCCCACGACCAGCAGCTCAGCTTCGATCTTGACCGACTGCGCAAGCTACCAGCCGAGACCTTGGTCAATGGCCTGGCCACGGCGTTGCCGTTCGCGCCAGCTGAGAAACAGGCATTGCTCGAAGCCGGTGCTCGCGAGCGGCATCAGATTCTGCTGATGCTGATGCGCATGGGCGTCGACTTGGGTAGTCAGGAGACCGAAGTCGAGAGCCTGATGCTCAACTGATGAGCCTCTGCCGGTCTTTGCCGGTGGACATGGTGCCGGGTCCATCTCAGCTGGTGACGAGGGCTTCGACTCTTGGCCAGAAGTCGTTGCGCAGGCGCTGCCACTCCATGCGGCACCAGGGCGTGTAGCTCTCTGGGTCGTCGGCCAGCGCGGCGTCCAGCTCCTGGGCGGAAATCATTCGCCACTCCTCGATCTCTGTGGGATTGACCTTGGGCTCGCCTTGCAGTGGCCCGACGAAGACGGTGCACAGCTCGTTCTCGGAACCGATGTCGAGATAGCGCGCCTGGTACTGGAAGGCATAGAGTCGCGTCAGTTCAGCTTCGACGCCCAGCTCCTCGCGCAGCCGCCGGTGTGCCGCCTCTTCCACCGTCTCGCCGCGCCGCGGGTGGCTACAGCAGCTGTTGGTCCAGAAGCCCGGCCACAGGGGCTTTTCGGCACTGCGCTGGTGAATGAGCAGGCGACCTTGGGCGTCGAAGAGGAAGATCGAGAACGCTCGATGCAGGATGCCGTCGCCGACATGGCAGTCAGCCTTCGGCCGGTACCCCTGGACGTTGTCTCGTGCGTCGACCAGGATCAGGGGTTCGTCGTCGAAGGAGACCTGCCGGGGTGCCGCGGTGCTCACGGACAGATCCGAGGTAGAGGAAGACGGCGTGTTCATGCCGCTATGGTAGTGCATGCTGAACATTGCTCGCCGATCGGATGAGTTTGGCGTGCGATAATCCCCGCCATGGAACCTACAGCCTCTACGCTCTCTGCCACCGGATCCGCCGCCAGACCCGCCCGCCCGCCCGGCCTGATCCGGCGCGGCTTTCGCTTTGTCTGGCGCAGCGTCAACTTCCTGCGACGGCTGGCTCTCAACGCGCTATTTCTGTTTCTCTGCCTACTGTTCCTGATCCTGCTGGTGACCAGCGGTCCACCGATCGTCGAGAATGGCGTTGCGCTCGTCTTGACACCGCGTGGCGATATCGTCGACCAGGTGTCTGGCGAGCGTCTGGATCAGGCTTTCGCTCAGCTCGCGGGCGACTCCGTCGCTCAGACGCCACTGCGGCAGTTGGTGCGCGCCGTCGAGTTGGCGGGCGACGACAAGCGAATCAAGCTGCTGGTGCTCGACCTCAACGCCATGGGTGGTGCCGGGCTGACCAAGTTGCAGGAGCTGGGGGCGGTGCTGCGCGACTTCCGGGCCAAGGGAAAGCGCGTCATCGCGGTAGCTGACGAGTACACGCAGGCGCGCTACTACCTGGCGGCACAGGCCGATGAGGTGCTGATGCATCCGCTCGGAATGTTGTTTCTAGAGGGCTACAGCCGCTTCGACAACTACTATCGCGAAGCCCTGGATGCACTGTCGGTCGAGTACCACGTCTTCCGTGTCGGCACCTACAAGAGCGCTGTCGAGCCGCTGCTGCGCAACGACATGTCGCCCGAAGTCGAAGACTCGAGCCGGCAGTGGCTGAGTGTGTTGTGGCAGAGTTACAAAGAGGATGTCGCGGCGGCGCGCGGTCTGCAGGCCGCGGACGTCGAAATTTTCGTGCGAACCTATGCTGAGCGTCTCGACGAGGCGCGCGGTGATACCGCCGGTCTGGCGCTGGCTGCCGGTCTGGTCGACCGCTTGGTGGACCGTGATGTGGTGCGCCAGGAATTGAGTTCGCAGGTCGGTGAGGCGCACGAGGGTGGCTATCGGGGCATCACACACGAGGACTACCTGGCGGCGCAAGGGGAACTCGATCCGATGCCCCCGCTCTTCGGACCATCCGTTGCGATCCTGGTCGCCAGTGGTGACATCCTCTATGGCGAACAGCCTCCAGGCTCTATCGGCAGCGCACCGATGATCGATTTGATTCGTCAGGCGCGCGAGGACGACACCGTCAAGGCGCTGGTACTGCGTATCGACAGTGGTGGCGGCAGCACATTCGCCTCCGAGTTGATCCGCCGCGAGCTGGAGCTGACCCGCAAGGCGGGCAAACCGGTCGTCGTGTCGATGGGCTCGCTGGCCGCTTCGGGCGCCTACTGGATCGCTCTTGCCGCCGACGAGATCTGGGCGCAACCGACGACGTTGACCGGCTCGATCGGCATCTTCAGCACCGTTCCGACCTTCCAGGCGGGTCTGCAGCGCCTGGGCGTTCACACCGACGGCATCGGGACGACACCGCTTTCCGGCTCCTTCCGTCCCGACCTCCAGATGCCGGAAGACCTGGCCTCCATCCTCCAGGACTCGGCCGAGTTCGGCTACCGTCGTTTCCTGGAGCTGGTGGCTGAAGCCCGCTCGATGACCTACGGCGAAGTCGACAGGGTGGCCCAGGGCCGTGTCTGGAGCGGCCTTGATGCGCATCGGATCGGCCTGGTCGACCAGCTAGGTAGCTTGGAAGATGCTGTCGCCTCGGCGTCATCGCGTGCAGGGCTGGACGAGTACAAGCTGCACTGGATGGAAAAGGAGCTCTCGTTTAGCGAACAGCTAATGCTCGACATGCTGGAGGCCGGCGAAGAGCCGATGGGTCGGCACGTCGCGCAGCCCTTGGCACGCTGGGCTCGGCGTCAAGTTGGTGGACCTCAGAACCCGCTGCTACAACTGCAGCAGGTCACTGGTTTCTCGCCTATCGACCGCCTCAGCCGCGACCTCGTCCGCATGCAGCGCATGAACGATCCGCGCGGTCTCTACTCGATCTGCTTCTGTGAGCCGGAATAAGTTCACGCTTACGTCTCTTTTCTTGAACTTCTGAATCTGCAACAATGCCTTCAGGAAATAGTCGCAATTCAGAATTAAGGAGAAGTGAATGCTGAGAATGATCACGCTAACGTTCTGCTTGTTCCTGGTCAGTTTCCCGTTGTGGGCTGACGCCCCCGGGGAAGTTGTGGACACTGCATCAGGGCCAGAGCAGGAAGAGAGTGCTGAGCTAGAGATCCCTTTGATGTCGCCGGAGCCCTCGCTGGCCTCAACGGGGACTCTTTGTGCGTGTGCCTGCTACGGCTCAACTGAACCGATTATCGAATTCGCTTGTAGCACGACCACTTGTTCTGCGCTCAATGGTACCGGTTGTGCCACGGGCGGAATGCAGGGTCTCTATGGTGGTTGTCAGACGGTGCCAGGCCCACCATGCACGCCTCTGAACTAGTAGGCAGAATGCAGACTCGGATGTAGACGTCAGCCAACTCGGGTAGATGCGGGCTCAGCCTTGCAGACTTCGACCACGATGGCGCCCGCTCCCGATCCCACCCCTGGTGCTGCCGGGGGTGGCTCTGCTTTAGCGCCAGTGCGCTTGTCCGGTGGTAGGGACTCCGGTACCAGCCGCCAGATGGCCGCGGCGGCGACAAGGGCGGTGGCGGCGGCTGACATGGCGCAGGCGGCGAAGCCGAAGCGGATGTAGATAGGACCGGCGAGGGCGCCGCCGAGCGCCAGCCCGGTCTGGCCGAAGGCGACGGTCAGGCTGACGAGTGAGCCGCGCTGGTGGCTGGGGACCAGTTCAGTGATCAGACTGCGCATCGGCCCACCACGGCAGGCGAAACAGCCGAGGACGACGAAGAAGAGCGCGTTGGCGGTCCAGTGGTCGACGGCCAGGGGGGCCAGTAGCTTGAGCACGGCGAGGCCGATGCAGGCGAAGAGGATCACCGGTTTGCGGCCGACACGGTCCGACAGGCGTCCGGCACGTGGCCCGAAGAGGATGTTGCCGACACCGCCGAGCAGGTACATCACCGCGATGTCGCCGCCGGAAAACCCGTGCTCGCTGCGCAGCCAGGTGGGGTAGTACGAGAGGAAGAGCGTGATGCCGCCGAACATCGGGAAGAACACCATCGCGGCGGCAGCGGTGGTCTTGCTACGCAGAAGTTCGGCATAGCCACGGGCGGCTCCGGCGATGGTGAGCCGCTCGCTGCCGGAACCGGTGTCCAGGTGCGGGATGACACGCCAGATCATGAGGCTCACGGCCAGCATCAAGGCCGCGCAGCCGACGAATGGAGCACGAAAGCCGAAGTGGTCGGCCAGTAGCGTGCCCGCGGGGACGCCGGCGATCTGGCCGACGGCGATACCGCTGAGTGTCCAGCCATTGGCCCAACCACGACGGTGTGGCGGGTAGTAGTCGCCGACGAAGGCGACCGCCGAGGCACTGACCATGCCGGCCGCCAAGCCGGCGAGCGCGCGCAGTGCCAGCAAGGACGCGAAGCTCCAGGCCAGGCCGTGCAGCAGCAGCGCGACGGTCATGATCAGCGAACCGACCAAGAGCACGCGCCGCCGTCCGACCCGATCCGAAACCGGACCGGTAGCGAGTGCGCACACCCCCATGCTCAGCGCGTAGGCGGTGATCAGCAGGCCCAGGCGGGCCACGGGTACGTCCAGCTCTTCCCCGATCTGCAGCAGGATGGGCGACACGATCATCACCTGGCTGAACATGGAGAAGAGCAGCAGCCAGAGGGTGAAGAGGATGAGGTACGGCCGGGGAATCATGCGCCGGCAGCTTAGCAGTCTAGACGACCAGCTGACCCTTGGTCTTCGCCAGGCTGATCTCGGCCTTGGCGCCGGAGTTGAACTGCAAGAAGTCCTTTTCCATGCCATCACTGAAGATGACGCCGTGCTCGGGCATCTGCGAGACGATCTGCAGCGGCGTGTTTCGTGTGATGTGGCCGAAGGTGATGTTCGCTGAAGTCGTGGTGCTGGGCCACGGTTCACGCACCGAGAAGCAGAGGTAGTCCGACTCCCAGTCGAAGCGGGCGGCCGGCGTCTCGAGCGGCTGCTCCAACAACTGCGACGCGATGCCGGCGGCTCCGGCGACGATGCTGCGCAGCCAACCGGTCGAGCCGAGGCCGGTCGAGACAATGATGCCGCTCGAACTCTGGTGCTCCTCGCGCTCGCCGATGCGCAGGGCGTAGCGTGCCGAGCTGTGGCTCTTGGGGCCGATGAACAGGTCGTTGACGCCGAGTAGGGTCTGGCCGTCGTTGAGACGTGCCTCGGCCATCGAGACCTCGCGCCGCGATCGCTTGTCGGACATCACCTCCGGCACCACCAGGCTCAGATCGCTGGGCTCAAATGGCAGCAGCACGCCTTCCCAGCGTGCCGGATCGGGGTTGACGCCAATCACGGGCTGGCCCTCGAGGTACTTGAGAACGTTGGCGACCAGGCCGTCCTGGCCCAGGGTGATTACGAGGTCGTGTGGCCCGAACAGGAAGTTGGGCAAGAAAGCACGGTCCACCACGTGGACGCGGCCGTGCTGTTGCAGCTCTTCCCGTACTTGCCGCACCGCTGCCTTGTAGACTTGGTCCTCAAGCTGGTAGTCGGAAAAGTCGGCCCCCAGGTGCTCGACGTAGAAGCGCGCTTGCGACTTGGTGTTGAAGCGTGCGACCAGCTCGTCGAGACGCGTCTTGCGCACCACGAGGACGAGCTTGTCGTCATTCTTTCGCATGGGGTGTGCTTCAACGGTCCGTGGGACCGTCGAGCAGTTCGCGTAGCAGATCGGGCGAGACGTTGAGCTGACCGATCTTGGACGAGTCCGCGGCCAGGTCGCGGAAGGCCTGGGCGATCAACTGCCCCGGCTCCATCTTGGAGGCAGCCAGCGCCTGCAGTACCTTGACGTCCGTCTCGGACAGCGCCTTCATCATGGCGGAGACGCCGTAGGCCTTGGTATCGGCTTCCTGGCGCGCGTTCTCGGTCGCCAACTCGACCAGCGTCTTCTTCTGTTCCTCGAGCGCAATGTTGGCCTCCATGCCTGCTTCCTGCAGCTCGCGGTTCTTTTGTTGGACCGCCATCTTGGCGTCCATCCTGGCCTCTTCGATCTGTCGCTTCTTGTTCTCGACTGCCACCTCGGTACTGAGCTCGTTCTCCTTGATTGCCCGTTCTTGTTCCACTGCCGCGTTGCGGCGCGCGTAGACCGCTTCGTCCGCCTCGCGCAAGATCTGCTCGCGGGCTTCGGCTTCCAGCGCCCGCGCGGTCTCGGGGGTCGGGCGGATGGCGAGGATCGACAGGCCCAGGATCTCGATGCCCAGCGCGCGGATGGCCTCGGATTCACCGAGTCCGGCACGCAGCGTCGACACCAAGTCGTCCGAACTGGCCAGGGCTTGGCGCAGGCTCAGCGCCTTGAGCGACGACGTGGTCAGCACCTTGACGTGGTTGATCAGTCGCTGGTCGAGCTTCTGTGGATCTTCGGAGACGTAGTCGCGGCCGTTGGTGCCCAGGGTGAAGTTCATCAGCCCGGCCAGCACCTGTGGTTCGGCGATGCGGTAGGTCAGCTGCCCCTGCACGGTGACGCTCTGGAAGTCCGCAGTTACCTCTTCGAAGATGAAGGGTACGTCGACGCTGCCGGTCGGGATGCGCACCAGCGATGACGTCGGTCCGAAGTAGAAGAACGACAGGCCAGCGCCCTGCCGCTTGAGTTGGCCGCGGCGGTACTGCAAGACATAGTCGGTCGGCTGGACCTTGATGAAGCGGATGCCGAGCATGGTGCCTCCTGGATGCGGGTTGGTGTTTCGATTCTAGCAGTGCGCTGCAAGACGGGAGAGAATAGACGCGTGGCTCGCCTGCGACAGCTTTGGACCCGCTTTGTCTTGGCCTGGCGCCGGTTACCGGTGCGCCGGCGGCGGGTGCTCATGGTGTGCACCGGTCTGCTGGCCGTAGTCTTGGCCTGGCTGCTGGTGATGATCTGGCAACGCTCGACCCTGGAGTCGCCGCAGGCCACGCTGCTGCTGCGCGATCGACACGGCCGCTTCCTGGGTGAGGTCGCGGGTATCAGCTCCGGCGCGGGGCAGGTCGACCCGGACGTCGGGTACGGCTACTGGCCGGTTCTCGAGCTGCCCGAGCGCGTTGTGGCGGCGACGCTGGCGGTCGAGGATCGACGTTTTCGTCGTCATCCAGGTGTTGACGCGCGTGCAGTGGCGCGCGCCCTGGTTCAGAACCTACGCTCCGCCGACCGCGTTTCCGGTGCTTCGACGCTGGCCATGCAGGTGGCGCGCATGCAGCAGCCTGGTGCCAGGACCTATGTCAACAAGGCCCTCGAAGGCTTGATCGCGCTGGCACTGACCAGCCGTCACGGCCGTGACGCGGTGTTGCGGCACTACTTGCGCATCGTGCCCTACGGCAACCAGGTCTACGGCATCCGCTATGCCGCGCGCCGCTATCTCGACAAGCCGGTGGAGGATCTCAGCTGGGCCGAAGTCGCCTTCCTGGCAGCCATCCCCCAGTCGCCGTCACGGCACAATCCCTTCCGGCCGCTGGGCAAGGCGCGCGCCACGCGGCGCGGCCTGCGCATCCTCGACTTGCTGCACGGAGAGGGACACCTGAACGACGAGGAATACCAGCTGGCACGCCAGCAGATCCGCCACCTGCCCATCCCGGCGCGCGAACAGCGACCCGAGGAAGCCCTGCACGCGGTTCTCTACCTGCGCGAACGCCTCGGCCGCCCCGACCTACCAGCCGCCGAGCGTCAGCGCCTGCAGCGTGCACCCCGTGTCACCACCACGCTCGACCTGGACATCCAGCGCACCGCCACCTGGCACGTGCGCAACAGCCTCGACGCCTGGCAGAGCCGCGGTGCCGGCAACGCGGCCGTGATCGTTCTCGATCGTCGCAGTCGCGAGGTGCTGGCCTGGGTCGGATCCTCCAGCTACTTCGACGAGAGCCGAGCTGGCGCCATCGACTACGCGCGCATCGAGCGCTCTCCGGGCAGCACTCTCAAGCCGTTTCTCTATGCCTTGGCCCTCGAGCGCGGACGGATTACGCCGGCCACTGTCCTCGACGATCTCGACCGTGGACCGAGCGGCGTTGGCAACGCGGACCACCGTTTCCTCGGTCCGCAGCTGCCGCGTGTCGCGCTTGGCAACTCCCGTAACGTGCCGGCCGTCGTGTTGCTGCGGCAGCTGGGCCTGGATGAGGTCTACAGTCACTTCGCCGATCTGGGTCTGCACGAGCGCAACCAGAGCGCTCGCTACTATGGCCTGGGTCTGGCCATCGGGGCGCTTCCTGTCACGCTCGAGCGGTTGATGACTGCCTATTCCGTGCTGGCCAACGATGGGCTGCTCGGCGAGCTGGTCTGGGTTGCGGGTGATTCTGGCCCCGAGCGCCGAGTGCTGTCTGAAGCCACCGCACGGCAACTCGCTCTCTTTCTCGCTGATCCCATGGCACGCCTGCCGAGTTTCCCGCGGATGGGGCACGCCGAATTTCCGTTCCCCGTCGCGGTCAAGACGGGGACGTCGTCCCAGTATCGCGATGCCTGGGCCGTCGCGTGGTCTGAGCGCTACCTGGTCGGCGCCTGGGTCGGTCATCCGGACTACCGCCCGATGCAGGGTCTTTCCGGCTACCGTGCCGGTGCCAGCCTGGTGCACGCAATCCTGGTGTCTCTGCACCCGGACCAGCTCGATGGTCTCGAGGATGGCTCCTTCCCGCCGCCGCGTGGCCACGAGAGTGTCCGGCTGTGCGCGCTCACCGGCGCGCGCGCCAGCCCGGCCTGCGATCGCGTGACGCGGGAGTGGTTCGCCTCGGGTCAGGCTCCGGTAGATCCTTGCACCGCGCACCTCTTGCGCGCTATCGATCGGCGCAACGGTCTGCTGGCTGGTGGTCATACACCGACCGCCGAGGTCGAGATCCGTCCCTTCGTCCAGCTACCGCCGCACTACGCTTCCTGGGCCGTCGTGGTCGGCTTGATCCCGCCACCGCAGCAGCTCAGCCCTCTTGACCTCGATCCCGTCTCCGCTCGCGCGCTCCCTCGGCTCGACGGCCAGATCCGCCCGGCCACCAGCCTCGAACCCCCTCGGCTCACCCTCACGTCACCGGAACCGGAAGCGCAGCTCCTGCGTGATCCGGAAATGCCGGCCGAACGCGCGACCCTGGCCTTGAAAGTCGTGGTCGATCCGCGGGTCGAGCAGGTGTTGTGGCTGGTCGACGGCCAGCCATACCAGCTGGTCGACTATCCGTACACCGCGCGCTGGCCTTTAGTGCCGGGGCGGCACAGCTTCCAGGTCGAGATTCCGTATCGGGATGCAAGATCGCGGCGCGTGTGGGTCACGGTGCAGTAGGGAACAGAGAGATGTCGAGATGCTGCGCGAAGTGTTCGAAGTCTTGATCGACAGTGAAGATGGGACTCTTTGCGCGGTAGGCTACGGCGCAAATCAGGAAGTCTACAGGCGAACCCTGGATGCCCCTGCGGCGACAAAGATTCGAAAAGCGTGCGGCAGTCTCGTAGTCCGAACTCTGGATGGGAAAGTTGTCGAAGGGCGCCAGCTTGCTGCGTAGGGTCTCGAAGCGGTCCAGGTCGCTGTACCCGGACAGGAGTTCTTGCCGAATCGGGCCGACCATCAGGGCTCGATGATCACGAATGAGATTCGCCAGTTTCTGGGTCAGGTGGTGGTCGCCGGGCTCGTTCCGGCGCAGTGCGAGCGACCAGATGCAGGTGTCTACCAGGACGCTGGACATCAGCGCGCTTTTCGAGCTGCTTTGTAGTCGTAGTCTGGATCTGGGTCGAGGCGCCCGAAGAGATCGAGAATCTCAAGCTGCTTACGTCGCTTGACGAACTCGGAGAGCGCGTTGTTGACGGTTTCCTTCTTGGTGCGGTAGCCGCCGATCTGCTGTGCTTCTCGAAGAAGCACAGTATCGATGTCGAGATTCGTGGCCATGAGACCCCCTTCACACAAGAGTCTACACAAAGAAACCTACGGGTGCCAGCCATCCGGGTTAGCAAAGTAGGCGTCCACCACCTGGCGTTCCCCGACGCTCAGCAGCCCGTGACGCTCGGCGACATCCAGCACCGCCGCCCGATCCGACACGGCATGCAGGCGCACACCGTGCTCCGCCATCAGCTCGGTGCCGCCCTGCTGGCGATCGAACAGCACCAGTGCGTCTGTCACCTCGGCTTCGGCAGCGCGTAAGGCATCCAAGAAGCCGATCTTGCTGCCTCCGTCCGTGATCAGGTCTTCGACCAGCAGTACCTTCCAGCCCGGCTGCACCGTGCCCTCGACTTTCGACGCGATGCCGTAGCCCTTGGCTTTCTTGCGCACGTAGAGCATCGGCTTGGCCAGGTCGCGCGCGAGATAGGCGGCGAAGGGGATACCAGCGGTTTCGCCACCGGCGGCGGCGTCGAAGTCGAACTCACCGGCGTCAAGGCGCAGGCGTACGTAGGAGGTGAAGAGCTGCAGGAAGGCCGGGCTGGAGATCACCTGACGGCAGTTGACGTAGATCGGGCTCTTCTTGCCGGACGCTAACGTGAACGGCTCCTCGACGTTGACGCGCACGGCACCGGCGTGCCATAGGCCGAGAGCGGTAGCTCGCTGCAGGTGATCGAGCATGGCGGGAGTGAGGTTGATCATCGGAGCAGGTCTCCAAGAATCGCGACGGCGTCGCGCAGTTGGGAGTCGCACAAGTAAGGAGCGGGACCGAGACGCAGGATGTCTCCGCGGCTGTCGGTCGAGACGCCGGCGTCGCGCAGGCGCTGGCTCAAGATCTCGGCCTCCGGACTCTCGAGGGCCAGGAAGCCACCTCGCCTCTCAGGCGAGAGGTCGGGATCTACGATCCTGAGCCGTTGCGGCGGGGCATCCAACGCTTCGGCCTCGGTCCGCAGGAGGCCGACCTGGTACAGGCTTACCTGGCGCAGAAACGCGGGCGTCAAGCCCTTTTCATCGAAGAAGTCGAAGACCCGGGCGCCTCGGTAGTGGCTCACCGGGTCGTAGGTGGCACCGGCGAAGACATCGCCTCCTTGGCCGTAGTCGACGCGATCATCGCCATCGGGAGCGGCCAGTGCACTGAACTCGCTGAACCAGCCGGTGATCACGGGGCGCAGCCAACGATCCGCCGGGAAGCGTAGGAAGCAATTGCCTTCGCCCAGTTGCAGGTACTTGTAGCCGCCGCCGACCACGAAGGCGTCCTCCAGGCCTTGCTCGGCCAAGCGGAAAGGCACGACGCCAAGGGCGTGGTAGACGTCGACCAGGAGTTCGGCACCGACGCGGCGGCAGGCGCGCAGCACGTCTCCGAGGCCGGAGACGACGTGGCCGGTACGGAACAGCACGGCCGAGACCATGACCAGGGCAGTTCGGTCGCCGTGATCGCCCTGGACCTCTGCAGTCAAGCGCTCGGCCAGGGTGTCGACCGGTTGGGCCGGCACCCAGACGACCTCCAGGCCCTCTTCTGCCAGCCGCTGTAGCTGCCGGCGTGCCGAGTGGAACTCACCGTCGGTGGTCACCAAGCGTGGGCGCCGGCGCAAAGGCAGCGCCGAGAGCAGACGCACGAGCAGGTCGTGTGTGTTGCTGGCCAAGGTGACGTGGGTGTCGGTCGCGTCGCCGAGCAGCTGTGCGTAGCCTCGACGCACCCGCGCCGCCTGCTCGAAGGCGCGCGTCCACTTGGCGTCGACATCGCGGGCCGCATCGTCGTACGCCTGCAATTGTGCCTCGCGTGCGCAGTCCGGCCAGGCCTGGTGCGAATGACCGCTGAGCAACAAGCGCTGGTCGACGCGGAAGGCGCTGTAGCCTGGAGCCAGGGCATTGGGCGCCGTGTTGAGATCCTTCGGATGCGGCTGCACGGCAGAGGTTGATGCGGTGGCAGGTTCGACGGGCATGGAAGGTTGTCGGCTTGGGAGATCTCTTTGGAAGCAGTAGACTGTGAGACTCCAAAGTACCACAAGGAAGGAACTCCCCCAGATGAAGCAAGATGCGCTCGACTACCACTCCCGTGGACGCAAGGGCAAGATCGAAGTCGTGCCCACCAAGCCGACCGCGACCCAGCGGGACCTGTCGCTGGCCTACAGTCCAGGTGTCGCCGAGCCCTGCAAGGAGATCCACAAGGATCCGCTCAAGGCTTACGACTATACGGCCAAGGGAAACCTGGTTGGCGTGATCTCCAACGGTACGGCGGTCCTCGGCCTGGGCAACATTGGCGCCCAGGCGGGCAAGCCGGTGATGGAGGGCAAGGGCGTCCTGTTCAAGCGCTTTGCGGACATTGATGTGTTCGATCTCGAAGTGGCGACCGAGGACATTGAGGAGTTCATTCGCGTCGTCCAGCTGCTGGAGCCGACCTTCGGCGGCATCAATCTGGAGGACATCCGGGCACCCGAGTGCTTTGAGATCGAGCGCCGACTGGAAGCCGAGATGAACATCCCGGTGTTTCATGACGACCAGCATGGCACGGCGATCATCTCCGGTGCCGCGTTGCGCAACGCGCTGGAGCTGGTGGGCAAGAGGATCGATGAGATCAAGGTCGTCTTCTCGGGGGCTGGCGCCGCGGCGATCGGCTGCTTGCGCCTGTATCTGGAGATGGGGGTGCGGCAGGAAAACGTGCTGCTATGCGACAGTAAAGGTGTCGTGCACACGGGCCGCACGGACCTGGCGCCACACAAGCAAGAGTTCGCGGCCGAGACGGACCGCCGTTCGTTGATCGATGCAATGCAGGGCGCCGACGTCTTCGTCGGAGTCTCGGTGGCGGACATCGTGACGCCGGACATGCTGCGCGCCATGGCCGTTAGACCGATCGTTTTCGCCATGGCGAATCCCGATCCGGAGATCTCCTACCCGACGGCTGTCGAGACGCGTGACGACGTGATCATGGCGACGGGCCGTAGCGACTTCCCGAACCAGGTCAACAACGTGCTCGGTTTCCCCTTCCTGTTCCGCGGTGCCCTCGACACGCGGGCGTCGCGCATCAACAATGCCATGAAGCTGGCCGCGGTCGACGCGCTGGCCGAGCTGGCGCGCGAAGATGTACCGGACTCGGTGCTCAAGGCGTACGGCCTCGATCACCTGAAGTACGGGCCGGAGTACTTGATCCCCAAGCCTTTCGACTACCGCGTACTGCTGCGCGTGGTGCCCGCGGTGGCGCAGGCGGCGATGGCCAGCGGTGTTGCCCGGCGCCAGATCGACGACCTCGACGCCTACCGCCACTATCTCGAGACGCTGATCTCGCGCCGCCTCGAGTTGATGCGCAAGCTGATCCACCGGGCTCGCCAGGATCCCAAGCGGGTGGTCTTTCCCGAAGGTGAGCACGACAAGATCTTGCGCGCCGCCAAGCGTCTGATCGACGAGGGTATCTGCCACCCGGTGCTGCTGGCTCGCCGGGAAGTGGTCGAGCCGCGGCTGCGCGAATTGGATGTGCCGCTGGACAAGTTGACGCTGGTGCACAACATCGAATCACCAAAATTCGAAGCCTACGCGCAGAGCTTTCATCAACGGCGGCGTCGCCACGGCGTGACGCTGGAGGATGCACGTCGCTGGCTGCGCTCACGCAACTACTTCGGCCCGATGATGATCGTCGAAGGCGATGCCGATGGCCTGATTTCCGGCCTGACTCAGGAGTACCCGGACACCATTCGGCCTGCGCTGCAGATCGCAGGTGTCGAGGAGAACGTCCAGCGCGTCGCGGGCTGCTACATCCTGATCTTGAAGGACCGCCTGTTCTTCCTGGCCGATACCACCGTCAACATCGATCCCAGTGCCGAAGACCTGGTCGAGATCGCGGCTTTGACGGCACGCTTCGCGCGTCGCTTCGACGTCACGCCGCGTATCGCCATGCTGTCCTTCTCGAACTTCGGTTCCAACGATCATCCGTCGGCGCGCAAGGTGCGCGATGCGGTGGTGCAGATCAAGCAGCGTTTTCCAGACCTGGAGGTCGATGGCGAGATGCAGGCGGACACTGCGGTGGTCGAATCGATCCTGCATGAGACGTACCCTTGGAGCGACCTCAAGAAGCCGGCCAACGTGCTGATCTTCCCCGAGTTGCAGAGTGCCAACACGGCCTACAAGCTGATCTGGCGCTTGGCGGATGCGGAGGCGATCGGGCCGGTACTGCTCGGCATGGGCAAGCCGGTGCACGTACTGCAGCGCGGTGTCGAGGTGGCTGATATCGTCAATATGGCGGCGCTCTGCGTCGTCGACGCACAGGAAGCAGAACAAGGCTGATTCAGCCAACCGAATGAAGCCCTCCCTGAAGGGCAAGTAGGAGTTCATGTCATGAAGCTACGCATTCTCGCGCCCGTACTGGTGGCGCTCATGTTGGGAGCTGTCACCGTTCCCGCGTTGACCGCCGTCGACGGCGGCCTGCGCTACACCATCACTGTCAGCAAGTTCGAGAACGAGGCCAACTGGAGCGGCCGCTGGAGCATGGGGGATGCCTGGGGCACCGTGATGACCGACCTGCTGCAGCAGAGTGGTCGGTTCATCGTGCTCGGGGAAACCGACATGCGCAACGAGGCGATGGCCGAACAGGACTTTGGCGCCTCCGGCCGCACCGCCCAGGGGGCCAAGACGCCGCAGGTCGGCCAGATGACGCCGGCACAGCTACTGGTCAAGGGATCCATCACCCACGTTGCGCACGACACTAGCGGTGGCAGCGGCGGCGTGCGCATTCGCGGTTTCCGGGTTGGCGGCAGCAAGGAGAGTGCCGAGGTCACGGCGACCATCTATATCGTCGACTCGACCACCGGCCAGGTTCTCGCCTCGACCACGGTCACCGGCAAGTCGGATCGCGAGGGCATTCGCCTGGGATACTCCGATTCGGGTTTCGGCGGTGACGTCGAAGCTTTCAAGAAGGACAGCGTCGGCAAGGCGATGACCGCCGCGGTCGCCGATGGCGTCGACTGGCTGGTCAGCCAGTTGCCGAGCATCCCGTGGGGCGGCTCGGTGGCGTTGGTGCGCGGTGACAAGGTCTACGTCAACCGCGGGAGTCGCGAGGGCGTTGCGGTGGGGACGACCTTCGTAGTCGGCACGTCCGTGGTGATCCGTGATCCGGATACTGGCGAGGTGCTGGACGAAGAGGTCGAGGTCCTGGCGCGGTTGGAAGTCGCAGAGGTGAAGGAGAAGTTGTCGATCTGTCGGGTGACCTCGGGCGAGGTGTCGCGGGTCGAGCGGGGGATGACTGTCCATCTGGACTGAGTGCTTTAGGGGGCCTGCGGACCAGGCCCCCTGACCTTCGGTTTTCACCTTCCCACCCAAGCGTCGCGGCTCTGCGGTACGGATCAGCCTCCCTGGTGGAAGCGCTCGCCCTTCTTGGCCATGTCGCGCAGTAGCTGCGCTGGAGCCAGCCGCTCGCCGTGACGGTCGGCATAGGTCTGCAGGCGGTCGACGACGTGCGCCAGGCCGAGGCGGTCAGCCTCGTGCAGGATGCCACCGCGGAACGGCGGGAAGCCGAAACCGAAGATGACACCGATATCGATGTCCTTCGGGTTCTCGATGATGCCGTCCTCGATGCAGTAGGCAACCTCGTTGAGCATCTGCATCCAGCAGCGCTCGACGATCTCGTCAGCCGCAATGTCCTTTTTCTGCCAGCCGATCAGCGAATAGACGCTGTCGTCGACGCCCTGCTTCTTGCCCTTCTCGTCATAGCGGTAGAAGCCGCGCTTGCCCTTGCGGCCGGTGCGGCCGTCCTCGACCAGGCGCGTGAAGACCGGGGGTACCGCCATGCGGTCGCCGAAGGCCTCGAGCATGGTCTTGGACGCGTGCGCCGCGATGTCGATACCGACCTCGTCGAGCAGCGTGATCGGCCCCACCGGCCAGCCCCAGCGGGTCAGAGCCTTGTCGATTTCGGGGATGCTGCCGCCCTCGGTCAGGATCCAGGCCGCCTCGTTGATGAACGGCCCGAGTACGCGGCTGGTGAAGAAGCCGGGGCCGTCATTGACCACGATGATGGTCTTGCCCATGTCCTGGCCCACCTTCACCGTCGTGGCGACGGCCTCGTCCGAGGTGCCGGGGTGCCGGATGATCTCGAGCAGAGGCATCTTGTGCACCGGGCTGAAGAAGTGCATGCCGATGACGTTTTCTGGTCGTCGGCTGCCCTTGGCCAGCTCGGTGATCGGCAAGGTCGAAGTGTTGGAGGCGAAGATCAGGTTCTCCGGCGCGTGCGCTTCGACCTCCTGGATCACCTTGTGCTTGACCTCGACGTCCTCGAACACCGCCTCGATGACGAAGTCGACCTGCCCGAAGCCGTCGTAGCTGGCGGTGCCTTCGATACGGCTCATGGCGAGCTTGAGGTCCATCGGCGAGTAGCGCCGCCGCCTGACCAGACCGCTGAACAGATCCTGGCAGTGCTTGAGGCCTCGGCCGACGGCGGCATTGTCGCGATCCTTGAGCAGCACCTGGTAGTTCTTGTGCGCCAGCACCTGGGCGATTCCCGAGCCCATGAAGCCGGCTCCCAGCACGCCGACGCGTGGCACCGGCCGTGCCTGCTTGGCGAGCGCCGCGGCGCGGCCGTCGACGTCCGTCTTCATGAAGAAGATGCCCATCAGTCGCTTGGCTTCCGGTGTCACGACGATGTCGGCGAAGGTGCGCGCTTCCAACTCTAGCCCCTTGGGCAGCGACATCGGCAGGCTCCGGCGCACCACCTCCAGCGCCTTCAGCGGCGCCGGGTAGTGGCCGGCCGTCTTGGCCAACACAGATTTGCGCGCGGCGCCGAAGACGAGGCCCTTGAGCAGCGGCAAGCGTGCCAGCGTGTTTGCCACCTTCTTACCGAATGGCACCTTGACCGGCTTGCGCGCCTGGATCCGTCCGTCGCTCCCCAGCCCCCTCTCGATCAGGATGCGCGCCACTTTTTCCAGGTCGGCTGGATGACAGGTCTCGTCGACCAGTCCGAGCCGCTTGGCCTTCTTGGCGTCGACCTGGCGCCCGGTCAGAATCAGGTCGAGCGCGTCCGGCACCGCGATCAAGCGCGGCAGGCGCACCGTGCCGCCGAGACCCGGAAAGATACCGATCTGTACCTCCGGCAGGCCGAGCTTGGTCTTGGGGTCCTCGGTGGCCAGGCGTCCGTGGCAGGCCAGGGACAACTCCAGGCCACCCCCCAGGCAGCTACCATGGATAGCGACGATCACCGGGAACTTCAGCTTGCGCACTCGTTCCATCATGGCGTGGCCGTGGCGCAGTAGTTCGCGCACCTCGGCCGGCTCGCTGAGCGACTGGATCTCGTCGATGTCGGCGCCGGCGATGAAGTTGTTCGGCTTGTCCGACAGGATCACCAGCCCCTTGGGCGGCTCTCGCTCCAGCTCGTCCAGGCGCTGCTCGAACCAGGCCATGAAGCGGCTGGACAGTGTATTCACCTTCTTGTTCGGATCATCCAGGTGTAGCCAGGCGATGCCGTCTTCCCGTACCAGCCGGGCGGCATCGAAGCCCTCCGAGGTGGAGGTCGAGTTCGCGCTCTGCGTCGCGGAGTCAGCTGTCGCGGAGTTGGCAGTAGGTCGAGTTGTGGATTCAGGCACGGTCGCGCTCCTTCATCTGGGTGCTTGTCGGCGGTCGTTGGGGGGCGGAGTCACCCGGGGCAAGAACTCCATCGTAAGGAGCCTTGCCGCAGTGTGTCAAGAAATCCGTGTCGGGCGAGCACTCCGAGAACTACTGACTGCGGCGGACCTCTTGGCAAGTCCTGGCTTTTAGGTATGATGGGGGTCGCACGGATACGCCGCGCTGCGGCAAGAGATGCGGCAACCCTGGAGGAACCAGACATGAGCTTTGCTGACACCGGTCGTCGAGTGGCCATCGTAGATGGCATGCGGACCCCCTTCGCCCGGGCTTGGACCGCCTACAAGCAGTTGGGTGCCGCCGACCTCGGTGGTCATGCCGTCCGAGGTCTGCTACGCGCCGCCGACCTCGACCCGAAAGAGGTCGAGCAGCTGTATTTCGGCTGCGTCGCGGCGACGCCGCATGGTCCGCACATCGGTCGCGAAGTCGTCTTCCGCACCGCGTTGCCACCGCAAGTTCCGGCGGTGACCGTGCAGCTTTACTGTGCCTCCGGTGCCCGCGCCGTGATCGACGGTGCCAGCGAGATCGCCCTCGGCCATGCCGACGTGGTCATTGCTGGTGGCGCCGAGAGCATGTCCGAGGCGCAGGCGTTGTGGTCCAAGAAGGTCACCCACATGCTGCAGAAGGCCGGTCGCGCCAAGAGTCTGGGGCAAAGCCTGGCCGCGTTCAAGGGCTTCAAGCTGTCCGACCTGAAGCCGGAATCGCCCGGCATCGCCGAGCCAACCACGGGGCTGTCCATGGGTGAGAGTGCCGAGATCATGGCCAAGGACATGCACGTCTCTCGCGAAGACCAGGACGCCTGGACGCTCGAGAGTCACCGCCGCTCCGCCGCTGCTTTTACCGAGGGCCGCATGCAAGGTGAGGTGGTGCCAGTATCGCTGCAGCCGCGCTTCGACGAGACCCTGGAGCAGGACACCGACATCCGTAGCGACACCAGCCTCGAGAAGCTGGGCAAGCTACGGCCCGTGTTCGACCGCAAGTACGGCACCCTCACCGCCGGCAACTCCAGCCCGCTGACCGATGGCGCCGCCGCCGTGCTGCTGATGAGTGAAGAACGCGCCAAAGCCATGGGTTACGAGCCGCTCGCCTACATCCGCTCCTACGCCATGGCCGCGGTCGATCTGCAGACCGAGCACCTGCTGCTCGGCCCGACCTACTCGGCGCCCGTCGCCCTGCAGCGTGCCGGTGGTCTGAAGCTGGCGGACATGGACCTGATCGAGATGCACGAGGCCTTCGCAGCCCAGGTGCTAGCCACCCTACAGCGCTTCGAGAGCGTCGAGTTTGGTCGCCAGCTGGGCCTCGACGGTCCGCTGATCGACGAGGTCGACCGCGACAAGCTCAACCCCAATGGCGGCTCGATCGCCGTCGGTCACCCTTTCGGTGCCACCGGTGCCCGCGTGATCAGCCAGTGTGCGCACGAGATGGCGCGTCAAGGTCACGGTCTCGGCTTCATCTCCATCTGCGCGGCCGGCGGGCATGGTTTCTCGATGGTACTGGAGCGGGACTGAACAGCTGTACTGCGGTAGGATCCATGGACCATGACGCGTACCGCCGCAGCCTTGATCATCGGCAACGAAATCCTCACCGGCAAGGTCCAGGAAGCCAACCTGGCGCACCTGGGCCGTGAGTTGTTTCGGCTCGGCGTAAAGCTGCAGCGCGTGGTGATCTGTGAGGACGATACCGAGGCGATCGCGCGCGATCTGACCGCGTTGCGCATTGCCTTCAACTTCGTTTTCACCAGCGGTGGCGTCGGTCCGACGCTAGATGACGTCACCATCCGAGCGGTGGCGCAGAGCTTCGAGCGCCCGATCGAGCGCGCTCCGGCGCTGACACAGCTGCTGGCGGACCATTTCGGCGACAAGTTGACCGAAGCCCACCTACGGATGGCCGACCTACCAGCCGGCAGCGAACTGATCAGCGACGGTGACAGCCCCTGGCCTACCGTGCTGGTCGGCAACGTCTTCGTGCTACCCGGTTTGCCGGAGATTTTCCGGCTCAAGATTCCCGCTATTCGGCGCCACCTGGGGGCCGGCAAGCCCTTCCTCAGCCGCGCCATCTACACGCGCTGCGACGAAGCCGAGCTGGTCCACCTGCTCGAAGAGGTGGCTGCGGCGTACCCACAGGTCAGCCTCGGCAGTTACCCTCTGTGGGGCCGCGATATCCCCTACGACACCAAGCTGACCGTCGATGGTCAGGACGAGAAAGCCGTCGAGGCGGCGGCGGCGGCGCTACGGGTGGGGATTCCGGCGGAGAAGATCGTCGAGATGTAGGGTGTTCACTCGTATAGCGGGAAGGCTGCCGTCAACGCCTTGACCTTCTCGCGCACCTCGGTGTGTACCGTCTCGGACTCGGGGTCCCGCAGCACTTCCGCGATCAACTCCGCGACGCGCGCCATCTCGGGCTCCTTCATGCCGCGCGTGGTCAGCGCCGGGGTACCCAGCCGGACGCCCGAGGCGACCAGTGGCGGATTCGGGTCGAAGGGGATGGTGTTCTTGTTGACCGTGATCGCCGAGGCTTCTAGCGCCTGCTCGGCGACCTTGCCGGTGGTGCCGGAGGCCGCGACGTCAAGTAGCAGGACGTGGTTGTCCGTACCGCCGGAAACGATCCGGTGCCCCAGCTCCTGCAGTCGTTCAGCGAGACGATGGGCATTGGCGCGGATCTGCTGCTGATAGGTCTTGAACGCCGGCTGCAGCGCCTCCTTGAAGGCTACCGCCTTGGCCGCGATCACGTGCATCAGTGGGCCTCCCTGGAGGCCAGGGAAGAGGGCGCGGTTGAGTACTTTGGCATGCTCTTTCCTGCATAGGATCAAGCCGCCGCGCGGACCGCGCAACGTTTTGTGCGTCGTCGTGGTGACGAAGTCGGCGTGCGGCACCGGTGACGGATGCTCACCGGCTGCGACTAGGCCGGCGATGTGCGCGATGTCTGCCATCAGCAGCGCGCCCACTTCGTCGGCGATGGCACGGAAGCGGGCGAAGTCGATGACGCGACTGTAGGCACTGGCGCCGCAGACGATCAGCCGTGGCCGGTGCTCGAGAGCCAGCCGCTCGACCTCGTCGTAGTCGATCAGCTCGGTCTCTTTGTCGACTCCGTAGCTAACCACCTTGAAGTCGCGACCCGAGTAGCTGAGGTGGTGGCCGTGCGTCAGGTGACCGCCGCACGAAAGGTCCATGCCCATCAGCGTGTCGCCCGGCTTGAGCATGGCAAAGTACACCGCCATGTTGGCGCTGGTGCCGCTGTGCGGCTGCACGTTGGCGTGCTCGGCGCCGAAGAGTTCTTTGGCGCGTGCGATCGCCAACCGCTCGGCGACGTCGACGAACCCGCAGCCACCGTAGTAGCGGCGGCCAGGGTAGCCCTCGGCGTACTTGTTCGTCATCACGCAACCGGTGGCCGCCATCACCTCGCGGCTGGCGAAATTCTCCGACGCGATCAGTTCCAGCCCGTCGTTCTGACGCCGGCGCTCGTTCTCGATCGCTTCGAAGATTTCCGGGTCGGCGTTACGCAGCAGATCGATGGCCATCAGGTCGCTTCCTCCAGTGCCGAATGCTCGAGCGCCGAGATCTTGTCGACACGCCGCTGGTGGCGCCCGCCTTCGAAGGGCGTGTCGAGGAAAGCATGCACGATGTCCTCCGCTTCGGCTTCGCTCAGGAAGCGACCGCCGAGCGTGAGGATGTTGGCGTCATTGTGAGCCCGCGCCAGCGCACAGATCTCGGCCGAGAAGCAGTTGGCAGCGCGCGCTCCGTCGACTTTGTTGGCGGCGATCGCCATGCCGACGCCGCTGCCGCAGACCAGCAAACCCCGGTCCGCGGCGCTGCTGACCACACGGCGGGCGACCTCGCCCGCGTAGTCTGGATAGTCGGTGCTGTCGGCGGAGTGAGTGCCGACGTCGTCGATACTGTGCCCGTGCGCTTCCAGATAGTCGCGCAGGTGGTCCTTCATCGGTAGGCCGGCGTGGTCCGCACCGAGCGCGATGCGCATGGTCTCAGCCCTCCGCCTCGGCCTTCTCTTCGGTCTTCTCGGCCTCTACCTTCTCTTCTGTCTTCTTGGTAGCGGCTTTCTTGGCGGTGCTCTTGGCGGTCGTCTTCTTGGCCGCGGGCTTGCTGGCCTTGGCGCTCGACTGCGCCTTGCTCTCGAGCTGCTGGCGCAGTTCCCGAGCCTGGTCCTTCAAACGCTTACGGCGACGCTGGCGCCGACGGCGCAACTGGCGATCTTTCTCGCGCATGGATGGGATCTCCTTCGATGTTGGGTGGGATGACCGGCATTACGGTCCGGTTTCGAGTGCTCGCAGGCACAGGGGGCGAGCTTGTCCGAAGTACCGGGAGCTGTCAAGACGCGGACGGAAAGATCCGGAACGGCTTCTCGCGCAGACAGATCCGCACCGGGACGCCAGTGGCACAGCTACTGGACGACAGCTGTCGTACCTGGATCCTCGCGGCCTCGCCCGTCCCGCTCGACACTTCCAGCTCGACATCGTCCAGCAGGTCGTGGCCAAAGAAGCGGCGCCGCACGACTTTGCCGTGAGCGCCCTCGGGGTGATCGGCAGGCAGGACCCTCAGATCTTCAGGACGCACAAAGAGGTGTCCGGGGCCGTCCGTCGCCTCGACCGTGGGTGCCCCTTCGACGGTGGGAACTGAGCCGAAGCGGCAATGGGCGATCCCATCGCGGACGTCGCACGCCACAAGCTGGCCTTCGCCGACGAAGGTCGCGACGTCGAGGCTCGCGGGCTGGTGGTAGATCTCTTCCGGGGTTCCGACCTGGCGGATGCGGCCGCTGACCATGACGGCGACCAGCTCGGCGACGCTCAGCGCTTCTTCCTGGTCGTGGGTGACCAGGATCGAGGTGGTACCGGCGGCTTCGAGGATGTCGCGGACCTGCTCACGCACGCGCTGGCGCAGGGTAGCGTCGAGATTGGCGAAGGGTTCATCCAGCAGCACGATGCTCGGTGACGGTGCCAGGGCACGGGCGAGGGCGACGCGTTGTTGCTGACCGCCGGAGAGTTCGTCCGGATAGCGGTGGCGGTAGTCTGTGAGCCCGACGAGTTCGAGTGCTTCCCCACCACGGTCTTCGGCATCGTCTTGACCTTTGACGCCGTAGCAGACGTTCTGCCACACCGTCATGTGCGGGAAGAGGGCACCTTCCTGGAATACCATGCCGACGTTGCGCTTCTCGGCACGCAGATTGGTCCCGTTGTCGAACACCCGGCGACCGTCGATGTCGATGGTGCCGGCGGTAGGGGACTCGAAGCCGGCGATGGCCCGCAGCAGGCTGGTCTTGCCGCAGCCGCTGGCCCCGAGCAGCGCAAGGAGCCGGCCCTGAGGCAGGTCGAGATCGACACCGTTGACGGCGACTTCCTCGCCGTAGCGCACGATCAGGTCCCTGACTTGCAGGATGTGGGGCGGGGTGGGCACGTGCTCTCGCATGCTTCGCCTTTCAGCTGTGGCGTTCGGCCAGCGCCGGACGAATGACCAGGAAGTAGACCGGCGGCGCGGAGACCAGCACCAAGAGCAGCGACGGAATCGCTGCCGCGGCATAGATACCTTCGGAGGCGTCGGTCCAGATGCGCACGGCCAGGGTGTCGAAGCCGATCGGGCGCAGCAGCAGAGTCGCGGGCAGTTCCTTCATGGCCGTCAGGAAGACCAATCCGGCGCCCGCCAACAGGCCTCGGCGCATGAGTGGCAGGGTGAGGGTGCGTAGCACCGTGAAGCCACCACGGCCAAGGCTGCGGGCGGCTTCTTCGAAGCGCGGTGAGATGGCGAGCAGGGCGGAGCGCGTCGCGGCCAGAGCCTCGGGAAGGAAGCGGATGACGTAAGCCACCACCAAGAGGGTGAGCGTCTGGTAGAGCGGCCGGGCGTAGCGCGCGCCGAAGAAGACCAGGGACAGCGCGATGACCAGGCCGGGCAATGCGTAGCCGGTGGAGGCGAGGCGCTCGACCAGGCGCGCCGGACGACTGCGCCAGCGTACGGCCCAGACGGCGACCGGAACCGCGAGGAGCACGGACGCCCCAGCTGCGAGCGATGACACCAGTAGCGAGCGCAGCGCCTCGTCGGTGACGTCGAGATGGTTGCTGCTGAGCAGGACGGTCGTGGTTCCGCCGAGCCAGACCTGCACCACCCAGTAACCGATCACCGCGATCGGCAACAACACGCTGAAGCTGGCGACGGCACCGGCAAAGAACAAGGAAGGTAGACGCCAAGGACCCAGCGGCACGGGCGTGGCACGTCGTGCCGGCCGACGCAGCACGGGCCGCACGCGTCGCAGCAGGCCGGCTTCCAGGGCCAGGAAACCGAGGCTGATCAGCACCAGCACGCTGGCCAGCGCGGCGGCGGCGGTGCGGTCGAACATGGCCTGATAGGCGTTGTAGATCGACACGGTGAAGGTGTTGTAGCGCGTGATCGAGACGGCACCGAAGTCCGAGATGGTGTAGAGCACCACCAGCAGGCCGCCGCTGTAGAGGGCCGGGCGCAGCTGCGGCAGGACGATCTGGAAAAAGGCGCGCCAGCGGCCGTGGCCACAGGCCCGAGCACTCTCTTCGTAGGCTGGGTCCAAGCCGCGCAGGGCGGAGACGAGTAGCAGGTAGATGTATGGATAGGTGAACATCGCCAGGGCCAGCAGCGCTCCTGTGTAGCCGTAGATCCACGGCGGCAGTCGATCGACCCCGAGCGGCGCCAGCCAGCCTTGTGCGTAGCCCCGCGGGCCCAGCGCCGCCACTAGCGTGAAGGCGGCGACATAGGATGGGAACACCAGTGGCAGCGCGGCGAGCACGGCCCACAGGCGTCGGCCCGGCAGGTCGGTGCGCGCGACCAGCCAGGCGAGCGGCACTGCGACCAGTAGGGCCAGCGTCAGGACACCGGCGATCAACAGCAGCGTCTGGCTCAGCAGCCGGCCGGTGCCGGCAGCGAGGACGTGGTCGAGATACGTCGACCAGCCGGCTTCACCGGCACGCAGAAAGACATAGGCCAGCGGCACGAGGACCAGCGCCGCGACCAGCGTCGCGGGAACGGCGATGGCCCAGCGCCACGGCTGCGTCGACAACCTGATCATGATGGGGCGATCAAGGGAGCAGGCCGCTGTCCCGTAGCTGCGTCTGCGCGTTCTCGAGCAGTTCGGCGACCTGGCGGAAATCGACCGCCGGCGAGGCGACAGTTTCAATCGCTGGCAGCTCGGCGGCCGGCAGGATGCCCTCGGCCAGCGGGTACTCGAAGGTCTCCTGTGCGAAGTACTGCTGTGCCGAGTCGGAGACCAGGAAGCGCAGGAGTTGTTCGGCGGCATCGCGCTGTTCGGTGCCCTCCAGAATGCCGGCGCCAGCGACGTTGACGAAGCCGTCCGTTTCCGGGAAGTGGTTGGCGGCCGGCGCATCGGGCCGAGCCTGCAAGGCGCGCCACAGGTAGTAGTGATTGACCAAGCCGAAGTCGATCTCACCGTTGATCACGGCTTCGACGATCGGCGTGTTCTTGGGGTAGAACTGCGGCTCGTTGTCAGCGATTCCTTGCAACACCTCGGCCAGGGCATCGCTACCGTGTTCGGCAGCGTAGACCGCCAGGTGCGCCTGCAGGGAGGCGTTGGTCGGCGCGATGCCGAAGCGGCCGAGGAAGCGCTCGTCGGCGACCTCCGCCAGCGTCTTGGGCAGCTCGTCGACGGTCATGCGCTCGGTGTTGTAGACCAGTGTGCGTGCGCGGCCGGACAAGCCTATCCAGGCGCCTTGGGGCGAGGTGAAGCGGGCGGGAATGCGCTCCAGGATTTCGCCGGGCAAGGCCTGCAGCATGCCGGCGGCGGACAGCTTGCCGAGCGCCGCGGCGTCTTGCGAGATGTAGACGTCAGCGGGTGTCGCAGCTCCCTCTTCGAGCAGCGCCGCGGCCAGTTCGGCGGTGCCGCCGTAGCGGACCTCGACGGTGATGCCGCTCTGCTCCTCGAAGGTGTTCAGCAGCGGACCGACGAGGTTCTCATTGCGGCCGGAGTAGACGACCAGCGTCGTGGCTTCAGCCTCGTCGCTCGAGGGAGCTGGCGCTTGCCCGCAAGCGAGCAGGCTGGTCAGCAGCATGGCCGCCAGGGTGGCAGCGAGGGCGAGGAACGAGGGGCGGGAGGTTACGGAAGTACGAGTCATGGTCGAGTCACTCCAGTCGGGAAAGGCCAGTCGAGAAAGCCAGTTGGAAAGGAAGCGATCAGAAGTCGAAGGACAGGCCCACCATCAGCGTGCGGGGCAGACCGGGGCGGACACCGTAGGGACGCCGGGCGACGATGTAGGTCTCGTCGGTCACGTTGCGCAGCTGGGCGAAAACCTTGAAGTGTTCGAAGAGGGTGTAGTCCGCTGACAGGTCGAAGAGCACTCGATCGTCGATCCGCTGATCAGCCGGAATCGGCCCCGAACCGGCGCGTGCCCGGGTCTCGGCGACGAAGTTGACGTCCAGGTGCAGCCCCCAGTTGGCGGCCACGATGCCGGTACCCAGGCTGAACTGATGCTGCGGCAGGTACGGCAGCTCGTCGCCGACGTCGACGCGGGGTGCCCAGTCGGCGAAGCTGGTCGCGAAGCTGCTCTGGAATTCGGCCTGCGTCCAGGTGTAGGCGGCACGTAGTGGGAAGGCGAAGTGGGTGTTGTTGAAGCTGGTCTGCAGAGACAGTTCGAGTCCGCGCACTTCGACCGCGCCACCGTTGAACAACTCGCTGTCGGCATCACCACCGCCGGAGACGGTCTCGCGGCCGAGCAGGTTGTCGTAGTCGCTGTAGAAGCCGATGGCCTCGAAGCTGAGGCGTCCGGCGCTGTGACGCCAGCCGAGTTCGTAGTTCCAGCTCTCTTCCTCCTGCGTATCCTCGCTGCTGCCGGGACCCGGCGGTGAGAAGCCCTTGTGGACGCCCAGGAACATATAGTTCGCAGCGCTCAGCTCATACCCCAGGCCGACCCCGGGGATCACGACGTCGACACCGTTGCGGCGCACCCGCGTCGGGCCGAGCTCGCGCGTCGGGTCGGAAGTGCTGTAGTCGCGACGCACGTAGTCGATGCTCTCGAAGCGCACGCCGGTGGTCAGGTTGAAGCGGCCCAACTGCATCTCGTCCTGCAGGAACAGCGCCACGGCTTCAGCGTCACTCAGACGGTTGGTCTGGCTACCCGGTGCGCCGGCCTGGCTGAGCACCAGGTCACCGCCGAGAATCTGGTAGAGATCGTCGCGCTGGAATCGGTCTTCCTCGTCCTCGTGATAGCGCACACCGATCTCCAGCTGGTGCTCGGTGCGCCCCGCGTGCAAGGCCCAGGTGAACATCGACTGGACACCGCGCGACTGGTAGTCGCGCTGGTTGTGACGCAAGGTGAGGGCGCCGACGGCGCTGTCGCGCTCACCGCGCAGGATGGCCAGCTGCTCGGCGTAGCGCTGTGGGTCGGCCAGGATCGACGCGTTGCTGATGCCGTCGACCCGCTCGTTCTTGAACCAGTCGCGGTAGAAGTCGTTGGCGTAGACCGTGGTCGTCAGGTCGAGGTTCTCGCCCAAGCGCACGAAGTGGCGCAGCTGGATTTGCTCGTGCTCGGCGTCGATCCGGTCGGCGGCCGAGGCGGCGTAGCGGCGGAACGGGTCGGCGCGGAAGTCGCTCTCGGTCAGGCCGAGGTAGGTTTCGTGGCCGCTCTGCTCGGTGCGCCCGAGCTTGAGTTCCAGGTACTGCTCGAGCGCCGCGTCGGGCGCGCTGTGCAACTGCAGCTTGACCAGGTAGTCGCGCAGGTCGAAGCCGGTGTCGCCGCCTCCGTCGAGATCCTTGAAGCCATCGGTCTCCAGGTGGTAGGTCTCGACCATCCAGCCGAAGCGATCGTACGAGTCACCGATGTAGGCGTGCAGGCGGCGGGTTTCGTCACCACCGGCCGCCGCTTCGACATGGCCGTCGAGTCCGCCGGTCGGGATCTGGCGCGACACCAGGTTGAGGGCACCTCCATTGGTGTAGGGACCCTGCTGGATCGCCGCGGAGCCCTTGCGTACCTCCACGGCCTGCATGCGCCCGACCGTCGGGAAGTAGTACGCCGCAGGCGCCGTGTAGGGTGCGGGGGCGATCAGCACGCCGTCTTCCAGCACGGTTATCTTCTGGCTCCGCTCCACGCCGGTGCCTCGGATGCCGATGTTGGGGCGCAGGCCATAGCCTTCTTCGTCCTGCAGGTTGACCCCCGGAATCTGACGCAGCACGCGCTGCACATCCGAGTACTTCTGGAGCTCCAGATCCTCGCTGCTCAAGCGCCGAGCGGAGCCGGGAATGCGCTCGGCGCGCTCGCCCTCTCCCACCACACTGACACGCTCGTAGATCGCGTCCTGAAGTTCTTGGGCTCGGCTCGGCTCCTGCGGATCGGTCGTACTCGTCGTCTCCGCTGTCATGGTCTCAGCTGGTTCGGGTGCCGCCGGTGCCGGTTGGGCGAGGCTGGCCACGGAGCCGGCGACGAGAGCGATGCTCAAGGCGGTGCCGGCCGCACGGTACAGGTCCTGGGGTGTCATTGGTCTTCCTCTGGAGGATCGTAAGTGAGAACGGTTCTCGAAGCTCGGCGGTCGACCGAGTCGAAACTCAAGCTCCTTGCCCCAAGCGCTTCTCCAGCCACTCCATGGCTGGTGAGCGCGGTGCAGGGCGAGCAGCTTCGTCCGCGGCCTTGACCATTTCGGCGGTCGGTTGCTCACCGCGCGGTGTCGCCGCGCAGGCGTTGCAAAGACCCTGGATCTGGAGGGCAAACTCGCCAGGAACGAAGCCGTGAGCGCGGCAGATCTCCGCCTGCATGGCGGCGATACCGGGACTGACGAACTCGACCACGCGCCCGCACTCGCGGCAGACGAGGTGGTCGTGACGCTGGCCGGGGTGTACGTGTTCGTAGAGAAAACGATTGCGTCCCAGGCGCTGCTTGCGCACCAAGCCGCATTCCACGAGCAGGTCGAGATTACGGTACACGGTGGCGCGCGAGATCTTCAAACCCTTGCTCTGCATTGCAGCCAAGAGGGCCTCGGCGTCGATGTGGTCGTGGTGGTTGTAGATCTCTTCGAGCAGGGCCAGCCGCTCGGAGGTGACTCGCATACCTCGCTGGCGCAGAAAGGCCAAGAACTGTTCCCGCTCGGTGCCGTGGCTCATCTCGTGGTGGTGCTGGTCTTGAGAATGTCGGTATCGTTGCGAAGGCTCGGGTTGGTCGCAACCCAGATAGTCTACCTATATTGAGACTCGATCTCAACAGGGTGAGCTTATTGTGGACTTATTCGGTCCGGTATGTCAACTGCTCCACCTCGATCCCGGCTCGGATTCCGCTGTGGCCCAGCATGCGGCAGCGAGACCTCTGCTGAGAGGAGGACACTTGGCATAGTAAGCTTGTGCCATGCCTGCTCCCGAAGCGCCCGGAGCCGAGGATGCTGCATCCTCCACCGCGACCCGTCGTGGCGCGCGCCGCCATACGCTGCCGCCGCTGCCAACTTGGAAACGCCTCGTGCTGTGGGTGCTCGGCTGGTTCCTGGTGCTTCTCGGCCTCGCCGGCATGGCGTTGCCCGTGCTGCAAGGCTGGGTGATGCTGTTCCTCGCCACCGCCGTACTGTCTCTGGTCAGCGAGGGGATCTACAAGCTGCTGCGGCGCCTGTTCAGCCTTTCGCCGAAGTCGTGGCGCAGGGTGCTACGACTTCGGCGTTGGGTGCATCGGCGCCTGCATCGGGAACCGCGGGTCGACGACTCTTAGAAACCGACCTCGCGCAGCAAGTAGAGCAGGTCGACGACGCGGTTGGAGTAGCCCCACTCGTTGTCGTACCAGGCCACCACGCGGACGTGGCCATCGCCCTCGGCGGCGGTCGACAACGCGTCGAAGATCGAGGAATGCGGGTTGCCGATGATGTCGCTCGACACCAGGGGTACCTCGCTGTACTCGACGATCTTGCGTAGCGGGCCGGCAGCGGCAGCACGCACCGCGGCGTTGACATCGTCGCGCGTCGGCTTGGCATCGACTCTGCACACCAGATCGACGATCGAACCGTCCGGCACCGGCACGCGCATGGCCATGCCATCGAGCTTGCCGTCGAGGTGCGGCAGAACCTTGCCGACCGCCCGCGCCGCTCCCGTGGTGGTCGGGATGATGTTCTCCGCCGCCGCGCGACTGCGCCGGAAGTCCTTGTGCGGCACGTCAGCGAGACGCTGGTCGTTGGTGTAGGCGTGGACCGTCGTCATGAAGCCCTCGACGAGGCCGAAGCTCTCGTCCAGGATCTTGGCGATCGGTGCCAGACAGTTGGTGGTGCAGGAGGCATTGGAGACGATGCGGTGCTCGCGTTGCAAGTCTTGCTGGTTGACGCCCATGACGATGGTGGCGTCGATCTCGTCTTTCGACGGTACCGTCAGGATCACCTTCTTGGCGCCGGCTTCAAGGTGTGCTGCGAGCTTCTCGCGGTGGCGGAAGACACCGGTCGACTCGATCACCACGTCGACGTCCAGCTCTCCCCATGGCAGCTGGCGCGGATCGCGCTCGGCGGTCATGCGGATCGTGTGTCCGTCGACGGTCATGTCATCCGCGGTGACGCTGACGTCACCCTCGAAGCGGCCCATCACCGTGTCGTACTGCAGCAGGTAGGCCAGCTGCTCGTTCTCGTAGAGGTCGTTGATCGACACCACGTCGATGTCGTCACGCCGGCTCAGGATGCGGAACACGGAGCGCCCGATGCGGCCGAAGCCGTTGATGCCTACTTTGATCGCCATCACGCTGCCTCCTGGTCCAGTTCGGCCTGGTCCAGTTTGGAGAAGTGCCGGATCAATTCCACCGCTCGGTGGGCGTAGCCCCAACCGTTGTCATACCAGCTCAGCGTCTTGGACATCTTGTTGCCGAGGACCTCCGTGGCCAGCGAGTCGAAGATGCCCGAGTAGGAGGTGTGGACGATGTCGCTCGACACCACCGGCTGATCCTCGTACCCGAGGATTCCTGGCCAGCGCGCCGAAGCCCCCGTGCGCACCACCTCGTTGATCGCCTCTGTCGTCACAGGCTTCTTGTGCCAGCACACCAGGTCGACCACCGAGCCGTCCGGGATCGGCACGTTCATCGCCATGCCGCTGATCTTGCTCGCCAGATGCGGGAACAGCTTCATCAAGAGGCTCGCCGCGTTGGTCGCCTGCGGGATGATGTTCTCCGCCGCGGCTCGTCCGCGTCGCATGTCCTCCGCGGGCACGTCGGCGAGGCGTTGTTGGTTGGTGTAGGCGTGCACCGAATTGAGAAACGCGCGCTCGATGCCGAATGCCTCGTCCAGCAGCTGGAGCACCGGTGCGATGCAGTGCGCGGTGCTCGAGGCGTTCGAGACGATCTTGTGCTCAGCCTTGAGGCGGTGATCGTTGATACCGGCGATCGCCGTGAAGTCCGGCTCCTCCGCCGGGGGGCTACACAGGATCACCCGCTTGGCCCCCATCTCCAGGTGCTTCTCGAGATCCGCGCGCGTTCGATTGCGCGCCGTCGCTTCCACTACCACGTCGACCCCCAGGTCTCCCCAGGGGATCTCTCCGGGCTGCTTGGTCTTGACCAGCGGGATCTGCCGGCCATAGACGTACAGCTGGCCGTCGCGGGCGCTGAGCTCGTCCGGAAAGCGGCCGAGCACAGTGTCGAAGCGCAGCAGATAAGCCAGCGCGTCGTCACTGGCCAGGTCGCTGATCGCTTGTATGCGTAAGTCGTCGCTCTTGTACAGGATGCGGAAGATGTTGCGACCGATTCTTCCGAACCCCATCAAGCCGATGCGTACGGGTTCCATGCGGCGTTCCTTCCCTCCGGCTTTTGTCCGGAGCTGGTGTTGAATTCGAGTCGGAGTGTCCTTGGAGTGAGTGGCGTGGGTGCGAGATTGCCTGGATCTCTCATGGAGTCTAAGGCAGGGAGTGGAGGTGGGCAAGGGCTGTGGTGCCTGGGGTATACTATGTCCGACGCTTGTCGGACAGGAGTTGCCGGCACCGTTCCCAGCAGGAGACGTCATGAGAATCAGCGCCCGTTTTGATGAAGATCGATCCCAGAAACTGGAATTCCTGCGCTCAGCAACTCAGCTGGGGACCAGTGAGATCCTCAAACGCGCTTTGGACGTCTACTTCGACCAGTATCGCTGCGCTCGGCCGGCAGAGATTCTTCGCGGTTCCGGCTTCGTGGGGTCCGGTGGCGATGCAGACCCGGAACTCTCGACTCGCTACAAAGACGAGTTGAAGGAGGTTCTGCGAGCCAAGCATGATCATCGCTGACACAGGGTTCTGGGTTGCCTTGGCCAGCCCCCGCGATCGTCATCATCAGCGCGCCGTAGCTTGGATGGACGCTATCGACGAGCCGCTTATCACGACCTGGCCTGTCGTGACTGAGACCTGTCACCTCTTGTTGAATCGGCTCGGAACGGAAAGTCAAAGTCGCTTTCTGGCGAGCTACTCCGCCGGTGGCTTCGAGATTTTCGAACTGCAGCGGCACATGGGCCTACGCATCACTGAGTTGATGCGGAAGTACGCGGATCTGCCGATGGACCTAGCCGACGCGTCCTTGGTGCTTCTGGCGGAGCGCCTTGGGCACGGGCGGATTCTGTCGACGGATGAGCGAGACTTTCATGCGTATCGCTGGAAGCAGCGTGAGCCGTTTCAGAATTTTATGGCAAATTTACCAAATCAAAACTGGTAGACAGCCCTTTGGCGACCTACTTGTGGAGACTGAACTGTATTTTCTGCCGATTGCCCGGTAGACCTCTGAACTCTACCTCTTCCGGCTCAAATCCGTCTGCTTCCACCCTGAGAGTGTGTTTGCCGGCCGATATCAGGAATTCTGAGTCATCGTCGTTACGAACGTCTCCTATCAGATCTCCATCAAGGTAAATCTCAGCCCATCCTTGACCATAACGCTTGCCAACTAAGTCTAGGTGGACTTCCAGTGTCGTACTCTGCTCGGTCGTAGCATCTATCTCGCTTCTGCCTTGGCGGTTTGGATCAGTGTTCCTGCATCCGGCAAGAAATATACTTAGAAACAAGCCAAGCATTAGCACAGTATTCCAGACTCGCGGGTTCGCCTTCATGTTTCATGACTCCGATCTAATCTTAGCTGTCCTAGAGGCTAGAGGACGCCGCGGAGAGTCCTCTGTAGTGAAAACTTGTGTAGGTAGTCTACCGCAGTTGGCTAAACTCCCACCCAAACGCTAAGCTGACACGATGAAGTCCGACGACGCTCTGACGCTGCGCACTTGGGACCGCACCAGCACGACGCTGCGCGGCACGCTCCTGATCCGGCGCATTCGGACGCTGCACGCCGACTTCATCTTCCACCTGCCGGTGGAGTGGCTACGCGTCGACGAGGCGCGAGCACGCAATCCGAAATGGCTGATGTTCCCGTCGATGCTGTTCTTCGCCCTCTTCATCGCCAACGCGTTGCTCGGCAAGGCCTTCCCGGACGATCCGCGCTTCGAGAACCTGGCGCCGCGGATCTTGCTGCTCGGCATTGCCGTAGTGGTGGTGGGGATGGTCTTGTGGTTGGTTCCGGAGCGGACAGTACGCATCCGGTCGCAGCCGGGGATGTTGATGTGGGACCTCTACCACAGCGGCAAGGCGGAGGACGAGTTCTTGCAGCGGCTGGAGGCAGCGATCGAAGTGGCCAAGTCGAAGTTGCGGCACTGGCCGTCGAACGTCGGTTTCGTGGTGCACAAGGATCGGCCGTTCCGCTTCCCGACCTTCTTGCTGGTGCTGCAGATTGTCTTGCTGCTCAGTTTCGGCGGTACGCCGGGCGTGGCGCTCTTCTTCCTCATGATCCTGGTACTGCTCGGCCTGCGCATGGTGCCGCGGATGCGGCTGCCGAGGCCGTACTGGCAGGCGCTGCACCAGCTCGACCGCGGGGCCTACCAGGCAGCGGTGGAAGTGCTGAATCCCTTCCTGCAGCGCTATCCGGGGCACCAGCCCTCGCGTGTGTTGCTGGCCGAGATCTACCTTCGGGCGGGCTGGATCGAAGAGGCCCTCGCCGCGTGTCGCCAGCTCGAGGACGTGGATCCGGAGTCCGCTGTCGCGATGCGCGACCGAGTCCGGCTGGCCGAGCACGTGCACGAGCGCTTGGAAACGGTGATGGCCTGAGCCGTCTGTTCCGCTAGCTCGAGGGTAAGAAGGAGTCGATCAGGTCGTCCCACTCGCCACGGGCGCGCAGCAAGAGTTCGATCATCTCGCGCGCGGCACCATGACCTCCGGGTGTCTCGAGCACGTGGTGGACACGCTCGCGTACTTCCCGTGCGGCGTCGGCGGGGGCGAAGGATAGCCCGACGCGGAGCAGGACCGGTAGATCGGGCAGGTCGTCGCCGATGTAGGCGACCTGGCGGTCCGTGAGGTGGTGGGTGCTGAGGAACGTGGTGAAGGTGAGGTCCTTGTTGTCGCGTCCCACCATGACCTCGTCCAGCTTCAGTTCCGATGCCCGCTTGCTGAGGGCCGGACTCTCACGCCCGGACAGCAAGCCGACGCGCAGGCCGCAGCGCTGGGCCAACTTGAGGGCCAAGCCGTCGCGCACGTGGAAGTGCTTGGTCATCTCGCCCTCGGGGCTGTACACCAGGGTGCCCTGGGTCAGCACGCCGTCGACGTCGAGCAGGATCCACTTCAGACGCTGGGCGCGCTGGCGCAGGTTGTCCTGGAGCTTGGATCGGGTCATCAAAACATCTCCAGGCCCCACAGGTCGTGTAGGTGCAGCAGGCCTTGCAGGCGTCCGTCCCCGTCACAGATAAACAGGCTCGTGATGCGGTGATCTTCCATCTCTTTGAGTGCGACGGGGGCGAGTTCGGCGCCGTCGATGGTGCGGGGTCGGGTGTGGACGTACTCGCCGGCGGTCTTGTCCAGGGATGCATTGCCCTCCTGCAGCAGGCGCCGCAGGTCGCCATCGGAGATACAGCCGAGCAGGTGACCGTCGCCGTCGGTGACGGCGGTGATGCCCTTGCCCTGGCGTGACATCTCGTAGATCGTCTCGCGCATCGAGGTGTCCGCCGTGACGCGCGGCACCTCGTTGTCGCGGTGCATCAGCTGGTCGACGCGCAGCAGGCGCTTGCCGAGGCGGCCGCCGGGATGCAGGCGTGCGAAATCTTCGGGCGTGAAGCCGCGGGCTTCGAGCAGCGCCATGGCCAGCGCATCGCCGAGCGCCAGAGTGGCGGTGGTGGAGGCCGTCGGGGCGAGGTTGAGGGGACAGGCCTCACGGTCGATCGGGACTGGCAGGTGCAGATCGGCATGGCGTGCCAAGGGACTCTGGGCGCTGCCGGTCAACGCCAGCAGGGGCACGCCGAGACGCTTGAGTGTCTCGACCAGGCGCAGCAATTCTTCGGTGGTGCCGGAGTAAGACGCGGCCAGCACGAGGTCGTCCTGGGTCACCATGCCGAGGTCGCCGTGGATGGCCTCGGCCGGGTGCAGGAACATGGCCGGGGTACCGGTCGAGGCCATGGTGGCGGCGATCTTTTGCATCACGATGCCGCTCTTGCCCATGCCAGTGCAGACGACGCGGCCGCGGCAGCCCTGGATCAGCTCGACGGCGCGGTCGAAGCTCTCGTCGAGATGCGGCAGCAGGCCGAGGATGGCCTGTGCCTCGATCTCCAGGACCTGGCGGGCGACCTTGCGCAGGTCGGTAGCTCTGGGGGCGGTACTCATGTGGGGGAAGGGCTCATGGCAGGTGTCGGTTCGCAGGTTCAGGCGGTCGTTGCACGCGGGCCACTCAGGCCTCGACGACCGTCTGGCGTAGGTGCAGGAGGCTGCGAATCAAGGCCTCGGCGCGCTCCGGGGGCAGCTGAGTGGTGCGGTCGGAGAGTGCGTTCTCGGGGTCGGGGTGCACTTCGAGGAAGATACCGTCGGCGCCGGCCGCGACCGCCGCACGGGCCAGCGGTTCAGCGTATTGGCGTGCGCCGCCCGTCTCGGTGCCGCCGCCGGGTAACTGCAGTGAGTGGGTGATGTCATAGATGGTCAGAATGCCGTCGGCGTGCAGCATCGGAAAGCTGCGCATGTCGACCACCAGGTTGTGGTAGCCGAAGCTGTAGCCGCGCTCGGTGACGAAGACCCGGTTGTTACCGCGCGAGGTCACCTTCTCGACCGCCTTGAGTACATCGTCCGGTGCCAGGAACTGCCCCTTCTTCACATTCACCGCGCGGCCGGTGTCGGCGGCGGCCTGCAGCAGGTCGGTTTGCCGGCACAGGAAGGCGGGTATCTGCAAGATGTCGCAGACTTCGGCCACCGGCGTGCATTGGTGCGGTTCGTGGACGTCTGTGAGCAGTGGCATGCCGGTCTCGTCGCGCACACGCTGCAGGATGCGTAGGCCCTCGTCGAGCCCGACACCACGGAAGCTGTCGCCCGACGAACGGTTGGCCTTGTCGAAGGACGCTTTGAAGATCAGCTTCAGGTCTAGGCGGCGGCGCAGGTCGTCGAGCAGGCGTGCGGTCTCTAGCGTTCGTTCTTCGCTCTCGATGGCGCACGGACCGCAGATCAGTGGCAGCTCGGGTCCGCCCAGAACGATTCCGGGTGCCAGTTCGATCGGCGTCGGCGCCGACGTCCGTGGGGCGGGCGTGCTCATTCGGTGGGAGCTCCGACCCCGCCTGCGCCGACCGCGGCAATGTCGGTGTCCGTGTCGTTCGCCGCTGCTGCGTTACTGGTTGTTCCATTGCTGGCGGCAGCTTCGGCGTCCGCGACGGTCCGCTCGGCGACGCGCCGGGCTGCCTGGTTCCATGCCTCGCGCTGTGGCTCGTCCGCCTGGTTACGCCTTTCTTGGTGTGCCAGCGCTGCCTTGATGAACGAGACGAAGAGTGGGTGCGGGTCCAGTGGCCGAGACTTGTACTCGGGATGGAACTGGCATCCGACGTACCAGGGGTGGTCCGGCAGCTCGATCATCTCGACGAACTTGCCGTCCGGGCTGAGTCCAGAGATCACCAGGCCGTGATCGACCAGGGTGCGCAGGTACTTCTGGTTGACCTCGTAGCGGTGTCGGTGGCGCTCGCTGATCACTTCTTCACCGTAGATCTGGTGCGCAAGAGTGCCGGGCTGCAGTTTGCACGGGTAGGCGCCGAGGCGCATTGTGCCGCCCATCTCCTCGATTCCTAGCAGGTCTCGCAGCTTGTAGATCACCGCGGTTTCGGCTTCGGGGTCGAATTCGGCGGACGTCGCGTCGCTCAGGTTGCAGACGTTGCGCGCGTACTCGATCACCATGCTTTGCAGGCCGAGGCAGATACCGAACACCGGTACTTTGTGCTCGCGCGCGTAGCGCACGGCGCGTACCTTGCCTTCGGTACCGCGCACGTCGAAGCCGATCGGCACCAAGATGCCATCGACGTCGAACATCTCGCGCGGCCACTTGTCGGACTCCAGGTCGCCAGAGGAGATGTACTGGATGTCGACCGCCGCGTCGTTGGCCCAGCCGCCGTGCAGCAGCGCCTCATTGAGACTCTTGTAGGCGTCCGGGAAGTCCGTGTACTTGCCGACGATGCCGATCTGGACCTTGTGCTGGGTGCGCTTGATACGGCTGATTAGGTTCTCCCACGGGGATAGGTCGCGCTCGTAGCGCGGCAGGTTGAGTTGCTCCAGCAACAACTCGTCCATGCCCTCGCGACTGAAGGTGAGCGGGCATTCGTAGATCGTGTCGACATCACGGGCGGCGATCACCTGGCGCGGTTCGACGTTGCAGAATTGGGCGATCTTGCGCTTGATCTCTTCCGGTAGGGGACGGTCACAGCGGCACACCAGCACATCCGGCGAGATGCCGATGGCGCGTAGCTCGCGCACCGAGTGCTGTGTCGGCTTGGTCTTCAGCTCGTCGGCGGCCTTGATGTAGGGCACCAGCGTGACGTGGATGTCGGCGGCATTGAAGCGGCCGAGTTCCTGGCGGAACTGGCGCAGCGCTTCGAGGAACGGCAGCGACTCGATGTCACCGACGGTTCCGCCCACTTCGACGATCACGATGTCGTAGAGGTCCGCCAGCCGGCGCATCGCGTCCTTGATCTCGTCCGTGATGTGCGGGATCACCTGCACCGTCTTGCCCAGGTACTCGCCCTTGCGCTCCTTGTCGATCACCGCCTGGTAAATCTTGCCGGTCGTGTAGTTGTGCAGCTTGCTGGTGATCGTCTTGGTGAAGCGCTCGTAGTGGCCGAGGTCGAGGTCGGTCTCGGCGCCGTCCTCGGTGACGAAGACCTCACCGTGCTGGTAGGGCGACATGGTGCCGGGATCGACGTTGACGTAGGGGTCGAACTTCATCACCGTGACCGAGAAGCCGCGGGCTTCCAGGATGGCGCCGACGGTGGCCGCGGTGACGCCCTTACCCAGGGATGAGACGACGCCACCGGTGACGAAGATGTACTTGGCGGACATGGATTTCAGGCTCCTTTGGTCTCGGGGCTGCTCGGCCGGTCTGGGAGGATTCGGCGCCGAGATTTCTTCCGGGGGGTTCATGATAACTCGCTTCTGATGTCGGCCTATTCGGCCTGCGCCGCTTCGTCACGGGCCGCCTGCTGCAGAGCTAGCTCGACCCGGGCCAAGTCTTCCTCGGTGTCGACACCCTGCGCCGCGCGCTCCGTGTCGAGCACGCGAATGCGGATACCGTGCTCCAGCGCACGCAGTTGCTCCAGGCTCTCGGCTTGCTCGAGCATCGTTGGCGCCAGCTCGGCCAGCCGCAGCAATAGATCGCGGCGGTAGGCGTAGATGCCGACGTGCTTGCGCGTCGGAGCGGCGCCGGTGCAGCGCGGATAGGGGATCGCGGCGCGGCTGAAGTAGAGCGCGTAGCCGGCCAGATCGACGACGACCTTGACTGCGTTGGGATCTTCCAGCTCGCCCTCGGCCGCGGGCGCTGCCAGGGTGGCCATGCCGTCGTTAGGATGTTCGCGCAGGTGACGGGCAAGGCGCGCGATGCCCTCCGGCTCGATCAACGGCTCGTCGCCCTGAATGTTGATCACCGCCACGACGTCCGCCCAACCACGCGCCGCATGCGCGATGCGGTCGGTGCCGCTGGCGCAGTCTTCTGGCGTCATTTCGCAGCGTCCGCCGAAAGCATCCACCGTCTCGGCGATCCGCGGATCGTCCGTCAGCACGACGACGTGGTCGATCCCGTCCGCTTGCGCCGCGCGCCGGTAGACGTGCTCGATCATCGGCTTGCCCGCGATCAAGCGTAACGGCTTTCCCGGCAAGCGCGTCGACGCATAGCGTGCCGGGATCGCACCGACGATCTTCCCAGCACCAAGTGCAGCAGAGCCACTGCCGCCGGAGGTGTCGGTGGTCAGGTGGGTAGTCGAATTTTTGGGGTGCACAACCGACACTAAAACGGCCGCAGTGAGGATGTCAACCGGAGAGCGTGCCTGGGTCGGCCAGGGCTCGATAGACTTTCTCGGGCTCTGCCAGTGACGGCCAGCGCAGCACCTCGACGACATCGTCGACGTACGCGGGTTGGCGGATGCCGACGAGGACGCAGGTGACACCGGGCGTGCTGGCGACGGTCCAGAGAGCCTTGCGTGACAGGGGCTCTCCATGTCGGTCCTCGGGCAGGTGCGGATCGATGGCCTGGACGATGTCGGCGGTGGCTGCGCGGCTGCGTTGGGCAGCACGCCAGCGGAGGGCCTGCAGCAGGGTCTCGAGCAAGTCGAGATAAGGCTGACGATGCGGAACCCAGAGGCCAGCGGCCGGGCCGTCGAGGTGGGCGTCGAGTTGTTGCGCCATGCGACGGACGCTGAAGCGGACTTGCATCTCGACGGGTCGCCAGCTGTGCAGATTCTTGATGCGCGGCTCGATCTGCGCCAGCTGAGCGCTCCAGCGGAAGAGGTCGAGGTCTTCACCCTGCGTGCCGCGCACCTGCGGGGCGACGTGGGTCTGGAGCTGGGCCTCGAGTTCGGCCAGCTCGACGAGTAGGGCTTCGACGTCCGCTTGCGCCGCTGGATCCTGGGCGCTCAGGGCCAGATGTTCGTCGGAGATGTCGGCCAGGCGCAACATCCCGCTATGGCTGGGATCGCGGGAGAGGGCATTGAGAGGGCGGTTGGCGAGCACGCCGACGCCGGCGTCGCGGGCCTGGAGCAGGACAGCGTCCGGCTGCAACAGCGCCCCGGACTCGCACAGGTTGAGCGGCAATTGCAGGACACGGAAATGCGATCTAGAAGCGACTCCGCCGGTGGCGTCGCGGGCGGCGGAGAGCGATGCGGCCAGCATACGTGGCAGGTCGGTGGCTTCTGGATCGTCCTTGGCGCGGGTGACGGTATTGGAGGAGACGCCGTAGGCGGCGAGGCGGCCGGCGTCGACTTGCCCCTCGAGGTAGGCGAAGGCGGCTTCGAGACGGCGGTAGAACTCGTCGCGTGTCGCCTCGAGAGGCTGCCCCGCAGGACTGTGCCGAGACGCGTCAGCGAGGAAGTACTCGGGATTGTGCAGCAGGCAGATGTCGAGGGTCTCGAGTCCCAAGCGGTCGAGACTGCGACCGAGTTGATCCTCGAGAAATTCAGGGTGGAGGCAATGCCACAGGCCATCGTCCAGCTTGACCATTTCGGGGAAGCCGTTCCCGGCCGCGTCGCGCTCGTGTGCCCGGGCGTAGTTGGCGCCCTGGACGTAGCCGAGCTTGGACACCACGACGACCTCGTCTCGCTGCAGCTCGCCGGCGTCGATCAGCCGGCGTAGCACCGTGCCGACCAGCCGTTCACTGCCACCATCCGTGTAGTTGCTGGAGGTGTCGATCAGGTTGACGCCAGAGCGCAGCGCGTGCTCGAGGGCCCGTCGGTGGACAGCGGTCTCGTCGTCCACGCGATAGCCACCGAAGCCGGCACGGCAGACGGTGAGCGCGGCGGTGGTGGCGCTGAGCTCTTGGTAGCCGTGCGGCAGTGCCGTGGCGAAGCGTTGGGCGTAACGTGCTGTGCCTTGGGCGGTGGCGTGGCCTTCGAGGTGACGGCCGATGGCGGTCGAGGAGGCGGTCGATGAACCTGCTGTTGCCGTCTCGGCGAGCGCGGCTTCGACCTGTTCCGGCCGCGTCACGGGAGCCTGACAGGCGAAATCGCGGCACACGTACAGCGCTGCGCGGCCGTCGACGGGCATCTTGCCGGCAAGCAGTAGCGGCGGGTCGGTAGTGACTGCGTCGTCGGAATTCGAGCTGACGGCCTCCGCGTCTTTGGGGCTCGGGGCGAGGATGCGGTTGGGTAAGTAGTGCCGGCCCACCTCGCGCCGTAGGGCCTGGAAGTCCGGTGCGGCTGGGTTGCCCACCAGCGCCAGCTCGACCGGGCCTTCGAGCAGCAGGTCGACGGTGCACAGGCTCTTGGCGAAGGCTCGCGGATAGCGCGCCAGGACGCGGCCGTAGGCCTGGATGGCGTCGGCCGCCGCGTCACGCAGGTCGCGGCGGTCGAGATGGAAGGAGAGGCGAGCCAGTGCCATCGCAGCGACAGCGTTGCCGCAGGGGATGGCGCCATCGGTGCCCTCGCGGTAGCGCACAATCAACTGCTCGTGGTCTTTGGCGGTATGGAAGAAGGCGCCGTCGTCGGAGCCGAAGTCTTGGCGGACCCGGTCGAGGAGTTCTTCGGCGCGCTTCAGGTAGCGCGGTTCGCCCGTCGTTTCATAGACGTCGATCAGAGCCTCGGCCAGATACGCATAGTCTTCGAGCACGGCGTCCAAGTGCGCGCGGCCCGCGCGCCAAGTGCGCAGCAGTCTGCCGTCGTCACGTCGCACGTCGCGCCACAGAAAGTCGCAGGTACGTGCTGCAGCTTGGCGGTACCGTGGTTCATCGAAAGCTTGCCCAGCGAGTGCGAAGGCGCGGATCATCATGGCGTTCCAGGCGGTCAGGATCTTGTCGTCGAGCCCCGGAGGCACGCGCTGCAGGCGCGCCTCGTAGACGCGCTGCCGAGCCGCGTCGAGACGGGCTTGCAGGGCCACCAGGAACTCATCGTCGGCCTCCGACGCCGGCTGCAGACCCAGCCGTTCGGCGACATCCGCGAGATTGCGTGTCACGTGCGGGATGCTCTTGCCTTCCCAGTTGCCACTTTCGGTGATGTCGTAGTAGGCGCAGAAGAGCCGTGCGTCCTCGGGATCGAGGATGGCCTCGATCTCGGCCGGCGTCCAGACGAAGAACTTGCCCTCTTCGCCTTCGGAGTCAGCGTCGGTAGCGGAATAGAAGCCACCCTCTGGAGCGGTCATCTCGCGCAGCACATAGTCCAGAGTCTCCGTGACGATACGCTGGTAGAGCGGCTTACCGGTGGCCTGCCAGGCCTCGACGTACGCGGCGGCCAGCAGGGCGTTGTCGTAGAGCATCTTCTCGAAGTGCGGTACCAGCCAGCGCTCGTCGGTGGAGTAGCGAGCGAAGCCGCCGCCCACCTGGTCGTAGAGGCCACCGAAGGCCATCCCTTCGAGCGTGCGCTCCACCATCTCGAGGGCCTGCGCCTCGCCGAGGCGACGGTGCAGGCGCAGTAGCAAGCTCAGGCTGGTGGCCGGCGGAAACTTGGGTGCCGGGCCGAAGCCGCCGTAGAGGGGGTCGAAGTCCTGGCCGTATTGCTGCAGAGCGCGTTGCAGCTCTTCTTCGCCAACCGCCAGAGGACTGTCGAGCTCCCCTTGCCGGCGCAGATGGTCGACGACTTCCGCGGCGCTACGACGCAGGGATTCGGGGTCGTCGTTCCACACTTCAGCGATGCGCCGCAGGAGCGTCGAGAAGCCGGGCCGTCCATAGGCATCGCGCGGTGGGAAGTAGGTGCCCGCAAAAACGGGTTCCAGCTCCGGCGTCAGGAAGACGGTCATCGGCCAGCCGCCCTGCCCTTGGTTGAGCGCCAGGGTGGCGGCCATGTAGATCTCGTCCAGGTCGGGGCGCTCCTCGCGGTCGACCTTCACGTTGACGAAGTTGTCGTTCATCAGGGCCGCGATCGCCTCGTCCTCGAACGACTCGCGTTCCATCACATGGCACCAGTGACAGGAGGAGTAGCCGATGCTCAGTAGGATGAGCCGCTCTTCGCTGCGGGCTCGAGCTAGAGCTTCGTCCCCCCAGGGGTACCAGTCGACAGGATTGTGTGCGTGCTGCAGGAGGTAGGGACTGGTCTCGTCGACCAATCTGTTGGTGTGGTGCTTCGCGGGAGAATTCGTGGTACGAGTAGGGGCGTGATCGGAGTTCTGGCTCATGCCTGCAGTATACGGGGGGCGTCAGCGGGGTGCGATCCGGCCCCGGGTCGGAGGCGATCCTTGCATCTCCCCGGGGGGGCAGTTAGGATGAAATTCCACACTCGAACTGACCTGCCCCCGAACGACCGGGACCGCACGGAGCCATCGAAATCACGAAACAAGAAATCCGGATCTTCGTGGAGACAGATCTGACTTACAGGCGGGATCGTCCATGGTGAAGGTGTTTGTACCGAAGGAAAGACTTGCCGGTGAGACGCGGGTGGCTGCCACCCCCGAAACCGTCAAGCGATTTATCAAGGAAGGGTTGGAAGTCACCATCGAAGCTGGCGCTGGTGTGGCTTCGCAGTTTCCGGATGTCGACTATGGCACCGTTGGAGCGGCGATCGCAACCGAGGCCAAGGAGGCCTACGCCGCCGCGGATCTGGTGCTCAAAGTGCGGCCGCCAAGCCTCGACGAGGTAGCGCTTCTGAAACCGGGCAGCACGCTGATCGGTTTCCTGTCGCCCTATGACCAGCCCGAGCTGGTCCAGGCGCTGGCGGAGCGCAAGGTTGCGTCGATGGCCATGGAGTTGGTGCCGCGCATCAGCCGTGCCCAGAGCATGGACGCGCTGTCGTCGCAGGCCAATATCGGCGGTTACAAGGCGGTGCTGCTGGCGGCGGCTCGGCTCAACAAGTACTTTCCCCTGCTGATGACCGCGGCCGGCACCGTCAAGCCGGCACGTGTCGTGGTCATGGGTGCGGGCGTCGCGGGTCTGCAGGCGATCGCCACCGCGAAGCGTCTCGGTGCTGTCGTGGAGGTCTCGGACATCCGTCCGGAGGTCGAAGAGCAAGTCCGGTCGCTCGGTGCCAAGTTCATCGAGCTGCCGATGAAGGAGAGCGGCGCCGGTGAGGGTGGCTATGCCAAGGAGATGACAGCCGACTTCCTGACCAAGCAGCGCGAGATCGTCAAGCGCCACCTGTCGAACGCCGACGTTGCCATCACCACTGCCCTGATTCCGGGCAAGAAGGCGCCACTGTTGATTTCCGCCGATATGGTGGAGGCAATGCATCCTGGCGCGGTGATCGTCGACTTGGCAGTGGAACAAGGCGGCAACTGTGAGCTGTCCAGGAAGGACGAGGAGGTCGTCGAGCACGGCGTCGTGATCCTGGGTCCGTCGAATCTACCGGCCACCATGCCTCATGATGCCAGCATGCTCTACGCCCGCAACCATCAGGCGTTGCTGTTGAGCCTGCTGCACGACGGTCAGCTGAATCTGGACCGCGAGGACGAAGTCGTCGCGGGTGCGTTGCTGACCCAGGACGGTGAAGTGGTTCATCCCCGAGTGGCCGCGCTGCTCGAGCAAGAAAGCTGAGAAGGAGTTCACCATGGGCGGTTTGCTCATCGGAATTTACGTCTTCGTGCTCGCGATGTTCGTGGGCTTCGAGATCATCACCAAGATTCCACCGACGCTACACACCCCGTTGATGTCGGGTGCCAATGCGGTTTCCGGGATCACCATCGTGGGTGCTTTGATCGCGGCCCAGACGGGTGACAACCAGGTCAGCAGTCTGCTCGGTCTGGCTGCGATCGTCTTTGCCACCATCAACGTGATCGGCGGTTTCCTGGTAACCGACCGCATGCTGCGCATGTTCGGCCAGAAGAAGCGATAAGGAAGTGATGAGCAGATGAGCGGAGAAGTTACCCCTCTGGTCGGAATCCTCTACCTCGTTTCGGCGGTGCTGTTCATCGTCGGCCTCAAGGGGCTGACGGGTGTGCGCACCGCGCGCCGCGGTAACGCGACCTCGTCACTGGCCATGCTATTGGCGATCATCGCGACGCTGCTGTATCTCGGCACCTTCAGTCCCAAGTGGATCCTGCTGGGGCTGTTGATCGGTGGTGGTATCGGGCTGCTGGCGGCGATCCGCGTGCAGATGACCGAGATGCCCGAGATGGTCGCGCTGTTCAACGGCTGTGGTGGCATCGCTTCCACGCTGGTTGCCCTGTCGGTCGTGTGGCTGGAGGTCATCGAGACTGGTACCGATGGACAGGCGGCAGGCGCCCTGCTGGACAGCACGGCGGTCGCGGTCACGATTGTGCTGTCGGTGATCATTGGTAGCATTACCTTCAGCGGTAGCATCGTCGCATTCCTCAAGCTGCGGGGTTGGATCAGCGGTCAGCCGATCTTGCTGCCGGCCCGGCATGTGATCAATGGACTGCTCGTCCTCGGCTGCCTTGGCCTGGGTGGTTACTTCTTGACCATCACCAGCGTCGCCGAGATGGCGCAGGTGATGCTGATTCTCAGTGCCGCAGCGCTGGTGCTCGGTGTGCTGCTGGTCGTCCCCATCGGGGGTGCCGACATGCCGGTGGTCATCTCGCTGCTCAACTCTTACTCTGGCCTGGCTGCCTGTGCGACGGGCTTCGTGTTGCAGAACAACCTGCTGATCATCAGTGGTGCGCTGGTCGGTGCTTCGGGCTTGATCTTGACCCAGATCATGTGCGTGGCCATGAACCGTTCGCTCGCCAACGTCTTGTTCGGTGGTTTCGGTGCCGAAGAGTCCACTGGCGGTGGTGGTGGCGGCAAGAGCGAGTACACGAACGTGCGCTCCTACAGCGCCGAAGAGGCAGCCATGGTCATGGATTCGGCGTCCTCGGTCATCGTTGTTCCCGGTTATGGCTTGGCGGTGGCGCAGGCGCAGCACACGGTCCGTGATCTGGCCAACCTGCTGGAAGGTCGGGGCTGCGACGTCAAGTATGCAATCCATCCGGTCGCCGGCCGGATGCCGGGCCACATGAACGTGCTGCTGGCGGAGGCGGACGTGCCCTACGAGCAGCTGGTGGAGATGGATCTGATCAACCCAGAGTTCCGCAACACCGACGTGGTTCTCGTGGTGGGTGCCAACGACGTCGTCAATCCGGCGGCGATGAACGATCCAGACAGTCCGATTGCCGGTATGCCAATCCTAGAGGTTCAACATGCCGCGACCGTGATGGTCATCAAGCGTTCGCTGAGCCCGGGGTTCGCTGGCATCAAGAACGAACTCTTCGAGTACGACAACACCATGATGCTGTTCGGCGACGCGAAGAAGATGCTGCAAGACCTTGTGGCCGAGGTCAAAGACCTCTAGAACTGGGTCTGTGTGGCCGGCCCCGGTGTGTGGCTCCTGTCTCTCGGGACGGGAGCTTTTGTAGGCAAGAGAAAAGGCGGTCCGTCGGACCGCCTTTTCTCTTGCCTACACCACCGAGAGGATTCCCCGGTGGTTGGATACTCAGGTGCCCCGTTCAGACACCCGAATGGCGAGTCGAGCGTGCCAGAGCATGCATCGTCTCTTGGATCAGCGTCAGGGTGACCGTCTCCATCTGAGCCGACTTCTCGAGCAGGACGAGTGCCGCAAAGGCCTCGCGCTTGAGGTCAATCGAGTTGAAGATGGTGAAGATGTCGCGCGCCAGCACCTTGATCTCGGCCGTGCGGCCCTGCTCCAAGTAGAGCGCTGCCAGTTCGAGCGAGACGAGCGCCGCCTCGTGGGTGAGGTGCTGGTTGATGAACGCTTGACGTGCCTCGGTGAGAGCGCGCTCGGCCTCTTCCAACTCGTCCCGGGAGCGGGCCAGACGTGCCTCCAGCCAGCGAAGCCGCATCAGGTTGATGCGCTCGCCGAGCCGCTTGTACATCGGCCGGCTGTTCTCCAGCAGTGCGAGGGCTTCGTCCTGCTGGCCGAGCTCATTGAGGTTGATGATCAGGCTATGGTTCGCGGCCAGCGCCAAGCGCGGTTCCTGGTCGGTATCGACCAACTTCAGGCCTTCGCGTAGCAATTCGATGGCACCCAGCGGGTCGCCAGCGCTGCCACAGTGCAGGCCCTTGCGAATCAACAGCTGTCCGAGCAACTGGTCGTCACCGGAACGGCGATAGATGTGGATGGCGCGGTCGAACAGCGCCAGCGCCTGCTCATACTGACTCAGGTCGCTGTGCAGGGTCGCCTTGAAGGCGAAGAAGCGGGCGCGTTCCAGCAGATCCCCGGTGCCGCCGGCGAGCAGAACCTCGGCACGGCGGAAGGCTTCTGCCGCAGTACGGTACTCGCCGCTGATACGGCGGGCGTTGGCCAGGAACGTCCAACTGCGGGCGCGCACGTCGTAGATGACGGCACGGCTGAAGGATTCGGGATCGAGTCGGTCGGCGACGTCGATCGCCAGTTCCGCCAGCTCGACGGCTTCCATGGGGTTGCGGAAGCCACTCTCCAGGCTCTCTTCCAGCAGCACGTCGCACAACGGTAGGTTGCGGTAGCGTTGGCTGTTGTTGAGCAGAACCTGCCGTCGTTCCGGCGGATGGCGGAGCAGCTCGGACATCAAGACTGGTGCTTGCTCGCGTTGCTTCGCCAACAATTGCCGCTTCTTGTCCATGCGCGAGACGACTCGTTCCACCAGAGTGCTGTAGTCGGTACGCTGCGAGGACTCTTTCTTGTCCCAGTCGAGGACGCCGCCTTTAGAGGCACCTCCCAGAGTCGCGTCCCGATCCTGAGCTTCGATCTTGCGGAACAGGGATTTCAAGGCTGCCCGGGAGCGAGTGCTACCCGCGCTGTCGTCTGCTCGGCGCTGCTCCTCCCCCGGAATCTGCGCCCGGTTTCCGTGTTCTAAACGTCCTTCTTCTGGCCGCTGCTCAGGCATCTGATGCCTCCTCGTTCAGAAAGCCGACCTCTACAAGCTGGCGCATCAACGCTGCCAGGCATCGGTTGGCCACTTTTCGTACGCTCGACTTGCGATACCCCATTCTCCCCGCGATCTCATCCGGCTTCATGCCGAGCCCGTAGCGCAGGCGCAGCATGGCCCGGCAACGGGAAGGCAATTGCGCTAGAGAGGTCTCGAGGTCACGGCGCAGCATCGCGTTCTCCTGCGAGGGAGATTCGCCTTCCGCCATCAACTCCAAGATTGCCTCGTCCACGGCTTCGTAGAGCCGGGAACGGCGGCTCCGCCAGTACATGATGCAGCGTCGGCGGAGCGTCCCGATCAGCCAGGCCTCGGGATTGTGTACGGTGTCCCACTTGTACAGCAGGGTGAGAAGAGTGTCCTGGAGGACATCCTCTGCATCCGCCGCCGGTACCTGATACCGGCCGAGGATCTGCTTCAGCGTTGGCTGTACGCGTTCCAACAGGAACTCGAAGCCTTCATCGGACTGCACGTGTTCGTCTGGACTGATCATAGCCTCACTGTCAACCCAACAAGCTTGAGCACTCCCGCTTTTCCCCATGATCTCGCGCCTGCTGCGACTCAGCTGTTACCGATCGGATCGATGTAAACACCCTTGTTGTCCGGATCTTCCGTCTGCGAGCTGTCCGAAGATGTCGGTGTCTGTGTGTCGAGGCCGGTAGGAGGTTGCCCCTCCGGGGCCTCCGGGGGTGACACCAGGCTGCCGAGCCAGCCCACCAGAAGGTCGAACAAGTTGGTTCCACCAGTATAGCGGGTTTCGTCGAAATTTGCAGGGCCAGTGTCCGGTGCTGCATGCACCGAAGCAATCGGTAACATGCACAGGGCTGCGACCGTCAAGCATGCAAGAGCGCGAAGTGGATACGTCATAACCAAAACCCTCCGTGTGTGACGAACTTAGGCTCGATCTGTCAGTGATAGGACCGCCTGCTAGTTACGTGCAGTTCAAGGCCTCTACCGTGACAGAATCGCATGCCTTTCTCTTCCAGGCGGCTCTTGCGAGTCCTAAGGACGACGCCGGGGGGGCTACTCATCAATGAGTCGTCGCCAGGGCCTCCTGCTCCATTTTTTCTGCTTGGAAGTGCGCCACCACGGGGTCGATCACGGCATCCAGATCTCCTTCCATCACGCTGGGTAGCTGGTGGAGTGTGAGGTGGATCCGGTGGTCGGTGACCCGATTCTGCGGGAAGTTGTAGGTACGGATCTTCTCGGATCGGTCCCCGCTTCCCACCATCCGGCGGCGTTCTTCACTCTGGGCTGACTGCGCTTTCTCGGTTTCCAGCTCGAGCAGCCTCGACTTGAGTACGCGCAGCGCCTTGGCTCGGTTCTTGATCTGACTCCGCTCATCTTGGCAGGACACGACGAGACCGGTGGGCAAGTGGGTCAGGCGCACCGCGGAGTAGGTCGTGTTGACGCCTTGACCGCCAGGGCCTGAGGCACAGAAACGGTCGACCCTCAGTTCCTTCTCGTCGATCGAGACTTCGACATCCTCGGCTTCTGGCAGCACCGCGACGGTCACCGCCGAGGTGTGGATGCGTCCCTGGGCCTCGGTTGCGGGTACACGCTGCACCCGGTGGACACCGGCCTCGTACTTGAGGCGGCTGAAGGCACCGCGGCCTTCGAGGATTGCCGAGACTTCCTTGACACCACCGACGTCGGACTCCGACAGGTCGATGATCTGGACACGCCAGCCTTGGCGCTCGGCGTAGCGGCTGTACATGCGGAACAGCTCGGCGGCGAAGAGCGTCGCCTCATCGCCGCCGGTCCCGGCGCGGATCTCCAGCACGACATTGCGGTTGTCGTTCGGGTCCTTGGGAGCCAGGGCCTGGCGCAGGGACTCGTCGAGTTCGCTCTGACGGCGGCTCAGCTCTTCTCTCTCAACCTGTGCCAGCTCGCGCATCTCGCCGTCTTCTTTGCCCAGGCCGGCGAGCATCTCTTCCGTTTCTTCGCGTTGGCGACGCACTGACTTGTACTGGCGCAGAAGGTCGACGACTGGTTCCAGTTCCGCCAGTGCGATGCTCGTGTCGCGAACTGCAGAGGGATCACCAAGGATCGCCGGATCCGCCAGCTTGCGGGTCAGCTCCTCGTGCGTCTTCTCGATCTGCTGCAGCTTGTCGAACATGGGGGTTGGCCTAAAGTCAGGCCAGGCATATGCCGGGCAACTTTCGACTGTAGCTTACCATTGTCATAGCTGCAAGGCTGCAAGTGCTTTGCCGTCCGCGTGGTGCCTCAGGAGAGGGAGATGAGCTCTTCGGGGATATCGATCTCGAGGGGGCACACGACCCGGTTGCGGCCGGCCTGCTTGGCTTGGTAGAGGCGCTGGTCGGCAAGGGCCAGAACCTCTTCGACCGTCTCGCCTTCATCGGGCCAGATGGCGACGCCGGAACTGATGGTGACACCCGCGGGTAGTGGACGTCCGCGCATGCGGATCGGCATGTTGGCGATGTCGAGGCGTACGGATTCGAGACGCTTGAAGGCGTTCATCGTGTCGATACAGGGCAGCAGCACGGCGAACTCTTCGCCGCCGTAGCGGGCTACGACGTCGGTGGCGCGGAAGCTCTGCAGGAGTAGATCCCCGACAGCCTTGAGTGCCTCGTCGCCACCTTCATGCCCGAAGGTGTCGTTGAACTGCTTGAAGTGATCGACATCGATCATGGCCAAGCCGAGGGTCTTGTCCGTGCGTCCGGCGCGCGCTGCTTCCTCGCGCAGGCGATCGTCGAACACGCGACGGTTGAGCAAGCCGGTCAGGCGGTCGCGGATCGACTGTGTGCCGGCTTCCCGGATACGTACCACAAGGCTGGTTGCGAGCAGCGTTGCGGCGAGCAACAGGGCAATGCGGATCAGCTGGTGCAGGCCGTTGAAGCTCTGGTAGCCAACCTCGTGCGGTTGCGGCCAGCGGTCCTGAGCCAGCAGCACGATGCCGCCGTACTGGATGGTAGCCAGGATGCCGGTCAGCATGCAGACCCGCGAGTCGTAGCGCAGGCTCGTGGCGCCGATCGCCAGAAAGTAGAAGGGGTAGATGACGATCTCGTTGATTGCCGACGGTGGCTGATCCAGGAACAGGTAGATCAGGAGCGCCAGACTGACCAGCGTGACGTCGGTTGGGCTACTGACGAAGCCGAGCCAGGAGCGTCCCCAGTTGCGCTGCACGGCGGAGTAGACCAGGAGCGTCTCGAACAGGGCCGCACCGAGGATGAGCAGCACTGCCTGGAATCCACTGGTGCCAAGACCGCCGCCGAGCAGGTCGCGTGGGATGTAGATCAGCAGTGCGACAATCAGAAGGCGCACGCCCGCGATCAAGTACTCGCCATCGAAGCCGACCTCCGCGAGCTGCGGATCCGGCCGCTTCCAGATGTGCTTCCACAGTTTGGACAGTGTCTCCACTATCGCCCCCCCGGGCCCTCGGACCACAAATCAAATGACGCCGATCTCTTCCTCGTCAGCCGACTTCTGACTCAACACTTGACATGAGTAGCCATGCTAGCACCTTCGATTGGGGAACGGGAGCGCTGCTGCCTAGCCCGTGCTGACCTGGCCGGCCAGATTCTGTGCGCTGTTGATCGCGTCGGACAAGGTCTGGATTCCAGCATCGAGGATCGCGTCACGCACCGAGATGTTGCGCACCTTGTCGACCACCGTCCTTGCCTGTGCGATCTCCTCTTCTGTCGGCATTTGCACGATGCTTTCCGAGGCCTCGATCTCGAATAAGAGTCGGTTGAAGCGAGTGATCAGCTGGCTGACCCGCGCTTGCAGTCGGTCCAGGCGCGTCGTGTCGCCCCCGCTGGCAAAGAGGAGTCCGAGGGCGCGGTTGATCTCGGACCGTGCCGCTTCCAGGATCTGGACTGCCACCTCGACGCCGGCCATGGCGCGGCTATGGTCCTGACTCGGGGGTTGGAGATCGTCACTCACCGTTCCATGAGGCGTAGGCGTACCACTGGTGGCTGGTGTGTCACTGGTTGTTACGGTCTCAGTGGGCATTGTCGTCCCCCTGTGGCTCGGCTCCCTGCGGTTCTGCTGGTGGTGACTCGGCCTCGCTGGTCGTGGTCGAATCCCGCAGCTTCAAGTAATCGTCGGCGGTAGTGTCCAGGAAGTTGAAAATGAAGCCCGCCAGTTGCCGTGTGTTGCGAGCCTGCCCCAGGGTGTGGAGCTTCGCTTGCAGGCTGTCGAGCTGGCCGAGGTCGACGCGTACCTGCTGGCGGTTGCTGGTGACGTCCTGCGTCACCTGGCTCAGTGTCTGTTGCAGGGGCTGGTCCGTTGCTTGCCATTGCTGGACCGCCGTCTGTGCCAGCTCGACGAGAACCTCGTTGGAGAGTGGTTGTTCTGCGTTGGTGGTGACGAAGGTTTCTGCTTGGCTGGTGATCATGCGCCGTAGTCGTAGTGATCGGGACGAGGCGATTGCCTCGCTCATGGCCGCCATGTTGCGGTCGTAGAACTCGATCTCGGCGTCGATCTGGTCCTCGACCTCGATCTTGAGAGCCGCAACCTGATCCGAGGCGCGCAGAGCCGCGTCTTCCATGGCATGCTGACTGGCACAGCCGGTGAAGAGGGCAGCGCAGCCGAGACTGGCCAGGAGCGAGGCGAGTGCCGACGTCGGCAACCGCCGTGTGCGGCCAGGGAAGCGGCGTGAGTGTTGCATAGATCCTCCGTCGTCCTACAGACGTGTGCCGATGAAAGCGGTGGCCACTACCTGCGAGGCCAGCAAGATTGCCTCGGAAACCTCCGAGGGGCTGAGGCCGCCCTGGTAGTAGATCTGCATCGCCTGGGCTACCTGCTCGACCAGGGCCAGACGTTCGTCAGCGTTGATCTGTGACAAGCGCAGTGCATGCTGGTGGCGCAGCGTGGCGATCTCCAGCTCCGCCTGCGCATCTGCAGGTTCCTCGACGAACAGCAGCAAGGCCAGCTGTGGCACCATGCGCGAGGCCACCGTTGCTGGTGAGCCAAAGAGCGGGCTGCTCGACGTTGTCGTCTTCAGGCTCTCTTGTACGAAGGAGAGCAAAGTCCCGTGCTCGGCCCAGAGTGCCTGATGGCTGTCGAGATAGTGGTTCCACTGGGGCTTGAGGGCCTTCAGATCGTCGATTTGACAGGCAACGACGTCGACCGCGCTGGGCGGGGTCGATGCTTCAGGATGAGGGGTTCCGGCCGCCAGCGCTGCTTCCGACAGGAGCGGCAGCGTCGGGTTGGCTCGAGGATCGAAATCCTGCGGACAGGTCCCCGCCAGCGCGGCCTTGATTGTGTCGAGGGTGCTCCAGAACTCGTCGGCAGTCAGGATCACGCCCATGGTAGGGATGGCCAATAGCTGGAAGTAGTCGGCCTGGCGGCTCTCCAACCGTCCCAGACTCAGCCGCAGGCTCTGCAGGTAGGTCTTCAACTCCTCCAGCCGCTGGCGTTCGATGGTGGCAACCTGCTGGCCCGAGCGCAGCAGCAACTCGCCGGAAGCCTGGACTCGCGGATCTTTCTGGACTTCGCTCAGGAAGTCTTCCACCGCCAAGAGTCGCTGATCGGTACCGGCTGGCAGCAGCCCACCAGCATCATCTGTGTGGCTACCTGGGGTGGCGTCCCCCGCGCTAGTTCCTGCTGTGCTGTCTGCTTGGGAGCCCGTCGCGCTGGTACCGTCGATGGACGAGCGTACGGCCTGACCGGCGGTCAAGATCTTGCTGATCTTCACCTGCAGGCCACGGAGCCATTCGATACGTCGTTCGATCTCTTGCAAGACCGAATCCAGGTCGTCGCCACCATCGGTGCCCATCAGCCGCGTCAGCCGCTGCTGCCGTGCCAGATCGGCCCGGACCGCCGCGGCCGCAGCATCCACTTGCTGCCGGGCCCCGCGCAACGACATCAGGTGCACCTGCAACGCCAGCATGAACTCCTGCCGCAGCTCCTCGCGGGTCAAGTTGCCCAGATCCGCGTAGAAGGTCGTCTGGCGATCCTGCGCCTGCAACTCGGTGACCTGCTGCCAGCTCTGCGCCAGCGTCTGCGAGCTGTGCGCGAGGGTCGAGAACGGGCTACTGTCCTGCTGTCGTAGTGCTTGCGCGGCCTCGGCGGCTTCCTGCGCAATGTCGGCTCGCTTGTCGTCCTCGGGCCGTAGCGTGGTGCAGCCTTGCAACAGCAAGGCTGCAACGACGCTGGACAAGATCCCGATACAGGGCCTGGACATGCAACCTCCCTCCCGAGCAACACTGAATGGATCGATACCGGCCGAGTGTATAGCCACCCAAGGGGGGAGTCAAAAAGTCTCCAAGTCGAGCGTCGAAGGCGACTCTGCCCTAGTTCGCGACTCGCCGTAGTGTCATTTCGAAGAACTGGTTCCAGCTCTCGCCGTCTCGGGTCATCTCACCGATCTCATGCCACTGGTCGTCCTCGATGCGGATCACGTACCTGATCCGAGCCTTGCCGTCTGGACTGTTGGGCAATGGGATGTACCAGATCAGATCCTCGCCTTCGACTTCCGCGGTGAAATCACCCCCGCGGCCATCGGCCATGTGGCTGCGAAAGCGATAGTGACCAGCATCGTTGTCGTAGGACAGGACAGCCATGGCATGGTGGACGACTGCGTCCGAGGCGTCTGCTTCGCCACTCCAGTGCTTGCCCTCGATCACCAGGACGCGCCCCTCGAGCCGGCTCTCGACGACCTCCTGGCCACGCGTCTTGTAGGGTTCCCCTGGACCTCGGCGAACCCAGCCCGTTCCTTCCCACGTGCCTACGAGCTCGGCAACCGGGGATGCCTGCATCGCTGCCAGCCCAGGATCCTGCTGGGTTGCCTGCTGTTGGGCCTGCTGCTGCTGGGCCGCCTCCTGGGCGGCTATCGTCCCACTGAGGAGGAACAGGACCGACATTGTGATGATGGCTGTGCGCAGCATGGATTTCTCCTTCTCTAGGTAGCGGATCATCCCGCAATATCAAGAGTAGAGGCAACTCTGGCCGTTCGTCTTGAAGAAAGCGGTCATCCGTGCAGGGCAAGATGTCAGTAGAGAAGCCGGCCGTGCTCGATGCGACGGATGTGGCGCTCGAAGGCTTGTGGTGTCAGGCCGAGCAAGGAACCGTATTCTCGAACGAGGTGGGCTTGATCGGCATAGCCGTGATCGGCCGCCAGGTTGACCCAGCTTTCGGCTTCTTCCACCAGCTCGACCGCGGATGTGCGCAGCCGCCGGATCCGGGCAAGCTCCTTTGCCGTGAGTCCGACTGCTGCTCGGAAACGGCGCCGGAACTGTCGGGGTGAGAGGCTGACTTCTCGGGCCAGTTCTGGCAGAGAGCCCTGTCCACCCCGCTGCAAGAGACGGAATATCGCTGTCATCATGCGCTCGTCGAGCGGCCCGGCTGAAGCGGCGAGGGTGAGCAAGGCTCGATCCAGCTCCTGGCAAGCCCGCGTCTCGTCGGTGATCCCGCCCAACGCCGTCGTCAGGTTGGCGACCCACGTTCCGTCGAGGACCTGGGCTGCTGGCAAGCTCTCTTCTCGCAGGGGCTCCATGGCACAGCCCAACAACGAACCAGCTGCGCCCGGCCACAGCAAGGTACCCCAGAAAACATCACCACCACGGACTACCGTGTGCAATGGAGTGACTCTTGGCCCCACCAGGACGGCCTGACCGTGCGCGAAGGCGAGGCTGACCGCGCCGCTCAGCGGAATCGTGTGCTCGATCTCACCCGCGCCTGGGTCGACACGAAAAGTCCAGTGAGCGGCCACCCAGGGCTTGAGGCGTGGGTCCGGAGCGATCTCGGCGTAGAACATCGGGGATGGATCGAGCACAACTGAATCCTACCGCGTCCGGGTCATGCCTGGGCCGAGCCAGCGGCGCTAGCGGTGGAGTTCGCGTCGCCAGCGACGGCCCTGCCAAAGAGCTCTCAGCAACAACAGGAGGGACAGACCGCTCACCGCTAGCAGGGCGCGGCTCAGGCTCTCCTCGGCTTGGCGGTTGGCAAGGTAGGCAAGGCTCCCCGTGCCGAGTGCCAGAAACGCGAAGAGAAGTTGCTGGCCCAAACTGTAGAGCAGGGTGAAGCCTTGCCGCACGCCCCCGACCTCCACCCTGGCTTCTCCACGCCGTGCCTGAGAGAGTAGGCGCCGCAGGTCCTCCGGAACGGTCAGGATCGACAGTGCCATATCCTTGACCACACCGGTTGCTACGCTGACCCAGTCGCGGTCCGCGCCGAGTACGAATTCTTCCAGGTAGGGCCGGATGACCACGGCTGGCTTGAGTTCCGGGTCGAGGTGCGACACCAGGCCGAGGAGCAGGATCAGCGTGCGCTGTAGCAGCACCCACTCGCGCGGCACTTGGAAGGCGGACGTCAGCCGCCAAAGGGAAATGTCCAGCCGGTTGAGGTCCGCCATCATTTCAAGCTTCAGCTTGGTATCGATGCGCAGTTCCTGCAGGTTCCACGACTCCAGCTCGACGTGATCGAGGAAACGGGTGAAGAAATAGTCGATGACCCGTTCCGCCGTGCGCTCGCTGTCGCCGCGCGGCACGAATCCCATGCGCTGCAACGCGCGCAAGATAGCGTCACGGTCTCGCTTCAGGACGCCCTCGACGAACATCGGGATGCCGTCCTTGAGTCCTGGCGAAAGCTGCGCGACGGCGCCGAAGTCGAGAAACACCAGCCCTCCGTCGGGGCGTACCAGCAGGTTTCCCGGATGCGGATCCGCGTGGTAGAGGCCGTCAACGAAGATCATTCTGCAGTAAGCACGCAGCACGCGATCCGCGACGGCCTGCGGTTGGATACCAAGAGCCAGCAGCGCGTCACGGTCGCTGATCTTGATGCCGTCCTCGAACGTCGTCGTCAAGACACGCCGGCCGCTGCGTGCGGGGATGACCTCGGGGCAGCTGAGTTGTGGGTCGTCTTCGAAGGTGGCCGCGATCGCTTCCATGTTGGCTGCCTCGCGCTCGAAGTCGAGTTCGTCCAGGATCATCTGCTCCAGCTCGGCGAAGGCGGTCCTGACACCTTGCAGCCGCAGCACGACGCGCAAGAGACTGAGTAGGTGGCGGATGGTCCGCAGGTCGAGCGTCGCGAGCTGCTCGATGTCCAGATGCTGCACCTTGACCGCCACCCGTTGTCCATCCTGCAGGTGTGCGGCATGCACTTGTGCTAGCGACGCGCTGGCCACCGGTTTGCCGTCGAAGTCGGCGAACAATTCCGCCGCGCCGCGGCCGAATTCCTGCTGCAGGCGTGCCTCGATCTCGCCCAGCGGTCGTGCCGGAATGCAGTCCTGCAAACCCTCCAGCTCCTGGCGAAAGTCGGCGGGGACGAAGTTGGTCAGCACACTGACCAGCTGTCCGACCTTGATGAACAGGCCCTGTACCCGCTCGATCGTGACGCGCACTCGCCGCGCCGCCCGTCGACGCCAGCGTGCCTGCAGCCGTTCGCGAGACGAGGCCCCGGCGAACACCGAGCGCAGCTGCAAGAAGCCATAGCTCAGCAGGAGAATCAGCGCCACGCGGTAGACCGTGAGCAGGCGCAGGCGTCGACCGGCGAGCAGCGAGGTTGTTGGGCTCATCTAGGTAGATACGTACGAGCACGCCGGGAGTCTCGGCCAGCCCCCTGGAAAAGAGAAAAGCCGGGAGGCCCAAGCCGGAGGCCCCGAGCCGGACCTCTTGGAGTGCTTGACGAATGCAGTTGTTGCGGCGAGACTGCGAATAGCGTCAACATCCCCCTCAACCTCTTACGAGAAGGATCATCAACATGGCAATCGCTGCTTCTCTCCTCCCTGAGTTCGACCAAGAAATGGCCAACACCCGCAAAGTGCTCGAGCGTATCCCGGACGACAAGCTCGACTGGCAACCGCACGAGAAGTCCATGTCGTTCCGCAGTCTCGGCACGCACACCGCGAACATGCTGCACTGGGGCTTGGTCACCATCACGGAAGACAGCTTCGACTATGCGCCCGGCGGTGAAGTGATGAAGGAAGAACCCGCGGAGTCGGTCCAGGACCTGCTCAGCAAGTTCGACGCCAACGTCACAGCCATGCGCGGTGCGCTGGAAACGGCCAGCGACGAAGCACTGATGCAGTCGTGGGCGCTGCTCAACAACGGCGAAGAGGTCTTCAAGATGCCTCGCATCGCGGTCCTGCGCGGCATGATCTTGAATCACGTGGTTCACCACCGTGGCCAGTTGACGGTCTACCTGCGCCTCAACGACCTGCCGCTGCCAGCGATCTACGGCCCCTCCGCCGACGAATCCTGAGGCTGAATCTCGTCGGGAGCCAGGCCTGACAGACCGTCTCGACCTCCTGGAAGCAGGCAACTGTAGTAAGCTTTGCGGCTCTACTCCACCGCTCCGCAGCTCCGCCGAGCGCCGTGCTTCCGGGAGGCCCGCGCATGTCCGATCCGTCTGTCCACCCTCCGTCTGCGACCCAGCGTCGGAGCGTGTGGGCTTCGATCCGAGAGGCCATCGCCGGTAGTCAGCAAGATTTCACCACCGGCAGCTTGAATCGGGCCGTCTTCTTGCTTGCGGTGCCGATGGTGCTGGAGATGGTGATGGAGTCGCTGCTGGCTGTGGTCGACGTCTTCTTCGTCGCTCAGCTGGGCGCCGAGGCGGTCACGGTGGTCGGCTTGACCGAGGCCTTGATGACGCTGGTCTACACGCTCGCCATGGGCCTGGCAATTCCCGCTACCGCGATGGTGGCGCGGCGCGTCGGGGAGAAGAAGCCGGACGCTGCCGCTGTCGCGGCGGTGCAGGCGATCGGTGCTACGGTCGTCTTGGGCTTGGCGCTCGGTGCGCTCGGAATCTGGCAGGCCGGCAGCCTGCTGCGCCTGATGGGTGGTTCGTCGGAGGTGGTGGAACTCGGCGTTCCCTTTGTCACCCTGATGTTGGGATCGAACGTCATCATCCTGCTGCTCTTCGTCTTCAATGCCGTCTTCCGCGGCACCGGCGACGCGTCAGTAGCGATGCGCACGCTGTGGTTGGCGAACGGTCTCAACATGCTGCTCGACCCGTGCCTCATCTTCGGGCTCGGGCCGTTCCCCGAGATGGGCGTCACCGGGGCTGCAGTGGCGACGGTGATCGGTCGCGGCACCGGTGTCGTCTACCAGGTTTCCTGCTTGCTGCGCGGTCGCAGTCGGCTGCGGCTCGGTCGGCACCACCTGCGTTACCGGCCGGACATTCTCGGACGCCTGGTGCGTCTGTCTGGCGGCGCCATCGGCCAGAACCTGGTTGCCACCGCCAGCTGGATCGCGCTGGTGCGCATCGTCGCCGGCTTCGGTGACGTCGCGGTGGCGGGCTACACCATCACCATTCGCATCATCATCTTTGCCCTGCTGCCGGCCTGGGGGCTCTCCAACGCTGCCGCAACACTGGTGGGGCAGTGTCTCGGTGCGCGCGACCCCGAGCGTGCCGAGCGCTCAGTGTGGCTCACCGGGCTCTACAACAGCCTTTTCTTGGGGGCCGTCGCGATTGCTTTCGAGCTGGGAGCCAAACCTCTGGTGGCCATCTTCACCGGCGAGGCCGGAGTTGCGGTTGTGGCCGTCACCGGTCTCAAGATCATCGCCTATGGCTACGTCTTCTACGGCTGGGGCATGGTCCTGACGCAGTCCTTCAACGGTGCCGGCGACACCCGCACGCCGACGCTGATCAACTTTGTCACCTTCTGGATGGTGCAGGTGCCGCTAGCCTACTACCTGGCCTACTCGAACTACGGCAGTGTCAATGGTCCGACCGGCGTCTTCATCGCCGTTGCGATTTCGTACTCGTTGAACGCCCTGCTCGCCTTCATGCTCTTCCGGCGGGGGACGTGGAAGCTGAAGCAGGTCTAGCCTCTACGGCGCGTGCTACCAACCAGTCGTCGTCGAAGGTGTGCATGTGGTGTCTCGTCAGTTTCCGCTGCGCTGCAGTTCCTCCGGTGCCCGCACACGGTCGTGATCTTCCAGTCGCAGCGTCCAGCGTAGCGGGATAGCCTGCGGCAGATAGCACCTGTCCGCATCACACGCCTGGTAGTGGAACTCGCCTTCGAGGACCAACTCTCCAGCTTCGGCAATCGCCGTGTCCAGTTCACGCCCATTCGGAATGCGGACCGAACGCAGGACTCGTAGCTCGCCTTCGTAGATCGGGACCGTCTCTTGGATGGCCGGTAGATGCTTCTGCCTGGCCGTCGGGTAGCTGGCCATCTCGATCTCGACGCCCTGCGCGGGTGTCATGTTCCACGCGATCGGGATGTACCCTTCGACCTCCGGTGCGTAGACGTGCATGCCTTCCGGCAGCTCGACATCGAGCACCAGCGCCAGTCGCTGCCCTGTGCGCAGCGCCCCGTTGCTCGCCGACCAGCGCGCCGTCAAGTGGGGCGTCTCCGCTTCGCCTTGCGTGCTGTCGCCCGCAGCGTCGAACTCACGGATCAGGATACTGGCCGAAGTGACGCGGTCGTTGTTCTCTTCTCTGAAATACCGCGACTGCACCGTGCCATCGGCACTGATCAGGTAGTAGCCGGGGTAGGCGAAGCCATAGTACGGGCTGTCCTCTGGCACCTCGGCGTTGATCAACCCCCAGGCACCGAGAACCGTCAAGTCCGGGTCCGCCAACAACGGATAGTCGATGTCGACCCGGGAATCGAAAGCTTGGAGCACCTCCACCGAGTCGTAGCTCAGTGCGGCCACATGAATACCGCGCTTCTCGAAATCCTTCTGCTTGCTCGCCAGCTCAACTAGCTGGCCCTTGCAGTGTGGTCACCAATCTGCAGAACGGTGCACCAGCAGGAGAAGTCCGTTCGGCCCAGTCAGGTTCTGGAAAGCGCGTGCCTTGCCGTCCTGATCCATTGCTTCCAACGTCGGGATAGCGTCGCCGACCACGGGACCAGGATGGAAGCCTTCATTGGCGGCCAATGGGGCCATCGGGGCCAGGGTCAGCAAGGTGGTCAGAGTCAGCGAAGAGGTCAAGCAGGCTCGACGCCCAAACTCTCGATTCGAAGTTTGCATGAGACTAGGCTCCGTCCGCGCCTGAGCTGAGCAGTTCGTCGAACATGGGCACCAGGAAGATTCCGGTCATCAGAATCACCTTGTTGTACAGCTCGGGGAGGTCGAAGAGGTTCTGGCCCACCGGGCTGGTGCCGATTGCCCACGCCAGGAACGCCACGGCGGAGAGGGCGTAGAAGTACCAGTTCGTCGTCGAACTGCGGCGTACGTACATGTAGCCGACGAGACCGAGCAAGCTGATCACCAGGACGACGAACAACGGCGTCTTGCTGGTGATCTCGCCGTTCTCCGTGACGCTCGACAGCACATAGGTGTACATCGGTAGGTAGAACGCGATCACTTCTGCCGGGATGTACTTGACGAGCTTGTCGGAGTAGTTGTCCTTGGTCTGGACGTCGGGATCTGTATCGGCCTCGGGCCGGATGGGTGCGGAATGCACAACCGTTCGGATCATCGGATTCCTCCTTCCGAGGAAAGTTGGACGGGCTGTTCAGCTAGGATGGACACCATTCTATGCTTACCAGCTGTGTCGTGTTGCGGCGCGAGTAGAGTGCTCTTGGACAAGAACAGGAAGAACCGGTAATACAGAGGTAACAAGCGCTCCTTATCGTCTCCTTCATCGGTAACGACAACGAAGGAGATCACCGACATGAGTACCAACACCACACCGAAATTCGCACCTGCTCCCATCGCAGCCGTGACTGCCGTGGGCTCGCTTCTGGTCCTGATCCTGATCGCCCTGCTGGGCATCACGGCTCCCGCAAGGGCCCAATCGACGGCTGACTTGCTGGAGAAGGGCATCTACACCGAACAGACGGTTGGCGACTTGGCGGCCGCGATCGAGATCTATGCGAGGATCGTCGAGCAGGCCGAAGCCAACCGTGCGCATGTGGCAGAAGCCCAGTTCCGCCTGGCCGGGTGCCAGCTGAAGCAGGGCGACGCAGCCGCGGCACGAGAGACCTTCGAGGAACTGCTCCAAGCCTTCCCAGAACAAGACGAGCTGGTCGCTCTGGCCAGAGAGCAGCTGGCGACCCTGCAGCCGGGACCCGAGTGGACCGCGGTACCGTGGCAGGACGGAGAGCTACTTCAGTACCGGATCAGCTTGCCGACCGGCCGGATGCTCGGTTTCGTCTATCAGCTGGCGAAGACCACGATGGTCGACGGCGTGGCCGCCTGGCAGTTGGAGCTGCGCAAGCTGGTCTTCAATGTTTCCAACAATCACGGAACGAGCCGCGTCTGGGTGGAGCGCGACACGCAGCGGCCGATCCGTAGCCTGTTCCGTCACGGTATCCTGGGCAAGGCCGACGCGGTCTACGGGCCGGACGAAGTTCTCGTGACCGCTGGTGAGCGCGAGGTTCGCCTGTCCAACTCCCAGGATGTCTACGACAACGAGCAGAGCATGCACTTGCTGCGCCTGCTGCCGCTCGAAGTGGGCTTCGAGGCGAAGCTCCACTTCCTGCCGACCTGGGTCGGGCACGTCGCCGAGGTGGCTCTCGAAGTGACCGGTGTGGAGAGTTGCCAGGTGCCGGCCGGCGAGTTCCAGTGCTTCGTCCTGCGCCTCGACGTCGACCAGACGATCCAGAAGATCTGGATCTCGACCGGTCCTGAGCGCTACCTGGTGAAGCAAGAGGCCGGTGGTGTTGCCATGGAACTGATCCAGATAAGTCACTTCGAGCCGGGTGCACCGGTACCGTTTGGTCTCGATGCCTTCGACTTCTCGGGGCAGCTACCGGCCGGCTGGCTGGCCCAGGAGCAGGAGACGGGGCGTGACACCAGGGGCATGGTTCGCTTCCTGGATCCGGACTCCACGGCGATCAGTGCCGTCGAGATCGACCGCTGTCCGAGCGGCTGCCCGACCCTCACCGGTACAGCCGAGCGCGAACTGCAGGGTGCGCGCGAACGTTTCGATGGCTACGAGATGCGCCCAGGGAGCTGGTCTTCGGGCACGATCGACAGCCGGCCCGCGATTAGCTTTGTCGGTGACTACAAGCGTGATGGCAAGCCTTGGGTGCAGTACCGCATCTACACCCTCACCGACGACAAGCGCTTCGAGTTCATCTTCCGAGCGCCTGCGGATCAATTCGAAGCCCTACGGCCCGACTTCGAGTCCGTGGCCGCGAGCCTGCGAGCGGAATAGATCTCGGCCATGCTGTTCGACCGCTCGAACACGAGGATGGGTCACGGCTTCCGGTCGTGGCCTGTTCTCTTGCTGCTCCTCGCCGTGGTGCTACTACCCACGGTGGGCGTCATCTGGTTCATGAGCCAGGCGATGCGCAACGAGCAACTGGCGGTGCGCCAGAAACTGCGGGACGTCTACGACGCGCAGCTCCAGGGGCTGCAACGAGAGTTGCAGCAGCACTGGCAGGCGCGCACAGCGGCGCTGGACGTGCCGAGCCTGGAGCCTGGGGATCCCGAGGGGCAGGCTCCTCGAGCCTTCGCGCGGCTGGTGCGGGCTGGCCTGGCGGACAGCGTTGTGATCTACGATGCCGCTGGCCGTCCGGTGTACCCCACGATGGTACGCCGACGCGGTTTCGATCCGACGCCGACGACCTCGGCGTGGCGGCAGGCTGAGCGCCTGGAACGCGAAGGCCAGAACGCGGTCGCAGCGCAGCGCTACGCGGTGATCGCGCGTGCCACGGTAGACGCCGACCTTGGTGCCCGAGCCCTGCAGGCACAGGCGCGGTGTCTGGTGAAGGCGGAGCAAACGGCCGAGGCGCTCGCCGTACTCATCCATCAGTTGGATCAACCGCGGTATCAAGCCGCCGCGGATGCCCAAGGGCGTTTGCATGTACCGAATGCGCAACTTCGGGCACTGCAGCTCTTGCAGAATCCGGGAGATCCTGTCTTCGAGCGCGTGATGCAACGTCTTGCCGGGCGCTTGCAGAACTACGGAAAACCCCTCCTGCCCGCGGCGCAGCGACGGTTCTTGATGCAGCAACTGACTGAGCTGGTCCAGGCTGAGCTGGAATCGCGCGAGCCAGTGTCACAGAGTTTGCAAGAGCTCGCGGACTTCGACACGCTGGAGGCCGAGCAGCTGGCGGCCCACTACCTGGATGCCAAGCCGTCAACGCCATCGACAACAGGTTTGCAGCCCACCGGTCTGCCGGAGGCCACGAACCTGCCGGAAATATGGCATCTTGCGTCGCACAGCGGCTCTGTCGTGGCACTGTTCAGTCCAGCGTCGCTACGTCGAGACTTCCAATCCTTGGCAGGGCTCCAGCGGTTGCCGGCGGATGCGACCGTCGAGCTGCTGCCGCCGGGAACCCTGACCGAGGACGAGTTGCTCGTGGTGCAGGCCGCGGGCTCGTTTTTGCCTGGTTGGCGGCTGGCACTCCATCCCGGCGACTCCTTGCTGTTTGCCGAGGCTGCAGAGCAGCGGATCCGAGCGTATCGCCTGATCGGGGCCTTGGTAGTCGCGACCTTGGTTCTTCTTCTGCTGCTGGTGGTGTGGGCGGTGGAACGGCAGCTGCGCTTGACGCGGTTGAAGAACGACCTGCTGGCGACCGTCTCGCATGAACTCAAGACGCCGCTGGCCTCAACGCGCCTGCTGGTCGACACCCTGCTCGAGACGGGCGTCGAAGATCAGAAACGGGTGCAGGAATATCTGGAACTGATCGCCAGCGAGAATCTGCGACTCTCCCGCCTGGTCGACAACTTCCTCACCTTCTCGCGCATGGAGCAGGGGCGGCAGAGCTTTGATCGCGAATGGGTGCCAGCGGCCTTGGTGGCCGAGACCGCGGCTGCCGCCATGGCCGACCGCTTCCGCACCGAGGGTTGCCGCTTCGACGTCGAGATCGCACCCAACCTCCCGGCGGTCCGAGGGGACGAGGACGCGCTCGTCGCGGTCCTGCTCAACCTGCTGGACAATGCTCTCAAGTACTCCCAGGCAGACCGGCACATCTGCCTACGTGCCTTCGCGGAAGAGGGGCACGTCTGCTTCGCTGTGCAAGACAACGGCATCGGCATCCCAAGTCGGGTGACCTCGAAGATCTTCGACCGTTTCTACCAGGTCGACCAGAGCCTCTCTCGTCCCGGCAGCGGCTGTGGTCTGGGCTTGAGCATCGTCCACTACATCATCAGTGCCCACGCGGGTGAGGTCGAGGTCGAGAGCCGTCAGGGCGAGGGCAGTACCTTCACGGTTCGTCTGCCCGCGGCCCTGGAAGGGCAGACATTTGGAGACACCGAATGCTGAACGACCCACAATCTGGAGCCGGTGAGTCGATCCTGATCATCGAAGACGATCCGGCCCTGCTGCGCGGTCTGAAAGACAACTTCGAGCTACGCGGCTATGCCGTGCGGACGGCGGCGGACGGCGAGTCCGGGCTGGAGGCAGCTCTCGTGGCCGAGCCGGATCTGGTCGTTCTCGACATTATGCTGCCCAAGCTCAACGGCTTCGAGATCTGCCGCCAGATCCGCGCCGCCGAGCTGGACATGCCGATCCTCATGCTGACGGCCAAAGGGCAGGAAGAAGACATCGTCCGTGGTCTCAATTTGGGCGCCGACGACTACATGACCAAGCCGTTCAGCATCCGCGAACTGCTGGCCCGCGTTGCTGCCTTCCTGCGTCGTCGCCAGACGGCAGCCGCCGAGACCTTCAGCTTCGGGGATTGCGAGCTGGATCTGCGTTCGCACCGACTGTTCCGCGGCGGTGCCGAGGTCGCGCTGTCGCCCAAAGAGTTCCGGCTGCTCGAACTCTTCGTGCGCCGCTCCGGTCAAGCCCTGACGCGTGACGAGATCCTGCGCTCGGTGTGGGGCAGCGACATCCTGGTCAACACTCGGAGCGTCGACCGGTGTGTCACCACACTCCGCGCCAAGATCGAACCAGACTCGCGGCGTCCGAGCCGGATCCGAACGATCCGCGACGTCGGCTACCGCTTCGAGCTTGCCGCGTCGTCAAAGGGGCTCGATTAGACAGCTCGCCGTCACGGCCCTAAGATCAAGGAACTATGTCTGTAAGCCTATCTCCGCTCCTGCGTGACCCGAAAATCTCGGAAGGCAAATTGATGGCCGTCAATCGCGGTGAGATTGCGATTCGCATCTTCCGCGCGGCCAACGAACTGGGGATGCAAACGGTCGCCATCTTCGCCGAAGAGGACCGTTTCTCCCGCCATCGCTTCAAGGCCGACGAGGCCTACCCACTGCGCAAAGAGAAGGGGCCGGTCGGTGCCTATTTGGACATCGAAGGCATCCTGTCGATCGCCAAGGACAAAGGCGTCACCCACATTCATCCCGGCTACGGTTTCTTGTCGGAAAACCCCGACTTCGCCCGTGCCTGTGCTGCTGCCGGCATCACCTTCGTCGGTCCCAGCCCCGAGTTGCTGGTACAGATGGGCGACAAGGTCGCGGCGCGTGCGGTCGCCAAGCAGGCGGGTGTACCCACCTTGCCCGGTACCGAGGAACCGACCGAGGACATCGCGGAGGCCCTCGCTGCGGCGCGTGAGATCGGCTATCCGCTGATCATCAAGGCCGCCTGGGGTGGTGGTGGCCGCGGCATGCGGGTGGTCGAGAACGCCGCCGATATTGAGCGCATGCTCGTCGACGCCCAGGAGGAGGCCGAGCGTTCCTTCGGCAATCCGGCTGTCTTCCTCGAGCGCTACATCCGGCGCGCCAAGCACCTCGAAGTGCAGATCTTGGGTGACAGCCACGGCAACGTGGTGCACCTGCACGAGCGCGACTGCTCGGTGCAGCGGCGCTACCAGAAGATCGTCGAGATCGCGCCCAGCGTCGACTTCGAACCCGAGGTGATCCGCGACTTGTGCGCCGCCGCCGTCGCGCTGGCCAAGGAAGCCGGCTACGACAACGCCGGCACCGTCGAGTTCCTGTACGACATGGAGCGTCGCGACTGGTTCTTCATCGAGATGAACCCGCGTATCCAGGTCGAGCACACGGTCAGCGAGCAGATCACCGGCATCGACATCGTGCGCTCGCAGATCCTGGTGTCCAAGGGCTTCGAGCTGCACGGCAAGGAAGTCCAGATCCCGGCGCAAGAGCAGATCCCGCGCAACGGTTTCGCCATCCAGTGCCGCATCACCACCGAAGATCCGGAAAAGAACTTCGCGCCCGACTACGGCCGCATCACCAGCTACCGCTCGGCGGCCGGCTTCGGCATTCGTCTCGATGCCGGCTCCGGCGACGCCGGCAGCGAGATCACGCCGTTCTACGACTCCATGCTGGTCAAGGTGACGGCCTGGGCCAGCAGTTTCCGCGGTGCCAACCAGCGCATGTACCGGGCGTTGCGGGAGTTTCGCATCCGCGGTGTCAAGACGAACATTCCCTTCCTGGAGAACTTGATCCAGGATCCGACCTTCAACAGCGGCCAGGCCCACACGAAGCTGATCGACGAGACACCCAGCCTGCTGGAGTACAAGCCGCGTCGCGATCGAGCCACCAAGCTGCTGGCCTATCTCAGCGACATCACCGTCAACGGCAATGCGCACGCCAAGAGTTGGCGCCCCGCCGAAGTGCTCGAGTCCGCACGCCTGCCGCACTTCGAGCCGCGTCGCGATCCGGCGCCCGGCAGCCGGCAGGTCTTGCAGGAACTCGGCCCAGCTCGCTTCGCCGAGTGGATCTCTCGGCAGCAGCGCCTGCTGGTCACCGACACCACCCTGCGCGACGCTCACCAGAGTCTGATCGCCACGCGCATGCGCAGTCACGACATGCTCGCCATCGCCGACGCCATCGCGCAGCGTACGCCTGAACTGTTCAGCCTCGAGATGTGGGGCGGCGCCACCTTCGACAGCGCGCTACGCTTCCTGTTCGAAGATCCGTGGCAGCGCCTGCGTGATCTGCGCGCCAAGATTCCCAACATCTGCTTCCAGATGCTCTTCCGCGGCTCCAACGCGGTCGGGTACTCGAGCTATCCGGACAACGTCGTCGCTGGCTTCGTGCGCCACGCGGCAGCCTCCGGAATGGATATCTTCCGCATCTTCGACAGCCTGAACTATCTGCCCAACCTCGAGGTGGCGATGAAGTCGGTGGTCGAAGATACCGACGCCGTCTGTGAAGCTGCGCTCTGCTATACCGGCAACATCGACGATCCCGAGCGCGACAAGTACTCGCTCGGCTACTACGTCGAGATGGCCAAAGAGCTCGAGAAGATGGGGGCGCACATCCTGGCGATCAAGGACATGTCCGGCCTCTGCCGGCCGTTCGCCGCGCGACGCCTGGTGTCGGCGCTCAAGGACGAGGTTGGCATCCCGATCCACTTTCACACCCACGACTCGTCGGGCGTCAACTCGGCGTCCATCCTGCAAGCCGCGGAAGCGGGTGTCGACATCGTCGACCTCGCTGTCTCCAGCATGTCGGGTTCCACCAGTCAGCCCAACCTCAACTCGGTGGTTGCGGCTCTCGAAGGGCACGAGCGCGACACCGGCCTCAACCTGCAAACGCTCAACGAGTTCAGCGACTATTGGGAAGAGGTGCTGCGCTTCTACCAGCCCTTCTACGGCGCACCGCGTGCAGGGAGCGGCAAGGTCTACGACCACGAAATGCCGGGCGGGCAGTACACGAACCTCAAGGAGCAGGCGCGGGCGCTGGGCTTGGGGGAACGCTGGCCTGAAGTCGCCCGCTGCTACAGCGAGGTGAACGATCTCTTCGGCGACATCGTCAAGGTGACGCCGAGTTCCAAGGTTGTTGGCGACATGGCGCTGTTCCTGGTCAGTCGTGGCATCAAGGCCGCCGACGTGACCCGGCTGGCGCCCGGCGCCATCGACTTTCCCGAGAGTGTCATCGGCATGCTCGCGGGCGACCTGGGCCAGCCTCCGGGTGGTTGGCCTCCCGAGCTGCAGAGAGTGGTGCTGGTCGACCGCGAAGCGACCACCCAGCGTCCGGGGGCGCTCGCACCGCCGGTGGATCTCGAGGCCAAGCTCGCAGAGTTCGGCAGCGAGGACAACCTCTACAGTCACCTCATGTATCCCAAGGTCTTCGCCGACTTCCAGAAGTCGCGCGCCGAGTACGACGATCTCGCTGTTCTGCCCTCGCCGGCCTTCTTCTACGGCATGCAACCGGGCGAGGAGATCTCGGTCGAGATCGATCCCGGCAAGGTGCTGTTCATCAAGTTGCTGTCGATCGGTGAGCCCAACGAGGAGGGCCAGCGCAAGCTGTTCTTCGAGCTCAACGGCATGCCGCGCGAAGCGGTGATCCGCGACCGCTCCCTCGCCGTGACCAAGAAGGCGCGTCCGAAGGGGGACGCCTCCGATCCCAAGCACGCCATCGCGCAGATGCCCGGCATGGTGACCGAGATCACCACCAGCGTTGGCACGCGGGTGAGCAAGGGCGACAAGTTAGTGACGCTGGAAGCCATGAAGATGTTGACCAGCATCGGTGCCGGTACCGATGGTGTCATCAAGGAAGTGTTGGTGAGTGAGGGCGACTCCGTCGACACCGACGATCTCCTGGTGCGCCTGGAGTAACGCCGTTGCCCATGCGGTTGGCCACGGCTCCGGTCTCTGAGCTGCGCTTCGAGTCGATCGAGGTCGACTCCCCGCTCGGGTGCTGGAGCTGGGCCGCCGCCTTTCCCTCCGGCCCCCTGGCCGAGGTCGTGGAGATGTTCTGGGTCGCCGACCTCCACGGCGCCGACGCGCGTTCGATCATCCTGCCACGCTCGTCCACCGAAGTGCTCTTCACCCTCGGCGAGCCGGGCCAGCTGTTCGGGAACGACGGTAGCGTCGAGACCTTCGAGACGTCCTGGATCTCCGGACTGCAACAGCGACCGCTCGACGTCGAATCGGATGGTCAAGCCGGCATGGCGGCGATCCGCCTGCAGCCTCAAGGTGTGCTGCCCTACCTCGGCCTGCCGCCGACCGAGATTCGCGGCCACGTGGTCGCGCTGAGCGAACTGCTCGGACCCAGCGCCGACGACCTTCGCGATCGCTTGCTCGCGGAACCCACCCTGCGTGGCCGCCTGCTGCTGCTGGTCGATGACGTCGAGCGACGACTGGCGGCTGGCCACGCAGTACGCGGTGAGGTGCGCCACGCCATTGCCGCGATCGAGCGCAGCCAGGGGCGTGTCGCCATCCGTGACCTGGTGCGCGAGTCCGGCTTCTCGCACCGCTACTTTTCGCGCCGCTTCCAGGAAGATGTGGGTCTGGCGCCCAAGGCCTTCGCTCGCATCGTGCGCTTCGTTGCCACTGTCGAGAACCTGCGTCGTCCCCGCCCCGCCAGCTGGGCCGACGTCGCGGTGGACCGGGGCTACTTCGACCAAGCCCACCTGGTGCGCGACTTCCGCGAACTCGCGGGCGTCACCCCCACTGAACTCTCGCGGCGCCTCGCCCCCGACGACTTCAGCCTCGTTTCCGAGGAGCCGCTGCTCGCGACTCCCGCTCCAGCGCCCCCTGCTCCAGCAGAGTGAGGCACCAGAGTTCCATTTTTTCCAAGACAGTCTCGCACCACCTGCCTAGGATGCTCCTCACACAACCCAAGAGGAGATTCATCCATGGAAACCGCAGCTCCGTACTTCCCGCCTCTGCTCCAGACCCTGGTCGCCGCCTTCGTGCCCTTCGTACTCGGTGGCCTCTGGTACTCCCCGGCCCTCTTCGCCAAGCCCTGGCAGCGCGAGGCCGGCCTCAGCGACGAACAGCTCGCCGCCGGCAATCCGGCGAAGATCTTCGGCATCTCCTTCGTCCTGCTCTTCGCCGCCGCCTGGGTCTTCGGCATGTTCCTCGGCCCCGCTCCCGCGCTCCCCTTCGCCGCCGGAGCCGGCTTCGCCGCAGGCCTGTTCTGGGTCGGCTTCTCGTTCGGCGTCAACGACCTGTTCGAGCGTCGCAGCTTCAAGCTGTGGGCGATCAACGCTGGCTATCACACGCTGGTCTTCACGCTGATCGGCGCCGTCTTCGGACTCTGGCATTGACGAGAACTCGGCACTGAAACACATCTTCCTAACGCAGTTGAAGAATGCGGAGCATGGTAATGTGCACTCCATCATCGATAACCACTAGGAGGTTTCCCATGAGGAGAATCGCATTCGTCGTCCTGTTCGCTCTGCCGCTGCTGGCCCTACCGTTGCTCGCCAGTGCCCAGGCGCCCGACGCCCCCGCAACGGCCGATCTGCTCGAGCCGGACGTCGTGACGACCCCAGAGACCCAGGAAGCTGACACCTGCCAGCAGAGCGCCATCGGCGTCGAGCAGGAGACGCTCCAGTTTGCCCTGCCGTTCCCGATTCCGCACTGCGGCGACTACTGCGAGACTCCGGGGCAGTCGCGTGGTTGCATCGATACTTCCGGAAGCAGCTGGGCGAAGGTCGAGTGCACCTGCGTCGGTACCACCTGGACCTGCTGAAACAGCTCAGAAAGTTGAATCGGGGCGGAGCCTTCAACAGGCTCCGCCCCGTGTGTTTTGGGTGAGTTCGTGTGCTTTGGGTGAATTCGTGTGCTTGAAAGAGTCAGGACAGGTCGCCGGCTACCGCCCCATGCTGAGCTTCATCACCATCTCCATCATGGAGCGAGCGTACAGCCAGTCCACAAAGCCGAGCTTCTCGGAGCCGATGACCTTGGACACCTTGGCTTTGAGTTCTCGGGCCGAACGACTCAGAGGAGCATCTTCCGCCCACTGATAGTGTTCGAGGAAGTTCGTGGAAGCCTGAGTCTCGCTCAAGCCCAGATCATCCGCGAGGTTGTATCGTGCGATGTACTCCACCAGACCTACGCTCATGTTGCCGTAGATGACGGCCCAGGCCCTGGTGATGGCCTCGAGATTGGCCCCTTTCTCTACTTCTTTCGAGAGACACCGGATCACTTCATCGATGTTCTGGTTCAGTCGCGACACCAGGAGATGCCGGTCACCGTTCTTTTTCTGCTGCCAGGCCCACCGGTAGTGAAACTCGAAGTCTGAGTCGAAGCGGGATTCCCACAGGAGACTCGTGTAGCAGGGCACGGAAAGCGGTTTCAATTCAGGCTGGAGAAACTCCAGGGGGCGGTGAAACTGCAGATCCACCGTTCCCGGTGCGATGAGATGGCTACCTGTCGCTACAGTGGGTTTTTGGACAGTGATTTCCTGCGCGGGTAGTGGCGCTTGCAAGATGCTCGTGGCGAGCAGCAGCGCAAGGCAGCAACACGAGAGTCGAGCGTTGGTGCTGAGCATGGTAAACCTCCTTGCCAGTTCCAAGTTGGCTTGTGTGGCGTCACCTTTGCTCGTCGGATGAGTTGAAACTCAGGTCCATCGCTATCCTGTCGAATGTCCATGAGAGTTCCTGATTTCCTAAGGGAACTTCGGCCCATCACGGAGTCCTCTCCTCTTTCTATACAGACCCGGCAAGCAGGGCCATACCCTCCTAGTGGGTTCTGTCCCAATCTCTTGGGGTGGGGTTGCTCAGCCTCCGGATTGTGGCTTGTCTTGTGGGTCTCTCGGGCGGTACCCTACCGATCCATATCACCGAGAACGTCGAAACGCTGAAAGGAGTGTTCACCATGCACTTGCAAGGAGCCAAAGCTCTCGTCACCGGTGGCAGTGAAGGAATCGGCAAGGCAGTCGCCGCCGCTTTCAAGAGCAAAGGAGCGGATGTCGTCATCACGGGTCGACGGGCGGACGCCCTCGAGGCAGCAGCGGACGAGATCGGAGTCGGCTGGGCCGCGGGTGACGTAGGCGACGAAAAGGACGCGGTCCGGACGGTCCGTGATTTCGTCGACCAGCACGGCCGCCTCGATATCCTGGTCAACAACGCCGGTTTCGGACGCTTCGCCCCGCTGGTCGAGATGGAACTGTCCGATCTCGAGGCGGTCTACCGCACCAACGTCTTCGGGGCCTTCTTGATGGCGCGCGAAGCGGCCAAGGTCTTCGTCGATCAGCAGTCGGGCAACCTGATCAACATCTCCTCGACCTCGGGTCTCAAGGGCGGACGTAGCGCCACGGCGTATTCGTCGTCGAAATTCGCCCTGCGCGGCATGACGGAATGCTGGCGCGACGAGCTACGGCGGCACAACGTGCGCGTCATGCTGGTCAATCCGAGTGAAGTGCTGACCGAGTTTGGCGCCAAGGCGGGCTACCAGCAGGAACCCTCACCCAAGAAGCTGCGTGCTCAGGAGATCGCCGACGCCATCGTCGGGGCGCTCGAGATCGACGATCGGGGTTTCATTCCCGAGTTCTCGGTCTTTGCGACCAATCCGTTCTGAGGTTCCGCTGCGTGCAACGCGGTCGTCGAGTGGGTGAGGTGGACGGAGGCGGGATACGTCGTGTCTCAGCTCGGTAGGCCCTGGGGCCATGGATCAGCTCTTACTCGCCAGAGATCGCGCGACACGGCCCAAGAGGAGGCGCAGCAGCAAAGCCTGGTAGATCCAGCCGACGGCGAGGAAGAGCGGTGCGCCTGACTCGTCGACGGCATACATCCAGAACGCCTTGGCAGGCCAGTAGGTTGGCAGCAGCCCCATCACGAGCTGCCACTGCACTCGAATGTCCCAGGTCAGTGTTGAGGCCAGGCGCCTCAAGACAGACTCCGACCCGTCACCTGCAGGAAGACCTCTTCCAGAGTAGCTTTTCCTGCGAGTGCAGTCGTCGGTAGCTCGAAGGGGCAGCCGATGCGCTCGTAGAGGTCACCTTTCCACGAGGTCAGATCGCGTCCAAAGACGGATACGTTCCCCTCATAGTTGCCAAGCAAGCCGATCAGCACCCTCTACGTCGTCGTCTTCCCTGATCCGCTGGGACCGAGAAAGCCGAAGATCTCACCCTTCTGGACGTCGAAGTCCAGGCAATCGATGGCGAGCTTCTCACCTCCCGGATAGCGATAGCTCAGCCCCGCGACGGAGATCTCGTGCTGATCGGCCATGAGGTGCGATCAGCATACTACGAAGGCCGAAGCATCGACTCGTGCCACTGAGCAAGGACCCTGTGCCTCCTCTAGTCGGCCTCTATAGTGACGGGTTTCGCAAAGCAGCCGTCACCTCGACCTCCAGCTTCATCCGTTCGTCGTGCAGCCCTGCAACGAAGAAGGTCGCGGCGGGCCGAATATCTCCGAAGTACTTGTTCAATACTGGCCAGCACGGCTCGAAGTCGCGACGATCCGGGAAGATGTAGTGCACCCGCACCACCTCCGCCATACTGCTCCCGGCCTCGCGCAGAGCGGCCTCTCGCTCTGTCAGGAAGCGATGTCCTTTATCGCGGGCAGATCCAACTCAGTCCGCATCAGGCCGATCTGACCGACATGGTAGGTCTCGTGCCAGGCCAGGAACATCAGGGCACCGCGCGCCGTCTGGTCGGCGATTGGGAAGCCGTCCGCTGGTGCTTCGAGAGTCGCATCGTCGAATCCGGCCAGCAGTGTGTCCAGTTGTGCTGCAACATCGTCCCAGTCGCGGACCAGTTGTTCGAACGACGGATACTCCTGAATGTCTTTGGGTTGAGCCTGGCTGCCGAAGTCGTCTGCCCAAGGGTTATCTTGGCGTGCGTCGAAGCGCTTGAGAAGTCCACAGCGTGAAGACAGCAGATGTCCGACCAAGAATGCGATGGAACTCCCCTCGCCCTGTCGCCACCGATGGCCGGCTTGGTCGGCGGTCAGATCGGCCAGCGCGCGACGCACGCAGTGCGTGTTGAACCGGTACATGTCGGCGACGGGACGGATTTGTGGGTTCATGCAGATCCTTGGTGAAGAGTAACCAAAACGCCAAACGCCGCCCTGAAGGCGGCGTGCGGTGATGTTGACTGTCCCGGGTTCTGGAGCGACCCGAGAAGATTGGTGGAGCCGATCGGGATCGAACCGACGACCTCTTGAATGCCATTCAAGCGCTCTCCCAACTGAGCTACGGCCCCACGTTTTGTCAAACCAGCTTCTGTCTTGTGGACAGTGGGCGCGACGAATTCCCGCGCCGGAACCGGGAGTCTAGCGAGACATTCGAGACGTGTCAACGGTGTGCAGAGAGATTCGTGACAAGGATACAATCCCGACATGAGCACTGAGACGCCGAAGGAAACTCCGACTGATGAAGCCACTGAATTGGACGCCTTGCCGCGGCCGGCGGACTATGCGCCGCAGGCGCCGAAGGACGAGGGGCGGGGAATGGGGTGGCAGGGAAAGCTGCTATTCGTCCTGGCCGTCGTCTTCACGCTGGCGGCTTTGCTGATGCCGAAGGGAGAAGAGGGGTTCAAGCCGGGAGGATCAGTGCTGGACGCGCAGGGACGGCCGACCAAACTTGGCGAGCACATGACGCAGATCACGCTGCTGCACTTCTGGGCCACCTGGTGCCCGCCGTGCATCACCGAGATCCCGGCGCTGCAGCGACTGGCCGATGATTTCAACGGCAAGCCAGGCTTCCAGATCATGATGGTGGCTGTCGACGACGACGTGGAGGCGGTGGGCGACTTCGTGGGTGACCGAGCGTTCGCGGTGCTGCACGATCCGGATTGGGACGTGGCCAACCGCTACGGCACGGAAAAGCTGCCGGAAACCTATCTGCTGGTCGACGGGCAGAAGATCGCGCTGCGCTTCGACGGGCAGGTGGTGGATCGCTTCATCGGCGCGACGGACTGGGACAACGCGCGTATCCGGGCCATGCTCGACGACGTCATCCGGCGCGTGGCGGCCGGAGAGAGGGTGATGTCGGTCGACCTCTGAGGAGGTCTTCGGCCGGCCCTGCCTCTAGAAGTGTCAGACGAGTTAGAAGTGCCAGACGAGGCCGAAATGTCCGGTGCCGAAGAACTGTGCGGTGTCGAGGTTCGCGAAGTGGCCGGCGAACTCGACCTGGACGCTGAAGCGCGAGTTGATCGGGAACTCGCCGGTGACACCGGCCGTAAAGCCGAGGGCGGTCTCGTCGTCTGTGCCGCCGCCCGGGAGGGTGCCCTCCAGACGGTAGCCGCCGAGGCCGAGGAAGAGGCCGGAATCGTAGTAGGCGCGGCGCACCCGGTACTCACCGGCGACCGTGAGGTAGGTGAGGTCCGCTTCGCTGAAGACGTCGAAGCCGTTCTTTCCGGAGTCGCCGCTGAAGTCGATGCTACCGACGCGCAAGCTGACCAGGGTGCGGCGCTCGGTGAGCATCGAGAAGCTGGCCTGCAGGCTGATGTTGTCGAGGCCGGCGTCGGGGTTGACGTCGAAGGAGCCGCCGAAGCCACCGAAGACGCCGACGCCATAAGTGTAGAGATCTTGCGCTTGAACCGCCGACGGCAGCGCCGCCAGGCTCAGGCAGGCGCACAGGGCGACCAGGATCTTTGCTGCGACTCGGGGCTTGCGTTCAGTGCTCGACCGCTTCACGTTGCTCTCCTTCTAGGTGCGGACTCTCCAGGGGAACGGGAGTATATCTCAGGGCCCCGCGGACAGACTGTTGACGCTGGATCCTACGGATCACGAGCTTCCTTGTCACAAGCGTGGGTGGCCTGACGTGCGGCGCTTGCTGGATTTCCTGCTGCCATCCCCGTGCCTGGGCTGTGGCCGCTCGGCCGCCGAGACCGGCGCTGCCGACCGATCAGGGGCACTCGGATTGTGCCGGTGCTGCAGGGGGCGCCTGGTCCAGCATCCGGCATCCGCGTGCACGGGCTGTGGATGTGCGGCGCCGGTGCTCCTGGATCCAGTTGCCGCCGCCTTGATGGCGCAGGCGCCGTACCGCTGTGAGACGTGCCGGCATCGGCGGTTGGCCTACCGGCGGCTGCACGCGGTGTGGCGGTACCAGCCACCGCTCGACGCGGTGATCCTGGCGCTCAAGTTCCGCCGACTGGAGTACTTGGCGGAGGATCTGGCACAGGGCCTGGTGGGCTTGGTGCAAGGAGTCGGTAGTCGGGTGGAACGCGACGAGTCCTTCGACGCGGTGGTCGCGGTACCGCTGCACTGGCGGCGGCAGTTGCGGCGCGGCTACAACCAGGCGCAGCTGATCGCGCGACCGGTCGCACGGCGCCTGGACCTTCCGCTGGTCGACTGCCTGCGCCGCCGCGGTGGAGCTCTGCCGCAGAGTCGCCAGAGTCGCAAGGAGCGTTTGCGCAGCTTGCAAGGGCGCTTCCGCTGCCATCGACCGGCACGGGTGGCAGGTCTTCGGGTCCTACTGATCGACGATGTGGTCACCACCGGGGCGACGCTGCACGCGGCGGCGCTGGAGCTGAAGCGGGCGGGCGCGCGCTGGGTCGAGGCGGCGGCAGTGGCACGGACGCCAGAATGAACGCGCGCAACTGCTATGATCCCGGCGCCATGCAGCCGTCCGCGCCAGAACTCTCCATCGTCATTCCGGCCTACAACGAAGCCAAGCGTTTGCCCAGCACGCTGCAGCGTGTGTGTGGCTATCTGCAGGCACGGAATCTCTCCGCCGAGGTGCTGGTGGTAGACGACGGCAGCCGCGACGCCACCGTCGAGGTCGCACGTGGTTTCGAGGCTCTCGGCTCCGAGGACCGTGGCGTGCGTGTACTGGTGCAGCCAGCCAATCGAGGCAAGGGCGCGGCGCTGCGGGCCGGCGTGCTGGCGAGTCGCGGTCAGCGTGTACTCCTGTGCGACGCCGACATGTCGACACCGATCGAGGAAGTCGAAAAGTTGGAGGCAGAGCTACCGCGGGCACCGCTGGTGCTCGGCAGCCGGGCGGTGGCGGAATCCCAGATCACCGAGCGGCAGCCGTTCTACCGTGAATTCATGGGCAAGACCTTCAACTTCATCCTGCGCCTGGTCGGCATCACCGGCTTGCACGACACGCAGTGTGGCTTCAAGCTAATCGACGGTGACTTGGCGCGCCAGGTGTTCGCCATGATGATCGTCGACCGTTTCGCCTTCGACGTCGAGCTGATCTGGCTGGCCCGCCGCTATGGCCGGCGCGTGGTCGAGGTGGGTGTGGTGTGGGAGAATTCGCCGGAGTCGACGGTGCACCCGATCTTCGATTCGGCGGTCATGCTGCGCGACGTGCTGCGACTACGCTGGCACCATCGGCGACGGCCGCAACTGCCGCCGTGTGCCGAAGATGGGCCAAAGCAGGGTGAGAGCGAGTGAGCCGCCCGGGCCTGGCGACAGTTGCCGGCCGTCTGGTCGCTCTGCTGGTGACGGCACTGGCCATCTCCCTGGCTGGCTGTGGCGGCGCTGAGCCGGAGTCGCTGCAGCTGACCGAAGCGGTGATGGATGGGCGCTTCGTGGTCAACGTCGATCCCGCGGCGGGCTTCAGCTTCCACGCCGCACCGCGCCTACAGCCGGTGACCGCGGACCACGTACACCGGCCGGCGGTGGTGCTGCCGCCGGGAACCTGGCGCTGGCGCGGACGATTGCCGGCGCGGGCGACCCTCTTTGTCGGTGCCGCGGTGGTGCCAAAGAGTGCCGCCGCGGACGGAGAGCCGGCAGCAGGCGAAGAAGTTCAAGAAACACCGCTGTTGACGGTGACCGTCGGTGTGCAGCGGGGCTCGCGTACCGACATTGCCGCCGTGGCGCACGGCGAGCGTCGCGGCAACGGGGACGCACCCGGCTGGCTGGACCTGGAAGTCGACCTCAGCGCTTACGGTGGCGACGATGTGACCCTGGAACTGGCCGCGGTACCGCAATCCGAGGGCCCTCGATCGAAGAGTCGCACACCCGCGCGAGCCAGTGACCCTCTCGAGATCGCCTGGGGGTCGGTGAGGCTACGCGGACAGGCCGATCTCGATCAGGTCGCCGAGCGCGCGCGCCCGAATGTGCTGCTGATCGTCGTTGACACCCTACGCTTCGACCGGCTCAGCTGCTACGGCTACGAGCGAGCAACGACCCCTGAGATCGACCGCTGGCTGGCAGCCGGTGGCGTGCGGGTCGAGCAAGCGTACGCGCAGGCGCCCTGGACCCTGCCATCGGTGTCGTCCTTCTTCACCTCGCGCTACCCGGGGGAGATTCTGCGTGGAGCGATGGCCAGCTTCGGCATCCCGCGCGACGCCCGGCCGATGGCCCAGGTTTTTGCGGATCTCGGCTATACCACTGCTGGTTTCAACGCCAATCCGGCGATCTTCACCGGCAACGGCTTCGCGCGCGGGCTCGACTCCTACGCCTTCCCGCCGATGGACTTCGCCTGGTTCCACCGCGGTGCTGAAGATCTGAACCAGCGCGCCCTGCCCTGGCTGCGCGCGCACCAGCACGAGCCGTTCTTTCTCTGGATGCAGTACCTCGATCCGCACGATCCTTACAAGAATCCGGACATCGTCGATGGCAAATCGCCCTTCTATCCGGACTACGAGGGTCCCTTCACGGGCGAGATGGTGCACGGCATCTACGCCGGAGCCCACGAGCTGCAGAATCCGCAGGCGGATGTCGCGCACCTGTCCGCGCTCTACGACAGCGAGGTGCACTACGTCGACCGGCACATCGGCGAGTTGCTGAGCGCGCTGGAGCCGGAAGTGCTGGCCAACACTCTGATCGTCCTGACCGCCGACCATGGTGAAGAGCTGTACGATCACGGCGGATGGAAGCATGGGCAATCGCTCTACGACGAGCAGATCCGCGTGCCGCTGCTGCTGCGCTGGGATGGTCGACTGCCTGCCGGGGTGACGCTGGAAGGAGGTCCGGTGCAGTTGATCGACCTGCTGCCGACGCTGGCGGCGGCGGCAGGTGCCGAGACGGAGCCGCAGTGGCAGGGCGAGAACCTGCTGCCAGCGCTGCGCGGTGAGCGCCCGCTGCCGCGTCGCCCGGCCTTCGCGCAGCACATGAGTGCCGGTCCGCTGCGCGCCATGTCGGTGCTCGACGCACATAAGCTCTTCCTGTTCAACCGCCGCACGCCTTTCGAACCGCCGGATCCGTTGCAGGGTCTACTGTGGCAGAAGGATCTGCGACGCTTCGCGGATGTCGAACTCTACGACCTACAGTCCGACCCGGCCGAGCAGCTGAACTTGCTGACCGCCGAGGCTGGCGCGGAGGCGGTGCTCGAAGAGCGCCTCGACCAGCTCGCCCGCGTCGTCCACCATCAGCTCGAACGTCAGGTCGGCGGGCTACGTCTGGTGGCGGCCGGCCTGCCCCTGGGTTCGACTCTGCGCGGACGTCTACGCCTGGACCGGCCAGCCGAGAGCTGGAACGCCTACTTCCTGGGGCCGGACGAACTCGTACGCCGCGACGGTGATGCGCTCGACTTCGCCTTGCGGGCCAGCCTGCCGTCCGGTGCTGCCGTGCCGGGACACGGTCTGCTGGTGCAGGGTGACTTTCGCCGTCTGGAAGCGCTCGACGTTACCTTGACCACCACCGATGGGCAGACGCGGGACGTCGAGGTCAAGATAGCCGGTGGTGTGCCCTACGACGGCGGGTCGGTGCCGCGCGCCCAGCTCCGCGCCCCGGCCTGGCCCTTGCCCGCCGCGGATCCTGGGGTGGTGCGGCAACCCACACTCTACGTCTGGCTGTCGCAGGAGCCCGTCGCCCTGCAGGCGGAAGAGAACCCCGAGACCCGCCGTCGACTGATTGCGCTAGGGTATGTGCAGTGAAAGCAAGAGGGATGAAGGGGTAATGCTGGAACTTCCGGGCCACACGACCGATGTTCGAGCCCAGCGCGTGCTGGTGCTAGCGCCGCACTACGACGACGAAGTGCTGGGCTGTGGCGGACTGCTGTGCAAGCTGCTCGAGGCTGGTTCTGAAGTGCACGTACTCTTCCTGAGTGACAGCAGCGGTGGCGTCGAGACCGTGGACGATGCGCTGGCTGAGATCGATACCTACCAGCGGACGCGCCGAACCGAGGCCGAGCAGGTCGCGGAATTGCTGGGGCTCGCCAGCGTCGAGCACCTCGACCTGACGGATGGAGCGCTGCGCTATCAGCTTCCGGCGCTCCAGCAGGCGATCCGAGAAGCGTTGCTACGACATCGTCCCGAGCTGCTACTGGTGACGTCGCCGCTCGAAATCACCGGCGATCACCAGGCGGCCTTCGCGGCCGTGCACCAGGTTCTGGCCGGTCTACGACCGCGTTCTGGCGCGTCGAGGAGCACACACGACGAGGCGGAAGAGGCGGCGGCACAGGAGGCCGCGCTGCACGAAGTCGCTGCCAAGCTCGAGATCTTGGCCTACGACGTCAACCATCCGCTCCACCCCAATCTGCTGGTCGAGGTCAGTGGCCAGCAGGACAAGCTGCGTCAGGCGATGGAGCTGTATGCTAGCCAGCAGGCACGGCACGACTACCTCGGCGCCTGCCTTGGTCTGCAGCGCTACCGGGCGCTGTCGCTGGGGCCAGAGGTCGAGGGTGCCGAAGGCTACGCCCGCCTGACGCTGGACGACTTCGTCACCCGCAGCCCGGCGCAGCTGATCGAGCACCTGGGTGGCGTTCCACGCTTGCACGAGGTGCACGAGGGACCCTCGATCACCGTCATCGTGCGCACGCACAACCGCCCGGCGCTGCTCGCCGAGGCGCTCGACAGCCTGGCGCGCAGCACCTATCGCAACGCCGAAGTGCTGGTGGTCAACGACGGCGGCACACCGCCCGAGCTGCCCGACGACTACCCGTTGCCGCTGCGCCGTCTCGATCTCGATCCCAATCGCGGGCGTGCCGGCGCCGCGGCGGCGGGCGTCGAGGCCGCGACCGGGGACTACGTTACCTTCCTGGACGATGACGACCTGGCCGCCCCCGAGCACCTGGCGACCCTGGCCCAGCTGGTACAGGCCGCGGGCGTGCGTGTCGCCTACACCGATGCCGCCGTCGCGATCTACAAGCTGCAAGAGGACGGCAGGTTGCCAGATGCTAGCGATGGCGATGTGGCGTGGCGCTGCACCGAGCGACGCCTGCCCTACAGTCGCGACTTCGACGCCGACCTGCTGCAGCTGGACAACTACATCCCCTTCAATACCCTGGTCATCGAGCGCGCACTGCTGCAGGCACTCGACCCGATCTTTGATCCCGAGCTGCCCTTCTTCGAGGATTGGGAGCTGCTCTTGCGCCTGGCCGAGCACACGACCTTCCAGCATCTGGCGCGCGTCACGTGCGAGTACCGCCACTTCTCTGGCGGCGGTCACCACATCTTCGGCGAGAGCCCGCGCGAGCGGGCCGACTTCCTCGACGTCAAGGCCAGGGTGCTGGCCAAGCACGCCGCCCGCCGCTCGCCGGAGCAAATGGCCGATCAGCTGGCGCGCGCCGTCGACGTATTGCGCAACGAGGCTGTTCAGCGCGGCGAAGAAGCGCGCACCCGCGGACGCGAACTGCGAGAGGCTCGCACCGATATCGCCGAATTGCGCGGTGCGCTCGATCACCGCGATCGAGAGTACTTTCAGCTCGAGGAACGCCACGTGCGCCTCAACGGCGAGCACGAAGCGCTACAAGGCGAGCACAAGCAGCTGCGCCAGGCGTTCGACGGGCACGCGGCCGAGATCGAGCGTCTGCAGGTCGAAGAAGGGCGCCTGGCCGAAGAGCTGCGCGGTACCCTTGGCGAGATCGAGCGGTTGTCTGAAGAACTGCGCGGCACCTACGCCGAGGGTGAACGGCTGCGGACGGCGGTCCAGGAGCAAGGCGAACACCTGGGTCGTACCTACGCTGAGATCGAGCGCCTACAGCAGGGCGTGACCAAGCAGGGCGAACACCTCGCGCGCACCTATGCCGAGATCGAGCGTCTCAATGCGCTGATTCGGGGCATGGAAGGCACGCGCGCCTGGCGCCTGCACAGCTGGCTGCAGCGGCGGAAGGGGGAGTCGACTTGAGTCGAGTGGCCCTGGTGTGCAGCGAACCGCTGCGCGCGCAGATGGCCGGCATCGGTATCCGTTACCTGGAGCTGGCGCGCCGGTTGCCGGCGCAGAGTAGTGCCGAGATCGTCCTGGTGACGGCTGGAGAGCCGGCGGACGTACCGGAGGTACCCGAGGGCGTCGAGGTACGCTCCTTTGAGCGCGGTGGCCTGGCCCGCCTGCTAGCGGATTGTGACGGCGCCGTCGCTCAGGGGCAGCTAGCCAACGACATCCTGGTCGAGGTGCCGGAGCTACCCTGTGCCATCGACCTCTATGATCCGTGGCTGGTTGAGAACATGCACTATGTCGAGACGCTCGGTCTCGGCCCCTACCGCAACGATCACGCCACCTGGGTGCTGCAAATGTCGCGCGGAGATTTCTTCCTCTGCTCGTCGGAAGAACAGCGCAACTACTACCTGGGCTTCCTCACCGCCGTCGGCCGCGTCAACCCCGAGATCCTGCGCCGCGATCCCGACCTACAACGCCTGATCGCGCCGGTCCCCTTCGGTGTCCCAGGATTCGACGACCTGCCCGCTCACGAGCCCGTTCTGCCCCCACGCGAAGCCGGCGAGAAGCGCTTGCTCTTCGGGGGGCTCTACGATTGGTACGATCCCTTCACCCTGCTTGAGGCGCTCGAACGTCTGGAGAAGGGCGAGGGAGATGCAAGCGGCTGGCGCCTGCTCTTCATCCGCAACCCGAACGCCGGTTCGACGCCGCAGCGTCTGTTTGCCGAGGTCGAGGCCCGGTGCCGCAAGCGTGGCTGGTGGGGTGAAAAGGTGTTGGCCCAAGACTGGCTCCCCGCTGCCCGTCGCTACGACCTGCTGCGCGACGTCGACCTGATGGTGGCTCCGCACAGGCCTAGCCTCGAGACCCGTCTGTCCCTGCGCACGAGATTCCTCGACGCCCTCGCCTGCGGCTGCCCCGCCGTCACCAGCGAAGGCGGTGCGATGAGCAGCTTGCTGCTCGAACACCACGCCGGCTGGGTCGTGCCTCCTGAAGATCCGGAGGCGCTGGCGTCAGCACTGCGGCAGATTTTGACCGAGCCGGAAGAAGTCGATGCCCGGCGTCAGGGCGCGCGCGAGTTGGCTCAATACTTCGCCTGGGACCGCGTCCTCGAACCCCTCGCCGACTTCTGCCGCCGTCCCTGGCGCGACACGACCAAGCACGACTTCGCCGCCCACCTCGCCACTGCTACACCGCCGGACAGTCTCGCGTTTCGTCTGCGGCGCAAGCTGCGGGGTGTGCTCCGCTGAGTGGGTCGCCGCTGATACACTCGCACCCATGTCCGCCCCTCCGACCCCCATCCAGATCGCCGAAGAACTCGGCAGCCGCGTCATCGGCCAGCAAGAAGCGGTACGCGAGATGTCGGTGGCGCTGGCGAAGCATCTGGCCGGGGTGCGCTCAGGCAACATTCTGCTGATCGGTTCGTCCGGCTCCGGCAAGACGACGCTGATGCGCGCGGTCGAGAACTACTTGGCGGCGGACGCGGCGCGGGCCGCGCACTCGACGGTGGTGCGCATCCACGCCAAGGTATTGGCGGAAGAAGCCGAGCAAGGGCGCTCGGGCCAAGTCGTGCTGCGACGGCTGCTGGAGCGGGCACGCGAGGATCTGGGGCGCGAGGCGCCGTTGCCGGAGTTGCTGCAACGCGTGCGCCACGGGCTGGTGTTCGTCGACGAGGTCGACAAGATCCGCTCGCACGTCGGCGACGACCTGCACACCGCGGGCATCCGCGCACAGGAAGCACTGCTGACCCTGATCGAGAACGAGGCGATGCCGTTCGATCTACCGGAATGGGCTGGTGGTGGGCATCTGCGCCTGGATTCGGGCGGGCTGTTGTTTGTTGCCGGTGGTGCCTTCGAAGGGCTCTACGACGCGGTGTACGATCGCATCACCGTCGGCAAGGATCGCGGATCGCTACAGGCGGTGACGGTGGTCGAGGGTGGTGACGTGCGGGAGGAGACGCAGTTCCAGCTGCGCGACTGGCTGCAGGTCGAGGACCTGTTCGACTACGGCATGAGCCCGCAGTTTCTGTCGCGCTTCGACTCGATCGTGTTGCTCGAAGATCTGAAGACCGAGCAGCTGGTGCGTATCTTCTTGGAGGCACCGGACTCGAGCCTGCACGCCGCTCGCGACTACTTCGCCAGCCAGGGCTTGCACCTGGCGCTGTCGCCCGCCGCGGTACGTCGCGTGGCTGCCGAGGCGGCGCGGCAACCCCGACTCGGAGCACGTGCGCTCAAAGAAGTCTTCCGACGCGTGATCCGCGACTACGAGTTCGATCCTTCGCAAGCTCCAGGTACCGATGGCACCCTGCTGCTCGACGAGCCCCAGGTGGTCGACATCCTCGGCCTGGACAACAAGCCTAAGCGAGTCCGGCCGCGCGCGGCTTCCGGTAGCGGCAAGTCACCGACCTGGATGACGCCTCCGCCGGGATCGGGCACCGACTCTGCCGCTTGAAACTCTGTACTTCCACTTCTGATCACCGAGCCGGGCTGGTAGCGACCGCCTGAGCCGACAAGGGTCTTCCCATATGCAACGTCGTCACGAGATGCTTTCTAGTCGTCACATGGAGCGCCGCATGCACCTGTGGTGCTACGGTCATTGGGGCATGCCGCTCCTGGTGTTCCCGACTGCCGCCGGCATGGCGCACGAGTGGGAGGTGCAGGGCATGGTGGAGGCGCTGGCACCGCTGATCGACAGCGGCCAGCTGAAGCTCTATTGCATCGAGAGCAACGTCGCCGAAGCCTGGACGCGGCGTGAGAACCATCCGGCGTGGCGCATTCAGCGGCACATGGTGTTCGAGCGCTACGTGGTCGAGGAACTGGTGCCATGGATCCGCCACGATTGTCTGTCACCCCACATCCGGATCGGCGTCACGGGGGCCAGCCTGGGCGGCTTCTACGCCGCCAATTTCGTGCTCAAGTTTCCGGAGATCTTCCACTGGTCGCTGAGTCTCAGCGGTCGTTATGAGATGCGTGGATTCACGGACGGCTTCGACAACACGGACGTCTACTTCAATAACCCGCTGGCCTATGTCGCCAAACTCGAGGGCGAACACCTCGACCGTGTGCAGCGACAGACCCATCTGGTCCTGGTGTGTGGGCAGGGGCAGTGGGAGGAAGGCTGCATCGAGGAGACACGGGCGCTCGGTGCCATGCTCGACCACAAGGGGATTTCCAACCATACGGACATCTGGGGCCAGGACGTGTCGCACGACTGGCATTGGTGGCGGCGGCAGGCGCAGTTTCACCTGCAACGGGCCTACGGGGGCTGAGGCTCACTGACACCGCGCGCGTCGAGCTACACGCACAAAGGCCGCGATCCGGGTGTCCGGAGTCGCGGCCTTTGTCTTTGGGTGCGCCTCTACAGAGTTCGGCGCTGGCTCAGGTTGGATCAGGGATTGCTGGCCTGCGCTGCGCAGCTGAGCAGGCGGGCACGGCTGTAGAAGTCCAACGCTCCCTCTTCGCGGAGGTCGTTGCCCAGGCGTAGCACGCACTGGACGAAGTCCCCGGGAGTACTGCTCAGCTGTTCACACAGGTCGACCAGGTCGCCGAGGTTGCAGCCCAGGAGGATCTGGTCGTTGCTGACGCCGGAGTCACAGGTACCGATTTGCACGGTGGCGCTGGCGTTCGAGGCCGGACACAGGTCCTCGATGTTCGGGAGCGTGTCACCGTCGTCGTCGGCCAGGCGCCAGCCCTCGTCTTGGAACAGGTAGGGGGTCAGATCCTGGGTCAGACTGGAGATCAGGTCATCGCTGATGAAGGGCTCCATCAGCAGGTTGGGGGTCGCCGAGGTGGTCCAGTGCGACAGCGATGAGCCACCTTGCACCGGGTTCGGCGAGTAGATTTGCACCAGGCCGCTGTCGTCGGCGCCCAGGAGCAAGTCGGCACTCTGGCCGAGGGTCGCGTTGACACCGGGCAGGTTGGCCTTGATCAGGTCACCGTCGGTCATCGAGATGCCGATCGACGGGATGGTGACGTCCGGGCTCTCGCCTCCCATTGGCGGCAGGCCGGTGGGTTGGTTGTTGGCCACGATCACACCAATTGCGCCCGCGGTCTGGGCGTTGAACACCTTCTGCGCGAAAGTGCAGGCGCCGCGATCGACCAGAGCGAGAGCGCCGGTGAGGTCGTTGACCAGCGGTTCGCAAGCGTCGGCCCGCTCGTCGGTGGCGTCGTCCGCGAGGATGACGTCGCCGGTGACGCCTTGTACGGTCAGTGGCGGTCCAAAGGAAGCCGCTTGCCCCGCATAGATGCCGGCGATGCCAGCGGGCATGTTGATCTCGACCACCGAGCGATTGGCCAGGAACGCAGGTGCATTGGCCGTGACGCTGGGCCCGTTCCACACGACGTTGCCGGTGTTGATGGCGGAGGCCTGCCGTTCGGCCGGGGTCATTTCATTCCAGGTCTTGCCGGCCGTCGTGTCGAAGGTGAACGCGGAGTAGATGTCGCCGATGCCTTGGGCACCTTCACCGCTGCTCTCGTTGATGAAGTTGGCGAAGCCCAGGCCGTGCGCATACTCGTGCATCACGACGTTGAGCAGGTCGGTGTCACCGGCTGGCGGGTTGTGGTCCAGGCCGTAGTACCAGTTACCCGGCAGGCAATCCGGGTTGTTGTCGATGGCGCTGTTGAAGAAGCTGACGATGTCGTCGTTGAACGGCTCGACCAGCAGGCCCGGGTCCGGTGGGCCGGGGCTCAAGTCCTGGCCGGCGATGGCGTTGGCCAGGGCCGCATGGTGCCAGGCGTCCGTCACCGCGGCGTTGGGGAAGTTGGCGAAGATGGTGATGGTGGCGGCCGAACCGAGCACCGCGGCCGCGGCGTTGCAGGGCAGCGGCGTGAAAGTGGCCTGGATCACGATGTCAGCATCGCTGTCCAGGACGCTGCCCCAGACGTCGGCGGCGAACTGGAAGATGTTCAGGCGCTGCTCGCCGAGCGTCGTACCCGGGTTGCCGCCCACCGGATCGGCGGGGGTCGGATCGTTGAAGCCGACACCGTCCGGATCGACGTTGTTGACGATGATGGTGGCCCCGGCATAGACGTGGGCGGCGGGTGCCGCCAGCGTCAGCAGCAGACACAGGCCGAGCAGATGGAGGATTCGAGTGCACGTGGTCATGGTTTACATCTCCCCCCGCTGCTGAGCCTGCTTCTCGGCTTCGGCGGCACGGGCCGCCTCGAGCACGGGCTGCGGGTTCTCGAGCACGGCGGTCGCCTGCTCCAGGTTCGGGGCGCAGGTGGTGGTCGTGTCGCCATTCGGTGATGCCAGACCGATGGTGTAGTTCATGAACTCGGGGGCCGAGCGATACATCAGGGTACCGTCACCGCGGCGCTCGAACTTGGGGCTGGTGATCGACTTGTCCATGCCGGTGAAGTGCCGGCGCAGCGCGCTGGCCAGAGCCTGGGCCTGGTCGGCGGTCGGCTGGCGCAGGCGACCGGTCTCCGGGTCGACGAAGACGGTGACGCCGGCGACGTCGACGCTGACGTCGTGGTGCGGAGTGGCTTGTTGTGGGGTATCCGCGTTGTCGGCCACCGGGGTGTCTACTGCAGCAGCGACTACGGACGAGGGCGCCACAGCTGCGCCGAGGCACAAGATCAACGCTACCACCAGGGGCAGAGCGCGCTTTGTCGAGAGATAAGCCATCGAGGTTCCTCCTTGGTTCGGGTCATTCGGCTCGCCGCCGTACTTTAGCACGCGGTTTGTAGGCTGGCGTCTCTGGGTCGAGGTTCGATGGGGCTCGGTTTCTAGGGTCCAGATCGGGTATCCTGCGCGCCGAGGAGGGTGTATGCCACCAATTATCTACACGCTGAAAAATCTGAGAAAGACGACCCCGCAGGGCAAAGAGATCCTGCGCGGGATCTGGCTCTCGTTCTTCTACGGCGCCAAGATCGGCGTCCTGGGTCACAACGGTTCCGGTAAGAGCTCGCTGCTGCGCATCATGGCTGGTGTCGATCCTGACTTCGACGGTGAAGCCTTCATCGCCGACGGCAAGACGATCGGCTTCCTGCCGCAGGAGCCGGTGCTGGATCCGGCGTTGACTGTCCGGCAACACGTCGACCAGGCGGTCGCTGAGAAGCGAGCGCTGCTGGAGCGCTTCGACGAGCTGTCGATGAAGATGGGCGAGGAAATGTCGGCCGAGGAGATGGACAAGGTTCTCAATGAGCAAGGTCGCTTGCAGGACGCGATCGATGCGGGCGATGTCTGGAACCTGGACCACCACCTGGAAGTCGCCATGGAGGCGCTGCGCCTGCCACCCGCGGACGAGGGCGTTGAGCACCTGTCCGGCGGTGAGCGTCGCCGCGTCGCGCTGTGCCAGGTGCTGTTGCGTCAGCCCGACTTGCTGCTGCTCGACGAGCCGACCAACCATCTGGATGCCGAGTCCGTCGCCTGGCTGGAGCGTTTCTTGGCCGAGTACAAGGGCTCGGTGGTCGCCGTCACGCACGACCGCTACTTCCTGGACAACGTCGCCGGCTGGATCCTGGAACTGGACCGCGGTGCTGGCATCCCCTGGGAGGGCAATTACTCCTCCTGGCTGGAGCAGAAGCAGCAGCGCCTGCAGCAGGAAGAGAAGAGCTCCACGAGTCGCCAGAAGACGCTGGAGCGCGAACTCGAGTGGGTGCGCATGGCGCCGAAAGCGCGGCATGCCAAGAGCAAGGCGCGCATCCAGCGCTACGAGCAGATGCTCGACGAGCACCAACGGCGCGAGAGTCGTCAAGGCGTGGCCGAGATCCGCATCCCGCCCGGGCCGCGGCTTGGCGACGTGGTCATCGAGGCACAGGGTGTCAGCAAGGCTTACGGTGACAAGTTGCTGATGGAGAACGTCGACTTCCTGCTGCCCCCCGGTGGCATCGTCGGCGTCATCGGTCCCAACGGTGCCGGTAAGACGACGCTCTTCCGCATGCTCACGGGCCAGGAGCAGCCGGACACCGGCACGCTCGAGGTTGGGGAGACGGTGCAGATTTCCTACGTCGACCAGAGCCGCGAGGCGTTGCAGGGGGACAAGACGGTGTGGGAGGAGATCTCGGACGGTCAGGAGCTGATCCTGGTCGGCAAGGAGGAGGTCAACTCGCGCGCTTACGCGTCCTTGTTCCAGTTTCGCGGGCCGGACCAGCAGAAGAAAGTCGGCAACCTGTCGGGCGGTGAGCGCAACCGTTTGCACTTGGCCAAGCTGTTGCGCAGCGGTGGCAACCTGCTGCTGCTCGATGAGCCGACCAACGACCTGGATGTCGACACGCTACGCGCGCTCGAAGAGGCGCTCCTCGACTTCGCTGGGTGTGCGGTGGTGATCAGCCATGACCGTTGGTTCCTCGACCGCATCGCCACCCACATGCTGGCCTTCGAGGGCGACAGCCAGGTGGTGTGGTTCGAGGGTAACTACCAGGACTACGAGAAAGACCGCAAGCGTCGTCTCGGCACGGACGCAGAGCAGCCGCACCGCATCAAGTATCGCAAGCTCACGCGCTGACGCCAGCTCACTCGGTAAGGCTGGGTTCGAGCCAGGCCAAGATGGCGTGATAGACGGCCGGCAGGGTGATTTCGCCCTGCTCCGGCCGTCGCTCGACGCCACCGGCCGGACGCTGGCACGCAAGGAGCCGCGCGCGCAGCTCGTCGGTGGCTTGTTGGTACGGAGCTGGGTCGTCGCCACCGACGGCTGCTATCTCTGCCATTGCGGCGGCGGCGCGCGCGGTTCGAGCGGCGCTGAGGCAGTCAGGGTTCCAGGTGGGCCACTGCGTGCGCTCGCGCAGCAGACCGCTGGTGATACGGCGCGCGTGGATGTAGAAGCGGCGACCCCAGTCTTCCTCCAGGTATAGCTCGGCGAGTGCCAACACCAGCCACTCGTCGCGCGGCAGGTCGTCGACGCTACGGCCGAGGTCGTGGATGGCCATCTGCCACACTGCGGCGCGGCGGGCGCTGAGACGCCATGGCCCAGCGTCGTCGATCTGCCCGAGCCGGGCCAGTGCCAGCACAGCGGAGCCGGTGCCCGGCAAGGCGATGTGCCGCGGGCTGTCTGGTTCCACTTCGAGCGCGTCGAGCAGCTCGCCGTTGGACTGCTGCAAGCCGAGCAGGAACCAGGCCAGTGCCTGCATCGTCGCGCGCCATTGTTCCTCATCGGTGTGCAGGTGGTGCTCGACCAGAGCCAGCAGCAGAGCCGCATTGGCGCCTGCTGTCGCGACGCCTGGCAGGTCGTGCAGGTAGCGTACCTGCTGTGGTTCGGCGACGGACCCGGGCTGCACCGGATGCCCTGGCTGCAGGTGATCTAGCAGGGGGCGCAGTCCCTGCTCACCGGCGGCCAAGAACAGCGGATCACCGGTAGCACCGTAGAGGTGAAAGAGGGCAAAGCAGGTGAGCGCCTGGCGCCGTGGGTCGAGGCCGGGGAGGGCGCGGTCGAGACGCGGCTCGTAGCGTCGTTGGAAGGTGCCGTCCGGACGCTGATGGTGCAGAAGATACGTGCCCGCGGCGCGGGCGGCAGCCAGGTTTTGGCTCTCTACTTGCTGGAGTGGAGAGGGCTGCGCGCTAGAGGCTCGTACGGCTCTGCTGGGTGCAAGCACCAAACTCGTTCCCAGCAGCAGGCCGGCACCAAACAGCAAGTGTCCTGAGAACTTGAGCAGGAGCCGTCGAGGGGTCGCGTCAGGCGCGGCCCACATAGGTCCCGGCAATGACGTCGTGCAGTCCTCGTTTTCCCTTGGTGAACGCGATCATCAGAAAGCCGAGTCCAAGGGCGAGGGTGCTGGCCAGGTAGCCGAGTAGACGCAGAATCGCCTTTCCGGCACTCAATTCGGCGCCGTCGTCCTGGCGGATGTAGAGCTTGAACAGCCGCTTGCCCGGCGTGGTGCCCCACAGGGTCCAGCCGAACAGCAGCATCAGCAGCGCGCCGGCGCAGGTTGCCAGGCTGCTCAGCGTGCTGGCGGCGGTCGACTGCGGTCCGCCGGCTCCGAAGAACACGCCAGCGCCCAGCAGGCCGAGCAACAGAAAGTCGACCAACGCCGCGGCGAGGCGAATGCCGAAGCCGGCCGGCTCGAGCATGGGGCCGCGGGCTGCGGCGCGTTGCCGGCCGGACGAGAAGACGACACTGTCGGCCCGGTAGCCACCTGTCGAGGATGTCGCCGAAGAAGCTGTAGCCTCGGCAGCCATGGCGGAGCCGGCCGCACTCGAGCTGGGCAGGTCGTCTCCGCTCGTCGAGACCGGGTCCTGGTCGAAATCGTCGAGGTCCAGCGACGGAAGCAACTCGCCGCTACCGCCACTGCCGCTGCCGTTACCGGATACCGCGTGGGGCGCCGCTGCGGCAGCGGGGTCTTCGGGTACCGTCTCTCCCGAGTCTGGGATGTCGTCAGCAGGTGGAGCGGGCGCATCCGGCTGAGGAAGAGACGGTTGCAACTCTTCTTCCAGTGCGTCGAGGACCGAGATCTCGTCAACGGCTTCGTCACTGCCGGTCGTTGTGCCGGCTTCGCCGGCGGCGGGAGTCGTAGATCCAGGAGTCGCGGAACCAAGGCTACCCGCCTCGTCGCCGCCGCCCTCGCTCGCATGGGCGCGCCTTGCCGCCTCGGCTTCTCGCGAGTTCCGCGACAGCACGGACGTCGTTGCGCTGCGTGAAACCCTGGCTCCTTCGCCTGTGTTCGCGGCGCCAGGGCTGGCCGCCTCAATGCCAGCCGCACCAAGGTCGGCAACTCCGGTGTCGGCCAACCCAGTAGCAGCTAGCCCAGTGCCGGCTCCAAGATCCGTGGCCGCTGCCGTGGGGCCGAGGGCCGTCGGCACCTTGTCGTCCGACGTCTCTTCCTGGCGCAGGCCCGCGGCTGGCTTGACCGCTGCGGGCACCTCGGCAGCCGAACTCAGGACATCTTCCGTCGCCCCGAACACCATCTCCGTCTGGCCGATCGAGATGCGGTCACCCGGGCTCAGTGGCAGATCTTCGGTGAGTCGCTGATTGTTGACATAGGTACCGTTGGTGGAGTTGAGATCCTTCAGCCGAACACCATCGGGATGCACGATCAGCAGCGCATGATTGCGGCTGGCACTCGGATCCTTGAGCACCAGATTGCAGTTGCGACTGCGTCCAACAATGATGTCTCCCTCCTGAAGCGCCAGCTGACGACCGTTAGCTTCGAGGAAGTATTTCTTTGGGCCGGAGATGGTACCGTCCTCCCTTGACAAGACGTTATTGGCAACCTCCGAGGTTGTGCAAAGAATAGCATGCCCTCAAGACCTGGGCCAGGGTCGTGTCAGGAGGCTGACGAGCCGGGTGGTAGACCGCCGAGGAAGCGGCGCAGTTCGACGGCGGTCGGGCTGTCGACGGACTCGACGAAGCTGTGCAAGGAACCGCAATACAGCAGATCGCCTCCGTGGATACCACCGCCGGGGCCCAGGTCGACGATCCAGTCTGCGTGCACGATGAGGTCGGAGCAATGCTCGACCACCACCACGGTGTCACCTCCTTGGACCAGCCGGCGCAAGGTGCGGTACAGCAGGTCGATGTCAGACGGATGCAGACCGGTGGTCGGCTCGTCGAACAAGAAGAGGCGCCGCTGTTCCTTCTTTGGACGGTCCAGGAAGCTCGCGAGTTTCAGTCGTTGCCCTTCACCGCCGGACAGCGTCGAAGTCGGCTGCCCGAGCCGCAAATAGCCGAGGCCGACATCCTGTAGCAGCCGCAGCCGTCGGCACAGTCGTTTCTGCTCGCTGAACAGTTCGACCGCGGCATCGACGCTCAAGTCGAGGACTTCCGAAATGTTGCGGCCCACGAGGCGTACGGCCAGCACCTCGGGCCGGAAGCGGTGGCCCTGGCATCTCTCGCAGCAGACGGTCACCGCGGCCATGAAGTGCATGTCGACTTCGGTGACGCCGGTGCCCTTGCACTCGGGGCAGCGGCCGCGATCGGTGTTGAAGGAGAAATGGCCGGCGGCGATGCCGCCGCGCTTGGCGTCGGCAGTGGCGGCGAAGAGCTTGCGGATCTCGTCGTAGGCACCGACGTAGGTGATCGGATTCGAGCGCGTCGAGCGGCCGATCGGCTGCTGGTCGACGAGTGTGATGTCAGCCAGGTCGTCGAGGCCGTGCAGCGCCTTGCATTCGCCCGGTTCCACGTCCACCACGCCGCGGCTGCGCTGGTAGGTGCCGTGAAGCACGTTCTCGATCAGCGTCGACTTGCCCGAGCCCGAGACGCCCGTGACCGCCACCAGCGTGCCCTTCGGAAAGTGCACATCGATGCCGCGCAGGTTGTGCGCTTGGGCACCGACGATCTCGATCTGCGGCCGTGTCTCGAGGTCGACTTCCAGCGAGCCTAGGCCGCGCTCGCGGCGGAAGCGCTGCAAGTGCTTGCGTGCCGGTGTTGGGGCGCGGTGGTGCAGGTAGCGACCGGTGAGCGAGGCTGGGTTGGTCCGAATCTCGTCCGGACTGCCGGCGGCCACGATCTCGCCACCTCCTTCACCGGCGGCTGGTCCCAAGTCGAGCACATAGTCCGCGCCTTCGATCACCGTACGATCGTGCTCCACCACCAGCACCGTGTTGCCGCGCTCGGCCAGCTCGCGCAGCAGACTCACCAGCCGGTGGCTGTCGCCGGGGTGCAGGCCGATGGTTGGTTCATCGAGCACGTAGAGGGTGCTCGTGAGGCCGGAGCCGAGCGACGCCGCCAGGTGGATGCGCTGCGTCTCGCCGCCGGAGAGCGTGCGTGCCTGGCGGTTGAGCGTCAGGTATTCGAGGCCGACCCGGCACAGCACTTCGACGCGCTCGGTGAGTTGCTCCAGCAAATGACCGGCGCGTGCCCGCTGCGTCGGTGTCCAGGTTTGCTTCTGCAGCCAGGTGCGCAGGTTCTCGATACTCAGATCGCACAGCTCGGGCATCGTGCGTCCGTTGAGTGTCACCGCCCGTGCCGCTGGCCGCAGGCGCGTACCGGAGCACACGGTGCATGGCTCGTACGAGCGGTAGCGGGCCAGCAGCACGCGCACGTGCACCTTGTAGGTACGCTTCTCCAGCCAGGCGAAAAAGCCGTCCAGGTTCACGAACTCTCCGCTGTGCCGGTTGCCGCTGCGCCGCCCCGGTCGCTTGCCGGCCTTCGTGCCGCTCCACACCCAGGCGCGTTGCGTGTCCGTCAACTCTTGCCACGGTACGTCGATTGGGATGCCTTGCTCTTTGCAGGTTGCGAACAGGGGCTCGTAGAGGTCCTCGTAGGCCGGCGTGTTCCACGGCGCGATCGGCCGTTCTTCGAGCGTCAGCTTCGGGTTGGGCACGACGCGCTGGCGGTCGATGCCGACCACGCGGCCGAAGCCCTGGCACTCCGGGCAGGCGCCGAGCGGAGAGTTGAAGGAGAACAAGGCTGGCTGCGGCGCCTGCAGCGCGCGTCCGCAGTGAACGCAGCCGAGCTGACGAGAAAAGTAACGCCTACCGTCTTCACCTGCCGCCTCACCTACTGCTTCCAGGAGCCCTGCCGTCGGCCCGGCGGTATCACCCTCCGCTCCCTGCTGGCCGCCGCGCATGTCGAAGCCCTGCTCGAGCGTCTCAGCGATGCGGCCCCGCGCTTCTTCGCGCGCTCGGAAGCGTCCGAGCACCAAAACCAGTTCAGCACGTGCCTTGGGCCAGCGCGTGCTCGGCGGCATGCGCACCACGGCCTGCGCATTGTTCTCCTCGTCGAAGCCGTCGTCCAGCTCATCCGCCAGGCGACGCCCAAAGCCTTGACGGATCAGCTCCTGCAGGACTTGGTTGGCATTCTTCTTCGGTCGAGGCAGCCGCACCAGCAGCAAGAAGCGCTCCCCGACTTCCCCATCCACCAGCAGCTGCGCAGCCTCGTCGGCGGTGAAGCGCCGAGCCGGTCCGTGCCCCTCGGGGCAGCCGACCTCGCCCAGATGCGTCAACAGCAGCCGCAGAACATCCTGCACTTCGGTGATCGTGCCGACCGTCGAGCGCGCGTTGCGCACGCTGTTCTTCGCTTCCAAGGCCACCGACGGCAGAATGTTGTCCAGGCTCTCGACTGGTGGCCGCTCCATCTGCTGTAGGAACTGCCGCGTGTAAGTCGACATCGACTCGACGAAGCGGCGCTGCCCCTCGGCATAGATCGTGTCGAACGCCAGCGACGACTTGCCCGCTCCCGACGGTCCCGTCACCACCGTCACCTTGCCGTGCGGGATGCTGCAGTCGATGCCCTTGAGATTGTGCGTCTCGGCTTTTCTGACCTCGATCGCGGGGCGTGCCTCGGTCGCTGGGCCTTCGCCTGCAGCCGGGGAGGGTGCCGTGGAAGTGGAAGTCTTCTTGCTTTGGGACATGAGGTGGTTTCCGTCACCCGTATCTTCGACGTGACGGGAACCTTGGATCTTACCGCAGGCGCTGACTCTAGGGTGGAGGTCGGGAATCGTTGCCGAAAAGCCGGTTCATCCGCGAGCGCCACCAGCTGTAATGCTCCTGGCACTGCTCGGCCGGCTGCTCGCCGTCTAGGAAGACTTCCGTGATCACTTCGGGGCAGCGGTCGGTGGCGAGCTGGCCGGTCTGCGGGTCGATGGCGGCGGTGACGATGCCGGAGGGTTGGCGGAAGGTGCTGAAACCGGCCGGGTTGCGCACGGATTCCATGTAGTCGGCCCAGATTGGCAGCGGACCGGTGGAGCCGGTCAGGCGGGTGCGGCTGTTGTCGTCGTAGCCGACCCACACGACGGTTGCCATCGTCGGTGAGTAGCCAGCGAACCAGCAGTCGCGGCGGCCGTTGGTGGTGCCGGTCTTGCCGGCAAGGCTGCCGCTCAGCTCGCTGCGCACGCGGCGGGCGGTGCCGCGCACAAAGACGCCTTGCAGGACGTGGGTCATCAGGTACGTCGACTGCAAGCTCAGCACGCGCTGCGGCGCGGCCAGCTCGGCGCCTTCGAGGGTCGGTACTGGCTGGCCATGGCCGTCGAGCACCTTCTCCAGACCGTGCACCTGGTGGCGTACACCTCCGGCGGCCAGCGTCGCGTAGACCCCCGCCAGCTCGACGGGGGCAACTTCGAAGGCTCCGAGGGCCAGTGAGGGCAGCGGTCGCAGCGGTGTCGTGATGCCGAGCTGGCGCGCCAGGGCGACGATGCGCTCGAGGCCGACCTCCAGCGCCAGGCGCGCGGTCGGTACGTTGCGGCTTTCTTCGACCGCCAGGCGGGCGGGGATCAGGCCTTTGTACTCGCCGTCGTCGTTTTCGGGTCTCCAGACCTTGTCGCCGACCTTGTATTCGAGGGGCTCGTCGAGCACGAGCGACGACGGTGACACCACCCGGCCCTCGAAGGCGGTGGCGTAGACCAGGGGTTTGAAGGTACTGCCGGCTTGGCGCCGTGCCTGCGACGCGCGGTCGAATTGACTGCCCGCGAAATCGCGACCACCAACGTAGGCGCGAATGGCCCCGCTGCTCACGTCCACCGACACCAGGGCCGCTTGCAGCGGGCCATCGCCGCCGTCCCGACGCCGCTTCTCCGGACCTTCTTCCAGGCGCTGCAGACCTTCACGCACGGTCCGCTCTGCCGTTTCCTGGGCGTGACGATCGAGGGTGGTGAACAGCGTGTAGCCACCGTCCGTCAAGTCGTCGAGGCCAAAGCGGCGCTGCGCCTCGGCTTCGATGAAGGCGGCGAAGTACGGCGCCCGCCGGGCCTGCAGTGCCTGCTCGCGTACCACCAGCGGTTCTTCGCGCGCGGCCGTTGCCTGGTCCTCGGTCACCCAGCCCAGCTCGACCAGGCGTCCGAGCACGATGTTGCGCCGCTGGCGGGCCGTCTCGGGATGTCGTCGCGGATCGAAGTTGGCTGGTGAGCGGATAACACCAGCCAGCGTCGCGGCCTCGGCCAGGTCGAGGTGGGCCGGCTGCTTGCCGAAGAAGGCCCAACTGGCGGCGCCAACGCCCAGCAAGTGGATCGGACCGCTGCGCCCGAGGTAGATCTCGTTGAGGTAGGTCTCGAGGATGGCGTACTTGTCATAGCGGGCCTCGACGAAGACCGCCAGTGCTGCCTCGCGCGCCTTGCGGGACCAGGTGCGCTCGGGGGTCAGGAAGAGGTTCTTGACCAGCTGCTGGGTCAGTGTGCTGCCACCCTGGCTGACTTCGCCGCCGGCGAGGTTGACCCAGGCGGCGCGCAGGATGCCGGTGGGCGAGAGGCCGGAGTGCTGGAAGAAGCTGTCGTCCTCGGCGGCGAGCACCGCGCGGGTCAGCTCGGTTGACACCTGCTGCAGCGTCACCGGCCGTCGCTCCTGCAACTCGGGGCCGTAGTAGGACGCCACGAGCGGTGGTTCGAAGAAGGCTAGATCCGTGGCGCGATTGCCCCAATGCAGCGAGCGCACGCGGCGGCGGCCGGGATTGCCGTCGCGGCTGGCGCCGAAGCGTACGTCCAGGACTGTCGAACCGACCGGGCCGCGGACGGTGCGAAAGGAGCGTTGGTGCACACGCAGGCGGTCGGACTCCAGCAGGTAACGGCCGGCGCTCAGTTCCTCTGGCGTCGTGGCGGCGCGGTAGCCGAGGGCGTCCAGCTCGTCGGTCAAGTGTGCGATCTCTTGCACGGCGCCGACCTCGAGACGCAATGGCTGGCCGTAGAGACGCGATGGCTGCAGCGTCACCGCAGCACTATTGAAGCGGGCGGACATCTCCCACAGGGGCCACAGCAACCACACCAGGGCGCCGCCGAGTGCCAGCAACAGCACCAGGAAGACGCGTCCCAACCAGCGCCGCCAGCGCGGCCGGCGCCGGCGCACGGTACGGATGGTCGGGCGTTTGGTGCTTCCGCCCGTGCTCCGAGTTCCAGTGCCGCGCGTGTTCCGTGCCGTCGTCCGTGGGCGTACGGAAGGCGGTTGTCGTCCGCCGCGTCGGGTAGTCCCCGTGCCTCGCGAGCCGGAGGAGCGGCGTTGGGTCATGGTCGGGCGACGCGAGGCTGTGCCGTGGCTGGTGTGGGGGGTGCAGATGCTGGCTCTGACGGCGATGGCGTCATGACGGTCGATGCTAGCACGCAACCCTACTTGCTCAGTCGTTCATCCAGGTTCCGCGGCAACGGCAAAAGAAAGTTTGAGCCGTTTGCAGCCCGAGCTGCGCGTGGGTGGGTAACAGGAGCTCTCGGAATCAGTGGTAGGGCTCACGTGAAGCGGCAAGGCCCAGATCTCTAGGCAGATAGCTAGCTGTTCACGACTCTGGAGGGATTGTTATGAAGAACTCGGATGCGACCTTTACAGCCCATGTGCGCGCTCTCGTGCACGGAGACGCGATCCCGGCGGACGACCTGGCCCCAATGTGGACGAAACTGCGCTGCGCGGTTCTTGCGGAACTCCGGCTGCGCGGACTGTACCAGGCGCCCCCCAGGTACCTAGGGATCTATGGCACCGCCCGTTGGACTCCCAGCACCCTGGAAGACCTCTTGGTCGACTGCTACTCGGCGGCATTCCTGCAGCGCCTGCGCAGCCTGAAGGGGCAACTGGAAGTACGCCGCGACATCGATGGCCTGATCTTTCGTAATATTCGCAACTATCTGCACGATCGGCAGAAGAAGCACGATCCGCTGGGCTTTCGCGTCTTCAACCTACTACGGTCAGCCGTACGCGCCGCTGTCGAGGTCGGCGAGCTACACGTCCTGGCTGGGAGCTCAGATATCGGTAGCACGACCGTACTGGGTCGTGACGCCGCGGCCGCGACGCCCGAAGCCAAAGTCGATGTTGACAGCCAGCCTGCCCTCGAGAAGCTCGAGGCGCTGACAGTTCGGTGGAACGACGACCTCTTGCCAGATCTCGTGACAGCACTTGGAAGGTCCCAGAAGCGCGTCGTTGCTCAGTTGCACCAGCATCTGCGGGACCTGACGATGTGCCATGGCATCGAGGCCTTCCGCTTCCGGGCGTTGTGCAGCTCCCTGAAGAAGGACGCGCGCAGCCGTTGGAAGGCCGCGTGGCAGGACGAACAAGGTCAGATCGTCGTTAGCGACTTGGGGGCTCGCGAGTTCCTGATGGCTTGCCGCCGACGGCCTGGAAAGGCGTTGGAGGATCGAGATCAGTTCGAGAAGCTCGTGCAGGGTGTCACTGCTGGGCTGGACCGTCTCGACCTGGACGCCGTGAGCCGCGACTACCTGCGACGTCTCTGGACCTTCTATCGCTGCCACGCAGCCGATATACCCATGCCGAGCCAGGACGATACGGATGCTACGGCTCGAGTACCGTCGCAACGCAAGCTGTCGCGGCTACTCGGGATTCCACGAGACCGTCTACCGCCGCTACATCGGCTCCTTCGGCAACAAATCGACCATTGCTTCCGCCAGTTCCACAACCCGGTCGTTATATCCGATCTAGAGGGAGAAGAACGCAGCTCGGAATCTACGTACAGGAGCCAGGGAGCATGAGCGAAGCTGTACCGGTCGAACGCCTTTGGTCGCAGATTCGCAGGACGCCCGAGGTGCGTGCTGCGGTTTTGGAGGCAACCAAGCCTCATGACGAGAGTCACCCGAGGGTGGGAGATCTCTTCGTCATCGCCGAGACTGCCGACAGCGGTTTGGAATGGTTGGTCGTTGCCGTGGCCGACCAGCGAGGCTGTCTGGATGTCGTCCAGATCGTACCGGCGGATACCGGCTGGCTTGCCGGCCGCGCGGACGTAGTTCTATCCGCCAGCTTCCAGAGCGCCGACGTCGGGCCACTGATTGTGCGCTGTGCGCATGCGGCGACGGTACCGGCTTCCCGCTTGGCCTCGGCAAACCGCACGGGGTTCCTGAGCGCTGATGCCGTCGGGCAGGTGCTGGCAAAGTTGCGCCAGCTGGACGAGGCTGCGCCGGAAGCCGAGATTGCGGCTACCACTGACGAGGCCGAAGCCGAAGCCGACCCCGAGTACCGTCATTGGAACCAACAGATCCTGGATCGGGCGGTACGCTTACTGACACCGGTCATGGTGCCTGTGCTTCTTGCGGCCACGATGTCCTGGGCCGCCTGTGGCCCGGCAGCGGTCCTGCACGTCCCCCGTCTCGAGTGCCGAAGCCATGAATTGTGAAGCGATGTATCGAAGCCTGGTACAATCCAATTTTGATGTCTGCAGATTCGGAGGTTACCCGACTGCTCCAGCGCTGGAGCGATGGCGATCCGCGGGCCTTGGAGCACCTGCTGCCCAGGATCCTTGCGGACATTCGTCGCTTGGCTCGGAGCTTCATGGCGCGCGAAGGTTCAGATCACACGCTACAAGCCACCGCGCTGATCAACGAGGTGTATCTGCGCCTGGAAAAACGTCGCACGGTCAATTGGGAGAGCAGCGCGCAGTTCTTCGCTTTCTTGGGCAACCTGATGCGCCGAATCCTGATCGACCATGCGCGGCACCGGCAGGCCGGCAAGCGCGGGGGCGGCGAGCGACCACTTCCCTTCGACGAAACCCTGCGCCTCCCGGACCACCGAGATCCGGACTTACTGGCACTGGACGATGCCCTGCGGAGCCTGGCCAAGATCGATCGGCGCCAGAGTCAGATCGTCGAGCTGCGCTACTTCGTTGGCTTGACGCACAGCGAGATCGCCGAGGCACTAGGAATCTCGGTATCGACCGTCAAGCGGGACTGGGGAACAGCCCGTCTCTTCTTGCTGCAGGAACTAAAGGGCGACTGAGCAACCGCAAGGAGTCGAAGTCGTGAGGAGTTCGAGCTGGCAGCGCCTCAAGTCGATTCTCGAAGCGGCCCTGGAGGTCCCCGCGGACGAGCAGACCACGGTTCTCGAGCGGCACTGCCACGGGGACCTGAACCTACAGAGCCAGGCAGAAGTTCTTCTGCGTTCCCGAGCCCGTCTACGCGATGGTTTCTTGGAACGACCTCTGTGGTCCGTGCACGTGCCCCGCGAGCGCGAGAGTGAGGGAGATCTCGGACAGCCGAAGCGTGTCGGCCCGTACCGCTTGTTCGAGCAGGTCGGGCACGGCGGTATGGGGAAGGTGTATCGGGCGGTTCGCGAGGCGGACTTCGAGCAGGAGGTGGCGATCAAGTTCGTCGATCCGTCGAAGGTGGGCCGCTTCGCCAGTGAAGACCATCACGCCCGCTTCGAGCTAGAGCGGCAGATGCTCGCCTACCTGGATCATCCCTACATCGCGCATCTGCTCGACGGCGGCACAGCCGAGGACGATACGCCGTATTTCGTCATGGAGTACGTCGAGGGCGCCCCGATCGACGTTTACTGCGATACGCACCGGCTGAGTATCCGTCGGCGTCTCGAACTCTTCCTCAAGGTGTGCTCCGCCGTCGAGGCGGCACACCGCAGCCTGATCGTGCACCGAGACCTGAAGCCCGGCAACATTCTGGTGACCTCGGACGGAGAGCCCAAGCTGCTCGACTTCGGCATCGCCAAGCACCTGGAACCGGATGCAGCCACGCTGACCGCCGCCGGTGCGAGTCCGATGACACCGCGCTACGCCAGTCCGGAGCAGGTATCGGGAGCCCCGGTCACTACCTCTATCGATGTCTACGCACTCGGCGTCCTGCTCTATCACTTGCTGTGCGGTCGTCCGCCTTACGAGGTTGACAGCCAGAATCTCTACCAGCTGTCGAAGGTCATCTGCGAGACCAAACCGACGCTGCCCAGCCGGGCCGTTGCCCAGGCTGCACCGGTCGGAGAAGAGGGAAGCTCGTTGACCCCGGAGGTGATCGCTCGGCTGCGGGAAACCTCGGTGCATCGCCTGCAGCGTCGCCTGTCTGGCGACCTCGATGCCATCCTGCTCAAGGCGCTGCGCAAGAGTCCGCGGAATCGCTATGGATCGGTCGAACTGATGGCGGACGACATCCGCAACCATGTGCGAGGATTGCCGGTGCGTGCGCGTCATAGCACCTTGGTGTACCTGGTGGGTAAGTTCGTGCGCCGGCAGAAGCTCGTAGCGGCGCTGGCGGTGGCTTTGATCATCTGTATCCTCATCCTACTGGGGATGACAAGCAAGCTTGGTGACCAGGCAGAGAGAGAAGAAAATCTACTCAGTTGGTTGAGTTCTGATGCTCTCTTGTACCCTCGTGAGTCCGCACTCACGGAGGCGGAACTCCTCGAGTTGTCGGCGTATCTACCCGACCTGCGTCATCCCGTGGAGAGAGCGAGACGTGCCAGAGTTGCTGGGCTGTCTCTGCAGACGCTGGGCTTTGACAAGCTGGCTGAAGGAATGTACGAGATCGTCCTCGAGACGGAGCGCACGCGCCAAGGTGATGTTGACCGGGAATGGATGGGGTATCTCAAGGAATCTGGCGATGTCTTCTATGCAGCACGGAACTATTACATGGCAGCGCGGTACTTCAAAGAACTCGAGGTGATTTGGCGCCATCAGGACCCTGATCACCCGAACCGAGTCTCGAATCTGGTCGACTGGGGCTCAGCCTTGAGAATGGGACGGTACTACGAGGAAGCTTCGGCGCGTTACAGGCAAGCCCTGGAGTTAGCTGAGGAGCGGAGTTTGGTAAGCAGTACCGAGATCGTCCGTATTCGCTACAGCCTGGCCTCAGTGGCCTTTACCCGTGGTGAGTTGCGGGAGGCCGAGCAGGAACTCGCAAGAGCCCAGGATGTCGCAGCGAAGGTCGCGAATCTGGACCCGGGAGTTCGGGTCAACATTGCTGGCCTGTTGGGTCGGGTGCAGACTCACCTCGGGCGTCCCGAGGCCGAGGCGACGCTGAGACGCAACCTGGAACTGCGGCGACAGCTCTCCTCGGAGAATGTGGATCACCTCGACATTCGCCGGAAGGTTGCGCTGGCTGAGCGAGATCTCGCCGCCTTCCTACTGCTTCGCGGACGCCTCCTAGAAGGAAGGAAGAGCTTGAACAACGCGCTGGAAGTGCTCCAATCCGGTCCTGAAGGTGCCTCCGACGTTGTGACTGAGGCGGATGCCTTGCGCGGCTACCTCGCGGCGGCCGCGGGCGATGATGTGTCGGCTGCGATTCTATTCCAGCAAGGCTATCGAGCCGTCTGCCGCACAAAGGGGGAGGGTACCTTCCAGGTCGAACAGAGCGCGTTGCGCGTGGCGGAAGTCTATGCGCGCCTAGGACAGGCGCAGGCGAGCGACTGGCGGCAGAGGGCTGAGTCCAGGTCTTGCGAGGCTCTCTGGGAGTAGGAGCATCAGCAACGAAGGCCACTCAGGGCGCGCGGCTCATCACGGCACGAGAAGAGCCCCCGCGCTGGCGCGGGGGCTGGGGAAAGAGTTGAGAGGATCGACTTAGTTGGAGGACGGGCTGCCATCGGGCTCGTCATCCACGGGCTTGGGCTCTTTTTCCTCGTAGGACTTGTCGTTCAGGTTGACGAGAGGGCTCGTCTGTGTAGTGTCTAGCACTTTGTTCGATCCGTTGGTCTGGGTAGTCGACATGGTGTGCTCCTTTCTGAGCAATGGTCACTAGCTCTAGGATCACTCTGGGGAGGGTTTCCCCGAGAGCACATCAACGAGCGGGCCGGCCGACCTTCGATCGCTGTGTCAAGTACCTAACTGTGGGGTTGGTGAAATGGCTGCATCCAGAAGGAGAGGGATGGAGTGCTGGCTTCATGGTCTCCCGCGCCGCTTGTGCACCACTGCCACCGCGACACCCGCGACAGCAGCGGCACCGCCCAGCCACAGCAGGCGGTTGCTGCCTCCGGACCGGATGCCTTTGGCCGCCGGTGGAATGCGAGCCAAGCGCTCGGAGGCCTGCTTGCGGGTGGTGTCGAAGGCTTCGGGATTCGCACGCAGCTCGGCAGCGAGGTGGCGCTTTTGGTCGAGGTCTTCGTCGCTCAGGTACTTTCCGAAGGAGCGCAGGCTGGCGAGTTCAAAGCCGTGCTTCTGGAACAGGTGGAAGATTTCCTTGACGCGCTCGATCTCGATCTCGCGGCCGAGCGTGTAGTCCTCGAAGCGGCCTTCCATGGCCAGCAGGGCGGTTTCAGCGAGGCAAGCGTAGGCGGTGCCCGGGGGAAGGCCGATGTCAAAGCCGAAGTCGACCTCACCGGGGATGCGCACCTCACCGCTCTCGATCACCAGCACGTCCGGACGCACGGCGGCTTCACCTTCGCTGATGTCGGGTGGACGCGCGACGTCGCAGATGACGGCGCCGGGCTTGCAGTTGCTGATGTCGAGGACGCGCTGACCGAAGGCGGAAGTGGCGGTGACGATCAGGTCGCACTCGGGGGCCAACTCGCTGGTACGGGTGGCGATGGTGACCTTGGAGCCCGGGGTCTCGTTCTCGATCCGCCGCTTGAGCTCGATCAGGCGTTCGGGCTCGATCGACACCAGGACGACGTCGTGGATCGCCTGTGCCAGCAGGCGCGCGCAGACGGCACCGATCGACCCGGTTGCGCCGACGATCATGGCGCGGCCGCGGCTGAGATCTTCAGTGCCCATGGCGCGCACGGCGCGCTTGGCGGCCTCCAGCGTCGCGGCGACGGTCAAGCTGTTGCCGCTGGTCACCGCGATGTCGGCCTCGTTGGCGACCGTGATGCCGGCATCCCCGACGACGCTGGTGAAGGCACCGAGACCGAGAATGCGTGCACCCACCCGCTCAGCCTGGCGCGCCACGCGGTGCAGCTGGTTGTACGTGAAGCGCACACCTTGACGCAGCATCTGGCGCGGCGTGGCGCCGAGCGAGAAGAGGTGTCCTTCTATGCGCTGCCCCGTGGTCTTCGACCGGCCGCCGACGATGCGCGAAACGTAGAGTGGCGGCATGTAGGCGGCCGCGGTTTCGACCAGGCCGTCGGGGAGAAGTCGGGTCCAGCGAAACTTGGGATGGCTAGAGATGTAGGAGGCATCCAGCGGGTGGATGACGAAGGCGAAGCGGTGGATGCCTTCTTCGTCCGGTTGCAGGTACCGAATCGCGGGCGTCCATCGGATACTGGCCAAGAGGTCGAGGTAGGTGTCTTCAGTCAAGGGGACGCTGGCTGTCGTGTCCTTGCCCTGGGTCCGTAGGGTGGCGAGCAATGCTTCGATCACGGCCGCGGAGTGCCCGGCGAGCGGAGGTCTGCTGTGGCCCGCCGCGTCTTCCTCGTTCGCCGGCAACAACGGTGGCATCAAGGTGACGAGGATGCGGGCGCCGCGTTGCCGCAGGTCGTGGACATCGTCCTCGCAGGCGTACTCGGTGACAATCGTCTTGCCGCGCAGGTGATCGGGGGCGTGCTGGCGCAGCGTGGCGATATCGCCGGCCAGCACATCGGCACGCCGGAACGGCTTGCTCGGCAAGGGCGTGTGCGCGAGCCGTCCGTGTCCATTGCTGGCGCCGTGCGCCGCGATGGGGCCGTGCAGCCGGTGCAGTGGCGCCCCAGCCAAGCTCTCCAGCGTCGGTCCGGCCACTTGCGGCAGCGTGTCGGGGTGGCCGATGCCGGGGGCGTCGGGGAGGGCGAAGAACAGCAAGGGGTCGGCGTAGCGCAGCTCACAACCGCGGCGGGTCAGTGCTTGTGCCAGGCCACTGTGCTGCAAGCCCGGCACCATCAGCACCTGCTTGCGGCTGAAAATGCCGGGCTCGGCGCGGTCGGCGAGGATCACGGCCCAGCGTTCCAGGCCAGCGCGGATGCCGCTGCCGTCGACCACCGGTGTTTGCCGTGCCGCCGCTGCCACTTCGGTGCCGGGACGGTAGGGGCGTCTCTCGCTGCCCAGTTCGAGGGTCGTCGGCAGGCCGTCGAGAGCGATGGCGTCGACCCGACCGTCGTGCTCCTGCAACCATCGCGTCGCGCGTTGCAGGTCACCGCCGCAGCCACGGCGCTGCAATTCGACCATGTGACCGAGGAAGCGTCGGCGCTCGGTCGAGGATGCCTCGGAAGTGTCGATGATCAGAACACGTCGCATGTCCATAGGTCGCTCCACGGGATGCTTCTTGGGCCGGTGCCGTGTGGGTTTCCGGGTCCAGCCTACCACCGTGACGCCTCGCGCAGAGGGCTGATCGGCCACGTCCTTGACAGGTACCATGGAGTGGCCTAAATTAACGAACGATCGGTAATCAACGATCGTTCGTTCACCCGAGCACGCCATGAACACGTCATCGAACGGCACCTCAGACACCGGTACCTCTACCCGCCAGCGTATCCGGCGGACCGCCGCGGAGCTCTTCGGCCAGCGCGGCTACGGAGGGACGTCGATCGCGGCGCTGGCGCAGCAGCTGGGACTGAGCAAGGCAGCCCTCTACAACTACTACGGTTCCAAAGAAGAGCTGCTGATGGAGTTGCTCGAAGACAGCCTGATCGCCTGGCGCGACGCGAGTGGCGAGTCTCTCGACGATGCGAGCGGTGGCTACGCTGAGCGCCTGCGCCAACATATGGACGCGGCGCTGTGTTTCACGCGCGAACGACCCCACGAGGTGGCGGTACTGCGCGTCGCCGCGACCCAGCTCACGGGCGATCTGGGTGTGCGTGTCCGGACGTGGCTCGATGGTCAGAAGCAAGATCACGAAGCGCAGCTGATCGCCTTCTTCGAGGCCGCGGTAGCGGCTGGCGAGTTACCGCAGGGCGACAACGTCGACCGCTCCCTGCTGTTCCGGGCGCTGATCGACGGCATCCTGATCAATATCGTCTTCGGCGATCCTGAAACCAGTCGCATGTTCCTCCGGCGCGATGCGCTATGGCGTCAGCTGTGGCTTGGTTTAGGTGGGGAGATTGCGGAATGAGCAGAGAGCTAGTGCTCGGCGGGACGGTGCGGGCGCTCCTGTGGATGTTGATCGGCACGGTGATCGTGGTGAGCGGAGCGGCCGATGCGCAGCTCTGGCGTGAGGTGCTGGACCAGCGCAACGTCGCGGCGCCACCGCTGGCGGAGCGCACGCCCGGCGAGTTGCCGCGTGCCGATCCGGGGGTCGAGCTGGGTCTGGCCGAGGTCGTCGCCCTGGCCCTGGCGCACAATCCGGCGCTGAAGGCCGTAGAAGAGCGGCGCTGGGAGGTGGTTGGTGGCGTGCGTGAAAGCCGGGCCGAGGCCTTTCCGCAGTTGACCGCGATCAGCGACTGGGGACGCTCGCGCAATCCGTCGCTGCTCAACAGCGCCGACTTCGCGGATTTCGTCGATCAGTTCCCCGGCGGTGACTTCGTGCCGCGGGAGCAGGAGTTGTACCGTGTGTCGGTCGAGGTGACGCAGCCGCTCTACACCTGGGGCCGTGTCGGCACCGCGATTCGTCTGGCGCGCACGCTGGTCGACGTCACCGACGAGCAGATCCGTACCGTGCGCCTGGACACCGGCCTGGTGGCGGCACAGGCGTACTACCAGTTGCTGGCGCTGCGCCGGGCGCTGATCACCGTCGAGAGCCAACGGCAGGTACGCGAAGAATCGCTGGCGGTCGTCCAGGCGCGCTACGACCTTGGTGAAGCGACGCGGCTGGAACTGCTGCGCGGCCAGGCGTCGTTGGCGCAGGTCGAACCGGAAGTGGCCACCATTCGTGGTGACGTGCTGGTGGCCGAGAGCCGGCTGCGGCAAGTTCTCGGTTTGTCGTCCTTCGGCGGGAATTCTGCACCGGACGGCACCGGGCGCCTACGGCTGCGTGAAGCAGTCCTCGATCCACCCACGCCACCGGCTCTCGAAGAAGTTCTCGCCGCGGGCCGCCGAGCGCGGCCGGAACTGCGCGATCTGGAACTGCAACAACGCGCCCTGGAGCAGCAGAAAACGGTGGTCGCCAGTGGCGGCAAGCCGAGCCTGGAACTCTCCGGAGCGTACGGGCATAGCGCGCGCCTGGTCGAGAACCTGGACGATCCGCTGTTTCGCGACTGGTCGCTGACCGTTGGCCTGTCTTGGGACCTGTTCGATGGTGGTCGACGCAAGGGGCAGCTGGCGCGTCTCGACAGCCAGCGGTTGCAACTCGCTTGGCAGCAGCGCGACCTGGAGCTGAGCCTTCGGGTCGAGGTCGAGCAGGCGCTGGCGGCCTACCAGGCGGCATGTGCTCGCTGGCAGGCGGCCGAGATCTCGGCCCAGGCTGCGCGCGAGGCGCGCCGCGTCGCACGCGAGAGCTACCAGGAAGGCGTCGCCCTGCAGTCCGATCTGCTCGATGCGCAACAGCAAGAGACTGACGCCGAATTGGTGCTGGTGCAGGCCTACTACTCCGCGCTCAGTGCGTGGGCGCGACTGCACCGGGCTGCAGGTCATCTGCCCGTCGATGCCTGGCCCGCAGAGAACCGGCAGGCTGAATCTTCTACCGCGCCCGAGGGAAACTCATGACACGACGTATCAGGTTAGTTGGTGGTCTCGTCCTGCTCGCCGTGCCGTTCCTGGCTGGTTGTGGTTCGGAGCAGGCTCCCGGGGCGGAGCCGGCGGAACAGGGAAGCTCGGAAGTGGTCCGTGAAGCGGTGCCGGTGCGGGTGCGGACGCTTGCCGCGCAGACGGTGCACGACGTCGTCAGCCTGCCCGCGGATCTGCTACCGCTGCGCCGCGCCGTGCTGGCCGCCGAGGTCGACGGCGTCGTCGAGGCACTGCACGTCGAGGTCGGACAGGCGGTACGCCGGGGCCATGTGTTGGCACAAGTCGACACACGAGCCCTGCAGCAGGCCTTGGCCGAGGCCGAAGCCCTGCACCGGCAAGCGGCGGCGCAGTTCGAGCGCGCCGAGAATCTCTTCGAACGGCGCTCGATCACCAAGCAGCAGATGCTCGACGCTGTGACCAACCGCGACGTTGCCGAAGCCCGTTTGGCGAGCGCCCGCCTGCGGCTGTCCAAGTCGCGCCTGGACGCACCGTGGACTGGGCAGATCGCGGCCAAGCGGATCGAGGTGGGGGACTACGTGGTTCCTGGTCAGCCGATGCTCGAACTGCTCGACGCGGCGCGCCTGAAGGTCCGTGCCCCGGCGCCAGCCACCGACGTGCTGTACCTGCAGGTCGGGGCAACGGTGTCGATCCGCGTGCAGGCGGGCACGAGTCACAAGAGCGGTGACGACGTGGTCGAAGGCAACATCATTCGTCTGGGCGCAGAACTGGATCCGCAGGCACGTACGCTCGATGTCGAGGCGGAAATCGACAATGCCGACGGCCGCCTGCGTCCCGGTATGCTGGCCTGGCTGCAGGTCGAACGGCAGACGCTCGAAGACGTTGTTCTCGTCCCCCTGGACGCGGTGATCGATCTCGGCACCGCCAAGGCGGTGTATGTCGTCGATGGCACTGTCGAGGAAGGGGAGAGTATCGCCCGCCGCCGCGAGGTCGAACTCGGGCCCGTGCTGGGCGAACAGGTCGTGGTACTGGAAGGCTTGGCGCCCGGAGCACGGCTGATCGTCGAGGGACAGCAGCAGGTGGGTGACGGCGAGGCGGTCCATATCGTGCCGGCGTCCTAGGAGCGAGAGAGTAGACCCATGAAGCTGACCGACCTGGCGATTCGCAAGCGATTGACCGTCCTCTTCCTGCTCGCCGTGCTGGTCCTCACCGGTGCGTTGTCGTACATCACGCTGCCGCGTGAGAGCAGCCCGGACGTCAACATTCCGCTGATCATCGTCTACACCCTCTATCCGGGGGCCTCTCCGGAAGACATTGAATCGCAGGTGACCCGGCCGCTGGAGCGCGAGCTGCAGGGGCTGGAAGGGCTCAAGAAGTTGACCTCGGTGTCCCAGGAGAGCGCGTCGGTGGTGACCGTCGAGTTCGTCTCCGGCACCGACATCGACGATGCCTTGCAGAAGGTGCGCGATCGGGCCGACCGTGCCGAGGCGGATCTGCCGCTCGAGGCCGAGGAGCCGATCCTGCAGGAGATCAACTTCTCCGACATCCCGGTGGTGCAGGTGCACCTGTCCGGCGATGTCGGGCCGGTGGTGCTGAAGAACCTGGCGGAGGATCTGCAGGATGTGCTCGAGAGCTTGCCCGGCGTGCTGCGCGCGCAGCTACTCGGCGGCGTCGAGCGCGAGGTGCAAGTGCTGGTCGACCCGGACCGCCTGCGTCTCTACGACCTATCTCTGCAAGACGTGGTCGACACCGTGGCGGCCGAGAACGTGGCGATTCCCGGCGGCGACCTCGACCTGGGGGACCTCAAGTACGCTGTTCGTGTGCCTGGTGAGATCGACGAGCCGGAAGAGGTCGGCGACTTCGTGATCGCTACTCGCGATGGCTCGCCGATCTACGTGCGCGATATCGCCGAGGTGCGCTTCGGCTTCGAAGATCGCAGTTCCAGCGCGCGCATCGACGGCGAGGAGTCGGTGTCGCTGGCGGTGCAGAAGCGCCTGGGCGCCAACATCATCGAAGTGGCGGATCTGGTTCGCGACACGGTGGCGCGCGAGCGCCAGCACTGGCCAGCCGGGGTCGAGGTCACGCTGCTGGCCGATCAGAGCGACGAGATTCGCAGGATGGTCCTGGACCTGGAGAACAACATCCTCTCCGGTCTGGTGCTGGTGGTGCTGGTGCTGATGTTCGCTCTCGGCTTGCGCAATGCCATCTTCGTCGCCCTGGCGATTCCCTTCTCCATGCTGCTCACCTTCCTGTGGATCGACGCCTCGGGCGTCACGCTCAACATGATCGTGCTCTTCTCGCTGGTGTTGGCGGTCGGCATGCTGGTCGACAACGCGGTGGTGGTGATCGAGAACATCTATCGCCACATGCAAGAGGGCGCTACCCGTGAGCAGGCGGCATCGGAAGCCACGGAGGAGGTCGGCGGAGCCATCTTGACCTCTACCTTGACCACCGTCGGTGCCTTCCTGCCGCTGGTCTTCTGGCCCGGGGTGATCGGTGACTTCATGGTCTACCTACCGCTGACCGTGATCGCCGTCCTGCTCGCTTCGTTGGTGGTTGCCCTGACTATCAACCCGACGCTGTGCGCAGCCTTCATGCGCGTCCTGACTCCGATAGAGCCAGAGCCACCCTCCGAGTTGTCCCTGGAGACGGCACCAGCGAAGGGCTGGCTGCACCGCCTTGGCGAGCGTGCCGAAGGTGCCTACCGTCGGCTACTCGAGTTCGCGCTCGACCACCGGGCGCTGTTCATCGCCGGAACGTTGCTCCTCTTCGTCGTGGTCGTCGGGCTCTACGGTGGGCCGCTCAACACTGGCATCGAGTTCTTCCCCGAGACCGAACCGCCTCAGATCTGGGTCGATCTCGAAATGCCGCCGGGCACGCGGCTCGAACGCACGGACGAAGTAACGCGCGAGCTGGAAGCCCGCCTCGCCGATGTGCCTGATCTGCGGGTGATGGCTAGCGGAGTGGGTGCCGGCAGCCAGGCCGAGTTCGTCGGGCAGTCGGAAGGCGGCGACACCACCAAAGCCCGCATCACACTGGACCTGGTGCCGCGCCAGGAGCGTGTTCAGAGTTCGTTCCTGACCATGGCCGAAGTGCGCACACGAGTCGCGTCGATGCCTGGTGTGACGATCAGCGTCGATCGCCAGGCAGAGGGACCGCCGGTCGGTGATCCGCTGGTGATCGAGATCAGCGGCCCCGACTTCGTGGTGCTGGGTGAGATCGCGGCGCGCATCCGGGCCAGGCTCGAGGGCATCCCGGGCATGGTGTCGCTCGACGACGACTTCGATCTGGCGCGGCCCGAATTGCGTCTAGACATCGACCGCACCCAGGCCTCGCGGCTCGGTCTGACCATGGACAACATCGCGCGTACCGTGCGAACAGCGGTCAATGGCACCGAGGCGTCGGTCTACCGCTACGGTAAGGACGAGGCCGATATCGTCGTGCGGCTGCGCGAAGAAGCGCGCACGCTCGACGCCTTGCAGCGCCTGACCGTGGTCGACGACGATGGTGATCAGGTGCCGCTGAGTATCTTCGCCAGCGTCGAACGCACCAGCTCACTGACCGCTATCAACCACAAGAATCAGCAGCGCATGGTGACCGTCAGCGCGCAGGTCACGTCGCCCGAGCTGGCCGACCCGGTGCGCAAGGAAGCTCAGCGCCGCCTGGAAGCACGGTCGGACCTGCTGCCCGAGGGCTACAGCCTGGTTTTCGGAGGGCAGAGCGAAGACGAGGAGGAAACCAAGGCTTTTCTCGGTGGTGCCTTCCTCTATGCGTTGCTGATCGTGCTGGCGCTGATGGTCGCCAAGTTCGACTCACTGGCCATTCCGATGATCATCTTGACCTCTGTCGGTATGTCGATGATCGGTGTCTTGCTCGGCCTGATCGTCACCGGTCTGCCCTTCGGCATCATCATGACTGGCCTCGGCGTCATCTCGCTGGCCGGGATTGTGGTCAATAACGCCATCGTGTTGCTCGACTACGCCGAGCAGCAGCGCGGCAAAGGCCTACCGCGACGGCAGCTGGTGGTTGACACCGGACTGCGACGCCTGCGTCCTGTGGTGCTGACAGCGGTGACCACCGTGCTGGGCCTGATCCCGCTCTCGACCGGGGTCGAGTTCGACTTCCACAGCTTCCACTTCGCCACTGGTGGCGAGAGCAGCCAGTGGTGGCAAACCATGGGCGTGGCGGTCATCTTCGGCCTCGTTTTCGCCACATTCCTGACGCTGATCCTCGTACCAGTCTTCTACGATTTGCTGCTGCAATTCTCCGAGCGGCACCAGGTAGCTACAGCGCCAGCGGAAGAGCCGGGCGAAGAGACCGGCAAGGAGCCAAGTCGAGAACAAGTCTGAGAATGGCCCGGGCCTTGCATAGCCTCCCCGTAGTAGCTAGGCTATGTAACTGATTGCCAGCACTTGATCGGAGGTACCCGAGCCGTGTCCACGAACATCCCAAATAGGAAGACTCCAAGCAGCTCGCTCCTGAGCGAAGGAAGCCAGCACAACGAAAGGCCCACCGGCATCGCTGGACGAGAGACCAAGGCCTATGCGCTGCTGTTCGACGTCATCGAATCGTCGCAGCATCCGGATCGGGCCGAACTGACGCGCAAGCTGCAGCACTGCGTCGAGTGCATCAACGACGAGTTCCGCGGCGACCTGTTCGCCCCGCTCGAGATCACACGTGGAGATCAACTGGCTACCGTCTTGTGGCGCGTTGGCTCTTTGTACCACCTGCTGGCGCGTGTCGACGAGTTGCTGCACCCAGTCCGTTTCCGCTCCGTCGTCGCCTACGATGCGCTCACCGCTGGCTTGGAGAGTGGTCGCGCCGCCGTCATCGATGGTCCCGCCTTCTACACCGCGCACGAGAAGATGCAGCAGCTCAAGCGCGGCAAGCGTTCCTTCGGCCTGTCGAGCGGTCAGAGCGCGATCAACGACTCGGCCGAAGTTCTGGTCAACATGCTGCAGTGGCGCTGGAGCCAGATGACCGAGCTGCAGCGCAAGATCGTGCGTCTGTACGAAGTCGAGGGCAACCAGCTCAAGGTCGGCGCGCTCCTGGGCCGCAGTCAGCAGCAGGTGTCGCACTCGCTGATCGCCACCAACTGGGAGTTGATTCAGCACGGCACCGCCGCCGTCCAGGATCTGTTCCAACTCATCGACGCGCAGAACCAGGTGCTGGCAGCTCCCGCGGGTGCTGTGGCCATCGCCGGCTGAGGCGAAGCGACCTGTACGCTCGCCCCCTCGATCGCGAGGCCTAGATTCGCATGGACCTTGGTTCCCTGCGTCGCGAGGACTTCGAAGTTCGCCCCTACCGCGCTGGCGATGAGGTCCAGATCCTCGACCTCTTCGAAACCTGCTTCCACCACCGGCGCGGTCTCGACCACTGGCAGTGGGAGTTCCAGGACAATCCCTACTCGTCCGAGCCGCGGATCATTGTCGCTGCCGCACCGGATGGTCGTCTGGTGGCCCACTACGCGGGGTATCTGCAGTGCTTCTACGATGCCGGTTCCTCGCCGGGTGCTGGCGCCGGTCGCACGCTGCTGGCTCATCAGATCGGCGACACCATGACTCTGCCCGCCGTGCGTCACATCGGTCGCGGTCCGCGCAGCCTGCTGGGACGCAGCGCCTTTACCTTCTTCGAGCATTTCTCTGAAGGGCAGGTAGCGTTCAACTACGGCTACAACGTCGGCAACATCCAGAAGTTCAATCGTCGCTTCCTGAGTGCCGACTTCATCGGTCCGGCACCCTTCCGGCGTTTGGACCTGGATACGCAGACGCGTGCTCGCTTGGCGCGGCAGGTCTCGCACGGCTGGCGCAACGGCTGGAGCGCCGCCTGGACTGGGCGCACCGAGACCACCGAGCAGTCCAACTTTCCGGACGAGCGCTGGGACGCTCTGTTTAACCGCGTGCGCGACACCTACGGCTTCCTCACCGTACGCGATGCCCGCTATGTTCGATGGCGCTACCTGCAGCGCCCCGGCTTCGAGTATCACGTTGTCGGCCTCTTCCACTGGCGGCGCCTGTGCGCTTGGGGCATCTTCCGACGCGATGGTGAACGCTTGCTGTGGGGCGATGCTCTCTTCGATCCGCGCTATCCCGAGGCAGTTGCCCGCCTCCTGCACACCGCCGTCGACGGCCCTGTTGGCCAGGGTGCGTCGAGGATCGAAGCCTGGTTCCCCGATCGCCCCGCCTGGCTCGGCGCCGAGCTCGATCGTCTCGGCCTGCTGAACGCACCAGAACCCAACGATCTGAGCATGATCTGCTTGCCGTTCACCGAGCCGCACAGCGGCGAGTTGCTGCGCCGACTGTATTGCACGATGGGAGATAGCGACCTCTTCTGAGGCGAGCAAGATTGTCCTGAATCTGGAATAGGGCGGCCCGCCTCCAAACCTACCGTGTAGGCGTAGCCCACTGTTGGGACACGACCCCATGGTGCCTCTACGCCGCTGAAGGCATACAATCCCAGCATCATGGATCTCGCCGTCATTCTCGTCCACTACCACACGCCGGAACTCGTCGGTCCGGCGGTCGAGGCAGTACGCGCGGATCTGGCGACTAGCGGGCTCTCGGTGGACAACGCGGAGCTGCTGCTAGTCGATAATGGCAGCCAGCCCGGCGCGCGCGAGCACTTCGAAGCGCTCGGCCTGCGCTACCTCAACCAAGGAGAGAATCTCGGATACGCCGGTGGCGTCAACCTCGGCGTCGAGAGTACTCAGGCCCGGCGGTTGGTGGTGATGAATCCGGATGTACTGGTGCAGCCCGGGTGCTTGGGAGCGCTTCTCGAACAACTCGACCTCGGCAAGGCCGCGGCGGGACCGTGCTTCTACTGGGACGAAGGCTGTAGCATCTTGCTGCCGCCCACCGAACCGCGCAACCACGGCTGGGAACTGCGAGCCGCGCTGGCACCGCGCGCCCCCTTCTGGGCAAAGGTGGCACGTGGCCACTGGCGGCGGCACGCCCGCACCTACTGGAGTGCCCACGAGCCAATCACCGCCTACGACCTGAGCGGAGCCCTGATCGCTTTCCATCGCTCTGCCTGGGAGCACGTGGGGCCCTTCGATACCGGCTACCAGCTCTACTTCGAAGAAACCGACTGGCTCCAGCGTCTGCGCCGCGCTGGCTTGCCGGTCGTCTACGTTCCCTCGGCCCAGGCGATCCACCTCTACAACCGCAGCGCCGCTCGCGAACCGCGTGCCGCTGCCTGGTTCGCCGAAGCCCGAGAACGCTTCTTCCGCCGTACCTACGGTGGCTGGTTTTTTCGCCTGGTCCGCAGCATCGAGACCCTGTCGCAGCCGGTGGCGGAACTGGTCCCCGACCTAGTTCCCGAGGGCCAGCCCCCGGCCCTCACCCTCGGCCATCTGCGCCCAGCTCCGGCGTGGATCGAGATCTCACCCGCCTCGACGGGTTTTCCCGCGGCCGCTGAACGCCTGCAGCAACTCGACGACAAACCGGCCCAGTTCTGGTCGCTGCCGCAAGAAATCTGGCAGCGCCTCGATCCTGGGCGCTACCGTCTGCAAGCCGTCAGCTGCGATGGCCAGGAGGTTGCCCGTTTCCGCTTCCGCAAGCCCGATTCTCCCTCCGCTACAGCCCCTGCCTTTTCGATCACCACGGACGAGGCAATGCCGTGAGCCAGCTCCTGCTGGTCAAGCTGCACCGCTCAGAAGACCGCGCGTCCCCGGAGTTCGAGTACCTGCTTGGCTGGATGCGTGTGCAGGCGAAGCGAACCTTCAGCTCGATGCGTGACGTGACTGTCGAGAGTCCGGAACAGCTGCGCGCGGACGACCTCGACGGCGACGAATCCTACGTCCTGCTGCTCGGCGGTGCCAACGCTTTGCTCGGCCAGAAGTCGCTGGAGGCCATGCTCCAGGCCCTTGGCGAGCACGCGGTCGCCATCCCCCAGGCTCTGGAGCAGACCGACTTGCCCAGCCGTTGTGATCTCTTCACCCTGTACGACTTCGAACAGGCCGAGCTCCAGTTTCTGGACCAGCAGCAGGAGGATGCGCCCTCCGGGGGGATTGGAGTTGCCAGCCACCTGCCTATCTCCTTGTGGCGTCGAGAAGCCTTTGATGCCTGGCGTGCGCCCCTGGACCCGGCTTGCTTGCTGATCGACGAGGATCTGCTCGCCCGTAAGCCCGTCGAAACCACCTCTGTGCGCGGGCTCTACCACCGCTTCATAGACTATTACGGCGAAGCTCGTGCCGACGTGCTGCCGCTGATTCCCGAGACCGTCGAGAGTGTGCTGGAAATCGGCTGCGCCCGCGGTGCCACCGCCCGCCTGCTGCAAGAGCGTGGCTGCCGCGTCGTTGGCGTCGAGTTGAACCCCGAGGTCGCCAGAGTTGCCGAGCAGCAACTCGATCGTGTGATCCAGGGCGATATCCAGCAAGTCGAGCCGGATGAAGAGTTCGACCTCGTCCTCGCCCTCGAACTCTTCGAGCACCTCACCGAGAACGAGAAGTTCCTACGCCGCGCCGCCGGCTGGCTGCGTCCCGGCGGGCAGATCCTGCTGTCGGTGCCCAACGTCGGTCACTACTCGATCGTCGAGGACCTGATCGCCGGCCGCTGGGATTACCTACCCATCGGCCTGCTCTGCTACACCCACTACCGCTTCTTCACCCGCCCGACGCTCGAAGACTGGATCGAGAGCTGCGGCTTCACGGACTACGAGTTGCTGCCGCAGAAGACGCCGTTGCCGGAGCGGATGCGGGAGTTGCCGTCGACCTTTGGGGCGGATTGGGAGAGCCTGGGGACGCAGGGGTTCTATGTGCGGATTCGGGTGTGAAGGTTCGGGATACCGGCGAAGTCTCGACGATTCCGCGTCAACAGTAGGGCTTGCATCTCCGCTGCGGTCACGCCGATCGTGACATCGGCCGCACGGCGACGGGGAGAACCCAAGACTCGGAAAACTTCGGCGGCCCGTGCCGCCAGATCTTCTGACAGGGGAACGACGCCGTCATCTCCGAAGAAAGAACGGGCCACCGCCAGTTGGTCCGGTGTCCGAGGACCGCGCGAGAATTCGTACCAGGCCACGGCGCTGATCTGGATCTCGGCCTCGGATTCAGCCAGTTCCAGGAGGTGTTGGCGCTCTGGTCCGGCTTCAGCCAGCGCATAGACGAGGAAGTCTGTGTCGAGGTGGACTCTCATCTCGGGCTGGACTTAGAAGCCTTCGTCTTCTGCCTTCAGTCGCTGGATCTCGGCGGCAGCATCGTGGCCCTCGAACAATGAGAAGAGGTGTTCGAGCTTGCGAACGCGTTCCCGTCGACGCTCGGGGACTACACCGAAGGTCACTTCGTGTTGGCTGATGACCGCTCGTCGAATCGCCTCGGAGGTCGAGCAGTCGTAGCGTAGCGCTAGCTGCCGGGCAGCGTGGCGGGTGTCGTCGTCGAGGAGGAGTGTCGTTCGATGTGCCATATTGTATGTATAGCAACTGTATGGCACCTATGCAAGCATGATGTCGGAGGGCGACCACATTGGGTCGCCCCTACCGCGAATCAAGACCGCTGCAACCGCCTACACGTTGAAACGGAAGTGGATCACTTCCCCGTCCTTGACGACATACTCTTTCCCCTCCAGCTTCAGCACCGCATCCTCCCTGCACTTGGTCAGCGACTTGCGCTCGATCAGGGCGTCCCACGGGGTGACTTCGGCGCGGATGAAGCCGCGTTCGATGTCCGAATGGATGGCGCCGGCGGCTTTGCGGGCGACGGTGCCGGTCGGGATGGTCCAGGCTTTGACTTCGTCTTCGCCGACGGTGAAGAAGGAGATCAAGCCGAGCAGGCTGTAGCAGGCGCGCACGGCCCGGTCGAGGCTGGGTTCGGTGAGGTTGTAGTCGGCGAGGAAGTCTCTCTGTTCTTCCTCGTCGAGCTGCGAAATTTCGGCTTCGATCGGGGCGCTGATGACGACGCCGGGCACGTCCGCGGGCAGGTTGAGCGATGCCAGGATCTCGTCGCCCTCGCCCAGGCGGGCGTCGTCGACGTTGATCACTGCCATCATGGGCTTGGCGGACAGCAGTGTGAAGCCGCGCAGGCGGCGTTCGTCGTCGGGGTTGAGCTCGATGGAGCGCAAAGGGATCTCGTTTTCCAGCGTCGGCAGGATGGTGTCTTCGAGCAACGCGCGCTCGGCCTTCTCCTCCGGCTTGAGGCCGCGCTTTTCGGCTTGCTTGAGCTTGCCGAGGCGGCGCTCGACCAGGCCGTGGTCGGCGAGGATGAGTTCGAGGTCGATGCTGGCCAGATCGCGGGCGGGGTCGACATCGCCTTCGGAGTGCAGGAGCTCAGGGTCGTCGAAGGCGCGCACGACGTGCAGCAAGCCGTCGACGTTCTTGAGGTTGGCCAGGTCCAGGCTCTCGGCGCCTTCGCCCTTGCGAATGCCCGGGATGTCGACGAACTCGAGCGTCGCGGGGGCGTACTTCTTGGGCTGGAAGAGGTCACGCAGCTGGGCCAGGCGCGGGTCGGTGACGGTGGCGACGCCGATGTTGACCTTGTCGGAGGTGGCGAATTTGTCGGTGTCCTGCTCGGTGCCGGTGAGCAGGTTGAACAGGGTGGTCTTGCCGACCTTGGGGAAGCCGAGGATGCCGAATTGCATGGTGTCTCCAGGTGTCGCGGGGCTCTGCTGAGGAAACTTTGGCCTTCAGGAGGACTGGCCGCGCAGTTCCAGGCCGCTGACCAGGACGGTCGGGCTGCCGATCATGCCGCGTAGGGGTTGGAAGGAGAGGTCACGGGCCACGGCCTGCACGCCGCGCAGTAGGGCGGAGATACTACCGCACAACTGGGTGCGTGCGATGGGGGCGGTAGCACGGCCGTTGCGCATCTCGAAACCGCACACGGGCAGGGAGAAGCGATCGCCTTCGAGGTCGAAGTGGCCGCTGGCGGTGACGTCGATCAGGTAATAGCCGCGGGTGATGTCCTGCAGGAGCGTGGCGACGCTGACGCCCGAGCGTGGGCGCAGGTAGAGGTGTGTGGGCATAGGCGTCGGCAGATCTCGCCAGCCGGGGCGGCGGCTGCAGCCGGTGGCCCAGGGTTCGTCGGGGCATTGCCACCAAGGGACCAACGGATGGCGAAAGACGCCGTGATCGACGAGGACGACTTCGCGCGTCGGTACACCTTCGCCGTCGACTGGTGCCTCGAGCGCTCCGCCGGGCAGGCGGCCGTTGTCGAGAAGCGTCAGGTGTTCGCTGCCTAGATGGCCGCGGCGGTCTTGCAGCGCTTCGGCACGGCCAGCGGCTTGCGGCCCGCACCACAGGGGCAGCAGCCCGGCGAGGATGCGACACATGACGGGCGGTGCGAGCAGCATCTCGCCGCGGTCGCGCTGGCGCGGTTCGCCTTCGTGGGCCATCTGCAGACGATCGGCGAGACGGCGGGCCAGGGCCAGCGGGTTGAAGCGCCGGGCCTCCCGTTCGGCGAGGTAGAAAGCGGCGGTGGGGCCGAGGCGGCCGGGGCCGGCGCCTTCGAGGTAGAGGGACGCTAGGCGGCTGCGGAAGGCGGCGTCGATGCCGCGACTGCTGGCGATCCAGGTTTCGCTCGAACCGTCCTCGACGGCACTCTGCAGCAGGCGCGCGCCGGGCAACTCGCGGGCCAGCGCGGCGGCGATGCTGTCCAGCAGATTGAGGCCTTCGCGCTCACCGATCAGGGGGGCGTCGAGGTCGGGGGGTGCGCTCCAGTTCGGAGCACTCGTAGGTTCGGGCAGGCGGATCGGTGCACCGTCCGCCTCGGGCCAGGGGCCAGCAGGCTTGGGGGCGCCGGTGCCGGCAGCGAAGAAAGAGCCGCGACGGTCGCCGGCCCGCACTGCCCAACCGGTTTCGTGGGTGGTCAGGGAGCGGCGGCCACCAACGCTCAGCTCCAGGCGGCGCGAGCGGCCACGCTTGTGGAAGACCTCGACTTCGGAGAAGCGTCCTTCCTGCAACTGTCCGACGGCTTCGAGCGTCTCGGTGACGATGGGCAGGCTCCGTGTCACGGCGTCACCTCGACGCCTTCGAGCCGGATGGCGGGGGCGCGTGCCCACACGGGTACCTTGACGCCGCCTTTGGCGCACCAGCCGGCGCCAGCGGGGCGCGTCTCGGTGCCGATGCCGCGCACCAGGCTGAGCAAATCGCTGACGCTGCCGTGCAAGCTGCACGGGCCGACCGCATCGGCGATCTCGCCGCCTCGGATACGTCGAGCGTAGGGCAGGTGCAGGGTGAAAGCACCTGTGAGTGGGTCGAGGCTGCCGCGCGACGCTTCGGTGACGAAGAGTCCGCCGTCGGCGTCGTAGAGCAGGTCGTCGAGGTCGCAGTCGCCAGGCAGTAGCTCCAAGTAGCTGGAGCGCGGCACCGGCGGTAGGTGGCGGTGACTGCGGCGGCCGCAGCCGGGCTGTAAGCCGTCCCAACCACTCGCCCAGGCGCCATCGGCCAGCGGTTGCTCGACGATGCCGTCGCGCAGCAACCAGCGTCGACTCACCTGGACGCCTTCGTCGTCGGTGTCACGGCGCACGCCTGTGGGGGCGGCGGCGGGGTCGTCGAGCACGTTGAGACCCTCGGCGCCGATGCGCAGGCCGATGGCGGCGTCCGGTTTGCCGCCCAGCGCCAGCGTGTCGGCTTCCAGCGCATGTGCGACGGCCTCGTGCAGCAGGACAGCCGTGGCGCTGGCATCGAGGACGACGACGCCGCGGCAAGTGTCCGGCGGCGTCGCCTGACGGCTGCGGAAGTACCCGAGCAGCTGGGCGGTGAAGGTCTCGACGCCAGCCTCACCGAGTTCGGGCAGCAGCGTGCCGAAGCGCGACCAGGGTAGCTCGCAGACGCAGCTGTAGAAGCTCTCCTGCTGCTGCGCCGGTACCAGGTGCGGTCCGATGACTTGCAGCCAGCGGCGGTGGCGCCGGACCGACAGGCGCAGGGGGAAGGCGACGTGACGCTGGCGCAGCGCGCGCTGGACGGCCGACGGGAAGGTCTGGACCTCGGCGGTGTCAGGGTCGCGCTGCCACGGTGCCACCTGCAGGCGCGGTTCCGGATAGGCGGCGGATGGCAAGGCGCGTGCTACTTGTCGCAGGGCGTCGCTGAACAGGCGCGCATCCAGGGTGTCGCGTGAGGCCAGCCAGGTGTGGCCGTCACGCACCAGGCGTACCGCCAGGCCTTCCTCGCGCCATACGCGCAGGCCCGGGCCCTCGTCTTCAGGTGCCAGGTCGACGTCTTCACGCCGTTCCAGATACACGTCCACCAAGTCGTCGGGGTATTCGGCGATTTGCGCGAGGGCACGGGAGAAGGCGGCGGCGTCGAGACTCGAAAACGGCACGGCCGGCATTCTGGCACACTCATCGCAAAGCAGGGGCCGAGCGAGGTTGGATGCTGGAGCGGCTGGGCCGGATGTGATAAGCAAGCTGGGCGTTTCGGTGCGCGGATTCGGAACGCGTCGGGTATCGTCCGCGAACACCACATCTGAGAACGTCATTCTGACAACGCAGAGCCGTACCGCCGCGGGGAGGCTACCGCCGGCGGCTCGGTCGATCTGGAGGAGAGGCACGATCCATGAGCGCCACTAGCGTGGAAGAACGTCTGGAAGATCTGCAGCAACGGCTCGAAGCATCGCGCCAGGGTGGCGGCACCGCACGCATCGAGAAGCAGCATGCGTCGGGCAAACTGACCGCTCGTGAGCGCGTCGATCTCCTTCTGGACACCGGTTCGTTCGTCGAGCTGGATGCACTGGTGATGCACCGCTGCCAGGATTTCGGCATGGGTGACAAGACGATTCCGGGCGATGGCGTGATCACCGGCTATGGCACCATTGACGGTCGCCTGGTGTACGTCTTCGCGCAGGACTTTACTGTCTTCGGCGGCTCGCTGTCCGAGACCAACGCGCAGAAAATCTGCAAGATCATGGACTTGGCGCTGGAGAACGGTGCACCGCTGGTCGGTCTCAACGACTCCGGTGGTGCGCGTATCCAGGAGGGGGTGGCTTCGCTGGGTGGCTATGCCGACATCTTCCTGCGCAACACGCTCTCCAGCGGTGTCATCCCGCAGATCAGCGCCATTCTCGGACCCTGCGCCGGCGGCGCAGTGTACTCGCCCGCGATCACCGACTTCATCTATATGGTCGAGGGCACGAGCTACATGTTCGTCACCGGCCCGGAGGTGATCAAGACGGTGACCCACGAGGAGGTGACCAAGGAGGCGCTCGGCGGTGCCTCGACACACAGCGCCAAGAGCGGTGTCTGCCACTTCACGGCCGCCAACGACGCGGCCTGCCTGGCGTCGATTCGCGACCTGCTGTCTTACCTGCCGTCCAACAACATGGACGACCCACCGACAGGGCACAGCGACGACGACCCCAACCGCCAGGAAGAGAGCCTGAACAGCCTGATCCCAGCCGACCCCAACAAGCCGTACGACATGCACAAGGTGATCGAGGCGGTGGTCGACGATGGCAAGTTCGTCGAGGTGCACAAAGACTACGCGCGCAACATCCTGGTCGGCTTTGCCCGCTTCGCCAACCGCTCGGTCGGCATCGTGGCCAACCAGCCAAACTATCTGGCCGGCGTGCTCGACATCGAGTCCTCGCTCAAGGGTGCCCGCTTCGTTCGCTTCTGTGACGCCTTCAACATCCCGCTGGTGGTGTTCGAGGATGTTCCAGGCTTCCTGCCGGGCGTGCAGCAGGAGCATGGTGGCATCATCAAGCATGGTGCCAAGCTGCTCTACGCCTTCGCTGAGGCGACGGTCCCGAAGATCACCGTCATCACGCGCAAGGCCTATGGTGGTGCCTACTGCGTGATGGCCAGCAAGCACATCCGGACCGACGTCAACTTGGCGTATCCGACGGCAGAGATTGCCGTCATGGGGCCCGAGGGGGCCGTCAATATCCTCTACCGGCGTGAATTGCAGGAGGCCGGAGACAAGGCCGCCGAGGTGCGGGCACAGAAGGTGCAGGAGTACCGGGACAAGTTCTCCAACCCATATGTGGCCGCTGAGCGGGGCTACATCGACGCCATCATCGAGCCCAAGGAAACGCGCCCACGCATCATCCGCGCGCTGCGTCAGCTCAACGGCAAGCGGGCCACCATGCCGCCCAAGCGGCACGGCAATATTCCGCTCTGAATGCCGCTCTTGGGAGGGGCACAAACGGGGCCGGCAGCGGTCCCGTTTCCCTGCCAAGGTCCTTGACGAGAATGGCGTTTTGCCTTACCGTCATCACGCTTTCGTTCGATGATTTAGAGTGCCGCTGAGCGCTGGTACGGTCTTTCAGTTCGAGGAACCTGGGTCAAAGCATCCGGTCTCGTTGCAGAGCCGAGGGGAGGGGAGATTGGGAGGGATCCGTGAGCTCGAGCGAGTTGAACATCCGTCAGGTCGCTTCTATCGGTAGTGGAAGCGCTGTCCATGAGGAGGCCGCCATCGCGCCGTCGCGTCGAGCCGGTAAGTTCCTCGTCGGTCAAAGACTGGGTCCCTGCAAACTCGAGAACGAGTTGGGCAGCGGTGCGACCAGCACAGTCTACAGCGCTCGCCTGATCACCTCGACTCCCTACCTGCCGATCGGCTCGCAGGTCGCCGTCAAGGTGATGCACCCCAGCTGCCTCGACGTGCCATCGCTGCTCGAACGCTTCTATCGCGAGGCGGAAATTGGGCAGCGGATCGATCATCCGGCGATCATCCGGACTTACGACTCCGGCGACCTCGTCGTCGACGGCGTGCCGATCCACTACCTGGTGCTGGAGTACGTGCAGGGGCGCACCCTGCGTGCCTTGATGCGCCAGCATGGAGCTCTGGCGGACGCACTCTTGCGTCAACTGGCACTGCAGATCGCTCGCGGTCTCAGCGCCCTGCACGCGATCGGTGCGACGCACCGCGACCTCAAGCCGACCAACATCCTGATGACGCCGGACTACAGCGTCAAGTTGATGGATCTTGGCCTAGCCCTGTGGCTGGACAACCAGGGGACCGAACGGCTGACTCGCGACGGAGGCTTCGTCGGCACTCTGATGTACGCACCACCGGAGCAGATCCGCTGCGAGGTCGTGACGCCGGCCTCGGACCTCTATTCTCTTGGCGTCATTCTGTACGAGGCGGCGACGACAGTGCAGCCGTTCCATGGCCGCAACACCCGCGCCACCATTCAGCGTCACCTGCAGCACGTACCGCCCAAGATGGGCCACCTCAACAGTCGCATCACACCGCTGCTGGAAGAAGTCGTGGTGCGTCTGATGCTCAAGGAGCCTAGCGAGCGTTTCGGCTCGGCGGAGGCGTTGATCGAAGTGCTCGATCAGGGCGAGGAGTCGGCCTGGTGGCAGCAGCGTGAGCACGAGCTGCGGCAGGAGAACCGCTACGACGAGCTGCGCCGACTGGACGTTTCGCGTGCGGTGCCGTTCGTCGGTCGCTTTACCGAGCTGGAGACCCTGCATGCGCTGCTGCGCGACTCCAGCCGCGGCCGCGGTAGGGTCGTGTTGCTCGAAGGTGAAGCCGGTATCGGTAAGACACGGTTGGTCGATGCGTTCCTACAGCGCCTGGCCGAGTCGAGCCAAGGCCTGCACGTGCTCTACGGCGCGGCCCAGCCGCGGGCATCGGTCAATCCACTGTTCCAGGCGGTCCACGAGCATCTCGGCGAGTTCCAGCTCGAGTCGCAGCTGCAGCGGTACCTGTCTCTGACCACGCGTCTGGTGCCGGCGTTCGCTGCCCTGCTGCGCGGTCGGCTGCCCCCTGCCGACGTCGAACCCCTGCCCAAGGAAGCTCTGCAGGCGGTGCTGTCCTACCTCGCCTGTGCACTGGCCAGCGAGCGGCCAGTGCTGTGGATCGTCGAAGATTTGCAGTTTGCCGGGCAGGAAACCCTGAACTACTTCCGTGCGCTGGCACGCGAGGTCGATGGCCACCCGATCCTGTTGATCGGCACCTGCCGCTCGGGCACCAGCGTGCCCCAGCTCGAAGACGTGCGGCAGCTCGACCACTGCCGCAAGATCCACCTGTCGCGGTTATCTGAGCGCCAGGTCGTACGCTTGCTCGACGAAATGTTGGCATCGACCAGCACCGCCGAGCAGTTGGGTCCGCGGCTGGCGGTGCGCGCCGACGGCAATCCCTTCTTCATCAGCGAGATCGTCCACGACTTGATTTCGCGCGGCAACCTGCGGCCGTCGGCGGGCGGTGCCTACAGCCTGCACGACGAGCTCGCGGTGCTCGAGATTCCGGCTTCCGTGCGCGAGCTGCTGGAGACGCGCCTCGCTGCGTTGAGCGACGAACAGCTCGACTTGCTCGGAACCGCGTCACTGCAGGGCTACAACTTCGACCCTGACTTGGTGGCACACATGCTTGGCCTCAAGCGCCTGCAGGTCCTGGATCAGCTGGCGGCGATCGAGCGGCGTAGCGGCGTGGTGTGGGCTCTGGGTACCGACTATCGATTTGACCAGCACCAACTGCCGGAGATGCTGGCGGCCCGCTTGTCACCGGACGAGCGCTGGGCGGCGCACCGGCGCCTGGCCGAGGTTTACGAAGAGCGCGAAGGCTTGGCCAGCTTGCCGGCCGAGGAGATCTCCGGCCGCGAGGCAGTCTTCCTGTGTGAGCACTTCCTGCGCGGCGGCGACATCGAGAGGGGGGGGCGAACGTTGCTGCGGGCGCTGGACTTCCTGGCCCGTCGCTACCAGCACGAGACCTTGTTGGAGCTGAGCCAGATCGCGCTGAGGGTTGTCACTGATCCGGCCCTTCGCTGTGATGTTCTGTTGCGGCAGACCGAGTGTCTCGACCTCATGGGTTATCGCGAGGAAGAGAACGAGACGGCCGTGGCAGCACTGGAAGCCGCACGTAGCGCGGAGGATCCCGGACGCGTCGCCTGGGCCGAAGTCGCGCAGGCTCGCCTGTTGATGAACCGAGCACGCTACTGGGAGGCGCGTAGTGCGCTGCAGCCTCCTCTCCAGTATGCCGAAAGGCACGAGGACGACGACTTGCACGCCGAAGTACTCGGTCTCATGGGCAGTGTGTCACTGCAACTGGGAGAGTTCGAGGACTCGCTGACGTGGCTGGAGCGACGTCTGAAGCTGGCTCAGGACCTTCAGGATCTTCACCTGCAGGCAGCATGTCGCCTCGCGGTGGGCGGCGCTCTCCTGGGGATGGGACGATACGAGTCGGCTTTGAGCCAGTTTGATGCAGGGATGGATCACGTCGAACAGGTGCATTCGCTCGAGTTGAGAGTGCGTATCAGTGCCATGTTGGGACTGACACTGCGCAATCTGGGAGACTACGAGCGTGCCCGCTCCGAGTTGGGGCAAAGCCTGCGGTTGTCCAAGGAGATCGGTTTCCGCCAGGGAGAAGGATTGACCCTTGGATTGCTGGGCCGTCTTGCTCTGGACGAGGGGAAGCTCGAAGAGGCCGAAGAGGTACTGCAGCAAGGGTTGCAACTAGCAAGGTTGACCGAGGCTATATATCTTGAAGGCTATTTCTCGCTCTACCTGGGAGATCTGGCGTTTGCTCGGGGCGATCTGGATCAGGCGGAGAGGCTCTATCACTCCGCTCTCGAATTTCATCAAGAACTTAGCGCCAAGCGTGCTGAGGCGGAAATCGCCATGTCGCTGGCAAGGCTCTTCATTCGGAGAGAGAACCTCCGTTCCGCAAGGCCCTTGCTCATGGAAGCCTCCGATCTCTCGGTCGAGTATTCCCTGGATACTCCCGGCATCCTGCCGCAGGCCTACTTGGCTTTGATCGGGGAAGCAGACCCGCAGACTGTCGAGACACACGACCGAATGCCTGTGAGTCTTCGGGCCGAGCTACACCTAGTCCTCTATCAAGCCGGCGCTGGGGACGACCATCGGGAGAAGGCTGGCATTCTCTTGCGCCGCATCTCGGGCCACCTTTCCGGACCGGCACAGCGCCGCTTCTGGGTTCACAATCCCGTGGCCGCCACCTTCCAGCAGCTCACGCAAGAAGCCAGCTGATCGCCCGATCGGCGCCGGCAAGAGAAAATTCCAGAAAATTCACGTTTCTCGCCCGACGTTCGTCTGAGCCCATGAACGCATGAAGCACGGCAGCGGTGCCCGATCGGGTGCCGCTCTGGCGGTTGCCCGCCGGTCTGTCGCGGAGCCTTCAGCTCCCATGCAGAGCTGGCCTCGATCGAACTCTCATCGAGGTTCTTGCATCACATCAAGCGTCGTAACCTGAATTCCCCCCTTGAATTCATCTACTTGGAGATTGCCAGATGATCCATCAGAGCAGCAACGACTCGAACAACCTGAAGCAGTTCCTCTTGCAACTGGTCAGCGACCCGATGCAGGCGGTGGATTTCCGCCGTTCCCCGCAGGATCTTCTCCAGGCCAGCGGCCTGTCCACTCATCACCAGGACGCCCTGCAGCGCCGCGAAGAGAGTCAGATGCGCTTTCTCACCACTGATGTTCAACCCTCGCCGATCATCATGCTCGGCGTGCAGACGCGCGAGATCTACCAGGCCACGGCCTGACACTCCCCCCATACCTCTCCACGGTCGCCCCGGCAACGGCTTCACGCGGTTGCCGGGGTTTGTTGAGTTTCCCTATCTCATGGACTGCCTTTAGGAGGCGAACCCTTGAAAGCTGGCTCTTTGACCATCGTCGGCACCGGCATCCAGGTCGGTGCTCACACCACCCAAGAAGCGATCGCACACATTCGCAGGGCGGACCGCGTTCTCTACGTCATGGCGGATCAACTGGCCCAGGATTGGCTCGATTCGCTCAACCCCAACACGGAGTCGCTGTTCCGTTTCTACGGCGACGACAAGCCGCGCTTCGAGACCTATGGCCAGATGGTCGATCGAATGCTCGAGTTGGTGCGCGAAGGTCTGCACGTCTGCGCCGCCTTCTACGGTCATCCCGGGGTCTTCGTCAATCCGTCGCACGAGGCGGTACGGCGCGCACGCGAGGAGGGTTACGAGGCCCAGATGTTGCCCGGTATCTCGGCCGAAGACTGCCTGTTCGCGGACCTCGGTATCGACCCGGGGCCGGTCGGTTGCCAGAGCTTCGAAGCCACCGACTTTCTGCTGACCCACCGCCGCTTCGATCCCGGTAGCGCACTGGTGATCTGGCAGGCGGGCTGCGTCGGCGACCTGACCTTTCAGTCGCAGGAGTACAACCAGCAGGGGTTGCAGGTGTTGGTCGACATTCTGCTGCAGACCTATCCGCCGGAGCACGAAGTCGTCATCTACCAGGCAGCGCACTACCTCGTTTGCGATCCGGTGATCGAGCGTCGGCCACTGCGAGAACTGGCGGCAAAGCCGATCAATGCGGCCACGACGCTGTACCTGAAACCGCTGGAAGTGCGTGCTCCAGATCCGCAGATGGCTCGCCTTCTGGGATTGGAAGACATGCTTTTGGAAGCTACGGCTTGAGCTAACCTCTCCGATCCAATAATCTCTAGGGGCGTCGCCGGTTGCCGCACCACCTTTGCGAGCAGACCGGGGCGCCTCTACCATGTACTGGATCGACCGCTCCTTCTACCATTTTGCCGCTGCGCCGCCTTCGACGGCACAGCGCCGACGGCGCCCGGCGCCGATCGCTCACCCACGAGCAACACGGCTGCCGGCTCTGCTGCCAGCCGTACTGCTGTTCACAGTACTGCTGCTGGCAGGGTTGCCCGCGACGCACGCTCAGGCCCCGCTCGCCGCGACGCGGACGGCCAATCCTCCTGGTACCCAGATCCCTGGAGCCGCGGTAGCGGGCGAAGCCAGCATCGAACTCCGCCTCCTGGCCCTCGACGGCGGCAACCAACCCGTCTTCGACCTCGATGCTGGCGATCTGACGGTGACGGTCGACGGCCAACGGGTGCCGGTCGAGTTCGTCGAGCGCCCGCTAGCCGGCCCCTTGCGCCGACTCGATTCGCCGTGGGACGTGGTGCTCTACTTCGACCACAGCCTGGCCGGTGACAGCACTCTGCGCCGCGCCGCGCTCGCCTTCACCGAAGCGGCACGCCAGCTCACCGATGTTGGCGCCGTCGAAGTGGTGCGGGCGCAGCCGGATCCACGGGTTACCCTGCCCGCGACCCGGGATCCTCTGCTGCTCGACAGCTCCCTGAGTCAAGGGGCGATTCGGGCCAACCAGGCCACCCAAGACGGCGGCAGCGACGAGCTGCGCACCCGTCGACGTCAGTTTCTGCAGCAGGTCGAGAGGCTGCGGCGCGACGATAGCGTGCTGAGCAGCCCAGCGGCGTCCAGCCTCGCGGAGCGTGTGCGTGAAGCGATGGCCGAAGAGCAGGCCTTACTGCGCCGGCAGGTCGACCACTTACTGACCTGGGTAGCGCGCCGTCCCTTGCCGGCGCCGGGAGAACGGCGCCTGCTGTTCTGGATCACCGACGGCTTCGATCTCGAACCGGAACGTTTCTACCTCGATGTCCTGCCCGTCGACCAGGCCGAACAGCTGCGGCGCAGCGGCGCCGTGCCCGATCTTTCCGGTCTCGTGCTGGACCTCGCGCGGACGCTGTCGATCTATGGTTGGACGACAGTGCCGGTGGTCTTCGGTCCGCTGCAGGTCGAAGAGGCACCAGCGCAGGACGCCTACGACCTCGACGACTTCGAAGCTGCGACGCGCGACGCGCCCACGGCTGTGCCTTGGGTTTCGGTGTCGCTGGAGAGCTTGCGTCGGCGGCTCCAGGGTGAAGAAGAAGTAGTGCAGGCCAGCGATACTCCCGTGTTGCTGGATGCCCAGGCGGCGATGCGCACCTTGGCCCGGATCACCGGCGGTGCGCCAGTGGCGGACCCGCGCCAGCTGATTCCGGTCGTCGAACAGCAGGCGCGTGCTTGGACCTTGCGCGTGCCCTTGCCGCGGTCGGCAGACGGTGCACTGCCGATCCGCGTCGACAGCCCCTCCGATGGTCGAGGTGACGAGTGGAATCTGCGCAGCCGTGCCTGGGTGTCGCGTACGCCTCCGGAAACCGTTGCTGCCGCTCGGGTGCGGCGCTTGCTGCGTGGTGAACTCGAAGACGGTCAGCTGGAGATGTTGTCGTCGTTGCAGCTCGATCCGGCGAGCGATGACGCGTCCGACCGGGGTGCTGACACTCTGGATGCTCCTGAGGTGCGCAGCGGCTTGTTGCAGACTCGCACGGACCTGACGCCACTGGCGGATTCCGCCACAGCCGACTCCGCCGCGGCCGATTCCGCCCGGCCAGCCCGCCAGCAGACGAACATCCGGGTCACCTACGGGTTGGCGGCGGCCGACGGGTCGACCCTGCGGCTGCTGCACGAGGTGCGCAACGTCGGCGGCCTGGCGGAGCAGCAGGATTGGCTGGTCGAGCGCGAACTGGAGCTGCCCACCGGGGCGGATCGTGTCGTGGTGCTGGTCGAGGATCTGGAGTCGTCGACCTGGGGCGGCACCGTTGCTGCCGTGTCTGGCGCTGGAGCGACCAGCGCGCTGGCGCAGGCCGCCGAGTCGACGGCACGGCCAGCCCGCGAAGAGTCTCTGCTCGCGCGACCCAGGGCGATCCGCCTGCTGGCTCCAGACGAGGAAGTGCTGCGCGGCCGTGTGACCTTCGAGGCGCGCGTGCAGAGCAGCATCGTGCAGCGGGTTGTCTTCTTCCTCGATGGTGAGCAGGTCGCCGAAGTCGACGCACCGCCCTACGAGGCACGCATCCGACTCGGCAACCTGCCGCAGCGGCGCACACTCTGGGTCGTGGGTTACGGCCCCGCCGGCCAGGAGGTCGGACGCGACATTCTGCTGATCAACGACGCCGGCGGCAACTTCCGTGTCTTCCTGACCCAGCCCTCGCGGCTGCAGCCTGGTCCCACCGACGTGGCGGTCGACGTCAACGTGCCGGTTGGCCGGCGGCTGGATCGCGTCGAGCTTTCTTGGAACGACCAGCTGCTGGCCACGCTCTACGGCCCACCGCTACGCCAACGCGTCGTGCTGCCAAGCACCGACGGATTCTTGCGCGCCGCGGCCTTTCTCGACGATGGTCGCATGGCCGAAGACGTGCTGATCCCGGACGATCCCGATTTCGCCGAACGGGTGAGTATTCGCCTGGTCGAGCTGTACACCGTCGTCACGGACGCTGATGGCAAGCCGGTGCAGGGATTGACGGCCGAGGACTTCATCGTCAAGGAAGACGGCAGCCGCCAGAGCGTCGAGGCCTTCGAAGACGCCGGCTCGCTTCCCTTGACGCTCGGTCTGGCGATCGACTCGTCGGCCAGCATGTTCGTCAAATTGCCAGCGGTGCAGCAAGCGGCCGGTGACTTCGTGCGCGCCGTGCTGTCGGACCGCGACGCGGCGTTCCTGGTCGACTTCGACACCGACCCTCGGCTTTCGCGCGCACTGAGCGGTGATCTCAAGCGTCTGGTAACCGGTATCGACAGCCTTGAGGCCAGTGGCGATTCCGACCTGTGGGAAGCGGTGGTGTTCTCGCTGCTCGAACTGCAGGCGGTGCGTGGCAAGAAGGCCCTGGTGCTGTTCTCGGACGGTGCCGTTGAAGAAGAAGAGATGCCGTTCCGTACCTGCTACCAGCTGGCGCAGCGGGCCGGGGTGCCGATCTACCTGATCGTGCTCCACCCCGGTGTTGCACGTGGCGATGACTTGAGCCTCGGTATGCGCAACTTCACCGGCCGTCTCGACCGCCTGACCGATGCCTCGGGCGGCCGAGTCTACTATCTGCCCAACACCAACAACCTAGGCGCTATCTATCAAGAGATCGAGCGCGAGCTGCGTAGCCAGTATCTGCTCGGGTACTATCCGGCCGATCCCGGGGACGAGGACAGCTGGCGTGAGGTCGAGGTGGAACTGCCCAACCATCCCGAGCTGCGGGCACGAACGATTGCCGGCTACTTCCCTCAACCCTGAAGCGTACGGACGGCGCGCCAACACTTGTCTCCTGGTGGCCCCGCAGGGCCACTACCTGGAGCCGCTGGCCCTGCTGGAGCGCCTGCATCAGCCACCGAGCCACCCGCACGCGGCACAGCACCGCCTGCAGATCCTCGGCACCAGTCTCGGCCAGTTCGTCACCGACATTTCCGAGATCGCGACCTCGACGATCCTCTCCAACGTCTCTTTCGGTCTGCGCCACGGCCGTCGTCGAGGCTGGCCCTTGAGGCCGTGGGCGGAGCAAGAAACGCATCCTGTAGTGGCGCAGATGCTGCAGGCGACGCTAGAGCTCCACGAGTCCTGCCAGCGGCTCTCACACTTGACCCTGGACGCTCACCTGAGCGAAGGCCTGGGCGAGTTCAACCGGCTGTACCAGGAGATCCTGCTCCTGCAGCAGGACCGCCCGCGCCCGCGCTGGCGTCTGCCGCGGCAAGGACTGATGCGGCGTCTGGACACACCGCCACCGCAGGCGCCGGCAGTGATCGCCAGCGGGCGCATGATCCTGGAAGCAGCCGCGCAACTGGCCCAGATCGAAGACCTGCCAGACCCGGTGTCGCGAGATCTGCCGGCAACCGCCCGCCACACGCTCAACCCGCTACGCTCGCTGCTGCCGAACGATCCCGGCAGGGCCCGCTGGACCGCGCTCTATCTTCTCGACCTGGCCCTGATGGCACCAGTAGGGCGCTACCATTGCACGGCACCGGTGGTGCAGCGCACGAGCGACTTACTGCCCGGCGCTCGCTTGTTGGAAGCCGTGCGAGCCGCCAACGAACTCGATATCATGGTCTCGGCCGATGGCTCGAACGGCACCGAGCTGGTCGAGATGGTGTGCGACCGTCTGAATTGGCCCAAGCCGGGCTGGATGGCCTTCCGGGCCCGAGAGCTGGCGCCGCGGCATGATCCCCAGGCGGCGCAGAACCTGGTGCGCTGGCAAGAGCAAGCGATGGCTCTGCGGCAGCGCCAGCCGTCGCTGTTCGCCCTGCCCGACGCCTGCGCCCTGGCTGCTCACGCGACGCTGGAACACCTCGGCGTGTACGATACCGATCCCCAGATCCTCGAACCCGGCAGCCCACCGCTCCAGGTGCTGTGCGCCAACCTGTGGATCGAGGGTGAGAGTCGGGATCCGAACACCCTGGTAGGTCCGCTGCGCCAGGCTCCGGACCTGCAGCAGCGCATTCGTGACACGTTCCAGTTGCTCTTCGCTCTTGATCTGGATGACGTCAAGCAGCTCTGAGTACCCCTCAGAGCTGCTCCGATCGCCAAGTCTCAGCTTACCTGAACGTCAGCTCTGGGCGTTGCGCGCCTTGGCCTTCAGGAAGTCCGCGTTCAGGCGGGCGATGAAGTCGATGCTGATGCCCTTCGGGCACACTGCCTCGCACTCGGCGAAGTTGGTGCAGCTACCGAAGGCTTCGTCTTCCATCTGTGCCACCATCGCCTCGACGCGGTGCCAGCGTTCCGGCTGTCCTTGCGGCAGCAGGCTCAAGTGCGACACCTTGGCGGCGGTGAAGAGCTGTGCCGCGCCGTTCGGGCACTGCGCCACGCAGGCGCCGCAGCCGATGCAGGTGGCGGCGTCGAAAGCGCGGTCGGCGACGTCCTTCTCGACGGGCGTCAGGTTGGCCTCCGGTGCACTGCCGCTGTTGACCGAGATGTAGCCACCCGACTGGATGATGCGGTCGAAGGCCATGCGATCGACGACCAGGTCGCGCACCACTGGGAAGGCGCGAGCGCGCCAGGGTTCGAGGTAGAACTCGGTCTCGCCCTTGAAGTGACGCATGTGCAGCTGGCAGGTCGTGGTGCTGTCCAGAGGACCGTGAGCCTGGCCGTTGATCACCATGCCGCAGGCACCGCAGATGCCCTCGCGGCAGTCGTGATCGAACGCGACGGGCTCCTTGCCCTCGAGCGTCAGCTGCTCGTTGAGCGTGTCCAAGACTTCCAGGAACGACATGTCGTCGTTGACCCCGTCGACGGTGTAGGTTTCCATCCGGCCCTCGGCTTCAGGACCGTTCTGGCGCCAGACATGGAGGGTAACCTTCATTATTTGTAGCTCCTCTGGGTCAGCTTCACGTGTTCGAACTCGAGGTCTTCCTTGTGCAGGATCGGCTGCTGGCCGGCGCCCTTGTATTCCCAGGCGGAGACGTAGCTGTACTCGTCGTCCCGGCGTTGGGCTTCCCCTTCTGCGGTCTGGTATTCCTCGCGGAAGTGACCACCGCAGCTTTCCTGGCGATCGAGGGCGTCGTGGCACATCAGTTCCGCCAGCTCGAAGAAGTCGGCGACGCGGCCGGCTTTCTCCAGGCTCTGGTTGAAGCTCTCGCCCGTACCGGTAACTTTGACGGTACTCCAGAACTCTTCGCGCAGCTCGGGAATGCGCTCGAGCGCCGACTTCAGGCCCTTCTCGGTGCGCGACATGCCACACTCGTCCCACACCACCTTGCCGAGGGCGCGGTGGAAGTCGTCGACCGTGCGCGTGCCATCGATCGACAGTAGCTTGTCGATGCCCGCGCGGACCTCGTTCTCGGTGTCCTCGAAGGCAGCATGATCGGTGTCGATCTTGTCCTGGCCGAGGTGGCGAGCCAGGTAGTCGCCGATGGTGTACGGCAACACGAAGTAGCCGTCGGCGAGACCTTGCATCAGCGCGCTGGCACCCAGGCGGTTGGCGCCGTGGTCCGAGAAGTTGGCCTCGCCGATGGCATACAGACCCTCGACCGTGGTCATCAGGTTGTAGTCCACCCACAGGCCGCCCATCGTGTAGTGCGGCGCCGGGTAGATGCGCATCGGCACCGAGTACGGATCGTCGCCAGTGATGCGCTCGTACATCTGGAACAGGTTGCCGTAACGTGCCTCGATGGAGTCGCGGCCGTCGCGCCGGACGGCGTCACGGAAGTCGAGGTAAACGCCGACGCCACTCGTCCCGACACCGCGACCCTCATCGACGACGTACTTGGCGTTGCGCGAAGCAACATCGCGCGGTACCAGGTTACCGAAGGCCGGGTACTTGCGCTCCAGGTAGTAATCGCGCTCGCTGTCCGGAATCTGGTTCGGTGGTCGACTGTCACCCGCCTTGGCGGGCACCCAGATGCGGCCGTCGTTGCGCAGGGACTCACTCATCAGCGTCAGCTTCGACTGCACGTTGCCGTGCGGCGGGATGCAGGTCGGATGGATCTGGGTGAAGCAAGGGTTGGCGAACAACGCGCCGCGCCGGTGCGCGCGCCAGGCAGCCGTCACGTTGCAACCCTTGGCGTTGGTCGACAGGAAGTAGACGTTGCTGTACCCGCCGGTCGCCAGCACCACCGCGTCGGCGGCGTGACGCTCGATCTTGCCGCTCACCATGTCGCGCGTGATGATGCCCAGCGCGCGGCCGTCGGCGACCACCACGTCGAGCATCTCGGTGCGCGGGAACATGGTCACCTTGCCGCGGTGGATCTGCCGTGCCAGTGCCTGGTAGGCGCCGAGCAGCAACTGCTGGCCGGTCTGGCCGCGGGCGTAGAAGGTACGCGACACCTGCGCGCCACCGAACGAGCGGTTGTCGAGCAGGCCGCCATACTCGCGGGCGAACGGTACGCCCTGAGCGACCGCCTGATCGATGATGTTGACGCTGGTCTGGGCCAGGCGATAAACGTTGGCCTCGCGCGAGCGGAAATCACCACCCTTGACGGTGTCGTAGAACAGGCGAAAGATGCTGTCACCGTCGTTCTGGTAGTTCTTGGCCGCGTTGATACCGCCCTGAGCAGCGATGCTGTGGGCGCGCCGCGGGCTGTCCTGGTAGCAGAAGCAGCGCACGTTGTAGCCGAGTTCCGCCATCGTCGCGGACGTTGCAGCGCCGGCCAGGCCGGAACCCACCACGATGACGTTGAACTTGCGCTTGTTGGCCGGATTGACCAGCTTCATGTCGAAGCGGTGTTGGTCCCACTTCTCCGAGATGGGGCCGGAAGGGATCTTGGCGTCGAGTTCCATCGTTGTCCTTTCGGTTCGTCTCGGCTTCAGGCGGGTAGCGTGACCACGCCAAAGAGCACGGCTAGCGGGAAGGAGATGTTGCCGGCAGCGACCACGAGTGCGAAGACCGCCGCGATCGGACGCCGAAGATTCTTGATACTCGGGTGGTTCCAGCCGAGGCTCTGGAACAGGCTCCACAGGCCATGGTAGAGGTGCAGCGCCAGGAAGATGTTGGCCACGATGTAGAACAGTGATACCCAGATGCTCTGGAAGCCGATCACCACGTTGCGGTAGACCTCACCGGGCTCGAACTCGGGATGCACGGAGCCGAAGGTCAAGTGCAGCAAGTGGTAGATGATGAAGGCCAGCACGATGACACCGCCCCAGCGCATGGTGCGCGAGGCGTAGGTGGCCTGCACGTAATGCTGCTTGACGTAGCGCCGCGGCCGCGCCTTGCGGCTCAGCACGCTCACCTGCCAGGCTGACCAGATGTGCAGCACGACCGCTGCCAGCAGTCCAATGCGGGCGATCCACAGCGCCTGGCCGTGCGGAATCATCGGCTCACCGAGGGTACGCAGCCACTCGGCATAGTGGTTGAGCGCCGCTTCGCCCAGATAGAGCTTCAGGTTACCGACCATGTGGCCGAGCACGAAGCCAAAGAGCATGAGGCCCGTGACAGCCATCACGGCCTTCTTGGCTACCGGTGATCGATATGCGTCTATGAACCAGGCCATAGCTTGCCTTTCTCGTCAGGGTGCGGCCGACGGCCGTCTGATGGAGATGTGTAGTCGTTGGGTAGACGGTGCGTCTTCGTGCCTCGTCGCGGATACCGGCGGTGGCGTCAGCGCCTGGTCACGAAGCGTGCAGTTCGATGATACGTCACTCCTGCGCTGGCCGCGATGGGCCACCTCTCTTCTTGCCTCCCCGACGCCGTCGTCGCCGTCGCCGCTTGGGCTTGCTGCTCTCGTCTGTCTCTTCCGCACCGCCACCTGGAGCGCTCTTGACCTCGGCCGCGAGGCGCTGCCAGTGGTCTCGCACTTCCTGACCTTCGCCGCTGGCGTCCACCAGGATGTCGAACAAGCGCATGGCATCTTGGAAGCCGGCGCGCTGCGTCAGGCGTCGTTGCAGGCCAGGCTTCATTCCCGGCTCGCACAGGCGCTGGAAGAGCGTCAGGGCGCGCACCGTCACGTGGCACTTGGCGTTGGAGAGCCGGTAGCGATCGAAGAAGGGCTGCAGCGTCTCCTTGGTCAGCTCATCGACTTCTTGCCGCCGCAGCGGCCCGCCTCGCGTCTGCTCGCGCTCGTCGCGCTCCGTCAGTACGCGTGCTACCAGCAAGGCCCCGAGCAAGACGCTGTCGTCCAGGTCTTTGCCGGCGAGCGCCAGGCGGTCGATCACCGGCAGGATGCGCGCGAAATCGCCCAGGCCGCGCTGGCGGGCGCCGAGCATGTCGTGAACCTCGGGCAGCAGAATCTCCGCCATGCCGAGGTCGAGCATCCATTGCACCGCCGCGCCCGCGTGACCACAGCGCAGCAGCTGCAAGAGTTCTTCCGTCAGGCGCGCCGACGACGCCTTGTGCAGTTCCTCGCGGTGGCTGAGAATGGCCTCTTGCGTCCGGTCTTCGATGCCGAAGCCCAGGCGTGCCGCGAACTCACAGGCACGCATCATGCGCACCGGATCCTCGCGGAAGCGCACGTTGGGATCGCCGATGCAGCGGACTAGCCGCCGTTCCAGGTCTTCGATGCCTCCCACGTAGTCGATCACCGAGAAGTCGCCGATGTTGTAGAACAGCGCGTTGATCGTGAAGTCGCGGCGGAAGGCGTCCTGTTCGGGGGTGCCGAAAGTGTTGTCGCTGGTGATCAGCAAGTCGTCGGGCGCGCTATCTTGTTCCTCCGGCTGCGGTGGGCTGCGGAAAGTCGAGACCTCGATGATCTCGCCCTGGAAGAAGACGTGAACGAGCCGGAAGCGTCTGCCAATGATGCGCGAATTGCGGAACAGCTTCTTGATCTGTGCCGGTTTGGCATCCGTGCCGGCATCGAAGTCCTTCGGCGTCCGGCCCAGCATCAGGTCGCGCACACTTCCGCCCACGAGACACGCCTTGTAGCCGGCATTGTGTAGCCGGTACAGCACCTTGACGGCGTTCTTGGCGATATTGCGCCGAGAGATCGAATGTTCGGCGCGGGGCAGGATTCGAGGTTCCCCGTCGTGCGAGTTCACAGGAAGGGATTATATGGGCAACCACCGCCCATGGCACGCTCCTGGGTGGGAATAGCGTAAAAGACCGCGTGTCGGTACTCGCTGCCCGCGGAAGTCGCCTAGAAGGCAGGAGCCGGGACAGAGCGTCGTAGAACGTTCTGCCCCGGCAGGAGGAAGGGGTGAGGAGGAGGAAGAAGGGGGAGGAAGAAGCTGTGCTATTTGGTCTCGAGCCCGCCGTAGGCAGGCTGTGAAATCGATACGAAAGCCGGCGCGCAAGGTTGCAACCGCTGCACGCCGGCGAGTAACGCCGCCGACCCAGGACCAAGCCACCCTTGCGGGTGCTGAGGAGTGGAGCTGGGTGTGGGCGTCATAGGGTGTACCTGAGGAGGAGCTGAGATTGTCAGTGTCTGTTCTCTGTAGCGTCTGTCTCGGACGTCTATCCTTCGCGTCTTGTCTAAAGCAGGAACTGTGCCAGGTTGGGCTTGGGCCGCCACGAGCGGGTTCCAGTGGCTACGCTGCGAGCCGCGTGAACAGAATGTGGACGTTTTTGTGGACAGTCGACCGCGCAGGCGTCTTCATGCGAGGACGCCATATTTGCGCCACGGGTGCCGAGGATCGCTCGTGTCCTTCGAACGACCGGTGCTAGGGCGACAGCACATGGGTGCGGATCTTGGTCTCGGTGGTCAGCGTCCGGTGAACCGGGCAGCGTCCGGCGATCTCGGCAATGCGCTCGCGCTGCGCCGTATCCAGACGATCGCCGAGGATCTCCAGCTCCAGGTGAATCTCGTCAATCTTGCCGTCGTCGCTCATGCAGTCCTCACAGTCGCGGACGTGCACCTTGCCGTGGCGCAGCTTGACGCGCACACCCTCCAGTGGCCACTGCTTACGGTCCGCATACATACGCAGGGTCATGGAGGTGCAGGCGCCAAGCGCGCTGAGTAGGAAGTCGTAAGGATTCGGGCCGGTGTCCGCGCCTCCTACGGATACTGGCTCGTCGGCGTGCTGGTGATGGTGCGGCGTGTAGACGTCGTTCGCGTAACCCTGCGCTCCGCCGATCACGAGCACCTGCCCCGTCTCCAGCTCCGGGCGCTCCTGGTCGACCGCACCCGGCTCCGCCTCTCCAAGGTCGATATAGCGTCCCGCCCATACTGCGAGCACGTCCGCGGCATAGCGTGCGTCCCGTTCGCGTGTCAACAAATGGTCGGAATCGTCCAGCGACACGAAGCTCTTGGGATGACGCGCGGCCTGGTAGATCTCTTTGGCCTGGTCGATGCCGACAATTTCGTCGACCGGCGAGTGCAGAATCAGTAGTGCCTTGCCCAGATCGCGCAGCCGCCCGTCGAGATGGCCCTCGTCGAGGTCGTCGAGCAGCTGCTTCTTGATGCGGAAGGGTCGCCCCGCCAGCTGGATCTCGGCCACGCCTTCCTGCATCTTTGCTTCCACCCCGGCAAGCACATTCGCCCGCAAGTGCTGCGTCGATGCCGGCGCCCCGATCGTCGCCACCGCCGTTGCCTCCGGCACCTCGGCCGCGGCCGCCAAGACAGCGGCGCCACCGAGACTGTGGCCTACCAGCAAAGCCGGTGCCCGGTGGTGCTCGCGCAAGTAGTCCGCCGCGGCGATCAGGTCCTGGACGTTGGACGAGAAGTTGGTGTCTGCAAAGTCCCCCTCGCTCTCCCCCAAGCCCGTGAAATCGAAGCGCAGTACCCCGAGCCCTCGTTCGACCAGCGCCTTGCTGATGCGTCCCACGGCTTTGAGATCCTTGGAGCAGGTAAAGCAGTGAGCGAACAGCACGAACTCGTGCGGCTTCCCGTGTGATGGCGTCTCGAGGCGTCCGGCGAGCTGCTCGCCCTGGGAGCCGAGAAAGGTGATGCGCTGGCTTTTCATAGAACCTCCCTGCAGTGGATGAAGGCGGACACGGTTTCGCGACCTGAGCCGATTGTAGACCGCGATACACTGACGCCATGCCTTCTTCCTCGACGCCGGCGACCAAGGCGGTTCTCGAAGCCCGCGACATCCGCAAGGTCTATCCCGGTGACGTCGTCGCCCTCGACTCGGTATCTCTGACGGTCACCGCCGGTGAGACAGTGGCGTTGATCGGCGAAAGCGGCTGCGGCAAGACGACGCTGCTGCGCTCGTTCAACCGCATGGTCGAGCCGACGTCCGGAACGGTGCGGGTGGAAGGGGAGGACGTGATGGACCTGGATCCCATTCCCTTGCGGCGGCGACTCGGCTACGTGCCGCAGGACGGTGGGCTTCTACCGCACTGGACGGTACGGCGCAACGTCGAGCTGGTGCCGTCGCTGCTGAGATGGGATCTGGACCGTCGACGTTCGCGCGTGGCGCAGGTACTGGACCTCGTCGGCATGCCAGAGTCCACCTTCGGGGCGCGCTATCCGCTGGAACTCTCGGGCGGACAACGCCAACGTATCGCCTTTGCCCGGGCGCTGGCGGCGGATCCGCACGTCGTGCTACTCGACGAGCCGTTCGGTGCCCTCGACGCCCTGACGCGCCTCGAACTGCAAGACCAGTTCCTCGACCTCAAGCGCCGCCTCGGCAAAACGATGCTGCTGGTCACCCATGATCTCGACGAAGCCTTCAAGTTGGCCGACCGCATCGGCGTCATGCAGGCGGGCAAGCTCTTGCAGCTGGCAACGCCCGAGCAACTGACGTCGACGCCAGCGGACGGGTACGTCGGGGAGTTGTTGCGTTTGAGGCAAGGGGTCACCCCAGAAAGCGAGGAATCGTGAGGCAGGTTCGGAGCCTCGTGTTGCTGCTGTTCCTGACGGTCGGGCTGTGCGTCTCGGCAGCCGCCTCAGCAACGGCACGGAACTCGGTCGTGGTGGCGTCCAAGAACTTTCCGGAAAACCGTCTGTTGGGCGAGATGTTCGCGCAGCTGATCGAAGCGCGCACAGACCTCGACGTCGAACGACGCTTGGGCCTTGCTGGCACCCAGGTGTGCTTCGAAGCGGTGTGCACCGGCGCCGCGGACGTCTACCCCGAGTACACCGGCACTGGTTGGGTGTCGATCCTCGGTGAAGAGCCCGGCGCCCCCGGCAAGGCTGGCAGTGCCGTCGAAACACTACGTTCGGTCCGGCGGGAGTTCCTGCGCCGCTACGAGCTCGTGTGGTTGGCACCTCTGGGCTTCGAGAACGCCTACGAGATTGCCGTGCCGCGGGCCCTGGCCGAAGAGCACGGCCTGCGCTCGATTTCGGATCTGGCGGCCATCGCGCCCGAGCTGAGAGCGGCCTTTGGCTACGAGTTCAACGAGCGTCCGGACGGCCTGCCGGGCCTGCGCGAGACCTACGGTCTGCGCTTCGCCTCCGTCATCGGCATGCAGCAGGCTCTCAAATACCAGGCTGCTGGCGATGGTGAGATCGACGTGCTCGACGTCTACACCACCGATGGTCGCCTGCTGGTGCACGACCTGGTCGTGCTCGACGATGACCGTGGCTTTTTCCCGCCCTACCAGGCGGCGCCGCTCGTCTCCGGCGCGGCACTGCAACGCCACCCCGAAATCGCCGTGGTGCTCTCCCTGCTCGCCGATACCCTGGACGAAGAGACCCTGCGCGCTCTCAACCGGCGCTTGCAGGTCGATGGTGACAGCGAAGCGAACGTCGCTCGCGACGCCCTGCGCGACCTGGGTCTGGTCGACACGGCTAGCGATACCGCGCCGTCGAATTCGGGTACCACCGGGCGAGCGGGCTTTTGGCGCTTCCTGTGGCAAGAACGCGCCGCCCTCGGTCAGCGCACGCTCGAGCACGTGGGATTGTGCGCCGCCGCCCTGCTCCTCGGCGCCGCGCTCGCCATCCCACTCGGTCTGTGGCTGGAGCGTCGACGCGGCTGGGCGGAGTCGGTGATTCGCGCGGTCGGCATCACCCAGACGGTGCCCTCCATCGCCCTGCTCGCCTTCATGATTCCGCTCTTTGGCATCGGCACTCTGCCTGCCCTCGTGGCGCTGTGGATCTACTCTCTCTTTCCCATCCTGCGCAACACCTACTCCGGCGTTCGTGACGCCAACCCGCGTGCGGTCGAGGCCGCCACGGCCCTGGGCATGACCGGTGGTCAGGTCTTGCGGCAAGTCCGCCTGCCTCTGGCAGCCCCCGTCATCCTCGCTGGCGTGCGCACCGCCGCCGTGCTCACCGTCGGCACCGCCACGCTGGCCGCTTTCATCGGTGCCGGTGGCCTCGGCGAGCCGATCGTCACCGGCTTGCAGCTGGTCGACGAACGTCGCATCCTGGCGGGCGCTCTCCCCGCTGCCCTGCTCGCCCTGGCGGTCGATGGCCTGCTGGCGCTGCTCGAGAGAACCCTGCGGCCGAGAGGACTAGAGGTCGCGCCACAGGGGACCACCCAAGCTTCCTAACTGGCGTCCGATGGGGGTGACGGCACACAATAGAGCCATGAGCGACACTACCCAGCGTGACATCTACTTCCGTCAACTGCTCTCCGGCCGCGAACTCGCACAGCGCCATCCGGTGGCTGGCCAGATGGCCAACTTCATGTATCTGATCGGGGATCCCGAGACACGCCAAGCCGTCGTCGTCGATCCTGCCTGGGACGTCGGCGGCCTGCTCGACCTCGCCGAAACCGACGACTACGAAGTCACCGGCGCCCTGATCACCCACTACCACCCTGACCACGTTGGCGGCGACCTCTTCGGTCTCAAGATCGAAGGCGCCGCAGCCCTGCTGGAACGCAAGGGCGTCCCCCTCTATGTCAACAAGCACGAGGCCGAAGGACTGAAGAAGGTCACCGGCGTCTCGGACAGCGACTTGCGCAAGGTCGACGACAGCGACACTCTGGACCTCGGCGACTTGCAGATCCGCTTCGTCCACACGCCTGGCCACACCCCTGGCAGCCAATGCTTCCTGATCGACAACCGTCTCGTCGCCGGAGACACCCTCTTCGTCCAGGGCTGCGGCAGGGTCGATCTACCCGGTGGCGATCCCGAGGCGATGTACCACTCCCTCACCGGCAAGCTGGCCAAGTTGCCGGAGGATACAGTGCTCTATCCCGGCCACAACTACGGTCCGTCACCGACATCGACGATCGGCGACGAGCTGAAGCAGAACACCTACATGAAGATCAAGTCGCTGGACGACTGGCGTCGACTGATGGGGATCACGCTATAGCTCGATGGAAGTCAGGCTGTAACAGTTAATATGTAGACGTTTATCGATCTATATCGCATGTAGAGCTCATATATTGGCGTTTATGTGGGGGTTTCGATACACTGGGTTCGGTATCCGGAGACACCAACCCGTCATGCGACCCTACGCCCTACACACCCCGGAAGAGATCAGCACGACGCTCGCCGAGCGCCTCAAACGACTACGCCTGTCGCGCGGGTGGCGTCGCGTGACGCTGGCGCAGCGCTCGGGCGTCAGCCTGGGGTCGCTGCGGCGCTTCGAGGAGAGCGGCAAGGTGTCGCTGCAGAACCTGCTCAAGCTGGCTTTCGCCCTCGGCCGCCTCGACGACTTCGATCGCCTGTTCGAGCCACCTCCGGCGTCCTCGATTGCTGAGCTGGAAGCGCGTGACGAGCAACCGAAGCGTCAGCGTGGCCACCTATGAAAAAGCCCCCATGAAGAAGCTGCAGGTCCGCTTGACCTGGCGATCTAGGGTCGAGCGCGTCATCGGTCAGCTGGCGCTGCCGAGCCGAGGCCGCGTCGTCTTTGAATACGATCCCGCTTTCCTGCGCGATCCCCTGTGGCTCTCGCCCTTCAAGCTGCCACCGCAGCCCGGAGTTGTCGAGCACCGGGACGTCGACTTCGGCCCCATCTTCGGACTGTTCGACGACTCCCTACCCGACGCCTGGGGCCTGCTGCTGATGGACCGCTTCCTGCGCCAGCGCGGCTCGGTGCTCGCCGAGGTCTCCGTGCTCGATCGCCTGGCCTTTCTGGGCACCCGCACCATGGGCGCGTTGACCTATCATCCGCCGTCCGATCCCGCAGATCGCGATGCACAGCTGCTCGACCTGCACGAGATGGCGACCGCGTCCGAACAGGTGCTCGACGGCAGCGCTCCGGACGTGCTGCCGCAGTTGCTACGAGCCGGTGGCAGTCCCGGTGGCGCGCGGCCCAAGGTGTTGATCGGACTGCGTGGGGACTCGATCCTGAGCGGCGAGAGCGAATTGCCGTCCGGCTATGCCGCGTGGATGGTCAAGTTCGGCTCACAGCAAGACCCGGCGGACATCGGGCCGATCGAGCTGGCCTACTCGCGGCTGGCGCGTCAGGCTGGTATCCAGATGCCAGCGACGCGCCTGTTCGAAACGGCGCAGGGAGGTCGCTATTTCGGCGTCGAGCGCTTCGACCGTCGCGGCAATCAGCGCGTACACGTCCACACCTTCGGCAACCTGATCCACGCCAACTTCCGCCTGCCCAGCTGTGACTACCGGCAGCTGCTGGAGGTGACCCGCGTCCTGACTCGCAACCACCAGGACGTGTTGGAAGTGTATCGCCGCATGACCTTCAACGTCCTGGCGCACAATCGGGACGATCACGTCAAGAACTTCGCCTTCCTGATGACGGAGAGCGGCGAGTGGCGGCTGGCGCCAGCCTACGATCTCGTGTTCTCCCACGGTCCCGGCGGGGAGCACAGCACGACCGTGGCCGACGAAGGGCGCGCCCCGGGCCGTGAGCACTTGCTACGGCTGGCGGGGCCGGCGGGCGTGACGCGAGACGAGGCCGAGGCGATCTTCGAAGCCGTCGCCTCGGCGGTGGCTGTCTGGGACGATGTGTCCAGGGAGGCCGGAGTGAGCGCGAGGAGTCGGAAGGAGCTTGGGGAAGTGCTGCACCGGTCTAGACTCTAGACCTGAGGCCCCTCCCCGAAAGCAACGACCCCGCCCGAAGGCGAGGCCGTGCAGCAAGGCGCGGATCAGGTCGATGTCACTGGATCGGCGACAGCAGCTCCGGAGCAGTCACCAACTGACGCACGCCGTGGGACTTGGTCTCTTCGAAGACGTTCTCGCTCTCGGCCCAGCGGTGCAGCGACGCGATGTCCAACTTGGCGCACTGCGGACGCACGTTCCAGGTCACCTGCGCCGGCGAACACTCCGACTGATTGAACTTCGGCCCCGTCGTAGAGCCGAGGAACTGGACCGGAGTGCCGGTATCGGAGGGGATCATCTTGGCTTGGTGCAGACCGTTCACCACGTTGCCGCCATAGGCCATGGTGGTGAAGTCGAGCGCGTTCGGGTCGTTGACGACCAGGAAGACCTGGGTCTCGACGCGCAGCAGCGGATCGGTGCAGCCTTCGGGCACGCAGGCGCCGAGGCCTTCACCCGGAGTGGCGTCGCAGGTCGTGTGTACCCAGTGCACCTCGATCGTGTCCCCCGGCTTCACGCCTTGGTAGGCGCCCGGCGCCTCGGCCAGCTCGGCTTCGGTGAGGCCGGCCGTCTCGTTGCAGGCATAGCCACCGGAATCGGTGTCGTTGACGAAGACACTGAAGCCAGGACCCTTGTGCTCAGCGTTGGTGTGTGTGTGGATGTTGCACAGGTTCATCTCCGTCGCGGCCGGCGCGACGGGGAAGGTGACGGCGTTGGTGCCAGCCGGGTTGGAAATGTCACGCGGCGTCTGCGGCCCCATGTCGACGCAGAGCTTTTCTGGCGCTTCATCGGTCGAAGCAGCTTCGGTTCCCGAGTCGGCGGGGGTCGTCGACGCGGCGTCGGGAGTGTCTCCACCTCCGCACGCAACGGTCAGCACGAGGCATACCAGCAGGAACGACAGGTCAGCGAATCTCATAGTTGGTCCTTTCTTGTTCGGCCGGTAGTTGCACGACCGGTGATGATGTGGGCAGCATCGCTGCTCACTTATCGACAGAGACAAGGTCGTCCTACGCGACCTTCCTGGCCACATAGCAACCGTAGCTGTAGTGGTCCTGGAACTTCTCGTATAGCGCGATCTCCCGCTTCTCTGCAGCGACGACCTCCCGAGCCATCTCGTCGGCAGCATGGCGCGCAAGGAAGTCGTCGAAGCCGGCTGCAAGCGGCACGTAGTACTCCTCTAGCCAACAGTCCGCGGGCAGGGCGAAGTAGCCGATCGGTGTGTAGCCGTAGTCTTCGAGCTGCCTCAGCTTCGTCGACGCCAGCGCCATCTCGGAGTACTCGCCTTCCCAATGCTGGCGCAGCTCGTCCGGTACTTTCGCCGTCAGCCAGGTGATCTCCGTCACTACCAGGACACCTCCGGGCTTCAAGTACTCGCGCCATTCCCGGATGCCTCGGCTGAAGCCAAGGTTATAGATCGCGCCTTCGGACCAGATCACGTCGAACTGCTCGCGCTCGAACGGCAGATCTCCCATGTCGGCTTCGATCACCTCGATCCGATCTCGAACGCCCAGGGCATCGGCTCGTCGGGTCAGCTCGTCGAGGAAAGCGGGCAGCAGATCGACGGCGGTGATCGAGGCCTGCGTGGTTTGGGTGAGTGAGAGCGACGTTGCGCCCGTACCGCAGCCGATGTCGGCTATCTCGAGCGAGGCTTGAGCGTCGATGCCGGACAGATCGAGGGCCCGCGCGAAAGCAACTGGACTACCGGGGCCTTGGCGGTGGTTGTGCAGGTGGAGGTCAGCGAGGAGAGCGAGAAGTTCTGGGTCCATAGGGACGCAGTATAGGGCGACCCGCTGTGACGGTGTCTGAACTAGAGGTCCGGGGACCAGTGCGGGTCGAGACTCTTGGAATGACCTGCCGGACAGGTCCCGCAGCCATTCGGCGTGACGTTCCAGTGGCTTTCGCAGTAGAACTTCCCGCAGTCGCGACAGTAGCCGGCATCGTCATAGAAGCCCGCCGCGGCGATCTGGTCGACGTCGAAATCGGGTCCCTGAAACGCCTGCAAAATAGCTTGCGCGCGCTCGGCGGAAATCGGATCGGCACCGCTGTTGCTGCCGCAGAAGCCCCAGAAACCCAGCGTCCAGCCGGCCTCGCTCTGCGTCAAGATGATCCGCGCTCCCGGTGCATCACAGTCGTCGCAGCGGGTGGTCAGGTCGTGGCCTGCGAGGATCTTGTCGTCGTCGACGACGGACGGGCGTCGAGGGGAGAAGATGGAGGCGAGCTTGCTGAGGAGGTTCATGCGAGTCTGGCTCCTACTATTCAAGATCCTTCAGGCTCTTCCAAGGTACGACTTCGACTCCTCGCCGTCGCTGGGCTTCCGCGCCACCGTAGACGACTCGGGACGAGCCGAGGCGCGATGCGAGATCCTCCGGCAACTCTTCAGGCAAGCGTTCGAGGTTGGCAAAGAAGTCTCCCGCGACCGTCTGCCCCGATTTTACTTCGGTGGCGACCAGCCGATCACCCAGGTCGAGGAGGAGATTGTACCGAGCTCGTTGTTTACCCCAACTCTTCGAAAGGATCCCGCATGCGCCCAGGCTTGCCGACCTCCAGGGCAAGTCGTTGCAGCGCCTCGCCCGCCACGTAGAAGCGTCCGCGTTTCTTACCGTGGGCTTTGAGGTAGCCGAGTTCTACCAAGCGCTTCAGGTCACGTGAGGCAGTGCCTTCGGCAATGTCCGCCAGCGAACGATACGTGGAGTTGCGGATACGCAGTCCCATTGCCGCTTCGGCCAGAGAAGCGATACTTCGCTCGGGTAGATCTTGGGCTTGTGCCAAGCGTTCGATCTCGTCGAACAGGCGATGCAAGACCTGACTCCGCTGTCGGATCGTGGCGGCTTGTTGATAGTGGGCTTTGAGGCAGAATCGAATCCAGGGTCTCGTATCCCCGTCCGGCTGCCAACGGCCACTTCCCACCTCGGCGAGCACGTCGTAGTACGCCTGCGTATTGCGTCCCAGGTACTCTTCGATGCTGACGAAGATCGGATTGCGCGAGATTCCCACTCGGGCCAGGATCAACGTCTGTAGCGCACGGGCCATGCGACCGTTACCGTCCGAGTAGGGGTGAATCATCACCAGGTTGAGGTGACCCATCGCCGCCTGCACCACTGGCGGTACGTCGGACGGCTGATTCAGGGCCTCGATCAGCTCGAGCATGAGAGCCGGAACCTCCTCCGCGTCCGGCCCCTCGTACACGGTCTCGCCTTCGATCTCGTTGCGAACGAAGATGGAACCAGAGCGCCAGCAGCCTGGGTTCTTCGTCAAGTCGTAGGACAGCATCATGAAATGCAGCGAATTGAGGAATTCAGTCGAGTAGGAGAAGTGCGGGTCCCCAGCCTTCTGCAGAATCAGCGTCATGGCGAGGCGATACCCATTCACCGCTGCCCACGCCTCGGTCTTGTCGTCGATTGGCTCTTCGCCTTCGACAGCGGCGGTGGCGTCGTCGATGGTGACGTTGTAGCCCTCGATGCTGTTGGACCCCTGGATGGCGCGCGCAAAGGTGTTGCGGCGCAGCAGACCGAACCAGCGTCGCGGCGGAAGGGTGAAGTCAAGTTCTTGTCGCAGTTTCTCGATCTTGGCTAGGACATCGAGTTCAGCGGCTTGTAGATCGGGGCATTGGAACAGCATGGCTACCTCCGGGAGTGGAGGATAGCAGATGGTTAACCCTCAACAAGCAGATTTAAATCTGCTTTCCCCTTCTTGGTCGACCGGTGGCAATCACAGTCGTCGCAGCGGGTGGTCACGTCGTGGACCGCGAGAACCTTGCCGAGTTCGGCGGCTGGGCTTCGGGGGAGACGCCCGGAGAATGGCTTGTCCGGTTTCTCGCAACGCTGCACGCAGAACTTGAGATAGTCGTCGATCGAGTCCCGGAACGCCGTTTCCAGCTCACCCACGCTCCGGCCAGGGCTCCATTGGGTCTAGAAGTCTGAGAGAAATGGGTAGATCTCTCGCGGCTCGATGTCCAACAAGCTGGAGCGGGTTTGCAGCAACTCTTCGAGTCTTCGCCGTGTTTCCGAAACTCGATTGGGTGACTTTTAGGATCGACGTTCCAAAGAACACCAGCTTCCTGGTAGCTATGAACTCAGGGGCGACATATACACCATTCATAAGACTGCCGAACATTTGATCCTGGGCCATTTCTCTGCTCCTCTAAGTGACCTTCACTACGCGCAAAGACTTGGTGATGTCGAAATAACGAATTCCTAGTCAATAGTATCTTGTGTCACAATCAAAATTTAGGCATGCAGCCCTCTGCTCTCACTTCCTCCGCACATAACAAAGCTTCTCCACCTCCGCCACGACCTTCCCGTTCCCATCCTTCACCTCGACGGAGTACGTAGGCTCGACGACCTCCCCAGCGTCCGCCAGCTCGCGCACCCGCTCGATCTCCTCCCCTGACAGCTGGAAATCCGCCCTCATCTCTCCCTTCCCCGGCCGCCGAAACCGGATCGACGCTGCCTTGTCCCACACGATGTAATCTCTTCCCAACTGCTCGGCCAAGATCAGCACGTAGAACGGATCGCACATCGAGTACAGCGAGCCGCCGAAGTGGGTTCCGAAGTAGTTCCGGTTCCACCAGCGGAGCTTCATGCGGATCTGGTAGCCCGTGCCATCGCGACGCACGCGGATGCCGGCACCGAGGTAGGGGGCGTAGAAGTTGATCAGGCGGATGCGCCAGCTCTGGGGAAGCTTCATTCGCCCGGTTCGCAGTAGCCGAGCTTCTTCTTGACGGCGGCAGTGCGTTCGTTGTTGCCGTCGATGGTGAGCCCATCTTGGCCGCAGCCACCGGGATAGAAGCTCTGCTGGTACATCGGCAACGTCTCGGTCCGCAGGTGCCCCAGGTTCTGGTGGCCGCGACGCACGCCGCGTTCGTGACGCAGGGCACTGATGTCGACGGGGGCGACGACGATTTTCTCGCCGGGACCGGGGTCGGCTTGGGCGAGGATGCGACCGTCGTAGTCGACGACCATCGAGCCGCCGGGCCAGGAGAAGGGGGGGTAGTGCTTGAGGCTGGCACCCTGGTTGGAGGCGACGACGTAGGCGACGTTCTCCAGGGCGCGGCAGCGATTGACGACGGTCCACCAATCCATGGGGGAGGTGGCGCCCCAGGGGTCCATATAGGCGGAGACACGGATCAGGACTTCGGCGCCGTTGGCGGTGAGTTGACGCAGGACTTCGGGGAAGAGCCAGTCGTAGCAGATGGCGACGCCGAGTTTGCCGATCGGGGTGTCGACGACCGGGTAGATCTCGTCCTGGTAGTCCGGCAGGTCGTGGGGACTGGCGTGGACTTCCCACGGAATCCAGGTGTGGACCTTGCGGTACTTGCTCAAGATGCCGTCCGGGCCGATCAGGCAAGTGGTGTTGAAGACGACCTCACCGTAGCGATCGTCGCGTTCCAGGAACGTGCCGGTCTGGATATAAACGCCGTACTCGCGGGCCTTCTCGACGTAGCGCTCCGTGTGCTCGTTGGGGATCGGCACGGCGAGCTTGTCGTACAGTTCGGCAGCAGTCGGGTAGACGGGCGCGGCGTGCGCGAACTCGGGAAAGACCACCAGCTTGACGGGCAAGAAAGGGGAATAGCCCTGCACCGCCTGGTCGATCATCTGCAGCATGCGCGCGGTCTTCTTGCCGATGCCGCGGCGGTCGGTGGGATTGGCCATGTCGATCTGACAGGCGGCGGCGCTGTAGCGTTGTGTCCCTTGGGCAGGGGATTGCAGTGTTGTACTCATGTCGTAGAGTGTATAAGACATGAATCGAAGCGCTTGGAGATCGGAGTTCTAGCATGCGTATTTTCCGTTCGAAGACGGGACAGCGGCTCTTGGCTGTCGTCGTCTTGGCGATCCTCTTGTCCGTTTTGACGGGCATCTACCTGAGCCGCGCGGGGGCACGGTTCTTCCTTGCGGGCCAGCAGATCAGCCAGACGCTGGAGGCGTTGTCGATCGCTTTGCAGGCTCGGGATCTCGACGCTGTTCGCGCCACCTATGCGGACACCTTCGCTGGTTCCGACCTCGGGTTGACGAATCTCCGCCTGCGCGATGATCGGGATGGCGTGCGCACGTACGCCTTCGCGGCCGACCAGCAGTCTCAGGACGCTGCTGCCGCGGCGGCAGCCTGGGACCGCTACCTGCAGGGGTTGGAGTCGGTCGACGAGGTGCGGCTGCACGTGCACCGTTTGCACCGCTGGCGGGGTGACGAGTTGGAAGCCAGCGTGCGCTTCGAGGTGGTCGGTATGCCGCGGGGCGAAGCGCGCGCCGGCATCGACCGTGCCTATTTCCAGATGAAGCTGCGGCCGGCAGGGGAGGCCGGGCTGAGAATCGTCAGTGCCGAACTGCTCGAGGGCGACCGAGTGATCAGCAGTGAGCCTCAGTTCGTCGACACCGCCGCGGATGCCGGCATCGCGTTCGAGAACCAGTACTATCCGCCCTTCCTGAGCGAGCCGTTGAAATTCGGCATGCTGCGCTACGGCCCGGCCGGCATCACGACGACGGACCTCGATGGGGATGGTTTGCACGACCTTTTCATCCCGGATGGTGTCGAATCCCGGCTCTACCGCAACGTCGGTGACGGCACGTTCGAGGACATCACGGCCGCTGCTGGCCTGAGTGGTCTCGACGGTGTCAGCGTTGGCCTGTTCGCGGATTGGGACAACGATGGCGACAAGGACTTCTTCGTCAGTCGCACCTTCCAGCCCAACCAGCTGTTCGAGAACCAGGGCGACGGGACCTTCCGCGATGTCACCGAGCGCGCCGGTCTCGGCGCAGACTGCTGCACAACGGTCGGTAGTTTCGGTGATATCGACAACGATGGCGATCTGGATCTCTACGTCGGCCGCTATCTCGATCCGCGCGAGCGCATCCCAACGACCTTCTATGCCCGCAACGGGGAGCACAACCAGCTCTACCGCAACAATGGCGATGGCACATTCTCCAACATCACGGAGTCGGCTGGTGTCGGCGAGGTCGGTCTGTGTTTGGGCTCGGTGTTCGGTGACTACGACCAGGACGGTGACGCGGATCTCTACGTGGTCAATGATTTCGGGCGCAAGACCCTGTATCGCAACGACGGCACCGGCAGTGATGGGGATGTCACCTTCACCGACGTCACCGTTGCCACCGGGACGCTGGCCTACGGCGCCGGCATGAGTGCTTCCTTCGGCGACTACGACAACGACGGCTGGCAGGACATCTACGTCGCCCACATCCGCTCCGAGTCGAGCTGGTTCGCCGAATGGCCGACCGTTGGTCGTTACATGCTCAACACCTGGACGCAAGGAGTGTGGATGTCGGACATGCCGCTCTACATGCAGATTGCACGGCAGAGTGGCTTCGGCATGATCGAGGTATTCCAGCAGATGGCCTCCGGCAACACGTTGCTGCGCAATCGCGGCGACGGCACCTTCGAGGACGTCACGTGGGCGGCCAACGCCAATCCGCCCGGCTGGTTCTGGGGCTCCGGCTTTGCCGACTTCGACAACGACGGCTGGCAGGATATCTACTCGGTCAACGGCTGGGTGTACAACCAGCCTGGCACCGAGATCGAGCAAGAGTTCCTGCACAGCGTGGTCAACCGCATGCAGGAGTACAAGGAGGGGACCTTCTTCGATCCCGCCTACTTCGGCGAGCGCTCGTGGCACGGCTTCGAACGCAACCGCCATCTGCGCAACCGTGGCGACGGCACCTTCGAGGAGATCGGGCGTGCTGCCGGCACCGACTTGCTGCTCAACAGCCGCGGCACCGCGTTCGCCGACTTCTGGAATCGTGGTGTGGTCGACATCGCTGTCGCTGCCTCGACAGATCGCCACGCGTTGCTGCGCAACCAGGTAGGTCTGCAGCGGAATTTCTTACAGGTAGAATTGGTCGGGGCAGCCGGCGATCTACCGAATGGCAGCAACCGTGACGCCGTAGGTGCGCGGGTTACGCTGCGGCAGGGCGAGAGCCAGCAGCTACGCGAGGTCGCATTGGGCGATGGCTACGCTTCCCAGAACAGCCTGCGCCTGCACTTCGGCCTGGGAGGCACACGCCGATTCGCCGACGCGGCAAGCTCAAGCGAACCAAACCCGAGCGAACCCAACCTGAGCGAACCCGTCGCCGCAGCGCCGATCATCGACGAACTCATCGTGTACTGGCCGCGATCTGGCCACGAACAGCGCTTCACCCAGGTACTGGCCAACCGTATTGTCCGCATCGTCGAAGGCCGCGACGAGCTTGAACTGCCTGACTATCCGTCCCAGAGAGCGGCCGATGATGCCGCGGAATTGGAGGAAGACTAGAGCATGCAGCGTTGGCGACTCTCTGTTTCCTGGTTTCCCGGAGCCCTGGTTGGGGTACTTCTGGTGGCGGCCGCGCCGACCGCTTCGAACCCCGGCGAGTCCACGCCGGAGGTGCCACCGCCCGCGCCGGAGCTGGTGCGCGATCTGCCGGAGGCCAGCTACTTCGAGGACATCACCGTGGCAGCCGGCGTGGCCCGCGCGCACCGCAACCGCGCGTTCGAGAATCCCTACGCCCACATCATGGAGGGCTATACGGCGCTGGGTGCGGCGGTGGCGGTGGCCGATTTCGACGGTGACGGTTGGGAGGATCTCTTTGTCACCGACTCGTCCGAGCAGGGGCGCAATCAGCTGTACCGCAGCCACGGCGTCGATGCGGAAGGCAACCTGACCTTCAGCGACGTGGCCGCGCGCGCTGGCGTCGCAGAGGGCAACGACGCGGGTAATGCCTCGGCCAATGCACTGTGGTTCGACATGGACAACGACGGCGATCCCGATCTGCTGGTGGTGCGCTTTGGCCAGAATCTGCTGTTCGAGAACGTGACGCCGCGAGGCGGTCAACCCTCCTTCCGCAACGTCACGGCCGGCAGTGGGCTCGAGCGCTACCTCAACTGCATCGTCGCCATCGCCTTCGACTACGATCTCGATGGCGACCTCGACCTCTTCCTGGGCAACTACTTCGCGCCGGTCAATCTCTTCGATCCGGAAACGCCGCGCTTCTTCCCGGAGAGCTTCGAGACGGCGGCCAACGGCGGTGGTGTCACAGTCTTCCGAAACGACAGCAGCCGGAATGAGAGCAGCCGGAACGATGCCCGCAGCAAGGAAGGAGCCTCGGAGGGCGGTCCCCGTTTCACCGACGTGACGGCCGAGGTTGGCATTGTCGTCTCGGGTTGGACGCTCGATCTGGGTCATGCCGACGCCGATCACGACGGGGACGACGATCTCTACGTCGCCGCGGACTTCGGCACGGACTCTTTCTTCCGCAATGACGGCGATGGCACCTTCACCGACATCACCGAAAAGACGATCGGCATCGATACGAAGAAGGGCATGAACGTCGATTGGGGCGACTTCGACAACGACGGTCTCTACGACATCTACGTCACCAACATCACCGACGAGTACATGCGCGAAGGGAACTTCCTCTGGCAGAACCAGGGCAACCTCTCCTTCGCCGACGTCGCGCGCGAGACCGGCACGCACAACACGGGCTGGGGTTGGGCCGGCAAGTTCTTCGACTATGACAACGACGGCTGGCTCGACCTCTACGTGGTCAACGGCTGGGTGTCAGCTGGCGAACCGACCTATGTGCTCGACATCTTCGAGCTGATCGTGCAACCCGACGTCGACCTGGCCGACGCTCGGCAGTGGCCACCGATGGGCGACAAAACGCTCAGCGGGTATCAGCGCAACAGCCTGTTCCACAACGAAGGGGGATTGTTCCAGGACGACGCGGCGCGCCACGGCCTGGACAGCCAGCTCGACGGCCGTGGCGTCGCCGTCGCCGACTTCGATCGGGACGGCCGCCTCGACCTCTTCGTCACCAACGCCGGCCGAGAGCCGTTTCTGTACCGCAATCGTGCGCCGCGGCGGGCGTGGCTACAGCTCGAACTGATCGGTGATCCCAACGGCACCCCTCCATCCAACCGTGACGCCGTGGGTGCGCGCGTCTGGTTGACGGCGGATGGTGTGACGCAGACCAGCTTTGTCAACGGCGGCAACGGCTTCGCCAGCCAGAGCAGCCGGCGTTTGCACTTCGGTCTCGCCGGGGCCCGCGAGGTCGAGCGGCTGCGCGTCGTCTGGCCCTCGGGGCGCGAGCAGACCTTCGAAGACTTGGCGGCAGATCGCCTCTATCGCCTGCACGAGGGCGGCCGGCTCACCGCCGATCCGCCGGTGCAGGACCATCCCGACCCGGAGAAGCTCCCATGATGTCTACACTGTCCTCCGTGAGACTGCGTTCGATCTTGATTCTCCTGCTGGCGGCATTCTGGGCCGGTCCCCTGCTGGCACAGGAGGCCCCCCCCCAGGAGGTATCTCCTCAGGAAAGGTCACCCCAGGGGGTGCTACCCGAGGAGCTGGGTGCCGACCCACCGGATTTCGACACTTTCGAAGCTCAGCTGCGCGAGGCACCGAGAGATCTGCTGCTGGCCAGCGAGTATCGCCAGGAGATCATCGCTGCCGGTGAGTATCGACGCGCGGTGAAGTTGTTCGAGGAACTCGCGGCGGAGCATCCTGACGACGCCACGATCCACCTGAGTCTCGGCTACGCACTGGTCGACAAGATCCCGGCCGAGGGCTCGATCACCCAGGTCTTGCTCGCCAACGAGGCGCTGTCCAGCTTCACCCGCTCGCTAGAACTGTCCGAGACCTGGCTTGGCCTCTACACCCGAGGCCACAGTTACGTGTTCTGGCCAGCGATCTTCGGCCGGACCAAGCTCGGCATCGAAGACCTGGAGCGCGCGATCGAGATCGCCGAGGCGTTGCCCACCAACCCGCTGCACAGCCGCGCCTGGGTGGCGCTCGGTGATGCCTACTGGCGGCTCGACGACGTTGACCAGGCGCGCGAGATCTGGGCCCAAGGCCAGACCCGCTATCCCGACCAGCCTGCTTTCGACGCACGCCTGTCGCGGCTGGGCTCGGAGCTGAACCAGTATCTGGAGAACTACTTCGATCCGTTGAACCGCGTCGATACCGACCTGACGCCGCTGTGGCCCGGCGACCGGTCGGCGACGCCGGGTGAGGTTGCCGACCAGCGATCGGTCGAGGCGGAGCACGGCGAGTCGCAGATGGCAGCCGGGGAGCCGGAAGAATGATGGAACATCTCGCGGGTGGGTCGTTGGTGTGCATGCTGGGTATGGGTGTCTTGGTTTTGGGCACACCGGCCGTGGGGCAAGCCCCCCCCTCGATACCGGCGACCCCTTCCTCGTCAGCAAGCCCTTCCTCGCCAGCAAGCCCTCCCTCGCCAGCAAGCCCTCCCTCGCCAGCAAACACTGGGACGCCGGCAAGCACTGGGACGCCGGCCGCCGTGCCGCGGCCACGCTTCGAAGAAATCGGTGCCGCCGCGGGCGTGCGCTTCGTGCACTCGACGCGCAAGTTCGTCGATCGCCCGAAGGCCGAGGTGCTACAGATGTTTACCGATGGTGGCAGCGCGGCAGCCGCGGGCGACTTCGACGATGACGGGGATATCGATCTCTTCGTCACCGACTCCGACACGGGAAAGCTGAATCACCTGATGCGCAACGAGTTCATCCCTTCCGGCGAGCTGCGCTTCACCGACATCGCCGAGCAGGCAGGGGTTGCGGGGGGCAACGACGCTTCGTCGATCGTCGCGGACGCCCTCTGGTTCGACTACGACAACGACGGCCGGCGCGATCTGCTGGTCGCACGCTTCGGCACGCCGCTGCTCTACCGCAGCCTGGGTCCCGACGAAGCCGGCGTCTGGCGTTTCGAGGACGTCAGCCAGGTGGCGGGGCTGACCGAGTTCGGCAATACCATTGCCGTCGTCGCCTTCGACGCCGATCGTGACGGCTATCTCGACCTCCTGCTCGGCAACTACTTCCAGCCGCTCAACCTGCTCGATCTCGAGACGCCGCAGGTGCTACCCAACAATCTCGACTACGCCGACAACGGCGGTGGCGTCACCTTCTGGCGCAATGTTCCTTTGGAGAACGGGCTTCCCGGGGAGAAGGCTGGCGGTCGCGGCTTTGTGAACGTCACCGAGGCGGCGGGTTTCGCCGGACACACCGGCTGGACGCTCGATGTCGGCCACGCGGACCTGAACGGCGACGCCTGGCCGGATGTCTACCTGGCTGGCGACTACGGCACTGATCGCCTCTTCTTCAACAATGGCGACGGTACCTTTCACGAAGTGACCGAAGAAGCGCTCGGTGGCTTCGACACGCGCAAGGGCATGAACGTCGATTTCGGCGACTACGACCGCAACGGTCACCTGGACGTCTACGTCACCAACATCACCGACGAGTACATGCGTGAGTGCAACATGCTGTGGCACAACGTGGGCGACGGCACCTTCCTGGACCTGGCCCGCGAGACCGGCACCTGCGACACCGACTGGGGCTGGGCCGGCAAGTTCGGCGACTTCGACAACGACGGCTGGGAAGATCTTTTCGTGGTCAACGGCCTGCGCTCCAGGGGCGAGGGCAACTACATCCCGGTGCTGCTCGAAGCCATCTTGTCGCCGGACATGGATTTCTCGAATCTGCACAGCTATCCAGACATCGGCGACATGACCTGGTCCGGCTACCAGAAGCAGCGCTTGTTCCACAACCTCGGGGACGGCACGTTCCGCGAAATGGCCGCCGACGCGGGCGTCGACAACGATCTGGACGGCCGCGGCATCGCCATGGCCGATTACGACAACGACGGCCTGCTCGACCTCTACCAGACCAACGCCAACCAACCTGCCTTGCTCTATCGCGCCGTGGCAGAGAATGCCGGCGGCTGGGTGCAGCTGCGCCTGCGCGGTACGCGCTCGAACCGCGATGCCATCGGAGCGCGGGTGCTCTTGACCACGGACGATGGCGAGACCTACCTGCGTGAGGTCAACGGCGGCAACGCCTACTCGAGTTCCAGTTCGACGCGGGTGCACATCGGTGTCGGTGCGGCATCGCGGGTGGTCAAGCTGGAGGTACGCTGGCCGTCCGGGGCGCGCGAGATCTGGGTACCGGATGAGGATGACAACGAAAGCATGGTGCCGATGACCGTGGTGCCAGTGAATGAGATTTCACTGGTGGTCGAAGGGGAACGAAAGATTCGGGGTGGGATGTGAGGCAAGCACATGGACCTACCCCTACCCGGATTGCGCTTTCCAGGTTCGTGCGTGCACTCTTGCTGCTGGCGGCCGTTCTCAGTTCTACGGCAGCACAAGCTCAAGACGACGTGCTCTGGCACCACCGCAACCTCGGCAAGGCGTTCTACGAGAATCCGGCGACGCAGTACGAGGCGGTTGACGAGCTGCGCAAGGCCCTGGAGCTGAATCCCGAGTCCGTGCGCGAACGCATCAACTATGGCCTGGCCTTGTTGCAGACCGGCCAAGAAGACAAAGGCATCGCCGAGCTGGAAAAGGCCCAGCGGCAAGATTCGTCGATCCCGCACACCTGGTTCTGTCTCGGCATCGCCTACAAGAACCAGGGCCGTCACGCCGACGCCATCGTGCAATTGCAGGGCATGGCCGAGCGCGTTCCGGAAGAGCCAATTACCCAGTACAACTTGGGCGTGCTCCACAAGCTGGAAGGCGACCGCGAGCGCGCCATTGAGTTCTTCCAGCAGGCCGCCGATCTGGCTCCCGATCTCGCCGGTCCGCGCTTCCAGCTCGCCACCACCTACCGGCAGTTGCGACGTCAGGAAGAGGCACAGCGTGAGATGGCGGTGTTTCGTGAGCTCAAGCAGCGGCAGCAGGCGGCCGGGACGACGGAAGACCTGGAGTGGTCCTACTACGCCGAGCTCTACGACCCGATCGACCCAGCCGCCGTGCGCGACGTCGCGGTGCGCGCCGAGCCGCGCTTCGACCGCGTCGAGCTGGCGCAACTGCCGGCGTCGCAGACCCGGGCGGGCCTGCACGTGATCGACCTGGACGGCGACGGCGGCTCGGACCTCCTCGCCTGGGGCGCGCACGGCATGCGCCTCTGGCGCGGCGGCCGAGAGGCGGTGCCGGAGAGCGGCCTGTGTGGTGCACCGGATCCGGAGTGTGCCTCCGTGCGCGCCGTGGCACCGGGAGATATCGACAACGACGGTCTGGTCGACCTCGCCGTGCTCACCGATGAGGGGCCCCAGTTGTGGCGCAACCAGGGCGGCCGCTTTGTCGCGCAGTCGATGTCCCCGTCAGCCAAGCTGCCCAAGCGTACCTTCGACCTCGCTATCTGGCTCGACTACGACCACGACTACGATGTCGATCTCGTCCTGCTCGGTACAACACCGGCTCTGCTGCGCAACGCTGGCCTGGATGCCGACGGCCGCCTGCAGTTCGACGACAAGAGCGCCGACTTCCCCTTCGTCGACGAACGGTTCGCCGGAGGCCGAGCGACCGCCGCCGCACGTTTCGACCTGGTGGCCGATACGCAAGGCATGGATCTCGCCATCGCTTTCCAGGATCGCCCCGGCGTTCTGCTGCGCGATCGCCTGGGTGGCCGCTACGCCATCGAACCACTGCCGTCCGTGCCCGCGGGCACCACCGAACTGCACGCCGGTGACTTCGACCACGATGGCTGGACGGACGTGCTGGCTGCCCGGCCAGAAGGCGCCGTCCTGCTGCGCAACCAGCCAGGCGATACGCGCAGCCTCGGCTTCACCGCCCTGCCTCTCGACGCTCGCGCGCCGCTCGCGGCCGCCGATGTCGAGAACCGCACCCTTCGCGAACTCCTGAGTGTCGCTGGCGTGCACCGCAATCGTGGCGAGGGCCGCTTCGCTGCCGCCCGAGCTGCCGACACGCAGCCCGCCGAGGGCTGGCCCACCTCCGCCCGGCACCTGGTCAGCGCCGATTTCGATGCCGACGGCCGCGTCGACGTCGCCGCTCTGGAGGCAGACGGCACGCTGAGCTTGCTGCGCAACCAGACACGCGGCGGGGGGTACCTGCGTGTGGCGCTGCGTGGGGTCAAGAACCTGCAGCTGGCACCGGGTGCGGAGGTCGAGGTGCGGGCCGGAGCGCGCTACCAGAAACGGCTTTACGACGGTGTACCGCTGCACTTCGGTCTCGGCCCCATCGAGCAGGCCGGCCCCATCGAGAAGGGGAGTGAGCAGGTCGATGCCGTACGCATCACCTGGCCCAACGGCCTGATCCAGAACGAAGCGCGTCAGGACGCGAACCAGGGTGTCTTGTACGAAGAAGCGCCGCGCCTCTCTGGCTCGTGCCCGATGGTTTTCACCTGGGACGGCGAAGAGTACCGCTTCATCACCGACATCCTCGGTGTCGCCCCTCTCGGCGCGGCGGCCGGAGACGGCGAGTACTTCCTGGCCGATCACGACGAGTACGTACAGATCCCCGGCGACGCGCTGGCGCCGATCGAGACTCCAGATGGCAGCCGCTACGAGATCCGCGTCACGGAAGAGCTGCGCGAGGTCGCCTATCTCGACCAGCTGCACTTGATCGCGGTCGACCATCCGGCCAAGGTCGACATCTTCACCAACGACAAGTTCGTCGGCCCGCCGTTCCCCGAGTTCCGCCTCTACGGTGTCGGAGAGCGTCACTATCCGGTCGCCGCCCGCGACCACCAAGGCCGTGACGTTCTCGAACGCCTGATGGCCAAGGACCAGCGGTATCCCGACGACTTCGATCGCGACTATGCCGGCGTCGCCGAGCTGCATCATCTCGAGCTGGACTTCGGGGATGTGCCCCTGGCAAGTGATGGTGCTTCCGTCCTCGTCCTCGCAGGTTGGGTCGACTGGGCCGACGGCAGCACCTTCCTTGGTGTCAGTCAGCACCCCGAGCGGGAGCTGATCATGCCCTACCTCCAGATGCAGGACGACTCCGGTGCCTGGCAGACCGTGATCGGCGATCTTGGTATCCCCGCCGGCAAGCCCAAGACCATCGCCGTCGACCTCACTGGCCGCTGGCTGTCGTCGTCGCGGAAGGTGCGCATCGTCACCAACCTGTGCCTCTACTGGGACGAGATCTTCCTCGGGTCGGATCCCAGCGCTCCGCCCGTCCAGCTTACTGAGCTGCAGCCAGAGCAAGCCGAGCTGCGCTTTCGTGGCTTCTCCAAGGTCATCGTGCACCCCGAGCGCAAGCAGCCGGAACGTTTCGTCTACGCCGAGCTGCGTCCACTGAGCATGTGGAACCCGACGCGCGGCCTGTACACGCGCTTCGGCGACGTCCGCCCCCTGCTCGAAGAGATCGACGACCGCTTTGTCATTCTGGGCTCTGGCGACGAGTTGCGCCTCACCTTCGACGCGGACACCTTGCCCACCCTGCCGGACGGCTGGACGCGCGACTTCCTGCTCTTCGTCGACGGCTGGGCCAAGGATGGTGACGCCAACACCGGCCACTCGCAGACCGTCGAGCCGCTGCCGTACCACGCCATGCCCGGCTATCCCTACGAGGCTCCGGCTGCCTATCCGGATACGCCGGAGCATCGCCTGTACCGGGAGTTCTACAACACGCGTCCAGGGTTGCGGTTCATCCGGCCTCTGGCCGGTGGGGTGCCGGGCCGGTAGCAGCTCGCTCTTTGCAGCCCACGCCTGAAGTTGGTCTAGTGCCTATTCAGGCCGGTGCTACTCCGGCCAAGGGTGCTCCCGACTGCAAAAAAGTCGCGACTTTCTTGCAGTGCACGGCAAAGCAGCCGTGGCCAGTAGCTTCGTCTGTCATCGGGAGCTGCTGCTATGATGACCAACTAGACTCGCTTGCAATTCCCTGTTCTTCGACGCTGCCGGCACAGCGGAGACTCACTGCATGAACGACACTGCACCTTCCTCGACACCTGATCCGAACGCTCCGGCCTCAGCCAAGAGGCACCCGCCCAAGAAACCCAAGTACCGGCGCGCCGTGGGTCCGAAGCTGAAACAGCTGCTGGCCGTGGTGTTCGGCCTGTTCGCGCTGCTGGCGGTCAACGCGGTGTACTTGGGTGGCGTCACATTCTTCGAGTGGCTCCACGAGACGACGTACCAGAACTGGTTCTATATGAACATGTTCCTGGTGCACCTGGTTCTCGGCGTGCTGATCATCGTGCCGGTGATCGTCTTTGGCGGCATCCACATCTTCAACTCTCACAACCGCCCCAACCGCCGTGCCGTGCGGGTTGGCTATGCCTTGTTCGCGACGGCGATCTTGCTGTTGGTCAGTGGCGTCATCCTGACGCGACTCGAAGGCGTGATCGTGGTCAACGACCCGCAGGTGCGCTCGGTGGCGTACTGGATGCACGTGATCACGCCGTTCGTGGCGGGCTGGTTGTTCGTGCTGCATCGGTTGGTGGGCAAGAAGATCCGGTGGCAGGTGGGGATGCGCTGGGCGGTGGTGGCGCTGGTCTTTGGCGTGGTGATGGTGGTCTGGCAGATGCAAGATCCGCGGCGCTGGGACGTCGAGGGCCCCGCGTCAGGCGAGGCCTACTTCTTTCCCTCGCTGGCGCGCACCGCGACCGGCGACTTCATCCCGGAGCACGTGTTGAGCAACGACGCCTACTGCCAGGAATGCCACGAAGACAGCCACGCCAGCTGGGCCAACAGCGTGCATCGCTTCAGCTCGTTCAACAACCCTCCCTACCTGTTCAGCGTGCGCGAGACGCGTCAGGTGGCGCTGGAGCGGGACGGCGATCTGCAGGCGGCGCGCTTCTGTGCCGGTTGCCATGATCCGGTGGTGTTCTTCAGCGGCAAGTTCGACGATCCCGACTTCGACGACGTGGGCGATCCGGCCGGCCAGGCTGGTATCACCTGCACGTCGTGCCACGCCATCACCCACGTCAACAGTGTGCGCGGCAATGCCGACTACACAATCGAAGAGCCGATCCACTATCCCTTCACCTTCAGCCAGTCGCCATCGCTGCAATGGCTCAATCAGCAGCTGGTCAAGGCCAAGCCGGCGCTGCACCAGCGTACCTTCTTGAAGCCGTTGCACACGACGCCCGAGTTCTGCGGCACATGCCACAAGGTGCACCTGCCCGAGGAACTCAACAAGTACAAGTGGCTGCGCGGCCAGAACCACTACGACAGCTACCACCTGAGCGGTGTCTCGGGCCACGGCGTCAGCAGCTTCTACTACCCGCCGGTGGCCGAGTCGAACTGCAACGGTTGCCACATGCCGCTCGAGTCGTCGCAGCAGTTCGCCGCTCAGGACTTCGACGGCTCCGGTGAGTTGAAGGTCCACGACCACCAGTTCCCCAGTGCCAACACGGCCTTGCCGCAGCTGCTGCGGGATCAATTGTCGGCGCCGCTGGCCGAGGTCAACGAGGCGCACCGGGCGTTCAACGAGGGCGTGATGCGGCTGGATATCTTCGGTCTGCGTGCGCAGGGTCATACAGATGGTGCTCTGACTGCGCCCTTGCGGCCTTCTGTGCCGGCCCTGGAGCCAGGTGAAACCTACCTGATGGACATCGTCATCCGCACGGTCAAGATGGGGCACCTGTTCACACAGGGCACCTCCGACTCGAACCAGATCTGGCTCGACGTGCTGGTGACCGCCGATGGCGAGGCGATCGGGCGCAGTGGTGGCATGGACGCGGCGAACCGGGTCGATCCGTGGTCGCACTTCGTCAATTCCTACGTCCTCGACCGCGACGGCAACCGCATCGATCGGCGCAACGCGCAGGACATCTTCGTCGCCCTCTACAACCACCAGATCCCGCCGGGCGCGGCGGACACCGTGCACTTCAAGCTGGAGGTGCCGTCCTGGGTGCGTGGCCCGGTGAACGTCGAGGCGCGGCTGCAGTTCCGCAAGTTCGACACCCCCTACATGCGTTTCGTGCAAGATGACCCCGAGTGGGTCAACGACTTGCCGATCCTGACCCTGGCCGAGGATCGTCTGACCTTCCCGGTTCGCGGCGCGCAGGTGGCCGATGGGGCGATCGAGAATCCACCGTCATCCATTCCCGAGTGGCAGCGCTGGAACGACTACGGCATCGGTCTGCTGCGCAAGGGCGGCAAGACCAAGGGCGAGTTGCGACAGGCGGAGGAGGCCTTCACGCGTGTCGAGGCGCTCGGGCGGCCGGATGGCCCGCTCAACCTGGCGCGTGTCTACTTGGCCCAGGGTACGGTGCAAGACCAGGCGATCGAGGCCCTACGCCGGGCCGCCGAGTTTGACCCGCCGGCACCACCATGGTCGATCGCCTGGTTCACCGGTCAGGTCAACAAGCAGAACGGTTTCCTGGACGAGGCGATCGCCAACTTCAAGAGCGTCGTCGACAGCGACACCGAGGACCTGCGCCGCCGTGGTTTCGACTTCAGCCAGGACTACCGACTGCTCAACGAGCTGGGACAAACGCTGTTCGAACGCGCCAAGCTGGAGCGCGGCGACGAACGCAAGGCGCCGCGCCAGGCGCTGCTGCACGAGGCGTTGAGCCTCTTCGAGCGCAGCCTGGAGCTGGACCCGGAGAACGTCACGGCGCACTACAATTGCAGCCTGATCCTGCGTGACCTGGGGCAAGGAGACCGAGCCCGGGAGCATTTCGACCTCTACAAGAAGTACAAGCCGGACGACAACGCCAGAGACCGCGCGGTCGCCGTCGCACGTGCCAACGATCCGGCGGCCAACCACGCCGCCGAAGCGATCGTGATCTACGATTTGCAGCGGCCGGGGGCCTATGAGCTGTCCACTGAGCCGCGTCGAGCCGCCCCCTTCGAGCTGCCAGCGATAGCGGCCCCCGCCAAGCTCTCGACCCCGGTGGCTGCCGCCGGAGGAGCCCAACCGTGAAGGATGATGGACAGACGCCCGACGAGTTGCGGGGCAACGAAGATGTGATTCTCGACGAGGGAGGCGAGGTCGTCAGCACCGACGACACCGTGATCGGCCAGGCCTTCCGCGTCTCGATGCTGGTGCTCGTCGGTGCCGCTGTACTTGCCGTCCTGTTCTACGTGTTCTTCGCCCGTGAAACGGAGACGCAGGGACCGGAGCTAGAGGTCGAGGCAGAGGCACCCGAGCGAGTGGTGCACAGTGAAGCCGGGGACCTGCCCGCCGTGATCTTCACCGACATGACGGCCGCGGCCGGTATCGACTTCACCCACGTCAACGGAGCCACGGGTGACAAGCTGCTGCCCGAGACCATGGGCAGCGGCGCTGCTTTCTTCGACTACGACAACGATGGCGACGCCGATCTGCTGTTCGTCAACTCCACGGCGTGGCCGTTCAACGATTCGCGAGTACCGGCACCGACCATGGCGCTCTACCGCAATCGCGGTGACGGCACGTTCGAGGACGTCACCGTCGCCGCTGGGCTCGACATCAGCCACTACGGCATGGGCGTGGCGGTGGGCGACATCGATGCCGATGGCTGGCGCGATGTCTTCGTCACCGCCGTGGGCCAGAACCGCCTGCTACGCAACCGTGGCGACGGTCGGTTCGAAGACGTGACGGCAAGCGCGGGCGTCGCCGGTGAAGCCAGTGAGTGGAGCACCGGCGCTGGCTTCTTCGACGCCGACAACGATGGCGACCTCGACCTCTTCGTGGCCAACTACGTGCGCTGGTCGAAAGACATCGACTTCCAGCTCGACTTCCGGCTGGCTGGTGTCGGCCGCGCTTACGGACCGCCGCAGAGTTACGAGGGCACCTACCCTTACTTCTACCGCAACCTGGGCGACGGCACCTTCGAGGATGCCACCGCCGAGGCGGGGATGCGGGTTGGCAATGCCGCCACCGGCGTGCCGGAGGCCAAGTCGCTGGCGTTGGGCATCGCGGACATCGATGCCGATGGCTGGATGGACCTCTTCGTGGCCAACGACACGGTGCGCAACTTCTTCTTCCACAACCTGGGTGATGGCACCTTCGAAGAGGTTGGCGAGTTCTTCGGCCTGGCCTACGACCGCGACGGCAATGCCACCGGAGCCATGGGTGTTGACGTCGGCCATCACCGCAACGACGAGCATCTGGCCTTCCTGATCGGCAACTTTGCCAACGAGATGAGCTCGGCCTACGTCAGCCAGGACGATCCTACCTTCTTTGTCGACGAGTCGATCAGCGAGGGCATCGGTGCGCCGTCGCGCCGGATGCTGACCTTCGGCTTGTTCCTGTTCGATGCCGATCTCGACGGCCGACTCGACCTGCTGCAGACCAACGGTCACCTGGAAGACGAGATTGCCACCGTCGACCCGAGCCAGAGTTACCGTCAGCCGGCACAGCTGTTCTGGAATACCGGCGAGCGTTTCGAGCCGGTGCCGCCGGAGCTGACCGGGGCTCTGGCCCAGGATCTGGTGGGCCGCGCCTGCTCGTATGCCGACATCGATGGCGACGGTGATCTCGATGTCGTCCTGACCCAGGTGGGCGGTAGGCCGTTGCTGCTGCGCAATGACCAGGCGACCGGTCACCACTGGCTGCGCGTGCGCTTGCAGGGCAAGGCACCCAACGTCGATGCGATCGGAGCCTGGGTCGAGCTGACAGTGGGCGGCGTCATGCAACGCCGTCAGGTGATGCCAACGCGGGGCTACCTGTCGCAGGTCGAGCTGCCGGTCACCTTTGGTCTCGGCTCCGCGACGCAGGTCGAGGCACTACGCGTCCACTGGCCGGATGGCTCGCAGCAGGACGTTGCGGTCGAAGGTGTCGACCAGCAGGTCGTGGTCGAGCAAGACTAGAGCCCGGTGAGGTCGCGTGCATCTGCTAAGATCCGAGCCTCGAGGATCTTGAACATGCCCATGCCGACGACCCCATTTCGGTCTGCCCTGGCCGCCGTTCTGCTAGCCCTGGTGAGCTGGCCGGCGGCGGCACAGCACGTGCTGAACGGGCGCATCCAGTTGTTCAATGAGCGTGGTCAGGCACTGCGTACGACGGATGTCGAAGACGTCGTGGTCTACTACCAGCCATCGACGGAAGGCGCGGAGATCGAACTCGAACCGCCGGCCGAGCCGCTGAGCATGGTGACGCGCAACAAAGAGTTCGAGCCTGGTCTGCTGGTGATTCCACGTGGCGGCACGGTGCGATTCCCGAACGAAGATCCAATCTTGCACAACGTCTTCTCGGTGTCGCCCGGCAACCGCTTCGACGTCGGCCTGTACCGGCGTGGCGAGGGCAAGAGCCACACCTTCGACGAAGCCGGACTGGTACGCGTCTTCTGCAATGTGCACTATGCGATGAGTGCCCACATCCTGGTGCTCGATACGCCCTTCTACACTCGGCCGAGCGTCGATGGCCGCTTCCGGCTGGAAGATCTGCCCGCCGGGCCGGGCCGGCTGACGGTGTGGCAAGAGCGGGCACAGCCAGTGACCGTCGACATCCAGCTTCCACGCGAGGGTACGTTGGTGCTACGCCTGGACTTGAGCCGCCGTCGCGTGCCGGAGCACCTGAACAAGTTCGGCAAGCCGTACAGCCGCCGCGACCGCTACAATTGATGTTCGTACCTGAAATGACGCTCGCCCGCGAGCCGACTCAGCCCTAGGATTCAACAAGCCCTACCCATGCGCATCTCATTGCCTCTCGGAGTTCGCATCTTCCTGATCAGCGCCCTGCTGGTGACGCTGTCGATCGGGGCCGCCGTCGGGGTGACCTATCTGATCGGCAACCGTAGTGCCGAGACGGCGATCCGAAGCTCCCTGGAGACCAGCCAGTCGATCCAGGCCGAGATGCGCGAGCGTCGCTTCGACCAGCTGGAGTTGATCTCGCAGGTCTTTTCCAACGACACGCCGTTCACCAGCTACATCATCGAGGCGTCCGGCGGCGGTCTGGACGGGGAGGGGATCGTCGATCGCGGCTCGATGCTCGACATCCTGGGCGAGCGCCAGCAGAGCATGGGCTTCGAGTTCGCGATTATCTTGAACCCGGAAGGCCGGGTCCTGGTGCGCACGGACCGCCCAGGCGACTTCGGTTCTGATCTCTCCTCCATGCCGCTGGTCGAGGCCGTTCTCACGGCATCGCAACGGCAGGCGGGATTCTGGCTCGAGAGCGACCGCCTCTTCCAGGCCGCCGTGGTGCCGATTCTCAGTCCCAACTTCGACCTCTACGGCTTGCTGGTGACCGGCTTCGCCGTCGACGACGCCCTGGCCTCCGAGATCAAACGCATCAGCGGTTCGGACGTCAACTTCGTGCTCGCTCGAGCCGACGGCTCACTGCAGATCCCGGCGACGACTCTCGACGCCGCTCTCGCCGACCGCTTGCGCCAGCGGCTACAGAGTGACGGCATCCTCAGCCAGGTGCTGGAGCGTGGCGAAGAAGTGACGCGCTACGAGGTGGAGTTGGACGACCGGTATCGTGCCAGTGCCGTACCGCTGGTCGACTCCACGGGCGAGATCGCGGGCGCCACCGTCAGCCTCTTCTCCGTTGATGCCGAGCTGAGCGGCTACCGGGCCATGCAGCGTGCCATCCTGATCGCCGGCGGCCTGTCGCTACTGATCGCCCTGGTGCTCTCCTACGCCCTGTCACGTCGTACCCTGCAACCCGTCAAGCAACTGGTCACAGCCGCCGAGGCGGCGGCGCAAGGAGACTACAGCCGCAGCATCCCGGAGAGCGGAGGTGGTGAGGTCTCGCAGCTGGCGCGTGCCTTCAACTCCCTGCTCGGCGACCTGCGCGAGAAGACCGAGATCGAAGCCTACGTCAGTGACCTGTCGCGTTACCTGCCCGACCCGGATGTCGGGGAAGCTCTCATTGCCCCGTCGGTTCGACCGGTGGCTTTGCTGGCTGTCGAGCTGCGACGCTTCGCCCAGCTGCGCAGTCAGAACGACGCCGAGGCGACGATCGAAAGCGTGACCCGTGACCTCCGCAGGGTCGCCTCCGCTGTTGCCGCGCGCCATGGTCACATCGAAGCCCTGGCCGGCCACCGCGTCTTGGCGCGCTTCGAGGGCCTGGGAGCGACCCTCAACGCGGTCGTCGCGGCAGGCCAGCTGGTACGCCACCTGCGTGGGGACGATGCCTTCTCGCAAGCAGATCCACCCGCCGTCGCGGTGGCCCAAGGCGAGATCGTGTATGGCTCGGTAGCCTGGGGTGAGCACCCCAAGCACGCTCTGGTCGGCTCCGTCGTGTTGCAACTAGACACGCTCCTGCGCGAGGCGACACCGGGAGACATCTTGCTTGCGCGCTCGGTCCGTGAGGAACTGCAGGATAGCTTCCAGCGCTCCGGCGTCGAGCTGCACGCGTCGCAGGGCGCACTCAGCACGCAGCCACTTTTTGTGCTCGATGCCAATGCCGCCGAGCGTCTCGCCGGCCTGGCGCCAACGTCACGCACCATTGCCATGACGTCGGCGGATGGTTCGGCGCAGATGACGCTTTCCGGCATCGGTCCCGGCTCGGTGCTGGGCAACCGCTTCGAACTGTTGAGCGTGCTCGGTAGCGGTGGCATGGGCGTCGTGTACAAGGCCAAGGATCGCGAGCTGGACGACCTGGTGGCGCTCAAGACCCTGAAGCGCGAAGCGTTCGACGATTCGGAAGGCTTGGAGCGCCTGAAGATCGAACTCAAGCTGGCGCGTCGTATCACCCACCCGAACGTGCTGCGGACCTACGATTTCGGCGACCTGGCCGGCATTGCCTTCATCTCCATGGAGTACGTACGCGGCCTGACGCTGCGGTACTTGCTGGAGCAGACGGGACGACTGCCACTGTCCGCCGGCCTGCGGCTGGCGCGTCAACTGTGCGCCGGCTTGCAGGCGGCACACCAGGAAGGTGTGCTGCATCGAGATATCAAGCCAGAGAACCTGATCATCGACAACGCCGGCAACGCCAAACTGATGGACTTCGGCATCGCGCGTCCGATCAAGCGAACAACCGCTGGCCAGACCGAACCAGGTTCTCTCGTTGGCACGCCGCACTACCTGGCACCGGAGCAGCTGCAGGGTGAAGAGCCCGACCAGCGCGCGGACATCTACGCCTGCGGCATGGTGTTCTACGAGATGTTCACCGGCAAGCTACCGTTCTCTGGCAAAACAGCCATGCAGATCGTCGTGGCGCACATCAACGAAGATCCGATCCCTCCGAGCGCGCACTGGCCGGAGATTCCGGCGGAGCTGGAGCGGTTGCTGCTGCAGTGCCTAGAGAAGAAGCCGGATCAGCGGATTGCGAACGTCGGGGTGCTCCTGAAGCGGATTCAAGCCGTAGCGGCTTGATCCGCTACTTCCGACTCTCGGAGGTGGGGGACGTCGGTTCGACCACGGTCCTGAAGCCCAGGTGATTGGTCCCGAGTCTTCGGTCTTGCGGCTGGCGCGCGGACGCACGGTAGCGGCGACAGGCCGTGGGAGCGCAGAGGTAGGAGCCGCCTTTGATGACACCGGGCGAGCCTCCCGGTTGTTGTGGGTCGTAGCCGTCCTGCTCACAAGTCCCCGCGTTGGTCGATCCGTGCTGGCCACAGTAGGGACTGCGGGTCCACTCCCACACGTTGCCGATCATGTCGAAGACGCCGAGCTCGTCAGGTGGAAAGCTACCTACCGGAGCTCGACCTGGGAACCCATCGAGAGCCTGGTTCTCGAGCGGAAAGTACCCCTGCCAGGTATTGGCGAGAGGCTTTCCCGTTGCCGTCTCAGGTGCCTGCCACGACGGTGAACCCGGCTCCCCGAGCCCGAGGCGGGCGGCGTGTTCCCACTGTTCTTCCGTCGGTAGGGTACGGCCACTCCAGGTGGCGAAGGCGACCGCATCCTCGAAGGAGACATGCACCACGGGCTCATCCAACCGACCATCGATCGAACTTCCGGGGCCTTCCGGGTGGCGCCAGGTGGCGCCCGCCAGGAAGGTCCAGCCAGCTCCTCCTTCGGTGGGGGGCTGAAAGACGGCGGAGCCCGCGGCGGGAAATCCGAGCTCGGTGGCTCGCTCGGCGGTAGTGGCGTAGCCCGTGGCCTCCACGAACTCCGCGAATCGTTGGTTCGTCACCTCGAAGCGATCTATCCAGAATCCCCCGACCTCGACCACGTGGGCCTGCCGCTCTTCCGAGTAGTGGTGGTCGGAGCCGATTGTCGTCCGTCCGGCAGGAATCCAGATCATGCCCCGTGGTGCCGGCGAAGGCGCCGGCTGGACGTCCTTTGGAACGGTACTCTGAGTCTCGACTGGCGATGCCTGGCAGAGCACGGCGGCGAGCAGGATGGCACCCGCGAAGCCTGGATGAAAGAGCATTGTCGGTGCTTCAGTCGCTGCGGAACTGCTGCACGCGTTCGAGGACGTCGTGCCAGGACCAGGAGAAGGTGACCTTGGTGAGTGATCCTTCGAGTGAGACACGGTCGCCGTCCTCGGACACGGTTTGCATGTGGGTCAGGAACAGGCGGAGGTGATCGTTGATCTCGAAGCCGAGGGTGGCGCCCAGCAATTGGGCATCGAGACCCTGCGTGGTGCGCGAGGTCATGCCGGTTGCCTTGTCGGTCCAGGTTTCCTCGCCACCGTCGAGCCAGGTGTAGTCGAGCGAAATGAAGGCTTGACGTGTCATGTCACGCGTCAGGTGGACTTCGACGCTGTAGAGGGGATCCTGTTCGATCTCACTACCCAGGGCGTCGTCGTTGTCACCGAACAGGACGACCGAGGGCATCACCTCCAGCGTGAATCGCTGTCCGGGAACCCACGGACCGAGAGACTGCACGACCGGCAGCGCGACCCGCGTCTTCCACTGGTTGGCACCCACATTGAGCGATTCCTCACTGTCGTAGTCGCCCCAAGGAGCGGTCACCTGGATGCCCAGGTTGATCGATGTGTCGAGGTCGTGCCGCAAGAAGTCTTTGGCCTTCAGCGCCGGAGTGCCATACAGGTTGACGGTAGCCGAGAAGGACGGATCACCGATGCCATTGGTGAAGGTATCCTGCGTTGTCACGGGAAGAGGCGAAGACGGGTCGAGCGTCGCCGCCGGTAGGGTGAGCTGGAAGTAGGCTGTGCGTCCGAAGATGGGCTGCACGCGTGTGTACGTGAGCAGGTAGAGGTCACTGGAGATGTCGAACTCTGGTTCCAGGTTGGTCCAGTGACTCCACGAGACATTGGCGGTACCGAACAGGTAGTGCCCGGAGACGATGTTGGTGTTCTTGGGCAAGGGCCAATAGACACGGGGGCCGTCGAATGCCGCAGTTGCCGGCAGCACACAGACGAGTCCGAAGGCGCAGATCGAGCACAGTGCGGCAAGGCGCGGGGTGAGTCGGTGGAAGAGGGCGAGCGCGGGTTGTTTCATGTCGAATCTCGCTGGGGCTTCAGGGGAGTTGTTGCGGTACTTCATTTCGGGAGCCGTTCTGCGGTGTGCTCGGCTCGTCTTCGTCCGACGTCCAGTTGGGTTCCTGACCGCGCGGCCAGCCTGGGGATTCGACCGGTGGTCTGGGTGGTAGCCGGTCTTCCATGCCGTCGTAATCGGTTCGATCGGGCAGGACGACGTTGTTGCTGCGGGCGTAGGCGTTCCAGGCTTCGATCATCCGTTCCCTGATCTCGGGATGCCGTGCGGACAGATCAACGCGCTCGGCCGGATCGTCGATGACGTGAAACAGTTGCCAGTCGTCGGTACCGAAGGGACGGTGCATCCACGTCAGCTTCCAAGGGCCCTGGCGATACACGCGCCCGCCCCAGATCTCCATACCGAGACCGGAACGAGGTTCGCCCTTCGAAGCTTCGCCCAGCAGTGCTCTCCAGGACTGTCCGGCTTGTAGCTCGGCGCGCTGTTGCTCGTCGAGGTGCCGCGGACCGGCGCCTCGAGCGTGCAGCAGGTCGACGGGCAGGCCCGCGAGGTCGAGCAGAGTCGGAGCGACGTCGCTGACGTGCAGAACGTCTTCGGTGTTGACAGCTCCCGCCTTGGTGCTGTCGCGGTGCCAGACGATGAGAGGTGAGCGAATGCCGCCTTCGAACATCGAGCCCTTGAACATGTAGAACGGAGTGGCCGAGACCTGCGCCCAGGCTTGACCGTACGCCATGTAGGAGTCCTTGCGTCCCCAGGACGCGAAGTCGGTTCGGTAGTTCTGGGCGAAGAAGTTGGCAGCTGCCGTTGCCGGCTGTCGCTTGGCGGTGGCGATCGAGTCGTTGCCCTCGGGCCCGTTGTCCGACAGGAAGAGCACGTAGGTGTCGTCAGCGAGTCCGTGGCTCTCGAGGTAGTCGAGGAGTCGCCCGATCTGGCTGTCCATGTACTCGACCATGGCAGCGTAGATCTCCATCTTGCGCGCGGCCTGGACCTGGGCGATGCCCGTCAGGTCCTCCCAGGCGGGAATGAACCAGAGTCGAGGTGCGGCGCTCGCCTGCTCTGGCAGGATGCCCAGCTCTTTCATGCGGGTCATGCGTGCTTCGCGAGACGCGTCCCAGCCTTGGTCGTAGTGTCCCTTGTAGCGGCGCAACCACCGGTCCGGTACCTGCAAGGGGTCGTGCGGGGCCTGGTAGGCGAGGTAGGCGAAGAAGGGTTTTCCGTCCGCCCGATCTGCTTCGATGAAGTCGATCAGCTTGTCGGTGAAGGTCTTGCTGGAGTAGTAGTCGCGGGGCAACTCGCGCAAGTAGGTCTCGTCCTGGGTGAACTCGGAGACTTCATTCTCGACCTTGTAGCCGGTCAGGTCGAAGTGACTCCCGGCGGAGTTGAGCAACGCGAAAGAGCGTTCGAAGCCGCGCGCGGCCGGGATGTGCGCGGGCGAGTGACCGAGGTGCCACTTGCCCGTCATGTAGGTGTGGTACCCCTGCTGGCGCAGCGCATCCGCGATCGTCGTGACATCCGTGCGCAGAACGCCTTCATAGCCGTCGAGGCCCTGCTGATTGGGTGCTGTCCGCTCGTACATGTTGCCCAGACCCACCACGTGGTTGTCCAGTCCCGACAACAGCATTGCGCGGCTGGGTGAGCACGACAAGGAAACATAGAAGTTCGTGAAGCGCTGCCCTTGAACCGCCAGGCGGTCGAGATTTGGGGTATGGATCTCGCCACCAAAGCAACCGAGATCCGAGAAGCCGAGATCGTCTGCCACGATCAGCACGAAGTTCGGCGGAGCCTCGGCGTGCAGCGCCAGGGGCCAGCAGCCCACGGTCAGTAAGATGGCGAGACATCGCCCGCGCAGCACATCGAACAGTGAGCGAGCCGCGTCGGGCCGCCCGTATACCGACCGTGCCGACCCGATCATGGTGAAACCTCGGAGGTTTCTGGAGACCCGGCGTCGCGCACACTTTCCAGACGCTCTCGGAACGCCTTGGCCCAAGCTCTGAGTACAGCCTTGGTGTCTCCCCAGCGCGAAGCACTGTTCTTCAGATTGAAGAAGCGGCGTCCTTGATCACTAGCGACGATCGCGACCAGGCGTTCCCCGGTCTCGGAGTCGACGATCTCGGCTTCAATCGCAGCCCCGCCGACTTCCACCGATGGGACGAGCAGGCCGATTCCCAGAGCCATGCCTGCTACCTTCGAGCCGACGTTGCGCGCGGGGCGAATGGGTTGTACGCCGGTGATCGCGAGTCGAACCCGTGCGACCCCTGGCCCCGGTTGTCCAACGACTGAGAAACCGGCCTCTTCGAGCTGTGCCGTACCCTCCGAATACAGGTACTCGGCGAGTTCCTGAAGTTCACCCGGCTCCACGCCTCCGCCCGTCGTCTCAGAATCGAAGAAAACGAGAACCGGCTCGACCAGGAAAGCCTTGTACTGGCCCAGGATGCCTGGTTTCTTTCGAAACACCAGGAGCATCTCGTCGTCCTCGGTGGACTGGAGCTGTGAGTAATCTCCCAGGAAGCCGGAGAAGGCGGTGTGCGTGGCGTCTTGTGGGGCTTGCTGAGCGGAGCAAGCCATCAAGCAGGTGATCGAAATGAGAAGCGAGAGAAATCGTAATGAAGCCTGTGCTGTTGGCTGCGGTGAAGCGGGGCTGGGGCGAACTGGCATTCGAAACCTCCGTGGCGTCATCTAGGAGCGTTCGCCCGAGGTCGGGCGGGCTTCAGCTTGAGTGTGACTACACTCAGGCTATGACGCCACGGGGCCCTGTGCCATCACCCGAAAGGGTGATTTCCCGAGGATGCTTCGGGAGTCGTGTCGCTCACCATGCGCGAGTTGTGCAAGGCTCGAGCCACGGGCCAGCAGAGCACTGCTGCGACCAGCCAGGCCGAAAGCAGAATGCCCAGGGCCTGGCTGCGACTCGACAGCAGCATGAGCAGGCCGGCGAGCAGCGGGCCGGAGGCTTGGCCGACATGGGCCGCCAGTCGATGACCAGCCAGGGCACTGCCATGCACCGAGGCTGGGTTGACCTCGAGGAGAAGAGTCGTCATGAGGGGTTTCGGCAAGGGGGCCAGCAATCCGACCAGGCCAGCCAAGCTCACGACGAGAGCGAAGCTGCCACCGTCCGTGAGCCCTGGCAAGGCGAGGATACCCAGCGCCGGCACGATCGCCGTGGCCAGCGCCAGGCTGGCAACCTTTGCCAAGGTCCACAGGCCGTGTGGGCACAGCCTGTCACCGAGCCAGCCGCCCGCCAGCTTGCCGAGGATGGCAGCTGCACCAAAGGCGGCTAGGACGCTGCTGCCCTGCGCGACGGAGAAGCCACGATCCTGAGCCAAGAAGTCCGGCAAGAAGGTGCTCAGAACCGCGAACGGCACGACTTCGAACACCTCTTCCAGATAGAGCCAGCGGTTGACCGGTTGGGCGAAGATCGTCCGGAAGCGAGTTGAGATCTTGGCGTCGGCAAGAGAATCCGGGATCGCTCTCGATCTGCTCTCCCAGTCGCGGAAGAGCCAGCCGAAGAGCCCTACCAGTAATAGATTCGGCAACGCCACCACGGCAAAGGGTACGCGCCAACCGAAGTCCGGACCCAGCTGTCCGGCGACCACGACTCCCACGATGATACCGGCGCCGAGAGCTGTCCAGAGCAGGGCTACGGAAGAAGCTCTGCGGCGTGGTGACGAAAGGTCGGCGACCATGGCGAAGGCTGCGGGCAGCGCACCACCCAGACCTATTCCGGTACACATGCGCAGCACCAGGACGTGAGGCCAATCTCGAGCCCACAGGATGCCGAGGCAGGCAAGTTCGGCCAAGGTGACGGCGAGTACGAAAGATCCGACCCGGGACCATCGATCCGCAAGCGTTCCGAAGACCAAGGCCGACACCATCGCCGTACCGGTGACGACGAAAGTCAAGATTCCGCCCAGGAAAAGATCGCGCTCTCTGGTGTCCAAGCCGAGGTCGCTTGCGGCGGCCGTCAGGTTGGGAGACAGGAGGCTATGGTCACAGAACAGCAGCCCCAAGATGGCTGCCATCAGGCCGATCGTGGCGGGATGAGATCGGGGTTCGCTCACAAGAGGTCCATTTCGCGAGCGCGAAGAATCGCCTGGCTCCGACGCTGGACTCGGAGTTTGCTGTACAGATTCCGCAGATGGGTCTTGGTGGTGTTGAGCGAGATGTTGAAATGATCGGAGATCTCACGATTCGTCGCTCCTTGGGCGAGGACCTGCAGTACTTCTCGCTCTCGTGCACTCAAGGGCTTGACCAGATTCGTCGCTGCGGATGCTTCCGAGGACCAGCGGCGAGCTAGGCGCTCGGCGATGTCGGGATATTTAGCTGCTGTCACGGGCAGGAACTCTCTCAGCTCGGCTCCATGCTCCAAGAAGGGGCGCAGGATCGCCTCGGGAGCAGCGAGCTCCACTGCCGAGCGGAAGGATGCCGACGCCAGCTGGTCCTGGTCGCGGCAGCGTGCAGCGCCAGCCTGCAGTACCAAGGCTTCGATGAGGAACCGTTCGCGCCCGACCTCCTTGGCTCGTGCGATCAGCCGTTCCAGCACCCTCAGCGCCTGGTTCGGTTGGTTCGCCAGCAGTACTGTCGCCAGCAACACGTACCGGGGAAAGTCGGCTGGTTGCATCGCCGCGTCGGGCGCGATGCTCTCCTGCTGCAACCACCGTTCTACAGCGTCACGGCCTCCCAACCGCAATTGCAGTCGTGCCTGCAGCACGGCCAGGGAGTCGAGTACCGGCATCGTCCGGGCATCGGGGGGCACATCGGCGGGCATCGCACTTCCGCCCTCGACGCCTTTCCCCATGTCTGCAATGTGGCCCGAAGCACCGAGCCTGGAGTTATCCAGCTCCATGAGCTGGAGCCAGCATTGCAAGACTTCGAGCGCTTCCCGACGAACTTCGGGGGGAGTCTCGATCTGCTGCAAGCGCGCCAGCGCCTGTTCGAACTCGGTCTGTGCCCCCGGATCTCCACGTTCCCAGAGGATCTCGCCGAGCGTCGTGTGTATAAACGCTCCAGCCGGCAGGCGCGACCAGCCTCTCTGGTCCAGCTGCCGCAGCGTGTCGCGGCACAAGGCCTCTGCTTCTACCAGGCAGGCCTGGTCCAGGCGCACCCGAGCTTGGGTGGCGCGGGCACAGATGAAGATCAACACATTCTCGGATCGTGCAGCCAGCCGGGCCGCATGCTGCAGATGTTGCCAGGCGGGGGCGTCTCGGCCCAGCCAGCGCTGAGCCACGCCGAGCATCAAGGCGGCATGACATCGAGGGGCCAAGTCGTCGATGCCGAGTGCTGTCCAGGCCGCCCCGGCGATATGGACGACGTCCTCCATCTGCCACTTGCGCAAGGCCATTGACGCCCGCGCTACCAGGAGTTCACCCTGCAGGGCTCGCCGTGTTGCCGCGCTAGCTGTTGCTGCCATCCCGTCGAGCGCTCGTTCTGCTGCTTGCAGCAAGCGGGCAGCTTCCGCGGGGCGTTGGTTCGTGCTCAATACCTTGCACGCCAGCAGTGCTAGTTTGGGGTTCTGACACTTTCTCGCTTCCGGTATCTGGTCGAGCCAGGCTTGGACCTCGAAGCGCCGCCCCTGCGTGAACAGCTGCTGGCCGTGCGCTTCGAGCCAGTGAACCAGGTAGTCCAGAGCTTCCTCGCCCTCACGCGATTGCCCTTCTTGCATGGCCGCCAGAGCCAGCTCGATGCCGGACTCTGCATCACCTTGGGCTTGGAACCATCTGGCGGCTCGCAGCTGGAGGCGCGCCATCTTTGGCCCGTCTATCTTCTGTCGCAGCTTCGAGCGCAGGAACTCGGCGAACAAGTGGTGGTAGCGGTACCAACTTCCCTGCGGATCCAGCGGTTGTAAGAAGAGATTCCGGGAGTGCACATCTTCCAATAGCTGCTGGGCCCGCTCAGGGCTCTTCCCGGTCAACGTTGCACACAACGGGGCGCAAAGCTTATCGGCGATCGAGGTCTGGAGCAGGAACGTTCGCCGGCTGGGGTCGAGCGTCGACAAGACTTCGTCGGTCAGAAAATCCGCAACGTGCCGATGGTCACCGCCGAAGGAGGCGATACGTTCATCCACTCGGTCCCGATGTCGCAGCGCGAGGGCGGCTAGCTGCATGCCGGTGATCCAGCCTTCCGTCTTGGCCCACAACTGCGAGACTTCAGGGCCGGTCAGGCGCTTCCCCACGAAGTGGTGGAAGAATTGGTCGGCTTCGTCGACGGACCATCTCAAGTCGTCGTCGCGGATCTCGAGCAGCTGGTTCTGGGCCCGTAGACGGCCGAGGGGAAACGGTGGGTCGTTACGACTGCTCAGGACCAGGCGCAGGTTCGCCGGCAACTGCCTGGTGAACTGCCCCATCCACTTGTGCACCCGTGTGTTCTCGACGAAGTGGTAGTCGTCCAAGACCAGCGTGACAGGCATTTCGGGCTTCTGCAGTTCGGTCAGGACTACCTGCAGGTCGGGAGCTGCTACCTGCGGTCCACGCTGGTTCTCCTGCCCTGCTTCACCAGGTACCTCGCCGGAGATTCCATCGACCACTGCCCCGGTGAGGTTGCGGACAAAGCGTCGCAGGTCATTGTCTCGGCGGGAAAGTGATAGCCAGACAACGATACTCTCACCATGCTCTGCGAGCCACTGCGACAACAGTGCCGTCTTGCCTGCTCCGGCACTTGCGGAGATCAGTGCGACCTGCCGGTCGTGGTTGTTCAATTTCGACAGCAGTCGAGGTCGCGACACCAAGTCGGAGGACCGGTACGGCGAATAGAGCTGAGTCTTGTGCTGCATTGATCAGGAGGCGTCTCGAGTTCAAGGCACTGCAGCAGGTGCGGCGCCGACCTTTATGAAGCCAGTTGGTGAAATCGGTGACAGCGTATCAGTTGAGTTTCGCCTTTCGCAGTGCCGGGTGATGCCGTCCTGACTCTGTGATGTTTCGGCCGATTCTAGTCATATCCAAATCTTGCAAACCGCCGGCACGAGGCGAGGAGTGGAAAGAGCCTGAGCGTGAGTGCTACGATCTACATTGGGAACTACATATGGGGAATAGATCTGTACGTGGAGAAACCATGGCGCTCAATATCAGAAACCCCGCAACCGAGAAGCTCGCCGAGACCTTGGCAGTTCTGACCGGTGAAACCAAGACAGAAGCCGTCCGCCGTGCCTTACTCGATCGCCTGGAGCGATTGCAGAGAGAGCAAAGACAGCGGAGCCTGGCAGATGAACTGGACCAGATCGCGATCCGATGCTCCTCCTTACCCGTGCTGGATACACGGTCTGCCGAGGAGATCCTGGGCTATGACGAAAACGGCTTGCCCGGATGAACAGGATTGCTGGTGGTCATTGACACCTCTGCTTTGCTGGCTATTCTGCAAGACGAGCCGGAACGCCGCTCGTTCAACGAAGTGATCGAAGCTGCCGCCTCTCGCAAGTTGTCTGTAGCCAGCTTCGTCGAAGTATCCATGGTGCTCGAGGCGCGCTATGGTGCAGCTGGAATCCGCGAGCTGGACGACTTCTTGGATCGAGCACAGATCCAGCTGGTCAGTGTGGATGCGGCCCAGGGCAGGCTGGCGCGCCGTGCCTTCAGCCAGTTCGGCAAGGGGCGGCATCCAGCCGGGTTGAACTACGGCGACTGCTTCTCTTATGCCTTGGCGGCTTCGCTCGAAGAATCGCTGCTGTTCAAAGGCCAGGATTTCGCAGCCACGGACATCGCATCAGCGCTATAGCCACTGGGGACGACGTTCGACGGCCAGCCCCCAACGAAGGAAGCCAATTCGAGCCATCGGGCTTGAGGGGCATTGCCGCGGGTCAGCCTTCCGAATCTCTGCGGCGTTGTCTCTGCTATGCTTTCATGCGTCTCCCGTTATTTCTGATGACCTGCAACCGCCGGCACGAGGCGCTCTGGCGCATCACTCTTGCTCATGCGATCTACTGAAGGTGACAGCCCTGCTCCCCAGGCTCCGGGTGAGATCACGCGCCTACTGCGTGCTTGGCACAGCGGCGGCGACGCTGAGGTTCCGGATCGCCTCTGGGCGGCGCTCTACGGTGAGCTGAAGAAGTTGGCCGGCGGCATTCTGCGCAGTCGCGGTCGGCGGTCGGGTATGCAGGTGACCAGCTTGGTGCACCTAGCGTACTTGCGGCTGCTCGGCAACGATGTGGAGTGGAACGATCGGCGTCACTTCTTCGCCGTGGCGGCGCGGGCGATGCGGTTCGTGTTGGCGGACGAGGCGCGGCGGCAGCTGGCGGGGAAACGAGGGGCGGGGCAGGTCAGGAGCTTGGGGGAAGCGCTGCCGGAGGTGGCCGATCCACTGACGCTGCGACCCGAAGAAGTACTGGGCGTGCACCAGGCCCTGAACAAGCTGAGCGAAGTACGCCCGCGCCACGCGAAGCTGGTGGAGCTGCGTTACTTCGCGGGGTTGTCGGTGGAGGAGGCGGCCGAGATTCTGGACGTCACGACGCGGACGGTGGTGCGGGACTGGAAGACGGTGCGCGTCTGGCTCCACGGCGAACTGCGGCAGGCGGGATGAAGCCGGGGACGGCAACCGAGCTGCGGCTCACCGAGGCTGTAATGACAGCGGCGGAGCTGGAGTCGGAGCCACGCGAGGCGTATCTGCAGGATCTCGCGCTCGAGGAGCTGGAATTGGCCGAGGCGGTGCGGCAGCGACTCGAAGCTGTCGGCGACCTCACGGACTCGTTTCTCGAGACACCCGCAGCGACACGGCTGCAGTCGGACTCGGTGGAGCCCGCCACGCTGGCGTCGGCGGCCGCCATGCCGGTCGAGGAGCGGTACGACCTCGGGCCGTGCCTGGGCAAGGGCGGTATGGGCCGCGTGTTCGAGGCGTTCGACCGCCAGCTCGAACGCACGGTGGCGCTGAAGTTGCTGACCCACGAAGATCCGGACATCGTGCGCTCCTTTCTCGCCGAGGCGCGCGCGCAGGCGCGGATCCGGCACGAGCATGTGCTCGAGATCTACGACAACGGGGAACTCGACGGTCACCCGTTCATCTCCATGCAGCGGGTGACTGCCGGCACGCTCGAGGACATCGAGGCCGAGCTATCGCTGGAAGCCAAGGTGAGGTTGTTGATCCAGGCCGCGGAAGGGTTGCATGCCGCCCATCGGGAAGGTTTGTTGCACGGCGACGTCAAGCCGTCGAACGTCCTGGTGGACCGCACGGCGGATGGGGAGCTCAAGGCGCTGGTGACCGACTTCGGGCTCGCCGTCGAGCTGAACCGTGAAGGTGGCGCGACCACCGATTCGGCTGGCGGAACGCCACAGTACATCGCCCCGGAGCGACTTGTGGTTGGGGGCTCGACGGAGCACTCCGTGATCGATCGTCGGGCGGACGTCTACAGCTTGGGCATGATGCTGTACCGGCTGTTGACCGGTCGACTTCCGTTTCCGGCACAGAATACGCTCCAGGTCTTGCGCCAGGTCGTCGAGAGTGAGCCACCGCCGCCACGCCAGGTGATATCGACTCTACCCTCCGAGCTGGAAGCGATCATCCTGTGCTGCATAGCGCGCGCGCCCGAGCAGCGGTATACGTCGGCCCGGGCAGTGGCGGCCGACCTGCAGCGGTATCTGGACGGCGAGATCGTGGAGGCCTACACCGCCGGGCTGGCGTATCGCCTGACGCGCTTCGCGGTGCGCCACCGGCTGCTGGTGGGCATGGGGGCGCTGGCGCTGGCGGTGCTGGTGGTCTCGTCCGTGGTGATCGCGGTGCTGGCCTGGCGAGTGGACGTGGCGCGGCAACGCGCGGAGGCGCGCCAGCAGCAAGCCGAGGAGTTGATCCGCTTCATGGTGGTGGACCTGCACGACAAGCTGGACGACCTGCGACGTCTGGACATCCTGGACGACGTCGGGGACGCAGCCGTCAAGTACTTCGCCGCGGTTCCACCGGAAGAGTTGAGCGAAGATGAACTGCTGCGGCGCTCTCGCATGCTGTGCCAGATCGGTCAGGTGCGTATCACCCAGGGCGATGTCGACGGCGCGGCCGGACCGATGGCCGAGTCGTTGGCGCTCGCCGAGCGCCTGTCAAAGCTGTGGCCGGACGACAACGAGCGTTTGTTCGAGCTGGGGCAGGCGTACTTCTGGGTCGGCTACGTGGCCTGGCAGCGCGGAGACCTGGCGGCGGCACGCAGTCCCCTGGAAGCGTACCTGGAAATTTCGAAGCAGGTCGTGGCACGAGAGCCGAGCAACCAGGACTGGCAGCGCGAACTGGCACATGCCCACAGCAATCTCGGCTCGCTGCTCGAAGCCGAGGGCGACCTTGAAGGAGCACTGGAGGAGTTCCGCACCACTCTAACGCTCGATCAGCAGCTGGTAGCTTCCGATCCGGCGCCCGATGCGCGCGCGGACCTGGCGGCAGCGCACAATACCGTGGGCGTCCTGCTGCTGAGCCTGGGGCGTCTCGAAGAGGCCGGTGAGCACTTGCACGCGGAACTCGGGATCCGACGCGCGCTCGTCGAGGAGACTTCCGAGGACCCCCGCAGCAGAGACTTCCTCGGCGCCAGTCACGGACAGGTGGGTATCCACTCCTCCATGCTGGGAGACTGGTCCGCCGCGCGGGAACACTTCCTGTCGCAGCGAGACATCTTCACCGACCTGGTGGCGTACGATCAGGCGAACACCAGCTGGCGCTTCAAGTTGACCTGGAGTCACCTGGAACTCACCCGGACCGCCCTGGCCCAGGACGACCAGGCGTCAGCGACCGCGGCCTTACAGAACGGCTGCTGGGAGATCGACTCCTTGCTCGACCTGGACCCGCTGCTACCCAAGTGGCGCTGGACGCGGGCCGTGTGCCTGCATCATCGGGCTCTGCTGCAGCGACGACGTGGCGATGCCGGGGCGCGTGGCACGGCGCTCGAGGCAGTGCGGATCCTCGAAGGTGTCGCCGCACAGCAACCGAGGCATCGCTTGGTCCATCGCTGGCTGAGCAAGAGCCTGCTTCTGCTCGGCAGCTTCGAAGGCGAGAGCGCTGCCGCCGAGTCCGCCTTCGAGCGCGCTGAATCCTCCATCGCCGCATTTGCCCGAGAGAGTCGGGACCCGCGGTTGGTGGCGCCGTGGGTAGCGGCCTGCAGCTGCCTCGGCCGGCTCGACGGCGCCGAGCCGGCCCGTGCTCGGCTGGCGGCGCTGGCCTATAACGAGCCAGGACTCGAAGCCCTGTGTCCTTGGCGTACCGGAAGTTGAGCCTCGGTGTCTCCGCCTCCCGGCGTTCCACGATGTAGTAGGTGACAGTGGTACACGCCTGTAGAAGCAGAGAGTCGAGAACCAGGAAAGGAGAATCCCATGTCTGAACTGATCATCATGGTCGATGTCGATGCCAACGGTACCTTCACCTACAGCTCCGCCCCGGGTGCCACCGGGGACTGGGCTTTGAGCACGGATGGCTCGATCACGCCTCCCATGAGCCAGGGTAGTGGAACTTTCGAGGTCAAACTAGTCAAAGGGGACCAGCAGTTCGCCGGCTTCGACGTGTGTCCAGGGAACCAGGAACTCTCGGAGAGTCACTGGGCATCGAAGTCGAAGCTCCGAGCTTGCAACCTCGAGGCGCTGTCTCCGAAGCCTTGGCCCACGGACTCCGACGCGGTCGCCAACTCGGTGAAGCTGGCTCTCTCCTACGGTGCCGCCGACGGCGCCACGTCGTCGTACGCTCGGTATCGGATTTTCGTCCGGCTCGCCAGCGGTGAGGTCGTGCACGACGATCCCAGGATCTACAACGATCCGGTCACCGATCCTCCGGGGTGACAGGCTGCCTCAGCCGTCGGCTCGATCTTGGGTACCAATGCCGCCGCGAGGCGGCATTTCTCGTTGGATCGAAGCCAAGGAAACGGGGCGCGAAAAAACTTCGATTTCGCATGTCTCCTACTGGCAGTGGTTCCCGATGGTGTGAGTGAAGGACAGCGACGGCGTCATCGCGCCATCGAACACTCACAACGATCTTCAGAAGGAGAATCATCATGAGCCTCTCAGGAACCTGGACCACGTCCAACGGATCGACGACGACCGGCAACTACTACATCCGCGAGGTGACGATCGGCGCAGAGAACGTCATTCTCTGGCACGGCGAACCCCCGAAGGACGACGACACCTGGGGCAACGTGGCCTACGGCACCGTCAGTGGCAACCAGATCAAGGTGACGTGGGCCGATCTGCCGAACGTGCAGAATCAGGGCTCGGGCACATTCAATCTCGAGATCAGCAATGACGGCAAGACGCTGACCAAGTCTGACGCGAGGGGCTCGGGCTTTGGAGCCAGTGTCTTCACGAAGTCGTAGGCCGGCGGTGCGGACCAGGATCGCGGGGCCGGCGGAGTGTCGAGCCCCGCGTTCTGGTCGCAGATCGGACGCGCTAGGAGCACCCCGCCTCGATCCTCCCCCGCAGCTCCTCCGGCAGCGGCTTGGACTTCCCCTCTTCAAAGTCGACCCACACCACAACCGACTCGCCCTGCGCAACGAGGTCTTCCGTCGCGTTCGACCTCTTCGCTGCCTTCTCGTCGACCCGAAACAATGCATACTCCAGGGTGAAGCTACTCTTGCCGACCTTGATCGCACGCACGCCGACTTCCAGCTGCGCTGGGTAGTGGACCTGGCGATAGAAGTTGCAGCTTGCGGACACCAGGGCCGGCCCCTGCTGCTGACTCCAGTGCTCAGGCAGTCCTACCTCTTCGAAGAACCGGATGCGGGCGCTCTCGCAATAGGTGAAGTAGCGAGCGTTGTTGACGTGACCGACAGAGTCCATGTCGCCCCACTGCACGGGGATCTCGACGAAGATGGTGTACAGGTCGCGCATTACTCGCCTCCGCCCGCAGCGGTGTTCAGTCGCTCGATGTCGACCAGGATGTCGGTGCCCAGGAAGCGACCCTCGCCGTGGGTGAACCAGGCGCGTTCCTTGGGCAGGCACAAACCTGCCTCACTCCGGGCGTCGAGTTCGTGCGCCAGCTGGATCACCTCGCCGTCGTTGGCGGCTTCGTCGTGGTAGAAGCGGTAGCCGATCAGAGCGTAGTCGTCACGCCGGAAGTAGAAATACCAGATGTCGCTGCCGACGGCTTCGTCATAGGTGACGCGTAGTGAGTAGACCGGCACGTCTTCGAAGCCCTGGGCCTTCACCTCGGGGTCGATGCGCGTTCCCGGGTCGCGCAGCTTCATCGGCAGGCCCCACAGGTAGGTGTAGTAGTTACGCAGCAGGCTCAGGCGCTCGCAGTTCAAGCGCAGCTTCTCTCGCTGGGCGTCCGAGATATCCGTCGAGCCGTCGACGCGAAAGGTGCAGCTGCCGTCGGAGTCCACCCGCTGTTCAAGGTTGTACTCGATCTCCTCGACTGTTACCCGCTGCTCGAGCTCGAAGCGGTTGTCGGGATAGTCGATGACGACGGTGGAATGCCGGTCAGGACCGCTCGGACGTGTCTCGCGCAGCGTCAGGCGCCAGGTCGACTCGAACCACAGACCGTCCGGGTCGTGGTAGGCGATCGAGCGCTGTAGGACTTCGTCGGCGCTGGGAAGCGCGCTGCTGGATGCGGTGGCATCCTGTACCGGTAACACCGCGGTGGTGGCGAGAATCGATAGCGTGAGAGTAGCGAGTGTTCGTAGCATGAGTGTCTCCTCGGCAGCGTCGGGTAGGTGTGGCGACGAGCATTGTACGGCAGCTGTAGAATGCTGACGGTATGTAGACGGGTCGATTGACCCGAGCAGGTCGAAGCTGAGATTGAGGAGATTGAAGATGAGCTGGATGTCGCGCGTTTCTCGGGTACCGGGAGTTCTTCTGTGGACGCTCTTGCTGCTGGCGGGCGCTTCGACGTGGGGGCCGACGTGGGCAGATCCGCCGGTGACACCCCAAGCACCGGTGCGGGGTGACGTAGCTCCGGCACCGGAGGTGCCCGCCGCCGAGCAAACGAGGCTGGGCGGTGTGGTCGCCTCAGAGCACCTGATGGCCACCGACGCTGGCTTACAGCTGCTGCGCCAGGGCGGCAATGCCATCGATGCGGCAGTAGGCACGGCGCTGGCGCTGGCGGTCGTCTTTCCCGAGGCCGGCAACCTCGCAGGTGGCGGCTTCGCGGTGCTACGCGTCGACGGTGTGCTCTACAGCCTCGATTTTCGCGAGGTCGCACCCGCCGGTGCGTCGGCGACGATGTACCTCGACGCCGACGGTGAGCCGATCACAAAGGCTTCGCGCGTTGGTCCGCTGGCTACGGGAGTTCCCGGCACACCGGACGGGCTCTATCGTCTGCACGAGCGCTTCGGGCGCCTTCCCTGGCCGGATGTCATCGCTCCCGCTCGCTACATCGCGCACCATGGCTTCATTGTCGATGGCAACCTGCACGAGCGACTGACCAAGAAGCACGAGACGCTGGCTCGCTTCCCTGAGAACGAGGATCCATGGCTGTGGGGTGGTGGCCCTCTGAAGCTCGGCCAGCGTGTCGCGCAGCGGCGCATGATCCCGACTCTCGACGCTTACGCCGAGCACGGTCCCGAAGGCATCACCGCTGGTCCAGCGGGTGAGGCCATTGTCGCGGCGTCGCAGAGGTATGGCGGCATCTTGACGCTCGACGACTTGAAGAACTACCGTGCTGTCTGGCGCGAACCAGTGCAGTTCGAAGCCTTTGGCTGGCACTTTGCGTCGATGTCGCTGCCGTCGTCAGGTGGCGTCATTCTGGGCCAGAGCTTGCAACTGCTCGATGCACTGGATTGGGAATCGCTGCCGGTCGGCAGCGTCGAACGTGCGCACGTGCTCAGCGAAGTGCTCCGCGTCAGCTTTGCCGACCGCTACCTGCTCGGTGATCCGGATACGACTGGTGCCCAACCCGACCAGCTCCTTGCTGCCGAGTGGTTGCAGCGTCGTCAGGCGTCGATCTCGCGATCCACAGCCACTGAGTCGACCGCCGTGCCGTGGTGGCCGGGGGAGGAAAGCCTGGGTGCATCTGCCCAGCAGGAGTCGACAGAGACAACGCACCTTTCGGTCATCGATGCCGAGGGCAATGCGGTGGCGCTCACGACCACCCTCAACGACTACTTCGGCAGCGGTCTCTACGTGCCCGAGGTTGGCTTTCTGAACAACCAGATGGACGACTTCGCCACCGCTCCGGGCCGTCCCAACTTCTACGGTCTGATCCAGGGTGAGGCGAACATGGTTCGCCCCGGCAAGCGCATGCTGTCATCGATGAGCCCGACGGTCGCTTGGCGCCCCGTCGAGAGTGCGAACGAAGGAGTCAAGCAGGACGAACTCATCGTCATCGGAGGCCGCGGTGGCTCGCGTATCCCGACGGGCACGCTGCAAGTATTGCTCGGCGTGTTGATCGACGACTTGTCGCTCCAGGAGGCTGTGAGCCGTCCCCGTCTGCACCACCAATGGTTGCCTGATCGCGTCGAGTTCGAAGAGGGAACCCTCGACGCCGAGGCCCAAGCCGAACTCGCGCGTCGTGGTCACGAGCTGGTGCCGTCCGAGCATGTGCCCAAGATCCAGGCCGCCCGGCGTCATGCTGACGGTAGCCTGGAGGGAGCGCGTGATCGTCGCGGTCCGGGGCATGCGGAGGTTCTCGAGCCGCGCTGACGAGTTGTTCCTGCTGTCCTCCAAATCTCTGGCCTCGTACTCGAAGCCAGGCTCTTACTCGAAGCGGAGCGCGACTAGCGGATCGACCTTCGACGCTCGGCGAGCCGGCAGGATCATGGCCAGCAGGGCGATGACCAGGAGGACCAGTGAGACGCCGCTGAAGATCAACGGATCCGTCGTGCTGACCCCGACCACCAGACTGGCTAGCACGCGGGTGGCGACGATGGCACCACCGAGGCCGAGGGCGAGGCCGAGGGCGACCGCCCACAGTCCCTGGCGCAGTACCATCTGGGAGACACGACGGGTGCTGGCGCCGAGGGCCATGCGGATGCCGATCTCGCGCGTGCGCTGGCCGACCAGGTAGGCGAGCACGCTGTAGATGCCGACGCCGGCGAGCAACAGCGCGAGGCCGGCGAGGATGCCGAGTAGGGTCATGTGGAACTGCTCGTTGCCGATCGAGTCAGAGACCAAGGCGTCGAGGGTCTGGATGTCGGTGACCGGCTGGTCGGGATCGTAGACCCAGATTTCTTCCTGGACGCTGCGTGCCAAGGGCATCAGGGCGCCCTGGCCACGCACGGCCAGCTGCATCGGTAGCATGCTGATCGCCATCGCGGTCAGGCGTTCCGACATCTGCGGTAGCGGCACGTAGAGTACCGGCGGGACAGGACGTTGCAGGCCGGTCTCGCGCACGTCGCTGACGATGCCGACGATCTCGCGGCCTTTGGTGTCCCCCATCTGGGTGTTACCCATGCCAGCACCGATACGGATGCGGGCTCCAATGGCGTCGCCTTCGGGCCAGGCGAGGTCGGCCAGCTGCTGGTTGATCAGTGCTACGGGGGGTGCGTCGGCACCGTCGCGGAAGTCGAAAGGACGGCCCTGGAGCAACTCGATGCCCATGGCTTCCAAGTAGTGCGGCGATACCGGTCGGTACTGCGGACCGCCGACGACCGCGTCGTCCCCATCGCGGCCGTCGATGCTGAAGGGGAGGTCCATGCCGATCTGATTCGGCAGGGCGACCGCCAGCGTGGCGCTGTCGACTCCGGGCAGGGCTTCGAGCTGCGGGATCAGCTCACGCTGCAGTTGGTCGAGAGCACGCGGGTGTGCGTAGTCCTTCTCGGACAGCGATAGCGCCATGCGCACGGCACTGGCGGTCTCGAAACCGGGATCGGTGTTGCGCAGACCGAGGAAGCTCTTGATCAACAAGCCAGCCCCGAGCATGGGTAAGAGCGCCAAAGCGATCTCGGCGACCACCAGCGCCATGCGCCCACGGCCGCTACGCTTGCCACCGCCGACTCCGGATCCAGTGGAGGCTTCCTTGACCGTCTCATTGAGATCCAGCTTGCGGGTTTGCAGGGCTGGGGCCAGGCCGAAGAGCAAGCCCGTGACCAGGGCGATGACGAGCGTGAAGAGCAGGACGCGCGGGTCGAGGCCGATCTGGTCGGCGCGCGGGATGGGCTGCGGGCTCAAGGCCAGAAGTGGCTGCAGGCTGAGCGCGCACAGAACCAGGCCGCCGCCGCCCCCGAGCAGGGCCAGCAGCAGACTCTCGGTGAGCATTTGACGCGTGATGCGACTACTAGTAGCGCCGAGGGTGGTACGGATGGCGATCTCGCGCCGGCGTGCCGCGGCGCGCGCCAGTTGCAAGTTGGCGACGTTGACGCAGGCCAGCAGTAGGACCAGCACCACCACACCCATCAGGACCAGGAACGGCGTGCGTAGTTCACCATAGAGCTGCTCGACCAGTGGCGTCAGGGCGACGCTTTCCCGGCTCTCCGTCTCGCCCAGGACTTCGTGGATGAAACGCTGGCCGATGACGTCCAACTCGGCGCGCGCTTGTTCCAGCGTCACGCCGTCTTCCAGTCGAGCGGCGCACAGCAGGTAGTGGCCGGACTCTTCGCTGTTGGGATTTAGTTGCAGCGGTGTCCACAACTCGACACCCTCGGGGTATTCCAGGCCCGGCGGCATGATGCCGACGACTTGGTACGAGCGGTTGTTGAGTACGATCGACTGGTCGAGGATGCCGGTGTCGGCGCCGAAACGGCGCTTCCATAGGGCATCGCTGAGAATGACGGTCAGTGGGCCGCCGGGTAGATCCTCGGTCGCTTGGAAGGTGCGGCCGAGGGCGGGCCGAATGCCCAGGACATCGAAGAATTCGTGGCTGACACGAGAGCCGGCGATACGCTCGGGACGGCCGTCGCCGATCAGGTTGAAGCCGGAGCCGAGCGAGTCGTAGACCGCCACGTGGCGGAAAGACGAGCTCTGCTGGCGCCAGTAGAAGTACTTGTGCTCGGAGACGCTCGGACCCCGGCCCTGTGGGTAGCCGCGCTCCAGGGCCACGATACGCTCAGCTTCGGGGAACGGCATCGGTTCCAGGAAGATGCCGCTGATGACGCTGAAGATAGCGGTGTTGGCGCCGATGCCCAAGGCCAGCGTCAGCACGGCGACAGTGGTGGCCCAGGGCCGCTTGCGCAGCATGCGGGTGGCGTAGACGAGATCTTGGAACAGCTGCTTCATGACGGTCTCCTCTCCATCTAGCGTCTTCTACGCAGGGGCCGAGACAGTTGTTACGCGCAGAGCGGTGCAGCCGCGGCGGCCGGACGCAGAACGCCCCCGCGCGGTCGAGCCGGCACGGGGGCGCAAGGTGCGAGTCGCCCGTTCAGAGGAGACTCTGCCTCAGGGGAGGGGTGAGCTTACAGGTAGCTCATCATCTCCTTGGCCAGGGGCGCTTCGCTGTCCTCTGGGGCCAGCTCGATGAAGCGCGCCAGGTGCTGCTTGGCCAGGTCGTTCTTGCCCGAGTTGACGTACGCGAGACCCAGGTAGTAGTGCGCCTTCGGGTAGTCCGGGCTGACGGTCAGCGCGCTCTCGAACATCGCCGCGGCCTCGTCGGTCTTGCTCTCGTTGTAGAGGTTGATCCCCATGTTGTAGAGGTTCTCGACGGCGACCTGTGGGTCTACGGTGCCGAGGTCGACCAGGGCATCGCGCAGCTTGTCGGCCTCGCTGAGCCTGCCGTAGGCGTCGACACGGATGCGTAGGGCCTGCGGGTGGTTGGGCTCCAGGGTGACCAGCTGTTCGGCGGCCTTGGCGGCCTCTTCCCAGTTCTCTTGCTGCATGTACAGCGTCGCAAGGGCGTTGAATGCCGGGATCAGGTTCGAGTCCATCTGCACTGCCTGCTGGAACTTGGCCACCGCCCCGGCGGTGTCGCCGGCATGGCTCAGGTCGACGCCCTCGTTGTAGATCGCCTTGGCGGCTTCAGTGTTGTTGCCCGCGGCCTTCAAGGCCTCGGCGGCCTCGGCGGCCTTCTCGGCGTTACCAGCCTTTTGGTAGGCGTCGTAGCGGATGCGCAGAGCAGCGGCGTCGGTAGCGTTCTCGCCCAGCGCCATCTCGGCCTGCGCGGCTGCTTCTTCCAGACGATCGATGCTCAGGAACAGCTCGGCCAGGGCGGTGTGGGCCTGGTAGAAGTTGGGATCCTTCTCTAGCGCTTCCTTGAAGGCGGCCTCGGCGGTGGCGTGATCGCCGGCCTGGAAGGCGGTCACGCCTTCGTTGAAGCGGGCGAGTGCGCTTTCGGAGACAGCGACGGTCAGGGCGTTGGCGTCGCCGCCGGCGGCAGCGTCGGCAGACGGCACCTGGATGGTGTTTTCCGTCGCCAGCACGAAGGTGTTGCGCGTCGTACCGCCCAGATTGGTCTTCACCGAGGTCTCGAGCGTCTGGTAGCCGTCCTTCTCAAAGCGGTAGTTGTAGGACAGGTAGGCGCGGGCGAAGACGATCGAGAAGGTGCCGCGGCGCTTGGTCAGCCGCTCTTCGCGAAAGTCGGGGAAGTCAGGCGAGGTGACGGTTACCTTGACGCCTTCGATCGGCTCCTGGTTCTCGTCCACGACGGTGCCGAACATGCGGCCTTCACCGGCGGCCCACAGGTCGCTCGGAATGCCCAGAGCCAGCACCAGGGCCAGCGCGAATACGGTGATGATTGTGCGTCTCATCGTTCCTCCTGATATGTCTCCCGGAGCTTGGCTCCGGAGCGGTCTTCCAGATGGTCTGGAGTCACCATAGGGCTCCCGTACGCGGGAGCGTCCTCGGGGTAGATTTGTCTCCAGGTGAAAGTGTACCCGTCTCTGGGTGAGGTCATCCTGGGTTGTAGTCGTCGAAGGGATCGTCGCTATCGGAAGCCTCGGGCTGGAGTGCATCGTCCAGATCCTTGCGGGCTCTGCGGGCCTTCCGAGTGTCGCCGAGGGCGCGGTAGGCTTCGTAGCGCAACTGAAGTATATGCAAGTCCGATGCCTGTTTCTGCAAGAACTCTTCCGCCGCCTCGATGGCGGCCTCATAGTCCTGCTGCTGGAAGAGGATGTCAATGTGACCGCGCCGCGCGTCGAGTCTGCCGGGGTCCAGGCGCAGGGCCTGTTCGAATCGCGCGCCGGCGGCGTCGAGGTGCTCGTCTTCGAGTAGCCGGACACCCTCGTTGTAGACCAGTGCCGCGAACTCGGGCGCTGGTTTCACTGCCAGCAAGGCATCGAGTGTCGCCGCCGCCCGCTCGTCGCCCAGGGCGGCATAGGCTTGGTGTCTCACCTGCATCGCGCGCAGGTCGCGGTCGTAGACCTTCAGAGCACGCTCGGCGGCCTCGCTGGCGGCGACGTAGTCTTCGAGCTGCAAGTGGGTCATGGCCAGACCAGTAAAGCCGCGGCCGTAGTCTGGAAACTCATCGACGATGGCTTGGAAGCGGTCGCGAGCATCCGCCAGGCGGCCCTTCGTCAGGTAGTCTGCGGCCCTGTTGTACCGTGCGTTGGCCGGGTGGTACTCGTAGAGCGCGGCGTCATCGTCTCGTACCACGGCGGAACTCTCGAAGCCTTCCGGTAGCGGCTGCAGGACGAAGTCCTGGCGCTCATTGAATACCTCGTTGGACCGCGTGAAATTTAGCTCGATGGTCTCGGAAAGGGTGAAGAAGCCGTCTTTTTCCAGGCTGAAGTGGAAAGCGCGGCTGAAGTAGGGCAGAACAGCCCGATACTTTCCGTGACTGTTGGTCTTCACCGCCATCTGCACTTCTGCGCCGGTCACAGCCTGCACGGTCACCTTGACCCCTTCCAAGGGGTTACCGTCAGCGTCGCGAACGGTGCCGGAGATCGATCCCTCCGCCGCTGGCAAAGGAGCGGTCCACACGGGGACGAGCAGTAGTACGGCGAGGCTCAGTTGTTTCAGCATACAGCTCCGATGCTAGCAGACTGTCCCACCCACAGACCACTGCATCGGTTTCGGCGGTCCCGCCGTCGCCGAGGGTTACAGGGTGCTGCTCCAGGCGCCCAGGTCACCCAGCTCGAATGCGTCGCAGTGCAGAGCCGTCAGGCCATGGGCCGGGTTCGCGAGGTGAAGTTCGATCGTCTGGACGGCTTCACCGAGTGCATTGCCGACGGTGACCTCGGCGCTGTAGGTGCCGGCCGTTGTCGTGGTCGGTGTTTTCCAGATGAAGGGGTTGCCTGTGCCGGTGGTGACGGTCAGGTCTTGGTCGTCCAGAACCTTCCAGGTGACTGTGAGCGGCGGCTCGCCGGTGACGTCTTGGGCCGTGAAGATCAGCGTCTGGCACACCTGCGCCGCCGTGGTCGAGGCGGCGATACCGCTGCTTGCCGGCTCCGGGTTCTGCACCTCGAGCTGCAGGCTCGTGGTGTCGGTGCCAACGGCGTTCTGCACTTCGAGTGAGATCGTCTTGACGCCAGGCGTGCTGAACACCGTGCTCGGATGCTGGTTGGTCGAGGAGGTTGGGGTTGCGTCCGGTGCAAAGGTCCAGTCCCAGTTCTGCGGCAGGCCGATCGAGATATCGGTCAGGTCGAGGTCGCGGCCCACGAAGGCTGGATTTGACGACACCGTGAACTCGGCGACCGGGGGAAGCATCGTGGTCCATTGGTGCACGTCGAGGAGGCTGAAGGCGGCGCGATAGAAGTAGGGGCCGTGGAACTTACCGGCCAGCGGCTTGACTTGGAAATAGCCGGAGTAGTTGTGTGACGGGTAGTACCAGGACCAATAGGTGACGGTATCCTCGCCAACCATGACCTGGTCCGGTGGCGAGATCTCGCGTGGGGCCGCTGGATTGCTGACGTCTTGCAGCCACTCGTCTTGCGGGAACAGCGGACAATTCCTGCTGCCTCCCCAGTAGAGGATGGGGGTTTCTTCGGACCAGCTATGGGTCACTGTGCCCAGGCCAGCTTGTGACGGGAAGTCCGCGGCTTGACTCCAGATGGCGCTTCCCAGCTGGCACGGCCCCTGGGCTATACAGGTGACGTCGTAGATGCGCAGTTCGAAGATAGTGCGTAGTGCCAGGTAGTAGCTACCTCCATCCTGCCAAAGGGCAACCCCCCAGACCAGATCGTCAGGCAGGTCATCCAGCAGCAACGAAGGGGAGTTCGGGTTGCTGACGTCCCAGATCTTGACCCCGTAAGGGTTGGCGATCGAGGAGACGGCTACGTAGGAACCCGTACCGTCGACGAACTCGGCAGCCTCGTCGCTTCCGATACGCCCCAGGAAGACACCGGCACAATCCTGTTGCGGATGTTGCTCTACGCAGCGGGTCTGATTGTTGGCATAGAACTCGCGGGCGGCGTCGAGGTCGTAGACCAGCAGGCCGCCCGAGGAACTCTTAGCGGCGACGAAAGCGTAGGCTCGGCCGCCGATCTCGGTGCTGTAAACCTGGGGGGTCTTCCGTACCGGCGGATTGCCTGGGCCGGAGTCCTGGTAGATGACTCTGGGGTCAGCCTTGTCCGCGGTATCGAAGACCACCAAGCCAGTGCCGAAGTGGCCCACCAGGGCGACGATATCGTCGCGGCCTGGTGGTGCATCGACGTCCTGGAAGATGAGGAAGGCGTGTGCGTCGGCTCCCCACAGGAGGTCCATCCGGTCGATGCCGATGTCAGCGGTGAGCTGGGGCTGCCCAGGGTCTGGTGTGGTGTTCCAGACCTGGAAGCGTTGACTGGCCGCGGTGAAGAGCCAGCCGTTCTCGATGTCCAGCGACTGGAAGTACGGGTTGCTCAGCCAGCTGCCGAACTGGTTGAAGTCAGAGTTGTCCCGCTCCGCGGGTAGCTGTCCGGGATCCATCGGGCGCAGCTCGCCCCACAACTGGCGATCGGCACCGAAGGCGGGAGAGTCGTCGGCGGCAGAGCCCGGGCAGGACGCATGTGCCGGCGGCGCTGGCAGCGAAAGCACCGAACTGAGCAGGAGAATGGATGGGGCGCTGAAGGCAAATCGAAATCGTCCGTGCACGTCGGTGCTCCTCTCTACACTCTGGATACCTGAGCTTTAGAAGCGAAGAATCTCCACGCCTTTCAAAGGTTTGGACGGATCGTCACTGCAAAATTCCCGATTGCGCCGCTGCGCGGATGGTGGCCAGGAGGGAGGCTCGACTGGCTTGATCAGTGGCTATCCCCGGGCTCGAGGCGGATCACCTCGCAGTTGGCGCCGAGATCCCGCAGCTCTTGCTTCAGCTGCTCCGGCGTGCCGGTGAGCAAGGGGAACGTTCCCCAGTGGATCGGTACGACGCGGCTGACACCGAGGAAACGGCAGGCCCGGGCAGCCTGGTGCGGATCCATGGTGAACAGGTCGCCGATCGGTAGGAAGGCGAGTTCGGGCCGGTACAGTTCTCCGATCAGGTTCATGTCCGAGAACAGTGCGGTGTCGCCCGCGTGGTAGAAGGTGTAGCCGGTGCTCATCTTGACCACGAAGCCACTGGCGACGCCACCGTCCAGCAGCATGCCGTCCTCTTCCAAGCTGCTCGAATGGTCAGCTCGCACCATGCTGACGCGCAGGCCCAGCACCTCCTGACTGCCGCCCAGGTTCATGCCGGAGCAGTTCTCGACTCCCTTGCTGCTGAGCCACTGGCACAGCTCGTAGGTAGCCACGACCTTCTTGGGCTTGAACCGCTTGGCCAACTCGACGGCATCTGCCATGTGATCGGCGTGCGAGTGGGTGATCAGCATCGCATCAATGCGGTCGAAGTCCTTGTTGGCATCGGGGCAGCTCGGGTTACCGCTCACCCACGGGTCGATCAGCACGACCTCCCCACTCGGCAGGTCGCAGCGCACTGTGGCGTGGCCGAGAAAGGTGAATTTGGGACGCGGGCTCTGGCTCATGGAGATCTCCTACCCCGAAGGGATTGACGGCTCGGTTACGCTCTCGGTGCGGCTTCGTCGGCAAGTTTATCCAACCGATGCCGCGTGTCCAGTCCGAAGAGCCGACGGCTTCGCCGAGGATGCCCCAGACGTACAACACCCGCCGAGATCGCAACCGGGGCCGAGAGCCGCTGTGGTCGATGTCGACGGGCGTTGGAGCAAGGCACGGGGGCGGGCGCCTGCCCGCCGGGGTCAGCCCTTCAGCTCTTTCAGGAAGCTCTCGCGAAGCTTCTGGTTGAAGGCGTGGTCGGTCAAGCGATAGTAGATGGTCTGAGCATCACGGCGAGGCGCCACGAGGCCACGTGCCTTCAGCTTTGCCAAGTGCTGGGAGACTGCCGACACGGACACGCCGAGCATTTCGGCGAGGTCGCACACGCAGATCTCTTCGTGGTTCTCTAGCAGAAAGAGCAACTTCAGCCGGGTTGCGTTGCCGGCCAGGCTCATGAGTTCGGCAGCTTCCTCGATATCCGGGGCGTAGGCGAGGTCCTCGCGGATCCGAGCGATGTCTTGGGAAGTAACACTAGCTTCCATGGTCTTCTACTCCTTACAGATCAAGTCAACGGTGTCCTTGGTGCAACTCAGCCGATCGGCATCACCCAGCCAGGGTTTAGCCTTGAAACGCTCACGGGCAGGCAACACCGGTTATTCCTGCACTGGAGCACATGTACGTGGCTCTGATGAGCCACCTAGGAAACCAAGCTTCCGTAGTCACTGGATATCAACGGGATGATTTCATCGGTCCCACAGGAATCCGGTGGCCCAGTTGCTTGGGTCCTCTACCACCTCTCCTCCCTCAGGGCGCCTGAATTGTACAACATTCTGATCTTGTTTTCAGCGCCTTAATAAGAAAAAAGACCGTGGAGTGCGACGACATGTCGCTAGTGGTTGATCTGCGGGGGGTTCCGGGTACGAAGAATTCCGTGAGATGTGGCTAGCGAGGCTCAATTGCTTCCTCTGTGCAACTCTGGCCTTTCGCGGGCGTATATCGAAGTGATATCGTTTCGGTATCGTCCTGGGTGGCTCGCCCGGGGTTCTTCTGACTCCCTGGTTGACCGTACATCTCGCCGGAAGACCCCCGATCAGCGAAGTTCGTGACGAGCGGTCCCTTCGCGGTACCGGATCCCAAATTGACTCGTGACCGGTCCGGGCGCGTTCCCGGATCTTGGAACAAAGGAGAACGTGATGGCTGAGAAGGAAGTTCAATCCGTGTCACCTGGAGGCAACCATGACGAGATGGTCCCGACGCTACGCACGAATGTCGAAGAGTTCGAGGTACAGGCGCGTGCCGGCTTGCCGATGCTTTTCTTGTCGCTCCTGGTGCTGCTCGGCGGTATCGCTCTGATCGTTGTCGCCGCACGAGCCGGCCAGCCGATCATCCTGCTTCCGGCCTTTCTGACCATGTTCACGGGCATCCTGGGGCTGGTCGGCCTCTTCGTTGTCAATCCGAACGAGGCCAAAGTGCTGCAGTTGTTCGGTGACTACCGCGGCACGGTGCACGATGCCGGGCTGCGCTGGGCCAATCCGTTCTTCACCAAGACGGCAGTATCGGTGCGCACCCGCAACTTCGAAACCGACAAGCTGAAGGTGAACGACAGCAGCGGCAACCCGGTGCAGATCGGTGCCGTCGTCGTGTGGCGGGTGTTCGATACCGCCGAGGCCATGTTCAACGTCGACGACTACAACGACTACGTGCGTGTGCAGAGCGAAGCCGCGCTGCGCAACCTGGCCACTGCCTATCCCTACGATCGCAACGAGGGCGAGGAGATCTCGCTCAGCGGCAACACGCAAGAGATCTCCAAGCAGCTCCGAAAGCAGGTACAGGCGCGTTTGCGGGCGGCGGGTGTCGAAGTCATGGAAGCGCGTATCAGTCACCTCGCCTACGCGCCGGAGATCGCCGCCGCCATGTTGCAGCGGCAGCAGGCGAGCGCGGTCGTCGCTGCGCGTCAGAAGATCGTCGAAGGTGCCGTCGGCATGGTCGAGCACGCGCTCGAGATGCTGTCGCAGCAGAAGGTGATCGAGTTGGACGAAGAGCGCAAGGCGGCGATGGTCAGCAATCTGCTCGTCGTCCTGTGCAGTGACCGCCACACGCAGCCGGTGATCAACACCGGTACCCTGCACAACTGAGTCGAGCGCGAGCGAGGAGCCGCTCTGTGGCCAAGCGAAAAGCTTTCCTGATGCGCGTGGATCCGCGTCTGTTCGACGCTCTACAGCGTTGGTCGGATGACGAACTGCGCAGTGTCAACGGTCAGATCGAGTACTTGCTCGTCCAGGCACTGCGTCGAGCGGGGCGCTGGCCGCCCCGATTCAGCCGCGATAGCGAAGACTGATGAGAAAAAACCTCCTACCGGTGTCACGCTTCAGGGGGGCAACTGCACTCCTAAGCTGAAACCGGGTGCTGGAGACGAATCAGCTCCGTACCCGACTGAGGTTAGACAGGACTCTCGAGTCGCCACTCATGGAAGCGACCCGAGCCCAAAAGGGGCCTCAGGAGGAGGAGAAGGAGTTTGATGGGCTCGGATCCAGGGATCCGGGCCCTGTTTGATTTTTGACCGTTTTCTCGTTGGTCCTTCGAGTTCTGTCGTCCGCTCAGCGCACGAGCTTGGGATCGCGGCATTCGACTTCCGACACGGTGCGCATGTCGGCCACCATCTCTGGCGTCAGGTCGTCGACGTGCAGCTGGTCACCTTCGACGCCCAGGTTGTGCTGGTCGAAGAAGAGCAACTCCCCGGCGCGCCGGTAGTTGTGCCCCTGGCGGAAGCGTAGGCCGCCCGGGTTGCCCTCGAAGCTGTAGGCGAATTGCTCCAGGCGGGCGCTCTCGGGGTCGAACCAGTAGAGGTACTCGTCGCTGGCATCGGTGCTGCTCTCCGGTGCGAAGGTGACCTTGACCTTGTGCAACTGACGGCCGTTCCAGTCCTCTAAGCTCAGATCCTGGAAGTAGACGCTGGGATCTGCCAGGCGGTAAGGCAGGAAGCAGAAGTAGAGCTTGGACGACACCCAGTCGCGCCAGCGCTGCTCGTCCTCGGTGTCTACCGCCTGGGATTCGCCGTCGAGCCAGCGCTCGACGCTGTCGTTGGTCACCCGCACCTTCAAGTGACCCCCGCTGCTGGCTCCGGCGGCCGTGTAGTCGTAGACGCCGCCCTGCTCCCTCACCTGCAGGTCGAAGCAGCCAGAGCGTGAGCACAACTGCAGCTCGGCCTGGAAGTCGGCGTAGCTCTCGCCGCCGTGAAAGGCGATCGAGCGTTCGACGATCTCGGGAAGCTGCTGGCTCGACTGTGCCGCGGCGGTCCCGTCACCGAGGCCACCCCCGACGAGTAGCGTGATCCACATCGCCGGCAGCCACCAGGCTCTTACGGCGCGGTAGCGGTTCTTCTCTTCTACTGCGTTCATGCTCATTGTCCTCCGATAGGTTCTCAAGGATGCTCCCAGATGGGCGGCTCTGGCGGACAGGCAACTCTTTCCGCCGAGCTACCGTACCAAGGTACGGACGCCCTGCGTCGGTGGCTTCGCGCCGTGGCCGGACCGTCCTCATCCATGACAGAATTCGAAGGCGCTCAGGCATCACGGCCTGGCACCTTCCCTTTCCAGTCACGCCGCACGGCCCCTGCTCGCCGTGCCGGCTCAACCCCTTCGAGGAGACCCTCCCGTGAACTCCCCACTCCAGTCCTACCGCCGGTGGGTTGGCCGCCAAGTCTCGGCAGCCGCTCGAATGTTCTTGGCCGCCCTGCTCCTGCTTTCCGCCTTGACCGTACCGGCCTGGGCTCAGGACGACGACGAGCGTCCGAAGACCGTGATCGAAGACGAAGTGTTCGTGCAGGGCAGCCCGCCGGACATCCCGAGTTCCAACACCGTAGCGGCCAAGTTGCCGCTGTCGCTGCGGGAAACGCCTGCCAGCGTCAGCGTGGTGGACGCCGAGTTGCTCGAGCAACAAGACGCTCAGGTGATGGGGGACGCGCTGCGCAATGTCAGCGGCGTCAACGTGCAAAGCGTCAACGGTGTCTCGGACTTCTTCGTCGTGCGCGGTCTCGACTCGGTGTCGAGTGGCTTGATCCTCACCGATGGCGCGCCCGAGCCGGAGACCACCTTCTACCAGCTCTACAACGTTGAACGTGTCGAGGTGCTCAAGGGGCCGTCCGCGTTTCTCTACGGCGGCAGCCCACTCGGTGGCACGGTGAATCTGGTACGCAAGCAACCTCTCGCCGGGGGGGACTTCACTCGCCTGAGCCTGCGCGGCGGCAGCTTCGGCACCTACGAAGGTACCCTGGACACCAACTTCGTCAACGACGACGGCGACTTCAGCTTCCGTCTCAACGGCTTGTTCCGCAGCTCCGACGGCTACCGCGACGACAAGGATAGTGAGATCTTCGCCATCAACCCGTCCTTCACCTGGCGTCCCAGCGAGCGAACTTCCGTGACCGTCAACCTGGAGACCGTCGACAGCGAGTACAAGACCGACGCTGGCCTGCCGGTGTTCAGTGCCAACCCGTTCGGCGGCCCACAGCAGATCGCCGACGTGCCGCGCACGCGCAGCTACCAGTCGCCGTTCGATATCTCGGACCAGCAGCTAGACCGTGTCCAGATCGACATCCAGAGCGACGTCTCGGACACCTTCACTCTGCGCAACAAGACCTGGTACCGCAGCCTCGACTGGGAGTCCCGCGGCACGATCTTCAACGGGGTCTTCCCGGTGTTCAGCCAGCAGCTACTGTTCCGCAGCCTGCTCAGCCTGGACGACGACCAGACCTTGTATGGCAACCAGCTCGAAGGCCTGTGGCGCCTGGAGACCGGCTCGGTGACGCACAACCTGCTGCTCGGCGTCGAGATCTCGCGCCTGACCGACGAGTTCACCTTCAACGTCTTCAACCTGCCGCCACTCGACCTGAACACGCCGTTCGAGACGGCGCAACAGCCGCTGTTCCCCATTCCCGGCCAGGCGCTCGGTGCCGATGCCAAGCAGGACGTGATTGCGCCCTACATCGTCGATCAGATCACCTTCTCGGAGCACTTCCAGTTGTTGCTCGGCGCGCGCTGGGACAACCTCGACTTCCAGGACGACGCGCAGCGTTTCGCCAAGAACTACGACGAGGTCAGCCCGATGATTGGTGTCGTCGTCTCGCCGTCGGAGGCGGTGTCGTTGTACGCCAACTACAGCGAAGCTTTCGCGCCGCCGTCGACCTTCGGTATCGCGGCCAACCTGGAGCCGGAGGAGAGCGAACAGATCGAGGCCGGGGTCAAGGCTGAGCTGCTCGACGGCCGTGTCCAGATGTCACTCGCCGCCTTCCGCGTCGACCGGCTGAATATCGCGATCCCGGACGCTTTCGGCATCACGCGCCAGAACGGCGACCAGCGTGCCGAGGGCTTGGAGTTCGAGATCGGTGGTGAGCTGGCGCCCGGTCTGCGCGCGTCGCTGGCCTACGCCTACACCGACGCCGAGCTGACCAACTTCGCCGAGATCGTCTTCCTGCCGGTCCAGCCGCCGCAGTTCTTCGTCGCCGACTACACCGGCAACACGCCGGCCTTCACGCCTGAGCACCTGCTGAACCTGTGGGTGAGCCAGCGCTTCGATGGTGGCTTCACGCTGGCCGGTGGTGTGCGCTACGTCGGTGAGCAGTTCATCGACGAGGACAACGGTTTCGAGCTGGACGACTACGTCCTGCTGGACGCCAGCCTGGCGTACGACTTCGGCCCGTGGGAGCTGCAGGTGAACCTGCGTAACCTGACCGACGAGGAGTACTTCACTCGCGGCTTCGGCAACACGTCGGTGCTGCCTGCACCCGGCTTCGAAGCCCATGGCGGCGTCGCGGTTACGTTCTAGAGGCTCGAACCCACGACGACTTCGGCTTTGAGGTTCCCGATCGCGGTCATCTCGAACGCGTCGATCTCGAAGCCGGCCTCTTCCAGGGCCCGGCGGGCGTAGATGGGGCGACAGTCGAGGGCGCTCGGGAAGTGATCGTGGCCCCACTCGTAGAGGCGTGTCGGCAGGCTCGGCTTGCCTTCCTTCGACAGGGCCACGATCCCTACCCGTCCCGGCTGCTTGTCAGCGCCGCCGCGACGTAGGACGCGGCGGAACTCGGCGAGGGCGAGTGGGATTTCCGGGGTGTCGAGCAATTCGAGGGTGAAGCTGAGGAAGACGGCGTCCATGGTGCCGTCGCTGAGCGGTACGTGCAGAGTGTCGCCGCTGAGCAGCTGCACGTTGTCGACACCCTGCTTACGTAGGCGTCGACGCGTTTCGCGGGCCATGCCCAGGGACAGGTCCAGACCGTAGACACGGCCACTGTGGCCTACCAAGCCGGCGAGTTCGACCAGGCCATGACCGGTGCCGAAGCCGACTTCGAGCACGTGCTCACCCGCACCGAGGCCCAGCATCTCGACACCCAGGTGGCGCGGCGTCTCCTCCCACTTGCCTTCGAGCCAGTCGTACCAACGGCTCAAGCGATCGTAGGCTCTGCGCGCGTCGTGGTGCGAACGCAGAACTCGACGGATCCCTGTTTGCGAGGCGCCTTGGGAACTCACGGCATCCCTCCTTACCTGGAGTGTCGGTGACCGACCCTTCCAGTATAGCGCCCCTCCTACTACCTTCTTGGCTGCTTCTTCTTGACGACTATTTCTTCGCAGGCGTCTTCTTGCGCGTTGTCTTCTTCTTCGCCCCCGCCGCCTTGGTCGTGGTGTGCTTGCGTCCGCGCTTGGGAGCCTTGCCCCGGGTGGCGAGCAGTTCAGCAGCAGACTCGGGCGTCAAGCTGTCCGCGCTCGTGCCTTGCGGCAGCGATGCGTTGAGTTCGCCGTTGGTGAGGTAGGGGCCGTAGCGGCCGTCGAGCAGCTGTACCTTGTTGCCGTCCTTGTCCTCGCCGAACTCCTTGAGCACGGTGCGCGTGGCGGCACGACCACGGCGTTTGGGCTGTGCGAGCAATTCCAGGGCGCGCTCGAGGGTGACGTTGTAGACGTCGTCGTCGGCGGTCAGTGAGCGGGTTTCCTTGTCGCACTTGATGAAGGGTCCGAAGCGGCCCGAAGCCGCGACGACGTCCTCACCGTTCTCCGGATGTTGCCCCAGCGTGCGCGGCAGGGAGAGCCACTTGAGCGCGGCTTCGAGCGTCACGCGACCGACATCCAGGCCCTTGGGCACCGAGGCCCGCTTGGGCTTGGGCGCCTTCTTGTCCTCGGGCGTTTCACCCAGTTGGACGTACGGTCCAAAGCGGCCGCGATCCAGGTAGACGATCAGGTCGGTCTCGGGATCCGTGCCCAGCTCGCGCGCGCCTTCCTGTGCCGCCTGCAGCATCGTGACGGCTTCGTCCAGCGTCAGGTCGGCAGGGGCGAGGCCGTCCGGCAAGGACGCCGAGATGCGTTCGCCTTCCGCTTTCTCCCACTGCAGGTACGGCCCATAGCGGCCCACCTTGGCCACGACCGCGCTTTGGTTCTCGGGGTGCATACCGATTTCGATTTGCGGGTAGTCGATGTTGGGCTCGGCGGTCTGAATGCGTCGCTCCAGACCCGGTTCTTCGGCCTCACCAAAGTAGAACTGGTGCAGGTGTGCCTTCCAGTCCAGCTCGCCGGTCGCGATCTCGTCCAACTGCTGCTCCATGCGTGCAGTGAAGCCCAGATCGACGTAGTCGGCGAAGTGTTGCTCCAGCAGGTCGGTGACGGCGAAGGCGGTGAAGGTCGGCACCAGGGCGTTGCCCTGCTTGTCGATGTAGCCGCGATTCTGGATCGTGTCGATGATCGTGGCGTAGGTGGACGGCCGGCCGATGCCCTCGGCCTCGAGCTTCTTGACCAGGCTGGCTTCGGTGTAACGCGCTGGCGGCTGCGTCTCGTGGCTGCGTGCCTCGGCCTTGTTCGGATCGCATGCGTCGCCCTGACGCAGGTTCGGCAACAGGACTTCGCGATCGGCCAGGTCCGCTTCCGGATCGTCCGAGCCTTCGACGTAGGCACGCAGGAAGCCCGGGAACTCGACGCTCTTGCCGTTGGCAGTGAAGATGCCCGCGGGGCCGCCTGCCGGATCACTGGCGGTGATCTCGATCGCGGTGCGACGCAACTTGGCGTCGGTCATCTGGCTGGCCACGGTGCGCTTCCAGATCAGTTCGTACAGGCGCTGCTCGTCGCGCTGCAGGTAGCGGCTCACCTTCTCGGGCGTGCGGGCGATCTCGGTTGGTCGGATCGCCTCGTGTGCCTCCTGCGCTCCCTTGCTCTTGGTCGAGTAGGCGCGCGGACCGTTGGTGTAGTCGTCGCCGTACTGCTGGCGGATCAACGACTGTGCGTCGCCCAAGGCCTTGTTGGACAGGGTCACCGAATCGGTACGCATGTAGGTGATGAGACCGACGCGTTCGCCGCCCATGTCGACGCCCTCGTACAGCCGCTGCGCCACGCGCATCGTCTGGCGGGCTGCGAAGCCCAGCTTGCGGTTGGCTTCTTGCTGCAGGGTGGCGGTGATGAAGGGCGGAGCGGGGCGGCGGGTGAACGGTTTCTCGGTGACGCTGGTCACCTGCCACGGACGGCGCCACGCCTGCAGGCGCTCCTGCACGTCTTCTTCGGTGCGCAGCCAGCGGGCTTTGCTGCTCTTCTGCAGCTCGCCGGTCGCGGCATCGAAGTCGGCACCGGAAGCGACCTTCTGGTCACCGAGACGATTCAGGCGAGCCGTGAAGTGGACGCCTTTCTCCTGGAAGGTCGCCTCAGCGTCCCAGAAGCGGGCGGAGTGGAAACGCTGGCGCTCGCGCTCGCGCTCCACGCACAGCCGGACACAGACACTCTGCACGCGGCCGGCGGACAGGCCGGTACGCACCTTCTTCCACAGCACCGGAGACAGTTGGTAGCCGAAAAGCCGGTCGAGGATACGCCGACTCTCCTGCGCCCGCACCAGGTTCTCGTCGATGGCGCGCGGATTCGACAGCGCCTCCCGGATCGCCTCGTCGGTAATCTCATGAAAGGCAATGCGGCGCACTGGCACCTTTGGTTTCAGCACGTTGATCACGTGCCAGCTGATGCTCTCACCTTCGCGGTCTTCATCGGTCGCGAGCAGGACTTCGTCGACGCCTTCCATGGCTTCCTTGAGGCGGTCGAGGTACTTCTTCTTGTCCGACGGCACGATGTACAGGGGCTCGAAGTCGTTCTGCACATTGACGCCCAGCCGTGCCCACGGCTCTTTCTTGACCCGCTTCGGAATCTGGTCGGCTCTCTCCGGCAGATCGCGCACGTGTCCATAGCTGGCCTCGACGGTGTACTGGGGCCCGAGAATGCGGCCGATGGTCTTGGCCTTGGCGGGAGATTCGACAATGACGAGAGATGACATGAAAGTGGGCTTCCCTATCCAATGGGTGCCTGCGCGGAGGCGTGGTGAAAATGAGTCGCGGGTGCGGAGCACCTGCCGAAGCCATAAGAGGATGGGGCAAAAGTACGCCGCCCGTCAACCGTCGGAGCTATTTCCTTGACTTTCGCCTCGGCACTTCGGGAAGATGACAGGCAGGTCATCCGCGGGCGCCACTGCTACTCGTACGGATACTCACCCCGCGGAACTCCTGCCACAACCTCACCACTCCAAGCCATCACGATTCCTAGGAAGGGAACCGAATCATGCTCGAAGAAGGAAGCCAACTACCCAAGCTGTCGCTACCCGACGAAAACGGCGACACGCGCACCCTGCGCGACCTGTCCGGCGACCGCGGCGTGGTGCTCTATATCTATCCCAAGGACAACACCCCTGGCTGCACCGTCGAGGCAACGGACTTCCGCGATCGCCTGGAGGAATTCGAAGCCCACGGGTACCACATCGCTGGACTGTCCCGCGACTCGGCGGCCAGCCACTGCAACTTCATCGAGAAGGAAGACCTGAACTTTCCCCTGCTCACCGATGCCGACGCCGAGTACTTGAAGCAGATCGGTGCCTACGGTGAGAAGAAGAACTACGGCAAGGTCTACGAGGGCATCCTGCGCAGCACGCTGATCGTCGACATCGATGGCACGGTGCGCAAGGTGTTCTACAACGTCAAGGCCAAGGGCCACGCCGAGCGGATGTTGCGCGAGGTATCCGGTCTAGAACTCTGAGGAAGTGCCGCTGTGCGCTCTGTGTAGGGGCGGCCCCATGTGGCCGCCCTGCGCCGCGCGCGCATCCGGAATTCCCGCCCCCCGCCCAGGGCAGGCACATGAGCTTGCTCCTACACAGAGGGTTGGAAAGGCCACGGTGTCCGGCTCTCTCAGCGCACCGGCAGGTCCCAGACCTCCAAGAGCGCGTCCAGCCACTCCGGCCTCCGGCCCGCGTCGCGCGCCTGCTCGACGGCCCGGAGCAGGCGGCGGCGGGTGCCGGAGTCCCCGCGCACGCAGGCCTCGGCGACCGCGCAGCTGGCGCAGCGCCGGGGCTCGCGGTCTTCGCGGGGCTCGACTAGGCGCGGGAAGAACACGCCCGCTTGCCACAGGCGCAGCAGCCGATGCAGGGTGGGCGGAAGTTCGGCCTGGAGCTGCGGTTCGATGCCCGCCGTCGACAGCTGCCGGCTGGTTGCGTGCTGCTCGGAGTCACCTCCCGTCTCCGGGGGATCGGCAGGACGTAGGTACACGTAGCGGCCCTCGGCTGGCTGCTCAGGCGTCGAGGCAGCAAGCGCATAGACGGCGGCCTGCAGCTGCCGGCCTCGGCGCACAGCTTTGAGCAACGCCTGGTGGTGCGCGCCGCGACCGTCGCCTAGGTCCGGTGGTTTGCCAGTCTTGTAGTCGGTGAGGCGCAAGGCCCCGCCCGGTAGGCGATCGACCCGGTCAGCCTGGAAGTGGAGCTGGGTACTTCCTGCTCGTGCGTTCCGATCTGGCGCCGGATTCAGGAAGAATCGTCCCGAGACCTCCGCTCCCAGGATCTGAGCCCTCTGGGCCTGTACCCTTGGTGGAGACAGTCGTGCGTCCAGCTTGCGCGCCTCGTCGACGAAGGGCCGCGCCCGCGCGGCTAGCGCACGCGCCAGACCGGCGGAACGGATGCCGCTGTCCGCCAGCGTTTCGGTGGCGGCCGTCTCGAGCAGGGCGTCGAGCTCCGCCCCCTCCGGCCACGTCCAGTCCCAGCCCGGCCGCTGTCGTACGGCTGCCAAGTGGTTCTCGCGCCGGCTCGCTGGCGGCGTGATGCGTGCCGCCAACTGCTCCAGCGCGGCATGCACCGCGCGACCCACCATCGGTGGTGTCAAAGCAGGCAGGCGCTGCAGTGGATCGTGGGGGGGCTCGACGCGCAGCACTCGTTGCACGAACGTCTGCCATGGGCAGGCCGCCAGCTGCTCGAGCGTGGTCACATGTATCCGTCGATCGCCATCGGTGCCGGAGCCCGTCAAGCCGAGGAACGGTCCCCATCGACCCTGCGGTATCGAGCGATCCGGGGCCATTTCGGCCAGCGTCTGCAACCAGGCTGTGGTGGGACCCGCGGCCGCATCTTCGAGCGCGGCTCTCAGGCCGTTACCGCGCGGCGGATACAGCTCCAGTCCCTCCCGCCACGCCGGCACCAGCAGGCGCTGGAAGTCGTTGCGCCGGCCGCTCGTACCAGCAGCCAGGAGATGATCCCAAAGCGGTGAGGTCGCCATCGAAGCCGAGGTTGGGGTCGAGCCCTGCAGCCCTCCGGGTGCCAACGGTCGGGCCACTTGTGGAATCAGGGGGGCACCTGCCGGCCGGTAGCGCAGGCGCTCGACCAGCGGTGAGATCGGGAGTGCGCGTCCGTCCTCGTCCATTGATGCCCAGCTCAGCGTCACTTCCGGGGCGGATGCCAGCAGCTGCGCGAACAGGTGACGCTCCTCCTCGAAACCGCGACGCTTGACCGCCAGGTCTGGCAGGACTCGCGTCAGCGCCAGCCGCAAGGAATCGGGCAGCAGCGGGTCCTCGCGTACCCGACGCGGGAACTGGTGTGCGCCGAGGCCGAGCACGAACAGGCGCTCGAAGGTCAGCGACCGCGCCTCCATGACACTCAGCACCTGCACCCCCCCGCCCCAGCTCGCTGCTTGTACCCCGGTCCCTTCCGCCAAGTCGGCGCGGCTCAAGGGTTCCCACCAGCCGCTGAGCAGTGCCCGCAGCTCCTCACGCACGACGGGCACCGCCAAGGGTAGCTGCTCGCGCGCCTCCAGCAGCGACTGCATCAGCACCGCCGCCGCCTCTCCGGAAGCCGCTTCCTGCGCGGGCCAGCGCAGCTGGCGCAACAGTCGCAGCAGGAGGTCGAGGTGGTAGCCCAGGGGGGCCGCTGCCGGCCAGTCTTCGAGAGCGTCCAGTACGGCACGGCCTCGCTCCAGCCAGGGCAGTAGCTCGACACCCTCACCGCTCACCGGGGTCTCGTCGACGCCCAGCTCGTCGAGTTCCTCTTCTTGCTCCCGTCGCAAGTCGCGCAGTCGCACCATTCCGAGGCCGAACAGCGCCCGCCGCAAGCGTCCCTTGTGGGCTTCGTCGAGCCCGTGCTGCAGCTCCAGCCAGCGATCCACCGCCAGCAGCTCGCCACGCGTCAGCAGCTCGAGCAGCCCGCGTGCGAGACGTCCGGCGGGCGTCCGGCTGCCGGCGCTGTGCGTGGTCGACGGACCGGCTGAGAACGGCACGCCCAGACGGTGCAGGTGACGCGCGAGCAAGCGGCCGTAGGGGGTGAGGTCGCGCACCACCACTGCCACCCGTTCCGGCCTCACCGGCTCGCTCGACACCGACCCCTCCAGGCAGCTGCGCACCCGGCGCACCACCTCCGCAACTTCGGCTTCCGGCCCGGGGGCCACGATTGCCTGTAGCGCAGGTTCCTGTAACGCAGATGCCAGTAGAGCAGATGCCTGGCGCGGCGCACTGCACTCCTCCTGCCGCGCGCCGTCCTGCTGCCAGACGTCGTCTTCCTGCTCCACCGCGTCCAGTACGCTGGACCAGCGTTCCGCCAGGCGGGCCGAAAAGGCGGTCTCGTGGCTGGTAGTGGGTTGGTCCTCAGGTGGCGGCGTCCCGTCCGGCGTACCGAAGAGCGCCAACTGCTCGCCGTCTTGCGCCTTGGCAACCGCCGGCCGGCCCGGATCCGGTGGCTGTTCCAGGTAGACACGACCGCCGTAGCAGCGCAGCAACGTCTCCATCCAGTCCAGCGCGACGCCGGTCGCGTCGGCAAAGCCTGTGATCAGCACTGCACGGCAAGGCAACCAGTGCTCCACCGTCTCAGTCTTCGCGGCTTCTTCCAGCAGCTGGCTCGCCCGTCGCAGTAGGGTCCAGTCGGTGCACAGACCTTCGCGCTCTAGCTCCTGGCTCACCAAGGCTGCCACCTGCAGCAACGCGACACCCCGCTCGACTGCCGCCCGCGCCGCCCGGCCCTCGTCCACTTCCGCGCGCAGCGCCTCCGTCGCCGCCGGCAAGTGCACGGGCTCGAAGCCGGCCTCCAGCAGGTCACGCACCGTCCCCGGCACCGAGCTGTAGCCGTCCACCAGCCCGCCCAGCGACGCTTTCAACGCCGGCAGCCGCCGCGCCACGCGCTGTGTCCACAGATCGAACAGCTCAGCGCCGTAGAGTCCCGGTTCGCCAGCGCGTCCCAGCACTTCGAGTGCCAGGCCACGCAGCGTATGCACCGCGACGCCTGCCACGGCTCTGCCTGGCCTTCCAGTACAGCCTGCTCCAGCACGTCCCGCGACGAGCCGCGTCACGATGTGGTGGCGTAGGTGCCGCGACGGCACCAGCACGTGCACCGGCCGGCGCAAGTCCTGCAGTCGACGCTCGAGATCGCCGGCCTCGCCATCGGGTCTGAGCAGCGCATCGAGGTCGCGCAGCAGCGCGCTCTCCGCGGCCCTCGGTCCAGGGCACAGATGCAGCACCGTCCGCGCGGGCCGCGAAGGGTACGCTGTGGGAGGGTTCGTTGCTGCACTCACCGTCCAAGGCTATCCCAGTCCGCGCCCCCGTTCACGGCTAGGCAACCCGCGACCCTCGGCCGGCTCTGGTATTGTTGCTCGCAGTGGCTCACGCCCGACCTCACACGCAACACAGTCCTACCAGGAGACGCGAACCATGCCCACCGCCCTGATCTACGGCGCCTATGGTTATAGTGGTGAATTGATCGTCGAACGTGCCCTCGACGTGGGTCTACAACCCGTCCTCGCCGGCCGCAACTATGATCGTCTGCGGCCGATCTGCGACAAGTACGACCTCGAGTACCGCGTCTTTCAGCTCGAAGTGCAGCAGGTCGTCGAGCAGTCCCTGGAAGGTGTCGACGCCGTCCTGCACTGCGCCGGCCCGTTCGTCCACACCTTCCGCCCGATGGTGAACGCCTGCATCGCCACCGGCACCCACTATCTCGACATCACCGGCGAAGCGGCCGTCTTCGAATCCATCGCGGCGACGCGCGAGGATGCCGAAGAGGCCGGTGTGATGGTCATGCCCGGCGTCGGCTTCGATGTCGTTCCCAGTGACTGCCTGGCCAAGCACGTCGCGGGCCGCTTACCCGAAGCCACCCACCTGACCCTCGGCTTCCAGGCCCTCGGCCGCCTGTCCCGCGGTACTGCTACCACCATGGTCGAGAACATCGATCGCGGCGGCCTGGTGCGGCGAGACGGCCGCCTGGTCAACGTTCCAACAGCCTACAAGACACGCAAGATCGACTTCGGCAACGGTGAGACCCTCGGCGTTACCATCCCCTGGGGTGACGTCGCTACCGCCTGGCGGTCGACCCGGATCCCCAACATCGAGGTCTACATGGCCATCGACCGCGGCCGTCTGCGCAAGATGAAGCTCACTCGCTTCCTGGCGCCGCTGCTGGGGCTGCGTCTGGTGAAGGGTTGGCTCAAGGGCAAGATCCGGAGCCGCAAGCCTGGCCCCACTGAGGAACAAAGGGAACGCTCGCGCTGCTACCTGTGGGCCGAAGCAACAGCGCCGGACGGTCGCAAGGCCGTGTCGAGGCTGGAGACCCCGGAAGGCTACACCCTCACCGCCATGACCGCCGTCGCGGTTCTACAGCGCGTCCTGGACGGCGACGCCCCGGCTGGCTACCAGACGCCCTCGACCGCCTACGGCGCCGACTTCATCCTCGGTCTCGAGGGCGTCGAGCGGACGGACGAGGAGATCGTGCGCGGAGACTGAATTCGCGGGCTGACTTGTTCGCCAACACACGCACGAGCCGTGCAACCTGGTTAGGTGAAGACGTCCAATAGTCGCCGAAGTGCTGAGAACCAGACCCCGATGCTCCTCCAGAAGGTCTGCTTCTCAGCTTCGATTTCGAAGTTGGATTGAGGTGGCCAGGCATTCTCGACCTTGAAGTCCTCTAGTGCGGGTTCTTGGCCGGGCTTGTGCATACTTCTTCTTACGTTGATAGCTCCGGTGAGTTCCGAGTTCTGGCGCTGGTATCTAGGTTGGCATCGAGAAAGAAGGAGTCACGTCAGCTGTTGATGTCCTCTCCATTCTCCAGTCGCTTCATCTGCACTTCGATGAAGTTTGCCATTCTCGAGTGCGGCGCCCGGCGGTGTGAGGCTTGGGCGTGCTCCAGGGCTTTCTCGAACTGGCCCAGCGCTGAGTAGGCAAGCGTCGCGCTCCAGTCAGCCAGCCAGGAACCCGCAAAGCGCTCGACGCTGTACAGTGCCACCTCCAGTGCCTTGTCTTTCGCGCCCTGGGCGATCAGCTGAAGCGTGTAGCCGTAGAGCAGGCCAGCAGTGGCGGTGGGTTCTTTGATGGCTTCGGCCATCAGTGCTGCGGCTTCTTCCGTCTGGCCCATCGCGTTCAGCACGCTCGCCTTGGCACTCAAGGTCTGGTAGTTCCGCTGCCCGACGGCTGGGCTGTTCAGGGCGGTGTCAGCCCAGTCCAGGCCCTGCTCCAGGTGCTCGCCAATCTGGACGGTGAAGTTGGCGGCCTGCGTGTAACCTTGCCACGTGAAACCGGCGCGACTGCGTAGCTCGTTCTTCAGGTTGGCGATGTACAGCTCGTTCGAGTTCGGCACTTTGATGGTGAAGGGGAGTTCCAGGTTCTCCCACCGCAGGGCCACGGTGGCGTGGTCGGGTTGGCGGTCGATGAAGTCGAAGGTCAGCCACTCGTTGAAGGCATGCCCGCGAGGCTTGGCGCTGACACGGAGGGCGTCTTCGGACTCCTCGTAGAAGTAACTACCCCAGGACGTCGAGTTGTTCGAGAAGATGATCGTCCACGCCTCTTCACCTGGAATCATGTGCAGGCCATACGTGCCGGCAGCCAAGGGCTGATCCTGGACCAACACATCGTGGCTGACGGAGAAGGTCGTATTCTCGTTGGAGCCGACACGCCAGGGGTAAGGCTTTCCGTTGCCCAGACCGATCGGCTGTGACAGCCCATAAGGCACCAAGCGCCCCCAGACTGCTCCTTCACGGCTCTGACCGTTGGGACCGGTGACGTCGGGACTGTTGTAGTCGACGGTGACGCTCACCAGGCCGATGTACTGTGTAACGATCGAGCGCTGGTTCCCGCCGCTGGGCGGCAGAGTCACTTGCTGCGCGAGGATGGGGACGACCGTGACAGCGCTGAGCATCAGAGCCAGAAGCGCCGCGCTTGGAGTGGAGGTGGAAGGACGCTTGTGCATGGGAGATCTCCTACTGTTCATGGAGTGTGCTCTGCTCGAACGGGAGTGCGACGTCGGGAGAGCTTAATTTTCAAGGGAGATCCATGCAAACGTCCTTCTGTATCGGTCGAGACTAGGAGGGTGACCACCAGCGTATACTGTCTTTCTCCCGGAATTCCGTCTTCTGGAACTGTCTCAACTCTCGGGCACTCACTGGAGAGTGTTCGCAACTTCTATGAGGGATGCAGTATGTCCATCAAAGGTTTGGAAGGGCTCAGTGCGCAGCAAATCAACCGAGATCTCGAAAATGGTGGCAAGTTCGTCTACTACGAGTACTGCATCTCGATCATCATCATCACCTTCCGCCGGCCGAGTAGCGTCTATTTCGTCAGGGCGGGAGATTCAGGTATCGGCAGAGGGCTTGGCTTCTCGCTGATCTCGCTGTTCCTCGGCTGGTGGGGCATCCCGTGGGGGCCGATTTACACGATCGGGTCGTTCATCACGAACTTCAAGGGTGGCAAAGACGTCACAGAGAGCGTGCTGGCGCAGCTGGAGGCGGGGGCGGCGGAGGCTTGAGGGTTGTGCGGCAAGTTCTTTGGCGAGCTGCTTCAGAGACGAGGCCATTCGAGAACCTGGGCCCTGCCTCCCAACAAGAAAAGCCCCCGCCAATGCAGGGGCTCCTCCCTCCGAGCCAAGCCCGGACAACATCAACGAACCAACCGTCAGTTGTTGATGTCCTCGCCGTTCTCCAGCCGCACAATCTGCGCCGTGATGAAGTTCTTGGTACCCTGCACCGGCGCCCGCTCCAGCGAAATCTTGGCGTGCTCCAGGGCCTTGTCGAACTGGCCCAGTGCCGAGTACGCGCGCGTCAGGCCCCAATCGACCGGCCAGGTGTCCGGGTTGCGCTCGGCATTGTAGAGCGCGACCTCCAGGGACTTCTCATTCAGCCCCAGCGTGATCAGCTGCCGGCCGTAGGTGTAGATCTGGCCGACGTTGGCGGCTGGATCGTGGATGGCTTCGTCCATGATCGCCATGGCTTCCTCGCTGCGCTCCATGGCGTTCAGCACCGCAGCCTTGGCGCTCAGGGTCTGGAAGTTACGTTGGCCGACAGACGGGCTGTTGATCGCGGTCTCGGCCCACTCTAGGCCCTGCTCCAGGTGCTCACCAATGCCGGCGGTCCAATTGGCGGCATTGGCGAAGCCCTGCCAGCCGAAGCCGCCGCGACCGCGAAGTTCGTCGTTCAGGCTCTGGACGTAGAGGTCACTCAGGTTCGGTACCTTGATGGTGAACGGAACTTCCAGCCTCTCCCACTGCAGCGCGACGGTGGCATGGTCTGGCTGGCGGTCGATGAACTCGAAGTTCAGCCACTCGGTGAACTCGTTCTCTTGCGCCTTGGTGGTGACGCGCAGGGCATCTTCGGACTCTTCGTAGAAATAGCTACCCCAGGAACTAGAGTTGTTCGAGAAGATGACCGTCCACTCCTCTTCACCGGGGATCATGTGCAGGCCATAAGTGCCGGCGGCAAGAGGCTGATCCTGCACCAGCACATCGTGGCTGACGGTGAACGTGGTGTTCTCGTTGGCACCAACACGCCAGGGGAAGGGCTTGCCGTTGCCGAAGTTGATCGGCGGCGACATGCCGTAGGGCACGAGCTGGCCCCAGATCGCTCCTTCGCGGCTCTGGCCGTTGGGGCCGGTGACGTCGGGGCTGTTGTAGTCGACGGTGACGCTGACAAGGCCGATGTACTGAGTGACCACAGAACGCTGGTTGCCCCCGCCGGGGGGCAGGGTGACTTGCTGGGCCAAGACCGGTGCGACGGTGAGGGCGGTGAGCGCCAGGGTCAACAGCGCGGCGCGGGTCGCGGACGAGAGGGTACGGCTATGCATGAGGATCTCTCCTTGGTCGTTCACGGAAAAGCGACGCTCGAGACGAACGAATCGTCCCGAGAGGGAAGCGTCGCTTGTGCATACGGGGAGAGAGGTACGGCTGGCGGCGGCGAAGGTTGCCGGCAAAGGTTGCCGGAGAAGAGGAAGTACGGAGGCTAGGGGTTGGAGTTGGCCAGCTCGGCGCGCGCTTGCTCGAGTTCGTCGGCGGTCATTTTCTGGTTCAGCTCGACGAGTACGCCGCCCGCGCTCTTGGGGTGGACGAACTGCACCCAGCACTCTTCGGCGCCCGGCGTCGGTTCGGGACGCAGGGTGCGGTAGCCGTCGCCCTGGAGCTTGGTGTTGTCGTCGTGGATGGCGTCGCTGGCGAAGCACAGGTGGTGCATGCCGGGGCCGCGCTTGGCCAGGAAGCCGTGGACGGGGGAATCCTCGCCCAGGGGCTCGATCAGCTCGATGCGGGTCGGGCCTACCCAGATCATGGCGACCTTGACGCCTTCTTGCGGCACGTCTTCGATGTGCGCCACTTCCAGGCCCATGTTCTCGTAGAACTTACGCGCCTCCGCGATCGACGGCACGGCGATGGCGATGTGGTCGATGCTCTTGATCATGTTCAGCGGCCCTGCAGCAGGTTACGCGCGATCACCATGCGCTGGATTTCGCTGGTGCCTTCGCCGATCGTGCAGATCTTGCAGTCGCGGAAGAACTTCTCGGCCCGGTAGTCCTTGATGAAACCGTACCCGCCGTGGATCTGGACGCCGCGCTCAGCGCAGAAGACGGACGCCTCGCCTGCGTACAGCTTGGCTTCGGAAGCCAGGCGGCTGAGGTGCCCGGTCTGGCGGTCCATGGCGTCGGCAGCGGCGTAGGTGAGAGCTTCGGCGGCCGCGATCTTGGTGGCCATTTCGGCGAGGTGGAACTGGATTGCCTGGAACTTGGCGATCGGCTTGCCGAACTGCTCGCGCTGCTTGGCGTAGTCGCGCGCGGTGTCGAAGGCACCAATGGCGGTGCCCAAGCCGAGAGCGGCGATCGAGATACGGCCGCCGTCGAGGATCTGCAGCGCCTGAATGAAGCCCTCGCCGCGTTCGCCGAGCAGGTGATCATCGGGCGCGAAGCAGTCTTCCATGATCACTTCCGAGGTATCGGAAGCGCGGATGCCGAGCTTGTTCTCTTTCTTGCCGGGCCGGAAGCCGTCCATGCCCTTCTCGAGCACGAAGGCGGAGATGTTGTGATGACGTCGGCCGTCAGGGTCGGTGACCGCCATGACGACGCAGATGTCACCCACGGAGCCGTGCGTGGTGAAGGTCTTGGAGCCGTTGAGGACCCAGCCGCCGTCGACCTTCTTGGCGGTGGTACGAGTGCCCGCGGCGTCGGAGCCGGCGTCGGGTTCGGTGAGGCTCCAGGCGGCGATCTTCTTGCCCGAGGCTAGCGGTGTGACCCAGCGCTGGCGCTGCTCTTCGGTGCCGAACTTGTAGATGTGGTTGGTGCCCAGCGAGTTGTGCGCCGCGATGGTGATGCCGACCGAGGGGTCGATGCGCGACAGCTCGGTGATGACGCTGACGTAGTCGATATAGCTCAGGCCGGAGCCGCCGTACTCCTCAGGGAAGATGACGCCGAGGAAGCCCAACTCGCCGGCCTTCATCACCACTTCCTTGGGGAAGCGCTGCGCCTCGTCGATCTCTTCGACGATCGGGTCGACCTCGCCGAGGGCGAACTCGCGGGCGGCGTCGCGGATGGCCTGTTGGTCGTCGTTGAGCTGGAAGCTGAGGGAGCGCTCGCTGTCAGGGGTACTTGGAATCGCGGTCATGGCGTGTCTCGCTTACTTGGGGGGCTCGCTTGTTGGGGCTGGGTGCCGAGAGGCGCATACGGGCTAGATGGTAACCTGGAGGCGGTGTCTTGACAATGCCGTCCGAGGCGGATGGAAAACGGATACGCCTTTCGGCGCAGGGCAGGCACATGGGCCTGCCCCTACCCAGAATTTCTTCACCCCGCTCTGGGTAGGGGCACCCCCGTGTGGGTGCCCTGCGGCGAAGCCGCATCCGAGTCTTCTCGGCTACGGCTCCGCGATGTCGATCTCGTCCACGACCCCCGCCACGACTGTTCGCACCGGCGCCGACGGATCTCCCAATACCTGGCGCGCGCCATTGCCTTCGTCGAGCAGGATCACCGTCTCGCCGGCTCCGGCTCCCACGCTGTCGACCGCCAGCTGATAGTCGCCGGTAGGTTGGCCTGCAAGGTCGAGCAGATCGCACAGCAAGAGCTTGCGACCGTCGAAGGCGGGGGCCTGGATGGTCGAGACGACGGTGCCGGTGACGCGGGCCAGCTTCATGACGCTTCTCTCATATCGTCAGGTCCGCGACGGCGTCGACGATACCGACGATCGCGTGGTCGATGGGCACGAAGGTCTCGGGCATGGCAAGCGCGGCCTCGCGGCTGGCGACGAAGTAGACGAGTTCGCCGGGGCCGGCCATGGCGACGGCGTCCGCGGCGACGACGGCACAGCCCTTGGGCCGTTGCTGCCGGTCCAGCGGTTGCACGATCAGCAGTTTGATGCCGTCGAGGTTCGGTGTCTTGATCGTTGCCACGACGGTGCCGGTGACTCGCCCCAGGTGCACGTCAGGTCTCCTCGCCGTTCGGGCCGCGCAGGCGTGCCGAGACTCTGGATGCGAACGTTGCGCCGGCGGCCAGTTCGGCACGCATCTCGGGGTGCAGCTGCGCGATGACGTCGGTGGCGATCAGCTGGCCACTGGGCGTGCGTTCGCTGGCAATCTCGATAGCGGCGCGTACGTCGGTGACACTGCCGGCGAAGAGCGCATAGCCCTTACCGCCCAGGCCATCCGCCAGGCGCAGCTCGAGCAGCTCGACCTCGGCGCCCTTGAGCGCGGCGTCGACGGCGCCCAGGATCGCAGGAACGGTAACGGTCTCGACGACTCCCAGCGCTTCCTGGCTGTCCACGTCTACCGCCTCGGGCCAGCGACGTCCGGTGAGTGCCTCGACGATGTCGGGATGCACGGCGGGCAGGAAGATCTTGGCGCGCGGCGCCGGTGCCGGGGAAACCTCGTGCGCGGCTTCCAAGCCTTCCTCGACATCCGCCACCTCGCCAGCCGCCAGCACCAGGTAGCGACCCGGGTGCACGGTGCCGGTGCGCAGTGTCTGTAGCGGGGAGCGCTTGACCATCGCATCGCCGGCACGGATGCCGTCGACGATGCGGTCGAATTCGAGCAGGGCCAGTGCTGGTCTCATGGGGCTGGTTGCATTGGGGTTGGTCGCATAGCTGCGCTCACACGATCCGCAGCGAGCCGGCGAGCGCGATGCGGCGCAGGCGTGAGAAGGTGCGCGGACGCGTGAGGCCCTCGCCGGTGGGGCTGGCGATCGAGAACGAGGTGTAGCCTTCGCCACCGTGGCCGAGGCCGGCGAGCGTCGGGCCGTTGGCGACGAAGATGCTGCAGTCGATGCGGCGGGCGAAGCGGGTAATGGTGTCGACGCGTTGCGAGAAGATCGACGCCGTGTGGCCATAGCCGTGCTCGGCCTTGACCGCCAGGTCGATTGCCGTGCCGACGTCGCGCACGCGCGTCACGGGCATGATGGGCATCATCTGCTCCGTCCAGATCAGCGGATGTTCCGGTGGTACGTCGGCCAGCGCCAAGCGCAGCTCGGGGCCCTCCTGAATGCCGATCTCGGCCAGGATACGTCCGGCGTCCTTGCCGATCCATTGGGCGTTGATCTTGCCCTTGTTGCCCTTCCCCGGGCCCATCTGTCGAAAGATCACGCGCTCTAGCTTGCGCAGTTCGTGCTCTTTGAGGATGCGTGCGCCGTTCTGCTCCATGCGTCGTAGCAGTTCGTCGGCCACCGAGGCGACAGCGATCACTTCCTTCTCGTCCGTGCAGATGACGTTGTTGTCGAACGACGCGCCGCGCACGATCTCGCGCGCCGCCAGCTCGATGTCGGCGGTTTCGTCGACCACCACGGGTGGGTTGCCGGGGCCGGCGGTGATCGCTCGCTTGTCCGACTTCAGCGCCTCGCGCACCACGCCCGGACCGCCGGTGACCAGCAGAATGCGCACCTTGGGATGGCGCATCAGCTCCCGCGCGCTGTCGAGCGTCGGTGGATCGACCGTCGTCACCAGATTCTCGGGGCCACCGCCTTCGAGGATCGCGCGGTTGAGCAGGTCGATGGTCAGTGCCGAGACGCGGCGTGCGTTGGGGTGAACGTTGAAGGCCACCGCGTTGCCGGCGGACACCATGGCGATGGTGTTGTTGATCAGCGTCGCCGTTGGGTTGGTAGTCGGGGTGATCGAGCCGATGACGCCGTAGGGTGCGTACTCGACCACCGTCATGCCCTTGTCACCCGTCCAGGTGTGCGGCTCCAGGTCTTCCGGCCCCGGTGTCTGGTTGGTCACCAGCAGGTTCTTTAGCCGTTTGTCTTCGGCACGCCCCAGCCCCGTTTCCTCGTGCGCTAGCGCGCCCAGTCGAGCGGCCTGCTCGCGCATCAGCTTGCGGATGCCATCGACCACCTGGTGTCGGCGCTCGAGGCCGGCGTCGCGATACGCCTCGAAAGCCGTGCGCGCGGCAGTCACCGCGGCGTCGACGGAGTCAAAGACGCCTAGCTTCGGTGGCGTGTCGGGCCAGCTGGCGCTCTGAGTCGGGGGCGCCGATGCAGGGGGCTCGCTCACTACCGCAGTCGGCGCTGGCGAATCCTGCCGCGGAATACGCCGCCGAACGCGGTCGATGACACCGGCGATCTCTTGGGGGTCGAAGCGCTGCATGCGTCAGTTCTTACCACAGGTTGGCGTCTCAGGGGCAGATAGGATTCTGCTGCGCCGGCTTGGTCGAGGTAGCATGACGCTGGTTGACAATGATCTCAGACTGGTTTATGTTGCAAACTGATATCAAAGAGATGCACTATGAGCCACCCGCGGACCAGCCGTAAGGAAGATCTACCCGAGATCTCGAGTTTCTAGATTTCGCCATACTGGTTTGTGATGAAGACTGATTTGCATAGTTCGGTAGCGATTTCTCTGCCAGACCCGGAAGCCGTCCGAGAACTGGCGGAACTAGACAAGCTGGTCCATGAGCCGGCACGATTGGCGATCCTGACGACGTTGGCCAACTGCGCCGAGGCGGACTTTCTCTTCTTGCAGAACGTCACCGGCCTCACCAAAGGCAACCTGTCCGCGCACTTGAGCAAGTTGGAGGCCGGAGACTTGGTGCTGATCATCAAGGACTTCGTCGGCCGCAAGCCGCACACCACCGTACGCCTGACCCAAGACGGCCAGCAGGCGATTGACGACTACTGGCGGCAGATGAAGATTCTGCAAGCTACGCTGGCACCCAAGGAGGCTCCGGCAGCCGAGCCGACGGAGGACACCGCTCAGCAAGATCGCCAATCCGTGGCAGACGGCGGGGCGAAGTCGGCCAAGGGGACGCGTAAGGATACGTGGCGCGCCTGGTAGCTCGTATACTGCGCGGCATGGCTGAGAGATTCTTCCGCTGGACTCGCCAGGACGGCTACCTGGCGCTCTTCATCGTCGCCCTGGGACTGCTCGTCTTCCTACTCTTTCCGCCGGGGATGACCTGGTTGGTCGAGCAGCCCTTGGACGGGCCGTTTGAACCGTTCGAGGGTTGCGTCTACCGCCTCGACTTACGGGATGCGGGGCTCGCCGATGTGCCCACCGACGGCAACGGCACGCTGGTCGATTCGCGGCTGGAGATTCTGGAGGACGGGCGGCCGCTGGGCCCATCTCTGGATGGGGCGTTTCATACGCACCTCTCGGACGTGGGGGAGCGCTGCGACGGCTCCTTTGCCCACCTGCAGTATGGCCTCTTCGTTTCGGCCTCAGACGGCTCAAATCCCAACTCCAACGGTCGTGCCTACAGCTGGCGCGGACCGCGGGCGCTACCAGCGATTACGCATGTGCCAGTGGTGGTGCTGCTGCAGATCCTGACGGCCTTCTTGCTTTACCGGCTGCTCGGTCGTGGACGCTGGCTGAGCGTCGCGCAGGTGGTGTTGTTGCTCGTCGCGGTCCAGGTCGCGGTGTGGACGGTGATCGAGAACGATCTAGCTGATCGTGGTGCCTTCGAGCAGCGGCTCTATCGATCCGCCTTCGATCCAGATTTGACGTCGCCGCAGTTCCGCTTCACGCCGCACCACACGCTGAACTACGCGCTCAACCCGCTCCAGGAGCGAGCCGGCGAGCGGCAGCACGACGCGACTTACTTGATTCGCCGTACCCAACTTCTGAGCGCACAGGCGCGGGACGAGGGGGCTTTGCGCTTGCTAGTGCTGGGCGGCAGTACGACCTACGACAACGCGATCCTGCGCGCGCAGGACACCTGGGTCTACCGTTTGGAGCAACACTTACGCGGAGTGTGCGGACCGGAGGTCGAGGTGATCAACGGCGGCGTGGGTGGTTACTCGCTGTACGAGAACTTGCTGCATTACGTGAGCCATTTGCGTCACCTGGACGCCGACGTGCTGCTGATTTTCGCTGGCATCAACGACGTACAACCGCGCCTGCTCGGGGCACCGCAGAAGGTGGACTACGGGCACTATCGTGCGCCCTGGCGTGAGGAGGGGGCAGTGCTGCCGGCGCCGCATCCGTGGCTGCGGCACTTCACACCCTATCGTTTCTATTACCTGCGCCGCGTCGCGCTGCCGGGACGCCACCGGCAGATCGGCCGCGAAGCGCGAGCGGAAGCGTTGCCTCCGGCGCGGGAGTGGTCCGCCCGCCTCGAGGAAACGCCGCCGACGCTCTATCGCAGTCTGCTGGAAGACCTGGTGCGCCTGGCGCAGGCTCGCGGCACGCGGGTGGTGATCGTGCCGCAGTACTTCACCCCGCGCACGCCGAGCGACGAGAGCTTCGCGGTCGGTGTGCGCGAGCACAACGAAGTCGGCCGTCAGGTCGCGGCAGAGTTCGGGCTGCCGTTCGTCGACGCGGTGCTAGCGCCCGATGCCTTCGCGCCGCTGGACACGGTCGACAATTGCCACTTTACCCACCGCGGCGCCGGCAAGATGGCGCAGCTGATCTACCAAGCTCTGTGGGTCGAGGGAGTGCTAGAGGAAGGAGTGCTGGACGGCGCAGCGGAGGCTTGCGCCGTATCTCAGTCCTTGCGGTAGACCTCGGTGCCGCCGACTTCCCAGGTATCGACGATCGCCATGACGACGGCGTCGCACGGTCGCTCGTGGGTCGCCTCGGTCTGCCGCGCGGAACTGCCGCTGGCGTAGAGTACGACCTCACCGACCCCGGCGCCGACGGCGTCGTTGGCGATCAACGAGCCGCCGGTTTCTTGGCCGTCGACGTCGAGCTGGCGCAGCACCAGGAATTTCAGTCCTTCCAGGCGCTCTTCCTTGCGGCTGGCGACCAGGGTGCCGACCACCCGTGCCAGATGCATGGGTCTCAGCTCTCCTCGGACGGACGGCCGAGGGGCAGGACGCTGTCGACGTTGCTGTGCGGACGAGCGATGACGTGGGTGGAAACCACTTCGCCGACCTTCTCGGCGCCACGTACGCCAGCCTCGACGGCAGCCTTGACCGCCGCCACGTCGCCGCGCACGATGGCGGTGACGTAGCCGCCGCCGATGCGCTCGTAGCCCACCAACTCGACCTTCGCCGCCTTGACCATGGCGTCGGACGCTTCGACCATCGCGGTGAAGCCGCGGGTTTCAATCATGCCTAGTGCTTCGGCCATCGTTCTTACTCCTCAGGTAGTCGCTCTCGGATATGTCGCAGTTCGAAGATTGCACTTCGGGTGTTCGTTCAGTCTTCAGCTAGCAGTCTTCAGCTGTCAGTCGTCTTTGGCGCGTCCGTCCAGGCCCTCGACGGCGGCGACGGCGGCCCGCCAGCCGACGTCGATGTCGCGCTCTTCGCCGCCCAGGTAGAGGCGGCCGAAGGAGCCGAAGGAACGCACTTCCAGGATGTTGATGTCGGCGGCCTTCTCGGCCTCGTTGGCGGCCAGCGCGGCGTAGGGGGCCGGCTCGCATTCCAGCACGTAGAGCGTCTGGCCGGCGAGCAGCATCTGGCCGTGGCGCATGCGATTGATCAGCTGTGTCTGGTGATCGTCGACGTTGCGCACGATTTGGCTGCTCAGGATGCGTGGTTTCAGGCGGTCGGTCTCACTGAGGCCGATCTCGTCGAGGATCGCCTGACCAGCGGCGCGCGTCTCGGCCTGGGACTCGGAGTGCACTTCGAGCAGGCCGTAGTAGCGCTCGACGATCTGCATGCCGGGTGTGACGTTGGTCGCCTTGAGGGCGACATCGGTGAGGCGGTTGATCTCGATGCCGGGGGAGATCTCCACGTACAGAGAGGCGTCGCCGGCCAGTGGTAGGAAGCCTTGTGCCACCGTTCCCAGAAAGGCCGCGTATTGCGGCTGCAGGTTATCGAGAAAGACGTAGGAGCGCAGGTCGATGCGACCGCCCCCACTCGGAGACGTGGGGTCTGGAGACTTAGTACGAGCCACTGGCTCCTCCCTTGGATCCGCTGACGATTTGAATTCCGGCCGAAGCGCCGATGCGGGTGGCACCGGCGTCGATCATGGCGATGGCATCGCCGCGGTTTTTGACGCCGCCCGAGGCTTTGACACCGAGCTTGGGACCCACTGCCTCGCGCATCAGGGCGATATCGAAGACGGTCGCACCGCCGCCGCCGAAGCCGGTGGAGGTCTTGACGTAGTGCGCACCGCCGGCGACCGCCAGCCGGCACGCGATGACTTTCTCTTCGTCGCTCAGCAAAGCGGTCTCGAGGATCACCTTGTTGAGCGCCCCGACTTCGTTGCAGGCGTCGGTGACCTTGGCGATGTCGCGTTCGACCAGGTCGTAGTCGCCGGCCTTCAGGGCGCCGACGTTGAGCACCATGTCGATCTCGCGCGCGCCGTCGCGCAGGGCTCGGCGTGCCTCCATGGCCTTGATCTCGGGCGTGCTGGCGCCGAGCGGGAAGCCGACCACCGAAGCCACGGTGACGCTGCTGCCGCGCAGGCGCGAGACGGCGCGCTTGACCCAGACGGGATTGACGCACACCGCCGCGAATCGGTACTCGCGGGCTTCGTAGCACAGCTTGTCGATCTGTGCCGGGGTGGTGTCGGGCTTGAGCAGGGTGTGGTCGATGGTGCGGGCGAGGTCGGAGGGGACGTCGCCGCCGCTGCCGCGGAAGCTGACGCGGCCGGCGCCGGCGCCCATCACGGCGCGCACCTTGGAAGCGCAGCTGGCGGCACAGCCGCCGGTGCAGTCGGTGCAGCGGTCAGCGGCGGAGGCGTCCTTGGTGCTACAGCCGACCGCTGACAGTACGCGCGCGGTCACGGCATCGATCAGAGCTTCGCGGTCCATGGTCTAGTTCCTCACCTGGAGACCAGGTAGCGGCGTTCCACGTCGGTGATCTTATCGACTCGGCGGGCATGGCGTCCCTCGCCCCAGGGGGCATCGAGCCATGTTGTGACGATCTGTTCGGCCAGGCCCGCGCCGATCAGGCTGGCGCCCAGCGTCAGCACGTTGGCGTGGTTGTGCTCGCGGCTGTTGCGCGCGCTCGAGACGTCGTAGCACAGCGCGGCGCGCACGCCCGGCACCTTGTTGGCGACCATCGACGAGCCGATACCGGCGCCGTCGACGATGATCCCCCAGCGGCAGCTGCCGTCCGCGACACGGCGCGCGACTTCGTGCGCGAAGTCGGGGTAGTCGCAGCTGTCGGTCGAGTAGGTGCCACAGTCGGTGACCGTGCAGCCGCGCTGGCGCAGCAGGACCATCAGGCGCTCCTTGAGCGCGAAACCGCCGTGGTCGGCACCGATGGCGACCGCCGGTGCAGCGGACATCGTCGAGACGGAGCTCCCCGAGACTCTGTCGGCGACCATGGCCCCAGCGGTAACAGATCCAGCTGCAGCGGACGCCGTCGCGGCTCCCTCGGGTGCCCGTTGGGTCGCGGCCAGGACATCGTCCAGAGCCTGACCGATCAAGGCACGCAGGGGATCTGCTTCCGAAGCCGGGCGAGAGGGGGTCGAACGATTCGACATGAGCGCTTTCTACCACAAACCCAGCGTGGGCAAGTGCCACGGAGGTTGCCCATCCTTCATCGCTGGCTCTAAACTGCAACGTATGTCTCACATCGCCACGTGGAATGGTGAAACACAATCGCGGACACACACTCGTCAGAGCGGTTGGGAAAGTCACCGGGATCTCCGTGTCCCCGGGCTGACTGTTCTCTATCATCCCGACTTGCACCGGATCGGTGAGCGCGTCGCGCTGCCGCAGCTCCAAAGGGCTAGTACGGCGGGTGGGGCCCGCGGCACGGAGGACCGCGAGGTGCGCTTGTCGCGGCTGGAGCCGCTGTTTGCTCCTCCGGGCAGTGGCGAAGTGAGGCCGCTGGCCGACCCGCGGATCAGTCGCTCACCATTGCTGCTGCGCGCCACCCCAGCGGGAATCGAGCTGAACACCCGCTCGAGTCGAACCGAGGTGCACGTCGACGACGAAGTCGTGCGCGAGACCAGGGTCTTCGATACTGCGGCTCTACTCGACGGCGTGGTGTTGCTGCTCGCCGGTCGCGTTGTCCTGCTACTACACACGGTCGACCCGGTCAGCTCGCAGCTGTTGCCACGGCACGGACTGATTGGAGAGAGTCCGGCCATGCGCCAGGTGCGCCAGGACATTCAGCGCCTGGCCGATCTGGTGGTTCCCGTCTTGCTGCGCGGTGAGACCGGGACCGGCAAGGAAGTGGTGGCGAGCGCACTGCACGCGGCGAGCCCGCGCCGGGACCGGCCGTTTGTCGCGCTCAACATGGCTTCGCTACCGCCGGCGCTGGCCGCCGCCGAACTCTTCGGTGCGGGCAAAGGGGCCTTCACCGGCGCCGATCGGGCGCGCGACGGCTACTTCCGCAAGGCGCGTCAAGGCACCTTGTTCCTGGACGAGGTCGGCGAGACGCCGGAGGAAGTGCAGGCGATGCTGCTGCGTACGCTGGAGACCGGCGAGGTGCAGCCACTGGGCGCCGCCGAGGCCTTCCAGGCCGATGTACGGCTGCTCGCCGCTACCGATGCCGACCTAGAAGCGGCGGTGGCAGGGCAGAGGTTCCGCGCGCCGTTGCTGCATCGATTGCAGGGCTACGAGATCCGCATCCCGCCGCTGCGCGCCCGGCGCGAGGATTTCGGGCGCCTGCTGCGCCACTTCCTGCGTCTCGAACTGGAAGTGCTGCACGAGACGCACAAGCTGGAAACGACACCTGGGGGATCGCCGTGGTTGCCTGCCGAACTGGTGGCGCGCTTGGCCGTCTGCCACTGGCCGGGCAACGTCCGGCAGCTGCGCAACGTCGTGCGCCAGTTGGTGATCGCCGGCCGTGGCGAGTCGCGCTTGCGTCCGTCGTCGCAGTTGGAGAACCTGCTGGCCGAAATCGACGTGCCGGCTTGCGGCCGTACTGCGGAGCGCCGGTCAAGAGCCGAGCATGGGTCAGGGGTGTCGCCGCTCCGGCCGTCGAGGCCCACGCCCGCCACTGCATCCGCGCCCACGCGCCGGCCTTCGGACCTGCGCCAGGAAGAGGTGCTCGCCGCACTGCGTGAGCAGCGCTGGCGGATCCAGGACGCGGCGCGTCAGCTGGGGATCCCGCGTCCGTCGCTGTATGATCTGATCCATCAGATTCCTGGCATTCGCAAAGCTGCGGATCTCGATCGAGACGAAATCGAGCAGAGCCTGGCTCGCTGCCGCGGCAACCTCGACGCCATGGTCGACGAGCTGGAAGTTTCCAAGCAAGGTTTGAGACGCCGTATGAAGCACTTTGGCCTCTCGCTAGATCTGGGCCAAGCCCCGGCGGACACACCGCGGACGCGGAAGTAGAGCGCATCCGGTGCCGCCCGATCCGGACCGTATCGGCCCCTACCGCCTCGAACGCCGGCTGGGCGCCGGTGGTATGGGCGAAGTCTACCTGGCGTACGACGAGCAACTCGAGCGTCGAGTCGCCGTCAAGTACATTCGGCCGGAGGCCGCCGGCCGTCCCGAAGCGCGCCAACGGTTCCGTCGTGAAGCCAAGGCGGCGGCCGCGCTCAGCCATCCCGCGACGGTGCAAATCTTCCACGTCCTGGAGACGGCGGGAGGCGACGCCATCGTCATGGAGTTCATCGAGGGCGAGACGCTGGCGGTGCTGCTGCACCGGAAACGGTTGCCGCTACGCCGCGCACTGCGCCTGGGACGTGAGATCACCTCCGGCTTGGCCGCCGCCCATGCGCGTGGCATTCTGCACCGCGACCTGAAGCCCGAGAACGTGATGGTCACCGAGGTCGGGCACGCCAAGATCCTGGATTTCGGTCTGGCCAAGAGTCTCGATCCGCGCGATGACACGGAGCCCTTGTCGCACGGCGGTGGCGTGCTCGGGACCTACGCTGCCATGTCCCCCGAGCAGGCACGTGGCCAGGATCTCGATGTCCGCTCGGATCTCTTCGCCCTCGGCATCTTGCTCTACCGCATGGTCACCGGCCACCATCCTTTCGCTGCCGGCAATCCGGTGGACATGTTGACCCGGATCTGCACGCAGCAGCAGATATCGGCGAGCGATGTCGTGTCCGACTTGCCGCGCGACCTGTCCGCATTGCTCGACCACATGCTGGAGAAGGACCCGCCGCGGCGACCCGAGAGCGCTCATGCGGTGCTCGCCGAGCTGCAGCGAATCAGCTCGCTGACGCCGCTATCGAGCGACGAGAGCGACTCGGGCATCCGTGCTCTCGAAGCCATCGCGGACGATGCGCAGCGGTGGGCGATCGATCAGCCGACCTGGGACGCGAACCAGGCGACGCTCGTCGGTGCCGGCTCGCCGTCGTCGACGACCGTCATCTTCCACTCGAAGACGGAGCCACGCCAGGAGCGCCCGGCGTGGAAGCGTCCGGTGGTCTGGATGTTGGCCGCCTTGCTGGCCGCGCTGCTGACGGGTACTGGCGCCTGGTGGTTGCATCGAGAAGCACCGCCGCCGCTCTACGTCGCGGTTCTGCCGCCTGAAGTGACGACGCAGGCGACGCTCGGCGAAGAGGCGCAACTGGCGTCGAGCTTGGAGCTGGCCTTGCTACGCAACCTGCTCGGCCGAGAAGGCCTGGCGGTGCTTCCCCCGGAGCAAATGGGCGACCTCGAGGGCACGCCCCTGGAGATCGCTCGCTCGACCGCCGCGGACGAGGTCTTTACATCACAGCTGCACTGCCCGACAGCGTCCTGCAACCTGGTCTTGCGCCGTATTTCCGGATATGACGGAAGTCTTCTGTGGACGGAGCGGCTGGCGGTGTTGCGTGAGCGTCCCCGAGCCTTGCCCGAGGTGCTGGAAAGCTACTTGCAGCTTGCCTATCCGTCGCATCCAGCGCGCACCCGGCAGCCAGGCTTGCTGGTGTCCGAACCCGACTACGAAGAGTTTCTCGAGCTCTATACCCGCTTCACGGAACTCGAAGGCTCGGCCTTGTCGATCGATCGCGTTCTCGAGCGCCTGGCAGGTATCCGCCGTCGCTCGCCGCGTTTCGTGGAAGCCTATTTGCTGGATGCCCAGTTGCGTCTCTATCGCTTCAACGAGCGGCGCGACGCGAGCGACCTGGACGTTGCGCTCGAGCTTCTCGAGCAGGCCGAGGAGCTGGCTCCTGGTGATCCTCGGCCGCTGATGGTCCGGTTCGATGTCGGGCTCAAGGCTGAGCAAACAGCGGTAGCGGAGCAGAGCTTGGAACAGCTCGCGCGGCTGCAACCTGGAGACAGCCAGACACTGATGCGTCGGGCCAGCCTCTACCAGCACCAAGGTCGTTCAGCGCAAGCCATCCGGTGGATGCGGCAGGCGGTTCAGCAGCAGCCCTCGCGCCACCACCTGTTCAAGCTCGCTCAGCTGGAGATGGCCCTGGGTGAATATGCCGCCGCGCGCGCTCATCTCGACGAGTTGCTCCGGCGGTCTCCTGGATACTACGCGGCGCAGTCCTTGCTGGCACAGCTGGAGATGACCTTCGGATCTCTGGAACGGGCACTCGAACTGTACCAACAGCTGGTCGAGAGTTCGCCTCAGATGACCGAGCTGACCAACCTGAGCATCACCTTCATGCTGCTCGATCGATGGCAGGAAGCCGAGCAAGTGGCGCGCCGTGCGCTGGCTCGGGAGCCCAACAACCCGATGGTGGCACTCAACCTCGCTGATACCCTCGAGCACCTGGGGCGACATCCGGAGGCCAGGCTGTTCTACGAGAGGGTCGTGACCTCGGTGGCTCGAGATCCGGCCGCGTCCCACTGGCAAATGCTGACGGTGAAGGCACAAGCCTTGGCTCATTTGGGCCGTGGCTCCGAGGCGCGTGCGGCTGTAGAGCTGGCGCTGCAGCGAGCCCCGCGAGCGACGCAGGTAGCGTTCGAGGCGGCCTTGGTCTACACCCTGGTCGGCGAATACGAACTCGCCCGAGAGCACGCTCAGCGTGCTCTCGAGGACTTCGACGTTCGCTGGTTTTCCCTACCCTGGTTCGATCCGCTGCGCGAGCAGGGTATCGAGACGCTGCAGGCCGAGAATTAGAGCCAGCGCGGGATCACGGTCAAGGACCGCCAGGCGGGGGCTCCTTGTTGACCACCGACGGATCCTTCGACGTATAGATCCGGTCGTCGGCGAGAACCTGCAGGAAGAAGTGGAATCGCTGCTCGGGTTCCCACGCTACCGAGCCCCGGGGCGGCAGGGGATTGGTGTCCTGGATGACGCAGCAGACCCCCTGAGCGAAGCAGGTGAAGTTCACCGGTTGCGCGATTGGTCGTAAGCCGGGCTCGTTGGTGCCTTCCTGCCAATCGACCCAGACAAACGGGTTGCTGAGGAAGGCCACGGGGCCATCCACGCCTTCGAGGTAGAAGACGAGGGTCTCTTGGTCGCTTTCGATGTCCAGGATCAACTGCTCTGTCGGCGGCTGCCCGTTGGTGAGAAACTCGAAGTGGCCTTCGCCGTCCCGCAGACTGAAGCGGACGATGATGTCTTGACGGCGGAAGGTCGCTGGGCGACCGGGCAGGTTCTCGGTGGTTGGAGTCTTGGTGGACGGGGCTGTCATGGTCAGAAGGTTCTGCATTGTCTAGACCCTCTCTCTAAGAATGTTTGGACGTTCGTTGCAGACGTCGAACATGTAGAGCAAGGGCCATACCAGGTTTCGAATCCACCGCGGGCAAGCCAGATGCAGGTTGCTGAGCTGCTCTTGTGCGTTGGTTCGGTAGCTTCTCGACATCCTTCGACATCGTTGATCCCTGTCGGAAGATGTCGAACGAAGACGACCGAGTCTATCGCAGCTGGCCTGGGCGCTAGGGGAGCCAGGTCAGAAGACGGGTGGCTCCGAAGACGTGGGCGGCTCGACGAGGGGTGGGGGTGGCCCCTCTTCGGGTCGGGAGGGACCGGCGAATGGGCGATCCCGGAAGCGGCCGTTACCTTCGGGCTCGTCGAAGCCGCGGCGTGGAGGTCCCATGGCGCCCGGTCGCCGGCCCCCGGGGCCGAACCTGCCCGGCCCGAACTCGCCCTCAGGACGCTGGCCGTCGCCAGCCATCATGCGGCGCAGGGCGCGCGCGAAGAACATTTGGTACTGCAGCTGCTGGCGCCGATTGAGCAACTGGCGCGAATCGAGAACCGTGTCGACCATCAAGCGCTCACGCGCTTCGAAGCGGGTGCCCAGCTGTTGGACGATCTCGTCGACCTGGCTGCGGTCCGGCTGCCGTGAAGTCACTTCCCGGCGCAGGCGATCGTGCAGACGACGAATCTCCTGACCATTCTCCTGCATGCCGCGGAAGAAGCGCTGTTGTAGTTCCAGGAAGTCCTGGCGCTCGTCGCCGTCAAGGCGCAGCCAGTCGGCCAGCTGCTCGAGGTGCTGCTGCGGCGTGCCTTGCATCTGGGGCGGCTCCGCGGTCGTTGAACCCAGCCGGTGGACGGCGATCATCGCCAGGATGCCGGCGTTCATGCCTAGAGACAGGACCAGGGCCAGGGTCAGCCCCCAGCGTTTCACTGCGGGGTCTCCTCGCCGCCAGTGCTCGCCTCTGTCTCCCACGGTAACGGGGTTTCGTCGTCGGCGTCCGAGGTCCACAGCGTGGTGGAGAGCTGCATCGGCTGTTCCAGGCCCCAGCTCTCGGGCTGGCTCGGTACAGCGACCAGCGTTCCGACGCCAGCACCGAGCGCCACGCCGGTAACCAGGGCCGCGGCGGTGGCGGCGCGCAGCCACGTCGGTGCCAGCTTCCAGGAGAAACCGTCTTCGCCGCGTCGCAGGGCGCGGGCCCGCGCCACGACGCGTGTGCTGAAGCCGACCGGCACTGGACTTGCGGGCGGCGGTTCGAGCTGCTGCCAGCTGGCTTGCAGCCGCTGCACGGCAGCTATCAGCTCGGGGTCCGCCTTCATCCAGGCGTCGAGCTGGCCCAGCTCTTCGGCGGTAGCCTCTCCGTGCGCTTGGCGCAGGGTCAGGCGCAGCAACTCGGCGTCTTGTGGTTGTGGTGAGGAGTTGTTCATCGCAGTTTCCGATCGGTGGTGCCGCCCCATTCTGGAGTGTCTCTATAGAAGCACCGGTGTGGGTGCGTCAGTAACTCTATCGCCTTCTGGCACACGTCCTGATCCCTTCTCCTATCTTTGCAACCCTCGACTCGTCGCTTTCCTGCGCTCTCGGGTCAGGATCATCCCGGTTCATGGCAGGGCTCACGTTTCGGGCTCCAATTCTGCCTGCAAGCTGCGCATGGCACGCACCAGGCGGCTGTCGACGGCGCCTTCGGTGGTACCCAACACTTCAGCGGCTTGCCGGTAGGACAGACCTTCAAAGCGGATGAGCACTACCACCGTGCGTTGGCTCTCGGGCAGCTTGGCCAGTGCCCGCCGCACTCGCTGCCAGCGCCGCCGGCTTTCGAGGGCCGCTTCTGGATCGGGGCCGGCATCGGCGGGGTCGAGGGTATAGGTGTCGTCCTCGTTGCCGTGGCTGTTACCGGCACGGGTTGTTTCGAGGCCGATGAAGCGCACGATCTTACGCCGCCGTAGCTTGTTGAGGCAGTGGTTGGTGGCGATGCGGTAGAGCCAGGTGAACACCTTGCCCTTCGGCTGGAAGCTGCCGGCCTTGCGGTAGACCTTGAGGAAGATCTCCTGCGCCGCGTCGCGCGCCTCCTCGGCGTCTCCCAGCATGCGCTCACACAGGCGCAGCAGTCGGCGCTGGTGGCGCTCGACGAACTCACCGAAAGCTCCGTCGTCCCCTTGCGCCGTTCTGGCCAGCAGGGCGCGGTCCGGATCCTCTTGCGAGGCCGGTTCTGGAGCGTGTCTCGTCGGAGCTTCGGCAACCACCACCACATTGTAAGCAACCCTCGGTGGCACGGGATCCTGCGCTGTGAATTCGGACCTCTCGCAGGGCATTCCGGCGAGCCGGAGTGCGTTATCCTGTGTGGCAGTGATACACCCACTGAAGGACGGCTCTCGGCAGGTGACAGAGAGCTCGGCAGGAGGTCTCCGATGCGCGCGACTCGAATCTTGACGGCTGCTGCTTGCATGCTCTGGCTGGTGCCCAACCCGGTGTCGGCGCAGTACTTTCCAGGCTCGATGGACACTGGCTCGATGGGCACTGGCTCGACGGCGGCCGGCACCGAGGTGATGGCCGAGGCGCGGCTGGAGCCTGCGCAGGTCTCGGCCTGGGGCCGCCGGGAGGTGCTGCTGCACATCGAGCGTTTCGGCCGCTACGCACTGACCGTCGAGAGCCCGCGCGGCGCGGCGCTGCAGCTGATCGACCGGATGGCCGGCCCCGGAGAGGTCGTGGGTGTTGCGGGGGAGCAGGACGGCCGGCTCGATCTGTTCCTCGACCGGGGTAGCTACAAGGTCATTGTCTTTGGCCCCGAGTCGCCTGGGGAGAGAAGCGTCGTCGACGGTCCGTCGCAGGAGCAGGCGACGCTGCGCGTTCACGAGTTCGTGGAGGCCAATGCCGCCGGCGCGGCTACCGGTGGCGGGCCGCCGCGATTGCTTGACCTCAAGCTGCTCTCGAGCAGCCTGGACGACTTCGAGTACCGTTCCTACTGGTTGGCGGTGGAGCGGGCGAGGTGGGTCTACCTGGAAGCGGCGGGTCGTCATCTGGAGGACCTGCGTCTGTGGCAGGACGGCAGTTGGCTGCTCGACACGGACAGCGATCTCGAGGTGGTGATGCCGAAGCCGGGCCAGCCGCTGGCCGTGCATCGGATCACGACTTTCCTGCAGCCCGGCCTGTATCTGCTCAGTGCCTACGGCGGCGTCGGTCAGCCCTGGGCCGAGGACGACGGCAGCCGCCCGTTCCATCTGCGCGCTGGCATCCCACGCCTGGCCGAGGCGGGCCGGCGCAGCCTGGAGGTGTCCCCCTTTGGGATTGACCGCTTCTTGGTGCCGCGGCGTACCAACTTCTTCCGCATCGAAGTGCCCGAGGCGATCGACGCCAGCCTCAAGATCTACGACTTCGAGTCTTCCGGGCCGTACTACGAGCCCGACTATGCCGATGCCGCTCGAGTTCAGAAGAACTCGGTACCGCCGGTGGCCGAGCTGCGCTTACCGGCTCTGGAGGCTGAGAACCGCTTCGCCGGCAGCACCGATGGTGACGAAGACCGTGAGGGTGAGCCCCGCGTGATCAGCGTGCGCGCGGCGGCGGGGCAGCCCTACGTGCTGCAGCACTTCGAGCAGCGAGATCGCTATCGCTTCTGGCGCGGCGGTGAGTACTGGCTGTCGACCGTGCACTCTGGTCCGGTCGGTGACGCGATCGACGCTACGGCGATCGTCGCGCGCTGGATACCGGGCAAGGGCCTCGACCGCGAGCCCTTCTTGGCACAGGCCATCGACCTCGGCGGCGACCAAGCGTGGGCGCGGCGCTGCAACCTGCTGGACGACCTCACGGTGCACCTACGCGTTCGCCAGACCGGTCGCTACGAGGTGTTGTCGGACGGCGTCGAGGCCGAGTTCCGCTTCGAGCCTTTCCTGGTCGATCCGCCGCGCGAGTACGAGCCGCCGCCGTTCCGGGCTGCCGGTGCCGCCTGGGATCTGGACGCCGGCTACTACGTGCTGACGGTGCGGCCGAAGAAGAAGGGCATCCTCGACATTGCCGTCCGTCCCGCCGGCATGGTGGCATCCCTGCTCGACCTGGTCGGCGCGCGGGGAACGGTCGAAGCGGAGCCGGTGCGTGCGGCGGTGCGCTTTGGGCGCATACGGCTGAACCCCAACCACTCCTACACCCTCTTTCCCAATCACCAGCCGGAGGTCCACTCCGGCCTGGTGCTACGCTGTCTGCCGCTCGATCTGGCGCGAGCGCTGCCGCTGGCACAGCGCCCGGGCGAGAGCGTCGAGGTGCCGTTCCGTGCCGCCGAGCCGGGTCGTTTGACGGCGCTGACCGAGACCGGGACCCGACTCCAGGTGTCGCTCGACGGCACGGCCTGGGGCGATGTGCTCGAGGTGCCGGTGGGTACCCACACCGTGCAGGTGCGCGACCCATTAGAGCAGGGCTTGACCCAGACGCAGCTCTACAACCTCGAGCTGGTACCCGAACGGCTACTGGCGACATCGCCGCTACCGCCGCTACCCGGCGACGCGCTGGCGTCGCTGCCCGACTTTCCGCGGCTGGTCGATGCGCAGCCCCAGTTCTTCGACCTCTTCGGCGCTGAGCGCGCAACCTTCCTGGTGCGGGCGAACGAGCCGGCCCTCTACCGCCTGGAGAGCAGCGGCCTGCTGGCCACCGAGGGGAACCTGCGCAGCCGTGTCGTGACGTCGCTCGATCGTCAGGGCTCGAACGGAGTCGGCCGCAACTTCCTGGTACAGCAGTTCCTCAGCGAGGGCGACTACCAGCTATCCGTCTCGACGGTCGGTGCTTCCGAGGGCCACCTGGGACTGCACCTGCGTCAGTCGCCGCTGATCGACGGCGGTCAGCTGGTGCCCGGTGTGCCAGCGCGCCTGCGCCTACCGGCTGGCGAAGCAGTGGTCTATCGCTTCCAAATTCCGGAGGATGGCCGCTACCGCCTCTTGTCCTACGGCTTGCAGCGGGTCTTCCGCGGCCGCCTGGAGGACGGCGATGGCTGGCCGATTCTGGCGCCGAACCAGCCCACCGAGTGGAACCGCTTGTTCGACGCCGGTGACTACCGCCTGGTCGTGCTGCCGGAGTCGGTCGACAACCGTGCCGTGACGTTGCTGGAAGAGGTGCCCGATCCACCCGAGTTCAGCGGTCACGGCCCGCACGCGCTGCCCTTCGACGTACCGGTGCGCCACCTGTGGCAGGAGCCCGAGCAATCGGAGCGCACACCGGACGTGTGGGAGGTCGAGATCCCGGCCGACCTGACGATCCAGATTTCCCTCACCGACGAGATGACCGGCGAGCTGCAGCGCTGGGTGGACGGTACCTGGCGAGCGCAGCTGATCGTGCCGCCCGAGCGCGGCTGGTCTGGTGAACTGGAAGCCGGTCGCTACCGCCTGGCCGTGACCTGCGTGCGGCGCAACAACCGCGTGCCGTACTGGGTGCGTGTAAGCCCCTACGAGCTGACCGAGGGGATTACCCGCGAGTTGCAGGCACCGGTCGACATGCCGCTGGTGATCGGTGAGGCCGGCTTGATCGAGGTGCGCTCCTTCGGTGCGGCCGACGTCCGTGCCCGTCTCTACCAGGGCAGCCGTCTGATCGCCAGTTATGACGACCACCCCGAGGATTGGAACTTCCAGCTCGCCGCGACACTGCAGCCCGGCCGCTACGGCTTGCGTCTGGATCCGGTCGGCACCGCCACGGCCAAGACCCGTGTCAGCGTCAGCCGGCCGAGCGAGCACGAGGCCAATCCCCTGACCCTGCCGGCCTCGACCCGCGTCGCGCTCGACGAGCAGATGTGGTTGCTGCCGTTGCAGCTGCCGCGCTCGGCCTCCCTGTTGCTGGCCGCTGCCGGTGCCGACCAGACGCTCGGCCTGGCGCTCGAAGCGCAGCAGGACGGTACCTGGCGCACGCTGGCCCAAGACCAGGGCCGCACGCCACGCGTCGCGGTTGCCTTGCCCGAAGACTCCTCGGCCACCTACCGCCTGCGCCTGTGGTCGCTCGATCGCCGCCCCGGCAACGTCGACCTGACCGCCTCGGCGGTCAAGCCGCGGGGACGCAGGGAGCAGGCTCGCGGTGAGCAGGACCGAGTGACGCTCGAAGCAGTCGAAGGCATGGGGGCCGGGGCACCGTCCGCGCGCGTCGCCAGCCTCGTCCTGCAGCGTCCAGGTAGCTTCCGCGTCACAGGCAGTGAGTTGCTAACGTGCACCGAAGTGCACCGTCCGTGTGTGCCGGTCGATGGCGAGACGTTGGTGCCGGCGTCGGGTGAACATGTGCACCTGGTGCAGTGGAGTAGCACGGGTACCGCTGGAGGGGTTACTTCTGGAGGAGTCACCGTCGAGCGCTTACGCCTGCCTGCCGGTGCCGCATCGACGCGCGTCGTGCGTCTGCCCGCAGCTGGCGAGGACGGCCGTCCAGAGGCGCCGATGGTGCTCGACCTGGCCGCGCAGGACGGCCGAGGCGGCCCCGTCGTGGCGCTGGCTCGCTCCGTCATAGGTCAGCCCGTGCTCACCTTCGGCAGTGAGCCGCCACGTGCGGTGGCCGCCCATGGAGGTGGCAGCAGCGCCGGCAGTGCTCTCGCCGTCCAACTCCAGGGCGCACCGCGTCCCGTGGCTGGGTGGGCCGCGGGCGACAGCGAGCTGACCGACGTCCGCCTGCACCAACTGCGCTACCGCGACGTGGTCTACGAGCCGCCGTTCCTGGGTCGTCTCGAAGGTGGCCTGGCGGGCGTCGCCGCGCGCGGCTTTGCCTTGCCGGACGGCACCAAGCAGCTGCGTCTGGCTCTCGGTCGTGAGCTGCTGGCGGTGCTGTCGCGCGGCGACGACGTGCTCAGCGTCCACTGGGCCGGTGGCGCGCCGTTCGAAGCGACCGTCGACAGCCCGGCCGACCGTCTGACCCTGCTGCACACCGCCGAAGGCGCCCATCGCTACGACATCGAGGTCTTCCCGCTGGCGCTCACGGACTCAGCCTCCGGTACCCACGTTTCGAGGGTGGAAGCACGGCTGACGGTGGATGCCCCCTTCAGCGAAGCTTTCACACGCCGGGGCACGCGCGAACTCGACGTACCCGCGGCCGAGGGCGTGCTGCACATCCTGGGCACCAGCGGCGCCACCCAACTGCTGGACGCCCCTCAGCTCGTGGACCAGAGCGGCCGTGTGCAGCGCGGCACCGAGCTGGCACTGCACGGCGTGCCGGCGCGCTTGTCTCTGCCGCACGGTCCGGGCCGCGTCGTCGCCTGGATCGAGCGCGATGGCGTCCCGCCGAGTCGCGGCAGCTGGTTCCCGGACGGTCCGCCGCCGTCGGTCGCAGTCCAGGCGCCGGCTGTCGTACCCCTGGATGGCATCGCGCGGCGCCTGCTCCTCGATCTGCCTCAGGCTTCGCTGATCCACGTGCGTTCCGACCAACCTGGTCTGACAATCATGCGCGTAGGGTCTGCAGCCGATTCCGTCTCCAGCTCGGGAGAGCGCCTCGCCCTGCATCCCCAGGGGATCGCCGTCGATGCGTACCTCGCTGCCGGCGTCCACGAGCTGTGGCTGCGTGCCCTGGACGGCACCTTGACCGCCCCGGCGGAGCTGACCGTCACCTCGGTGAGTGAGATCGGCGAGGGGCTAGGGCCAGAGGTCCTGTTGCCGGCCGGCGGCAGTAGGGCCTTCCTGTTCACCGTGCCGGTCTCCGCCAGTGGCACCGAGGAGGACGTCCAGGTGGGAGTCGGCGTGCGTGCAGACTCCGACCGTGTCGAGGTCCGCGTGCTGGACGCCGCCGGCAGCGAGTTGGGACGAGATCAGCTGGGTCGCAACCAGCCAGGCCAGGGCGTCGTGCTGATGCCGCGCTTGGCGCCCGGAACATACCTGCTCGCATTGACCCTGCCCGCCGATGCCGCGCCGGCGCGAGCTCGCCCCGCTATCGTCGGTCTCGATCGCCCGTCGACAGGACCGCCACCGGACGTGATCCGTCAGTACCTGGACCTGGCCGAAGACGCTTCCGAAGGAGCTTCCCGATGAACCGCCCGTCGCCTGTCCGCTCGTCGCTCGCCGTTGCCGGCGCCGCTCTGCTGCTGCCCTTGCTGTCCTCGCTGACGCTGCCTGCCTCGGCGCAGGTGCCGCCAGCCGGCACGGTGCAGCGTCCGGCCGCTGCCCGCGGTACCGTCGTCGTACCGGACCACTTCCTGCGCCGCTGGGATCCCGTGACCATCTTCTTCGCCCAGGACACCGGTCCCGCCCAAGCAGGGGCCTCGGCGCAAGGCGGAGTGCCCGAGGACAATGCGCGTCGCTACGTCGACGTCGAACCGGCGCACCCCGGTGCCTTCACCTGGCTCGACACTCGCACGCTGCAGTTCCGCCCCGCCGAGCCGTGGCCGCCGCTGGCGCGCTTCACCTGGACCGTCGACGGCTCGCGGACGCGCTTGACCACGTTGATGGCGGCACCGGTCGAGACGTTGCCGCAGCAGGGCGCGAGTGGCCTCGGGCCGGTCGAGAGCGTGACGCTGGTCTTTCCCGAGCCGCTGGATGTCGACGCGCTGCAGCGCATGCTGAAGCTGGAGTTGCGACCGCTGCCAGGGATCGGCGAGGCGGTCGAGAGCGCCGTGTTGACCGCCGACGACTTCGAGATCAAGGTGCCGGAGCGGCAGAGCCGTGCCGATCGGGCCACCTACGTCCTGACCCTGCGCAACCCCATTCCTGCCGGTCGTCGCGTCGTCGTCGGGCTGCGTTTGATGCTTGACGCGGGGCGCGTGTCCGGAGAGGGAGGAGGCACGGAGGTGCAGCCGGAAGGCTCCTACGAACTGAGCTTCGCCACCGCCGAACCCTTCCGCGTCACGCACCTGGGTTGCGACGCGCAGCGCTTGCCGATCACGCCCGCGGGCAGCCGCTATACCGAAGACCAGGCGGTCGAGTGCGGAGGCGGCTCCGGGCGGGGTTCCGGAAGGAACGGCGCGCGTCGTGTGCTGGTCGAGTTCTCGGCGCCGCCGAGCGACCTGGGCGCTGTGCAGGGCCGTAACCTCGTGCGCTTCGAGCCGTCGGTCGAGAATCTCGACTTCCAGCTCGAGCACCGCCAGCTCGTGGTCACCGGCGATTTCCGCTTCGAGACCCCCTACCGCGTCACCTTGACGCCCTATCCGCTCGAAGACCAGGCCGGTCGGCCGCTTGACCTGCGCGGTCCGAGCGAGGTCTACCTCTACTTTCCACGCCGCGCGCCCTACCTGCGATGGTCGGTGGCCCAGGGCGTGGTCGAACGTCACGGCCCGCAGCGGGTGCCGGTGGAAGGTCGTGGCGACGAACGCTTGGATCTGCGCATCTATCCGGTCGATCCGCTCGATCGCTCCTTCTGGCCCTTCCCGGAACAGGGTGTGGTCACCGACGAAGATTCCCGCCCGCCGGGTCCCGGAGAGGCGCCAGCACCCTTCACCGATCCAAGCCTGATCTGGCCCGAGCACCTGCGTGAGCAGCTGAGCTCCCTCGGTGCCCCGCCGGTTTCCGAGCTGGTCCAGCTGCCACTCGAACGCCAGGGCGACGCCGCCAGCTTCGGTCTCGATCTCGAGCCCTATCTGCGCAGTCTCGGCGGTGCCGGTCGCCCCGGCACCTACCTGGTCGGTCTGCGCCGGCTAGATGGTTCGTCCGCCCGCTCGTGGATGCGCGTGCAGGTCACCGACCTGTCGGTGACCACCGTCGAGGAACCCTACGCCGTCCGTTTCGCCGTCACTTCACTCTCCACCGGAGCGCCAATAGCCGGTGCGCGCGTGCGCGTCGAAGCGATCATCAACGAACGCGGCGAATCGTCCTGGCAGACCGTTTTCGAGGGCACCACGGACGCCGCCGGCATGGCGCGCTATGACGCTCCCGGTCCGAACCCGCGCCGCTCGGTGCAGATCGCCCGCCTCAACGTCGTCAAGGGCGACGACCACCTGGTGCTCGATCCGCGCCTGGCGCCGGACGGCTACGCCAATGGCCTGTGGTCGAACACCGGTTTCACCTGGTTGCAATGGACCCAGCAGTACCTGGGCAACCGCGGCTCGCAGGCGCAGCTGCTGGCTCACCTCTTCACCGAGCGTCCCGTTTACCGGCCGGACGAGCCCGTGCACCTGAAAGGTTACCTGCGGCAGCGCGGCGCCGGTCAGCTGAAGATCGAGCGCCTGACCGGCGGCTACCTGGTGGTCGACGGCCCCGGTGACCTGCTCTGGCGCTACCCGCTGGAAGCCACCGAAGAGGGCTCCTTCTACCGTCGCTTCACGGCGGATAACCTGCCCACCGGTGTCTACACCGCCTATGTCGAGGATGCCCGGCAGCAGAACCGCTACGGCAACGTCAGCTGGCGCATGGAGGCCTACCGCATCCCACGCTTCGAAGTCTCCCTGCACAGCGACGAGCGCGTGCCGTTGGATCGCGAGTTCGATGTCCGCCTGACCGCCAGTTACTACGCCGGTGGTCGCGTCGCCGGCCAGCCGGTGAACTGGCGTGTGACGCAATTTCCCTACACCTGGAATCCTCGTCAGCAAGAAGGGTTCCTCTTCTCCTCCGATGGCCGCTTCAGCCGCAATGGTCGTTTCGAATCGACCCCCGCCGTCGAGCAGACCGACGTCACCGACGACAGTGGCTCCGCCGTGCTGCGCCTCAATCCGGCGCTCGAAGCCAGCGCCCAGCCGCGTAGCTACGTCGTCGAAGCCACCGTCACCGGTGCCGACGACCAGACCGTCACCGCCACCCGCCGCGTCATCGCGCTGCCGCCCTTCGTGCTCGGTCTCAAGGTGCCGCGCTTCCTACGCCGCGCCGAGACCATCGAGCCGCAGATCGTCGCCGTCGGCACCGACAACGAGCTGCAGGCCGGCGTCGAGGTCAAGGTGCGCTTGTTGCATCGCCAGTGGCATTCCTACCTGCGCGCCAGCGACTTCTCCGACGGCGCCGCCCGCTACATCACCGACGTGGTCGACGAGCCGGTCACCGAGGTCACGGTGACCACCGGAGATGCGCCGGTCTCCGTCCAGCTGCCGATCACCGAGGCCGGCGTCTACATCGTCGAGATCGAAGGTCACGACCGTCTCGGCCGCGCGCAGGTCGTGTCCGTCGACCTCTACGCCGGTGGTGACGAGCCGGTCACCTGGCAGAAGGCGGCGTCCGACGTCTTCCAGATCAGCACCGACAAAGCCAAGTACGAGCCCGGCGACACCGCGACGCTCGTGCTGCAAAGCCCCTACCAGCAGGGCGAAGCGCTGGTCGTCATCGAAGCTCCGGAGGGCAACGAGTACCGTTGGCTACCCGTGCGCAGCGGTCAGGCGACGCTCGAACTACCGGTGCTGCGTACCTGGGTGCCGCGCATGCCGGTCCACGCAGTGCTGATGCGTGGCCGCGTCGCTGGTGCCCGGCCGCTGCCCGGCCAGGCGCTCGACCTCGGCAAGCCCGCCACCGTCGCCGCCACTGCCTGGCTGCAGGTCGAGCCGGTTGAGAATCGCCTCGACGTCGACCTCGATCATCCGTCCAAGGCCCAGCCCGGGGACACGATCGAGGTCACCGTCCAGCTCAGCGACGCCGTCGGCGCACCGCGTGCCGGCGAAGTCACTCTGTGGTTGGTCGACCAGGCCGTGCTGGCGCTCGGCCGCGAGCAACGTCTCGACCCGCTGCCCGACTTCATCAGCGACGTCTCCACGCACCTCGAGTTCCGCGACACCCGCGGCATGCCTTTCGGCCACCTGCCGCTGGTCGTGCTGCCCGGCGGCGGCGAGGGTGAAGAAGCCAAGGGCATCCTCGACCGCGTCACCGTGCGCAAGAACTTCCAGCCCGTGCCCTACTACGAGCCGCGCATCCTGGTCGACGCCAGCGGTAGCGCTACCGTTACCGTACAGCTGCCGGACAATCTCACCAACTTCAAGCTGCGCGCCAAGGCGACCAGTGGTCCCGACCGCTTCGGCTTCGCCACCGGTCACCTGGAAGTGCGCCTGCCAGTGATCGTCCAGCCGGCCCTGCCACGCTTCGTGCGCCCCGGTGACCGCTTCACCGCCGCCGCCATCGGCCGCGTGGTCGAAGGCGAGGGCGGAGCGGGTAGCGCCGAAGTCGCCGTCGAAGGCGTGACGCTGGAGAGTGACGCCAACCAGAGCTTCCAGTTCGAGCCCAACCAGCCCCAGCGCGTCGAGTTCGACGTCACCGTGCCGACCCCCGAGGGCGCTGACTTCAGCCAGGCGACGCTCGGTGAAGCCCTGTTCCGCGTCGGCGTGGCACGCGACAGCGACGGGGCCGGCGATGCCTTCGAAGTGCGTCTGCCCATCCGTACCGACCGCGAGCGCGTCACCGACCGGCTGCTACAAGACCTCGAAGTCGCACAGCCGACCGAAGTGCCGGGACCGTCCGAAGCGGTGCGTCCAGGGACGCTGCAGCGTCGCATCCTGCTCTCCGACCAGCCGGGCCTGGTGCGCATGGCCGCCGGGCTCGACTTCCTGCGCAGCTATCCGTATGGCTGCACCGAGCAGCGCGTCAGCCGGGCCCGTGCCTACCTGGCCACCCAGCGTCTGCGCGACGTCTTGCAGCAGCGCGGCGACACCGCCACCGGCGAAGCCGAGCTGCAACGCGCCGTCCACGACACGCTGGACTGGCTGCCGTCGGTGATCGACGCTCAGGGCCGCTGCGCTTACTGGCCCGGCAGTCGCGGCAGCGTCCACCTCACCGCCTGGGTGGTCGAGTTCTTGATCGAGGCCAAAGAAGCCGGCTACGAGGTCGACCCCGGCCTCTACAACCAGCTACTGCGCACCCTCGAACAGGCCCTGCGTTCCGACTACAGCGGCTTCATCAGCGGTGAAGCCTGGGCCGAACGCACCTTCTCCCTCGCCGCCCTCGCTCGCGCCGGTCGCTTCGATGCCTCCTACGGCGCCGAACTCGCCCGTCGCTCGGACTTCCTGGGCGTCGAAGGCGTCGCTGGTGTCAGCCTCGCCTTCGGCCGCGCCGGAGAAGTCGACGCGCCACCCGTCGAGCGCCTGCTCGGCGAACTGTGGGACGGCGTCGTCATCCGCCTGTTCCAGGGCAACGAGATCTACGGTGGCCTGCAGAAGGCCGGCAGCCAGCGCAATGGTCTGATCCTGCCGAGTGAAAGCCGCACCCTGTCCGAGGTCGTACGTAGCGTCTCGCTGCTGCGCGCCGAGGACGAGCGCCTGCAAGTCCTGATCAACGGCCTCGTCACCCTCGGCAAGGGAGACGGCTGGGGCAGCACCAACGCCAACGTCGCCGCCCTGCTCGCCCTGAGCGAAGTCCTCGAACCTCCTTTCGCCGGTGCCGGCACGCACACAGTGGCGTTGGAGGTCGAAGGGCAGGAGATTCCGCTGCGCCTGTCGCCGGAAGCCCCGGTGCAGACCCACACCCTGACCACCGCCGCCCCCGCGACGGTCACCCTCGGCGTCGATGCCAACTCGCGCCAGACGAACCCCGTCCTCCTGCGCGCCGAACTGAGCTACGTCCCCGCCGCCGATGGCAGCCAGGCGAGTGCTGAGTCCTCCGGCTTCGTCGTCAGCCGCGAGCTGCTACGCATCTCCTCGGGCGCCGGCGTGCCTCCCGAGCGCTTCTCGCTCGAAACCCCAGGCACCAAGCTCGACTTCACAGTCGGCCAGGTGATCGAGGAGCACGTGCAGGTCGTCAACCCCGAGGAGCGCTTCTACGTCGCTGTCGTGATCCCGCTGGCGGCTGGCGTCGAACCGCTCAATCCTGCCCTCGCCACCGCACCGCCGGAAGCGACGCCGTCCGGTTCGTTGACCCTCGAGCCCACCTATGTCGCCTTCCTCGACGACCATGTCGCCTACTACTACAACACCCTGCCCGCCGGTACCTACGACTTCTACTTCCGAACCCGTGCCACCACGCAGGGCAGCTTCATCCAGCCACCGGCCAAGGCCGAGATGATGTACGACGAAGCCGTGCGCGGTCAGTCGGCGGGGGCGCTCATTCAGGTAACGCGGGAGGAGTGACGTGCGGACAGGCCCCACAGCAGCATGGCGATTCCCACCAACGTCAGGGCTGAAGCCATGATCGCGTTGCCCCAGAAGCCGACGCGCACGTAGACCTCACCGGCAAGGCCGCCGCCGAGTGCCAGGCCGACTTGGCCGACAGCGAGTGTCAAGCTGAGCAAGGCCCCACGCTGCGCCGCGGGCACCATCTCGGTGAGCAGCGTGCGGAAAGGACCTGAGCGGGCTCCAAAGCACACCAGGAGCACGAAGAAGAGAACGAAGAACAGCCAGTGCGGTGAGGTAGCCAGGGGTGAGAGCAGGAACAACACCGCGACACCGGTGAAGGCCGCCACGATCACTGGCTTGCGGCCGATACGGTCCGACAGCCTGCCGGCATGCGGTCCAGCTAGTACATTGCCGACGCCACCGACGAAGAACAGCGCCGCGATCTCCGCTCCGCTGAACGCATGAGCTTCGCGCAGCCAGGTTGGGAAGTAGGAACGGAAGAAAGCGACGCCGCAGAGGCCGGGGAAGAAGACCAGGGCGGGAACCGCGATCCTGGGTTGGCGTAGCAGGTCGGCGTAGGTGCGCAAGGCGCTGCGTATCGAGAGACCGCGATGGCCGGTGTCGATCTGCGGAATCAGCCACCACACCAGGAGACCACTGAGCCCGGTCAGAATCGCATAGGCGAGAAAGGGCGCACGGAAACCCCAGGTTTCCGCCAGCAACGTGCCGCCCGGAATACCGAGAAGCGTCGACGCGGCCACCCCGTTCATCACCCATCCATGTGCCCAGCCTCGCCGATCAGTGGGAAACGCGTCAGCGACGAAGGCGAGCGCGGAAGCGTTGACGAGACCCGTCGCGGCGCCTGCGAGAGCTCGCAGCAGGAGCAGGGTCGAGAAACTACCGGCGAACCCATGCAGGGCGAGTGTCGCCGTAAGCAGAGCGCTCCCTGTCAGCAACATCTTGCGCCGTCCGAAGCGATCCGAGATCGGGCCGGTGATGAGCGAGCCCACTGCCGCCGTGGTGCTGTACGCCGTGATCAGCAGCCCGAGGTGCGCCACCGAGACTTCGAGTTCCGGTGCGATCAGCGCCAGGATCGGGGAGATCACCATGGCCTGGCTGAACATGCAGAAGAACAGGAGCCAGAGGGTGAAGAGGATCAGATGTGCGTGGCGCGGCATGAGGTGCGGAGCCTAGCAGCTAGAGGTGGAGTTCGGCCTGAGCTCTCCGGAGCCGCTTTCTCGCGTTTGCTGAGTGAATGTTTCGCAAACAACTCGAGAACCAACTTGGAGGAGGCCCTCGTCAATGAGAATCTGCATGTCCGCTGCCCTTGTACTCTCCCTGCTGCCAGCGTCACTCTTCGCTCAGCTGACCGCCATGTCGGAGATCAGCTTCGACACCCTGCCGGAAGATGTCACCATCAGCTCAGCGACGATCCTGCTCGACGGTCCGACCGACGTGAACGGCAACCTGAGCGTCGATTCGGTGAGTTTCCCGGACGGAAGCGTCCAGACCTCGGCAGCCTTGGGCGGTGGCTCCTTCAGCGCCAACAACGGTATCTATGAGAACCGTATCGTCGACTTCACGCCGCCGAATGCCTTTACGGAGATCTGCATCAAGAACGGTGGTGTGCAGTACGACGTGCATTCGGTGTCCGAGAGTACGGCGGGCGGTCAGTGTGTTCCGGGGGATCTGGGGTGGGTGATTGAGCGGGATGAGCGGCCTGCTCTGAGCTGGACGCTCGCTCGCATGGAATGTCTGAAGGTCGGAATGCGCCTTCCCGAGGCTTTCGAATACCAATTCAGCTGCTTGGACGCTGTGGTTTTCGGTCTATCTGACATGACCGACGATCCGGAGTGGGCTTCGAATACAGCAAGAGACGCCTACAATGGCCGTCATGGAGTTGGTGTCAATGTACTGGGTGGTGGAAGCTGTGGTATCGCAAGCTGGGGGTGGGTTGGTTCGACTAACGGTTCAACCTCCAATTCCTACAGGTGTGTCCGGTAGCTCAGACGGGTTCGGTGGAGAATCTCCGCTATACTCAAGGCTGATTTCTCGCGAAGGAGCTTCAGCCTATGCCGTCTGGGACCGAATCCAACCAGACCCTCATCGACCGTTGGCGCGACGAGCCGGCGCCGCTCTTGCCGTTGCTGCATGCCTTCCACGACCGCGACGGCTACCTCTCCGAGGAAGCCCTGCGCGACGTGGCGAAGGCGTTGCGGATTCCGCTGGCGGACCTGTACGGGACGGTGACGTTCTACCACCACTTCGCCCGCGATCCCGCCCAGCCGCAGACGGCGCCGCGGGTGTGCGACGGGCCGGTGTGCTGCCAGCGCGGCAGTGCGGAGTTGCTAAAGGCCCTGGAGAAGCAGGGCGCGACGCCGATGCCGTGCGCGGGACGCTGCGACGAGCCGATTCCGGTGTTGGCGGGGCACAAGTACCTGATCGGCAGCCCGGACGGAACGCTGCGCGAGGCTCCGACGCCACTGCCGCCGACCAATCCCAGCGTTCCAGGCTCCAGCTTCGAAGAGTGCGTGTTCGCGTCCATCCGCATGCCGGAGCGGGATACCTTGCACGGCTACCGGGACACTGGCGGTTACGAGGCGTTGACGGCTGCCGTCCGTGACCAGACGCCGCAGCAGGTACTCGACGTGATCTCCGACTCGAAGCTCGCTGGGCGCGGTGGCGCGGGGTTCCCGACGGGGGTGAAGTGGAAGGCGGTACGTGATGCCGCTGGCGGACCTAAGTCGATTGTGTGCAACGCGGACGAGGGCGAGCCGGGGTGCTTCAAGGATCGGGCGCTGCTCGACCATGATCCGCACGCGGTGATCGAGGGGATGATCCTGGCTGCCTACGCGACGGCCGCGACGCGCGGGTTTCTCTACCTGCGCTACGAGTATCCGCACACCCTCGAGACGCTGGAGCGAGCGCTCCGCGAGGCCTACGATGCGAAGCTACTCGGGGACGGCATTCTGGGATCGAACTTCCGCTTCGACCTCTATCTGCGACGCGGCGCGGGGGCGTACATCTGCGGTGAGGAGACGTCGTTGCTCAACAGCCTGGAGGGCAAGCATCCCTTCCCGCGCAACCGTCCGCCATATCCGGTGACGCATGGTTTCGAGAACCTGCCGACGGCGGTCAACAATGTCGAGACGCTGGCGGCGGTGCCGCAGATCCTGCGTCGTGGAGCCGAGTGGTACCGCGGGCTGGGGTTGGGCGAGCACGCGGGGACGAAGGTGATCAGCCTCTCTGGTGACGTGCGGCGGCCGGGCAATTACGAGGTGCCGTTTGGATTGCCGCTCAAGACCCTGCTGCATGAGTGGGCGGGTGGTCCGGAGGAGGGGCGCACGATCCAGGCGGTGACGATGGCGGGGCTGTCCGGCGGCTTCCTGGCTGGCGAGGCACTGGAGACGGCGACGCTGGACGAACCGAATATCCGCTCGCACGGTTCGATGCTGGGCGCGGCGGGGATCATGGTGTTCGACGACAGCCGCGACATGGTCGAGGTGGCGCACGGGGCGATGCAATTCTTCGCTCACGAGTCGTGCGGTAAGTGCTTCCCGTGCCGCATCGGCACGCAGCGCTTGACGGAGCGGCTGAATGGGTCAGAGTGGCCAAGTGGTTCCAGTCCGGCGGACTTGGAGCGCTGGCTGGAGGAGGCGCGCGACATCGGCTCGACGATGAAGGAAGTCAGTGCCTGCGGTCTGGGCATGGCGGCGCCGCTGGTGGTCGAGAGCCTGGTGCGTTACTTCCCGGAGCAGGTCGAGGCGCACGTGACGGGTCGCAAGGGAGAGAGCTGATGGCGGAGAACAAGACCATGGTGCTAGACGGCGAGGAAGTCGCCTTCACCGAGGGCGAGACGATCTACGAGGTGGCGTCGCGCGCCAGCAAGCAGATCCCGACGCTGTGCTACGACCCGCGGCTGGAGCCGCTCGGTGCCTGCCGGCTGTGCGTGGTCGAGATCGAGGGCGTCAAGAATCCGGTGGCCAGTTGCACGGCCAAGGCGGCCGACGGCATGCAGGTGACGACCGCGTCGGCGCGGGTCGAGAAGCATCGCAAGACGCTGCTGGAGCTGGTGGCGTCGGAGAATCGCGAGCTGGACGTCGATCCGCTGCGCGGCTACGCGTCGCAGGAGTTGACCGAGCTGGTCGACCGCTATGACGCGCGTACGGGCCGCTTCGTCGGTGCGCAGAGCGGCACCAGTCACGACGATCCGAATCCGTTCCTGCTGCGCGACTACGATCTGTGCATCTCCTGCTACCGCTGCGTGCGCGTGTGTGCCGAGCAGGAAGGAGATTACGCGATCAGCGTCGCCAACCGAGGCTTCCACACCCAGATCACCACCGAGTTCGGCGGCCAGTTGCAAGACTCCGCGTGTACCTTCTGCGGCCAGTGCGTACAGACCTGCCCGACGGGGGCGCTGGCGGATCGCAAGGCGATTCGTTTTGCTGACACCGAACAGCCTGCCGCAGAATAGGCCCGAGACCGAGACCGGGGCAGGACACGAGACCCAAGCCCGGCTACCCAGACAAGCTTGAGACGCGACAGCCAAGGAGACAGATATGACCGCGACCCATCGCACCTTCGAGAAGACCCGCTCCGTGTGCGGCTACTGTGGCGTCGGCTGCGCTGTTGATATCCTGACCCGCGAAGGCCGCATCATCGGGATCCAGCCGGCGATGGACGGCCCGGCCAACGAGGGCGCGCTGTGCGTCAAGGGGCAGTTCGCTTACGACTACGTGCACCACCCGGACCGTCTGACGCACCCGCTGGTGCGCAACGCTGCCGGTGAGTTGCAACGGGCCAGCTGGGACGAGGCGCTGGATGCCGCCGCCGCCGGCTTTCGTCGCGCGGTCGACGAGCATGGTCGGCACAGTGTTTACGGTGTGGCTTCAGGGCGCACGCCGTCTGAAGCCTGTTACCTGGTGGGCAAGTTCATCCGCGCGAGCTTCGGGACGCACTACATAGACAACTGCAGCCGTGCTTGACACGCTCCGACGGTCGCCGGTCTGGCGGCCACGATTGGGCGGGGCGCCATGTCGAACCCTCTGGCCGACATGGAGAAGCCGGATGTAATCTTCTGCATCGGCACCAACATGACCGAGTGCCATCCGGTCGCGGCGACGCGGCTGAAGAAGGCGCTGGCGCGTGGTGCCAAGATGATCTGTGCGGACCCGCGGCGTATCCGGCTCGCCGAGATGGCGGACATCTACCTGCCGCTGCGCGTCGGCACCGACGTCGCGTTGTTGCTGGCCATGGCGCACGTGATCGCGCGCGACGGCTTGGTCAACAGTGCCTTCCTGGCTGAGCGCACCGAGGGTGCCGCGGACTTCCTGGAGCACGTGAAGCAGTTCCCGCCGTCGTGGGCCGAGCCGATCACCGGCGTGCCAGCGGCCGACATCGAACGCGCTGCTCGGCTCTATGGCGGTGCGGACAAGGGTGCCATCTACTACACGTTGGGGATCACCGAGCACATTTGCGGCGTCGACAACGTGCAGAGCCTGTGCAACCTGGCGCTGATCACTGGCCACATCGGCCGTGAGGGTACCGGTATCAATCCGATGCGCGGGCAGAACAACATCCAAGGTGCCGGTGACAGTGGCGCTCTGCCCAACAACTACGCGGGCTTCCAGCCGGTCGACCAGCCGGAGTTCCAGGAGAAGTTCCAGCAGCTCTACGGTCGCGACATCGACTGCGAGCGCGGCATCACCAAGGTGACGGCGCTGGAGCAGGCTGGCGACCAGATCCGCGCCATGTTGATCGACGGTGAGAACACGCTGGTGTCCGACCCGGATCGCCACCACGGCGAGAAGGCGCTGCGCAGTCTCGACCACCTGGTGGTGATCGACATCTTTCTCACCGAGACGGCCGAGCTGGCCGACGTCGTGCTGCCGGCCACGGGTTGGGGCGAGACCGACGGCAACTTCACCAACACCGAGCGTCGTATCCAGCGCGTGCGCAAGGCGGTCGAGCCGCCGGGCGAGGCGCAGCCGGATTGGTGGATCTTGAGTCAGCTGGCGCAGCGGCTCGGCGTTCCGGGCTTCGACTACACCTCGGCCAAGGAGGTGTTCAACGAGCTGTGCAGTGTCTCGCCGACCTACGCCGGCATCGATTGGGACCTGGCCGAGACGGGCCAATACCAGTGGCCGATTCCGCACAAGGGGCATCCCGGCACGCCTCGCCTGCACGAGGACGGCTTCATCAATGGCCGTGGCAAGCTGAAGGTGGTGAGCTACCGGGATCCGGCCGAGGTCGTGGACGACGACTTCCCCGTCTGGCTGACCACCGGCCGGCGCCTGGAGTCGTACCACACGCGCACGCAGACGGGGCGCTCGGCGGGGATCGACTACCTGCTGCCGGAAGAGGTGCTGGAGGTGCATCCCGACAACGTCAAGGCCTGGGGACTTAGCGATGGCGGCTGGGCACGCATGTCGAGCCGTCGTGGCTCGGTGCGCATCAAGGTCAAGGCCACAGAGCGCTCACCGCGCGGCACGGTCTTCGCTTCCTTCAGCTTCAATGACACGCCGATCAACGAGCTGACCGGTTCGGGCTATGACCCGACGACGCACACGGCGGAGTTGAAGGTGTGTACGGTACGCGTCGAAGCGGAGGTCTGAAGAGCGCAACGGTCGCTGTGGGGAGGGTTCCGAGAGGTGTCCGAGCTGCTAGCATCGGGCACATGGCTGACAACACTCGCACCCGTGACATCCGCATCACCGTCGAGCTCGACGAGCGCAATATCCCCGACACCATTCGCTGGCAGGCCAACGACGCCCCAACGCCGGAACCGCAGAACGCTGAAGCTTTCCTGCTCGGCTTCTGGGACGCCGAGGAGCGAGCGACGCTACGCATCGATCTGTGGACCAAGGCGATGCAGGTGCCGCACATGAACGCCATGTTTTTCCAGACGTTGTTGTCCATGGCGGACACCTACCAGCGTGCTACCGGCAATGAGGCGATGGCGGAGGAGATGCGCGACTTCGCGCGCGGCTTCGCGGATCGAGTGCCGCTACCGGTGGCGGAAGACGCTGAAGCGCCCGAGGGCGCGGATCAGCCTTCCGACGCCTGAGCCCCAGGGCCTGGTGACCGCCGAGGGGGCAGATCTTCCGGTAGCAGCTCGTACTGCGCGTGAGGGATTCCCTGATCCAGGGTCTCGCCGATGTAGCGGTAGCCGTTGCGCTCCAGTAGCTTGCGGGTTGGCGCGTAGCCGGCGAGCGTGTTAGCGGTGAGGCGACGGATGCCCTGGGTGAAAGCCCAACGGCCGAGGGCGTCGCTGGCTTCGCTGGCATAGCCGCGGCTCTGCTCCTCTTCGAGAACGAAGCCGCCGATCTCGATCGTGCCCTCGGCGTCCGGACCGTTGGCGAAGCAGATGTAGCCGACCGCCCTCGGGGGCTCGCCCGGCTCGCGGGTCACGATGTACCAGAGGGTCCAACCGTACAGGTCGGATCTCTCGCGTAGCCGGTCGAGGACGTAGCGGCGCATTTCGTCCGAGTAAGGCGGGGGCCAGCTGGCGGGGATGCGCACTTCGCCGGCAGCCGAGCCGTCGAGGTAGCGGCTCAAAGCGGCCTGTAAGGGGTCGAGACCTTGGAGATCGGCTTGTAGCAGTTCCGGGGTGGCGGCGATCATGTGAAGGCGGGCGGAGTCAATCTGAAGAGGGGGCATAGGACATTCCCGAGGTCGAAGTCTTGAGGTGTGCTTCCTTACGGGTGCATCTACTTCATGTTGCAAACCGGGTCCTGTCTGAGGGTCGTGTGGCACCGCGTCGAGCGTCGCCGCGCGCTATACTCCGAACGCTATACTCCGAACGCTTACAGGCTGAGCTTCCCATTTCTCCGAGCGAACCGGATGACTGTCGATGACACTCTATGAAGGCTTCTACCAGCTGACACTGCCGGTGCGGCCGGTTCTGCACGTGCTGGTGCGTCGACGGCTGCGCGAGGCCCTGGCACGGCTCGACGCTGCCCGCGCATCCGGGGCCGAGCCCAGGCGGATTCTCGATGTCGGTGGCCGCCGGTCGCCGTATACGGTCGGTTTGCCGGCGCGCGTCACGGTTGCCGATCTGCCACGCGAGACCGAGCAGCAGCACACCGATGGCCATGGCTTGACGGCGGAGATGAAGGACCTGGTCGAGCGCCGCCGCAGCAATGTCGAGGCGGTGGTGTTCGACGACATGACGCGATCGCAGCTGCCGGCGGCGTCTTTCGATGTCGTCGTGTCGGTCGAGGTGCTGGAGCACGTGCGCGACGATGCCGCTTTTGTGCGCGGGGTGCACCGCGTGCTGCGTAGCGGAGGAACCTTCGTGATGTCGACACCGAATGGCGATCATCCGGGACGTGCCGAGCCCGACGGCGTGCGCGACTTCCGCTTCTACCATCGTGAGCAGCTCCGCGAGCTGCTGGCGTCGGTCTTCGACGAGGTCGAGGTCGTCTACGCGACGCCTGTCGGGCGCTGGTTCACGGCGGGCCTGGCCGCCTGGTCGCCGCGTGCACCCGTGCGCACGCTGCGGGGTATGCTGGGCAATCTGGTCAACCAGATCGAAGACGGCCGCCCCGGCGTGCGCGAGCAAGCGGTCGGCACGCGGCAGCTGATCGCGGTCGCCCGCAAGCTCTCCTGACCAGCCGCCGCGAACAATCGCTACTCGAACGGCCCGCGGTCTTGACCGTCCATGCCGTCCGTGGGCAGGCCGAGCAAGACGGCGAGGGTCGGTACGACATCCACGGTGTGGACGCGCGTGTCGATCTGCCGTGCCACCGGTGCCGGCAAGCGCAATAGCCACGGTACATGGCTGTCGTGTGGGTAGGGTGAGGCGTGGCTGGTCTCGCTGCTGAGCGAGTAGAGGACGTGCTCGCCGAGCTGAAGGAGGACGTCGGCGCTGCGCTCGGGGTGGAAACCGTGGACGTAGGCCTCGGAGAGGGGCACGCCGGGCATGCCACCGGCGACCAGTTGATCGTACGTCCAAGAACGCACCACGCCGTCGCACTGGCCGAGCAGGCTCTGCAACTCGGCGCGCGCGCTGCCAATGCTCTTGCCCAGGTTCTCCAACGTCCTCGGGTCGAAGTAGAGGCCGGACCAGAACAACTCGCTGGGCGTGGTTCCGAGAGTCGCGGCGAGCGTCAGCCCGGCTTGCTGGTAGCAAAGGACATCCTGGCTACCCAGGCGCCGCGCTTCGGCGTTGCCGCGCTGTCGGGCCACTTCGGGTATCGGCCCCACGCCGTGGTCGGAGCTCAGCGAGATGAGAGTGGCGTCCAGGCCGATCCGCTGGTCGATCTCGTCGAACAGGCGGCCGAGCTGTTGGTCCAGGCGCAGCAGGGTGTCGAGGACTTCGGGACTGTCCGGGCCGTAGTCGTGGCCGATGTAGTCGAGGGGGGAGAAGCCGAGTCCCAGGAAGTCGGGGACTTCGTCCTGGCCGAGTTGCTCGCCGTCAATCAGCGCCAGGGCGAAGTCGACCAGGTAGGTGTCCATGAAGGGAGAGGCGATGAAGTCACTGTAGAAACTACCGCTGGGACCCACCGCCGGACTGCCGAGGGCGTGCGGGAACTGTCGCTCGATGGGCGCACGCTGGAGAGGCGTGACGCCGTAGCTCTCGTCGAGGAGCGCTTGTTCGACCGCCGGCAGCGGCTGCCACAAGCGACCAAAGGCTGCGTCGGGCAAGCGGCGAGCGTGGAAGTCGTTCAACCACTCCGGGCTGACGGTCAGGTAGGCCTCGGAGGTGACGAAGCGGCCGTCGCTGTCGTCGTCGTACCAGAAAGCCGCGTCGGCTTGGTGCCCGGCGGTGAGAATCGCCGCGCGATCTTTGCCCGCGGCGGTGAAGCTCTTGGTGCTCGGCCACGCCGCTTTCATGCGGTCTCCGAGTGTGGGGCGCAGCAGCTGGGCTGGGGACGGGGTCTCATTCGCGTCCTCGGCGCAGTAGACGTGGTCGCCGTTCGTGCGGTCGATCCAACTGTTGCCGATGACGCCGTGCTGCGCCGGGTGGGTGCCCGTGGCCAGCGTTGCGTGGCCAGGGCCAGTGGCGGTCATGGCGTGGGCGTGATGTGCGTCGGTGAAGTCGACCCCTTCCTCCAGCAAGCGCGCCAGGCCGCCTTGGAGCAGAGGCCGGAAGCGCTCTAGATAGTCGTAGCGCGCCTGGTCGATGACCAGGAAGAGCACCAGCCGAGGAGTATCTTCGGCTACGGCGAGTGTCGCCTCTGCGCTCGGTGCGTGCGCGGGTGCCGACTCGGCTGGTGTCGTGGCCTCGGGTGTACTGCAGGCGGCGAGCAGCAGGCTGAGCGCGAGCGTGCCCAGCCACGGCTGGTGTCGGTGTTGGCAGATGGGGTCGAAGTGGCGCACAGTGTAGTCCTCCTGTAGCCCTTCTAGCAGACTCCGTGCGGTGCGACAAGCGGTAGCCGGTTGGTAGCCGGTTGCTGGTAGTCGGGCGCACGGCCGGACCGGCCGTCAGACAGCGGTGCCGGGTGGGCGGCCGAAAGCTTGTATAATGCCCGGCCAGGAGACTTGCTTCATGATTCCAGGCATCAATCAGAGCTTCCAGCTCGACGGACACGACTACATCATCCAGGGTGAAGACCAGGGGGAGGCGCAGGCCTGCTTCGATGTCCGCGTGATGGAGCAGGGATCGATCGTCTGGCAGAAACGCTTGTCCTATCAGGATCTGCTCGATCAAGAGCTTCCCCAGCCCGAAATGCAGAAGAAGCTGCGCGCCCAGGTCGAACGTACCCTCGAGATGGTGAAGGTAGGCCTGGAGCGGGGCAAGCTCAAGTAGCGCTGATGTCCCCGGACTGCTCTGTGGAGCGCGCGCTTCACGAGCCACCGTTCGAAGTCGACGCCCAGTTGTTGACCTTGACGCGCGCGCTGCGCAAGGCCGGCGGGCGTGCCCTGATGGTGGGAGGCTTCGTGCGCGACCGCCTGCTTGGCCGAGCGACCAAGGACTACGATCTCGAGGTCTACGGCCTGCCCCTGGCACGCCTCGAAGGGGTTCTCGGTGGGTTCGGCGAAGTGATCGCTATCGGCCGCGCCTTTGGCGTGCTGCGCATCAAGGGCCTGGATGCTGACTTCTCGATCCCGCGTCGCGACTCCAAGACCGGCCGCGGTCACCGTGGCTTCGTCGTCGAACTCGACCCGCAGCTCGACTTCCGGCGTGCCTCGCGGCGCCGGGACCTGACGATCAACTCCATGGGTTACGATCCTCTGACGCACGAGATCCTCGACCCGTGGGGCGGTCGCGAAGACCTGCGCCAGGGTGTTCTGCGCGCCACCGATCGCGACGCCTTCGGTGAGGACTCGCTGCGTGCTCTGCGCGTGGCGCAGTTTCTCGCCCGCTTCGAGATGCAGCCGGATGCCGAGTTGACCGAGCTGTGTGCCGCCCAGGATCTCTCCGACCTGCCCGGCGAGCGTCTGTTCGAGGAGATGAAGAAGCTCCTGCTCAAGGCGCGCAGGCCGTCGCTGGGTCTCGAGTTCCTGCGCGCCACCGGGTTGCTGCGCTTCTTCCCCGAACTCGCAGCGATGGTCGACGTGCCGCAGGATCCCGAGTGGCATCCCGAAGGCACGGTGTGGGAGCACACCATGCTGGTGGTCGACGAAGCCGCCAAGCTGCGTCGTGGCACGCTGGACTCTGCGCACGACGACCTGGTGCTCATGCTCGGCGCGCTGTGCCACGACATCGGCAAGCCGGACACCACCGTGCACTCGGAAGACGGCCGCATTCGTTCGCCCGAGCACGAGGATGTCGGGGTGCCGATTACCCACAAGCTGATGGCGCGCCTGCGCACTTCCAAGGAACTGAGCGAGCAGGTCAGCGCCCTGGTGCGCCACCACTTGGCTCCGGCAGTGTTCCCGATGGGGGGCGCCAAGCCGCGCGCCTACCGTCGCCTGGCCCGCCGTCTCGACGCGGCCGGCGTCGAGCCCGAAATGCTCTACCGTGTTGCCCAGGCCGACCATTTCGGCCGCACCACCCCTGACGCATTGGCGCGCGAGTTCCCGGCCGGTGAGGAGTTCTGGCGCCAGATGCAGCTCTTGGCGCAGGAGACGCACACGACGAAGGATGTCGTCCTCGGTCGCCACCTGCTTGAGCGCGGTTTCCAACCCGGCCCCCAGTTCGGCCCCATGTTGGCCGCCTGTCGCGAGGTGCAGGACGAGACGGGGTGGGACGATCCGGAGCGGATCATGGCCGATGCGTTGGGGCCGGACGGAACGCCAAAAAGGTTCTAGCCGCGCCGCGCCTCCAACCTCTTCTCCGCCTCTAGCCGCTCCAACTCGACGTCCGAATGGTCCGCGTACGACATCGCCGCCGCGATCGCGGGGTGGCCGGCGACCTCGGCGATCTGGTGGTGCATCTGCTGGCAGACGCGGCGGTAGCTGGGGTGGCCCTGCGGTGTGGTGCGTAGCTCGATCACGTGCATCGCTTCGCGCGCGTTCATGTCCATGTAGAAACGGATGCGATAGGCCATCGGCACCGCGTAACTCGCTACCTCCGGCAAGCCGGCCGCTTCGATCGCCGCGTGCACGTCTGCGCAGGTCTCCATGACGCGCCGCCAGCGCTCCTCGACGCCCGCGTCGACGACCTCGGCCGGTACCTGGTAGCCGTGGGTGGGGGTCAGGCCTTGCCACTCGAGCGTCAGCAGGCGGTGGCGCTGCAGGTCGCGGAAGGCGCCGTAGTCGGTGAGGATGTCGAAGCGGTAGCTGGTGCGTTCGAAGGCGCGGCCGGGACGGTGACGGCGGTTGTGGCGCTCACCGACGTAGGCTGCCAGCACGTGTGTGCGCTGCTCGCTGCTCAGCTGGTGCGCTCGTCGCAGCAGTTCGGCGTCGGGCAATCCGGTCACCGCGTACAGCGCTGCCGCCACCACCTTGACCTCGCCGTCGGGATCGAAGTCGGTGAGCGTCACGGAATCTGGCGCAACGGTGCCCTTCGAACCCGTGTGTTCCTGAGCGTCCGGATCTGCCAGCAACTCCACCGCCACCGCCGCGGTCTCCTCGCGGGTCTGCCGCAGGTACTGGCTCCACAACACGCCCCGCTCCTCGCGGTCGACACGGGTCAGGAATGCCGGGATCACCTTGCGCAACTCGACCAGCATTCGCGCCGCGCAGCCGCGCACCTCGGCCAGCGGGTGTGCGTTCATGCGCAGGAGGAGTGCCTCGTACGCCTGACCGCTGCCGTACAGCCCGACGTTCGAACGCGTCGCCGCCGGCAGCAAGCCACGCAGCACGTCGAGCGCCTTCGCCTTCACCGCGCGTGCGTGTGCCTTCTCGGACGTCCCCGCCTCGCGTGGCGTGCGCGTGCCGATGTGCTCGGCCATCGGGGTCAGCAGCTCGGTGTAGGTCTCGAACGCCAGGTCGAGCGCCTGGCGGTAGCGCGCTTGTAATTCCGGGTACCCGTCCAGTTCGGGCGGCGTCACGTAACGCCAGCCGGCACGGTTGCCTTGGGAGTCGTTGCCTTGGGAGTGGTCGCGCTGGGTGTAGGGGATGTAGCGCGTCGACTGCTCCAGGTACGACATCAGCCGTCCCCACTCCAGCACCTTGGTGAGGACGTTCGACGCTCCCTCGACCGCGATGTGCGCACCGCCCAGCTGCGCCACGGAGTCATCGCCGTACTCGACGAAGACACGCTCGTAGAGCTTCTCGGCCCTGGCAGAGCCGCTGCCCTGTGTCTCCGTGCTGCCCTGTGTCTCCGTGCTGTCATCGTCCTCGTCCGTCTCGGTATCCGGCGCGAACTCGTCCAGGAACAGGTGGCGCAGGCTCTTGGGCGAGCGCGAGTAGCGTGCGAACAGGGCGCCTTTCACGACTTCCGGTAGCCCGACGAGCGCGAAAACATCGTCTTCCAGATCCGTGAAGTGCGCGGACAGGATCCGCCGTTCGTCGTCGCTCCAACCGTTTTTCGAGGTCTCCTTGCTCATGGCCGGAGTATAGCTGCCTGCTTGCAAGCTGGTTCGGTCGTGCACCTGGGGTGCTGTGGCACCATACGGGGATGGAACTCGTCCTCGTCTCTGCCCACTCCGAGAATCGCGTCATCGGCCGTGATGGCGATTTGCCCTGGCACTTGCCGGCGGATCTGGCTCACTTCAAGCGTTTGACGATGCATCGGACGGTGATTATGGGGCGCAAGACCTATGAGTCGATGCAGGTCGAGTCGACCCAGCCCGTGAGCCCGCTACCACACCGCCGCATCCTCGTCCTCACGCGTCGAGCTGACTACCAGGCTCCCGGTGCCGAGGTCGCCCAGAATCTGGACGCGGCCCTGGCCCTGGCGGCGGGTGAGGAGCTGGTGTGCATCCTCGGGGGTGAAGCCGTCTACCGCTTGGCGCTGCCGCGAGCCCAGCGTGCCTGGTTGACGCGGGTGCACGCGGTTGTCGAGGGGGATACGCACTTGCCGGAGTTGCCCGCCGACGAGTGGCGGTTGGTGTCGTCGCGGGAGCATCCGGCGGATGCGGCCAATGCCTACGGGATGAGTTTCGAGGAGTGGGAGCGCGTCAGACCTGCGTTGGCATAGCGGGGCGGTCTTTGTCGGGTTCTTCTTCGAGCAGGCCGTAGCGGATCATGCGTTCTCGGGCTCTGCGGACTTCTATGGCGGTATCTAGTAGAGGTGAGTTGTCGAGAGTTTGCCAGGATTCGCGGAGCAAAGGGATTGCCTCGTCCAATCTTCCTTGCTCGGCGCGGATCTCCCCGAGGAGGCTTTGAGCGTTGGCAAGACTGGTTCCAGAGTCCTTGTCGACTGCCCGCAATGCAAGCTGCTCTGCCTCAAGAGGCTGGCCGAGTTCAACCAACGTTTCCGCCAGGCTAAGGAGGATCTTGGTGCTGGCACCCTCTGGACCGCCAACCATGTCTAGAGCTTCTCGCTGGACTTGTTCCGCTTGTGTCAGCTGCCCTTGAATTCTGAAATTGACACCAAGGTTGGCCAGAGCGCTTGCGATGGTTCTCGGAGAATCTGGAAATATTACTCGGCGTAGCGATACAGTTTCTCGGAGCATCTCTTCACCGGCTGCCGGGGACAGGTAGGTCAAAGTTAATCCCAGATTGTTCAGACTTCTTGCTACATGCGGAGTTCTCGCGTCCAATTGTGCTTGCCGAATCTCAAGAGCTCTCTCGAATTCCAGCCTCGCTCGCTCGTAGTCGCCCTTCCTGAAATAGATCTCGCCCAAGTTATTGTAGGTGGTTGCCACCTCAAGGCTCTCTTCACCAAACAGGTCTATCTTGATAGCCAGAGCTTGTCGATTCAAATTCTCGGCTTGGTCGAACTTCTGATCTGTGACTTCTACTGCCGCAAGCAGGCTCAGCCCGATAGTCTGGAGTTCCTTTTCGTCGTCAGTTGAGAACGTCTGGTCCTTCAGAATCCTGAGGGCCTCATCCGCCAACTCTCGGGTCTGTGGATTTCTGGGGCCCAGAGTAAGTCCAAGATTCAATAGGCTGTAGGCTAGGTCGGGATCGTCGGCCCGCAGGGTTGCTCTACGGATTCTCAGTCCTTCTAGTTGCAGTTCCAGACCTTTGCTTCGATCTCCAGACCTTGTGTAGATTCTGCCAATGGTCCCAAGCAGCGAAGCCGTCAGGTCAGACTGTGTAGGAGCACTCGCAAGGATCTGTTGCGAGGTAGCATCCAAGAAGTCCCGAAGTGTAGCCTCTTGACCACCTGTGCGGCTTGGATCGGCGCGTTGGAGCGCGTTCTTAAATAGTTCATAAAATTCTTCCGTCCTCTCTTCGCCCTGCTGGCGTGCAAGTACTTGGGCCCCTGCGAATCCGACTAGGGTCAGTACAACAGCCGCCGCCGCAATCTCCTTCCACCGACGCCGCAAGAACTTCCCAGCTCTGTAGGAAGTCGTCCCCTTGCGCGCCCGCACCGGCATTCCCCGCAAGTGACGCCGGAGGTCTCGAGCCAGTTCGGCGGCAGTGCCGTAGCGCTGTTCGGGCTCCTTGCGCAGCGCTTTGAGCACGATCGCATCGACGTCCCCGGCGAGCCGGCGGCGCAGGATGCGGGGGTCTCCATCGCGAGTGCGGCTGACCCCTTCCGGGGTGAGCGCTCTTACCGTGCCATTGTGCCGGGTGATCTCGACATGACGGCCGACAACGGTGCTCGGGAGTCGAGGTTGCTGCTCGCAGACGATGCGCGAGATCTCGACGGGGTTGAGCGACGCGAACTCGTAGGGTCGGTGACCGGTGAGCAGTTCGTAGAGCAGGACGCCCAGGGAGTAGACATCGCTGCTGGCCGTGACGGGCAGGCCGTTGACATGCTCGGGGCTGGCGTACTCGGGAGTGAAGGCGCGCGGACCGCCGTCCAGTTGCGTCGTCAGGTCGCCAACCTCGGGATCGACCAGCTTGGCGATGCCAAAGTCCAATAGCTTGGGGTTGCCGTCGGCGGTGACCAGGATGTTGCTCGGCTTGAGGTCACGGTGCACCACCAGGTTCTGGTGCGCGGCCTGGACGGCGTCGCACACCTTGCAGATCAGTTCCAGGCGCTCGCGCGTGGTCAGGTGCCGCTGGTCGCAGTAGGCGTCGATCGGGGCTCCCTCGACGTGCTCCATCACTAGATAGGGGCGGCCATCCGTGGTCGACGCGCCATCGTAGAGGCGGGCGATGTTGGGATGCTCGAGGTTGGCGAGGATCTGACGCTCGTTGTGGAAGCGGCCGACGATAGCTTCGGTATCCAGGCCACGACGGATGACCTTGAGGGCGACTCGACGCTGGAAGTCATCCTTGCGCACGGCCAGGTAGACGGTACCCATGCCGCCGCGCCCGATCTCTTCCAAGACCTCGTACGGTCCCACCTGCTCGCCGACCAGGCTGGGTTCCGGGGCCAGGTTGTGCAACGAGACAGCGGGTTTCTCGATGAAGCTGGCGGTGGCCATTGCGGCTTCCGTGGCCAGAAGGTCCTCAACCTCTTGGCGCAGATCCGAGTCGCCGTCGCAGCGCAGAGCCAGCAGCTGATGTCGTTGCTCCGGCTCAGCGTCCAGAACCTCGTCCAGGATCAGCTTGGCGCGCTGCCACAAGTCTCTGGCGCGCTCATTGTGTTCGATGTCCAACAGACTTCCCCTATAGACTCACCTATATTTAAGTAACACTATATCAGCGCAGAATGGTCTTCGTTCTAGAACGCGAGAGCGCTCTCGCGGACAGACCATCTCGAAAGGCGGACCCTGATGGAAATCAAGCGGCCCGAACGGGCTGGAATTCAGACGGAAGACGCAGGGGGGGCGCCGGGGATCTTGGGGCCGCGGCTGAGTTCACGAAACAGCCACAGCTTGGCCGTTCGCCATTCGCGCTTGACCGTCGTTGGAGAGACGTCCATGACCTCCGCGGTCTCGTCGACCGTCAAGCCGGCGAAGAAGCGCAGCTCGACGATCTTGCTTTGGCGCTCATCGAGCCCCTGCAGGCGATTCAGGCAGTCGTCGAGCGCGATCAGGTCGAGGTCGGGGGTGTGCAGTGGCCCGAAGGCCTCGTCGAGCGTCACGGTGATGGCGTCGCCGCCGCGCTTGGCGGTCTGGCGAGCGCGGGCGTGGTCGACCAAGATATTGCGCATCAGTTGCGCGGCGAAGCCGAAGAAGTGGGCGCGATTGTGCCACTGGACGCGCCGACGGTCGATCAGGCGTAGATAGACCTCGTTGACCAGAGCGGTCGGCTGCAAGGTGTGGCTCGAGCGCTCTCGACGGAAGTAGCCTTCGGCGATGCGGTGCAGCTCACCGAACACCAAGGGCATCAGGCGCGTCAAGGCGCTACGATCCCCTCGGCTCCAGTCGAGGAGCAACTGGGTGACGTCGGTCTGGTCTTCCGGCACAGTGGCCGCGGCAGGTTCTGGCTTATCGTCGATAGGAGTCATGGACGACCGAATGCTATCACTTATGTGCGATGGTGATGGGATCCGTCTGCGCGCTTCGGGGGCGGCTTCCCGGCTGGTGTTGGTGCGTGTTGGTGCTGGTTGCCGCCAGGGGAGCCAGCTGCTACGCTCGCCGTGCTTGCTTCGAAGTCCGAGAGTCCAGAGCGTCGGCTATGCCTTCGGTTCCACGCAGGAGCCGGGAGTATGGAGCATCGTGCCGAGACAGGCGATCCGTGGAATTCTGACTGCGGCGGCGAGGGGGCGTTCCGACCGCGAGATCGGGTGCGCGACGTGGACCGTCCGGGTCCGCGGGAAGCACCATCATCGTTCGACTGGGACGGTTTCTTCCGTTGCTTCGACGTCGTCCTGCGCGCCGGTGCTCACAGCGCCTGGAGTCGACGACCCGCGAAGTTACAGGGTGAGGATCTGTGCGATTGCCTACAGGCCGTGTATTGCCGCTTGTTGGAATGCCAAGAGCATTTGGTGCAGGGGCTGCGTCAACTGCACCCTGGGGCGGTGCGCAAGTACCTCTTTCGTCTGGCACACTGTGCGGTGACGGATTACCTACGTCGCGCCAGCCGCGACAAACGGGGAGGCACTCTGCAGCGCCTGAGCCTGCACGAAGTCGACGGTCGGTGCTTGGTTGCCGATTCGATCTTCGATCCGGAGCAGCGGCTGCTGCAGCGCGAACGCGTGAGCACGATCCTGCGACGTCTCGAGACCTCGGCTGCCAGTGCAGCTCAAGCTCGCTTCGAGTTGCGCCTTCTGCGCGTGCGCATGGCTGGATACGCAGGGCGGGAACTCGTCGCCGAGGTGTCGAAGGGCCTGGAGGAGGGCCTGACGGCCAACCAGATCTACAGCCGTGCGGCGCGCCTGCGCTGCCGTCTACGGCGCTTCGGAATTGAACACAAGGAAAATGTGTTGTAGAAACACAGTCTGAGCCTTCAGCTTCGTCGGTTTCACGACCGGGGGGCCTCGTTTCCCCCGGCAAGCCCCAAGGGAGGGAGAACCTTGATATTCCCAAACCTGCACTCTCCTGCTGCGCAGTACAGTGCCGATCCGGCGGTTCCGTGGGCACGGACCCCGCTGGCGGCGGCATTGTTGGTGTCGCTGGTTGCGTTTTCGATGCCAGTGCCGGAGGTCCCGGCTACGGGCACATCCGCCACGAGCGGTGCGGCCGTGGGCCGTCACTTGAGTCTCACCAATCGTGCCGAGGCGGCTCCGCAACCGCAACCACGACCACAATCGCGCGCCCGCAACCGTGAGCGGGGGCGCTTCGAGCGCGGTCCGGTGATCGAGAATTTCGACCCCAAGAAGGTCGAGTTGGGGTACCGCAACGTTCTCGGGGAACTCGCCAGCGGGGATCTCGACGATGCCGTCGACCACCTGATGGACCTCGAGATGCGCTACGTCTCACCGCGCCTGGGGCTCAAGGAACTGTTCAAGGCCGAAAGCGGGTTGCTCAAGCCGATCGCGCAGAGACAGCCGGAACTGCTCCTGCCCATCATCATGATGCACCACGAGGCGAGTACCCGCTACCGCGACCGCCGCATCTGGTTCCTGTCGAATCACTCGCGGGAAGTGGCGCGCGTGCTGACGGAGAGCTATGCCGCCAACGCGCAGGGGCAAGGCTCGCAGATCATCGCCAGTCGTGCCTTGACCAGCCTGGGCGGCTTGCTCCAGGAGTACATGACGAGCACCTTCTGCCGTTGTACGGAGCTGTACGACAAGGCCTTGGCGCTCGACCAGGGTAACCAGGCGGCGCTGCTCGGTATGGGCACAGTCATGGAGAAGACCGGCGATTACATGGAAGCGCTGTATTACTTCGGCGAGTTGACCAAGCGCCACCCGAAGGACCTCGAAGGGCAGCTGCGCTACGCGCTCAACCTGGAGCGCGTCCGCGGTACCCGTGACGGCACCGAGGCGCTGCGTCAGATCACTCGCGAGACTGGCGACGCCTGGCCCATCGTGCTGGCATATCAGGAGCTGATTCGCATCCACCTCGACGACGAGGCCTACCCGGCAGCCGAGCCGCTGCTCGAGGAAGCGCGGGCGCGCTTCCCCTCGGACCAGCGTCTGGCGCTACAGCAAAGCCTGCTCTATGAGCGCACCCGTCGTTCGGCGGACTCGAATCGTGTGCTGGCCGAGATTGAAGCCACTTCGCGACAAGCAGCGCCGTCGCCACGCTTGCTCTACAACCGCTGGCCGGACGAAGTGATGCGAAAGCTGCGGGCCGACCTGCGGCAACACGCCGAGAATCGCCTGGAACCGCTGCGCGAGTACCTCGCGGACCTTTGAGGGAGATTCACCATGTCATCAGCTACCTCCTGTTTCTCTACTTTCCCTGCTACCGCATGGCTGGGCCGCCTGGCTGCTTGTGCTCTCGCCCTGTTGCTCGGTGTTGTCACCGCCGCCCCGGCCGCCGCGGACATCCAGGTGATGATCAGTGAGCCCTCTTTCTTGAAGCCGGCGTTCGGTCCAGGCCGAATGGTGGTCGAAGTGCAGAGCGACGAGGCGATCGCCAAGGTCGAGATGTACGTCGACGGTAAGCTCGTCAGCCGCCGCTCCCAGCCGCCCTTCGAAGCAAACTTCGACGCCGGCCAGGAGAATCGCAAGCATCGTTTCCGCGTCGTGGTGACCACGGTGACCGGCCAGGTCAAGGAAGACAGCTTCGAGACCCCGGAGATTCGTGTCGACGAAGTGGTCGATCTGGAGCTGCAGCAGCTCTACGTCACCGCTTCGAACTCCGGCAGCCGCGTACTCAACCTGGACCGCACGCAGTTCACCATTCTGGATGACGGAGATCGTCAAGAAATCGTGACCTTCGAAAAGGGGCAGGTGCCACTGACCGCAATCCTGTTGATCGACGTCAGCGAGAGCATGCAAGGCGACCGTTTAGACGCTGCCATGGCCGGTGCCCGAGCCTTCATCGAAGATATGAAGGAACTGGACGAAGCCATGCTGATCCTGTTCTCCGACCAGCTCTTCCGCGCCACCGAGTTCACAGGCGACCGCCAGGAACTCCTGGCCGCGCTGGACGACATCGAGGCGCGTGGCGGCACTGCGGTCAACGACCACCTGTACATGGCCCTGAGTGCCCTCGATCAGCGTCAAGGCCGGCGCGTGGTCGTGCTGCTGTCCGACGGCATCGACGTCCACAGCGTCCTGCCGATGGATCAGGTCCTGTGGCGAGCTCAGCGCAGTCAGGCGTCGATCTACTGGATCCACCTGTCCGATGTGCCGCTGGAAGAAGCCATGCCCGTCGCTTCCGCCTGGCGCGACGCCAACAGCAACCAGCTCGAAATGGACCTGCTACAGCAAGCTGTCGAGCAGAGCGGTGGCCGCCTGGAACTTCTGGGTGACATCAATGAGCTGGCCGGTGCGTACCGAGGCATTTTGCAGGAGTTGCGCGAGCAGTACGTGCTCGGCTACTACCCGTCGGACCTCCGCAACGACGGCCGCTGGCGTGCGGTACGCGTGCGCGTCAGCGGTGCCAGCGTCGATATCCGGACGCGCGACGGCTATATCGACTTCTGACGCGCGGCGAGAACCGCCTCGCGAAAGAAGTCGATATGTTGTTCTCGAGGGGGGCCTCGGCGGCCCCCTCGGGTCGCAGAAGTGTGATTCTGCTCCCCTCACCCCTATCCTCGCGGCTTTGCCGCGCCGGATGGCCGCGCTGGATCGCTAGCCGGTTGTTCTGGGTAGGGGGTGGCCCATGAGCCTGCCCTCCGACCCTTCTTCCCTCGGGTTCGCGAGTCGGTTGGCACGTCTTTGGTGCATCGCGATGGGCTGAGACTTCCGCCTTACTTCTGCTACTATCCCTCGCCATGGATTCCATCATCGTCCGCGGAGCCCGCGAGCACAACCTGGACAATCTGACCGTCGAGATCCCCCGCAATCAGCTGGTGGTGGTCACGGGTGTGTCGGGGTCCGGCAAGTCGTCGCTCGCCTTCGACACGCTTTTCGCCGAGGGGCAGCGACGGTATGTCGAGTCGCTGTCAGCGTACGCGCGGCAGTTCCTACAGCAGATGGAGAAGCCGGACGTCGACTCCATCGAGGGGTTGTCGCCCGCCATCTCCATCGAGCAGAAGTCGGTGTCGAAGAACCCGCGCTCGACCGTCGGCACGATCACCGAGATCCACGACTACCTGCGCCTGCTCTATGCCTCGATCGGAATTCCCCACTGTCCGGATTGCGGACACCCGATCCGGCCGCAGACGGTGCAGCAGATGGTCGATCGGGTGATGAAGCTGCCGGAGACGACGCGGCTGGTGCTCTATGCACCGTTTGTGCGGGGCAAGAAGGGCGAGTATCGCAAGCAGCTGGAACAGATGGCACGTGACGGGTTCCTGCGGGCGCGCATCGATGGCGAGACGGTGCAGCTGGACGGCGAGCTGCCGACGCTGGACAAGCAGAAGAAGCACAACATCGATGTCGTAGTGGATCGCCTGGTGGTCAAGCCGGGGATCGCGAAGCGGCTGGCGGATTCTCTGGAGACAGCGCTGCGTGTCGGGCAAGGTCTGGTGGTCTTGGCGCCCGAAGGGGGCGAGGAAGAGACTCTGTCGCAGAACTACTCGTGCCCGGAGTGCGGCGGTGGTCTGGCGGAGGTGACGCCGCGACTGTTCTCGTTCAACAGCCCCTACGGGGCTTGTCCGACGTGCTCGGGTCTGGGCAGCCTGATGGGTGTCGACGAAGAGAAAGTCATCGCCGATTCGACCTTGTCGATCCGCGATGGCGCGCTGGCGCCCTACGCCAAGGGATCGAAGTCGTGGCGCGTGCAGATGCTCGAGACGCTGGCCGAAACGTCTGAGTTCTCGCTCGACGAGCCGTGGCGGGACCTGAGTGCCAAGGCGCAGAAGGTCGTGCTCTACGGCAGCAAGAAGGAGATGCAGTTCCAGATGAGCGGCAAGCGCTCCAGCTATGCCTGGCAAGGCTCCTGGGAAGGCTTGATCCCGAGCTTGGAACGACGGCACAAGGAGACCGAATCGGCGTCGGTGCGCTCGGAGATCGAGAAGTACATGTCGGTGCATCCCTGCCCGGATTGCAAGGGCCGGCGCTTGCGTCCGGAGGCGTTGGCGGTGACGGTCGGAGGCCTGGCGATCGACCGCCTGTCGTCGCGCCCGGTGGGCGATCTGCGGGGTTGGATGGAGAGCTTGGAGCTGACCGAGCGCGAGCGAGCGATCGCCAGCAAGGTGGTGCAAGAAGTGCGCGACCGTCTGACCTTCCTCGACGACGTCGGCGTCGGCTACCTGACGCTCGAACGTTCGGCCGCGACGCTCTCCGGCGGTGAGAGCCAACGCATCCGGCTGGCGACGCAGATCGGCAGCAAGCTGATGGGCGTGCTCTACGTGCTCGACGAACCGTCGATCGGTCTACACCAGCGCGACAACGCGCGCCTGATCCACACGCTGCAAGGCATGCGCGACCTCGGCAACTCGGTCCTGGTCGTCGAGCACGACGAGGACACGATCCGCGCCGCCGACTGGGTGATCGATCTCGGTCCTGGTGCCGGCGTGCACGGTGGCAAGGTGGTGGCCGAGGGTACCGCCGACGAGTTGCAAGCGAAGGGCGATTCGCTGACCTCCAAGTACCTGCGCGGTGAGCTGGAAGTGCCGGTGCCGCAGCAGCGTCGCGCGGGCAAGGGCGAGGCGCTGGAGATCCGCGGGGCGACGCAGAACAACCTGCAGAACCTCGACGTCGAGATCCCGCTCGGCACCTTCACCGTCGTTACCGGCGTCTCCGGTTCCGGCAAGTCGACGCTGATCAACGACATCCTCTACAAGGCGCTGGCACGCCACTTCTACCGCGCCGGCGACCGCGCCGGCGCGCACGAGGCGCTGCTCGGTGTCGAGCACCTGGACAAGGTCATCGCCATCGATCAGAGCCCGATCGGCCGCACGCCGCGCTCCAACCCGGCCACCTATACCAACGTCTTCAACCACATCCGCTCGCTGATGGCCAAGACGCCGGAAGCGCGTGCGCGTGGCTACCAGCCGGGACGCTTCAGCTTCAACGTCAAGGGCGGGCGCTGTGAGGCGTGCAGCGGTGACGGGCAGATCAAGATCGAGATGCACTTCCTGCCGGACATCTACGTCACCTGCGAGGTGTGCGGCGGCAAGCGCTACGATCGCGAGACGCTGGGCGTGACCTACCGCAACCTGAACATCGCCGAGATCCTCGATCTCACCGTCGAGCAAGCGCTCGACGTGTTCGAGAACATCCCGCCGATCCGCCGCATTCTGGCGACGCTCAACGAAGTCGGCTTGACCTACCTCACCCTCGGTCAGCCCGCCACCACCCTCTCCGGCGGTGAGGCGCAACGCGTCAAGCTGGCGCGCGAGCTGTGCAAGCGCTCCACCGGCCGCACCCTCTACCTGCTCGACGAACCCACCACCGGCCTGCACTTCGACGATGTTGGCAAGCTGCTGCGTCTGCTGCACCAGCTGGTGGATATGGGGAACACCGTGGTGGTGATTGAGCACAACCTCGATGTCATCAAGACCGCGGATCACCTGATCGACCTGGGCCCTGAAGGCGGCAGCGGTGGTGGTCGACTGCTCGCTATCGGCACGCCCGAGCAAGTCGCGGCAGTGGCGGATAGCCACACCGGCATGTATCTGGCGAAGTTGGTGCAGGCGAATCCGGCGAGCGGCCCGACGGGCGAGAAGAAGGCGGCTTCCAAGAAGAGGCCAGCTACCAAGACCTCAACGAAGAAGAGCGCTGCCAAGCCGCACGCGGGTCCGAAGAAGGCAGAAGCCAAGAAGACGGCCGCCGCCAGGAAGCGGACGAAGAAGGCCTCCAAGACGTCCTGACCACGACCGTGGTAGTTTTCCTCTCTGCGTAGAGAAACTTGCGTCGATCACCGTGCGTATGAAGATGCGAACCGCTGTCGCGGACTGCCTCAACCGTCCAGGAGAATGTCATGGAAAGCTTGCTGCAAGACCTTCGCTACGCCCTGCGCACGCTGCGCAAGAGCCCCGCCTTCACGCTCATCGCGATCCTCACGCTGGCGCTCGGCATCGGGGCCAATAGCGCCATTTTCACCGTCGTCAACGGTGTTTTGCTCGAGCCCCTGGCCTACGATGAGCCCGATCGCTTGGTGCGTATCTGGGAGCGCAACCTCGACGCCGGCTTTCCCCGGTTCAGCGTCTCGCCGCCCAACTACGTCGATTATCGCGACCAGGCGTCGAGCTTCGAGGCGCTGGCCGCCCGCAGCGGTAGCAGCTATCACCTGACCGGAGACGGTGAGCCCTTGCGGCTCAATGGCAGCCTGGTGAGTGGCAACTACTTCGAAGTCCTCAGCACCCGTCCTGCCGTCGGTCGCTTGCTGCAGCCCGAAGACGACCAGCTCGGAGGCCCACCCGTCGTCGTGATCAGCCACAGCCTGTGGCAGAGCCGCTTCGGTGGCGATCCAGGCTTGATTGGCCAGGACATCCGCCTGAGCGACGAGCCCTACACCGTCATCGGCGTCCTGCCCGCCGACTTTCCGCAGACCTTCTGGGACGTCTTCGCGCCTCTGCGCCTGAATGTCGAGGAGACCGGCCGAGGCTCTCACTACTTCAGCGTTTACGGGCGCTTGAAGGCGGACGTCTCGCTGACCCAGGTCAACACAGAACTGGACACCATCACCGCCCGCTTGCGCGAGGAGTACCCGGGCTCCAACACCGGCTGGGACGCCTTTGCTCAGCCGCTGCAAGACATGATGGTCGAAGACGTCGAGACCGGCCTGCTGATGTTGCTCGGCGCCGTCGGACTGGTGCTGTTGATCGCGTGTGCCAACGTCGCCAGCCTGATGCTGTCGCGGCTGTCGCTGCGCGAGCGCGAAGTCGCCCTGCGCACCGCTCTCGGCGCCGGCCGTCGACGCCTGCTGCGCCAGTTCCTCACCGAGAGCGCCCTGCTGGCCCTGGCCGGTGGCGCCCTCGGTCTGCTGTTCGCCGGCTGGGGTACACGGTTGCTCCTCGGTATTCAGGACGGTGGCATCCCGCGCGCCGACAACATTGCCGTCAATGGTGATGTCCTGGTCTTCACCCTCGTTTTGTCGCTGCTCACCGGCTTGCTCTTCGGCCTGCTACCGGCCCTGCAGGCCAGCCGGCCCGACCTCAACTCGGCGTTGCGCGAGGGCAGCCAAGGCGCCGGCACGGGACGCCGCAACCGCATCACGCGCAGCTCTCTCGTCTTCGCCGAAGTCGCGCTGACCCTGGTCGTGCTGATCGTCGCCGGCCTGCTGCTACGCAGCCTCGGCGAACTGCTCGACGTCAGCCCGGGTTTCGACGCCGAGGGCGTGCTGACCGCCAGCCTGACGCTGCCCGAGAGCCAGTATCCCGACGAAGCCGCGCGCGCCCGCTTCTATCAACAGCTGTTCGAGCGTGCCGAAGCTTTGCCGGGCGTCGAGCGCGCCGCCTCGATCATGCCAATGCCGCTGACCGGCGGCAACTTCGTCCTCATCTTCTACGTCGATGGTCGGCCGATCCCCGAGCCCAATAAGGAGCCCAACGCCAACATCCGCGTCGTGGGTCCCGACTACTTCGAGACCATGGGCATCCAGCTCGACCGCGGTCGCCTGTTCAACGACCAGGACGCCATCGGTGCCCAGCGCGTCGCCATCATCAGCCGCGCCGCTGCCGAGACGTTCTGGCCTGACCAAGACCCCATCGGCCAGCGCATCACGCACGGTGATCCAAGCAATCCCGAGAGCTCGTGGATGACCATCGTCGGCGTCGTCGGTAATGTGCGTCACAACTCGCTCGACGCCGAGCCCGGTCCGGATATCTACTGGCCCGTCATGCAACGGCCGATGGAGTACGCCACCGTCGTTCTACGTGCCGAATCCGGCGACCCCGCGAACCTCGCGGGACCCCTGCGCGCCGCCGTCGGCGAGCTGGACCCAAACCTGCCCCTGTTCGAAGTCCAGACCCTGCGCCAGATCGTCGACGCTTCCGTCGCGCAGCCGCGCTTCAACGTCGTCCTGCTGACCCTCTTCGCCGCCTGTGCCCTGCTGCTGGCCGCCATCGGCGTCTATGGCCTGATCAGCTACTCCGTCACGCAACGCCTGCGTGAGATCGGCATCCGTGCTGCGCTCGGCGCCGAGCGCGGGGATCTCCTGAAGATCGTGATCCGCGACGCCATGACGCCGGTGCTGGGCGGACTGGCCATCGGTGTCGCGGCGGCGTTGATCGTCGGCTGGCTGCTGCGCAGCCTGGTCTTCGGCATCAGCCCGACGGATCCGGTGACCTACGTTACCTATACCGGGTTGCTGCTGGTCGTCGCGTTCTTCGCGTCGCTGCTGCCGGCTCTGCGGGCGACGCGTGTCGACCCGGTGGTGGTGTTGCGGGACGAGTGAGGACGCTGGTCCGAACTCGCAGGCAGGTTCTGAGTAGTAACTCTGGAGATCGGCCGGTGCTGTCCTCCGATGACTAGGACTGGCTCAGCCACTGGACGCTGACACCCTCGTGATCGGTCTGGGTAGTGTCTCGGTCGATCGAGACACCGTCCAGGGAAGTGTCCGGGTCGCCCTGGATCAGCTGGTAGCCGCGGACGATCTCGGGGACGTCGCTGGCGGATTTCCAGAAGTGCTGGAACTGGAGTTCCCCTTGGAGCTGTTGGCCGTTCAGGCGGCTGCCGGCGCCGACGTAGAGCCCGGCTACGTAGCCGGCGGTGGTGACGGCCTGGTACCAGGCGTTGCCGTAGGCGAGGATGTCCTGAACCGGGGTCGCTGCGTCGACACCTTCCAGGTCGCACCATAGGTTGACGCCGTGCGGTAGGCCGATGCTCTGGGCGTTGGTGGCCGCGTGGGTGCCGTCGGCGGTGCCGAGGGCGGCGGAAGGGGTCCAGCCGGGGTAGCGGACGTGCTGGACGGCCATCAGCGCCAGGCCCGCTTGCAGGATGTCGAGGGCTTCGCCATGGCTGAGGTCGCCTGGGTCCTGCGGGCAGCCCAGGGACAGGTAGCGCACGCAGAAGTGGTAACCCTGCGCGACGAGCTGGTGGGCGACTGCGGCCCTGAGGGAAGTATCGGTGTCGAAGCCCCGAAGTCCGGGGGCGGCGGTCTGTACGGTTCCAGGTAGTTGCATGGCTCTCTCCTTGGGATGGGGGTCGTTGTGCATCGCTTGTCCGGAATAGCTTGTCCGGAATAGCTTGTCCGGAATAGCAAGCGCTGTGCCAGAGACGGATGGGTTGTGAGCACGCCGGATTGCGGGGACTTGGAAGGGAGAGCTGAGGATGGCGACGACCGTCGGACGGTGGCGGCAACCGTCGGACGGTACGGCCCTGCGGTCTGGGCGCGGGTGTGCCCGTGATAGGTTGAGGGGAAACCGCAAGGAGCGCACGATGGCGAACGGAGAGTCCGCGAAGATCTATGACGTCACCGTCAAGGGTGCAGACGGCAAGTTTCACCTGTCGGGACCGAGCGTCGTCTCGGGCACGAACCAGATCCAGGTCGCCTATGGCCCGGCTCGGATCCGGCTTCGTCTGGACGTGAAGGGTGGAGAGTTCGTGCCCATCAAGTCTGGGGAATACGTGGAATGGAAGGGTCTCCGGCCACTGGAGCCCGCGGTCTCACTGTTGGGCTCTGGGCAATTGCAGATCTCGTGCAGCAATGAGAACACTTCCCAGGATTTGCACGCCTTCCGCTTTCGTTTCAAGGTGGAGATCGACGGCGTGCCCTACTTTCCGGATCCGTCGATTGTCAACGAGCCGAAGGAAGGTCCGGGAGAGCCCGCGAAGCCGCCTACCTGAGGTCAGGGAGTTGCCTCGGGAGCAGTGATGTCGCGCCAACCTGGTGTGTCGAGGAGGGGCCGGAAGAAGGGCAGGCCGAACCAGCGCTGGTCGAAGCCGCCAGCGACGGCGCGTTCGGCGCTGGCCAGAGCGGAGGCCGGTTCACCGAGCAGGGTGTACACCAGAGCCGCTTCGTAGGCCAGTTGCGGATCGTTGGTGGCGACGGTGGTGGCCTGTTGGATGGCGGCAGCGGCTTCGGCGCCGCGCCCGAGGTGGGCGAGAGCCTGGGCCTTGATGGACAGGGTTTGCCAGTGGCCGGGTGCGGGATCTTCGGCGACCCGCTCGAGCACCCGCTGGTAGAGGGCGGTAGCCTGGTCGAGCCGGCCGGCGAGGCTCAGGGCGTCGGCCAGGTTGAGGGTCGCCTGGGCACTGTTCGGCGCCAGGGCGTGGGCTTCGCCGAGGCTCTCGGCCGCCTGTGGCCAGTCGCCGAGTAGCAGGTAGGCGATACCGAGGTTGGACAGCTCGGCGAAGCCGCGACGGCGCTCGAGCAGGTGACGGTAGAGCTGCACCGCACGCTCCGCGCTGCCGCTCTGCAGCTCGACCTGCGCCAGCAGCTTCTCTCCGCGCAGGTGCCCGGGGAAGCGTTGCAGCAGTCGCTCAAGGGTGGCGCGGGCTGCGTCGACACGGCCCAGGTGCAGCTCCATGTTGGCGAAGTCGAGCAGCAGGTGGGCGGCGGGGCGGCGCTCGACGGCTTGGGCCATCAACTCCAGGGCTCGTTCGCTCTCGCCACGAGCGGCGGCCAGCTCGGCTTGCCGGCACAGCGTTCCGACGTCTCCAGGGATCAGCGCTTCCAGGTCGGCGGCAGCGGTGGCGGCGACATTCAGGCGTCCAGCGTCGAGGGCGAGGTTGAACAGGATCTCGGCGGGCGCCGGATCGGCTGGATCGAGGCTGCGGGCGCGGGTGAGCAGGTCGAGGGCGCGCTGCAGGTCGGCGCCGCCCCGCGTCTCGTAGAAGCGGCGGTAGAGCATGCGCGCCTCCAGTAGGTAGCTGTCGACGAAGCTCGGTGATCCGGCGCGGATGGTGGCCAGTTCTTCGAACAGAGGTTCGAGGTGCGTCGGCCGCCGCGTTTCCCAGTGCCTCTTGAGCCGTAGGAAGTGTACGTAGTCCTCGGGGGCGACATTCCATTCGTGTTCGGCGCGGGGAGCGAAGCCCCGGTAGGCAGCCTTCAGGTAGGTCTCGGTGGCGATCGACAGCAGCCGCGGGTCGTCGACCGGCGCCTCGAAGGTCTCGACTCCGAGTACCTTGCCGTCCGCTCCGCGCTGCCGGCGCAGGGTCGCCAGGCAGCGCTGGGCGCCGCAGTCGAGCGAGGAGGTGAGCACTTCGTCGGCGGCGTAGAGTGCGGCCAGGGCGGGGATGGTGGCGGCTTCGCTGTCGGACGGTGGCACCGCGACAACGCCGCGCAGCGACGCCAGCGAGCGGAGCAAGGCTGCGTGCAGCGCGGCGCGCGCCAGGGTGACGTCGTCCCCGTCGGTGCGGTCCGGGCTCTCGGCAGTGTCCGCTGGTGAGGGCGCCAAGGAGGTCCCCAACCGTGGAGCATCGACGAGCACGTAGAGGGACTCCGGATCTGGTGCCGCGAGGCGTAGTACCAGGAAGGCTGCAACGAGCACGAGGAGGGCGGTGGCGACGCCAAGGCGTCTCAGTGTGTGCCGAGGGATGTTCCTGGGGGAGGAGTTTCTGGGCGATGTAGCAGAGGGAGATGTAGCGGAGGGAGATGTAGCGGAGGGCGAATCGGCAGCCGGCAGGGGCAAGACCGTGGAGTCGGGGTCGAAACCGGCTCTGGGGTGGGTGGAGCGGGAGGCGGCCGGGCTGGGCACGTCCGCCTGCGAGCACGTCTCCAGCCGCTGTAGCACTGCCGTGGCACTGTCTGGACGCTGGGCGGGTTCCTTCTCTAGCAGCGCGTCGATCAGCCCGGAGAGGTCCGCCGGCACCGCCGCCTCGATCTCGCGGGCGGGTACCTGCAGATGGCTGCACACTCGCGTCATGCTGGCGACCGGGGTGTCGGCGCGGAAGGGAGAGACGGTAGTCGCCGCCTCGTAGAGCAGGACGCCGAGGGAAAAGAGGTCCGAGCGCGGATCGAGTTCGAAACCGTTGGCCTGCTCGGGCGACATCGAGCGGTAGGTGCCGGCGATGCCGTGGGTGAGGCTGGAGGTGGCGGTGGTATTGCCGAGCTGCTGGTAGAGCTTGGCCAGGCCGAAGTCGAGCACCTTGGCACCGGTCGCCGTCAAGACGACGTTCTCGGCCTTCAGGTCGCGGTGCAACAGGCCCTGCGCGTGAGCTGCCTCCAGGGCTGCCGTCACCTCACGGCCCAGGGTGACGACGTGCTCCGGTGGCATCGGGCCTTGACGCAGCCGTTTGGCGAGGGTGGGGCCGGCGACGTACTGCATCACGATCCAGTCGCCGTCCGGTGTTTCCAGCAGGTCGTAGATCTGGACCACGCCGGGGTGGTCGAGGCGGGCGATGGCCCGGGCTTCGCGGCGGAAACGCTCGCGACGATGGGCGTCGTGGGCGCTTTCGGGCAGCAGCTGTTTGAGTGCTACGCGCCGTCCCAGGCGCTCGTCGTGGGCGGCGTAGACGATGCCCATGCCGCCGCGTCCGAGTGGTTGCTCGATACGGTAGGGACCTATGTGGTCTGGGACGATGTGATCGGGTACCACCGGCACCTAGTCGAGTCCGAGGGCGGTGCGGCGCAAGCGCAGGCCGTGGCTGGACACGCCGAGATGCTCGGCGGCGTCGTCGAGATCACCCCCTGCCCGGCTCAGGGCCTCGATGATCTCGCCGCGCTCCAGGTCCGATGCCTTGCGTAGCTCCGGATGCCGCTCCACCCAGCCGTAGAGGCCGGTCCTGGAAACGCGAAGCCGTTGGGCGGCCAGCGTCAGGTTGAAGCGGCTGGCACGCAGCTCGGCGAGGATCTGCGCTGCCGGTACCTGCGTGACCGGCCGTAGTTGCCGCCGAGGGCGGTGCTTGGTTGGTAGCACGGGCGCTGCCGCGGCGCCGGCTTCGCTGCTGACGTCCTCGTCCGCGAACAGCTCCGCTTCCAGCTCCGCCGGCAGCTCGGCCTCCTGTTCGGACGAGAACTCGCTGACCAGCCGCCGCGCCACGTTGCGCAGCTCCCGCACGTTGCCGGGCCAAGGAGCGCAAGCTAGCCGCGCCACCAGGCGAGCCGATAGCCAGGGACGTTGACGGCGACCGGGCTCGTCGATCGGATTGCCGGTGGACGCGTGCTCGAACTCCTGGCGCAGGAAGTGGAGGAGCAGACGACCGATGTCGTCGCGCCGTATGCGCAAGGGAGGCAGACGGATCGACTCGGCCTGCAGCCGGTAGAGCAGTGGCGCCCGGAAGCGCTCCGCGGTCACCTGGGTTTCGAGGTCGGCGTCGGTGGCGGCGATGACGCGCACGTCGACGCGCCGCGGTCGGGAGGTTCCCACCGACTGGATCTCGCCGCTCTCCAGGGTGCGCAAGAGCAGCGCTTGCACCTCCGGTTGTGCCTCGCCGATCTCGTCGAGGAAGAGCGTCCCCCCGTCCGCGCGCTCGAAGTAGCCCTGACGCGGCTGGTCGGCGCCGGTGAAGGCGCCGCGGCTGGCGCCGAACAGCTCGGCGGCGGCGAGCGAGGCGGGGACGGCTCCCAGGTTCAGCGTCACGTAGGGCTTGGCGCGCCGCTTCGACGCCTGGTGCAACGCGCGCGCCACCAGTTCCTTGCCGGTACCCGATTCCCCGCGCAGCAGCACCGGTGCCTGCGCTCTCGCTGTCCGTCGGATGTCGCCGCGCAGTCGGGTCAGGGCGGCGCTGTCACCGATCAGACCGTAGCGCTCGCCGTATGTCGGCTGACCTGGGGGGTGCAGGTGCAGCAGCAAGGCGACGTAGCCCCCTAGCAGCAGGCAGACACCGGCCTCCAGCTCCTCCGCCGAAAAGCTCTCCCTCCCGGTGCTGCCGAAGATCTCGATCCGGCTGCGCGCGCCTCCGGCGTCCAGCCGGATCGAGCCCGCCTCGCCGGGGATCAGCAGCACCGGTTTGCGGCTCAGGTGCGAGTCTGCTAGCGGACTCGCCTCCGTCTTCCCCGGCTGAGCGAACAGCGGCTGCTGGCGCGACAGGGCGACCTCCTTGCCGGAAGTCAGGGCCGGCAGCAGGACACGCGCTCCTACGTAGCTCACTTGCGGATGTGCGAGCACGGTCAGGGCCGGGATGCTCAGGCCTGCCCTCCGCTGCTCCCGGGTATCGCTGACCTGCGTCGAGGCCTCGAGCGTGTTGTCACGCGGTATCTGGAAAGCTGACATGGCCCCGTAGATTCTAGTTTCGCCGCGGAACCTACGCAAGCCGCACCGGTTACCGCCGGACGGTACCGTCCGACGCTCGCCACCGACGTCTGGACGGTCATCGCGCGGTCGGTCGCGAGCTCCGAGACCCGCCCCCAAGTCCCACTTTTCGCCATATTCAGGCTGTTCTGACCACTTCCGCCGCTTCCGAGTACTCCTGGCACCGGACTTGCTCTACCCGTTTGTCAGCACGAAGAAGATACCTCAAGTCAGCAAGAATTCTCCAGGAGTGCGATCCATGGCGCTCATTGTTGACGAGAAAGGAATACCATGCTCGATCTCAAAGAACTGCTGAAAGCGATCCACGACAGCGTCGTCGAGGCGGGTGCGTCGTTGCGGGCTCAGAACCTGCAGATCCTCGACGACTACTTCGAACCGGTTCCCGATTCTGAAGGTCTCGACGCTCTCGCCGATCGTCTGAGCCGCGTCTCGGGGGACCTGGCGGGTGACGCTGATCCGCAGGCCGCGTCCGCGTCCCTGCAGCAAGCCCTGAAGGCGATGGAGGGGGCCGCGGCGGCGCTGAAGGAAGACGCCAAGCAGGGAGTCAGCAAGGGGCAGCTACAGCCCAAGATGGTGGCATTGCAATTCCCGCATGTCGACGCCGACGGGCCCAAGGCACACCCGGTCCTGGTGCCGCTGATCGCCTTGACGCCGGCGTCGACGCTGCAGCTGTCGAACCTGCGCTTCACCACCGACCTCGAGATCGAGGAGGTCGACGGCCGGCTACGGTGCGGTTTTCCCCAGAAGCGTTCGTCAGGAGCCGCGACGTCGCCGAGTGGTCCAGCCGTGCCGGGAGATCCCCAGGCAGCTGACGCCAAGAGCCCGCCGAGTAGTGGCCCACACCGGGCGACGCTCGACATCGAGATCCGTGCCGACCAACCGCCGCGGGGGCTGGAAGTGCTGCTGGAGGGCTACCACCGTGCCCTTCGCGCCCAGATCCCCGGCTAGCAGAACTCGTCCCCGCGCCGCGTGAGCGCGTGGATGTCCCCGCAACTGACAGAAGAAGGAGAACGAAATGGCTGATACCAATGTTTCCCAAGGACCTCCGCTGCTTTCCATGGCGCAGCAGTTCACCGGCTTGCCGATGAAGAGCCTGATCGGCGGCCCCCTGATGGCGGCTGCCCAGGCCAACGGCGCCATGGGCACCGAACAGGTCAACTTCCTGATGAAGACGTGCTTCGAACCGCAGGGGACGACGGACGACTCCAAGCCCCAGACGCTGGAGCCGATCATGATCTCGCTGATCCTCGAACGCTCGGTGATCACGCCGGCCAGCGATGACACCGATGCGCCGAACATCAGCAAGTTCTCGACCACCTTCGACCTGCCCCTGCTGACCATCCTGCCCCTGAACTCGCTGGCCGTCGACAATGTCGACATCAGCTTCACCATGGAAGTGAAGTCCAGCTACAGCGAGGACAACACGAGTTCGACCGACTCGCAGACCAAGGGTAAGGCCACGATGACGGGGAAGGCTGGCTGGGGTCCGTACAGTGTCTCGATCAGCGGCAGTTTGTCCCACTCGCAGGAGTCCAAGAGCTCCAGTGCGCAGCACTATCAGAAGAGCAACTCCGCCGAGTACCAGGTCAAGGTGCACGCTGGGCAGCTGCCGCTGCCTCCCGGAGTGACCACGATCATCCAAGCCTACTCCAACAACATTCAGCCGATCACGCTCAGCTCGGGCAAGGCCGACAACAAGACCTGACGCCGGCCGAGCAGCGATTCCGTCACGGACGCGTGCCCGTCGCAGTCCTGCGAACGGCGGCGGGCACACGGTCCTTCTAGTCCCTTCCATCCTTTCCACCTGCGACCCAGCAAAGGAGCGCCGATATGGCCCCTGAGAACTCTGTGTCCGTGCCCTGCCCGTGTGGCAGCGCGATTCCCGTCGCCGTCGAGTTGCTGGTTTCTGGCAGCAAGTTTTCCTGCCCGGGATGCCAGGCGTCCGTATCCCTGGCCCCGACCTCGCGGGCCACGGCCGCACAGGCTTACGAAACGCTCGAAGCGCTTCGTACCGGCCACCAGCGCCGCGCCCAGGCAGCCGGCCCCGCCGCCGCCAGTCCAGCGGCCTGACCCGCATCCATTCACACTTCACCAACCAAGGAGAACCCCATGTTCACCCAAGCTCTACTCGCCTGGATCGGAATCGTCGCCGCCGGCGACGTCCAGTGCGACGTCCACCCGGCACCGCCGCCGCCAGCCGCCATCGGCTGGATGCAAGAGCAAGAAGTGCGCTACGACGCCTCCAGCTTCGATGGCTACGGCCACTGGCCTCCGTTCGGCCTGATACCCACAGCCGCGCGCAGCCGGGTCCTGATCCCCCATACCCACGGCGCGTGGGTCGTCAGCCAGCAGGAGCGCGGCGCGCTGTCGGCGGCGTCCTCTCGGGTCTTCATCGTCTGCGGCCAGACACCGGGAATCACCTGCCCTCCAGACGCCAAGAACTTCCGGCCTGTCGCGGACGGTGACATCAACGAAGCGGGCTCCCGTATCGATCTTTGTGGTCCCGATATCGGCTACACGGCGTGGAGCGTCACGGGCAAGAACCAACTGCTCTACCAGGACGCCAGCACCAACGGTCAGGACTGCTCAGTGGCCAGCACCGGCGACTACGCCGTTGCGGTGTTCGACGAAGGGTCCAACCAGGGTACCTGGGTCTACCGCTTCGACGGTGCCGGCAAGCCCTCCAAGCAGTCACTGGGGAGCGGCAACCGTTGGGCCGCGGCGGGAGACGGCTGGATCGTGGTCGGCAATGCGAGCCTGAGCGCCGTCACCGCGTACTCCGTGGCCAGCGGTGGAGCTCCGCAGCAGAAGTGGACCCTGAACCTGGGGGCGGAGAACGCCGTCGCGGGGGCCGTCGCGCGCATCGGTGACCACGTCTACCTGGCCGTGCGCCAGCGCGACGCGGTCGCCCTCTACCAGCTCGGCAATGCGCGTCCCAGCCGTCCCGTCTGGACCTGGAGCGGTGTGCCATTCGAACTGGCCGGCGTCTCACTCACCGCCGCCGGGAACGGCCAGGCCCTCGTCGCCCTCGCCCAGGCCGCCAGCAACGACCCCGACAGCGACTGCTCCTGGGGTACCGAGCCGATTGCCCAGGTCGTCGACCTCGGTAAAGCATCGAGCCACGATCTGGCCTGTTCCGCCTACTGGCACAATCGCCTGCAGATCGCCTATTCGCGCCTGGGTGGCGTCGCCTGCGTTGGAAGCTGGTGCGTCAACTCGCTGGGCAGCGTCGTCGAGACCTTCGAGCTGTCGACCACCGGCACGCGAACGCCGCCCTGCACCGCGAACTGATTTCCCGGTTCGGAACTAGCGCCGGAAGTGCTGGGCCGAGAGGTGCCTCCAGATATTGGCTAGTACCTCCGTGCCGCTGAGCTGAGCCCTACGAAAGATAACGAGAAAGTCGCCTTGTCATCGACTTTCTCGTTTCTTTGGTTCTTCTAGCCCGCCTCTGATCTGGGGAGTGGCTGAGGGCTGGTGGTTGTGCCGGTGGCTTGCCGCTCAGCCGGTGTACGGCACCAACAGCCTCTCGACCTTCACCGCTTTGCCGGTCTGTTCGTCGACGTCGACCAGCGCCCCGGCCAGCCGGACATCGCGCTTGGCGACTTCCAGCGACACGTTGGTCTGCAGGTAGAAGCGCTGCAGTACCTTGTCCGGTCGGAAGCCGATGATGCCATCGTAGGGGCCGGTCATGCCGACATCGGTGATCAGGGCGGTGCCGCCGGAGAGGATGCGTTCGTCGGCGGTGGGGACGTGGGTGTGGGTGCCGAAGACGGCACTGACGCGGCCATCGAGGTGGTAGGCCATGGCTTGCTTTTCACTCGTCGCCTCGGCGTGGAAGTCGACGATCACGACCTTGACGTCGGGCGGTAGCTCGTCGAGCAGGCGGTCGGCGACGGTGAAGGGGGACTCGAGGTTCTTCATGAACACCTGGCCCTCCAGGTTGATCGTTGCCACCTTGGCGCCAGTGTTGGTTTCGCCGATGTGCAGGCCGACACCAGGATTGCCGCTGGGGTAGTTGGCGGGGCGCAGCAAGCGGGGCTCGAGGCCGAGCAGCTTGACGCCTTCTTTCTTGTCCCAGATGTGGTTGCCCGTCGAGTAGCAGTGGATCGGGGCGGCGAGGCTGTCGAGCTCTCTGAGGATCTCAGGCGTGACGCCGAAGCCGCCGGCCGCGTTCTCGACGTTGACAATGGTGTAGTCGATCAGGTGTTCGTCGACCAGCTGGGGTAGCAGGGCACGCAGCGCTCTGCGGCCCGGCTTGCCGATGATGTCACCGACGAAGAGGACTTTCATGTGTGGCTCCGGATGTGAGCAAGTGGATCAGCGGGCGTACTCGACGGAGCGCGTCTCGCGAATGACAGTGACTTTGATCTGGCCCGGGTAGGTGAGTTCGCCTTCGATCTTGCGGGCGATGTCCTTGGACAGCCAATAGGCCTGTTCGTCTGGGATCTTCTCGCTATCGACAATAATGCGCACTTCGCGGCCGGCCTGGATGGCGAAGCTCTTCTGCACGCCGCGGAAGCTGGAGGCGAGCTCTTCGAGCTTCTCCAGGCGCTTGACGTAGGTCTCGAGGATCTCGCGGCGGGCGCCGGGGCGGGCGGCGGAGAGGGCGTCGGAAGCGGTGACCAGGACGGCTTCGACGGTTTCGGGGTCGTAGTCGCCGTGGTGGCAGGCCATGGCGTGGATGACCTCTTCGGTCTCGCCGAACTTGCGCAGCAGGTCAATGCCCAGCTCCAGGTGGGAGCCGTCCATCTCACGGTCGACTGCCTTGCCGATGTCGTGCATCAAGCCGGCACGCCGGCAGACGTGGATGTTGGCCTTGATCTCGGAGGCCATGGTGCCGGCAAGGAAGGCGACTTCCTTGCTGTGCTGCAGCACGTTCTGGCCGTACGAGGTGCGGTAGCGCAGGCGGCCGAGCAACTTGACGAGCTCGGGGTGGACGTCGGCGATGTTGAATTCGAGCAGTGCCGATTCGCCCTCGCTGTAGATGCGTTCGTCGAACTCTGCCTTGACCTTCTCGACCACTTCTTCGATGCGCGCCGGGTGAATCCGGCCGTCCGAGATCAGGCGTTCGAGGGCGACGCGGGCGACCTCGCGGCGCAGCGGGTCGAAGCCGGAGAGGATGACCGCCTCCGGGGTATCGTCGACGATCAGGTCGACGCCGGTGGCAAGTTCGAGAGCGCGGATGTTGCGGCCCTCGCGGCCGATGATGCGGCCCTTCATCTCGTCGCTGGGCAGCATCACTACAGACACGGTGGTTTCGGCCACGTAGTCGGATGCCGCGCGCTGGATCGACAGGCTCAAGATACGCTGCGCCTGCTTGCCGGCAGTTTCGCGCGCCTCGTCTTCGATCCGCTTGGCCAGGTGCGCGGCCTCGGTGCGTGCCTCGCTCTCCATCACGCGCACCAGTTCGTCGCGTGCCTGGTGGGCGGTGAGGCCGGCGATCTGTTCCAGGTGCCGGCGTTCTTCGCTTAGCAACTGGTCGACCTCATCCTGCCGCTTCTGCAGCATGCGCTCTTGGTCGACCAGGCGCCGTTCCCGGTCGTTGAGATCCTTCTCGCGCCGGTTGAAGTCTTCGACGCGCTTGTCGAGGCTGTCTTCTTTCTGGTTCAGCCGGCGTTCCAGTGTCTCTAGCTCGCCGCGCCGCTTGCGCGAAACCTTCTCGAACTCGGAACGTGCCTGCAGCAGCTTTTCGCGCGCCGCGATCTCGGCTTCGCGCAGTTTGCTGGCGGCCTGCTTTTCAGCTTCTTCGGCCGCTCGCTTGGCGTCGACTTCAGCCTGGGCCAGGACGGCAGCAGCTTTGCGCCGCACGAGAAACCACCAGACGCCCAAAGCTACGCCCGCGACGATCACCGCCGGAATCAATGTGGTGAGGTAGGAGCCCAAGGTCTACACCCCTTATGGTGGAACCGGCATCAGGGAGCCGGAGGGGGGGTGCGGGCGGTATCGTCGGATGGAGGTATGTGCATCCCCCGCACAGCCGTACAGGGCCGTCGGGATTAGAACCTGTTTCTCAACAGGTGGGTGTCCTTGCCGCGAGCCATCAGCGTCCCCGTACGGGCGGGGCTGGCACAAGCAGGCGGTATTCAGACTCCCTCGGCATAAGTGTTGGTTCTACACTCGCTATAACCCAGCACGATCTGCGCAGGGGACGCGAAAACTGGCTCGGTTCGTGACTACTCTTGTAGGGACTGCTCCAGTTGCGCGGTCAGCGCTTCTACCTTCTCCCGGAGTTCTACCCGTTCCCCTTGCTGTTGGTCCTTCGCTTTGCTCAGCTCGTCGGCCAGGTTGAGTGCTGCCAGGATCGCGATTTTCGCGGTATCGACAGTCGTGACGTGCTTGGCGATCTCTCGCATCTTGGCGTCGACCATGCCTGCCAGCTGGCGAAGGGACTCAGTGTCATTGTCACCGCGGACGTAGTACACGGAACCGAAGATTTCTACTGCCGTCGTCGTTCCCTTGGCGCTCATGTCGGTTCGTGTTCTCCGCGCCCCAGAACCGCCAAAGTCAGATCGGCCTGACTCTCGGAATGATCCGCTGCGGCGGTCTTGGTGAGGTCAGACTATACCACACGGTCCGCAGAGTCTTCGCTGGGTGCGGACCTGCAGGCGTGCGATCGGGAGATCATCGGGCGGCTTCGGTGCCGGCGTCCGCGTCGACGTCGAGTAGGCCTTCCAGCGTCTCGGCCAGCTCTTCGACGCGCCGGCGGATCTGTGCTTTCTCGTCCAGCCAGGCCGCCTCGTCCGCCTGATTGGTCGCACCCTGCGCCGCTTCCTGAGCCTGACCGAGGCTCGTCTGCAGCTCCTCGACCTTCGCCGCCAGCTGCTGATTGGACGCCCGCAAGCGGCTCAGCTCGGCGGCCGCTTGCCCGACCTTGGTTTCCAGCGCTTCCAGCCAGCCGTCGTCACTCTTCTTCTTCGACATCGTGCCCTTTCCTCAGCTAGCTCGACCAGCCGAAGCGGCGGCCCAGCTCATCGGTGAGGCCCTGCTGGCGCTCGTTGACCTCGTCTTGGGTCAGCGAGCCGGCCGGCGAGTTGTAGAGGAAGTGCACGGTGGTGTTGACGGCGCCGTCCGGCACGCCTTTGCCCTGGTAGCGGTCCTGCAGGTGGAAGCCGAGGAGGTCAGCAGGCGCTAGCTCGCGAATCGCGGCCTCGATCTCGGTCCAGGGCAGCGTGCGAGCGTGGGTGAGGGTGAAGTCGGCATGGACGCTCGGGAAGCGCGACGGCACCTCGACTTCGAGCGAGGCGTCTTCGGTGGCGAAAGCCTGGGTCTCCAGCTCGGCGACGAAGAGCGGGAAGGGGATATCCTCGAGGTGCAGCTGGCCGCAGTAGCCGACGACGGCACCGTCCGTCCCCTGTGCTCGTAGGCGCAGCACCGCGCGGCAGCCGGGGACCAGAGCGCTGGTAGCGCCGTCCTCGCCGTCGGTCACGGATTCGGCGTCGAGCGTCACGCCCATGGCTTCGGCGATGCTGTCCAGGGCACCTTTGAGATCGAAGAAGTCGAGTTGTCTCGAGCCTTGCCACGGGGTACCGGGCTGGCCTCCGGCGAGCATGGCGAGCGCCTCGGTCTCGTGTCCCTGCGCGAAGACGTGGCCGATCTCGAACAGGCACACCGCTTCGGCACCGCGGCGCTGGTTGAAGCGCGCCGACTCGATCAGGCCGGGCAACAGCGAACGGCGCATCAAGGCGTAGCGCTCGGACAGAGGATTGCTCAGGTACAGCGGCTGATGGTCAGCGTAGAGGCCGGGGTAGCTGCGGTCGGCGGCTTCGTCGTGGAAGGCGTAGTTGATCACTTCGGCGTAGCCGCAGGCGGCCAGGTGCCGGCGCACGGCCATGGCGCGCAGGTGCTCGACCGGTGTGTGACCATCGGTACCACGCAAGCGCGGCAGCGTCGGCTCGATGGCGTCGAAGCCATGGACGCGGATCACTTCTTCGTAGACGTCCGCCGTCTCTTCCATGTCGTGGTGGCGCCAGCTCGGGACAGTCACGCGCCAAGCGGGGCCGTTCTGCGCGTCCTGGTCCTCCAGTCGACAACCGAGGCCCGTCAGCCAGGTCTCGACGTTGTCCTGGCCGTACTCGATGCCGGCGAAGGCTTCCAGGCGGTCCAGACGCAGGTCGAGGGTGCGGGGCTCGAAGGGGCGCGGATAGACGTCGACCATCGGTCCCAACTCGCCACCGGCCAGCTGCAGGATCAGCTGGGCTCCCCGGCGGGCGGCACGGGCGCACAGTTCCAGGTCAGCGCCGCGCTCGAAGCGATGGCTGGCGTCGGTGTGCATGCCGAGCACGCGTGCGGTGCGGCGGACGCTGATGGGATCGAACCAGGCGCATTCGAGCAGGATGTCGCGGGTGTTGTTGGTGACCTCGCTGTCCAGACCACCCATGACGCCGGCCAGGCCAACGCATTCGGCGCCGTCCGCGATCACGAGCATGTCTTCCGTCAGCTCGCGCGTCTCGCCGTCGAGCGTCACCAACTTTTCGCCGCCGCTCGCGCGACGGACACGGAGGGTCCGGTCGTGGACGCGCTCGAGGTCGTAGGCGTGACTCGGCTGGCCGAGTTCCCACAGCACGTAGTTCGTGACATCCACCACGTTGTTGATCGAGCGTACGCCAACCGCCTGCAGCTTCTCCACCAGCCAGTCCGGACTCGGGCCGACCTTGACGCCGCGCACGATCAGGCCGACATAGCGCCGGCACAGCTGCGGATCATCAATGTAGGCCAGCGCTTGCTCAGCATCTCCGTTGCCGGCGAGAACCTCGACCTCGGGCAGTTCGAGCGGGCGCAGTGGCCGGCCGTAGAGCACTGATAGCTCGCGCGCGAGCCCCAAGTGGTTCATGCAGTCCGGTCGATTGGTGGTGATGTCGAAGTCGAGCACGACATCCTTGCCGCCATCATGCCCCTCGACGGTCTCTTCACCTTCGACCGCGTGACCGGCCTGGGTCAGTCGGTGCGCCAGATCGTCGACCTCGGGTAGCGCATCGCTCGCGCCCCAATCGACGTGCTCGCAGATCCAGTTGCGGGAAAACTGCATGGAAGAATCTCGTTCTCGCGGACCCTGCTACTCGCGGACCTGGCGCAGGAGCCGCAGGTCGTTGTCGAACAGCAAACGGATGTTGGGGATGCCGTAGCGGATCATCGCCACGCGGTCGATACCGAGACCAAAGGCGAAGCCGCTGTAGCGCTCCGGGTCGATGTTGCACTTGCGCAGCACGCGGGGGTCGACCATGCCGCAGCCGAGGATCTCCATCCAGCCGGTGCCAGAGCACACCTGGCAGCCGTCACCGCGGCAGTTCGTGCAGGTGACGTCGACCTCGGCCGACGGCTCGGTGAAGGGGAAGAAGCTGGGGCGCAGCCGCACCTGCGTGTGGGCGCCGAAGAGGCGCTGCAGGAAGGCGTTGAGCGTACCCTTGAGGTCGCCGACAGTGATGCCCTCGGCGACCGCCAGGCCCTCGACCTGATGGAACATCGGCGAGTGCCGCAAGTCGTTGTCGTTGCGGTAGACGCGGCCCGGGCAGATGACGCGGATCGGCGGCTGGCGCGACAGCATGGTACGGATCTGCACTGGCGACGTGTGCGTGCGCAGCAGCGTACCGGAGTCTGGAGCCTTGCTCTCGACGAAGAAGGTGTCCTGCGTGTCGCGCGCCGGGTGGTCTTCGGGGATGTTGAGAGCCTCGAAGTTGTGGAAGTCGGTTTCGACCTCCGGCCCCTGCGCGACGCTGTATCCGAGCTCGGCGAAGATCTGCTCGATCTCCAGCGCCACCAGGGTCACCGGGTGCAGACTGCCGAGCGACGGCCGGCGGCCCGGCAGCGTGACGTCGACCGCGGCGGCGGTCTGTGCCTGCTGCTTCTCGGCCGCGCTCAGGTTGCCGCCGAGCTCCTCGAGGCGTGCCTCGACGCGTACCTTGAGCTGGTTGACCTGCTGGCCGTAGTCCTTGCGCTGCTCCGGCGCCACCTCTTTGATGCCGGCGAGCAGGGCGCGCAGGATCCCCTGCTTGCGCCCGACCCACTTGAGCCGCAAGGCCTCCCAGGCGTCTCGGTCGGCGACCGTGGCGGCTTCCTGGTCGAAAGCTTCACCACGTGCCGCCACACCGGCGAGTGCGTCGCCAGTCAACGCGTCCGCCGCCATTGGCTCAGCCCCCCGCGGCCTCGTCCAGAGCGCCGCGCGCCGCTTCGGCGAGCTTGGTGAAGCCCTGCGGGTCACGGACCGCCAGATCGGCCAGGATCTTGCGGTTGATGTCGATGCCAGCGGTCTTCAGGCCGTGCATCAGACGGCTGTAGCTCAGCCCGTTCTGGTGCGCCGCGGCGTTGATGCGCAGGATCCAGAGACGGCGCATCTGACGCTTGCGCTGACGGCGGTCGCGGTAGGCGAACTGCAGAGCCCGATCCACTGCTTCTTTGGCCAGGCGGTAGTTCTTCGACTTCATGCCGAAGTAGCCCTTGGCCTGCTTGAGAACCTTCTTGCGCTTCTGAATGCGGACGTTTCCGCGCTTGACGCGTGCCATAGTCGTGAACCTCGTTTCTTTCGGCCGGCTCCGTGGCCAGCCTTGTCAACTCGAGTTGAACAGCTTGTGAATGAGTCCGGCTCGGCCGTCAGGCGACCGTGGACTCATGGAATCATCAAGCACCCGCGGACAGGTTCGCCCCGGGGTACTTGCCGTGGTGCCGATGCTCGGCGCCCCTGATGTCGATGTAGAGAGAACCGGCGCTCGGCCGGCTCAGACGTCGATCATCTGCTTGATCTGGTCGGCAAACGCCGGACTCACCAGTGCCGACTTGCGTAGGTTGCGCTTACGCTTGGTGGTCTTCTTGGTGAGGATGTGGCTGGTCATCGAGTGATGCCGCACTACCTTGCCCTTGGCGGTCAGCTTGAACCGCTTGGCCGCTCCCTTGTGCGTTTTCTGCTTGGGCACAGCTCGTCTCCTTGCTGTAGGCATGCTTGTTATTGGGTGGTGGCGTCCGCTTGGATGTGATCCGTTGGGACGCGAAGGCCGGCCGGGAGATGCCCTTCCCCGGCTCGGCGTGAAGGAATCGTGAATTGTAGCGGATGACGGCAGCGGCGTCCAGCTCTGTTGTCCTGATCAGGGCTTAGGGCGCCTGTCTCCTACAGCTCCGGACTGCGTTCGCCGATCAGCTTCTCGGCATGCTCGACGAACTCGGTAACCGGTATGGTACCGAGGTCCTCGCCGCGCCGCCGCCGTACCGCGACGGTGCCGTCCTCGGCTTCACGGGCACCGACGACGAGCATGTAGGGGACCTTCTGCAGCTGCGCCTCGCGGATGCGGTAGCCGAGCTTCTCGTTGCGGTCGTCGAGCTCAGCGCGCAGGCCGGCGGCCTTGAGTTGCTTGTAGACCTCGGCGCCGTAGTCGGCGAACTTCTCGGACACCGGCAGCACCACGGCTTGCACCGGTGCCAGCCACAGCGGGAAGGCGCCCGCGGTGTGTTCGATGTAGACGCCGAGGAAGCGCTCCAGCGAACCGAGCATGGCGCGATGGATCATGACCGGACGGTGCTCGCCGCCGTCGGTGCCGATGTAGCTGAGCTCGAAGCGCTCGGGCATCTGGTAGTCCAGCTGCACCGTGCCCAGCTGCCAGGAGCGACCGATGGCGTCCTGTACCTGGAAGTCGATCTTGGGGCCGTAGAAAGCGCCGGCGCCTTCGTCGATGCCGTATTCGATGTTCTCGCTGTCCAGCGCCGCCTTGAGCGCCGCCTCGGCGATGTCCCACTGTTCTTGCGTTCCGACGCTCTTTTCGGGACGCGTCGAGATCTCGATCTTGAGGCCTTGGAAGCCGAAGGCGCGGTAGAGGTCCAGGATCATGTGCGTGACGCTCAGCACTTCTTCCTGGATCTGGTCCTCGGTGCAGAAGATGTGGGCGTCGTCCTGACAGAAGGAGCGCACGCGGAACAGGCCCGAGGTAACGCCGCTGCGCTCGTAGCGGTGCAGGCGGCCGAAGTCGGCGTAGCGGATCGGCAGCTCGCGGTAGGAGCGGCGGCGGGTGGCGAAGATCAAGCAGTGCGACGGGCAGTTCATCGGCTTGACCGCCATCTGGCGCTCGTCGGCGTCGGTGAAGAACATGCCGTCGCGGTAGTTGTCCCAGTGGCCGCTCTTGTGCCACAGGTCGACATCCATGATCTGCGGCGTGATCACCTCGCCGTAGCCGTACTGGAAGTAGCGCTCGCGCACGTAGTCCACCAGGCCGTTGTAGAGCACAGTACCCTTGGGGTGGAAGAACGGCGTCGCGGGGGCGACGGCGTCGAAGCTGAAGAGGTCGAGGTCCTGGCCCAGTTTGCGATGGTCGCGGGCGCGCGCTTCTTCGATGCGCTGCAGGTACTCTTCCATCTCCTTCTTGCTGCCGAAGGCGGTGCCGTAGATGCGCTGTAGCATCTCGTTGTTCTCGTCGCCCCGGAAGTAGGCGCCACCCGTGTCCAGCAGCTTGACGGCGCCGACCTGCTTGGTGGTCTGAGCGTGCGGACCGCGGCACAGGTCGAGGAACTCGCCGTGCTGGTAGAGCGTAATTGTCTCGCCTTCCGGAATGTCGGCCAGGCGCTCGATCTTCAGGTTCTCACCCATCGAGCGGAAGATCTCGGTGGCTTCCTCGCGGCTCACCTCGCGGCGCACGAAGGTTGCCTTCTCCTTCAAGATCTCGTTCATCTTGGCCTCGATCTGTTCGAGGTCTTCCGGCGTGAAGGCGCGCGGGAAGCGGAAGTCGTACTGGAATTTTTCCGAATGATCTTGACGTCCGGCGTCGATCTCCACTTCCGGCCACAGGCGCTTGACCGCGTCGGCCAGCACGTGCTCGGCGGAATGACGGATGAAGTCACCCGCTTCCGCGTCCTTGGTGGTGATCAGGCGGAAAGCACCGCTCACGGTGAGCGGCAAGCGCAGGTCGATCATCTGGCCGTCCAGCTCGGCGCCCACAGCCGCCTTGGCCAGGCCTGGGCCGATGCTCCTGGCCACGTCCAGCGCGGTAGTCCCGGCTTCCACCGAACGTACGTCGCCGTTGGGGAGGGTCAGGTTCACGCTTGCATTGGCCATGATCGGGTTCCGCTGGTTGCTGGATTGGCAGGGAGGGAAGGGGGACCTCGGGCGGTGTGCGGGGCGGCGGTGGCGAGTGGTAGGCGCTAGCGGACTCGAACCGCTGACCTCTACCGTGTGAAGGTAGCGCTCTAACCAGCTGAGCTAAGCGCCTGCTCGAACCGTCGCGACAGCTTGAAGGGAGATGGTAGACCCGAGCGGACTCGAACCGCTGACCTCTACGATGTCAACGTAGCGCTCTAACCAGCTGAGCTACGGGTCTGTGATCTTCTTTGCGCTTCCGGATCGCGTTGCAGTATCGCGTTCGCTGAGGCGCTCCAGCTGTCAAAGTTCGTCGTGGCGGATTCCGCCGGACGAGGACGAGGAATCTAGCAGGGGCGGCAGGGTGGTGTCAACGGTGCGCGGCCGCCTCATTTACCGGTGCAGCTGATCTTCCAGCCTTCTTCTTCCTTCACCAGGGTGACCCAATCGCTCTCGGTCTCGCCGTTGCCATAGGTGACGGTGGTGCGCACGCGGATCGTCTGGCGCTCTCGCTCCGCCTTGGCCTCTGCCTCGGCGTTGGCTTCCGCGTTGACTTCGCCGTTGTCGCTACTGGCCTCCTCATGACCACTGGCGCTCGGAGCGTCGGCCTGTGTCTCGAGCTTCTTGATGCCCTTTTTCTCGCTGATGTCACTGCTGCGCTCTTCGAGAATGCGGCGCCACTTTTGGTCGCCCATGCGGCGGCAGTCGCTGCCCAGTAGGGTGATGGCTTGGTCGATGTTGCCGTCGGCGACGTACTGGTTGAACTTGTAGACGGTGGCTTCGGGGCCGCCGCCGAGACCGCCGCAGGCAGTGAGGGCGAGCAGGACGAAGAGGATCGTGGCGAACAGCGGTCGCATGGCTTGCAGGGTGGCGGCGTGCATGGTGAACGTCTCCTGGAAGGTCGGGTTGAAACGGCGTGTTGCAAGGATGGCGAGTGCAAGGGTGGTGAGTGCGAGGATATCGCAAGCCGGTCACGGCTGGAGACGCATGACGAGGGCGAAGTGGTAATTGTCGAGGAGTTGGCTGGGCAGGGCGTAGGTGCCGCGACCGAAGGGGGTCGAGATCTCGGCGGGGCCGTGGGGCAGCAGCTCGACGCCGGCCTGGTTCCAGGCGCGCCAGACGAGTTCGGTGCAGTAGATCGCGGCGTCGCTGTCGAGGTCGAGGTCGGCGTCGAAGGGACGGCTGAGGTAGGTGCGTGCGGCGTCCACGGCTGCGTTGATCTCGGCTTCGGTACTGCGAGGTCGGTAGACGGCGGCATGGACGGCGCGGCGCAGCACCGTGACGAGCGGTTCGGCGCGCACCACGGAGGCTCCGCCTGGAACGGGTGGATCGGGGGCCGCATGCAGGAGCAGGACCAAGCTGCCGCGCCGCTGGACCATGCCGACATGGGAGTAAGGAGAGTCGGGGTCGGCTCCTAGGACGACTCGGGTGCGCAGGCTGGTACCGCGCAGGAAGAGGAGGTCGCCGGTGTGGAAGTGCCGGGGAGAACAGGCGGTGCGAGTGGTGGTGCCCGAGTCGACGCACTGCAGTTCCGTCTCGGGCTGCTGGCGGGCGCTCCAGGCAGCGAGCCCAGCCGCGACGACACCGAAGAGGGCGAGCAGCGCACCGAGGAGGGGGAGCAGCGGGCTGCGACGGCTGGACATGTTGGTTGGGCGTCTTCTGCCGACGCTTCAGTCGTCCAGTAGGTCTTCGTAACTCTCGACGACGATATTGTGTGCTTCCAGGCGGTCGAGGATGGGGCGCGCGATCTCTGGCTGCAGGGGGCGTTGGATGCCGCTGAGGTGGTCGAGGCGGCCATCCAGGATGAGGCCGCAGGCAGTGGCGGCAGGGATGCTGACCGTGGTCGCCATGGCGGAGTCGTCGCCAGCCAGGCCGATCGCCAGGATGCGCTCACGGCGGTAGCGCTTCTTGCCCTCGGCGTCGCGGATCACCAGTTCGTGCTCGAGCAATGCCATGTCGCGCTCGCCAGACTTGTACTGGAGCTTGGCGAGCATGCGCTCGGCGAGGACGTCGAGAGGCGCGACGTGGCTGTTCTCGCTCCAGGCCGGTACTGCGACGGGGCGCTCAGACAGGAGGCCGAGCCACTCGATGCGCGAGATCACGTCGTCGTCGACGTGCAGGTCCAGAGCCGCGGCCAGGCGCGTCACCAGCGGAGCGGTGCCGGTAGGCAGTTTGCGTTGCAGCCAGTCGCGATAGCTGGTGACGTCGTCGAGCGCTTCGGGCTCAAGGTCGAGTAGGCCGATGTTCATCAGGCCGCGTACCGTCTTGCTCCAGCCGGCGTAGCGTAGGGTGCCCCGAATCATGCCCTCGAGCTGGTGAGGCGGCTTGTCGAGGCCGTAGATCTCGCGGTAAGCGAGGCTGTCGCGGTTGGGGTAGCCCTCCATGTTGCCGATGCCGGGTACTTCCAGTTCGGTCACGCTCTCGGGAGAGTAGGGGGTGTCGCGGTCCACGGTTTCGCCGTCGCGCAGGTAGCGCACCGGGCTGCGGGCCGCCATCAGCACGCCGCGCGGACTCCAGCTGAACTTGTAGCCCCATGGGTTGGTGCCCGCTTCGAGTGCTGGCAGGCCGCCACAGTAGGAGCCGAAGCGCAGCACCGAGCCGCCGTCCCGCTCGACCTTGCGGATCGCTTCGCTGGCCATGGCGTGGTCGATGCCGGGATCAAGGCCGCACTCGTTGAGCAGCAAGACGCCGGCTCGACGCGCCGCGTCGTCGAGAGCCGCCATTTCCTCGGACACGTAGGACGTGGTCACCAGCGGCTTGCCGCGTTCGACGCACGCCTCGGCGACCTTGACGTGCAGGGTGGCCGGCAGCAAGCTGACGACCGCCTGGGCACGGTCTATGGCGGCGCTGAGTGCGTCGTGGTCGCCGGAGTCCAGTTCCGTGCCGTGGGCGTGTGGTCGACCTTCGAGCAGGCTGTGAACGCGGTCGATGTTGATCGCGCCGAGTTCGATCTCGACGTCACCGCGGGCTTGCAGCTCGTCGAGCAGGGGTTTGGCGACCAGCCCGGCGCCGAGGACCAGGACCCGCTTCCTCTGCTGTTGGTTTGTGGTGCTCATACGCCGGCTCTCCGCATGGCGTCCTCGAGGTCACGATAGCGCAGCGCCAGCTCGCCACCGTGGGCGATGACGCCGCGCAGCACGGCGGCCGGCAGCGTGAGGTGCTCGAAGCCAACGTTGAAGTTGGCGGCCAGAATGCCGCTGACGAAGGGAAAAAGGGCATCGCCAAAAAAGGCGGAGGCATCGCGCGGGATCTCAGCGGGCAGATTGTCGACCGCCAGGATCACTGGGCCGTGGCCCTCGAAGCCGGGACGGTCCCTGCCGGTGGCCGGGTCGTAGACGTAGACTGGATCTTCCGGTGACGTGGCGCGCGTGGTGATCTCGACGGAGCCTTCGATGTCGCACGACAGGTCGGCGATGGCTCGTAGCTTGGGTGTCGCCCCGTGGCTCCACAGTGTGTCGACATCCTCACGCGTCACCAGCCGGCGGTCGCCGGGTTCCCAGTAGATGCCGTTGACGAGGAGGGTGATGTAGGGCAAGTGGCGAGTGAAGCGCTTGCGCTGATCACGCCGGAACACCACCTTGTAGAGCACGCGCCGCGATAGCCCTTCTTGCTCGGCTAGTTGGGGCAGCTCTTCAGGATCGACTTCGACAATCGGCAGGCGGTCGAGGATGTCGTGCGCTCCTTGGGCGACGTTGCCACCACCAGTAACGCCGATGACCAGAGGATGCAACTCGCGCGGCACGCCCTGCTCGCGGATGTGTTGGGTGACCTGGCCGGAGAGGAAATTGAGCGCTTCGTCGACGTTGCGGTAACCGTGGGCCGGCTGGATGCCTTCGAACGCAGTCTCGAAGCCCTGGATCTTGAGCCGCTGCCCGAGTGCCCACAGGCCGTCGATCATGCCGGCCTGCCCCGCTTGGCGGCCAAAGAACAGCAGGCGTCGCCCCTGGCGGTCGACAATCGGCTCATAATCGATCAGCGTGCTGCCGCGTGCCAAGAAGGTGCGTAGCAGTGGCATGCCAGCTTCCTGGCCCTTGATCACGTGCGAGAAGCACATGTAGGGCTTGCGCGGCAGCACCTGCTCGGTGGGAACCTCTTTGACGCCGAAGATGACGCGGCAGGCGGAAAGGTCGTCCTGCACCAGGGCACCGGCCTGGCGGTATTCTTCATCGTCGAAAATGCGGATCGGCGAAGGCTGCACGATGACGCCGACCCCACGCTCCTTGACCAGCTCTTCCACGTGCTGGGGCGTCAGCGGAGTGCGCCGTTCCCATCGATTTTTGTCTTCTCTGCGAATACCGATATCCATTGCGTCCAGCTTGCCTCCTGCTGCGAGTGGGAATCGAAGGTGAGGGTGCGATGTTAGCATTGACTCCGTTCCCGACTCACCGCCTTTTGCAAGTAGAAATTGGCCGAGGAGAAACTCGATGGACTGCTCCCTTTCGCGCCTGTCTCGATTCCTGGTCTGCTCGATGTGCGCCGCTGCGCTGACCGCGTGTGCGGAAACGCCCCCGCAGACCTCCACCGTTTCTGGACAGGAGGCTCCCGCGGCGACGGTCGTGCAAGAGTTGGAACGTGAGGTGATCCTGACCGATCGGGCGCCGCAGCCGATCGGGCCTTATTCGCAAGCCATCCAGGTCGGTGACATGCTCTTCGTTGCCGGTCAGATCGGTGCTGATCCCGAGACGCGCCAGCTGGTAGACGGTGGTGTCGAGGCCGAAGCACGGCAGGCGCTCTACAATGTGCAGGCGATCCTGCAGGCGGCCGGTGCGGATCTGCAGCATGTCGCGCAGTGTCAGGTGTTCTTGGCCGATATCGCCGACTACGCCGTGGTCAACGCCGTCTATGGCAGCTTCTTCTCGGAAGATCCGCCTGCGCGCGCCGCGCTGCAGGTCGCCGCGCTGCCGGCGGGTGCACAAGTCGAGATCCTGTGCACGGCCGCGTTTCGTCGCTAGGTTTGTTCCTTCGCTGGTTGTTGGTACGCTGGTTCTGACAGCCGGGACGGGTGCCGTAGCGGTCCCGTCGTAGCCGCAGACAGTGGCCCGGCAAGGAAACTGGCGGCTAGGCGAAGGAGCGAGAGATGACGGAAGGATTGACCGCGCAGATTCGACTGGATGGCAAGGTGGCGCTGGTGACCGGTGGCGGCTCGGGCATCGGTCGCGAGATCGCCGAGATGCTGGCGTCGGCCGGGGCGTCGGTGGCGGTGACGGGACGGCGCGAGGACGTGTTGGAGGAGGCGGTGCGCGCCATCGAAGTCAACGACGGTCGCGCCGTGGCGGTCGCTGGCGATGTTTCGGACCCCGCGCACGCGGCACACATGGTGGAGCAGACGGTCGAGCGATTGGGTGGCTTGCACATCCTGGTCAACAACGCCGGCATCTCGCGCAACGGTTCGCTCGAGTCGATGGCCGACGAAGATGTCGACGCGCTGATCGACATCGACCTCAAGGGACCGATCTTCGTGACCCGCGCGGCGGTGCCGCACCTGCGCGAACACAAGGCGGCCGGCGGTGCGGCGGTGATCAACATCTCGTCGTCGGTGACGCTGATCGGGGTCAAGAACTTCTCGATCTACTCGGCGGCCAAGGCGGGTGTCGACCAGTTGACCCGCTGCTGGGCGCTCGATCTGGCCGAGGACGGTATCCGGGTCAACGCGATCAACCCGGGTATCGTCGAGACGCCGATCTTCGACACCATGATGCCGGCGGACCAGATCCAGAGCGCGCTCGACTACTTCGCCGGCACGACGCCGTTGGGCCGCGTCGGCCAGCCGCGCGACATCGCACGCGTGGCGCTGTTCCTGGCGTCCCCGATGGGCGCCTGGGTTACCGGTGCCATCGTGCCGGCGGACGGGGGCCTGAGCCTGGGGACGGACAAGTAGGGGGTAGGGACGCCTATTTCTTGCGGTAGCTGCGGAAGTCGACGACCTTGCCGCCGGTCTGCTCGCCGGGATCGTCGCCGTCCGTGTCCGGGGCACTGCCATCGGACAAGGCCGCTTCGGAAGAAGCTGGTGGCCTTGCCTGGGAAAAGGGGTTTTCGTCGGCCTTTACGCCCTCTGGCCCCGGCGGCAGCACGGCGTCGAATTCGAGCGCCAGGTTGACCGACGGGTCGGCGAAGCCGATGACCGCCTCGAACGGGACGATCAGGCGCCGCGGCATGCCGTTGAAGCGTAGGGTGATGGCGAAGCTGTCGCGCTCCACCAGCAGGTCCCAGAACTGCATCTGCAGCACGATGGTCATCTCTTCCGGGTATTGCTGCAGCAGCGGGGGCGGCAACTCGACGCCGGGATGGTCGGTGCGGAAGACGATGTAGAGATGGTGCTCGCCGGGCAGGCCCTGCTCGGCGACTTCCAGCAATGCCTGGCGCACCACGTCGCGCAGTGCGTTGCGCAACATGCGCTCGTAATTCAAGCGGTGTTCGGCCATGGCGATGGTTCTCCGGCGGCAGTGTCGATAGGTAGGTGCTCTTCGGCGAGAACGCCTAGAGTATGAGGAATCTACAGCGTGTAGCGGCCGGGTGACAAGTTTCGCTCCTACTTTTCTCGGCGGTCAGAGCTGGTCGAGCGCCTGCTGGAAGTCCGCGACCAGATCCTCGGCGTCCTCGATGCCCACCGACACGCGCACCAGGCCGTCGCTGATGCCGGCGGCGCGGCGCGCGTCCGGGGCCATGCCGGCGTGCGACGTCGTGGCAGGGCGTGTCACCAGCGTCTCGACGCCGCCCAGGCTCGGAGCGATGGTGGCGATCTGCAGGTGTTGGAATAGTGTCTCGGCCGCCTCGGGGCCGCCGGAAAGCTCGAAGGCCAGCATGCCACCTTGGCCGTGCGGCAGCAGCCGTCGGGCGAGTTCGGCTTGTGGATGCTTCTGGGCACCTTCGTCGAGTCCCGGGTAGAGCACCCGCGACACGCGAGGCTGCGCGACTTGCGAGTCCTCTTCGAGGAAGCGTGCCAGCGCCAGCGCGTTGGCGCATTGACGCTCGACGCGCAGGCCCAGAGTCTTGAGCCCGCGGTAGAGCAGGAAGCAGGCGTGCGGGTCGAGGCTGCCGCCCAGGTGGTTGAGTCGCAACCGTACTTGGTGCACGCGCTCGGCAGTGCCCAGTACGGCGCCGGCGATCAGGTCGCTGTGGCCGTTCAGGTACTTGGTGGCGCTGTGCAGTTCGAGGTCGAAACCGAGTGGCACGGTGCATAGGCAGGCCGGCGACAGGAAGGTGTTGTCGGCCAGCGACACCAGCCCGCGGGCGCGCGCGAAGGCGACGACGGCGTGCAAGTCGGTGAGTTGCAGTAGCGGATTGCTCAGCGCTTCGACGTAGAACGCCTTGGTGCTGGGGCGCAGCTCTGCTTCCCAGGACGCCGGATCGCGGCTGTCGACGAAGCTGACATCAATGCCCAAGCGCGGCAAGTCCTGAGTCAGGAGCGCCAGCGTGCCGCCGTAGAGCGTGTCCTGGGCCAGCATGTGGTCGCCCTGGCCGAGCACTGAGAGCAGTGCCGTCGAAATCGCCGCCATGCCGCTGCTGGTCACTAGCGCCGCCTCGCTCTCGCCCGCTGCCGCCAGCTTGGCGTGCAAGCCGTCGTGCGTCGGCGAGTTGCTCAGGCGAGCGTAGCGCAGGTCGTCGTAGGAGAACTTGTCGCCATCGTGGTGCTCATAGGTGGATGTCTGGAAGATCGGCAGGGTGACGGCACCGTGGATCGGCGGCTGCGGTTCGCCGCCGCGCACCAGGCGCGTGTTGAGGCGGCCGGTGGTCTTGGTCGATGGGCTCCGCGACGAAGGGGGTTGGGGCGGTGAGTTGGGCGTCATTTGTGCATCTTATACGGCCTGGCGAGGTCTGGGTTCGGCGGGGGCCGCGAGCGGTTGTGACACAATGGCGGCAAGCTATCGGCGCCCCTTCCAAACCTCCGGCGCCGACCCCTAGTGGGTGAGATGGAGATCGACACCTTGACCAGAGTAGGCATTTTCGGCTGGGGCATCGTTGCCCCTCGTTCCCCTAATATCGAAGCCTTCGCGCGCAATCTGGGAGCGGCGGAGACGTGGCTCGAACCGTTCCACGGCTACGGTAAAGACAACTTCCTGGTTGGTGAGCCACAGTTCGACTTCGCCGACTACCGGTCCTGGATCGATGCGCGCTTTCCGCCCAACCGGTTCCGTCAGCTGATGGACAAGATGGACAAGCCATCGCTCTATGCCGCCGGGGCGTTTATCCAGGCGCTAGGCCAGAACGAGGGATTGGAGCAGGAACTGGTCGATCTTGGCGAGGAGGCACACGTCTATGTCGGTACCGGTCTTGGCTCTTTAGAGACGATCGAGTCGGCGTCGATCTCGCTGCATCGGGCGATGCGCCGCTGGATCCGTTTCTGGGCGACCTCTGATCGCAACTCGACGCTACGGGACTACCTGAAGCTGTCGCCTGCCGAGCGGGTCGAACGCTTTCCGGATGCACCGTCGGAGCCGTCGGCGGCGGCAGAGTTGGACCGTGAGGATGCCGAGGAAGTCTGGTGGCGCTATTGGGCGGATCGCTCGCCGGAGCTCGACAAGTACCTGCAGTCGCACCGGGAGATCGATTCACTGAGCATCGAGGGGGACGTCGAGTCGGGCAAGATGCGGGTGCTCAAAGAAAAGGAGCGCCGCCGTGCACGGCTGCAGAAGGAATGGGGTGCTCCGGATCCGCCGTGGAGTCAGGTCAGTGCCAACGTCATCTGGAACATCCAGAACATTCCGGCGTCGCAGATCTCGATCCTTGGCCGCATCCGCGGTCTCGCCTTCGCGCCGGTAGCCGCTTGCTCGACCTTCGGCGTTGCGCTCAAGCTGGGCCTGGACGCCATCCGCCGCGGCGAGGCCAAGGCGGTGGTGGTGGGTGCCACCGATCCGCCGCCGGTTGGCATGACTGTCGGGGCCTTCTACTCCGGCCGCGTGCTGGCCGCTGACGGCCAGGTCTCCAAGCCGCTCAGCGGTCTGCGTGGCACCCACGTCGCGGGCGGCTCGGTGATCTGGGTCCTCGGCGACTACGAGCACATGACCGCGCGCGGCTTCAAGCCGGTGGGTATCGAGCCCCTGGCGGTGGGCGTCAGCTCGGACGCCGACCACATCATCACGCCATCGCAGGAAGGCCCGACGGTCGCGATTCGGCAGGCGCTGGACATCGCCGACGTCGCGGCCGACGAGGTCGCCACCTGGGACATGCACGCCACCGCCACGCCGGGTGACTACCAGGAAGTGGCGACGGTGCGTGGCGTGCTGCCGGAATCGGTGCTGATCAGTGCTCGCAAGGGAACCTTTGGGCACGGCATGTCGGCCGGTGGCGGTTGGGAGCTGACGGCGCAGTATCTGGGCTATGAGCGCGGCGAGCTGTTCCCGACCACGCTCAACGAAGACGACCTGAACCCTGAGATCGCCCAGCTGCATCGCAATTTCGTGTTCGACCGTGGCTGCACCGCGCCACCGGGCCCAGCGGGCAAACTGTCGATGGGCATTGGCGGCATCAACGCCTGCATCATCTCTCGTCCCTGGTAAGCGTTGGTATCGTCGATGCTCGACAAGCTGCCGTCTCCCGGAGTCCTCGTGGTCTTGGTCGGTGCTTTGGCCGCGCTCCTCGGTCTGGTGGCGGCACTGCTGCGCCTGCTGCCTGCGCTGGTTGCTTTCGGCCTGGTGACGGGGGGGTGCGCGCTCGGTGGACTGGCGGCGTTGGTGCTGGTCTGGACGCAGCGGTCACCGCTGGCGGCACTCATCGCCGTCCTCCTGCTCGCCTATCCTGTTGTCCTGGCGGTGCAGGCGTCGCGGGCGGCGCGCATGCACGATGTCACCACCGACCTCGATGACCCTCCAGTCTTCGTGCTCGCCGCTAGAGAGGTTGCCAACCAGGGGCGCGACCTGAGCTATCCCGAAGGGCCCAGCGATACCTCGCAGCAACAGAGGCGGTTCTATCCGGATCTACGACCGCTGCGCCTCGAGGTGCCGGCGGCCCGAGCCCTGGAGTTGGCACGCCGCGCCGCGCGCGCGCAGGGCTGGACGCTGCTCGGAGACGAGGGCACGGGCTCTGCGAGCTTCGAGGCGGTCGACCGCACACGTATCTTCGGCTTCGCCGACGATGTCGTAGTGCGGGTGCGCCCCCAGGGGGACGGTGAGTCGGTGATCGACGTGCGCTCGACATCGCGTGACGGAACCGGCGATCTGGGGGCCAATGCCGCGCGCATCCGTGCCTTCCTCGCCGCGCTCTCAGCGTTGGCAGAGGCAAGCGGAAACAGCGCGCCGGGTGTTTGACGGTACAGTCGTAAGAGCTTGTTGTCGGTGCTTTGTTGAAAGGCGGGGCGGGCTGCACTAGACTAGCTTGCCTCAAGGTCCGGAGAGAGATGCGCAGGAGATGAGTAAGAAAAGATCCCAGATCGGGAACGTCGATCCCCAAAGCCTCACCGGTCTCGAGGTCGTGGGAGGGCTGCGCGAAACCCTGGATCAAGCAACGGACCTGCTCGGTGCGCTGGAGGCCAATCTCAAACGCGCCGAAAAGGAAGGTGGCCCAGCCAGCAGCGACCGTATCGTCGATCTCGAGCGCCGACTGGTGGCAGCCGAAGCTGACGTGCAGGAATTGTCGTCGCGCCTGGTGGATTCCGAGCACCATGCTGGCCGCCTGATGAACCTGTACGTCGCGACCTTCCAGCTGCATGCCACGTTGGATCCAGAAGAAGTGCAGGAGACGATCGCCGAGATCGCCATCAATCTGCTGGGTGCCGAGCGCTTCGTCTTGCTACTACGTAAAGAAGAAGAGGGCACCGGCAACGAGTGTGAGGTCGCTTTCTCGCACGGCGACGATGACGCCTTCAGCGGCCTCTACTCTGGCGGTCGCTACGTCGGTGGCGACGCGATGGTCGATTCCACACTCGAAGACGGCGTACTGCGCATCGGTCCGGAACAGGGGTCGAGTGCCCTGGCGGCGGTGCCGCTGCGTGTGCAGGACTCCATCGTTGGTGCGCTGGTACTCCTCAAGCTCTTCGATCACAAGCCGGTGCTGCGCCCGGAAGACCGTGACCTGCTGGACCTGCTGTCAGCGCACGCGGCGTCCGCGCTGTTCGCCGCCCGGTTGTTCGCCACCAAGGACCGCAAGCTCCGCACCCTCGAAAGCCTGGTGAAGCTGGCCCGCGGCTGATGCGGTCCACGAGCAAGTTATGAGCATTTCTGGCAGTCTCGAAGACGTCTCCGTCGCTGATGTAATGCAGTTCATCCACCTCGGGCGGCGGACCGGCACATTGTTGCTGAACCGCACCGGGGAAGAAGCCATGATCGGCTTCCACACCGGTCGGCTGGTCAGTGCCCGCGGCCCCGAAACGCCCAAGCTCGGCGATCTGCTGGTGAAGGCTGGGGTGATCGACAACGACACTCTCGACGCCGCAGTCCAGGCACAGGGCGAGGCACCGGAAACGCGCTCCATCGGGCAGATCCTGATCGCCGACGGCAAGGTGGACGAAGATGCCTTGCGGCAAGTCGTGTCGCAGCAGATCGAGCAGACCATCTCCGAGCTGGTTGGCTGGGATCTCGGTACCTTCGAGTTCGTGGTCGACGATCTGCGTCCGGTGGACGACATCGCCGTCGCCCCCGGCGACGTGGTACCCGACACCGATATCAACACCCAAATGGTGCTGCTCGAAGCGGCGCGCATCTTCGACGAGCGCAACCGTGACGGTGGTGTCGCTGAAGAGGTCACTGTGCCGCCGATGGGTGGCGTTTCTAGTTCCAGTCTCGACGGCGAAGACAGCTTCCGAGAGCTCGACGCGCTGGAAGTACAGCCGCCGCAGCGCTCGGACGAGGGACTGACGCCGCACGTCCTGCACCTGGCGTCGCCGGATCATGAGTTCGCCGACGAACTGCGCGCGCAGATGCCGCCGGCCATCGACCGCGTCGAGATCACCAGCCTGTTCGATGCCGGCTCGGCGCCGCCCAACTCTCTGGCCCCGATCGTCCTGGTCGATCTGCGCGACGGCCGCGCCACCCTCGACGATATCTCCCTGCTGCACGACCGTCGTCCCACCACCCCGGTGATCGCCCTGGTCGACCGCGTGGTGCCGGTGTCCCAGGTCTACGGCGCCGGCGCCCTCGCCGCGCTGCCTGCCGAGGTCGACGCCGTCATCGCCTGCGTGCTCAACGTCATCCGCAGCCAGCAGCAGCTCACGCAACTGCAAGCCGCTGCCGCTCGCGGCCAATCCAGACAGCCCGATCAGCCCGAAGGCGACAACAAAGCCGGAGTCGCCCGCCTCCGCCGGGTCTTCGGTGATCTGCGCTCCGGCCTGCTCTCCGCCACCGTCGCACTCAACCTGATGCACATCATCTCCGAGTCCGTCGAGCGGGCGGTGCTCTTCCTGGTGCGCACCGACTGCCTGCAAGCTCTCGGCGCCTTCGGCCTCGGTACCGACGGGCGCTCCCTCGCCGAACTCACACGCGGCCTGCGTCTACCGCTGGAAGAAGACAACGTCCTCATTCAGACCCTGGACGGCCGCGAGGCGATGTCCGTCAAGTACGACGAAGCCACCCTCCCGCGCCAGCTCGAAAGCGTCCTCGGTGCTCCGCTTACCGGCCAAGTCGTCGTCTTTCCCGTCCTTGGCGCGCAACGCGTCATCTCGGTGATCTACACCGACAACGGGGACATCGATCGCCCGATCGAAGACATCGACATCCTCGAACTCGCCACCGCTCAGGTCGGCATGGCGTTCGAGAATGAATTGCTGCGGCGCCAGATTCAGCAAGGCGGGTGATCCCGTCTCTGTCGCGCTTTAGTTAGATCGCATCCAGAAAGGCAGCTTTTTGCGCTTCACGGCTAAGAATAGCGCTCA
>CBDUPA010000001.1:0-892117 GCA_965368975.1 uncultured bacterium | reverse complement strand
GCGCGGGCACCTACTAGATCGCCCTGAGCCTGAAGCACGCCGGCAAGCGAGTGCAACGACGCAGCCACAGACGGGTGATCCTCGGTACCAAACACGCGCTCCGAAATCGACAGCGAACGCTCCAGATACGCGCGGGCACCTACTAGATCGCCCTGAGCCTGAAGCACGCCGGCAAGCGAGTGCAGAAGAGAAGCAACATTCGGCCCCTCCTCCAGGCCCTCCTCAACCTCGACCGCTCGCTGCAAGTGGGAAGCAGCCTGAGGCAACTTACCTTGCATCTTGGCCAGCGCTGCCAATTCGCTCAGAACAAAGCCATGCTCCGAGGCGGGCACAAGATCGAGCGCCCCTAGCAACTCCTTTTCCCCCGCCGGCCGAAGCTTCCCCGCCATACGGAGAATCTGCGCCTGGAACGCCAAGGCCATCCCCAGCTGTTCCCCACTCGGCGCCGCCGCCAGCGCCCGCTCGACCCACACCAGAGCCTCCCGATAGCGGCCGCCACCGCGCAGCCACTTGACGAGGTGCTGCGCCACCGGCCACGCCTCATCACCCGCCCCCGCCCGACACAGGTGGTCGACCGCCCGCATCGCCCAAAGGACATCACCAACCTCTTCGAACTGCTCCCGGAACCACCGCCCCAAACGCCGGTGTGCCTCCCCGCCATCTCCCGACCACGACTGCCGCACCTTCTCACTCACCAACCGATGCAGCCCCCACCAGGCCGCCTTTCCCACCGGCGGCAAGAAGGCGCTCAGCAAGCCAGATCCCAAGGCTCGCCGCAGCGCTCCAGCTTCGGATTCGAGAGCCCGTAACGCTCCCTCCGGCACAGCCTCTTCCAAGACACTGCACTGGCCGAGAAACTCCCGCACCGGCTCGGACAGCGATCCCCAAACCTCCGCCAGAAGCAAATTGGCGTCGATCTTCTGCCGCGTCTTGGGGAGGACCGGCTCCAGAATCTGCCGCCGCCAGTCTCCCACCCAACCTACACCGCCACCGAAGGAGTCCACCTCTTCCAACCGCTTCGCGACTGCCGTCTCCAGGAACTCGACGGTACGCGGGTGCCCGTCGAGCTTCGGCACCAACCAGTCCTTATCCGCCGAGGGTAGGCGCTGCAAAGTCGGCTGCCAGCCGAGCAGGCGCACGATCTCGTAGGGACTCATCACCGGCAGTGCAACGCGGGCCTTGAGAGTCGTCTCCTCGGGCCAGTAGCGCGTCGAGGCGAGGACACCCAAGGCTCCTTGGCGGACCACGGCGGCGCTCAAACTGGTCCAGAAGTCCTGGACCTCTTCGTCGCCCCACCGGCCCAGGTCTCCTTCTCCGAGCGGCACCTGCAGGCTTTCTGCGTCGTCCAGATAGACCAGGAGCCGGCCTTCGAGCTGCTGCAGGAGCAGCACAGCCTGCGCCAGCGCTTCGCCGTCGATCCCCTCTTGCTGCAAGCCTGCCAGCTTCTGGCTCCATGCCTCATCCGAGCGCGCCGCCGCTACCTGCTGCCACAGGCTTTCTACAGGGCTGGCCTGTTCCTTCGCGGCTGCAGCCCGACCATCGAGTGCCAGTACCGGCGTCCCCTCGCCCAGGTGCCGCGCCAGGATCGGTGCGACCTCGGTACACAGCGCGGTCTTGCCCAGACCTCCCAGACCCTGCACGACCAGCATCCGTTGGCCCTCCCGCCAGCGTCGAATCAGTTCCGCGCGCGGTCGCCGGCGGCCGACAAAGCCGTGGCACAGGCGCTGAACGCTGCCGCCACGATGGTCGAGAGCGTCCCAGCTGCGCTCGTGGCTCTGGGGCCGATGCTCGGGCTCGGTGGCGGCGACGGTGGGTAGGGCGGTCGGATAGTCGGAACCGCGGTGGTAGAGCGCAAGCTGGGCCCAGCCCAGAGGGTACACATAGGCGGGCTTACCATCCTGTACCAGAGGCTCGGTCGATACCCGCCGCGCCTCGCGCAACGCCACCCGAGCCGTGGTACCGCGCGCCAGGCGGGTGTAGAAAGCAGCCGCGGCACGGGTAGCCTGGCGGTCACCGACCGGGCCGAAGTAGGCGACGACCTGTTGCAAACCGGCTCGATGAAGGGTAGCGGCAGTCGCTGGCTCAGCAGGCTCCCAGACCTTGGCCTCGGTCGCCAGGCGCTCGCTCTCCTTCTCCGCTTCTTTGGTACCGGCTACCGGGGCCTCACTCCCCTCCGGAACCTCGACGGTCGCACCGTGGCAGGCCGAGAGGTAGATCAGACGCGGCAGCCATCCGGCATCGCGCAAGCGGTCCGCCACTGTGCCGACCGGCACAGGATCGCTGCCCGCCTCGTCGTCTTCGAACAGGAGAACTCCGGGCCGTCCATGACCGGAAAAGTGGACCACCGGCGGTCGATGCCGGCCGACCGCGGCCACCAGATCCTCCAACGTCCCGAGATCCGCGACCCGCAAACGCTGTTCCTCATCCGCCCGTCCGAGCGCCCACCACAGCTGGTACATCTCGTCTTCGACGTTGAGCGGATTCGCGTCCTCCGGCGCGGCGACCGTGGCCAGCACGGTCAACGGCTGCTCGGGGGCCTGCAGCCCCTCCAAGTCCGGCATCACCGCCTCGCGCGCCAGGTCTAAGGTCCGGTGCTCCACCGGCGCTTCTCCATCGAGCCGCAGCAGCTCCCAGGGCAAGGCCAGCGCGCGATCGGTACGCTGGCGCAGGTCGTCGTCCCCGAGTTGCGCCGGCCGGAAACGGAGCAGCAAGAACGGCGGATCACCAGCTAGGTTGGCGCGCACCCTTGCCGCGAGCAGGTCTCGCGCTTGGTGGGAAAGCAAGATCGCAGTGAGCCGGTCTCCCAAAGAGAGGGTCAGCTGCCGCAACAGCGCCAGCACATCCGCCACTTCCGGCACCGCCACATTAGCATCGCCGAGCGGCAGCGGCCGGACCCCGAGATCGCGCAGTGCCTTGACCTCCGCGACCAGCCCAGCGTCCGCGAGCGGATCGGGGCGTGACCAGCCCTCGCAACCCTGCAACGCCAGCTTCCAGCCGTCCCGCGTGACCTCGATCTCCAGCTCCAGCCGCTCTCCCTGAACATCCACAGGCTCGGGCACTCGCTTCTCCGCCACGGCTTGCAACAGCTGCGGCAGCTGCGCGTGACTCTGCAAGAACACCGGCCGCAGCGGCGCCCGCCGCAGGGCGCCGGACACGTTGCCCCTAGGCCACTGAGCCTGCAGTGCTTCATTCCAGGACTTCTCGGTCAGCAGGGGCCGCCAAAGCTTGAGCTCAGCCTGCCCCTCGTCGTCCAACTCTGCCAACCAGTCCAGGATCCGCGGGTCCAGCATCGAACAACCTGCAAACAAAACGCAATGCCGGCGCAGCAACTGGTCCAGCTCGGCCTGCAAGAACGGATACGTGCTGCCGAAACGCTGGTAGGCATCGCCCGCCAGAATGATCTTCTGCCAGTTGCCGAAGTCACCGTGTAGCTTGTACAAGCGCACGCTATCGCCTTCGTGCAGCGCCTTGTTATCTTCCTGTACCTGCTTCAGAAATGGCACCTGTGCCTCGCCGAGTGCACGCTCGAGCAGGTCGTCGAAGTTGGTCGTGACAATCGCCGCAAAGCAGCCCGCTCCAGCCAGGCGAGCCAAGGCTCGGTGACTTTCCGTTAGTTGGCGCGGCTGGGCGAACAGACCGTGAAGCAGTTGACTCAGGACGCCGCGACTCTGCTTCCTCAGGAAGGTGTCGGTCACAGCGTAGAACGGCTCGGTAACGTCGAGCTTGTCTCGCTCTCCTTCGACGCGCTGCCGCATAGCCTCGAGCAACTCTCCGGTTGTCGGATACCCTGCCGCGACACTCAGTCCGGCACCAACCCAGAGGATCGGCTTGTCGTTCAGCAGATGATCGAGCTTGTCGGAGGAAGCCTCGATCGGGTCAAAGGCATGGGCCGGTGTGGGCGGCGGCATAGCAGGCGGCATGAAAAGACTCCTTGCTTGCGAAGCTGATGTGCCGACATTCTACTGCACCGCCCTTCCTACTCGATGTCTTGCCCAGGTGGGACTGGATCGGCTCAGACTCACCTACTCTCCCAGCACCTCCTTGCGCGCCAGCGTCCCGGTCCGCGTCAAGTGTTCCTCGAGACCGAGAACTTGGGAGTTGTCACAAGTCATCTCGCCACCGGCGAGCGGATGCGCCTTCCACGAGAAGACCTGGCCCGGCTGTAGCTGCTCGCGCCGCTGCCAGAACTCCTCGAGCACGTTCGGGTCTTCGATCGGTGGCGTACGCAGATAAGCGGGCTCGGAGAGCTGCTCGCGCCACTGCTCTTCGGACGTGCAGAGCGGAAAGTACTCAGCGCGCGCGGTGTCGAGAAACCAGACCTCGCCGGCCGCCGAGCGCGTGAGCAGATCACCAAAGATCGTCGCCTTGAACGGCACGTTGTCCTCCTCGGCTTCCCAGCGCCAGGCGTCCAACAGGCGCATCGCGGGACCGGGTGGCAAGTCGATCAAGAGGGCCTCGGTCGGCTGGTCGTAGAACGAAGCATCGCCGCCGTCGCGAGCACTGGCAAAGAGGTCCAGGCGCGCCGCCTCTGGATTCGACTCGAAGAGCAGTGGCTGGTGATAGAAGAAGCTCTCGGCGAAGCCGTCAAACCATGGAAAAAGCCCCTCGGAATCTGGCCAGAAAACCTGCAGCACCGGGAACTCGGCATGTCCGTAGTGTCCCAGCGCCGCTCCCAAGAAGCGGCTGTACCAAAAGGTGTCGACCCTGCAGAAGATACCGGGAAAGGAACCGAAGGCACCGGGATCCATGGCATCGGGATCGAGGACTCGGCCATCCCGCACGGCTCGACACAGGCGCTGCAGATTCGGCAACATACCCTGGGCCTCACCGGCCGGAAAGAGGACGAGTTCGGGATGACGGTAGCTCTGCCACAGGCCAATTGTGAACAGATAGGTGGGTTCGTCCTTGCTCACAACCGCCACCACGTGCCAACCATGTGCCTCGATGTCTTTCCGGACCTGCAGCAAGGCATTCTCGCGGGCTGATTCCAGATCCTCAGGCTCCAGATCCTCTGGCTCCAGATCCTCTGGCTCCTGCGTAGCCTCTATGGGAAGCGGCATCGGAGTTGCGTTCGCGGGAGTCCGCGGGCCCGCGGCCGCAGCGGCCTTCTGTCGACGCGTCTTCAGGTACTCGCGTAGGTAGTACCCCGCCACCAGGAAAACAACCAGCCAGCCGAAAAGAACTTCCATCCAGGGTTCCATCTACACCTCCGCGAAGAGATCAAGTCAGAGCTTCGTCGGCACGAGGGTGTCATGGGCGATTATTCCAGGACAAGATCCACAAATCTCCGGTCCGAAAACTACCTGCCGCGTTGGAGCCGAGCCACCTCCCCCTGACCCGAGCGGTGGATCTCCTCGGGTTCCTCGCATCCCGCAGAAACCCCTCCTGAACCAAGAAAGCCCCCGCGGCGAGCGGGGGCTTTCTCATTTCTGACACCCAGCCGACGAACGGCCAGGCACCCAGCCTACGGCATCACTTCGATGCGCAGGTTCTCGTAACGCCAACCAAAGGTCGGCGGCTCGTTCGGGTTGAGCCCCGGCGGGAAACTGATGTCCATCAACAGCCGCTGGCCGGTCTTGAACGTGAACTGGCTCACGTTGGTCTGGTCGATGAAGGTCCCCAGCAGGTCACCGGTGTCCCTGTTGTAGATCAGCATCGTCAGCTGACGCGCCCCGGCGTCGTAGGTGAAGTCGAAGGTGTACGTCACCCCCGGTTCGGCCCTGAAGCCCTGCTCGATCTTCGGCTTGTCTCCCTGAGCGATATTGAAGCCGTGGCGGAACAGGAAGGTGTCCTTGCCCGGGCCGCGCAGGTTGGCATAGCCGAACATGTCGAGGTTCCGGTCACGAACCAGCCAGAAGATGTTGTGCAGACCCGAGGTCGGGCTACGCCAGCCGCCATGGTAGACATCCATGGTCATGTGCAGCTTGCGATAGGTCCCGGCGGGAACCGGGAACGTGAACCGGCGAACCGGCTCGCTGCCCACCGGCATGAAGACGAGACCATCGATCTCGAAGCAGGTTGCGCCGGTCGGACAGGTTGGTGGCGGCGGCGGTGGCGGTTCGGTCCCCGGAACGATCAGCTCAGAGGCACCCGTTCCAGCCGCCTCGACCACCAGAACCTCTCCCGTTTCGAGATCGTAGATCGTCGAGAAAGCGAAGAATTCTTGGTCGCAGGAGACTCTGGCACGAACGTCCCCCAGAACTTCCTGCCCCAGGATGCCGAGCACGTCGACAAAGGACCTCATGGAGACAGGCTTGAAGCTGAGCACCGCTCCCGGAAAGACCAGAGTACCGTTGGCCCGTACCGCATCGACTCGACAGCTGGCCGTCTCGTGGCCGAGATTGACGACGTAGAGATCGGTAACTCGGGTGGCATCGGTCACCCAGGGCTGCAGGAAGACCTCGCCGTCCGCCGACGTGAGATTTTCGGAGGTGATCACCGGCAGAGAGGCACCGAGCACACCATTGTCAGCTGCCCCCAGGCGCGCTGAGATGGCCAGCTGCGGAGCCGCGACCACTTCCAGCAAGCCGCTGTTCGCGGCCGCTCCGGAAACCTGCAAGACCTTGGTCGAGTCCGCGGGCACCAGGGTCGTGGTCGGTTGAGCGACGATGTCTCGTTGCACACCGTCCGTATCGAGACCCAGGTTGAGAGTCGTGAAACGGCGGTCGACGGAGCCCTGGTTCGAGACCCACAGCTTGGTCTGGTAGTCGATACCGGTGACGGCTCCATCCTCGTTGATGATCGGTATGTACACGGTTCCAGCGAAAGCTGGAATCGCCATCCCCGAAAGCACGAGGGCGAGACAGCCAATGAGCACACGCTTCATAGGCGAGACCTCCTTAGGTTTATGAGAATTTGGCATGAGAGAGAGGTGAGGCGGGTTGGGTCCTCTGCGGTAAATCGCGACATTCAACCCCAAGTATAGCTTAGATTGCACGCGATTTCAACCCAGCAACCCAAGTTTGGGTACCGATATCCATGCTCTCACAGCAAGGCTCTGCGTCCGAAACCGTGTCGATTTCTACCTGGTCAGCCGGTGACTACAGCTCGTGGCGTACCAGGAATTGCTTCTCTGGGTGCGCCTTGACGTAGTCGATCAGCGTCGCCAAGTAGTCCGCAAAACGGGGACACGAGATGCCGGTCCCCTCGAGCGCGGCCTGCACGTTGGACGTGTCGTAGCGGGCATCGTGATTCATGTAGACCACAACCTGCTTGGGCATGCCGACCAGGCGGCGCACCAAACCAACGCTCATCGAGGCTTCGGCCAGGGCCGGCGGCAGACGTCCTAGGGTGCCCGAGCGGCCGAGGGCGTGGTGGATCGCCTGCAAACCGTCATGAGTGCTCATCGGCTCCGGGTCGGCCAGTTGGTAGACCTTGCCAGTGATGCCTTCCTGGCCGCTGATCGCCACCATGGCGTCGATCACGAAGTCGACGGGAACGAGGTTGATGGTCGAGTCTCCACGGCCGATGGCTGGCACCGGCGCCCATTGGGGCAGGCGCATGAGCAACTGGATCATGGGGTAAGGGCCGTCATACTTGTCGGTCTCCCCGGTCTTGGAATCGCCGACCACGACCGCCGGACGGAAGATCACGGTCGGGATCTTGTCCCAGCGCTCCTGCACCGCCTTCTCAGCTAGGAACTTGGTCGACTCGTAGTGGTTCTTGAACTTCTGCCCCGCAGCCAGCTCGTCCTCGCGGATCTCGCCCCGCCGGTCGCCGGAGACGTAACAGGTGGAGACGTAGTAGAGGCAGCGGAAGTCCGTACACTCGGCACAGAAGTCCAGGACGTGCTGGGTGCCTGCGACATTGATCTTGTGCGCCACGGTCTCCTTGACCGCCAGATCGTAGATGGCGGCGAAGTGCCAGAAACGGTTGACCTGGGTGACCAGGTCCCAGTAGTCGCCATAGCTCAGGCCGAGCTGCGGGTCGGTGATGTCACCGACCACCACCTGCCAGCGCCCCTCGAGCGCCGCTACTTCGCTTTCCAATTCGCGCAGGTCGTCCTCAGCCTTGGCCTGAAAGCGTTCTTCGACCAGCAGTACGTATTCATTCCCGGGCTGCGCGGTCCCCAGTTGGCGCAGCAGACGCTTGGCCAGGAAGCCCGGAAAGCCGGTCACCATCACCACGCGTTTGCTGGACGTCGCTACGGCTGCTGACTTGTTGGTCACGGTTTCTGTCGTCACGAGTTCGCCTCCTGGTCGATGCCGCTGCGCGGCGAGATGAGCAGAAAATGCCGCACAGCGGCACAACGACAGTGTACGGCACGCCGCAGTGCGGGTAAAGACGCTGGCAGGTGGCTCAGCACCGCAGAGTTCGGATCCCGACGGGGTCCGTACGGGATCCGCCCTTGCACTGGTCAAATGCCGCCGCTATACTCGCGGCCATCTTCCATATCTTCGGTCTCGCTCGCCCGTGGTGCGCGCTACCGACTCTTCTCTCTGGGTTCAATCCAACAGCTGTGTCTGGATGGGAACCGGGTCCTTCAAACCTGGGGCGGTCTGTGTGCTGCCCAGGGAAACATCGGTACGTCTTGTAATTACGAGAGGATCATCATGAACTTCAGGCAGACCCCCCGATTCGCCGTGGTCGCGCTGCTGGCGCTCGCCCTGCTGGCCCTGCCGGCAGTCGCCGAGCACACCGCGAACACCGAGGCTTTCCTCGACACCCTGAACCAGCTGCCGGACATGACCCAGGGTCCCGTGCAGGTCGGTGAAGCCATCCAGATGAGCTTCACCTCGCCGGCCGTCGAGCGCAGCAGCCGTGCGCCGCGCCTGGTGTGGAGTGAGGAACTGTTCTTCGATGGCGCCAGCTACATCGCGCCGCATTTCGGCCGCTTCGATCTGCCCGAGGGCGCTTCCCTGATCGTGCGCGCGCCGGACGGCACCCGCTCGGAGCGTTACGAAGCCCTCGGCAAGGGCCGCATGGGTCGCGAAGCCGGTGGCTTCTGGGGCATCCACATCGCCGGTGACCGCGCCATCGTCGAGCTCTACTCGCGCGTACCGCTGGCCGAGGGTGCGGTGCAGATCGACAGCTTCGCGCGCGGCTACGACGACGCCTTCCCGGTCGAGGACGGCCCGGCCAAGGCGATCTGCGGCGGCAACGACGCTGATTGGGCTCAGTGCTACCAGGGCAGCGAGCCGACCATCTACGACAAGTCGCGCGCCGTCGCCCGCTTGCTGATCTCCGGCACGTACGCCTGCACCGGCTGGCTGGTCGGCGACGAAGGCCACCTGATGACCAACAATCACTGCGTCGCCAACAGCAGTGAGGCCAACAACACCAACTACGAGTTCATGGCCGAACGCAGCTGCTCCACCAACTGCGCCAGCTGGGGCGCCTGCCCAGGCACCATCGTGGCCACCAGTGCCACTTTCGTCCAGACCGACTCGGCGCTGGACTACACCCTCGTCAAGCTGCCGACCAACCCCACCGGTACCTACGGCTTCATGCAGATGCGCGGCCCAGGTGCGACGCTCAACGAGCGTATCTACATCCCCCAGCATCCCGCACATTGGGGCAAGCAGATCGCGGTCAACTCCGGCCACTCATCGGACGGCTCCGGCTTCTGCGAGGTCTACAGCCTGAACTCGCCGGCCTGCTCCGGCGGCCCCGGCGACATTGGCTACTACTGTGACACCCAGGGCGGCTCCTCGGGCTCGCCGGTGCTCGGCTATAGCGACCACCTAGTGGTCGCGCTGCACCACTGCGCCAACTGCCCGAACCGTGGTGTGCCGATCGATGCCATCATCAACGACCTGGGCAACAACGTGCCGAACAACGCCGTCGTCGGCGACACCGGTGGCCCCGGCCCCGGCCCGACCTGCGCCCCCAAGGGCGACAGCTGCACCAGCAACAGCGACTGCTGCTCGAACAAGTGCAAGGGCCCGAACGGCCGCAAGACCTGCAAGTAAGGCACCTCGCCTCGTTTGGTCCGATCCAAGGGCACCCCGCGCGGGTGCCCTTCTTCGTGTGCACCTCGGAAATGGGCTGTAGCTCCCGTGCCGCCGCTTGCATTTCTCGACTCGATCCGTGATCCTCCCAGCCATGAGCCGCGACGACCACTTCGACATGATCACCGACGCCGACGCCTTCCACGCCCTGTGCGACCAGATCCGCCAGGCAGACGTGGTGGGCGTCGATACCGAATTCGTCTCCGAGGACTCCTACGACCCCGAGCTGTGCCTGATCCAGGTCAAGGTCGGCGACCGTCTGGCCTTGATCGATCCGCTGCAGATTCCCGACGTGTCCGCCTTCTGGCAGGCTCTGGTGGAAGCGCCAGTCGAGACGGTCATCCACGGCGGGCGCGAGGAGCTGCTGTTCTGCCTGCGTGCCACCGGCCGGCGACCGCACCGGCTGCTCGACTTGCAGGTCGCTGCCGGCCTGCTCGGTCTCGCCTACCCCATCGGCTATGCCAACCTGTGCAAGAAGGTGCTCGACATCGATCCGGGAAAGGGAGAGCAGCGCACCGACTGGCGCCGCCGACCGCTGTCGCAGCACCAGCTGCGCTACGCTGCTGAGGATGTGCGTCACCTGCACGCGCTACGCGAGTACCTGCGCCGCGAACTCGATGCCCGCGACCGCCTGCCCTGGCTCGACGCCGAGATGGAAGCCTGGCAGCACGACATCGAGCGCGAAGCCGGGCGAGAGCGCTGGCAGCGCGTCAAGGGCTCCAACGGCCTCAAGCCCAAGCAACTCGCCGTGCTACGGGGACTATGGCGCTGGCGTGAGGCTGCGGGAAAACAGCGCGACGTGCGACCCAAGCGCGTGTTGCGCGACGACCTGCTGTGCGCGTTGGCTCGGCGTGCCAGCAAGGACGAAGAGCAGATGCGCCGCATTCGCGGTTTCGAGCGTCCAGACTTGCGGCGGCTGATTCCGGCGATGCAGCGAGCCATCGGCGAGGCGCTCGACCTCGACCCGTCCGAATGGCCACGACCATCGGCAGCGCCGGAACGCGACGACCCCAAAGTCGACCTGCTGTGCCAGCTAATGGTGCTCGGCATGCACCACGCCTGCCAGCAAGCCGAGGTCGCCCCGAGCCTGGTGGCGAGCCACAAAGACCTGCGCAAGATGGTGCGCGAACGCCTGGCGGCCACAAGCGCCCAGGCTGAAACCAACCAAGGCGCGGACGACGAAGAAGACTCCCTGCCGCTGCTCAGCGGCTGGCGAGCCGAGGTGGTCGGGGAGCCGCTGGCGGCCCTGCTGGCCGGCCGCGTCAGCGTGCGCATCGCGAACCTGCAAGCCGAGAATCCACTGGTCTTCGAGCCACTGCCGGCGTCGATCGACGGCTGAACCATGCTGTCGACGAAGCCGGTATCGAAGCCTGCGGTTGATCCCGGCACAGGGGTGGTTTATCCTTGCCTGCCCAGGCAGGCCGCACGCCAGGACACTCCCATCGCCCACAATCTTCATCCCGTGCCCGCGGGACACGCTGAGGAAGCGCCATGAGCAACAGATTGACGCGCCGAGAAATCAAGCGCAAAGACCAATTCGTCACCACGGTCGAGGAGACCCTCGACTACAGTCGTAGTCACATTCAGTTGATCGTCGGCGCCGTCGTGGCGGTGATCGTCGGCGTCCTTCTGGTGGCCGGCATCCGCTGGTACCAGGACAGCCGCTCCGAAAAGTCCAACGCCGCGCTGGCCGAAGCGATGGAGACCTTCTCCGCGCCGATCGTCGCCGAGGGCGGTACGCCTCCCGAAGGCTACAAGGGCCCGACCTTCGTCGACGAGGCGAGCCGTGACGCCGCCGCCAAGGAGCACTTCCAGAGCGTCATCGAGGCCTATGGCAGCAGTGATGCCGGCGCCGTCGCCCGCCTGTTGCTGGCCGACATGGCGGCAAGCGAGGGCGACCTCGAAACCGCGCGCCAGGGCTGGCAGGCCTACCTGGACCACGGCGGTGACAACATGCTGGCCATGCAGGCGCACGTCAATCTGCTGCAACTGCGGCGTGAGAGTGGCGAGGCCGAAACCGTGGCCAGCGAACTGCAGGACATGCTGAGGTCCGAACCGCCACCGCTGCCCGAGGACTTGGTGCTCTACGAGCTGGGCCAGACCCTGGAGCAGCTCGAGCGTTCCGACGAGGCACTGCCCCACTACCGTCGCCTGATGGAAGAGTTCCCGCAGTCCGGCTACGCGTCGCCCGCCCGCCTGAAGGTCAACCGACTGGGTGGCGCCGATCCGGGCCCGACCGGGCCCAACCCGCTGAGCCTGAGCCTGGGCGGCTGACCCGGCCCGCCGGCAGCCCCTCGACGCTGAACGTTGCCATGAGCAGCCCTTACCGCATTCTGTACCGTAAGCGGCAGGGCCACGCGCTGGCACCGGAAGAAATCGCGGCCGTCGTGCACGGTGCCAGCGCTGGTCCCGAAGACGGCGGTTGGAACGACGCTCAACTCGGCGCTTTCCTGATGGCGTCGGTCATCCGAGGCCTCGATGCCGAAGAGACACGCGAGCTGACCCGCGGCATGCTGGAGTCCGGCGACCAGTGGCGTCTGTGCGACGAGATCCCGCTGCTGGCCGACAAGCACTCCACCGGCGGCGTCGGCGACAAGGTGTCGCTGATTCTCGCTCCTCTGCTCGCTGCCTGTGACGTACCGGTCGTCATGCTCACCGGTCGCAGCCTGGGACACACCGGCGGCACCGCCGACAAACTCGAGACCCTGCCCGGCCTGCAGCAAGCCCTCGACCGCGAGCAAGCCCTGCGGCAACTGCGCCGCTGCGGCATGGCCATGGGCCTGCCCACCGGCGACATCGCCCCCGCGGACCGCCGTCTCTATTCCCTGCGCGACGTCACCGCGACCGTCGACTCGTTGCCGCTGATCACCGCCTCGATCCTGTCCAAGAAGCTGGCCAGCGGCGCCAGCGCCGTCGTCTTCGACGTCAAGACCGGCAACGGTGCGATCCTGCCTCGGCTCGAGGACGGCCGCGCCCTGGCACGCTTGCTGGTCGAGACCTCCAAGGCGATGGGCACCGCTGCCTCCGCGCTGATCACCGACATGAGCCAGGTGCTCGGCCGCTGGGCCGGTCACACCTGCGAGGTGCGCGAGAGCCTGGAGGCCCTGGAAGGGCACGGCCCGGCGGATCTGATGGAGATCGTCTACGTGCTGTGCGAAGAGGTCACGGCTCTGCTCGGTCAGCCGCTACCGCGAGCCCGCTTCGAGACTGCCATTGCCGATGGCAGTGCACGCGAACGCTTCGACCAGTGGGCCGCGGGGCAAGGAACCGACCCCACGTGGTTGCGCGCGCCCGTGCTGCCGCTGGCCCCTGAAGAAGTGGTGCTGACCGCCGAGACGACGGGCGTGCTGGCAAGTGTCGATACCCACGACCTCGGCCTGCTGCTCGGTGACGCCGGCGGCGGCCGGCGCCACCCTGGCGATGCCATCGACTTCGAGATCGCCCTCCATTGCCCCCGCCGCCTCGGCGACGAGGTCCGTGCCGGCGACGAACTCGCCCGCCTCTACTTGCGCCGGCACGACGAGGCGCTGATCGAGCGCTTTCAGGCTTGCTTCCACGTCAGCGAGGGCACCGCAGCGGTACCGGCTCTGGTGCGCGAACGCATCGCTTGAGTCCAGCCCGTCTACTCTTCGCCCTTGGTGATGACGTCTTCACCCTTGGCGATGGTGACCCCACCCTGATCACCGCGCCCGAGCAGCTGACTCACCTTGTCCGGTAGTGCCTGCAAGTCACCGTTGTACCAGCGCACTGCCGTTCGCCCCATCGCCTGCGTGGTGAACCAGTTGGCCGCGAAGCCGGCGAGACCCCCGATCAGCGGCACGATCTTGACGAACGAGCGCGTCGCCGCCTTGAGCAAGAGCTCCCGCAGCAAACGGCTGGAGACACTCACCACCTGCTCGCTACCGGTCATGATCAGGTAGGTCTGCATTTTCAAACCCTGGCTCGAACGCGGCTCGCGACCGTACACCTGGGCAATGAAGTTGACCATCGTCGCCTGAATTCGCAGCGACACGGCGATGTCCAGTGGCACCATGACGGGCAGCAGCGGCAGACCACCGAAACCGGTGATGAAGCCGACCACACCGCACTTCAGCGCCTCTCGGTGCACGATCTTGTGCACCAGTTCTTCCGAACTCAGGCCAGGGGCCTTGGTACGCAGCTTGTCGAGGCGCCGGTGCAGCACCTCCGGGTCGGCAATCACCAGCCTGTCCAACCACTTCTTGCCCAGCCACGCGACCGCCACCAACATGGCCGCGATGACCAGCAGGAAGAGGGCGAAGCAGATGCCCAAGAAAATCAGGATGTCGCTGAGATACTCGCTCATGCAGCTCCAACGCTGACTTCAGCTCAACAGCTCAGCTCGGGAAGGCAGCATCGCGCTGCTTCTCGAGCATGCCGCGGTAGACCCGGTAGTTGGTGAACGCCATCAGCGGTAAGACCGCACTACCCAGGATCGGAACTGGTTGCAGCAGGAGGAGGAACAAGGTGATCAGTCGCACCATCCACCTACCGAAGAAGTTGTTGACCGGTGAGACGTAGCACCGCAGGCTCGACACCAGGCCCAGGCGATAGTAGAGGATGCCTGGGATCAAGCCAAGAACCGGCACAAAGCTCAATCCCCAGCAGATCAGTAACGTCTGGGGCAAACGACGATTCACTAGTTCCAGGTGCTGGTCGACCTCGGTGCGCGAGGCGAAGGTCTCGGTGACACAGCGTGGGCACGGCTGGCGGACGGTCTTCTTGCGCAGGCGCGTGGCGCACGATGAACAGCGCTTGCGCGCGGTCAGCATGCGGCGGTGGGCCGCGATGTCCGTGACCGCTAGCTGGCTGGCCTGGCCCAGCACGCCGACCTGCCGCGGCTGTGGTTGGGGCTGGCGGCAAGCCGGGCACTCCACGGCACTGGGATGCCGGCTCTCACCGCAGTGCGGGCAGGGTTCGAGCAGCAGGGTCTCGCGCCGATCGACCCAGCGCCGGACCAGCCACAGGCCGAGCAGAGTCAGGCCAGCGACCACGACGGCGAGGACGGGCGCCAGCAACACCAAGACGATGCCACCCATCGACCAACCATCCTCAGCCCAGCTGACCAGGCGCTGCAGGCCGAGATCATCGTCCTCGTCCAGCTCGGCGAAGAAATCGAGCACCCCTTGGCGCAGCTTGGCGACACCCCAGACGGCGATACCGGAGCCGAAGGCGAGCAACATCTGCGGCGTCGTGATCGCCGCCTCGATCGGCTCGACGGTGCGCGTCCCGAGGCCTACAAACCCCGTCTGCAGCACCGTCGCGAAGACGATCTGTGCGGCGCCCTTCATCTCTGCGTCGAACAGGCCGAGCAGCCGCCGGGCATCCGGATCCTTGGTCGCCAGAACCTCCAGAAGCGCCAGGATACCGAGCACCAGCAGCGTCAGATCGCCGTGGGTCCACGCCGGCAGGTCACGCACCAGAGACAGCCACGCCCAATCCACCTCGTGGCTGATGCGGGCCAGCGCGGCTGCAGCAAAGCCACACTGGAAGACACGGGACGCCAGGAAGGGCACACTGGCGGTGGTCTGAGCAAGACTGATCGGGTCAATCATGGTGGAATCCTATCGCGGACGTAGTTCATTCTCGGTGGTGTACTTCGGTGTCCGATTCAGGTCAGTTGAAAGACGACGAAAGTCATGTCGTCCTCCAGCGGATGCCCGGCAGCCCACTCGCCACCCGCTCGGTCGAGAGCAGCGACGATCGCGTCCGGTTCTTGCTCGGCGACAGCGGCGAAGACCTCGCGCGCACGCTCGTAGCCCATGACGTCCCCCGCGGCATTGACGCGCTCCGGAAAGCCGTCACTCATCAGCAGCACCGTGTCCCCGGGCTCGAGCTGAGCCTGCCAGGCACGGTACTTGAAGTCGAGCACGCCGCCCAAGGGCATTCCCGGCAAGGCGACCTCCTCGACGCTGCCCTGGGCTCTGCGATAGAGCAGGAGCGGCGGCATGCCGGCACAGGCGGCGGTGAGACGGTACCCGTCGAAGCGCAGCAGGGTGAGGGCCATGGCCATGCGTCCCAGGCCCATGCCCTTGATCGTGGTCGACGCGCGGCTCAGGAACTCGGGCGGCTCGGTGACAGCGGCGTGGGCGGTGAACAGACTCTTGATCACAGCGACCATGGTGCCGGCGCGCGCACCATGGCCGGTGGCGTCACCAATGACGGCGGTCAGCACGCCATCGGTCGAAGCGCCACCCTGCAGCAGGAAATCGTAGTAGTCGCCACCGACCTCGGCCGCCGTCTTGGTGTGGACGGCGATGCTCAGATAGGGCAAGCGCGGCAGCGTGCGGGGTAGCAGCGCCAGTTGGAAGCGTCGGGCTTCCTCGAGTTCCTGCGACTTGCGGTGGTTCTCGGCTTCCAGCAAACGCTGGTGAATCTCTTGCTCCTTGTGCCGCCGCTCTCCATCCAGCAGTCGTTGCTGGTGCTCGGAGAGCTCGAATGCCATGTGGTTGAAAGCGCGTGCCAAGTGGCCCACTTCGTTGTTCGAACGCACGGGCACGCGGACTTGGAGGTCGCCGTGCGCCAATCGCTCGGCACCGTTCGCCAGCTCGCCGAGGCTGCGCGTGAGGCGGCCAGAGAGCGGCAAGATACCGAGCAACGCCAGCGCCACGATGCCTAGGCCGAAGGCTAGATTGATCGCGGCGTTGCGGCGCAGGCCGGCCACGGCTTCGCCAGTCGGGCGCAAAATACCGACGGTCAAGCCGGATGGCTCGTCGACCAACGTCGACAGGACATAGTCCGGCGCAGCCTGCTGCAGGTTCGGTCTCAGGTGGCCCTCGCTGTCGAGCAGGTCCAGTTCAGCGAGACGCTCACGATCGTCCGGCAAGGCGTACAGCTCTCCCTCGGAATCGACCGCGAATGCCACGTCACCGCGCTGGCGGCGAGTTCCGCTGAGCAGACTGTAGATCATCTTCTTGGCTTCGATGCGCGGCCGCAGGATACCCACAACCCGGCCGGCGTCCTTGACTTCTACCTCGAAGTCACTGCCCAGCACCTGCCGCGTCAATTCGTTCTCCCGCTGCAGCTGCCCCCGCAACAAGGTATTCAGCTCCCAGGAGCGCGCGATGTGGACCAACGGCTGCAGATAGTCCGCCGTGCCCTCGGCGTCAGCGTGCTGCTCCAGCGCCTGCCCCATTTGCTCGAGCAGGTGCGTGAGCGCGATGTCCCGCGCGGCCAGAACCGTTTCCCCGAACTGCATCTTCAACTCCGCGTCGATGTCCTCCGCCTCCTGCAGGTCACGCAGCACCGAGGGGGCTTCGCGGGACTCGGGAGCTTGTAGCCTCGGCGTGGCTCGCGGGGACTCACTTCCGTGAACCAGCGGGGGTTCCGGTGCTACCGGCGCTGCCGGCGCCTCCGGCGCTCCGAGGACATAGACGAAGGTCCTCTGCTCTCCCTCAGGGACACCGCCAGGCACTGTCGAGGTGCTCGCCACGTCACCTTCTTCTGCCGGCACCACCACGCCCGGAAACGGAGCGAACTGCCAGCCTTCGACACCCGGCACACCCTGCACACTTCGCTGGAGAAACTCGCCGTCGTTCGCCAGCAAGCGTGCACCGTCCAGGCGGCTGAGATGCTGCAGGCGCTGCCGCACCTCACTCAGGCGGCCACGCAGGTCGTCGGCCAGCTGCGCGCTCTCACTGCGCGCGGCACCGGCCAGAGCTGCCTCGGCCGAGTAGTAGCCGTAGAGGACGATGGTGACGAGCGGCACCACCGAGAGTAGGAGGAAGGCGAGGATGAGTTGGTTTCGAAGCTTCATCGCACTTCTACTACGCAAACAGGCCTGCGGGGGTTCCAGCTCTGGTTGGTAGCTCGCGTCACGGCAGTTCCAAGTCGGCCTCCTGGGCCGCCCTCCGCAACGCCGACTCCAAGGCCTCCGGCTCGTCCCGGCAGCCCGCCAGAGCCTCGGGACCAGCGAGACAGACCAGCTCGCAGCCTGTGTCCGCAGCGGCAACTTCAGCCAGGACCGCCGGGAGCCCGGGCAAAACCGCGCGCTCCCGCGCGCTCAACTCGTCCGTGTGCAGACCGTCGACCGGCACGCCTAGGCGCTCTCGGCAGTCACGCCAGGCATCCTTCTCTGTTGCCAGCCCGTGGGTGATGCGGCACAGGGAGCAGCCACCACCGAAGAGCTTGCGAGCGCTGTCGAGCAAGGCCGCGGCCTTGCCCGAACGGGCGTTGTAGACCAGCAACAGCCGCTGTACCAGACGCGGCGGCAGAGCGTCGCTCATCGACCACCCGGCCGCTCGTCGCGGCTTGGAGGCTGGATCCCCGTGGACTGCATTCGCGCTTCCTGCAGCCGGGCGACCAGGTTCTGTAGTAGCTCGCGCGTGACCTCTTCGGTCGCCGCGGCACGCGCGAACAGGAGCATGGCCCCCGTGGCCTCGCGCTGGATCTGGCGGCTCTGGAAAATCTCGACCGTCTCGGTGGCCAGCTCTCGTAGCTCCTGCAGGCGACCTTCAGTCATCAGGAGCAGGCCCAGTTCCAGGCTCAGCAAGCCGACGTCGTAGTACATCTCTCGCTGCGTGAACTCCCAGCGCGCCTCGTGTAGCAAGCACTCGGCGAGGTCGATCGAACCGAGGCCGATCGCCACGCGTCCTTCCAGCCAGCGCAAGCGCAAGCGGTCCAGATCCTCGCCCACGGAGTCGGCCAGCTGACGCACTTCGGGCAGTAGCTCCGCCGACTCCTCGAAGCGGCCCAGATCGATCAGGCTGTCGGCCAAGTTGTGACGAGCACACAATTCCAGGCGCGGTTCGCGCTCGCGCTCGATCAGTTCCAGGGCCTGGTCGAGCAGCTTGACGGTCTCTTCGAGCGCGCCGCGCTCGCGCTGCAGGTTGGCCATGCTGACCAAGATGCGGCCTTCCGCGTGACGGTCGCCCAACTCACGTCGCAGGCACAGGCACTCGGCGAACAACTCCTCCGCCTCGTCCAGGCGACGTTGGTCGAGGCGCACCGTGGCTTCGAGCGTCAACACCTCGGCGCGCGCCGCCGGCAGACCGGAACCGGCCGCCAGGTGCGCACGAGCGCACCGGATCGGCGCTTCTGCCGCTGTCACTTCTCCGGCCACGCGGTAGGCGTTGGCCAGCAGCCCCCAGCACTGGGCGCGTAGATCCTCGATCAACTCTGGATCGTAGTCGGCGGAACGCAACCGTTGCGCCGCGTCGAGGCTGTACTCGGCCCAGAATCTCGCCTCGGCGGGATGCCTCAGCGCCCTGCGTCGGCTGCACTCACCGAGCAACCGTGCGAAAGCGTACGTTTGGTACCGGGCGTCCTCGCGCAGTCGGCGCCAGCGTTCGGCGACTGACAACGTCTCGAACTCGGACAGCAAGGGCTCGGCCTCTTGCCGCTCCAAGGCGGCACGCTCGTCCCAGGCACCAGCGTCTCTCAGAATTCGGCGGACGATGCGGTCGAGTTCGTTCTCCATGGCCTTGCCCTCCGGGACAAAAATCTCTTGCGAAGGAAGCGCCAGTGTAGCAAACCTGCGGCAACGGTTCACCCGAGACAAGGCCGGCAGCACCCGCGGACATGCGTACCGAGATGCTGCCGGCCCTCCTTCTACCGAGCCACGTGGAGTGGGGTCGACCTCAGTGGGTCGACACCCCCGTGTGTAAATTCCCGGAACCGCCATTGGGGTCCAGGTAGCTTCCGACGGCGAGTTCCTCGCCGAGGTGTGGATCTTCCGGCATCAATACGGCCAGGAAAATGTGCACAAAGAACATGGAAAAAACCTCCACTGGAGGCGGCAAACTGGCTCGGCCTCCATGGCCGATGTCGGCCTCCAGTAAGAAGGTTTCCGAAGGCAGCGAATGCGGGAAAAATCTTTGGAATCAGAAAGAAGATCGACCCGCCCACAGGTGTGCGACGGTCGACGTCAGAATGATCGCACCGCCGAGGAGGGCCAGTAGGCCCGGCACTTCGGCGTGCAGCCACCATGCCCAGAGCGGGCTGAAGGTGGGCTCAACGAGCAGGAGCAGCGAGGCTTCGAAGGCTCCGACGTAGCGCACTGCGGAGGTGAGCAAGCGGTACGCCAGCGCGATCTGGATGGCCCCCAGGTACAGAACGACCAGGGCGTCCTGCAGCTGCAGACCGGCCAGCGCGGCGTCTCCGCCGGCGGACAGCGCCATGGGCAGACACGCCACGAAGGCCAAGAGGTTACCGGCCAGCACGGCGCTGGCCGCGCTGCCGGTGCGCTCCTCGGCGTCGCCCTGCGGCCCGCTGCCGGACTCGAGCCAGCGTAGCCCGAAGATGGTCAAACCCCAGCCCAATCCCAGGGCGACCCCCAACAAATTGCCCAACCACGGATCGCTGGCGGTGGCGCTCGGCGCGCGCAAGTCGAGAAAAAAACAAGCGATGCCAGCAACCAAGGCGGCCATGAAGGCCAGGTCGCGACGCCGCACTTTCTCGCCCAGGAGCCACGGACTCAGACCCAGCACATAGAGCGGTGCCGTGGCTTGCAGGAAGATCGCATTGGCGGCGGTCGTCAGCTTGTTGGTGAGGACAAACAGCACCATGACGACGGCATAGGCGACGCCAACGACCAGCGTACGACGCGTCCAGCCGCGGCGCGCGGCCGGCAGCAGCAGGAGTAACACGAGAGCGGCGACACCGCTGCGCAGGGATGCCACCTGGAAGCCGCTCAGCGCCGTCGCCTTGACCGCCGCGCCCCCTGTCGAGAACAGCAGCGCGGTCGTGATCAGCGCCAGGCGAGGACCGAGGGCACTACTCGCTGTCGTCAGAGCGGGCGCTGCCGGCGCTGTCCGCGAGTTCGCCGGCGCCGTCCCAGGGGAAGTCTCGGAAGTACCGTTCGGTGGAAACGAGGGGCGAGAGGAGTTCATCCTCAGGATCATACTCCCAGCGCACCGAGTCCATCACGTCGGCGACGCGGCCGCCTATGCACGTTGCACCGCCGAGACTCCCTACCCCTGGCCGCCTTCTTAGTCCTGAATGTAGCGAACGCGCAAAATCCTCGAGCCGCGTTCGATGGCGCCCGCCGGACCGCTGACACTCGGCACGTCACGGTAGAAGTCACTGAAGTAGAGGCCGTCCGGACCGGCGGCCAGACCGACCGCGGTCGAGCGCCCGGAACCGTTGTACTCAATCAGCGGCAGCGGCCCCGCTACCAGACCACCGTTGGCGTCCAGCACGAACTCGACGATGCGCTTGCCACGGATCATCGGTCCCGGCGCCCAGGTCGGCCCGGACTCGGTGACGAAAGCGTGATCCTGCTTGGCCGCCGGAAAACCGCTACCCTCGAACGTTTCCGCTTGCACAAAAGCGAGGTTCACCGGTGCATGGGCGATCGGCCAGTTGTAGATGGCGCCGATTTCCATCAGCTCGTTGCCTGGAATGCCCGGCGTGCCCCAGCCATAGTTCTGCCCCGCATCGACGCGCGCGAAGCGATCGACGGACGGCCCGTTCTCGACCTGGTAGTGCACGCCGTCCGCGGCCCTCCAGGCACCGCCGAACGGATTGCGGAAGCCGTAGGCGTACAGGTAGTCGGTCGCGGTCAGACCATCGCTCTCGTCGTAGAAGGGATTGTCCACCGCTGCAGTGCCATCGGGCTCCAGGCGCAGGATCTTGCCGGTGAAACGCTCCAGGTTCTGGGAATCGAACGGCCGGGCCGCATCTCCCAGGTGCACGTAGAGCTTGCCGTCGGGACCGAAGCTGAGGTTGGAGATCTGGTGCGACGGTGACTGCGCGGTCGTCGCCAGATCCAGTACCGTCACCGGCTCGGCATCGTGTCGCGCATGGTGCACCCCTTCGAAGCGCACGACGCGCGGTCGGAAAATGGGGTTCGGCGACGTTGGGTCCTGCGCATAGACGAGCGCGACGTAGACGTCCCCGGTCTCCGGATGTACCGCCAGACCGCTGACGCCCATCTCGCCCGAGCCCGGGAAATTGCCGGTCGGGTTGAAGTTGAGCAAGTCGGTGGCGAAGTCCTCGACGCTGCCGTCGCGGCGGACCAGCTTGACGTTGCCGTACAGCTCGGTGACGTAGAACCAAGGGTCGGAAGGCTCGACACCCGCCGCGTCCTGCTCCGCCAACTCGGCCGGCGGCAAGAATGCGAGGTTGACCGGCAGTTGGAAGCCTTCAGAGACGATCTCGACTTGGTAGCCGGGCTGCATTACCTGCCAAGGTACCGGCGAGGAGCGTGCCAGCTCGGTGAAGCGCGGGATCCGCTGCGGCGCCTGCCCATGGTAGGTGCTGCCGTTGCTCGAGACCCAGAAGACCTGCGACTGCCCTGCTGGCAGATCGACCGCTGGCAGGAAGATCGTGTGCGTTTCACCGCCACTGTCGGTCACCGTCAAGTCCGTCGCCGGCAGTTGCAGCGCAGCGCTGCCCGCAGCTAATCGCACGCGCAAGGGCTCGTGTCGTGCCAGCGGCGGTGCATCGTCGACCTGGTTGCTGCTACCGTCCAGCCCACGCAGGGTCAGGAAGCGCACCGGCGGCGGTCCTTCGAGCACGACCTCGGCGGCCTCCGAGCCCGGCAATACCACGGGCTCACCGTCGAGCGAACGCCAAGACAAGGCGTCGTTCACCACCAAGTCGGCGACCTCCAGTGCGCGCACTCCGGTTTGCGGCTGGGTGCGAAAGCGACGCTCAGCCCACGGCCCGGCCAACCCCGTCGAGTCGACGTGGCGCAAGCGCAGCAGGTACACCGCTTCTGGCAGCAGCGATTGGCGGAGCGCGAAGCTGCCCTCGAAGCGACCGTCACCGAGGTGGATGTGCACGCGCTCGGCACCGATCACGCACGGTGCCACCCAGGCGCGCTCCAGCGGCTGCAGCGTGTCGGCGTCGAGGTGGAGGATCTCGAAATCCGAACAGTAGTGGGTATCGCCCGGATCAGGATCGGCGAAGGGATCGGTCTCGATGTGCACATCGAAGGCGCTGATCTCCTGATCGTCGACCGCCGGCTCGTTGATGTGAGCCGCCAGCGGCGGGTTCGCCGACGGGACAAAGGCATGGTTGTCGGCGCCGCTCGCCAGGCGTCCCCGCGGATTGCGATACTGGCGCACCTGTCCCGAACGCGTATCGGTGACCCGAATCTCGTAGTCCAGGTTGCTCAGGGCTCCCCAGAAGACCCAGAAATCTCCATTCACCAGTCGCCCGTCGAGCACCTTGACGACGATCTCGACATTTCCGGGACGAGCAAACCAGAAGTACCCCGCATCCGGCGTCAGGTCGACGGCCTGGGCCGGTCCCTCGACGTCACCGGCCAGGGGATTGACCCAGTCGACCTCGACCTGGAAGCGTCCACCTTGCAGGCACAGCCGCGTGTCGCTGGGGCTACACTCGGACGAGACCTTGTCTACCACGGGCCTTGGGGGCGAACCCAGATACTCGGCTGGCACCTCTCCGAGGTCTCCGGCTGAGAGCGGTGAGCCGAGTGGAAACGCCCTGACATCGGCCAAGCTGCGCAGCTCGCCAGGTCGGTTCCGATAGATACGCTGCTCCCCCGTGGCAGTGTCTGTGACTTCGAGTTCATAGCCGACGGTGCTCAAGCCACCGAAAAAGAACCAGAAGTGACCGTTGGCGCCGCGGCCGTCGAGAACCTTGACCACCAATTCGACATTGCCAGGACGGAAGAACCAGAAGTAGCCGGCATCCTCGGTCAGGCTGACGCCGGTACCCACGCCGCTACGATCGGAGAAGTCGGTCCAGGTCACGCTGACGGCGAAGCGCTGCGCCTGCAAACACAGCGTTTGAGCATCCGGGGTGCAGGTCTGCGCTCGACTCGGCTCGGCAGCTATACCCAGCAGAAGGATGCCCAGCAGAAGGATACCCAGCAGGAGAGTGCCGAGCTGGAGGGTGCCGAGCTGGCACATCCACCGCGCTCCGCGGCTTGCTTGATTCTGTTCCATGGTGCCTCGCCTCAGGTGGAAGTTAATGGCGCAGACGCGGGTGCCTCAGACAGGCCCTCCAGCGTCTCGGCCAACAGGCGATTGAAGGCGTCAGGCTGTTCCAGCATCGGCTCACCAGCTGGCTGTGTGCCAGGACCGCAGGCGGTCGGCAGGAGGAGCAGGGACAGGAGCAGCAGGAGGCGAAACGGCAGGGTCTTCATCCTCTAATGATAGCGGCTCCACGATCTCGGCGGAACCATCCGATTCCGCAGTACTGCCAGCAGGTATTGCGGGCACGGGTGGCTCGCCGGGCATGGATGGCTCGGCCGACACGGGAGATTCGGCGGCGAGCGGCCAGGCGAGCGGCCAGACGAGCGGTAAGACCACCAGCACCACGACCATCACTACCAAGGTCAAGGGCAGGCCTATACGGAAATAGTCGCGGAAGCGATAGCCACCAGGCCCCATGACCAGGATGTTGGACGGATGACCGACGGGACTCATGAAGCTGGTCGACGCTCCCATCGCTACCGCCATCAACAACGCCTGCGGCGACAACCCCAGGTGGCTGGCGGTATCGAAGGCAATCGGTGCCAGCAGCACAGCGGCGGCGGCGGTCGGCATGATCTGCGCACACACGACGGTGAGCAGGAAGACGCTCGCCAGCACGACCATCGGCCCCAGCTCCCCCACGGTCCCGACAGCGGTGGCGGCGAGGAAAAGAGCCGCACCGCTGTTTTGCATCGCCTGGCCGAGCGGCAGCATACCAGCGATCAGGAACACCGCCCGCCAGTCGATGTCGCGGTAGGCCTCCTCCATCGACAGGCAGCCACTGAGCACCATGACCGTGGCACCGGCGACCGAAGCGATGTAAATCGGCAGCCAGCCCAGCAGCACCGTGGCGATCACTGCTGCCAGGATGCCCACGGCGAGCGGGGCGCGATCCGTGCGCAGGACTTCCTGAGCTTCCTCGGTGAGCACCAGGAAGTCTGGCTCCCGCGCCAGCAGCCTTACCTTCTCGCGCGCCCCATAGACCAGCAGAGCGTCCCCCAGGTGAAGTCGAAGCTTGCGCAGATTCGAGCGCAGGCTCCGCCCACCGCGACGCACCGCCACGACCTGCAAGCCGAACTTCTCCCTGAAGTTCAGGTCTTGCAGCGTCTTGTCCGCCACGAGCGTGTGCGGCGACAGAATCACCTCGGCGAGCGCGACCTGCTCGCTCTCCAACTCTTCCAACAGCCGCGGCACGCTCTCCTCTACTTGCAAGCCTTGCAAGCCACGCAGCACGGACACCGCCTCACGATCGCCCTCCACCAGCAGAAGATCGTCCTCGCGCAGGCGGAAATCCGGTTCCGGCATCAGCACAGTGTCGGCCGCGCGCACAACGCCGAGGACGTTGAAGCCGAGCGCATCACCCAGCCGGCTCTGCGCCAGCGTGCCGCGCGACAGGCGCGAACCTGCCGGTAGGCGCAGCGCCAGCAAGCGACCGTCCAGCACGGCGACGTCGTGATGGGTCGCGGGCTCGACACGGCAGGCTGGGTCCGCGCGCAGGTCGTCCAGCGCCTCGGCTGTCGCCTGGACCAGCAGCGTGTCCCCCACGGTCAGATGGGTGCGGGGAATCTGGCGCCGCGTGACGTGATGCGGTCGCAGCAGCGCCAGCAGGTTGATGCCTCGTTTGCGCAGTTGCAGCTCGCGCGGCGAGCGGCCGAGCAATGGAGCGCCACTGAGCAACGTCACACGCGCCAAGCGCACGCGCTGTGACAGCAGCAGCGTCGTATCCAGATCTTCCGCCGTCTCAGCCACCAGTTGCTGACACCCCAACAAGTCGGCTGTTTGGCGCGGACTGCCAGCCACCAACAAGCGATCACCAGGTTCCAATCGGACCTCCGGCTGCGGAGCCAGGTGCGTCTTCTCACCGCGCAGGATCGCCAGCACGTTGAGCCGCAGCGCCGAACCCAGGCGGCTCTCGCCGAGTGTCCGGTCGGCGAGCTGGGAGCCGGCGGGCAAGCGCAAGGTGAACAGTTGCTCGTTGAGGTCGTAGACTCCCGGTAGCTCTTCGCTGTCGTCTGGACCACGCCCCGCGGCGTCGGTGTCCGTGCTTCGTCGCGGCAGGAAGTGACGACCGATCAGAACCATGTAGAGGATGCCGGCAACGGTGACTGCCCCTCCCACGGCCGTGAAGTCGAAGAGATCCAGCGCCGGAAAGCCACGATCGTGCAAGGCGCCGCTGACCAGGATGTTGGGCGGCGTACCGATCAATGTCAGGAGACCACCCAGGAGCGAGCTGTAGGCTAGCGGCAACAGCAGCCGGGACGGCGGCGTACGGGTCTTGCGCGCCAGATCCATCACTACCGGCAGCAGCAGCGCTGTGACACCCACGTTGCTCATGAACGCGGACAGGACCGCTGAAGCCGTCATGATCAGCAGCAACAATCGAACTTCGCTGTCTCCTGCCAGCCGCAGCAGACGGTGCCCCAACAGCTTGGCAACGCCAGTTCGGGAAAGACCACCGCTGAGGATGAAGATCGACCAGATCGTGACCACAGCCGGGTTGCTGAAACCTGCAATCGCCTGCCGCGGCTCGACCAAACCACTGAGAGCCAGGCTGACCAGCAACAGCAGGGCGACCACGTCGACGCGCAGTCGCTCACTGACGAACAGCGCCACCGCCAGCGTCAACATCCCCAGGACCGCCGCGATTTGCCAGCTCACAACTATCCGGGCTCTTCCTCGGAAAGGGGCGTCCCCACGGAAACGGGAGCCACGGGCGGCGGCGTCACCAGCTCTTCGGGCACCACGGGTTCGACTTCCAACAGCGTCTCTGCAGCTGGCTCCTCGAGGGCCGGCTCCTCAATGGCGGACTCCTCGATCGCCGGCTGCTCAGGGGACTGCACCTCAGGTACCTCGTCTTCGGGAATGGGTTCCACCAGCATCGGTGCATCCAGGCCCGGCTCTTCCAGGGCCGGCTCCTCAGCCACCTCCTCGACCTCGGCAGCCGGGGCGGCCGTGGTCGTTTCCGGATACAGGGGCCAGAAGATCGGCAACACCACCAGAACCACAGCCAGGATCAGCAGCGTCAACGGCAGGCCAACCCTGATGTAGTCGGTGAAACGGTAGCCACCCGGCCCCATCACCAGCACGTTGGCTGGATGGGCCACCGGACTCATGAAACTCGCCGACGCCGACATGGCCACCGTCATCAAGAGAGCTTCCGGCGACATTCCCAATTGCTCCGCGGTGTCGAAAGCGATCGGCGCCAGCAGCACGGCCGCAGCGGCCGTCGGCATCGTTTGAGCACACAGCGCGGTGAGCAAGAACAGGCAGGCAATCACCGCCAGTGGCCCCAAGTCGCCGACGGCTCCGATGGCGGCGCGAGCCAGGAAAGCGGCTGCACCGGTGCTTTCCATCGCGACGCCCAGCGGCAACATACCGGCGATCAGAAACACCGCCCGCCACTCGATCTCGCGGTAGGCCTCGTCCATCGTCAAGCAGCCGGTGACGACCATCGCCGCGGCACCGGCAACGCCGGCGATATAGATCGGCAACCAGCCGACTAGCACCGTGCCGACCACCGCCGCCATGATCCCGACAGCCAGCGGCGCCTTGTGCAACTTCGGCGCTTCTTGCGCGTCCTCGGTCAAGACCAGAAAGTCCGGCTCGCGTGCCAACAAGCGCAACTTGTCGCGCGACCCGTAGACGAGCAAGCCATCGCCCAGCTGCAGCTTCTGATCGCGTAGATTCGATCGAATGCGGCGCCCACCGCGCCAGACGGCGATCACCTGGAGCCCGAACTTCTCGCGGAAGTTGAGTTCCTGCAGCGTCTTGCCGGTCAGATGCGTATGCGGCGACAGCGTCACCTCGGCCATACCGACCTGCTCGCTCTCCAGCTGGTGCAACAGCGCTGGTGTGTCAGGCTCGATCTGCAAGCTCTGCAGGCCACGCACCACCTCGACGGCCTCGCGGTCGCCCTCGACCAACAGCAAGTCCCCCGGTGCCAGCGCGAACTCCGGCCCCGGCATCAGCTCCGTGTGCTCGGTCTCCAAGCCTTGGTCCCGGACCACCCCGAGCACGTTGAACTCGAAGGCATCGCCCAAACGACTCTGCGCCAACGTGCCGCGCGCCAGGCGCGAGCCGGCCGGCAAGCGCAGGGCCAGCAGGCGCCCCTCCAACTGCGCTAGATCGTCACCGGCTGCCGGCGTCACTTCACAGCAAGGGTCTTCGCGCAGCTTGTACAGCGCCTCGGCAGTGCCTTGCACCAGCAAGACATCGTCGAGCGCCAGATTGGTGCGCGGAATCTCGCGCCGGCTCACCGGCTGCTGGCGCTGCAGGGCCAGGAGGTTGAGTCCACGGCGACGCAGGCGCAGCTCCCGCGGTGAGTGCCCGACCAGCTCCGCACCGTGCATCAACCTCACGCGAGCCAGTTGCACCCGCTCCGACACCAGCCGTTTCGTGTGGAGATCTTGCGACGCCTCCAGCACCATCTGCTCGCTGCCCAGCAACTCTGCCGTCTGGCTAGGCCGCCCCGCGACCAGCAATCGATCCCCCGGCTCCAGCCGCACGTCCGGTTGAGGTGCCAGGTGTTTATCCGCGCCGCGCAGGATGGCCAGCACGTTCAGGCGCAGAGCCGAGCCCAGGCGACTCTGTCCGAGCGTCTTGTCGGCCAGCGTCGATCCCTCTGGAACGCGCAAGGCGAACAACCGCTCGTCCAGGTTGTAGACCTGGGACAACTCCTCGCCATTCGCATGGCCCCCTTCGGCACTGGCCAGATCCCGCTGTGGCAACACATGCCGCCCCACGAAGACCATGTACAGCACTCCGGCCACCAGGATCGCGCCGCCCACGGACGTGAAGTCGAAGAGTTCGAACGGTGGATGGCCGCGGTCCTGCAGGGCACTGCTGACCAAGATGTTGGGGGGCGTGCCGATGAGCGTCAACAGCCCCCCCAAGAGGGAACTGTATGCCAGCGGCAGCAGCAATCTGGACGGTGCCGTGCCCGTCTTGCGGGCCAAGTCCATCACTACCGGCAACAGCAGGGCGGTCACCCCCACATTGTTCATGAACGCCGACATCAAGGCCGCCGTCACCATGATCAACGCCATCAACCGCACCTCGCTGGCCCCCGCCAGGTGCAAGAGTCGGTGGCCGATCAGATTGGCGACCCCCGTGCGCGTCAAACCACCGCTGAGAATGAACACGGCCCAGATCGTGATCACAGCCGGGTTGCTGAAACCAGCCAGCGCTTCCCGCGGCTCGACCAAACCTGTCAAGGCGAGACTCACCAACACCAGCAGGGCCACCACGTCCACACGCAGCTTCTCCGTGACGAACAGCACGACTGCCGTCACCAGAATCCCGAGAACCAGCCCGATCTGCCAGGTCACTTGCCGCGTCTCCCCTCTCTCCGTAGTCAGCTCGCTCCGATTCTATAGGCTGAGCGTACTGAGCACACGGGCTGCGGTCGTGGACCTCATTCAGAACCTCGACGGCCCCACCTTGGCTCCAGCAAGCGCGCAGCGGCCCACAACAGCGGCCCCATCGCTCCCGCCGTCAGCCACAACACCTCACCTCCGAAGTGATCGAACAGCCACAACCCGGCTGGAGGCGCGACGACCATGGCACAGGAGAAGACCCCGGTATACAGCCCCATCGCAGCCCCGCTGCGCCCCTCCGGGGCCCGCGACACGACCAAGATGTTGGAGAACGGCATCGCGAGCATCTCACCCAGCGACCACAACGCCATCATGACCACCGCCAGCCATGGTGGCTCCGGCAGAGCGAGCAGGGCGAAGCAACCACAAAGGAAGAAGGCACCCATTCCGAACATACGCATCGGCTTCAGATGCTCGAAAGCCCGCACAATCAGCATCTCGAACAGAACGGTGAGCAGAGACTTGAAACCGAACAGCAGGCCAACTCCACGCTCGCTGAAGGCATAGACCGTCGTCAGGTACAGCGGCAGGCTGCCGGCGAACTGGAACATGACGCAGGCCATGACGAAGACCATGCTCAAGAACACCAACATGGGCTTGTCCTGCAGAGGTCCCGCGTGGACAGCTCCGTCATCCGCGGCCATCTCCGTCTGCGCCTGCGCAACCTCTCCGCCTGCACCGCGCAGCGGACGGGGCGGCAAGACGCGGTACAGGACGAACCCGGCCGCGATACAGGTGAGACCGTCACCCCAGAAGAGAAGCTTGTAGTCGACACTCGCCAGCAGGCCTCCGACCGCGGGTCCAACCGTCAGCCCGAGGTGCATCGCCAGGCGCATGAGGGACAGGGCCCGCGTACGCACGGGCAGAGGCGACAATTCGACCATCGCCACCATGGCGGCTGGCCGGTAGGCGTCGCTGATCGAACTGACTAGAAAGACGGCCGGCACCAGGGTCACCATCGAGTCGAGGGTACCGAGGGCGATGAACCCGAGGCCACCGGCGAGCAGCGACACCAACTGCATGCGCAGCGCCCCAACCTTGGCGCACAGACGGCCGCCGAGCACCGAGCCGACCACCGAGCCGAGACCGAAAGCGAGCAGCACGATGCCCGCGGAACTCGCCGGCAGACCCAGTTGCCGCACCACATACAAGCTGATGAACGGCAGAACCATGAGGCCAGCGCGGTTGATGAAGGCGACCAGCGCCAACCACCAGGCATCGCGCGGCAAGCCATCGAAGGCATCGCGGTAGACACGAACCAGCGGCAGGAAAAGGCGCAAGAACTTCGGGGCCTCGGGCATCGTCGCGTAGGGTACTTCGAAAACAGGGCTTCGAGTCGCCCAGAGCCAGCAGCTTACAGCTGATCGGTCAGAGGTGGGCGGAATAACTCTTCCGATACCTCTGTTGGTCCAGGGCAGATCGTCTTTCATCTCGACGCCAGCGCCGGAGGGTTACACCGGCGGGACCTAGAGGAATTCGCCATGCATCGGATTCTCTTGACAGCTTTGCTCGCCAGCCTGACCTCGTTCGGCTTGTCCGAGGCGCGGCTGAACAGTGCTTTGGCCCAGGAATCCACCTCCGCGAACGCCCCCGTTGCAGAGGTCGACCTGCCCGACTACCGAGATTCCCTGACCGTCGCCGTCGGCGCACGTGATTCCTACAACTCCCGCGACTCGTTCGCCCGCTTACATCTGGGCACACCGTGACGCAGCTCTCATGACGCAGCCTCCACTCTGCCTCTGCCCATGCTGGAAGAAACCCGTAGCCCCATGCCACCGTATCGTGCGTATCCGTTGAGGGTACCGAACATCGACCGACGCTCGACTGTGGCAGTCGACGCGCGCGACAAGTATGCTTCTGAGGCCTCCTTCGCTACGCTGTACGTGTCGTACGGAAGATGGCTGGCTGAAGATGATGAACTCACTGAACTCAGGGTTGGCTGCCACTGACGCGCCAAGAGCGGCACGCCACAGACTGACTTGCCACAGACTGGATCGCCAAAGACTGAGCCGGACTCGCCAGGAGACATGATATGACCTCTCTGCCCCAGACCTCGTGCAAACCCAGCCTGACCAGAGCCCCCTACGCGGTAGGCATCCTGGTTTGCGCCGCCGCCCTGTTCGCAATCCTCGCCCCGGCCTCTTCGACGCACGCGCAGGAGGCGCAACAACAGCCGTTCGTCGACGTGGTCGACGTGCAGGTGGTCAACGTCGACGTCATGGTGACCAATCGGAGCGGCAATCCGATCACCGACTTGACCGAAGACGACTTCGAGGTCTACCAAGATGGCGACCGGGTCGACATCAGTAACTTCTCGATCGTGCGCCGCAGCTATCCGGACACGCAGGCACCGACCGAGTTGCAAACCGTCGACAGCGGTGGCACCGAGGTCCTGGATCGCGTGGAGCAAGAGTTGCTGGTCGTGCTCTACCTGGACAACTACAACATCCATCCGCGCAACCGCGCGCGCGTCATGCCAGCCGTCCGTGATTTCCTGGAAGATCAGTTGCCCAGCACCGACCCTGCCATGCTGGTCGTGGCCAACACCTCGCTGCGGGTCGCCCAGCCCTTCACCCGCGACCGCAACCTGCTGTTGACGGCAGTGGACGCGGCAGCCAAGGAAACCACCGCCCGCGGCCTGCAGCAGAGCGAGATCGATCTATCGCGTCAGGAGATCGAGAACGCCGGCAAGGCCGGAGGTGCCAATGCCGCCGCGGTGGTTGGTGACGCTTACGCCAGTGCCGAGCAGAACGCGCAGGAGTCGCAGAATCAGATCCGCGGCGCCGTCGCGTCGATGGAGAACTTCGTCAACTCGCTGGCCGGCCTGCCACACCGCAAAGCGGTGCTCTACATCAGTGATGGGCTGCCCGCCGGCAACAACTTCGAGGGCGCCTACCAGCGCATGGCGCAGGTAGCCAATGCCAGCCGCGTCACCTTCTACACCGTCGACACCGCGAGCGCTTACCGCGGCGATCTGCTGTCCGCCGAAGGCTCAGGACTGGCAGCACAGAATCTCCTGGAGAACCAGACTTTCGGCAACGGCCAGCTGGCGATGGAGTACCTGGCCGAATCGACCGGAGGCGTCGCCATCACGCGCACCACCAACTTCAGTAGCGCACTCGGCCGCGTCGCGCGCGACCTCGACTACTACTATTCGCTCGGCTACTCGATAGGTGAGTCGGACGGCAAATACCACGAGATCGACGTCCGCGTGAAGCGCCGCGGTACCCGCGTGCGCCACCGTCAAGGCTATGTCGCTCGCTCAGCGCGGGACCGCATGGCACAGACCACGATCGCCGCGCTCGACTTCGACAACCTGGACAACAGCCTCGGGCTGCGCATCGAGTTGACCAACGCCGCGCCACCCGAACCGGGCGCCACCGAACAGGATCTGATGATCCGCCTGCCGCTGTCGCAGATCACCCTGGTGCCACAAGACCAGGTACACAACGGTCTGGTGCAGCTGATCGTGGCAGTGGTGACGGACGGCGAATTCCAACCGCTACGCGAGATCAAGCTGCCGATCCGAATCCCCGAGGCACAGCTCAGCAACGCCCCTGAATTCCTGGCCTACAAGCTGAGCGTCCCGCAGCACGCGGAACAACTCAAGGTCGCGGTCGGCGCGCGTGACCAATATTCATCGACCGACTCGTACGTCAACCTCCGCCTGGAAGAGACGCGCTAGGAACGATCGGTAGCTGGTTCGCCCCAGCCACCGCCGCCCGGGGTCTCCAGCACCAGGCGGTCGCCCGGCTCGACCTCGCGTGCGTCGATCCCGGCCAGTTCTGCAGTGGCTCCGCCGGCCCGCACCAGGCGCTGGCGTCCCGGCTGACCAGACTCACCTCCGGCCAGGCCATAGGGGCGCTCGACGCGGTGCTGACTGAGCAACGAGATCGACATCGGCTCCAGAAAGGTCAGCTCGCGCACCACGCCGTCACCGCCAGTGCAATACCCCGCTCCCCCCGAGCCGCGACGTAGCGCGAAACGCTCCAAGCGCACCGGATAGCGGTGCTCCAGCACTTCCGGGTCGGTGATGCGGGTATTGGTCATGTGACTGTGGACCCCCGAGGCCCCGTCGAATCCCTGCCTCGGTGAGTCGCCCGTGCCCCTGCGCGGCCCAGCACCACAACCGCCGCACACGGTCTCGTAGTACCCAAAGCGCTCATTGCCGAACAGCAGGTTGTTCATCGTCCCCTGACTGCAAGCAGCCAGTTCGAGCGCCAACAGTAACGTGTCGACCAGACGCTGGCTGGTCTCGACATTGCCACCGACCACCGCTGGCGCTTGCCGTGGATCGTCGGGAAAGTCGGGAGACAGCATGCCGGTCGGCAGGGTCAGCGTCACCGGACGCAGCAGCCCCTCGTTGAGCGGCAGCGGTTCGTCGAGCAGCAAGCGCAGCACGTAGAGCACCGCGCTGCGCACGATCGCCGGCGTCGCGTTGAGGTTGCCTGGATGGACATCCGCCGAGCCAGTGAAGTCGAGGTGTGCGCGGCCGTCGCTGATCTCGAATCGCACGCACAGCAGGGAACTATCGTCGAGACGCTGCTCGGCTCGGTAGACGCCGTCACCCTGGCGTCGCAACGCCGCTTCCAGCTGTGCCGACGCTTGGTCCTGGAGCCGGGTCATGAAGCGCGCCACCGTCGCGGCACCATGGTGCCCCGCCAGCGCGCGGAGCCCCGCCGCACCGCGGTGGTTGGCCGCCACCGCAGCAGCCAGGTCGGCCAAGTTCTCTTCGACCGAGCGGCTGGGATAGGGCCCGTCACACAGCCGTTGTCGCAGGTCGTCCCAGCGAGCAACACCAGCTCGCACCAGGTACTGCGGCTCGAGCACCACTCCCTCCTCCGCCAACGACTTCGCGTCCGGCGGCATCGAGCCCGGACGCGTGCCGCCGATCTCGGCGTGGTGCGCACGACTGGCAACATACCCGAGCAGGTCGCGGACGCGCGGGGCACGGACGCTGTCGGCCCCGGGGTCAGGTTCGCTGTACACCGGCGTGATCACGGTGACGTCCGGCAGATGCGAGCCACCGAAGGCCGGGTGGTTGGTCACAGCGACATCACCGGGCCCGAGCGGCAGCGCCGCGGCGACCCGGCGCACACACAGCCCCAAAGCTCCCAGGTGTACCGGGATGTGCGGCGCATTGACCACCAGTTCCCCCTGGGCATCGAGCACGGCACAAGAGAAGTCGAGCCGTTCTTTGACGTTGGTCGACAGTGCCGTGCGCTGCAGCATCTCCCCCATCTCGCGGGCGATCGCGGCGAATCGGTTGGTGAACAGCTCGAGCTCGACAGCCTGGTTCATGCTCGTTCGCTACCCGGATCGGCTGCCAGAACCTGCTGCAGGATGCGTGCGTGGTTGCGCTCCGGATCTTTGACCGAATACAGCAGGGTCAACACTTCGCCCTCTCGTGCGAGTTCCCGTAGCTCAGCCAGCACCTCGGGCTGAGCCTCGAGCTCGGCCAGGTAGCGGCGGTGGAACTCGTCCCAGTCATCCAGATGGGCATGCACCCAGCGACGCAGCTCAGTACTGGGTGCGATCTCCTTGAGCCAGCGCGCCAACTGCGCCCGCTCCTTGCTCACCCCCCGTGGCCACAGACGGTCGACCAACACACGGACGCCATCGGCCGGCGCGGGCTCCTCGTAGATGCGCTTGATCGAGATCTTCATCCCGCCATGCTACCTGCAAACCCGTCGAGGGTTGCAAGCCCGAACGGCGAGGCCTATACTCTTTCCCGAAGAGACATTTTTCTATTTCTTGAATTAATCTCGATTCGCTTCGGTTCCCCATCGTCTCCACCCCTCCCGGAAACTTCGAGATCCGGACTCCTTGAGTTCGATCCCTGGAAACAGGAGGTTTCCCATGTATACAGCACCCCAACTCCGACGGTTCCCCACCCTGGCACGAGAGCTCCACTGCTTGGCCGTACTTCTCCTCCTCGCCTGCGTCCCGGCCAGCCACCTCGCGGCTGACGATGGGGAAGGTACCCTGGAAGTCGCCAATCTCGAATTGGCGACCACCACTCTGTCCGCCAACGGCGGCGGTAGCTTTCAGATGCACCGCTTGCTCAAAGTCGAGGACGACGGCGAGGAAGAGGACGACGACGGACACAAGGTCAAGGGCGTCGTGCTGCTACTTCCCCCTCTCGCCAACGGCTTCGACTTCTTCCTCACTGACGAGCGCGGCGGCTTCAACCGCTCGTTCGGCGCGTACCTCGCACACCGCGGCTATGACGTCTGGGGCTACTCCCCACGCACCGGCGACGCCGACGGCTGGGGCATCGCCGACATCGTCGATGACGTGGCACAGATCCGCGAACAGATCCGCGACGCGTACGCCACCGAGGACGAAGACGACGAGGAGGTCTTGCCGATCATCGGTGGCTATTCGCTCGGCGCCATGGCTGCCGCGGCAGTCGTCGACAGCGCTCCCAGTGACTGGGGTGGCGCCCTGCTGCTGGAAGGCAGCCTGTACAGCGCAGACGATGCCGTCCGTGAGCGCAACGAAGCCTACTGCGCCGACTTGCAGGCGACCCTCTCCGCGGGCAGCGTCTACGACACCACCACCTTCCCGGCGGTCAAGTTGATCGCCGACGCGGCTGAGACCGACCCGAACGGAGAGACTCCACTCGAAGGTTTCCCGCCGGGCACCACCAATCACCAGGTCTTCGTCGCCGCCCTGTCGCTACCCGGCGACGGCCCGAACTTCCCAACTGAGACGTTCGTGCGCCTGCGCGGCGACTTCGAGACCGACCGCTTCGCGTACGCCTTCGAGCGACGGGTATTCGAGTTCACCTCGATCCTGCTCGACGAGGTGCCGCTGCGAGTGCTGGCGGACATCTCCTGCGCGCTGGCCGGGGACGAGAGCTTCGTCGACGATCTCGGAGACTTCGAGGGCCCTGTCTACCTCCTCGCCGCCGGTCACGGCTTCGGCCCCGTGATGGCCGATCTGGCCAGCCTGTTCACCGGCAGCGAGGACATCACGATCCGTAGCTTCACCGAGTACGGGCACGCCGACAACTGGTTCACCGCATCTCACCGTGCCGACCTGGAAGCGCCGATTCTGCACTGGTTGCGCGGCAACCGGCATCCGCAGGGTGGCCCTCAGGGCAAGCCCGAGAAGCCCGGCCGCCTGGACCATCCGCACGGCAAGCCGACAGGCAAGCCACCCAAGCCGCCCGGCAAACCGCCCGAGCCGCCCGGCAAGCCGCCCAAGCCACCGAAGCCGCCCAGGCCAGGCAAAGCGCTCTTCTGATCCCTGGGTCGCTAGACTCCGACTCCCCGGTTGCGTTGTCCACCGGGGAGTCTTGGGTTCAGAACTTCGACTCGGACGGTCGTAGCGAGCTGAGGAACAGCCCGAGGCCCCCGAAGCACAGCACCAGGATCAGGATCAGCTCGAACACGGTCATCGGCACCATGACGAAGCGCAGGTTGCGCAGCACGCCAAATACCAGGGCAGCCAGTGCGCCAGCCGCCAGAATCCAGCCGACGGGATTCTTCGCCCGGTAGAAGACCAACACGATCCCGAGGATGAACGGGATCAGCAGAATGCCTGTGGTCAGCGAGACACCACCGAAGCTGTAGAGACCGTGCCCGAAACCGAAGCCGCTGTGGACGCGGATCGAATCGAGCAACAGATAGCCACCGGTTGCGAACAGCACCAGGCCGAAGATGAATCGCCCCAAACCTCCTTCGGTTCCTCCAGCTCCCTGCATCTGCAGCCTCCTTCCAGGGATGTCGCTTGATCTCCTCGCATCCTACCCCGCCGGGCCCATTCCACCCAAGATCATCGACACCGTCCTTGCCCTCCGGCGCCAGACGCGGGACAATCGCGCGGATGCCCCGCCACTTCCCCCCTGCCCCGGATCCACCGCCGCCACCGGCAAGAAGCCTGCACGTGGTCGGCGCTGCCATCCTGCACCAGGACACCTGCCTGGTCGTGCAGCGCAGTGCCGAGATGAGCACGCCGCTGAAGTGGGAATTCCCAGGTGGCAAGGTAGAACCGGGTGAATCACCGCGCCAAGCCCTGGTGCGGGAGATCTACGAAGAGCTGGCGCTGGACATCGCCATCGACGCCTGGATCGGCCGCGGCAGCGCTGGCCGGCCGGGCAGCCGCTCGGTTGTGCTCGACGTCTTCCTGGCAGCGCCGCGCGGCGGCGACCTCTTGCTACAAGAGCACCACCGCCACGGCTGGTTCCGCGCGGCCGAACTCGATGGTCTCGATTGGGCCGATCCGGACGTCCCCGTCCTGCCCGCCCTCAAGCGAATCCTCACAGCACGAGCTCTGCCGCACCACATGAGCCCTGCCTGAATCCCTGCCGTCCTCCAGCGCACCCAAAAGCTCGACAAATCTGCAACAGCCTCGGTTTGCAGGAAACATTCGCCGCCCCGGAGGCGTATATTCCAGCATGAGATCGGGACGGATGTCCTGTCCGCCCGGCACCGACGAACGCGCTCCCCGGCCGTTCGCGCTCGATCCCCAGAACGACTCACTTGGACGCTTCCGAGCGTGTGGAAGCCGGGGATTCGTATATCCAGAACCTGGAGGTCACGACCGTGATCGATCAAATGCCGCTCCTTCCGCACTCGACTCCTCAACGCCCTGATTCTTCCTCCCTTGCATCGCCCGCCCTGGCCGGCTCCGCCCGTGCGAGGCCGCGCTGGACGTCGCTCGCCCGCACCGCACTGACCCTGGCCACTGTCGCCATCCTGAGCCTGGCCACCGCGCCGGCCTTCGCCGCCAGCCTGCCCAAGACGCCGAAGCCCCCCGACGACCCGCTCAACTTGCTGTTCATCACCATCGACACCTGGCGCTGGGACTACCTCGGCGCCGCGGGCACCGACAAGGTCGCAACACCCAACCTCGACGCCCTGGCGCGCGAAGGCCTGCTGTTCAGCAACACGCGCGCCGCAGCGCCGGTCACCCTGGTGTCCCACGCTTCGCTGTTCACCGGCGTCCGTCCCACCCACCACGGAGTGCACCACAATGGCACCTTCGTGCTCACCGACGAACACGAGACCCTGGCCGAAGTTCTGCAGGGTCGCGGCTACCAGACCACCGCCGTCACAGGCGCTTACGTGGTCAGCTCACGCTACGGTCTACACCAGGGTTTCGACAACTACCTCGACGTCCTGCCCGGCAGCCTGTATGGAGACAGCGAGGGGCTGGAAGCCTTCTATCCGGAGATCACCGCCGACCAGGTGAGCGACCGGGCTCTGCACCAGCTGCAGCAGTTCACGCCGCAGCAACCCTGGTTCCTGTGGCTGCATTACTTCGACCCGCACGCCGACTACGCGGCTCCCGAGCGCTTCACCCAGCGCTATCCGCGCGATCCCTACGCAGCCGAGGTCGCCTTCGTCGATGAGCAGATCGGCCGCGTCGTCGACTACTTGAAGGCACGCGGCCAGTGGGGGGACACCGCTGTCGTGCTGACGGCCGATCACGGCGAGAGCCTCGGGGAGCACGGCGAGATCACCCACGGTCACTTCATCTACGACGCCACCACCCGCGTCGCGACGCTGGTGCGCGTGCCCGGCACCGCCGGCGGTCGCAGCTTCGAACAGCGTGTCCGCGGCATCGACCTGATGCCGACCGCCCTCGGCGTCCTCGGTCTGCCGGTCCCAGCCGCTGTCCAGGGGGACGACCTGCGGCCGTTGTGGCAACACCAGCGCGCCAGTCGTCGAGCCGCCTACTCCGAGACCTTCCTGCCCTACTATGACTTCGGCTGGGGCTACCTACGCAGCCTCGAACTCGACGGCTGGAAGTACGTCCTCGCACCCAAGCCCGAACTCTACAATCTGGATGCCGACCCGAACGAGCGCCAGAACCTGGTCGAGCGCGAGCCCGAGCGCGCCGCGCACCTACGCGACACGCTGCTGCGTCTGATCGAGCAGAGTGCCCGCACGGCAGCCACCGGCACTCAGACATCCAGTAGCACCGAAGAGCGCGACGCCCTGGCCAGCCTCGGTTACCTGGGCGGTGGCACGCATCCGATGCCCGCCGACACCGAAGACGAGTTGCAGGCTTTACCAGATCCCAAGGACCGCATTCACCTGGAAGAAGACCTGGCCCGCGCCTGGGCAGCTCAGGCCAAGGGCAACCTGCGTAGCGCCCGCCGCATTCTCGACCGCATCCTGGAGGAAGACCCGCACAACACGGCCGTCCTGCGCTTCGCCTCGGCCGTCAACCGCGAGTTGGGCGACTGGGATCGAGCCCTGCAGCTGCTCAGCGAGCTCGGCCGCTACTGGCCCAGCGAGGCCTGGCGCCACGACTACCTGCAAGCGTACCGTCTGCGCCAGGACGGCGACGTCGACGGCGCCGCGCGTCTCTACAATCGCCTGCTCGACACCTGCCAGGAAAGCAGTAGCGACGCCGCACCGCAGGCCGAGAAATGCGTCAACAGCTTGTCCGACTTGGTGCACCTGCAGCTAGAAGCCGAACGCACCGAGGATGCCCGGACGACGCTGGCCCGCTACCGCCTCGAAGGCGTGCAAGGCATCTCCACCGGTGAGCGCCTGCGCCACGCCAACCTGTTCACCAAGGCGGGTCAGCCGCAGCAGGCCGAATCCTACCTGCAGGGGCTGCGGAACGAGCGCCCGGACGTGCCCGACATCCACCTGGCGCTATCCAACCTCTACCGTGAGCAGAATCGCTTCGCGCTCGCCGTCGCGGCGCTGCAACAGGCCCTCGAAGTCGACCCGACCTTCCTGCCGGCGCTCAACAACCTGGCGACACTGTACGGCGCACGCGGCGATCTCGAGACTTCCAACCACTACCTGCAGCGGGTGCTCGACCTCGACGCGCGCAATAGCCGTGCCCTCGGCAACCTGGCAGTCAACCGCCTGCAACAAGGCCAGACCGACGAAGCCATCCGCCTGTTGCAGCGTGCCGTCGACAGTGACGGTCGCGCCATCAACCCGCGGCTCAACCTGGCCCGCCTTTACTTGCAGCGCAACCAGGTGCGCGAAGCAGTCGCACTATGCCGTCAGGTCATCGACCTACAACCGGGCAACGAGTTGGCGCTGCAAGTGCTGCAGCGATTCGGTCGCGCCGGCTGAGCCGAAGGCGCCGACCAAGCCCGCCACCAGGCGCCGGATGACCTCGAGGTTTCCGGCGCTTTTTCGTGACCACCGAACCACCCTGCACACAACCGGTGCCCACCAGTGAGCGCACCGCGCCACTCGCTATGCAGACAAGTGCGGGCTGTATGGTACGCTTAGCAGGTCAATTGGCGAAATAACCTCCCAGTGCCGGGGCCGACGCTCGACCTGGCAGCGTTCGACCTAGGCAGAAAAGCAACCGTGTCCAGCGACCCTCCTTCCGGACCCGAAAAGCTCCCAGAAGTGCGGGCGTTGTTTCCCGCCTGCGTCGATGCCTTTCGGCGCGCCCTGACTCTGGTGACGGGCAAGCTCGGTTTGCCTATCGGCATCGTGTCGTACATCCAAGGGCAGCAGTACGAGCTCTTCCAGATGTGCCTGGAAGAGGACGCCACGGTCCCGGTGCAAGAAGGGGAAACCCTGCTACTGCCGTGCACCTTCTGCAACGAGGTCGTGCGCCAGCGACGCATGGTCAGCTTCGGACGCGCCTCTGGCTCCGAGTGGGGCAACCACCCAGCCTATGGCGAGCTTCGTTTCGAAGCCTACATTGGCGCTCCCCTGTGCTTCAACGGCCGCCCCGTCGGCACCCTCTGCTTCGCCAGCCCAGACCCGCGCCTGATTCCCTTCACCGCCTGGGAGCTCGACCTGGTACGCAGCCTAGCCCGGTGGCTCGGGCTCGAACTGGAAGCCGCCGACCACGCCGTCGGCGGACCGCTGCGTGAAGAAATCGCGGCCCTCGAGCAAGCGCAACGCAGCCGTGCCGCCGCTGCAGCCAGCTCCGCCGACGACCCCGAGGCTCAGCAACTCCTGGATCGACAGTTGGCAGAGCGCTTCCGCCTGCTGCAGCAGGCGACCGGCGACAGCGTCTACGACTGGGACCTGACCACCGACCTCACCTGGCGTGACCGGAACTTCGCCCACCTCTACGAGGTCGAAGATGCCAAGGCCGGAGCCGATGGCATTGCTGGCGAGACCGAGACCTGGCTGCAGGCCCTGCACCCGGACGACCGCGAGCACATGCTGCTATCGATGCAGGAGGCCCTCAGCAGCGACTGCGACACGTGGACCGCAGAATACCGGCTGCGGCGGCGCCAGGGCGACTATGCTTACGTCCACGACCGAGCGTTGATCGTACGCGATGAGCATGGAAAGGCCCGCCGTCTGGTCGGCACGATCCTGGACAACAGCGAGCGGGTCGAAAACGAACGTGAGTTGCGCGCGCGGGAACAGCGCTTCTCCCTGCTTGCCGATGGCACCAATGACGGCTTCTGGGACTGGGACCTGCAGCACGACCACGTCTACTATTCGCCCACCTTCACCACCATGCTCGGCTACAACGAAGAAGACCTTGGCGAGGGTCCCGAAGACTGGTTCCGCCTCATCGCCTCCGCCGACCTGGGTTCCCTGCAGCTCGACCTCGATGCTCACTTGAGCGGCAAGACACCGCAGCTACGCAACGAGCACCGGCTGCAGCACCGCGACGGCACCTACCGCTGGTACCTGTGCCGCGGCACCGCGGTGCGCGACGCCAGTGGCAAGCCGACACGCGTGCTCGGCTCCCTGACCGACATCACCGACCGCAAGGAGATCGAGGAAGCCCTTCAGCGCGCAGCCCAGCAAGACTCGCTGACCGGCATGCCCAACCGCCGCCGCTTCCAGGAGCGCCTGGACGAAGCCCTGGAACAAGCGCACAACGATGCCAGCTACCGCTTCGCCGTGCTGTTCCTCGACTTCGATCGCTTCAAAGTGATCAACGACAGCATGGGCCACGACATCGGTGACCGCCTGCTGATCCAGATCGCCGAGCGCCTGCAGCATCACCTGCGCAAGCGCGACCTGGCCGCCCGCCTGGGAGGCGACGAATTCGTCGTGCTGCTCGACGACGTCGACGACAGCGAGCTGGCCAGCACCGTCGAGCGGCTGCAGCACGCCCTGCGCGAGGCTTACAAGGTCGGCGAGCTGGAAGTCGCCCTCACCGTCAGCATCGGCGTCGTCACCTCCGACCAGGGCTACTACCGGCCGCAGGACGTGCTGCGCGACGCCGATACCGCCATGTACCGCGCCAAGGCCGCTGGCCGCGCCCGCCACGCCGTGTTCGACCACCAGATGCACGAGGAAGCCGTGCTGCGCCTCGACCTGGAGAAAGACCTGCGCGGCGCCGTCGATCGGCAGGAACTCTTCCTGGTCTACCAGCCGATCATCTCACTGCAGGTCGCCGGCCCGATCGGCTTCGAAGCCCTGCTCCGCTGGCGCCACCCGGAGCGCGGCACCGTCGTACCGGACCGCTTCATCCCGATCGCCGAAGAGACTGGGCTGATCAACCCAGTAGGACACTGGGTCTTGGGTGAAGCCTGCCGCCAGCTACAGGACTGGCAGCAGCGCTTCAACGGACAGGCTCCGCTGAGCATCAACGTCAATGTCTCGCGCCGGCAGCTGGCGCACCCCGACTTCATCGGCCAGGTGCGTGACGTCTTGCAGGAGTCGCGTCTCCCCGCCGATAGCCTGAAGCTCGAGATCACCGAAACCGTGGTGGTCGACGATCGCCTGGACATGATTCCAGTGCTGCGCAAGCTCAAGGAGCTCGGCGTGCGCCTGAGCATGGACGACTTCGGCACCGGCCTGTCGTCGCTCAGTTCGCTGCACCGCTTTCCAATCGACGAACTCAAGATCGACCGCGCCTTCATCCGCAACCTCAATGAGCGCGTCGAGTACCAGGCGATCATCCGCGCGGTCGTGACACTGGCGCACAGCCTCAAGATCCAGGTGGTCGCGGAAGGCATCGAAGAAGCCATGCAGCTAACGCAGATCCACGCCATGGGCTGCGACCTGTCCCAGGGCTTCTACTTCGCTCGCCCCATGCCCGCCAACGAAGCTGAAGACTTCCTCGAGTCACCCAACCGCATCATCCGCCCCGGCGACTTGCTGTTCAGAAGGTGAAACGACACGTCGCCCCGGCCCCGTCGAGCCGCACGTCCGCGTGGTAAAATTCGACCCATTATGGACTTTGAAACCTTCGAGCGTCAGGCCCAGGCGATCTGCGACGCGGTGCCCTTCTGGAGCGAGCTACCCGACTCCACCCTCGACGAATTTCGTATCCGGCTGATCGTCGATCTGGCCAAGATCGGCTTGATCTGCGGCTACGCCGACGGCCGCTTCGACTCCAAGGAGTCACTGTTCGCGGCCGTCGTCTTCTCGCGCATCTTGCACCGCGGTCACGAAGCCGTCACCGAGGCCGCCAGTGCAGACGCTCTGCCCCCGTCCTCTGGGACCAAGGGGGAACGCAAGCCAACACGCGAGCAGACAACGGACACTGAGGCCGCCCTGCGCTTCTTCTCCGCCGCGCGCAAGGAAGAACTCGACACACTTACGCTGCCGGCACTGGTGCAGCGTTACGATGACGAGCGCGGCACTGCTTCCTTCGACCGGCTGGCCTGTGCCATGTACCGCTTTGCCTCCTACCTGGTGAAGGCGGACGGCACCGTGACGCCAGAGGAAGTCGCGGCCCTGCGCCAAGTCTGGAGCCTGATCCACAGCCCCTCGACCCTGCCGCCCCAGGGCCTGCCCAACCTGCCTGGCATCGACGGCGAGACGCCGGAAGACTTGCTGGAAGAACTCGGCTCCCTGGTCGGCTTGCCCGACGTCAAAGACCAGGTGCGCAGCTTGTACAACCGGCTGCGCCTCGACCGTGAACGCAGCGAACGGGGGCTGAGCGAAGACGAGGCCCCTTTGCATGCACTCTTCTTCGGCCTCTCCGGCACCGGCAAGAGCCGGGTCGGCAAACTGTTGGGCAAGCTCTACCGCCAGCTCGGCATCCTGGAGAGCGGTCACCTGGTCGAAGTCGACGCGGCCCTGTTGATTGCCGGCAGCACCGACAACGGCTGTCGCCGTCTGCAACAGGCCGTCGATAGCGCCATGCACGGCATGCTGCTGGTCAACCAGGCCCATCGACTCTCTCCCGCCTACCACGACCACGGCCGCACCCTGTGCAGCGCCATCCTGCAACAGCTGACCCAGCACAAGGGCAGGTTGGTCGTCGTCCTGGCTGGCGAGCCCGACCAGCTGCGTCACTTGGTCGAAGAAGACGGTGACCTGCGCAGCCGCTTCCGCCGCCGCTTCCACTTCCACGACCTGCGTCCCGAAGAACTGCTCCAGGGCTTCGACAACTTTGCCAGCAACAGCGGCTTCCGCCTCACTCCCGAAGCGCGCCACAAGTTGTACCTCGTCTTCCAGATCCTGCACGACAACCGCGATTTCGTCGACGGCAACGCGCGCCTCATCCGCAGCCTGTTCGAACGCACCGTCGAGCGACAGGCCAACCGTATCGCCGGTGTCGCGCCGATCACCGATCAGCTGCTGATGACGATCCAGGCCGAAGACATTCCCCCCGCCGCCTAGTCGAGGTGAAGCCTGCCTCGCGGCTATCGCAGCCCGAGCTGATCACAGAAGGCGCCGATCGAAGCGGCGACATCCGGCGTCGAGGCAGGCAGCTCTTGGCAGTCAGGAATGTTCACTTGGTCAGAGGCAGGTACCAGTCGAACGGCTTGTCGGTCGGGAAGAGGAGCCTTCCCGCCTCGTCCAAGTCCTCTTCGCGCCCGTACTGACGGTAACGACGAATCATCTGTATCAGAGGATGAGACTGCAAGTGCTCGGGGACAGCAGGCATGGCGACCGCAGCCGGCTCCTTGGCGTGGATGAACGGCAAGAGAAGTTTCTGCATGTGTCTCCAGTCGGCCAGATTCAGCCCTGAACCATAGGTGTCCTCTAGCTCCGACACCAACCCCTTGATCTTGGTAGCCGTCCGCCAGTTCCGCGCCGTCGCCGCGACGCCGAGCGCCTTCTCGACCTGGGTCACCAGCTTGGAACGACCTATGCCGTCCGGGGCGTGCAGGTAGAAGACGTCGCCGATCAGCTCGAAGCGTTCCGATTCCTTCTCCACCGCCCGGAGCGCGTCGAGATCCGGTGATGGTGGTGCGTGCTCCAGAAAGAAGAGATGCAGGCTCTTCGGCTCGGACTCGGCTTGCGGAAAGGGATTGGCCGCCATGGAAGCCTGGAGCTTTCTGGCGTCAAGGAGCAGGATCCGCGGTCGAAACCCGCGCTCCGCCTCAATGCGGTCGGCTATCTCGGTCTCTAGCTGCGGTCGCTCGGGTGCACAGAAAACTACATTACCGCTCTGGATGTAGGTGCGCACGCATTCAAGACCGAGTCCTTCCAGGATGGGTACCAAGTCTTTCATCGGCAAGATGTTCTTGCCACCGACGTTGATGCCCCGGAAAAGCGCAAGCCAGACGTTCATGATCATGATCATGCCACAATCCGGCACTCGAGCAGCAACACCGCGTTTCAGACACCCAGTCTCAACCAGCCAACACGTGCGCGGCGACCCACTCTCGGGCACGATCGGCGCGTGCAACAAGTTCTGGCAGGATGCGCCGCGCCAGTTCCGCCGGCAGCGCATGGTTGTGCACGGCAACCTCGAAGCAGGGCTCGACCTGCGTGGCGGTCAGCGGCTGCGGGAAAGCCTCGGTGTAGCGCTCGATCCAGCGGTTCTGATATCCACGGACGCGGCAGAGTTCGAAGGCCAGGCGAACCTCCTCGACACGACCAACGCACTCGAAGGGCGTGTGCTCCTCCAAGCCGAGCAGCTGACGGAACCACAGGTCGTTGCGCGGGTCCTCGAACAGGTCGCGGCCGAAGATCGGCTCGGCGAGGCCGGCCGGCAGGTAGGCACAGTAGTTCAGCCACACATAGGCGCACTTGGCGCAGTGGCCACACCACGGCTTGTCGACGTTGCAGGAATGTGTCGCGCCGATCGCACGCAGGCTCGGGGCGTCGGTCAAGGACGCGAAGATCACCGGATCATAAATCGGCTTCAAGATGCTGCAGTAGTCCACGTCGCGTACCAGGGCATCGCGCACGTAGTCGGCCAGCAGGCGCTCAGCTTCGAGCGACTTGCCCCACTGGTGATTCACCTCCTCGCCCGTCTCGTTCCACACCATGTTACCCACGTCAGCACTGCGCTCGTGGCCCACGACCAAGCGGCTGAGGCCATGCGCCAGCGCGACGGGCAGCGCGGCGAAGACGGAGGACGGCGTCTCGGCGGCGCACAGGGTACGGATGCCGAGCTCCGGACTGCAGTCGAGAACCGGGCTCGGTAGGAAGTCGTCGAAGATCCAGATGCGGTGGCGTCGACCTCCGCTGAAGTGACCGAGCAGCCCCTCGACGAGCTCGTGCTGGTGCGGGTGCTGGCCGTAGACAGAGTACGAGTAGACCAGCGTGTCGTAGGGCTCGCCGGCGTCTTCCAGTAGACGCAGCGTGAGCAAGCTGTCTTTGCCGCCGCCGCAGAAGGCCAAGCTGCGTGCTGGCCTGTCCTCAGACACCTCACCGGCAGAGCGAATCGAGACCGTCTCCTCCTTGGACGCGGCAACCTCCATACAGGGCCCGCGATACGCCGGCAGGGAGTTCTCGTAACGCCACTGGGCCCACACACCGTGCACGATGCGCTGCCACAGCTGCTCGAAGCTCGGGGTCACGCAATCCTGTAACGGACCGAAATCGATCGTCTCCGGCTGCAGACTGACCAGGCGATTGACGTCGAAGGCGACGATGTGGAAGTAGATGCGGCGGAGGAAGGCATCGCCGTAGCGCTCCTCCAGGGCGAAGAAGTCTACCGAGTCGTACCACAGCGAGGTGTGGAAACTCAGTTCACCGACCCGCGGGTGCTGGCAGCGCACGCTGTAGGCGAGCTGGTGACGGGCGCGCGTGAAGGCTGTGACGTCGAGATGCATGGAGATTGTCGAGTCCTGAGCGCGTGGCCGATCTAGAAGGGCGGCGGACCGGTGGCGTCAAAGCCGTCCGGGTCCGGGTTGACGAAGGCGGTGTACTCACCCAGGAAGATCAGCGGCACGCTTCCGGTCTCGCCACTACGGTGCTTGGCGATGATCAACTCGGCACGGCCTTCCAGTTCGGGATCGTCAGGTTTGTAGACCTCTTCGCGGAAAACGAAGGCCACCAGGTCGGCATCCTGCTCGATAGCGCCAGACTCACGCAGGTCGGCGAGCTGCGGCCGATGGTCACCGGTGCGCTTTTCCGGATTGCGTGACAGCTGCGACAGCGCGATTACCGGGATCTCCAACTCCTTGGCCAGCTGCTTGAGGCCGCGGCTGATCGAGGCGATCTCGAGGTTGCGGTTCTCATACTTGCCGCCCGCCTGCATCAACTGCAGGTAGTCGAGAATCAGCAGTTCGAGTCCCTTCTCAGCCTTGAGGCGACGTGCCTTGGAGGCAATCTCGAGGAAGGTCGGATTGGGTGAATCGTCGATGTACAACGGAGCATCCCGCGCTCGATCGACCGCCGCGTGCACCGCGTCCCAACGCTCTTGTGACAAGAGCCCCTGGCGCAGCTTGGAAAAGGGCACCTGCGCCTCGGCGCACAGCATGCGCATGGCCAGTTCCTGGGAGCTCATCTCGAGGGAAAACACGGCCACCGAACGGCCCTCGCGCATCGCCACGTGCTGTGCCATGTTGAGGGCCAGACTGGTCTTGCCCATGCCCGGTCGGCCGGCGATGATGACCAGGGCACCACGGTTGAGGCCATGGGTGATCTCGTCGAAGCGGCGGTAGCCAGTGGGCACGCCGATCAGCGCCGTGCCGGGACGATCCTCCAACTCCAGCACCGCGTCTTCGAGCACCTTCCCCAGCTGCTCGAAGCCGCGCTGGATGGTCTCTTCGCCCAGCGTCAGGATCGACTGCTCGGCCTGAGCCAGCGCTTCCTCGGCCGACAGACCGCCTTCCAGGCAGTCGCGAATGATCTCGTCCGAGGTCTGGATCAGGCGCCGCCGTACCGAGCGTTCCTTGACGATCTCGGCGTAGTTGTCGACCCGCGACAGGTCCGGCAGATCGATATCCAGATTGGCGAGATAGGCCAGACCCCCTGCCCGCTCCAGGTGCCCGCGCTCCTCGAGCTTGCCCTGCAGCGTACGCAGGTCGATGATGGTCTGCGCGTCCTGCAGCTCGAGCATCGACCGATAGACCAGCTGGTGGCGCTCGAGGTAGAAGTCCTCCGCCCGCAGGCGTGCCGAGATCATCGGCAGAATACCCGGCTCGATCATGATGGCGGCGAGCACCGCGCGCTCGGATTCTTCGCTGCGCGGTAGCTCCTGGCGAGAGCGGTTGTCCATGGGGAGCCTATGGTACGCGTTCGGAGCCCGCCTGGGAAGCGGCTTCGCCGTCAGAGTCTGCCGCCGAATCTTCGGGCTTCAGGGCTTGAAAGAGCCAGGCTCGGGCAGCACGCCAGCGGCGATTGACAGTGGCGGTCGACAAACCCTCCAGCTCGGCGATTTCCTGCACCTGCAAACCGCCGAAGTAGCGCAGCTCGACCAGCTTGGCTTTCGCTTCATCGATCTCAGCCAGACGCCGCAAAGCGTCGTCCAGAGCCACCAGATCTTGCGGCCGCTCGGCCTCACCGCGAGCGAAAAGCGTGGGTTCGATGCCGGCGAACGAGACTCGCACCCAGTTGCCACCGCGCTTGGCATAGCCGCGTCGGCGCGCGTGGTCGACCAAGATGCGGCGGATCATGCGCGCCGCCAGGGCAAAGAAGTGCCCGCGGCTCTGCCACTCGACAGCGTGCTGGTCGACCAGACGCAGGTAGGCCTCGTGCACCAGCGCGGTCGGCTGCAGGGTGTGCCCCGGGCGTTCGCGGCGCAAGGCAGCAGCGGCGAGCCGGCGTAGCTCTGGATAGATGGTGTCCAGCAAGGCATCGGCGGCCGCATCCTCTCCCGCGGCCCAGGCGCGCAGCAGGTGCGTCACCGTCTCACGGCCAGTCTCCGTCATGTTCTCTCCCTTGCCGTGCTCTTCATACGCCGGATGCTATCGAACACGCGGGCGAGACGCTCGGGTAGTTGCTCTGGAAGAAGCTCTGGGATGAAGCACCGAGATGAAGCACTGGGATGAAGCACTGGGAAAGCACTCGGAACGACTCTGCGGGAGAAAGTTGCCACCACCGTGATCGATTCACCAGCCGGTTCTCGCGCCCTTGGAGGAAAGCAGGTATCAGCCTTTCGCTGTACTGATCCTCAACGACGTCCCTCAGGAGAACCTCATGTCGAATCCTCACTTCCCCTTCCCACGTCTTCTGCTCGCCGCCTTACTGCTCGTCGGCCTGAGCCTGGCTCTGGAAGCCACCAGCGTCCAGGCACAAGCGAACGACTACCGCGGCTGGCGCCTGCGTGCCGACCTGGCGTACGTCGACTTCAGTCTCGACGCCACCGGCCGCACCGCCGACGGCCAGCCGGTGCCCATCGACGCCGACAGCGACCTCGGCTATGGGCTCAGCGCCGAGTACCGCTTCTCACGTCGCTTTGGCGTCGACTTCGGTTTCAGCCACACCTCGACGCGCCTCAATGTGCGGTTGCCGAGTTCGCCAGTCGGTCCAGTGCGGCTCGGTGACTCACCCGGCATGACGCCCTTGACTGTCGGCATCGCCTGGCACCTGACGCCGGATAGCCGCGTCGACCTCTACCTGGCCGGCCGTCTGGCCTGGGTTACCTTCGGCGACGTCACCCTCAGCCAACCGCAGCTCGGCTGCCAGCGCTTTGCCGCCGAGGACGACTGGACCGCTAGCATGGCGCTCGGCGCCTACATTCCCCTGAGCAACATCCCCTTACGCAACCATCGTTGGTCCCTGCATGTCGAGGCCGAGAAACTCGACACCAAGCTGGAGCTGACCAACCAGGCAGACCAAGCCACGTCCATCTTGGAACTCGATCCACTACTGTTGCGCGTCGGCGTCGCCTATCGGTTCTAGCGCTCCGCGTTCGCCAGCCGCCGCCGGACCTCGGCCACCAGAACTTCGAACTCAGGGTTCTGGCGCAATGGGTCGAGATCCGGATCGTCGAGGTAGCCGTGGAACGCATGTCCCTCTGCCACCGCCCTGCGCAGGTGCTCCAGCGCCTGCGCAGGTTGTTGCTGGGCAACCAGCACGCAGGCCAGGTTGTAGCGTCCGGACTGCAGCAGCGTGCGTCCGGCTGAGGTCGCCGACAGGCTGGCCTCGTGGTCCAAGACGTCCTCCAATAGAGCACGCGACTCGGGCAGCCGGCGCGCGGACGCCAGCGCCCAAGCAAGATTGATGCGCCAGCGGTTCGCCCGCACGTGCTCCACACCGTACGTCTGGTCGATCCAGGGCAGGGCCTGCTCGAAGAGGCTGACCGAAGTCTCGAAATCTCCCCGCTGGTGCGCGAGCCGCGCCTGGCCATCGAGCACCTCGGCCAACAAGGGGTGCTCACCGCCGAGCGCCAGCTCGCGCAGTTCCCTGGCTTCCAGCAGCAACGCCTCGGCGCGATCGAGCTGTCCCGCCTCGCGCGCCAGCCGTGCCAGGCCGAGCAAGGGACGCACGAGGTCTGGGTGCTGCTGACCCAACGCCTGGCGCCGCAGATCGAGCACCTGCTGGTAGTAGCCCTCTGCCGCCTCGAGCCGATGGGCCGAACTCTCCAGATCGGCGAGCAGCAGCAATGGGAACGCAACATTGGGGTGGTCGTCGCCGAAGACCTCCCGCTGGATGTCCAGCGCCTCCTGCATCAGAGGCCGGCCGGCGTCCGGACCCTCCAGACGACGGCGTGCGTGGCCGAGATCGAGCAGGTCCCAGGCGATCAGCGGGTGACGGTCCCCGTGCAGCCGGCGATGAATCGCCAGCGCCTGTTCCAGAACGGCCACCGCTGCCACGTCCTCGTCCAGGGCCTTGAGCACCAGGCCCTGGTGATAGAGGACGTCCGCCACCAGGGAATGCTCGTCACCGAACGGCCGCAGCAGCTCGCGCGCCCGCTCCAAGAGTGGCTTGGCGGCGCGCGGCTCCCCGTCTTTCCACAGCACCAGAGCAAGATCCTTGAGCGTCCAGGCCACCTTCGGATGCTCAATGCCGAGCACTGCCTGGTGGATGTCGAGCGCCTCGGCGAAGTGTTCTCGCGCTTGTACATAGTCACCGTTGGCATAGGCCAACCAGCCCAGATCGTGATGCGCAGCACCGACGCGCTCGTGCTCGCGGCCATACTCCTGCAGGTGTAGCGCCAGCGACTCTTGCAACAGCGGTCGAGCCTCGTCGTAGCGGGCCAGGTTGCGGTAAATACGGCCCACCGTGCCCAGCAGCCGCGCACGCACGCGTGGCTGGTCGCCGAGTTGCGCCTCGATGCGCTCGGCACCCAGCGCCAGCAGAGTGGCAGGCGAACCAGCGCTGGTGCGCGGATCCCCGGGATCGAGCCCGGCCAGCGTCTCTTCCAGCACCGTCGCCACCTGCCGTGCCATCCGTGCCTCGCGCTGTGCACGCACCACCCCGACCACCACGCCGGCCGCCGCGACCAGGAGCGCCACCAAGACGACCGCCCCCAGCACCGTGGCGCGACGATGGCGCCGTACCCACTTGCCCAGCCGATAGCGCAGGGATGGTGGCCGTGCCGATACCGGCTGCTGGTTCAAGTAACGTCGGACATCCGCGGCCAGTTCCGCCGCCGAGCCGTAGCGGTGGCCACGCTCTTTCTCCAGCGCCTTGAGCACGATGCAGTCGAGATCGCCGCGCAGCCGGCGAGCTTCGATTCGAGCCTCTCCTACCTCCCCAACCAGGGCGCTGGGCGGCCGCGGGTCTTCCTCTCGGATGCGCCGCCGCAGCGCCTCGAGGCCGCGCTCGTCGCGGCGGAAGGGCAAGTGCCCGCAGAGCAACTCATAGAGCACCGCGCCGAGCGCATAGACGTCGCTACGCGTGTCGACGCCAAGCCGGGTCCACTCTGCCTGCTCCGGACTCATGTACTCCGGCGTCCCCATCCACTGGCCGACTTCGGTCTCGAGTGCCTCCACCGACGAACTCGTGACAGCAGCCGGGTGCAGCGCCTTGGCAATGCCGAAGTCGATGATCTTGGGCACCGGAACCTTGCGCCCTTGCGGACCGTCCTGCTCGACAACCAGCAGGTTGGACGGCTTGAGGTCGCGATGCAGAACACCCTTCTGGTGTGCGTGCTGGACGCCGTCGCAGAGCGCGGCGAAGAGTTGCAGGCGCTGGTGCAGATTCAGCCCACGGTGACGGCAATAGTCAGTGATCGGTAAACCCTCGACCAGTTCCATGACGAAGTACGGCTGACCCTCGGTGTCGCTACCGGCGTCGAACACCGTGGCGATGTTGGGATGACTCATCCACGCCAAAGCCTGACGCTCGGACTCGAAGCGTGCCACGACATCGGCACGGCTCATGCCTCCCCGAATGCGCTTGAGCGCCACGCGGCGCCGCACCGGTGAAACCTGCTCGGCCTCCCACACCTCCCCCATGCCACCCTCGCCGAGCTTGTGCAGCAGGCGGTACGGTCCGATCTCGAGACCCGAACCGTCCTCATCGCGCTCCAGGGCGGGGCCTTCCAGAAACCCTTCCGCCGCCGCGTCGGCCGCCAGCAGCACTTCGACCTCCCGGCGAACCGCCGGATCCGGGCACTCGGCGTCGAGAAGCTCGGCGCGCTTCTCCACCGGCACTTCCAGCACACGCTCCACGAGATCCAGTGCACGGGCGCCGGGCGCTGAGTGGACTGGCTGGACTTGGTGGACTCGCTCGGTCATGGCTGGGTCATCCTGTACGTCCGGTACGGCTAGATACGCTGCCAACCGAGGAAGGTTCCTCAGCGCCGCGCCAGGTAGCCGATCAGCCCATGCGGGAGTTCGAGATCGCCGTAGGCTGCCAGCACCTCGACCTCGAAGCCGCTTTCCCGCAAGGCCGCCACCGTCTCCTCGCGGCGCATCAAGCGTAGCTCGTGGACTTCTTCGACACGCTTGTACAGCTCGTCTGGCTGCCGACGGAAGGTGACATTGCGGCGCGTCAGAACCGTCTTGGCCTCGTCCATCGACGCCTCCACCAATACAGTCCAGTCGGGCTGCTCGAAGAACTTGCGGTACGGGCCAGGCGGGATGCGGTCGGGACCAGCAGCATCGAAGAGAAAAAGCCCACCGGGCTGCAGGGCCTGGTGAACGCGTCGCAGCAGGCGACGGAAGGCAGCGTCGCTGTTGCGGTTGTCGAAGAGGTAGTTGACCACCTCTCCGATCGCCGCCACCGCAATGCACGGCGGTAGGTCGACATCGTAGACCGAGCCGACGTGAAACTCGGCCTGTGGCACATGCCGGCGCGCCAGGTCGATCATGGCTGACGACAGATCGAGCCCCCAGCCGCGGTAGCCGTCCTGTACCAGCCGCTGGGTCAAGATACCGCTGCCACAGCCGAGATCGAGGATCAACCCACCGTGACTGCCGGTGTCGGTCAGTCGGCCTCGCAGCTCGGCCGCCGCACCGCGGGCGATGTGGCCGAAGCCCTGGTCGTGAACGTGGGCGAGGTCGATTTCGTAAGCCATCTTGTCCTCTTGGTGTTCGAATTCGTAGCCATGATATTCTAAGATTTCTATCCTTGATGAATTGAAATCACAGGGTTCCACGTTGCCAGCCCAGATCGGGCTCTCGACGCCAAAGATAGCAGTGCCGAGCCATGGATCCAGATGCAGACAACACCGTATCTACCGAGGACGTCACGGACTGCCTGCATCGCTGGGTCGCAGGTGACGAGCAAGCCCTCGATCGCTTGATACCGCTGGTCTATCCGGAGCTGCGACGCCTGGCACGGCGCGCCATGAGCGGCGAGAAAGCGAGCCACACGCTCCAGCCAACGGCGTTGATCCACGAGGCTTACTTGCGGCTGGCGCACAGTCTGCCGGCATTTCGCGACCGCGTTCACTTCTACGCTGTCACGGCACGGATGATGCGGCGCATCCTGGTCGACCACGCCCGGCAACTGGCCGCGGCGCGCAGGGGCGGTGGTCGGCAACGCTTGTCGCTGACCGACGCAGACGGTGCGCGGCAAGAAGAGTGGGTTGATCTGTTGGCACTCGACCAGGCGCTGGAGACCCTGCGCGCCCGTGCGCCGCGGCGCGAGCGGGTCATCGAACTTCGCTTCTTCGCCGGCCTGACGGTGCCCGAGGCAGCACAGCTATTGGGTGTCTCGGAACCGACGGTGATATCCGACACACGTGTTGCTCGTGCCTGGCTGATGACACAGCTGCGACGCGGCAGTGGCCATGCCACAGCAAACCCATGAGTGATCCCTGGACACGGGCCGAGGACATCTTCCTCGAGGCTCTGGAGCGGCCAGCCGAACAGCGCCAGGACTACGTACGCGAAGCCTGCAGCGACGACGCGGATCTGGCCGGCAGGGTAGCGGAATTACTGGAGGCGGACGCCGAAGACGACGGGCACCTCGAAGAGGTCATCGGCAGCGTGGCACTGAACTGGCTCGGACCGGAACCGGTGGCAAACCTCGTCGGCCAGCAGATGGGCCCTTATCGCTTGCTGCGCGAGATCGGTCGTGGCGGTATCGGTTCGGTCTTCCTGGCGCAACGCGAGGACGGCGACTTCCACCAGCAGGTGGCCATCAAGCTGCTGCGCCGTGGCATGGACAGCGGCGATATCCTGCGCCGCTTCCACGGCGAACGCCAGATCCTCGCCAATCTCGACCATCCGCACATCGCTCGCCTGTACGACGGCGGCACCACAACCGACGGCCTACCCTACTTCGTGCTGGAGTACATCGACGGCCTGCCCATCGACCGCTACTGCGAGCAACAGCGGCTGCGGGTCGAACAGCGGCTACGCCTGTTCCACGCCGTGTGCGGCGCGGTGCAGTACGCGCACCGGAATCTGGTCGTGCACCGCGACCTCAAGCCCTCCAACATCCTGGTCACAGCTGGCGGTACGCCGAAGCTGTTGGACTTCGGCATCGCCAAGGTGCTCGGCCTCTCGCTGCCTGGCTTGGCGCCGCAGGCCACCGTCGCCGGTCTACGACCGATGACACCCGCCTATGCCAGCCCGGAGCAGGTGCGCGGCACGGCGATCACCACCGCTAGCGACGTCTACTCGCTCGGCGTCCTGCTCTACGAGTTGCTCACCGGCCGCCGCCCGTATCGTCTCGAGACCAACCTCCCCGCCGACCGCGACGGGTGCCCCCAGACGAACAACGACCGCAACAACCAGCACGCGCTGGAAGCAGCGATCCTACACCAGCAGCCAGAAGCCCCCAGCCGGGCTGTCAGCGTCGAGAACCTACCGCACTGCGGTCTTTCGGGATCCCAGCTGCGCCGACGCCTGCGCGGCGATCTCGACACCATCATCCTGATGGCGCTGCGCAAGGAGCCGGCACGGCGCTACGGCTCCGTCGAACAACTGGCCCGTGACGTCGAGTACCACCTGGACGGGCGACCGGTGCGCGCCCACCGCGACAGCCTCGGCTACCGTGCCGGCAAGTTTCTGCGCCGCCACCGCCTGGGCGTTGGTGCCACTGGCGCCTTCTTCCTGCTGGCCATCGCCTTTGCCATCGTCATGGCCGTACAGTCGGCCCACGTGCGCGAACAGCGCGACCGTGCCGAGCAGATCTCGCTCATGCTCACCGAACTGTTCAACGTTGCCGACCCGAGTGTCGCTCGTGGCACCTCCGTCACCGCTCGCGAGCTACTCGACCGCGGCGCCGAGCAAGTGCGCGCTCTAGACCCCAGCCCTGAAACCGCGCACCTATTGCTGGAGCTGGCGCGCCTCTACAGCCGTCTCGGCCTCAGCGAGCAGAGTCTGGCCCTGAACCACGATGCACTCGAGATGCACCGGCAAACGCTGGGCGAAGAGAATGCCGAGGTCGCAACCTCACTGTTCCAGCTGAGCATCGACCTGGCCCACCTCGGCAACTACGCCACAGCTGAAGTATGGATGAACGAGGCCCTCGAACTACGCAGCCGTCTGTTCGGCCCCGACCATCCGGGAGTTCACCGGGTTCTGGCCAGCCTGGCGCTGCTGCAGCACGACCAGGGGCACTACGCCGAAGCTCACGACCTCTACCAGCAGGCTCTCGATGGCCAGCGCCGCAACCTCGGCGACGACAACCTGCGGACCGCACACACCCTCAGCAACCTGGCGCTGCTGCAACGGGACCGTGGACACTTCACCGAAGCCGAAGGCATGCTGCGCCAGGTGCACGCCGTCTACCACTCGCAACTGGGTGACGACAATCCTTTCACCGCCGGCATCGTCGACGAACTCGGCGTCACGCTCTTCCTGGCGGGCGACTCTGAAGCGGCCGAGTCGCTGCTGCGGAGCAGCCTGGAACGACGTCGGCAGTTACTGGGAGAAGAGCACGCCGACTTTGGCCGCAGCCTCTTGCACCTGGGCGAACTGCGCTGCCGCACTGGTGACTTTCGCGGCGGCGAGCCCATGGTGCAGCAGGCACTGGAACTCGTCCAGAACAACACCGCTGCCACCCCCTTGGCCCCCGCGGCGCTCACCGCGCTGGGACACTGCCGCGCGGCCGCGGGAGATCTCGAGGCAGCGATCGAGCAGCTCCAGCGAGCCATCGACACCTCGACTTCGTCGCTGTCGCCGGACCATCCACAGACCGCTCAGGCCGGCTACTTTCTCGGTGTCGTCTACTTCGCAGCCGCGGATTGTGCTCAGGCAACTCCCTGGTTGCACAACTCTATCGAGCTGCGCAGACCTCTGCTGCGTTCCGACCACCCCGAACTGGACCATGCGCGAAACCTACTGTCAGCCTGTACCGACGACAACCCCTGAGGACGTCGGTACAGGCTGCCTGAAGTCACTGTTCCATGCCACCCTGGGCAAAGTCTGGGATGTCATATTCCGACAAGGGATCCCCGATGATATCGATACCTTCGATCGTGCCGCTATCGTGATCGACCCGGCCGTTCAGATTCTCGGCGAAGGGCGTGCCGCAGCCGGAAATCTCGTTCGGATCGACGTGTGTCGAAGATGTCGACCCGAATGGTACCGTGTTGAAGACCGTCCCCACCGAGCAGTCAACACCACCGCCATCCGCGAACTCCCAGGTGTAGTCACCGATCTGGGGTCCGGCGAAGTTGCCGAAGGTCACGTCTCCAGGGAACGGATTGTTCAACCAAACCCGCGCCAGCGGGATCACCTTGCGCAAGTCACCATCACCGGAAGCGAACGAGTCTCCTGGCTCCAGGCCACCGTTGCCCACCAGAAGCTCACCGAAAGCCTTCCGATACTCGGCTGGCAGCAGGTCGAGCGGACGCACTTCGCGTAGCGACCAACCAACCAGTTCGGCCCCCGGCAGACAAGCGGTGATGCGCGCCCAGCCAAAGGGATTGTGGGTAGTCGATGGATAGTTGTGGGCACCGGGCTGGATGCGCAGCGTCTGGTCAGGTAGCAAGGATGGCACGGATGCCGCAGCCAACTGGTTGCCATCACGGTCGTAGTACTGGATATGCACCGGCCCCGCGTCGGCGGCGCCGACGTTCGAGACCAGCATCATGGTCTGACGCAAGTCGGGGACGCCATTGGTCGGCGTGTAATCGAACGTCAGATCCGGATTGAGCAGTCGCCAAGTCGGCGTCGGAGCCAGCATGCTCGACGCCATACGGAAACGGCCACCGAGAAGCAGATTGTCCTGTGGGCGAGGCTCGGGCTCGATCCCCCCAAGACCACCGACACTGATGTTGCGCGCGCTCTTTGACACCGGTCCCCAAATGTCGGTCACCACCACGTCACCGAGAATCGGCAGATCGTCCTCCGAAATCACGCGCAAGGTGTAGTCGGAGTCGGACGCCTGATTCCCGGTCGAGAATGCGAGATAGCGTTGGAACAGCTGGTTCCACAGCGCCTTGGTGTCGTTGGTACCCAGGTCCGTCAGGTGCGCACCGAGCACGTCGGTCAGAGAACCAAAGGGCGGCAGATCGACAACTCGCCAGACGAGTTGCGCCGTAGCGCCGCTACCGATCGTGTGGATCGACAGCTCAACGCGAACGCGATTCGGTGCATTGTTCGGATTGACCACGTTCAAGATCGGCTGGGCGCCGTTGAAGAAGTCGATGGTGCTGACACTGGATACGGGCAGTGGCCCCCAGACCAGTTCAGTGGCGTCCTGAACAACCTGCAGCTGCTGCATCGATGCCGCACCAGGCCCGGGATCGTCGAAGTTGGGATCGGGATCTAGAACTTCGAAACCGGCACCGTCGAACAACCGTGCGAGGTGCCAGAGCACCGCACCGACGATCTCCGGCCCCTCGCCCTGAACCGTGATGCGCGCCGAGCCCACGCCGCGCGATCCAGCCAGCGGCGTCGCGGCTTCCGTATGGAAGCCCTCCGCTGGAATCGTCCACGGACCGGTCGTCCCTACCAACGTGCCCAGATGATCGAAGTAGTCGATCAACACTGCGGTCGCCTGCGTCGGGTGCGGGTTGTTGATCACCAGCGCACTGGTCATTTCATTGAACCAAGTACTCACCGCCGGCCGGTGCATCAGGCCACCCGCCCACTTCACCGTCGCCCGCCGGCCCTGCAGGTGAGTCGATGAGTGCAAATAGGAATCCGCAGTCGGCACCTCGGCGAAAGGCCGGTCTATCGTGCCGCTCGGCACCGGGTCAACGGGTACCAAACAGGCCGGATTCGCCCCTATCGTCGTGCCCGACACCTGTGCCTCGATGCTCGGTACAACGCCCAAGGTCAGGCACAGCCCGACAGTTGCCAGGGCACACAGAACGGCCCGCGTCGGGCTCCACTTCGTAGCACGCTTACACTCAACCATGATGAATCCTCCTCCCCCAAAGTCGGGGGCACTCATTGTCAGAGCGACGTCTTCATGACGCCGTCTCCTGCTAAGCGGAAAAACGAGCGCGATCAGATAGAGCCATGCAAATATTCTTCTCCGCTAGTTGTCCCGCGCGGTCCCGCGCGCGGTTGACGGCGGTTCTCCACGCCTGGTAGCTTGCAGCACATCTGATCCTTGTTGTCTCTCGGGTCCTCCACCATCTCGTCACCACCCTACCGACCCGGGATTCGCCCCCCACGGAGGAGTTGCTCATGCTGCGGAAACTGCCGGCCAAGCCTCGTGTAGCCTTCATCACGACGCCGATCTCGACGCTGAAGGACGACGACGGTTTCGTCGCTACCTCGCGCCCCCGCTTCCCCCCGATGCCAGAGATGATGCTGTCCTCGGCACTGCGCCAGAAGTACCCCGACATCGACGTCTGCATCGAGAACCTGCGCATCCGCGAAGCCGACCGCGAGACGCCGCACAAGGATGTCGACTACTTCGGTCGCAAGATGCAAGACGTGTGGATCGGCTCGCCCTTCGAGTCCTCGCGCGAAGCCGTCGAGCGGGCGGACGTCGTCTGCGTCTCCAACAACTTCACGCAGAACGCCGGCGTCACCGAGGAATTCCTCAAGTGGGTGCGCAAGGTCAACCCCGATGCCTTGACCATGGCCGGCGGCAGCGACGTCGCGGCGCGCTACCCCTACTACCTGCAGCGTGGCGTCGACGTGGTGGTGCTCGCCGAAGGCGAATCACGCCTGCCAGCCGTGCTCGAACGCCTCTCCGCGGGCAACGACATCATGGACGTGCCCGGCATCACCGTCCTTCGCGACGGCAAGGTCACCACCAGCCGGCCGATGGCACCGGGCCGCTACCTGCGCCTGGGCAGTTACCCGAAGAACAAGGACCCGTGGGCGACGGACATGAACAGCGCACCGCTGCCCGCCCTCGACCTGGTCGACGTCAACGACTTCAGCGAGAGCGGCGAAGGCCTGCTGATCCCCGGCGTGTCCCCGCCGATCATGCACTTCGAGTCCTCGCGCGGCTGCCACGAGTGCTGCACCTTCTGCGGCACCCCGAACCTCGTCGGCACCCACTTCCGCTACGCACGTACCGCCCGCGTGCGTCAGATCCTCGAGTTCTATGCCTCGTTTGGCATCCGCAGCATCGCCCTCAACGAGGACAACTTGCTCAGCCGCGTGGCGCTCGACCCAGAAGGCGGCACGCAGGAGATCATCGAGATCTTCCAGATCATGCGTGAACTGCGCATGGCCTGGGAATTCGACGGCGGAATCCAGATCGGCATGCTGTGGGACGAGACCAGAGGCAAGGTGAACCGCGAGCTGTTCAACGCCATGTTCTACAACAATGGGGGCGAAGGCGGCGAGTGGGTCGGCTGCTTCCGCATCTACGTGCCCCTCGAGAAGCTCGACGACAAGGACATGAAGAAGCTGCACAAGCTGCGGCCCTTCCACATCGAACTAGATTTGATCCGCGAAATCGTCCAGGCCGGAGTGCCCGCCGTCTACTTCGGCATCATCGTCGGCGTGCCCTCCGACACCGAGGAGACCTTCCACATCACGCGCGAGCGTTGCCTCGAAATCAAGCACGAGATCAACTCGCTCAACCTGCAGAAGAACGGCACACCTCACTCCTACACCTGGTACAGCTTCTTCAACGAGATCCTGATCCCCGGCAGCGTCGACTGGGTGCGCTTCCAGAAGCACCTGGCCTTCCCGGTGACCCAGAACCCGGAATTGTGGAACTTCCACACCTCCGTGATCTCACGAGAAGACGGTAGCTCGCCGCTTTACTTCCACGACAAGCGCATGGAGTTGTCCGTCGAGTTCAACGGTGAAGACGCGATCGAGCGCTTCAAGGAACTGGGCCGCTACCAGCCCAACGACGGGCATCTACTGCTGCGCCCAGAAGGCGTCGAGGGAATGGAAGGCGGCAGGGACGCGGCGGGGGGCTGAAGGAACCCTGAAACCGCGGAGCCAGCGAAGTGCCGGAGGCGGGACTCGAACCCGCAAGAGGGTTAGCTCGGAGGATTTTAAGTCCCCTGCGTTTACCAGTTTCGCCACTCCGGCATTTGCGTCAGCGGAAGGATTCTAGCACCTCAAGATGTCGTCAGAACAGCGATACCGATGACCGTCAGGATAGTGCCGGAGAGGCCTCGGACAGTGACGGGACGCCTTTCGATCCAGGCATCGAGAAAGAGGGCCCAGACGGGCGGGGTGGCCAGGAGAACGGCAGCGATGGAGGCTGGGGCCCAGGCGATGCCGGCCATCATGAGGAGGATGCAGAGATAGCCGCCCACGAACGTGGGAGCGCTGAGGCGGCGCCAGAGCTCTGGTTGGGAGACCAGCTGCCGGAGGACATGACCACGTCCCACCAGGGGAAGCAGGAGGGTCAAGACGAGGACGGCGGCTCCGAGGCGGACGAAGCTGGCAGGAAGGAAGGGAAGGTCCCGCATACCATCTTTGGCGAGAACCAGGCCGGCACCCTGGCCGAAAGCGGAGAGAATGCCGAAGAAGACACCGTAGAACAGAGCTCTGCGGGGCAAATGAGTAACTCGGGTGGCTGTGCCGGATGCCACTCCACCTTGTCGACGCGGAGGCGCGGTGCGTTCACTGACGACGGCGACGATGCCGATGAGGATAGTCAGAGCACCGAGCAACTGGACCAACGTCAGCCGCTCACCATAGACCCCCATGGCCAGGGCGCCAGCGAACACAGGGGACAGGCTCTGCAGTAGCAGTGTGCGGTGCAGGCCGAGCCGAGCAAGGGCAGCGAAAAGGGCGGTATCACCGAGCGCGAGGCCGAGGATGCCGGAGGCGGCGACCAGGAGCAGAGCGCGTGGCGGCGCGCTGGCCAGGGAACTCGTGAAACCGAAGGCCAGAACGGTCAACCCGAGGAAGAACGTGCCGAGCACGTTCTTCCCCACATTGGCCGCCCAGGCACCGAACTGCTGCACAGGGGCACGAAACCATGCGAGCGACAAGGCCCAACCGAGAGATGCCGCCAGGCAGGCGGCTTCTCCCGCGCCGATAGGGTCCATGGTCCCGGGCTACCCCGACTCAGGCGCCCGCTTCAGGGCGCCAACAAGTAGCGCGCCCGCACCAGGGTGGTGTCGATGAACGGCAGGTGCGGCCGCGGCATGGTGTCCGCGGGACGGGTGGCAACTTCCTCGGGCAGTCCGTAGCTGAGATCGACGACGACCAGGTCGACGGGATGGCGGTCGGTGAGTTCCAGCTCGAGGACCAACGGCTCGGACAGTGTGCCGAAGGCCTCCATCAACCAGCTGAAGTCTCCCCCACCACCACGCGGTGACGGGAACTCGAAGCGCTGCTCCCCGATGCGCACGGCGACGACCTGGGCCAGGCTCTCAAAGCCGATGAAGTACCGGCTGCCACCGCGCGGAGAGACCAGTTCGGCCCGCACGATGTGCTCGTCGGTAGCTGGCTCGGTCACCTCGCCTTCGATCGCGTCGACGTCTGTGGGCTCCGTGTCCGCGGCCTCAGCTTCCGTCTCCGTGGCACCTTCCTCCTGGTCTTCATCAGCGAGCAGCAGACGGGCCTGCGGCGGTTGCAGATCTAAGACAGGGGCCTCGGCCTGCATGAACTCGAACAGGAAGGGCAGCATGTCGGTGAGTTGCTGCCGTCCCTCGGGTTGGCCGAGGTAGGGCTCGTTCCACTCGCTGACGGCCGGATCTAGACTGGCCCAGCGAGCGTTGCCGGCATCGGCGTCAAGGGCATAGAGCAGCATGTTGGGACGCGGCTCTTCGGCGCTGAAGCCCTTACCGATGTTGGGGATCAGCTGCACAAGGCCTAGGACCAGGGCGAGAGCGGGCAACGCCCACACTAGCTTCGGCGGGAACAGGTCGAGCAACTGGACGGCGAGGCCAGCGAGCAGCAGGATCAGCAGGCACAGCATAGGCACCAACGGCAGACCGAGGCCTTCCATGATCATGAAGGCGATGGTCGGCACAATCAGCATCGCTGGGCACAGAGCCACGATGATGACGCCTGTGTTGCGCCAGCTGGGTCCTTCAGGCCAGCGCAGCATCAGCGCGATACCGATGAGCACGGCGAAGGCCGGCCACAGGAAGAGGTAACTGGCGCCGGGCAACAGAATGGACGTCAGCAGTGCGCAGATCGTCCACACCAGCAGAGCACCGAGGCTGGCGGCCAGAGCACCGACCATGCGCATCAGGCCCAAGGTGAGAGAACCGATGACCGCCAACCCGAGAGCGATCAAGCCCCAGATGTAGGCTTCCCCGTCGTAGGAAACGCCATTGTTCATCCAGGCGAAGCGGGCGTCCAGACGCAGGAACTGTTGCATCACGACGACCAGCACGACGACCGAGACGACCACGCTGAGCAAGAAGCCAAGAGCACCGCCCAGGACAGCTTTGACCCGGACCCGGCCACGGCGCCTGGCCATGACGAGGACGAGGCTCCAGGCGACGAGGAGCAGGACGGCGAATGGCAACACCAGGCCGACCGAGTACACGACCAGGCCCAGTCCCGGGAAGTTGAAGTACGACACATCGCCGCTGGCGGGCAAGGGATCGAGAGACTGGCCGTTGAGGCGGCGCAACATCGACAGCAGGGCATCGCCGTGCTGCTGCACGCTGCCGGCGTCCAGGTTATCGAGGTTGTCGAGCGCGGTGTGGTAGTGCGGCAAGCCGCGGATGAACGCGAAATCCATACCCACCGCATCGAGACGTCGCAGCTGCGAGAAGTCGGTGTCATTGGGCATCAACTTGAAGACGTCGTGGGATAGCGAGCTGGCCACCGGCGCAGCTGCCGCAGCCATCTGCCGGACGATCCAGCCATTGCCATCGTTGGTGCGGAACATGACCGAGGCGCCGCTGGTGCCACGCGCCTCGAAGTTGAGAATGACTCTGACGTCCTCAGCCCAGGGGTGCTGGTCGACGAAGGCCCGTGCGCCGAGCAAGCCAACTTCTTCAGCGTCGCTGAACAGGAAGATGATGTCGTGGCTGAGAGGATCACCGCTCTGCAAGGCACGCAAGGTCTCGAGCATGGCTGCGACCCCGGCCAGGTCGTCGGCGGCACCGGGCGCCATGTGCACCGAATCATAGTGCGCTACGGCCAGGATCGCCGGCCCGCCCGGCACGCTGCCCGGCAACCGAGCCAGGACATTGCGCACGCTGGCGGCCATGGGCAAACGGTAAGGCAGGGCCGCCAGCAGGGTTGTTTCCTGCACTTGCGGCTCGACACCCAGCTGCCGCAGGTGGTCTTGCAGATAGTCGGCGGCTCGCGCGTGGGCGGCGGTACCGAGCGGTCGCGGCTCGGTGCCCAGGGCGCGAACATGGGTCAGAGCTCGCTCGGCGGAAAAGGCGCCTTCTGGGGCGTCAGCCGGCACGGGCTGGGCGGCGTCCATCAGGCCGAGGCCGGAATACGCCACCAACAGGACGACGAGCAAGGCGACCAGAGCCATGGCCAGTCGCTGGCCCTTGGCGACGGCGGCAGGCGACGCGGATGCCTGCGAGGCGCCAGGGGATGCTTCTGCGGACGGGGTATCGGACATGGGATCTTCTCCTCCTTCGAGCCCGCCCCTCCCGGATCGAGAGCTGCTTCCGGCTCGGCTGATCAGCACAGAAATGTCAACGCAACGCCCGCATGCTATCAGGATGCCGGCGACCGCGGCAGCGCGCGATCAGCGGGCTCAAGGCGAATGGTGCGGCTCGATGAAGGACATGGCCCGGTGCGCCACGATCGGGATTGGGTCGGCGGCCAGCTGGGCCAGCGCCGAGAGGTTCTCCGGCCGCGGGAAGCGCCCCATGACCTCGGCACAGGAGAGCCGTACATTCCAGTCCGCATGACCGACGGCTTGGCGGAAGACCTGCTCGTCCTCTTCTTCGGCACACTTGGACAACGCACGATAGGCCATGCGCGCTCGCGGCCCCTCTTCGTCGCAGCGCTCGACGGCCCGGCGCAAGGCTCCACGAGCCTCGGGGCCACCGATGCGGCCCAGGCTCTCCATGACCACGGGCTCGTAGATCTCGCTGTCGGCGTTCTCCAACAGGTCGACCAGCAGGTCGACGCTCTGCCGATCCTCGAGATCCCCCATGGCACGTACGAGATCCGGGCTCGGTGAGCGCTGCAGCTGATCGCGCAGCGTGGGCAACAACTCGACCAGATTGGCCTCGACAGCCACGTGGGCCGCGAGCTCGCGATAGACCTCGGGTCGTTCGTGCAACCAGCGGCTCCAGGGCAAGCGGCGCAGCACGGCCTCGCGATCCAACAGCTGCGTCAGGACGCGGACGCGTCCGTCGTCGTCGAGCGCTTCGATGCGTTCGATCACGACATCCGTATCTTCCCCGAGCTGCGCGGACAGGACCAGCTCCGCCTGCTCACTGACGTCTGGACGCGACTTGAGAGCCCGCCTCATGCGCGACTTGTGCGCCACCAAGACGGGTACCAGGAGCGGACGTCGTTCGGCCGGCAGCGTGAGATAGAAGTCGAGCAAGCCTTCGGCCAGATCGGTACCGCGTACTTTCTGCAGCGCGCGGATCACGGAGTGCAGGGTATCAGTCGGCGCCAGGCCACTGAGAGCTTCGAGTACCTGCTCGATTGGCGCCGAGCGTGGAAACCGCGAGGTCAACTGGAAGCCCCAATCGCGCATCGGCGGATCACTCTCCAGCAACCGTCCGATGAGGTCGCGACGCTCGGTCAGGCAAGCCGGCAACAAGGTCGAGTCCTGGCGTGCCTGCGCCACCAGGTCCAGAGCCTCGTAATCTTCGGAACCTGGGCCGAGCGACAGGAGACAGCGAGCAGCAGCGAGCTGAATGCGCGGCTGTTCGTGCTCCAAGTGGTGCGCCAACGACGCACGCAGCCCGTCGACGGGCGCCGGGAAGCGCGGTAGACCTTCGAGTACGTGAGCCAGCAAGCCGAGCGAGGTTTCGGTGTCGAGTTCCTTCTCGAAACGCAACCAGTGGGTCGCCAGGCTGCGGAAGGCACGCGCGCCACCGATGCGGGCCAGTGCCTCCGCCGCCAGCGGCCCCACCATGAGGTCGGTGAGCAGACGCGACAGTGGCACCACGGCGACCGGCGAACGGATGTCGCCGAGCGCTTCGACCGAGGCCGCTTGCACCCACGTCTCGGCTTCCAGGAAGGGTAGGAGATCGGGGATGGCCCGCGCGTCGCCGAGGTGACCGATGGCCATGATCGCAGCCTGCACCACGTTCGGGTCTTCGTGCCGTAGCTGAGCGCGCAGCGACTCCAAGGCACGCGGGTCCTTGAAATGGTCGAGCAGCAAGACGGCCTGCAGGGCCACATCGTAATCCGGATCGCGCAGCAGCGACACCGACAACGAGAAGGACTGCAGCCCGCGCATCTTGAGCATCTCGAGGCCAGCGTTGCGCAAGACACCATCGGCATCGTTGCGCAGGTAGGTCACCAGCGTCGACTCCGGCAGCAAGGCCGACCCCATACGCAGGGCGCGACCACGGATGCCGGGACTGGAGTTGCGCAGCAGGCGTTCGATCGCAGTCAGCCGATCAGACAGCGGCATCGACGGCAGCTGTTCGAGCAGCTCGACACACTCTTGCCAGCTGGGCTCCAGCGACGAGTCCTTGGACAGGACTGGAGTTCGTTGTTCAAACGTGGGCTGTTCAGACATGGTTCATCCTACTGGAGCTGTGCTTCCGGAACCACTGGGGTATCCAGGGCTCATGGGGCTTCTGAGTCGCATGGAGAGCTCATTTCCAGGACCTTCTCAGTGGGTCCCGAGGTCAGCGGTTTCCGTGGACAGGGTCAAGAGGCGCTGCAGGTCGAGGAGCAGCAGCAAGCCTCGATCCTGAGTGCTGCAGACCCCGTGGACCACTTCGTCCTGCAGCTGGACGGCTTCTTCCGGAGTATCCTGGATCGTGCTCGGCAGAATCGCGACCATCTGATGCACGCCATCGACCAGCATGCCGACCGGGCGGTTCTTGAACGCCGCCACGAGCACGCGGCTGTGCTCGTCGAGTTCGGTTTCGCGCAGCCCCAGCCGCCGACGCAAGTCGACCACCGGCAGGACGCGGCCGCGCAGATTGGTGACGCCACGAACAGCGGACGGAGCGTGCGGCACGCGGGTGATGGAGCCGACGCGCAGCACTTCCTGCACTTGGTCGACCGGCAGCGCGCAGTTCTGTTCCGCCAGTCGGAAGCTGACCCAACTCTCCTCGCGCTCCTGGCGGCGCTCCTCGTCTTCGGCCGCTTCCTGGTCGGCCTGCAAGAGATCCGCATAGCCGTAGATGTCCGAGGTCGCCCCGGCAACATCGTCGGGCGCACTTGCTTTCGCCGAAGCGGTCGGGGTCGAGGTCTCGACTTCCGATTCGGCAGCAGCCGCCTGTGCGGCGGTATCGGCCGTCTTCTTGCTGGCTGCCGCTTTCGCTGTCGAGGACTTGCTCGACGGCGACGCCTTGCTGCCGCGTTTGCGGGTCGAGGTGCTGGGCTTGCGCTTTTCGCTCATGCGCTGGCTTCCGTTTCTTCGTAGTTGTCTGCCATGAAATTGCAGTTCGGCGGCTGGGACTCGTTCAATCTCGTTCGTTGCGTCAGGACCCTCAGACAAGCTTGGGCACACGTCGGGTACCCGTTTCCGGTCCCTTGTGCAGGATCTCCAGCAGGCGCTTGCCCATGCCCTCCATGGCCACCTCCTCGCGTGCTGCCTGCAGCTTCACGGCTGCACGCGGCATGCCGTAGACGACGCAGCTGTCCTGATCCTGCACCACCGTATAGGCTCCTTTGTGGCGCAATCGCATCATGCCCACGGCGCCGTCACTGCCCATCCCGGTCATCAACACGGCCAACACGCGCGAACCAACGGTCTTGGCGGCGGCTTCGTAGAGCACGTCGACAGAAGGTCGGTGCGTGACGTCCGCGGGTTCTGCTTCCAACGACACCAGGTAGCGGTCATCGCTGGTCGAAAAGCGCAAGTGCAGGCCGGCCGGCGCGATATACACGTGGGCCGGCAACAACGGTTCACCGTCGATCGCCTCGTGCACCTGCAGCGGCAACACGGCATTGAGCCGCTCGGCGAAGGCCTTGGTGAACCCCTGCGGCATGTGTTGCACGATCGCCACGGGCACAGGCACTTCGGGGCCGAGATCTTGCAGCAGGCGCTGGATCGTCGGCGGACCGCCGGTAGAGGCTCCCACCAACAGAAGATCGAAGTACTTGGAACACAGCTCTTTGGGGTCACCTTGTACGGCGGCTTCTTCGGGCACCGGCTCGGGCGTCGACACGTCTTGGAGCAGCGACTTCTCGGTCAGTGTCTTGTCGGTCAGGGGTACCGTTCCCTCGGTGACCTCCAGAATCTTCTCCGTGATGACGGCGCGCAGCGACTCGAAGTCGACCAGCGAGTAACGCTGCTTGTCGATGAAATCCATGGCACCGCGGTGCAGCGCCTCGATGGTCAACGGCGCGTCCTTGGCGGAGTGCGTCGACAGGATGATGACCGGCGTCGGGCGCTGCGACATGATGCGATCGAGCGTCTGCAGCCCCCCCATACCCGGCATCGAGAGGTCGAGGGTGATGACGTCCGGCTGCCAGTGTTCCAGCTGCGCCAGCAGTTCTTCGCCCGAGGAGGCCTGCCCAACGATTTCGAGACGAGGATCGTCCCCGAGCATGCGCGCGATGGCGCGCCGCACGAAACTCGAGTCGTCGACCACGGCCACCCGCAGCGGCGAACCGCGGCGGCCGGCTTTCTTGCCGGGCGAACCACCACCGGCGGCACGGGAGGAAGACGGGGGTAGGGGGCGTTGCTTACTCAAGATGATTCCACGCGCGACCGGCAGCTCAGGCCTCGGTCGGTTCGACTCTCCGGTAGGCGATGCAATTGCCGAGGCGTACGGTCTTGAGCCGCGGCGACATGCCGATGATCGACTCGGAGTGTCCCAGGAACAACAAGCCCCCGGGACGCAAGGCGTTGGCGAAGTTGTCGATAGCCCGTCGCACCGCCGGTTCAGAGAAGTAGATCATCACGTTCCGACAGAAGATCACATCATAATACCCCGGCCCGATGAACGCCGCGGGATCCATGATGTTGCCGCTACGAAAGCGCACTCCCTCACGGTACGGCTCTTTGAGTAGGAACGCCTTCTCGTCTTCGGTCCTGAAGTAGCGGCCAATGCGATCGGCTTCCATCGCCCGTAGGGAGCGCTGGGGGTACTCGGCCGAGCGTGCGATCGCCAGGCGCTCTTCGTCCAAGTCGAAGGCATCCACCGACACCTGCACCTTGGGCAGTTGGAAGCGGTTCTCACGCGCATAAATGTTGATGGTGTGCGGCTCCTCGCCGGACGAGCAGCCGGACGACAGAATGCGCAACTTGCCGGGAATGATGCAGCCGGCCACCAGCTCGGGCATCGCCGGGCCAAAGAGGGCTTCGAACTGCGCCTTCTCGCGAAAGAAGTAGGTCTCGTTGTTGGTCAGCAGTCGCACCAAGTGTTCGCGCTCCAGGTGCAGCGAATACTGCAACTTGAGGTAGTAGTCGAGGAACCGCTTGAGGCGTAGCTCACGCAGCCGGGGCTCCAGACGCGACGCCAAGATCTGCGCCTTGCCCTCGGGAAAATGCAGGCCGAACTCCGCCGAGATCACTTCGTTGATCAGCGCTTGCTCTTCACGAGTGAGCTCCGCGATGTCATACCTCACGTGCACACCTCACTGGTACATCTCACCGAGATGTCTCCTGGGGCCCATACTCAAGGGAATACCTCACTTGCCTCCGGCCTCCGGATCGAGAACCGCCATCGCCCGCTGCGCCACAATCGGCACCGGGTCGGCCGCAAGCTGGGCCAGGACTGCCAGGTTCTCAGGGCGGTGGAAGCGCCCGAGCACCTCGGCGCAGGCCAGCCGCACGTACCAATCCTCGTGGTCGACAGCAGCGCGGAAGAAGGCATCGTCGTCTTCCACAGCGCACAGTGACAACGACTTGTAGGCGATGCGCGAGCGGGAATCGTCATCGCTCTCGGCGACCTCGCGCAGGGTTGCCCGCACCTCGGGACCACCGATACGCCCCAGGCTCTCGAGCAAAACCGGCTCGTAGTCGCTGTCGCCGCGCCCGAGGAGGTCCACCAACAGCGGCACGCTTTCACGGTCGCCCAGTTCCCCCATCGCGCGCACCAGCTCTGGGCTCGGCGTCAGTTCCAGAACGCGACGTAGCGACGGCAACAGCGCGCGCAAGCCGGATGCCAACGCCGCTTCGGCAGCCAGAGGTCCGTAGAACTCGGGACGCGCTTCGAGCCAACGCTGCCAGGGCAGCTGCCGCAGCACCGTCTCGCGTTCACCGAGCTGCGACAGGACTCCCAGACGCTCTTCGTCGCTCAGCGCCTCCAACTCCGCCTCCAGGCTGTCACTGGTTTCACCGAGAGTGGAGTCGAGGACCAATCGTATGGCCACCCCCAGCTCACGCTCCTCCATCAGCTGGCGCAGCGAACTCTTGTGCACGGTCAGCGCTGGCGCCAGCTGCGGCCGGTGAGCCGGTGGCAACTGCAGGTAGAGATCGAGCAGTGCCTCCGCCACGCGCCGGGCGCGCAACTTGGACAGCGTGACCGCGGTCAGATCCAGCCAGTCCTCGCTCAGCGGGGCTCCGAGCGCAGTCACCAGAGCGTCGATCGGCACTGCCTTGGGGAAGCGGGCACACAGCAGCAGCCCCCACGCCCGCCGCCGATCCTCGGCCGCCAGCAGCTGCGCGATCAAGTCCTGTCGCTCCGACAGGCACGCCGGAAGCAAGGTCGCTTCCTGCTGGATCTCGACCAGCGTCGACAGTGCTGGCGTGTCCTCGTCGGACGGTCCCAGGGCCAGCAGCGCACGTGCTGCCGACGCCCGCAGGGACGTGTCCTCGCCGTGCAGTAGCTTGCTGAGCGCCGGGCCAAGGCCGTCGAGCAACTGCGGGAAACGCGGCAGGCCTTCGAGCACGTGGGCCAGCAGGCCGACAACGGTCTCTTCATCCACCTCGTCGGTATTGTCCAGCCAGTAGCGACCGAGCGAGCGGTAGGCCTTGACACCACCGATGCGAGCCAGCGCCTCGGCTGCCAGCGGCCCCATCATCATGTCGCTCAGGATGCCGTCGAGATGCTCGACGGCAACCGGAGAGCGGACGTCACCCAAGGCTTCGATCGCCGCCGCCTGCAGCCACGGATCACTCTCCAAGAAGGGCAGCAGATCGGGGATGGTGCGTGCGTCACCGAGGTGACCGATGGCGGTGATCACGGCCTGCACGATGTTCGGATCTTCGTGGCGCAGTTGCCCGCGCAGCGGTTCTAGAGCGCGTGGATCCTTGAGGTGATCCAGCACCAGCACGGCCTGCAACGCGACGTCGGGGTCGGGATCACGCAGCAGCTCGACCGACAGCGAGAAGCCGCGATTGCCGCGCATCTTGAGCATTTCCAGACCGGCGTTGCGCAACACGCCATCAGCATCGTTGCGCAGGTACGTGACCAAGGTCTCATCTGCCAGCACCGCCGCGCCCATGCGCAGCGCCCGGCTGCGGATCCCCGGACTGGAGTTGCGCACCAGGCGTTCCAGCGAGCGCACGCGCTCCTCCAAATCCATGCTTGGCAAATGATCGAGCAATTCGATGCATTCCTGCCAGCTCGGCTCTTGGACCTGATCCGCTTCCTCTTGATTCGCCATAGCTCCCAAGCCTTTCTCTCGCACGTCGAACAGCTGTTCCCGAATACGAAACAGCCCGTCGATATCCAGCAATAACAGCCATCCGTCGTTGTCGGCCGGCGCTACTCCGGCCACGAATTCATTCGCCGGTGTGCGCGCCAGCGGCGGCAAGCTCTGCAACACCTCCGCTGGTAGCGACACCATCTGCAATACCCTGCCTACCCGCAAGCCGAGCTGGCGGCCTTGCGATTCGACGACCAACACGCGGCCCGAATGCTCGAGTGGGACGCCCAGACGTCGTCCCAAGTCGATCACCGGTACCCGCCGATGGTGCATCTCGACGACGCCGCAGACCTCCGCAGGTGCACCAGCATCCGGTGCCCGCATGATCTCGTCGGACAGCACTTCAGTGATGCGCTCCACCGGCAGGCCACAGAGCGCTCCCTCGGCGTCGAGCAGTAGCCACGAACGTGCCTGACCAACCCCGGACGCGACCGCCTTGCCCCTAGAGGTACCAGGACCCCGCTTCTCTCCAGATACAGCGGACTCCGCGGCGACGGCAGCACTCATGCGGAAGGCTCCTCGGCTGCCTGGTTCTCGATGCTGATCTCCGTCAGCGCCGGCGGGTCCAGAATCAACACCACACGGCCATCGCCCATGATGTTGGAACCCGAAATACCGCGTGGCGAGCCGAGCAGAGGATCTAGGCCCTTGACCACGATGTCACGGATTCCGGTCAACTCGTCGACCACGAGTGCTCGGTAGCGGCCGAGAGCCTCTATCACGACCACGAAACCCTGGCCGCGCGACGCCCTGGCAGTGCCGAAGCAGGTACCCACATCGAGCACCGGTAGCAAGTGCCCGCGCCACTCGAAGATCTCGGTCTGGCGCACGCGGCTGGAGACATCGCGCCGGTAGTGCAAGCTCTCGACCACCGCCCCCAGTGGCAGAGCGTACTCTTCCCCGTCGGCGCGCAAGAAGAGCGCACGGGTGATCGACACCGACAGCGGCAGGCGCAGCAAGAAGCGGGTTCCCGCGCCAAGATCCGAGTCGACCTCGACGCGACCACCGTGTCGACGGACCGCCTCCGATACCGCCGACAGGCCGATACCGCGGCCGGCCGACAGATCGACGGCCCCCTCTTTCGTCGAGAAGCCAGCTAAGAAAAGGAGCTTGTAGAGTTCCGCCGCGCTAGCTCCGTCACCGACCTCGAGCCCCCGTTCCTGGGCACTCTTGCGCAGCACCTCCGGATCGATGCCACTGCCGTCGTCGCGCACCTCGATGTGCACTTCCTGACCGTGCACCGATGCCGACAGGCGGATCGTCCCCTGCTCCGGCTTGCCGCTCTTCTCGCGCTCCGACGGAGCCTCGATACCGTGGTTGACGGCATTGCGCACCAGGTGACCGAGCGCCTCGCTGGCCAGTTCCAGCAGCGCCTTGTCGAGCGGTGTTTCGCCACCCTCCGTGTCCAGTCGTACGTGCTTGCCTTCGCGGGCACTTTCGTCGTGGACAATTCGATTGAGGTGGCGGAAGAGGGTCTGCAGCGGCACCATACGCAGCTGCAGTACACGGTCTTGCAGAAAGTCCAACACCTTCTCGAACGACAGCCGGACATCGCCGACGTCGTCCCAGGCATCGGCCATTTCCTTGGTCAGCAACGGCAGAGTGCTGTGCAAGCGATCCAGAGAGTCACTCAGACGATTGCGATACAGCAGTACCTCCGCCAGCAACTCCACCAGACCATCCAGCTCGGTGAACGGCACGCGCACACTGCCAGACGCCAGCTCCTGACTGGCCTCCAGTTGCCCAGTCTCCGCGACCTTGCCGGTTGCCGCCGCGACGGCCGCTTTGTCGCCAACGTCGTCACCTTCGCCCAGTTGCGAGCCCACTTCCTGGTGCAACAACTGGCGGAAGCGGTCGACGCCTTGCAGCAGCTCCACCACCTCTGGCGCCATCGGATCGAGTTCGTCGACCCGATCCTCCATGCCGTGCGCCAACTCCTGGAGTTCACTGAACCCCATCATGCCGGAGTTGCCCTTCAAAGTGTGCAACTCGCGACGAGCCTGGTTCATGGATTCACGGCGGGCGGACTCGTCCTGGGAAGCCAGGGACAGCAGCAATTCCTCGACGCTGTCCAAGCGCTCCCGGGCCTCGAGGTGAAAATCTTCGAGTAGCTCTTGGAATGCAGTATCCAACGGATCGACCCTCCACCCTCCGAACATCCGCACGACTCACCCGGCCCGAACCATCAGGCTCAGGAACGTACCCGAGCGGGGCAACAACCGAGCAGCCGGAGCTTCAGCAGTCGGAAGTGTTTCGCCGCCAACCTCGGTTGTCAAGTGCCGTCGAAGAGACGCATCACGGACGCTGTATGTTGCAACCGGCCCGGCGCTTCGGCTACGCTTGCCTTCGGAGAGTTGAAGGTCCGTCTCGAACCTGGCACCTCGGCCCCCCTGGAGGCGCCTCGAAGTCAGAGACTCCGATCGAACGAGCAGATCTCACCCCCTTGAGAACAGTTACTGGCCGTTGAGAAACCGGCCTTCAAGAAAGAGCCACTGGCAGGAGGTTCCGTGCAGCCGTCAAAGATCCTGGTCGTCGACGACTCCAAGCTGATCCACAAGATGTTCAACGTCATGCTGCGCCAGTACAATGTCGTACACGCTCATGACGGCCGAGAAGGATTGAGCATGCTCGGCGAACACGCCGACGCAGAACTCATCCTGCTGGACATCAACATGCCCAACATGAACGGCCTCGAGTTCTTGCAGAAAATCAAGGCTGACTCGGCCTTCGCCGACATTCCGGTGGTGATCATCAGCACCGAGGGCAAAGAAGAAGACACCGAACGGGCGATGTCGGCCGGCGCCGCCGCCTACATCAAGAAGCCCTTCGACCACAAACAGTTGCTCGACAAGATCGCCGAGCTCTGATCCCTCCGCGCGGCTATGGCGTCCGGCTCGGAACCCCCTTCCGCCTCGGAGGCCCCCCAGTCGGCTGAACCTGCACCGGTGGTGGACCCGGCACCAGTTTCGGACTCGAAACGGCTAGCCGACTCGGCGGTGACAGCCAGCCGCATCGGCACGACCGTAGGCCACATTCTGCTCGAAGCCCGGCTCGGCGTCGGCGGAATGGGTGAGGTCTACCGAGGTTTCGACCGAAAGCTCGAGCGCCGCGTCGCGGTCAAGATGATCCGCACGCGGCATCGGCTGAGCGCCGAGATGAAGGCGCGATTCCTGCGCGAAGCCCGCCTGCTCTCCAAGCTGGAACATCCGGGCATCTGCCAGGTCTACGACCTGCTGGAAGGCGACGACACCGACTTCCTGATCCTCGAGTTCGTCGACGGCGAGACGCTCTACGATCGCCTCAAACGCGGGCTCGGCGATGAGCAAAAGCTGCTACTGGCCGAGAAAGTGGCGCGGGTCCTGGCGGTGGCGCACGAGCAGAAGATCGTCCACCGCGACCTCAAGCCCGACAACATCATGGTCATGCCGGACGGCGGCATCAAGGTGCTCGACTTCGGCATTGCGCGCACGGTCAGCGAGCGCCAGAAGTCGGCGCTGCACGATACGGACGAAGCACCCGGCGCCATGACCGGCATCGAGACGCAGGCGCAGCAGGCAGTGCAGCTACCGGCAGAGGTCGCCGACGAAGCCCATGGCGAGATCGCCGACGATGGCCCGACCGAATTCGTCACCGGCCCACGCATCGACGACAGTGAAACGGCGATGCTCGCCGACAACACCATGCTTACCCAGGACGGCCTGGTGGTCGGCACGGCGCGCTACATGAGCCCCGAGCAGGCACGTGGACGCAAGGTCGAGGAAGCCAGCGACATGTACTCCTTCGGCATCATGCTGCAAGAGATGCTCACGGATCAGCGTGCCTACGCCAAAGCGCCGATCATGGAGATGCTGCTCAAGGTCAGCCGCGCCGACACCTTGCCACTGCCGGACAACCTCGATCCGGACCTGGTACGCCTGATCGAGGATCTCAAGTCACTCGACGCCCAGCGCCGGCCGAACGCGCAGGAAGCCGCAGAACGCTTGCGCTGGATCCTCGACAAGCCGCAGCGTCTGCGGCGCAAGAAGATGTTGATCGCGTGCGTCAGCGGTGCCTTCCTGGTCCTGCTGGCCTTGCTGATCGTGGTCACCGTCATGGCCGTGCGCGCTACGCATGCGCGCGAGGAAGCCGAGCGCCGACGCGGGCAGGCGGAGGGCTTGATCAGTTTCATGCTCGGTGATCTCTACGACAAGCTCGAAGGCGTCGGCCGCACCGACATCCTGGACGACGTCGGTGACCGCTCCATGACGTACTTCGAGTCGGTACCGGACGAAGATCTGACCGACGAGGAGCGCTTCCGCCGTGTTGAGGCCCTGAACAAGATTGGCAACGTGCGCTGGGCCCAGGGTGACCTGCCAGCTGCTCTCGACGCCTTCCAACAAGCCGAGACAGTCGCCCGAAAGCTGGTGGAACGCGACGCGCAGCAGACCGAGTGGCAGGCGGAACTGGGAGCCGCACGCTTCTGGATCGGCTTCATCCACTTCGAGCAGAACGACCTCGATACCGCGACCCGGCAGTTCCAGCAGTACCTGGAAACCTCGCGCCACCTGGTGCACAGCGAGCCGGACAACCCAGCCTGGCAGATGGAGCTCGCGTACAGCCATAGCAACTTGGCAGCGGTGTGGAAGGCACGGGGCGAACCACAGGCGGCGTTAGAGGCCTACCAGCAAGCCCTGGAGATCAAGCAATCGATCGCCTCCGAGGCCCCCGACGACCTTCAGCACCAGCGCGAAGTGGCTATCTCGCTGAATCTGGTCGGTAACGTCCTGGAACAGCTGGGCCGCCTGCCCGAAGCACTCGAACACTTCCGCAGTGATCTCGAGATCTACCAGAGGGTGGCAAATGCGGAGCCGGAGAACTCAGTGGTACAGGAACGGCTCGGTGTTTGCCACCACTATCTCGGCAACCTGCTGATGATCACCGGCCACGCCGAGGGAGCGTTGGAACACCTGCAAGCCGACCTCGCCGTCATCCGTGACTTCGCCCAACAGGATCCGACCAACAAACAATGGCAGCGCGACCTGGCGGCCAGCCGCAACACTCTGGGCCTCGCCCTGCTGCGACTCGGCCGCTCGGGTGAAGCCCTGGACTTCATCCGCCAGGCCGAAGAGTCCCTCGAGACCCTGGTGTCCCAAGACCCCACGAACAGCGATTGGACCGAGAACCTGGCGCGCAGCCGCCTGCTGGCCGCAATCGCACTCCAGCGGCGCGACAGAGCCGACGAGGCACTGCGAGAAGTCGAGAGCGGCCTCGAACATCTGGGCACTCGCGGCGCGGCGACCGAAAGCCTGGTGACGCAGCTGCTTCGAATCGAGAGCCAGCTCCTGCGCGGCAGCCTGCTGAGGCAGCTCGGTTCTCGCGACGAAGCCACCACGATTTGGGCTGAGTGCGCGAGGCAGCTGGAGCCGCTGGCCCAGAATTCCAACGACCATGCTGTGCTGCGGCTGTGGGCCGCTACCTTGCTGCACCTGGAGCGGAAGGAATTGGCACAACAGGTGGTCGACCGCCTGCTCTCGTTCGGCTACCGCGAACCACTGCTACTGGAGCTGGCGCGCGAGCACGGGATCTCACTCCCACGCGGTACCTGAACAGCTCTCGGAGAGCACGGAGCTACTTCTGCTATGCTGGAGTTTCCAACCTTCAGAAGCTTCCAACACTCCCGTTGACCCGGGCGCCCCCCGCGGGCTCCCGCACGCAAGGAGACATTCGATGCCGAGTAATCCCGGCGCGGCCAGTGTCAGCCGCAAGATTCAAATCCAAGTTTTCTTCGATCCCGACAAACAGCCAGCCGTCATCGCCGAGCCCGATGAGGTCTACGTGGACCCGGGAGAGGTCGTCGACATCGAGTGGGTACAGGCCGGCGGCAACACTCGGCTCTGGCGCTTTGAATTCATCGGCTTCCTGGACCCGGTGGGTGCCGAGTGCGAGATCAAGATCCCCCGCGTCCATCCCAATGGTCTAAGCGTCACCACGGTCAATACCAACCGGCCAGTCAACGCCGCTGCCCTGGCCGTCGGAGAGAAGGAACAGAGATACCCATACAAGATCTATGTCCGCCTACAGCGCGGCCGGGATCGAGACACAGTGTTCGCCAGCGATCCGGAGATCATCAACCGGCGCGAAAGCGGCGGCAGCGGCTGAGCCGTTACCCGCTCAGCTGGGCCACCAGCTGCTCCAGCTGCCCCCGTTCCGCCGGGTCGATCTCCAACGTGAGCGCCCGGCGGAAGCAGCGTAGAGCGTCCTCTCGCTTGCCCAGCTCGAAGTGATAGACGGCGCCGAGTGTTTTCCACAGATCCAGGCGCCGCGGTTCGAGCAGCAACAAGCGCTCATAGTAACTGGCCGCTTCGCCCGACCGTCGCAGATGGTAGGCGGTGCGGGCGGCGTTTTCGAGCGAGGTGACGTCCGTCGGCTGGCGCCGGCTGGCTTCGCGGAAGTCGTCGAGCGCCGGCTCTAGCCGCCCCAACTCGGTGTAGATCAGCCCGCGCTCCAGGTAGACCCGGGGATCATGGCTGCCGGCGTCGAGGGCGCCAGTGAGCACCGTCAGCGCCTGTGGCTGGCGTCGAGCCTGCCGCAGCAAGCGCGCCAGGTTGGTCGCTGCTTCGGCGATCGTCGGGTCCAGCGCCAACGCGCGCCGGTACTCGGCTTCGGCTTCAGCCTGGCGGCCGAGCAGCAGCAAGCAACCAGCGATGTTGGCGACCGGATTGGGCGACAGCGGGTTGACCTCGGCAGCGCGCCGGAAGAGCGCCAGGGCGTCCTCGACACGGCCACCGTCCCGCAGACAGGTGGCCGCCAGGCTGAGCGCCGGGAAATTGTGAGCGTCGCGCTGCACAATGGTCTGCAACGTGCGCAGAACGTCCTCGCACTCACCTTGTTGTACACGCTCGAAAGCTTCGTGGAGCTGCTGCGCCACATCGGTCATGGTGCGCGGATCCGGCAACTCGGCCGCCACCGCTCCACCGCCGCCACCTCCCAAATAGCCCAAGCTCTCCAGCTGCGAACGCTGCTCGTCGCTGATCACGTTCTCGGGTCGCATCTCACCTTCCAGATCCTCCCCCATCTCGGCCAGCACGTCGCGCATCCGCTTCTGCCAGAGACGTACTGCCGCCGGCTGCTCGGCGGCCAGATCGCGCACCTCCCCTGGATCGGTGCTGAGTTGGTAGAGGCTGCTCTCCGGCGCCTGTAGGAAGAGAAAGCGGCCGTTGGACAGGGTGCGCAGCGGATACCACTGGTAGGCGAAAAACGGCAGGAAGCTCTCGCTGTAACTCAGGCGGTCGCGGCACTCCGGTACCCCATCGTCGACCGCGGAGGCCGCCGACGGCAGCAGCGGCAACAAGCTCTCGCCGTCCAGCCCCGCCGGAATCTCGACGCCGGCGAACTGCAGTAACGTCGGTGCGACGTCGGTGGTACGTACCAGGCAGCTGTGGACGTGACCAGTAGGCACGTCGGGCCCCGCCAGCAGCAGCGGCACGCGGCGCGCTCCCTGGTAGAGCAACAAGCCGTGCGTCAACTCCCCGTGGTCACCAAGCATCTCCCCGTGATCCCCGACCACCGCGACGTGCGTGCGCTCGGGCAACGTGTCGAGCAGCGCGCCCACCTGCGCGTCCATGTAGGCGATCTCGCCATCGTAGCGGCGATGCGGGCCGGTGGCGGCATCGGCGAACTGGGTCGGCGGTCGGTATTCCTCGTGCGGGTCGAAGTAGTGCACCCACAAGAAGAAGGGGGGCTTCAGCTGTTGCAGCAAACGCTGGGCGGCCAGCGTCGTATCTTCGGCTTGCCGCTCCCCCACCACCGTGCCGGCCGTGTAGCCGGAGCCGAGATCGTCATCGTAGAGACGGAAACCCTGGTCCAGACCGTGACGGCGGGCCAGCACCACCGCCGACACCACCGCCCCGGTGTCGAAACCGGCGGCGCGCAGGCGTGTGGTGATCGTCTGGATCTCGGACGGCAGGACAAAGGTAGCGTTGTCGCGCACGCCGTGGCGCGGCGGTAGCAGGCCGGTGAGCAGGCTACTGTGGCTGGGTAGGGTGATCGGCGCCACGGTGTCACAGCGTTCGAAGCGCGTGCCGCGTGCCGCCAACGCGTCCAGGTGGGGGGTACGAGCGTGCGACCAACCGTAGGCACCGAGGTGATCGGCACGCGTCGTGTCGAGCGTGATCAGCACCACATTGCCCGGAACTTCTGCTGAGTCGACACGGGCCGAGACGGAGCTAGCCCAGATAGAACTAACCATCACCAGCACCGACACGACAGCACGCTGTAGGCCGGTAGACATCCGTCTCATCTCGAATCCTCCTCACTCGATCGAAATACGGCAAAAAAAAAGTTGTCCCGGTCTTGGTAACGTCGCTCACTATACTTCATGAACGGGCTCCTCACGGGGCCCGTTGTCCGTTTCGCGCCGGTCTTCGGACCTGCGCGTCCAACAGAGCAGATTTCACGCAAGCTGCTCTCCTCCTCTCTCCACCTGATTCAATAGGCGTCAACCTGAGATCAGATCCGCGCTTCACGCTAGTCGTGAAGCGCGTTTTCTTTTTTCCCTCGAATCTCGCCCCAGCGGTGGCTTCAAGGCACCTCCGTTGACCACGAACCGTTGCATTCAAGGCAACTCGGGTGTATCCTCCTGAGTACTCAAGAAGACTCGGGTCCGCACTTTGATCCCTTCCCCTATCTTTCAGATAGCTCTCCGATGATGGCAGGCAATCGGATCTCCAGGCACCTGGCGTGCCCTCCCGATCCTCCAGACATCAAGGGCTGATCAGAATCGCACAACATAGGCATCCGGTGATTGCGTGACCATCGGGCAAAGCCTGCGTTGGCGAAGCGACGGGAATGGCGCCGTGCGACTGCGATTCAACCAACAGGCAATGACGCCTATACCTTAGGAGGAATTCAATGAAGCGTCACTCAGCAATCTTGCGAGCACTGACCCTGACCTTGCTCGTCACCCTGGCCCTGGCGCCGATCGTCTCGGCGCAACAGATGGTCACGGAACGGTCCGGTACCCTGGCTCACTACTCACTCGCCGACGAGCGCCTGCGGACCCAGCCCTTGGCCGAGCCGATCGACAACACCAAGGCCCGCGGGCAACTCGACGAGCTGGTCACCGAAGGCTGGGCAGGCTTCCTGAGCTTCGCTCAGCAGCTCAGCGAAGGTGAGTGGGTCGGCTACGTCGACCAGCGCACCGGCCGCCTGGAGTACGCGGAAGGCGCTGGCATCCCGTGGATCCCGGGGCGCGGCAACCGTCTGACCCGCACCGAAGGTCGCACCGACGGATCTGGGCGCAGCCGCACCTCGCGCGTCTCGCTCGACACTCTCGAGAAACTGGCCCGCGAGTTCGCCGAGCAGGTGGCGCCATCGATGGGTATCGATCCGGCCAGCCTGGTGCTCAACCAGGGCCGTTCCGGTGAGTATGGTGGCTACCTGTGGTTCGTCGACTTCGACATCGTCCTGGAAGGCCTGCCGATCGAGGGCGCACGCCTGGTCTTCCGGGTCAACAACGGCAACCTGATCCAGTTCGGCAGCGAGAACATCCCTGCGCCGAACGCCGACATGCCGGCGACGGTCTACGACCGTGAGTACGCGATGGAAGCGCTCTCCGCCCACATCGGCGGCGTCGACATGAACGACGAGTTCGTCGACCGGGGCAACCTCAAGCTGCTGCCCGCGCTGGTCACCGATGGCTTCGAGTTTGGCCAGGGCCGTGAGCTGATCAAGGTCTGGGAGCTGCTCTTCCACCGGCCGGGCGAGGTCGGCAACTGGCGCGCTCGCATCGACGCCACCACCGGCGAGGTGATCGAATTCACCGACACCAACATGTACGCCAGCGTCACCGGCGGTGTCTGGCCGATCTCCTACATCTTCAACAACGAGACCGTGCTGCCGATGCCGTTCGCCGACGTCAACAGCGGCTTCACCAACTCCGCCGGCATCTACAACTACACCGGCGGCACCGTGACCTCCAACCTGGCCGGTCAGTACGTCACGATCAGCGACAGCTGCGGTTCGATCGCGCTCAGCGACAGCAGCACCGGCAATCTGGCATTTGGCACCTCCGGGGGTACCGACTGCACGACGCCGGGCTCCGGCGGCGCGGGCAACACGCACGCCGCGCGCACCCAGTACTACAACATCAACCGCGCCAAGGAAGCCGGCCGCGGCTGGCTGCCCAGCAACACCTGGCTTCAGGGCAACTTGACCGTGCGCGTCAACCTCAACCAGACCTGCAACGCCTATTGGGGCGGCGGTCAGCTCAACTTCTTCCGCTCCGGCGGTGGTTGCGGCAACACCGGCGAGGTGCTGGGCATCTCGATGCACGAGTATGGCCACGGCCTCGACTCCAACGACGGCAACGGTTCGTCCTCGAACCCGGCCACCGGCGAGACCTACGGTGACTTCACCGCCGCCCTGGCTACCCACAACAGCTGCATCGGCAATGGCTTCTTCCAGAGCAGCAACTGCTCCGGCTACGGCGATGCTTGCACCAGCTGCTCCGGCGTGCGCGATATCGACTACGCCAAGCACACCTCCGGTACGCCCCACACGGTGGCCAACTTCACCCAGACCACCTGCCCCAACCCGAGCTGGCTGAACCCGAACTACATCGGGCCCTGCGGCAAGGAAGGTCACTGTGAGTCCTATGTCGCCTCGGAAGCCCTGTGGGACTTCGCCACCCGCGATATCTCCAACCCGGGCAGCGGCGCGGCCTGGTCCGCCGTCGAGCGCCTGTGGTACGCCACCCGCTCCACCGCCACCACGGCGCACACCTGCAACACCGGCACCTCGCCCTGGAGCTCCAGTGGCTGTGCCACCGGCACCCTGTGGCGCGTCTTCCGCGCCGCGGACGATGACGATGGCAACCTGAGCAACGGTACCCCCAATGGTGGCGCTCTGTATGCCGCCTTCAACCGTCACCTGATCGCCTGCACCACAGACACCGCGGCCAACGTCACCTTCCGCGGCTGCACCCAGCCCAGTGCTCCGACGCTCAGCGTCAGCCCCGGCAACAACCAGGTCAGCGCTTCCTGGACCAACTCCGGTAGCGTCGTCTACGACCTGTTCCGCAACGAGGTCGGGTGCAACGCCGGCTTCACCAAGGTGGTCAACGACAGCAGTAGCACGTCGTACACCGACAACGATGTCGCCAACGGCTATACCTACTACTACCAGATGATCGCCCAGCCGACCGGCAACGAGGCCTGTGCCTCGGCGCCCAGCACCTGCGTGTCGGTGACCCCGACCAGCGGTGGCGGCTGCACGCCGCCGGCAGCGCCCACCAGCCTGGGTGCCACCGCCGCCAGCAGCAGTCAGATCGACCTGAGCTGGACCGCCGCCTCCGGCGCCACCAGCTACAACGTCTACCGTTCGACGACTTCCGGCGGCCCCTACAGCAACGTCGGCAGCTCCAGCGGCACGACGTTCAACGACACGGGCCTGACCGCCAGCACGACGTACTACTACGTCGCACGCTCGGTCAACGGCTGCGAGTCGGGCGACTCCAACCAGGCCAGCGCCACCACCCAGAGCGGTGGTTGCACGCCGCCGTCGGCTCCCACGGGCGTCAGCGCTACCGCCGCCAGCAGCACGCAGATCAACCTGAGCTGGACCGCCGTCAGCGGCGCCACCAGCTACAACGTCTACCGAGCAACCTCCACCGGTGGTCCCTACACCAACGTCGGCAGCCCGACCGGCACGTCGTTCAGCGACACCGGCCTGTCCGCCAGCACGACTTACTACTACGTGGTGACCGCGGTCGCTGGCTGTGAGTCCGCCAACTCGGCGGAAACCAACGCCACCACCCAGAGCGGCGGCGGTAGCTGCTCCACCACCACGCTATACAGCAACGGCTTCGAGAGCGGCTCGGGCCTGTCCGACTGGACGCGCGGTACCTTCGTCAGCGGCGGCAGCGTCACCAGCTGGCGTGGCATCCAGACCTGCTCGGCGTCGAACGGCAGCAAGATCTTCCGCTTCGGCGGCAGTGGCTGCACCGGCAACTACAGCAGCAACAACTTCAACTTCGCCCAACCTCAGGGCAGCACCGGTATCTCGGTGGCATCGACGGCCAGCAACACCACGCTGACTTTCGACCACCGCTACCAGTTCGAGACGAACTACGACGGCGCTACCCTGGCTGTGTCGCTGGACGGCAGCAATTACACGCTGGTGCCAGCATCGGCGCTCAGCGGTCACACCTACAACAGCACGTCGAGCACCGCCTGCCCGCCCACCGGCGCTGGTGGCCTCTCGATCTTCACCGCCACCCAGAGCTCCTTCCAGAGCACGACGGTGGACCTCGACGCGGTCTGCGACGCCATCACCAGTGGCACCGGCGGCTGTGCCGGCCAGACCCTTTACATCGCCTTCACCTCGATCACGGACTGTTCCATCACCCGCGATGGCTGGTTCCTGGACGACGTTACGGTCACGGCCTGCCAGTAAGCAGCACCGTAGACGCACCCGGGCGCTCGGCTGAGCGTCCCGGGTGAGACCCAAGGAGCCCGCGGCAGACCACCTGCCGCGGGCATTCTTCGTTTCGGCAAGCGTCAAGTGTAAACTCTGAGGATGCCCATCCTCTTCGCCGCGCAACCTTCCCGCTCAGCGACACAGCCCATCACCCTACCCGGGGGTCCCGCTGGCCAGAGCCTGCCCTACCTCGTGCTCGCTCTCGCCGCGCTGTGGCTGCAACTGAACTGGGAGCAGATCCCGGAACGCTTCGCCACTCACTACGATGGTCAATTCCAGCCGGACGGCTGGGCTGACAAGAGCACCTGGACCGTCTTCGGTATCCTGCTCTTCGGCGCCGCCCTGTGCCTGATGATGACCGGCATCTCGGCCGCTCTCGCCCGCACCGGCAGCCGCTCGATCGCTCGCCGCTTCCCCGCCGGCAGCGAAGCCTACGACCACGCCTCCAAGCGACACCGCTCGGTCCTCTGGATTCTGCTCGCCGTGTCGCTGCAGATGGCGGTGATCTTCGCCCTGGTCAGCCTGGGGCCCCTGCTGGAAGACGCGACATCGCAACGGACGCTGCTGGTCACCGTGCTGGCAATGGCATTTCTCGACATGCTGATCGTGCCGTTGCTCCTGATTACACCCGCAGGACGATCGTTGTTGCAGCCGTCCAAGGCGGAACAGAAGTACCTGGAGCCGGGCGCGTCAAAGCATTGGAAGGGCGGGTTGTTCTACTACAACCCGGATGACTCACGCCTGTGGGTCGAGAAGCTGACCGGCCTCGGCTACACGTTCAACTTCGCGCGGCCGGCGGCTTGGGTGATCTTGGGGCTGTTGTTGTTGGCGCCGTTGGTGGTGTTGGTGGCGGTGGCGCTGTAGCTCTAGGCGCGGCGGCACATCCAAAGCCGCCAACTGCACTACTCCTTGAGCGGATTGACCCAACGCAGACCTGGGAATCTCAAGAAATCAGTATCCGTGGTGTACAGGACGTAGCCGCGCTCCATCGCCAAGACAGCTAAGTGGGCGTCTGTAGTAAGGTTCCCTGCTGTACCAAGTCTGCTAATGTTCGTCCTCAGTCGCGAAAAATGTTGATCGGAAGGCTGGGGGATATGGACGTGGGGCAAGTCCAACCAAGTTTCTAGCCTATCGAGTACCGAATCGACATCCAGTGGCTGAGCCAGGATTCGACGATGCGTCGTGATGCGGACGAAGCCCAGAACCACAACCCAGGCCAGACCAACTCCCACGGTATTCTGCAGACATCCTTCCCACCAAGCTCTCGCTCGCACATGTGACGGAGAATCCTCGTTGTGCGCGTGGATCAAGATGTTCACGTCCGGCAGAATCACGGTTCGACCTGCTTCTGCCAGGACTTCGCAAACTCCTCTGCCTCGAGTTCATCCACAAGCTGATTGAGCTTGTCGAGGTCAATGCCGGCTCTGAAACCGAACGAGTGCGGGATCACCCTGGGAGCCTTCGTTGCCGGCGTGGCTTCGATGCCCAACGCGGTACGAAGGAGGTCGTTCACGATCGTCTTGAAAGCAACTCCCTGGCGCTGAGCACGGTCCTTCAAGAGCCCCGCGAGATCATCATCGAGCGTCAGTGTCGTCCTCATACATGAAGCTTAGGATGGCTCAGAACTTGATGTCAAGGCATCAGGCCCTGATCGCGGAGCCGCAGCTACCTTGATTCGCCACCGCCAAGTGTTCGATGTGAATGCAATCTCCTCGGGCGTGAGTCACGCAAGTTATCATCCAGAGGGCCCTCGCAGAACACCGACCTTCACCACCACACCCCGCCAGAGGAGACGACCCATGAACTTCACCGATCAGACCGTCCTGGTCACCGGCGCATCGCGCGGCATTGGCCGGGCGGCGGCGCGCAAGTTTGCCGGCTTGGGGGCGCGGGTGGCCGTGCACTACAACTGCAACCGGGCAGCGGCGGAGGCGACCCTGAACGATTTGCCAGAGGCGGTGCACGGGATATTCCAGGCGGATCTGTCGAAACTCGACGATGTCGCGCGGCTGGCTGAAGCGGTGCCGCGACGGCTCGGGGAGATCGATGTGCTGGTGAACAACGCGGGGATCTACGAGGAACACTCGCCGGCGTCGACCGACTTCGAGGATTGGCAAGCAGCATGGCGGCGCACCCTCGACGCGAACTTGCTGGGTCCGGTCCACCTCTCGTATCTGGTCAGCCGGCGCATGATCGAGCGCGGCAAGGGTGGCCGGATCGTGCACGTGACGTCACGTGGGGCGTTCCGCGGCGAACCGACGGCGCCGGCGTACGGGGCGTCGAAGGCGGCGTTGAATGCGTTTGGTCAGTCGATGGCGAAGGCGCTGGCGCCACATGGAGTCCGCGTGTGCTCGGTAGCGCCTGGGTGGGTGGAGACCGACATGGCGAAGCCGTTTCTCGATGGCCCAGGCGGCGACGAGGTGCGCAATCAGAGCCCGCTGGGGCGCGCGGCGACACCGGAGGAGATTGCGGCGGCGATTGCCTTTTTGGCGGCCGAGGGACACGATGCATTGACCGGCTGCATCCTGGACGCCAACGGTGCTTCGTATCTGCGCACCTGAGATCGGTGCGCGCGTGCGTCGGAAACACCACGATCTGGACGGCCTACCTGATATCCTGGAAGCCTGATGAGCAACGCAACTACCGACAATCTCTTCCTGCGTGCCGCGCGCAACGAACCGACCGATCGCCGGCCGGTGTGGATGATGCGCCAGGCGGGACGCTACCTTCCTGAATACCGCGAGCTGCGCGCCGACAACGACTTCCTGACGCTGTGCAAGACACCGGAGCTGGCGACCGAGGTGACGCTGCAGCCGATTCGCCGCTACGGCATGGACGCGGCGATTCTGTTCGCCGACATCCTGCTGCCGCTCGAAGCCATGGGTGCCGAGCTGCGCTTCGTCAAGGGTGACGGGCCGCAGTTCCCGCGACCCGTACGTAGCGTAGCGGACCTGGGGCGCCTCAAACGGCCGGACGTCGAGGCGACGCTGGGCTATGTCTTCGAGGCGCTACGGCGGGTGCGCCGGGAACTCGATCCCGCAACCGCGCTGCTCGGCTTCGCCGGCACGCCGTGGACACTGGCGGCCTACCTGGTTGAAGGTGGCGTGTCCAAGCAGTTCCACCACCTGTTGGCCTGGAGCTACGCCGACCCGTCCGGCTTGACCCTGCTGCTCGACCGTATCGCCGAAGTCACCTGCGATTACCTGGAAGCGCAGGTCGACGCCGGTGCCGAGGCGATCCAGCTCTTCGACACGTGGGGCGGTCTGCTCGATGCCGAGCGCTGGCGCCGCATCGCGCGGCCGTCGGTCGAGAGGATCTTGCAGCGCCTGGGTGAGCGCGTTCCAACGATCTTCTACCTGCGCGAGGGCGCTCACCTGCAGTCCGAACTGGCGACGCTGCCGGTGAACGTGCTGTCGGTCGACTGGCGTCAACCGCTCGACGTCGTGCGCGCCGCCATCGGGCCATCGAAGGTGCTACAGGGTAACCTCGATCCTGGTGCCCTGCTCGGCCCGGTCGACGAGATCGAGACGCGCACACGCGAGATGCTGCGACGCGGGCTCGGCGGTGGACACATCGCCAACCTCGGCCACGGCATTTTCAAAGAAACGCCGCTCGACCACGCCGGCGCCTTCATCCGCACGGTGCAGAGCACCCAGCTCGCCGACCTCGACCCTCTTTAGGCTCGATCGATGACGGCTCGAAGCACGCAGCACCACGCCCTCGTGGTGGGTGCTGGTATCAGCGGCCTGGCGGCGGCACATGCGCTCCAGCGTGGCGGAATGACGGTGACGGTGCTGGAGGCTCAGGACCGACCGGGCGGTACGCTGTGCACGCACCGGCAGGACGGCTTCATCGTTGAGTTGGGTCCCAACACGGTGCAGGCATCGCCGGAGCTGGACGAGCTGTGCGCCTACGTCGGCTGCCAGGATCAGCTGATCGGAGCCGAGACGGCGGCGGCGCGACGGTACCTGGTGCACGGCGGCAAGCTGGTCGCACTGCCGTCGAAGCCGCCGGGGATCCTGACAACGCCGGTGCTGTCCCTGGGCGCCAAGCTGCGGCTGTTCACAGAACCGCTACGGCGGCGCGGCGGGCTGGGTCCCGCGGAGTCGGTAGCGTCGTTCTTCGAGCGCCGGCTCGGACGTCAGACGCTGCAGCGACTGGGCGATGCCATGGTGCTCGGTATCTACGCCGGGGATCCGGACGAACTCGCCGTCGGCTACGCGTTTCGTCGCCTGTACGCCCTCGAAACCGAACACGGTAGCCTGCTGCGCGGCGTGCTGGCCCGGCGCAAGCAGGCAGCCTCACGACCGGAAGAGCAGGCGGCACCGCGACGCCTGGTCAGCCACCGTGACGGGCTCGAAACGCTGGCGCGCCAGCTCGCTGAACCCCTCACGCACGGGGCTGGCGCATCACGGCTAGACATCCACTACGGCCGGAGAGTCGAGCGACTGCAGCCCTTGCCCAGGTCCACCGAGGCAGGAGCCACGGAGCGCGGCTTCCTGGTGCACGGTCACGACGCCGTCGGCGAGCCGTTCGAGCACCGCGCTGAGCGGCTGGTACTAGCCTTGCCGCAAGCGGCCAGCTGGCAGCTGCTGCAAGGGCTCGCTGGAGCGGATACCGTGCCGGCACCACTTCCCTGTTCCGCCGTCGCCGTGGTGGCTCTCGGCTACCGTCGCGAGCAGGTCGCCCACCCACTCGACGGCTTCGGCTGCCTGATCCCGCACCGCCAGGATCGCGACCTGCTCGGTGTGCTGTTTCCCTCCAGCATCTTCGAAGGCCGCGCTCCCGAAGGGCACGTCTTGCTCACCGCCATGGTCGGTGGCCGTCGGCGTCCAGAGCTACTGCAGCTCGATGACGACGCCCTGCTCGAAATGGTGACGCGCGAACTGGCCGACCTGCTCGGTGCACGGGGAACTCCGGCGATCTCGGTAATCCGGCGCTGGCAGCCCGGGATCCCGCAACCGACCGCGGCCTGGGCACAGCTCGACGCCGTGGCCGGCGGACTCGAAGCCGAGCACCCCGGCCTGACAGTGCTCGGCAACTGGCGCCGTGGCGTCGGCATCCCCGACTGTGTCGCCAGCGGCTGGCGGCTTCTCGACGAGGAGACTTCATGACTCGGCAATCTTGGCTTCCGCGGTACGCGACTCTCGTTCTACCCTCTACGCTCCTGCTGATCGCGAGCCTGAACCTCTCCTGCGCGCGCGCACCGCAAGGCCCAAGCTACCGCAACCTGGTCATCATCATGATCGACACCCTGCGTAGCGATCACCTGCCGAGCTACGGCTATGAGCGCGATACCGCCCCCTTCCTGGCCGAGCTGGCGGCCGAGGGAATCCAAGTCCAGGGCTACTCGGCGTCGTCCTGGACCAAGCCGTCGATCGCGACGTTGATGACCGGCCTCCACCCGCAGCGACACCAGGCGATCAGCCGCAGCGACAAGCTTCCAGAAGGGCTCGATTTCCTGCCCCAGTTACTGGACAACCAAGGCTTCGTCACCGCCGCGTTCATCTCCAACCGCAACGCCAGTCGCCCCTTTGGTTTCCATCGTGGCTACGACGCCTTCGACCAGACCAGCGGCGGCAAGAAGCCCGCCGCGCGGGTGACCGACCGCGCGCTCGGGCAGCTCGATGCGGCACGCGAGGCGGAAGGCGATGGCCCCGTGTTCCTCTACGTCCACTACACCGACCCCCACGACCCCTACCGGCCGCGCCGTCCTTGGGGAGCCGAAGAGGACGTCAAGCCGCTGCGCCGGATGCAACCCCAGCGGTTGCTACGACGCAACCACCCTCTCAACGACGAAACCCTGCAGTACCTGATCAACGCCTATGACGGTGAGATCCGTGAGATGGACGTCGAGATCCGCCGCCTGTTCGACGAGTTGGACGCCCGCGGCTTGTTGGACGACACGCTGGTGGTGGTGACCGCGGACCACGGTGAGGAGTTCGGCGAACACGGCATGCTGACCCACGGCATCACGCTGTACGAAGAGGTGCTGCGCGTGCCCTTCGTGCTGTGGGCACGCGACGGTCTGCCCAGCTACCAGAGCCCCGATCGCTTCCACCAAGTCGATTTCCTGCCCACCGTTCTGGATGCGATGCAGCTCGACGAGCCCCTGCCGGAGCTGGGCGGCCGCCATGGTCTGGACGGCGCGTCGCGCTGGACCGAGTTGCTGGCCGGCACGCCACCCAACGACGAAGCCGAGGGCGGTACCTATTACTTCCACATGGACCTCGACGAGCGCGGCTTGCTGGCGTCCACGCAGTGGCCGCGCAAGCTGATCCACCGCTGGCGAGCCCCGCACGATCTGAGCTTCGACCTGGAGCTCGACCCGGAAGAGCGCCTGGCACAAGAACCGAGCAACGATGACCCGCTGGCCGCCCTGCTACGGCACCACAATCGGCTGGGCGTGCTCGCCGCGGAGCGGCAGAAGACGGAACTCGACGACGAGACGCGCGGCCAGCTCGCGGCGCTCGGGTACTTGGAGCTGGACACACCGGACGAAGAGTTGGGCCAGCGCGTCATGCCACGGCAACTCCCCCGCGACGGCGGCTTCGCCGCGCTCGCGGAGGAGGCAGCGGAAGGATATGGCAGAATCGACTGATGCACTGGTCCACCTCTCGGCTCCACCTCTTCCTACCCTGCCTGCTCGCGGCGCTGCTGGCCGCCTCGGCGACACTGCCGGCACCGGCCGCGACCTACGTGCTGCCAGCCGACCCTCTCCATGCTGACCGGATTCTGGCCGACGCGGCCCCCTTGCTGCTGGTCGGCCAGGTGGTCGGCGAGGCGCAGGCGGACCCGGCGGGTGAGCCGTTCACCCTCTACCGGCTGCAGCCGGAGCGAGTGCTCAAGAACTCGACTCAGGAAGACCTGACCCACGAGCTGACCCTGCGCGTGCCCGGCGGCGTCGACGCGGCAGGCCGCGAGCTGTGGTTGCCCGGCGTGCCACGCTTCCGTGCCGGCGAGCGTGTGTTGCTGGCCTTGACGCGCCAGGACGTCGACTCGACGCTCTACGGCGGCGACGTCTACGGCGTCCTTCACCTGGCCCTCGGCGCCTTCTACGAAGAACTGCACCAGGGCCATCGCCTGGCACAGCGGCACCTCGATGGCAGCCACTTCCTCGACCAGACGGGTCAACCGACGCTCGTGCTGCCGCGCAGCCGTGACTTCGATCGCTTCGCGAACTGGTTGGAGCAGCGGGCCCTGGCCGTCCCGACCCACGAAGCTCCCGCCGCTGATTACCTGCTGGCGATCGCCGAGGCACACCGAGGGTTGGCCACGCCGGAGTCAGCCCAGCCGGCCGTCACGCAGCGCTTCCGCCTGTCGACCATCGACGTCAACGGCGTGCCCTTCAACCTGCGCTGGCCCAACTTCGTCTCCGGAACGGTTGACTTCTTCCGCTTCGCAGACGGTCAGCCCGACCTGCCGGGCAGCGGTGACAGCGAGCTGCAGGACGCCCTCGACGCCTGGAACCACGCCCCTGACAGCCAGGTCCGGTATCACTATGCCGGCACCACCAGCGCCGATGGTGGTTTGTCGAGCTTCGACGGCATCAACGCCATCCTGTTCGAAAACCCGAACGGCTACAGCGGCTTCTCGAACCCGTTCTTCTGCGACGACAACGGCGGCGGCTTCGGCACTGTGGCCCTTGGCGGCCCCTGGTTCGATCGTTCGACACCGGTAACGCACAGCTACGGCGGCGTCGACTACCTGAGCGCGCTCGGTGCCGACATCGTCACCAACACCAACAGCCGCTGTATCCTCGACCAGTCGAGTGCGGCGGCAGAAGTCTTCGCCCACGAAGTCGGTCACACCCTCGGCTTCAGCCACGCCTGCGGTGACGCCGCCAGCGGCACGTGCAACACCACGACCAAGGACGAGGCCCTGATGCGCGCCTTCGCCCACCTCGACGGCCGCGGCGCACAGCTGACCGCCGACGACCGGGCGGCGGTCGCCTTCCTCTACGCACCGCAGCAGACCTGTGCCGGTACGGCGACTAGCCTGTGCCTGCAGCAGGGACGCTTCCGCGTCGAAGCCGACTGGCGGCGGGCGAACGGCACCACGGGCAGCGGCACCGCCGTTGCGCTCACCCCAGACACCGGCTACTTCTGGTTCTTCAACAGCCAGAACGTCGAGTTGGTGGTCAAGGTGCTCGATGGCTGCACCAACAACGGTCACTTCTGGGTTTTCGCCGGCGGCTTGACCAACGTCGAGGTCGACTTGACCGTCACTGACACGCTGACCGAGGTGATCTACCGCGCGACCAATCCCCAGGGCACACCGTTCCAACCTATCCAGGACACCAGCGCCTTCGTGACCTGCCCCTAGATGCGACGACCTCTTAGAGCGGCACTGGGTGCACTGGGTACGCTGGGCCTGGCGGCCTGGTGGCTGGTCGAGCGCGACCTGGAGCCGGCGCCGCTCATCTCCCGCTACGGCAACGATGCATCCCGCTTCGTGCGCTTACCGAGCGGACAACTCGTGCACTTCCGGGACGAAGGTCGCCCGGAGGATCCGCCCCTGCTATTGATCCACGGTTGGCAGGCGTCACTGCACACCTGGGATGCCTGGGTCGAGCGGCTCGGAGATGAATTCCGTCTGCTGCGCCTCGACCTGCCCGGCCACGGGCTGACCGGACCGACACCGGACGGAGTCTACAGCCCACAGATCCTGGTCGACACCGTGCTGGCTCTGCTCGACGCGCTGGGCATCGACCGCTGTCACATCGCCGGCAGTTCCATGGGCGGCCTGGTCGCCTGGGAACTCGCCGCCACCGCTGCGGAGCGTGTCGACCGCCTGATCCTGATCGATGCCGCCGGCTACCCGCACCCCGGCTTCGAACAGGTCGCCGCCATGGCGCGCAGCTTCTGGGTGCGGCCCCTGCGCTGGTGCAGCCCGCGCTGGCTGGTCGCTGCCGTACTGCATCGGGTCTTCCACCGGTCCGACGAGTTCGTCGACGACACCATGATCGACCGTCATCACGACCTCATCCGCCGCCGCGGCAACCGCCAGGCGAACCTGCGTCTGCTCGCCGCGGACTACGACTACCGCAGCACACGTCAACGCATCCGCAGCATCCAAGCGCCGACCTTGATCCTCTGGGGACAGCACGACCCCTGGGTCTCGGTGCAGGACGCCCTCCAGTTCCATGCCGACCTGCCCGACTCCGTGCTCCGCATCTATCCGCACGCGGGCCACCTGCCGATGGAAGAAGAGGCCGACAGCAGTGCCGCCGACGTCCGCGACTTCCTGCACGACCGACCGCTTGCCTGAGTGCTGCTCGAAGGAGACCAGCGATGGCCTATGCTCCGACCGACGAAACCCGCTCTCTGCTCAACCGTCCAACCGACAGTCTGTATGCGCCCGATGCCTACGAACGCCTGCACGCACCGCGTGTTCGCCTGCGCCGAGTCCTCGACGTCGTCTCGCTCGCCCTCTTCGTTGCCGGCCTCTACATAGGGTTCACCACCAGCGTCTGGTGGGCGGTGGTCGCAGGCACCTTCGCTGCCATGTTCGTCTTTGGCATTCGCGAATGCTTCGTCCAATCGCGCCGTGCGATCGTGCGCATCTATGGCCCGATGGGACGGCTGCGCTACCTGTTCGAGATGGAGTTTCGCGACAAGTTCCTGCAGTACTTCAACGAGCGCAATATGGATGGCCGCCCCATCCCACGCATCGTGCGCGACTACGTCTACCAGAAGGCAAAGACCATCAAGCCGCTGACCAGCTTCGGTACCGAACTGGACAACTACGACCCGGAGAACACCACCGGTGCACGCATTCTGCACCACAACTTCGGCGGTGAAGCGGAGGGTGAGGAAACCCCTTCCCACTTCGAGGTGGTGATCGGCGCACAGCGGCAGGGTGTGCGTCCGTTCGTCGTCCGCAACACGCTCAATGTCTCCGGCATGAGCTTCGGCTCGATCAACCAGCGCTCGTGCGAAGCACTCAGCCTGGGCGCCAAGGGCGTTGCCTATGTCAACACAGGTGAGGGTGGCTATGGTCCGCACGGCGTCGGCGGCAACGACGTCGTCTTCCAACTCGGCACCGGCAAGTTCGGCGCCCGCCGCGTCGAGGAGCACGCGGGGCGCCTGCGTATCCTGCTCGACGAACAGGCCCTGGTCGACCTGGTCCGCGCGCATCCCAACATCGGCATGCTGCAGATCAAGTTGTCGCAGGGTGCCAAGCCCGGGCTCGGCGGGCACCTACCGGGCGCCAAAGTCACGCCAGACATCGCCGCCATCCGCCGCATCCCCGTCGGCAAGATGGCCATCAGCCCGCGCCAACACGCCGAACTGGAAGCACCGACGCAGCGCGAGGCGATCGCCAAGCTGATGGACTTCTGCCGCCACCTGCGTCAGCTGACGGAACTGCCTGTGGGCATCAAGCTGTGTGTCGGTCGGATTCAGGAACTCGACCTGCTGGTCGAGGCCATGCAGGAAACCGGCGAAGGCCCGGATGCGATCCAGTTCGATGGTGCGGACGGCGGCACCGGAGCCAGCCCGAATCTGTGGGTCAACTACGTCGGCTACGGCAGTGCCATCGAGACGCTGGCCTATGCCCACCGCAAGCTGCAAGACGCCGGCATCCGCGACCGCGTCGCGCTGCACGCGTCCGGCCGCATCCTCACCCCCGCCCACGCCGTCGTCGCCTTCGCCTTCGGCGCCGACTACATCGACTCGGCCCGCGCCCTGATGCTCTCTCTTGGCTGCATCCAGAGCCTGCGCTGCCACACCAACGCCTGCCCCACCGGCATCGCCACCAACGACCCCTGGCGACGGCACGGCCTCAGCGTCATGGACAAGTACCAGCGGGTGCACAACTACCTCACCGGCTTCCATCACGACATGATGGAACTGACCCACATGCTGCACCACACGGACCCGCGCGACATCGAACCCTCGGATCTGCGCCTGATCAGCTACCAGCAACACCTGGCGTCGCACTTCGACGCCGACCCGTGGGGACTGATCCTACCCCGCTGGCAAGGCGAGCATGACGCGCTCACCAGCACGACCCAGGGCCCAGCGCCCAAGTCCCTGGTACAACTCGGCCAGAGCCACCACTGACACCCATGAGGCAGGAGGAACGGGACTCGCCGTCAACGCCGGTGCAAGCGGCGCTTCGTGGTCTTGGTGAACTTCGAGCCCATCATGCGCACCCACTTGCGCTTCTCTGCCACCGCCGCACCGGCTTCGGCGCGCTCGGCGAGGAAGGCGTCCTCGCGCACTAGCTTGTGGTACGACTCCAGGCGCTCGGCGTCGAGTTGACCGGCATCGATGGCAGCGCCGACGGCACAGCCGGGTTCGCCCTGGTGCTGGCAATCACCGAAACGGCAGTCTTCGGCCAAGCCGTCGATCTCACCAAAGCCCGCCGGCCCCTCGCCGCCCTCGCGCCACAGACCGAGTTCCCGCATGCCGGGTGTGTCCACCAGTAGTCCACCGGACGGTAGCGGCAGCAGTTCACGGTGGGAGGTGGCATGGCGACCGCGGTCATCGCTGGAGCGGATCTCGCGTACGATCTGCACGTCCGCACCCAGCAGGCGGTTGCTCAGCGTCGACTTGCCGACGCCGGACGAACCGAGCAAGGCGACGGTCTGACCGCGCTGCAGGTATGCGGCCAGCGGTTCCAGCCCCTCGCCTTCGAGCGCGCTCAGCGCGTGCACCGGGACGCCCGGCGCCAACGCTTCCACCTGCGCCAGCTGCGCTGCGAGCTGACCAGCCGTGGCATCGCACAGATCTGCTTTCGACAACACCACCACCGGCCGGCAACCGGCCTCCCACACCAGCTCCAGGTAGCGCTCCAGCCGCCGTGGATTGAAATCGCGGTTGAGTGAGGTAACGACCCAGACAGTATCGACATTCGCCGCCACCACTTGCTTCGCCGTCCGTCTCCCCGCCGCGCGCCGCGCCAGGCAGCTGCGCCGAGGCAAGACCGCGTGCAGGATCGCACGCGCTTCTACCGGCAGAGGCTGCGCCACCACCCAGTCTCCCACCGCCGGCAGCTCTTCGCCATCTTCTTCGGCCAGATAGCGGAGCCGTCCCGCCAGGTCTCCGCTCAGTTCACCGAGCGCACTAGTATCACCGAGCGGACTGGCCAGGCGGTAGATCTCCCGGCTGGCGGTGATGACGCGCGCCGGTATCCAGCCAGCGGCCTGCGCGTCCGGATGCTCGGCTTGCCACCTCTCTTGCCAACGGGCATCCCAGCCCAGGGTCTCGAGCTCATCGTGTTGGCGAGGTTCGTTCGTCCAAACAGACTTCGACTTCAGCGTCTCTTCTCTTGGATGCATTGCTGCATCTCCTCTTGAATCCAGCTGGCACCCGCAGATGCCGGTTCGTCGTGCAGAAAGGACGCAGGACGAACGGCCGGCACTCGTGTCTGCTGACCTCTGCCCCATTTGGGTGAGGGCTCAGCCTGAGTGTCGGCTCGTCCCGAGTCCGCGCGTATCTTCTGTCTTCCTAAGTGGAAGAGCCTCCCGGACGGGAGAGCGCGGGCTCGTCAGCTGGCGGCAAGATCCGAAGTCGTCTTCATAGGCCAAGGAGTATGGCAGAGCGGATCCTGGGTCGCAACAACCAGCTCAACTCGGATACACAACGACTCGCCGGTACGGTTCTTCGCCCCGGCTCTGAGACGCCAGGCCGCACCTGGTGACCATCTCGTGCTGCAGGCGGCGCAGCACACAGTCCTGCGGCAGCAACTCGACGGGACGGCCTTTATCGAGTGCCGCGTCAACCGCCGTCTCCACCTCCGCCAGGGCCTCGCCGTGTGCCTCGCCCTCGGCCCCGAGCTGGAACTCGGCACGCAGGAAGTTCTCCAACTGCTTGACGGTGTTGCTCTTGACCACCTCCAGCCGCGTACCGCGCAGCTCGGCGTCGCGCAGGCGTTTGGGCTGACGGCGCTCCTGTGACTTGAGGGTGAGCATCAGGTCGGCCTCGCTGATCTGATGGACCAGTCGTACCGGAACACCGAGGTCGCGGATAGCGCGTTCGAGCTTGTTGCGCGAGAGCGCATAGGGGAAGAGACGCAGGGTACGGCGACGGCGGCGACCGACCGGCGTGGTCTCTGCACGATCTGCCTCTTGCCCCCGACCCGCGAGCTGGGACGGTACCCTGGAGGCCAAACCGGTGCGCTGCCCGGAGTCGTTACCCACAGGCGGCCCGGCTGAGCCCGTATCCGTCGCATGCCAGGGCGACAAGCTGCCGTGACCCCGCAGGGGCCGGTCGTCGGCGGGCAGGATCGAGACACGGCCGTTGCCGGATGGGCGCGTCACCGACGACGCGGACTCGATCTCGACTTCGCCCTCGGCGGTCCGGCATCGCAGCTCGGGGCCCGGTGGCACGCCGCGCAGGAACATGTCGACGACGTCCGCGATGTAGTGATGCACCGCCAGGCGATCCTGTGCCTGGATCTCGACCACGACGTTGAAGGTGGGCGGCGACTTGCGCTCCAGCACCGTCTTGCGGGTGCCACGGCGGCGCGCTTCTTCATCCGACAAGGTCACCGCCTGGATACCCCCGATCAAGTCGGACAGGGTCGGGTTCTGCAGCAGGTTGTCGAGCGAGTTACCGTGCGCGGTGCCGATCAGCTGAACGCCGCGCTCGGCGATCGTCCGTGCCGCCAGCGCCTCGGCCTCGGTGCCGATCTCGTCGATGACGATGACCTCGGGCATGTGATTCTCCACCGCCTCGATCATCACCGCATGCTGGCGTTCCGGCGTCGCCACCTGCATGCGGCGGGCGCGGCCGATGCCGTCGTGCGGTACGTCGCCGTCACCGGCGATCTCGTTCGAGGTGTCGACCACCACCACACGCTTCTTCAGCGGCCCCGCCAGCACACGGGCTGCCTCGCGCAGCAGCGTCGTCTTGCCAACGCCGGGCCGTCCGAGCAGCAAGATCGAGTCGCCAGCGTCGATGACATCGCGGATGATGTCGACCGTGCCCTCGACCGCGCGGCCAACACGGCAGGTCAGGCCGACAACATCCCCCAGGCGGTTGCGCAAGGCCGAGATACGGTGCAGCGTACGCTCGATACCAGCACGGTTGTCCGGCCCGAAGGTGCCCACGCGCTCGACCACCGCCGCCAGCTGCTCGCGGCTCACCGGCACCGTGCCCAGATCCGCGCCTTCGCCCGGGAAGCGCGCTTCCGGCACGCGCCCCAGGTCGAGGATCACTTCGATCAGCTGGCTGCGTCGCGGATCCGAGCGCAAGGCCGCGCGCACCGGCGGTGGCATGACCTCTAGCAGAAGCTCCAGGTCGTCGGTCTTGCTGCTCTCGGATGCGGACACGTCACTACCTCCTGGCGGCGCTGCGGGCGATGACTTCAAGGACAGGCGCCGACTGGTACAATGATCTCACACCGCGAGCCGGACCGATCACCGGCACAGCTCACCCACCTCCATCCACCCATCCTCGAAGAGTACGATGACGACCCAAGAAACGATCCCCGCAATGACGACCCGCAACCAGAATTCCGCTCTCCACTCTCGCCTGCTCCCCGCCTCGATCGGCCTGCTGGCAGCCATGCTACTGCTGTGCACCGTCGGACCGGCCCTGGCACAGGCACCTTCGATCGCCACCGACCCGGCGCGCCAGAAAAAGGACGGGCCGACCGTAGAAGAGTGGCTCGAACAGGCCCGCACGGCGATGACCGGCGGCGACTTCGCTGAAGCCGCGCGCCTGTTCTCAATCGCCCAGATCTACGCCCAGGAGGCCGAGGATGTCGAGGCCGGCAAAGTCATCCCGTTCTACATCGCGCTGGCGCATCAGCGCCAGGCCGACACGGCCACGTCGGAAGAGCAGGCGCGCAACCTGCGCGAGCGGGCGATGATGATCTATGCCGGCGTGCTGCGCACCTTTCCGAACTCCGCCGCCGTCTACAACAACCTGGCGCACCTGCACCAAGCCCGCGGCAATAGCGCGACGGCCCTGCAGATGGCGGGCTATGCGCAGCAACTGGCGAGCGCGGACGACCCCGACGCGGAATCCTACGCCTGCCTGCACCAGCGGCTCAGCGCCCAGGAAAGCGCGACCGCCGACAGCCAGGCAGACAACGACAGCCAGACGGACACCACGTGCCAGGCTCGCCTGAGTGAAGCCCCAAACCCGCAACCCGCTTCCTGAGCCAAAGACCAAGATGAGCCCCTCGATACGACAGAACCCGTGGCCCGCGCTCGTGCTGCTCCTGCTCGCCGTACCAGGCCTGGGTCTGCCTGCTCGGGCGAGCCAGGCGGCCACCCAAGACGAGACACCTGCGACTGCCCCGGCACAATCCGAGGAACTACAGGCTGAGGAACCGCAACCTGAAGAGCTGCAAACCGAGGAGATTCGCGTCGATTGGCGAGCCTTGCCGCAATGCAGTGACACCGAGGTGAGCCTCGTGGCTCCCGACTTCGCCAACATCGGCGAGCGACTCAAGCTCCGCGCCGTGCTCGCCGGTCCGGGCGCCTTCGGCGGCGTGACCCGCTGGCGCTTGACCGACCATGGCGGCGGCGTCGTGGTGACAGCCGAAAAGCTGGAGGTCGAGTACGCCTATGACCGCTCCGGCGGCCACATGGTGCGCCTGCGCGTCCTGGTGCAGGGGCCGGACGGAGAGCTGTGCCAGGCCGCCGCGCGCGCCACCATCCGCGTCAAATTCGTGCAGGAGGCCAAGTTCGACCTCACGGCCGAGTGCGACCCCGCCACCGCTGGCGAGGTCTTCACCTGCCGCGCCAGCTTTCCCGGTGACGTCTCTCGTACCGTGACCGACTGGACCTTCGTCCCCGGCGAAACTCCGGTGCGGGGTCAGGAAGTCCAGCACATCTACGACACCCCGGGGACCTACACCGTGTTCGTGGAGGCGAAGCAACTCAACAGCGGCTGCATTCCGATGGGCGTGTGCGTCGACCACGTGAGCGTCCAGATCCCGGTACAACCCTCCGAGCCGGAGTAGGCCCGCAAGCGAGACCACCATGCCCGACGCCGACACCAGCACCCTGGCATCGAGCCGCTACCGGCTCAATCTACTGCTCTTCGTGGTGCTGGTGGTCGGCGTGACGGTGTGGTTCCGCCTGCACCTGGAACCGCTGGTCACCACCACCTCGCTGTTGGGTGGCACGCTGACCCTCTGGGGTCTGTGGAAGCTATTCCAGGCAGCGTTCCTGGGCAAGGCCGGCAAGGAACTGTCGAGCTGGACCCAGAAACTTCTCGGCCGCGCCAGCGCCACCGAGCCGCTGGTTTTCGCGCTCGTGGTGCTGGCGCTGTTCTACGGCCTCACCTCGTCGCTGTACTTCGAATACGCCGGCGCCAAGGCCGGTGAGGCGAGCTTCGAGGTCGAGGTATGGAAGGACGGCAACCCATGGCTGGAGGCCTTGCCGGTCAAGTCGACGGATCGCGTCCAAGGACGCCCGTTCTTCCTGGCCCTGGGCCCGAGGACACTTGAAGTCCGCATCACCGAGCCCCCCGGCTTCGAACCCGAAACGCGCACGCTGTGGCCCTGGACCTTCCTGCGCCTGAAGGTGCCTGGAGACTTCGAGCGTCGGCGTTTGCGTGCCCTCCGGCTGATCCCCGGGCTATCCCTCCAGGGCCTGCCGGATCCGGGCAGCGAGGTGACGGCGCCCTGCACCTTGCGCCTGGGTGTCGAAGGCGGTAACGAATTGCTGCACCTCGACGATGTGCGCGAACGTCCCCTGCTCACCGGCGCGCCCGCCGAGGATCTCGACCTGCTCGCCCGTCAGAACGATGCGGCTGAGCTCGAACCCCATCTACAAGAGCACCTGACCCTGGTGCTGGAGATGCCACAGCCGGCACAGGCTCCATGGCTGATCAAGTGGCAAAGTACACCGACCCGGCATCCTAGCCCACGGGCCCCGCTGCAGGAGCCGCTGACGCTGGAAATTCACTGCCCAGGTGAGAACGGCACACCGCGGCTACAAGCCAGCTGGCAGACGACCCTCGACACGCTGCCCGGCGGCAAGATCAAGACCTGGATCCTGGAGGTGGGACGATGAGCGAGCGCTCCGTGCACGTCGGGCACCGAAGTCCACGAGGACGCCGCTGGGCGATCCCGAAACCGCGGCGCCGACTGTGGCTGCAAGGGCTCGTGTGGCCCCTCCTGGTGCTGTCGAGCCCGTGGACCACAGCGACACCGACCCAGGCCCAGCGCCCCGTCGTGGTCACCTCGCTGGTCTTGGAAGCTCCTGGCCTGGCGCTGCAAGGTGAGCAGCGACAGGCCCTGCAACAAGCGGCCGCCGACGAACTGGCGACGCTGGGCGAGCGTCACTTCCGCTTTGTCGACTGGCGCGCCTTGCACCAGCTACCGGATGCCTCGGATACCCCCCTGCTGCAAGACAAAGCCAACGAGCTACGCTTACACCTGGTGGCCGAGACGCAGCAGTTCGGCGAGGACCTGAACCTGGTCTACCGTGGGCGCAGCCCCGAGGACGGCGAACTACAGCTGGCACTGCCGGCGGAGACCCTTGTCTCGTGGTTCGAGATTCGCCCGGAGCAGGACGCGCTGCGCGGAGCACTCGAGAGCCGCATCCGCGAGCACCTGCGCGCGCACTTCGCGGGCGACGACTTCCTGGCCAAGCTGGAAGCGCAATTCCTGCGCCGCGTGACACTCACCCGTTCCCTGCAGGCCCAGGCGGACCTGCAAGCGATCGTGATCCCCCTGGCGTTCCACGAACTCGCCGCCGCTCCCGGCTCCAAGCTCGGCGTCACCTTCTCGGCGCGCAACCAAGATGCCGAGTTGCAGGACGGTCGCATCGAGTTGGAACCGGTCGGCCGCGCCGAGGGTGGGCGGCTCGCGCAATGTGTGATCGAGCTGTTTCGCTTCCCGCCGATCCTGGTGCCCCAGACCGGCAGTGCCACCGGGACTGCTTCGGGCGGCAGCAACTGGGATGAACGGATCCCAGCGCTGCTCAACTCCGAGAGTCTGCGCAACGTGCGTGTCTACATGGCCCGCTACGTGCTGGAAACCGCCGAACTGGCGGAGGACCCATGATGTTCAACATACGATGGCGGGCCCCAGCCTTGGCAGCCCTGGTCCTGGCCACCTGCGGCGGCGCGACGCTGTGGGCCCAGCCCGCGGGCGGCACTCGCACCTCGGAAACTCCCACCGCGGGGATGCATCCAACGAGCTTGGTGCAGCAGGCCCGCAGCGCCATGGCGGCCGCGGACTATGAACGGGCGGCACGCCTCTTCAGCGCCGCCGAAGAACACGCACGCGAGAGCGGCGATAGCACGACCGCGCAGCGCATGCCGTTCTACCGTGCACTCGCCTACCAGCGGCAGGCCGAGGCCAGCGACGACGTCCAGCGGGCACGGACCCTGCGCGAGAGAGCGATCCTCCTGTACACGGAGTTCTTGCGCGCCACCCCGGACTCCGCCGCCACGTACAACAACCTGGCGCGGCTCTACAGCGCCCTGGACCAACACGACCAGGCCCTGAGATACGCCGCCCAGGCCCGCGAGCTGGCTGCGGAGAGCGGCGATGCTCGTACCGCCACCTACGCTCGCACCTATGCCGACTTGTCCAGCCGCAGTTCGCCGGACCGTGCTATCGACGCCTACCAGGCCGTGGCAGTGGCCAACGCGCAGGACGTCCAGGCACACGAGACGGTGCTGGAATACCGTCTCCGAGGACGACCCGAACCGCTACTCTCCTACCTTTGGCAGCTCTATGCGAACGAACAGCCGCGGCGTGCCGGAAACGGCGCCTTGACTGCACTCGAGTCCGCGACCGAGGGCGGCCCGCTGCGCGCGCACCGGGAAGAGCTGCTGGCGCTGGTCGCCGCGTCCCTGGGCAAGCGCTTCTTCGATCCTGCCGACTTCGTGGACTCTCCAACCTACCGGCGCCTGAAGCCGCTGGCCGAGGACCCCGAGATCGGCGAAGGCGTGCTGGAGTTATTCCAGCTGCTGGTACAGCGCGACTGGAAAGCGCACTACGGCTGGTGGAGCGAGCGCGGTGCGGTCGACCTGGAAGCGCCACGAGGACTATGGCCGCGGGCGGCCTTCCAGCAGCTGATGAGCGGCATGGCACGCTGGTACCAGCAGCACGATCAGAAGACAGTCGCCGAACGCTGCTACCTGCTCGCCTCTGAGATCGACCCGCGCGGCGTCGAGCCAGCAGCCTTCCACGAGCTGGCGGTACTCTATGCTGGCCGCGGCGACCTGGATCAGCTCGCCGATCTGACGCGGCGTCACGAGCGCCAACTCTACGAGCAGAAGCTGAACGCCTACCGCGGCGGTGAACTGGATGAGATCTTCCAGTATCACCGGACTCTGGGTCTGGTCTATGCACGTCTCGGCGAATGGGGCGACGGCAACACCGTGAGCTCGGCCATCTTCCAGCTGGAAGCCGCACGCCGTACCGCCAGCCGGCTGCAGGAAAGCCCGGACGAAGCGACGCCGGAGGCTGCACCGCGGCGACCGACCCTCGCCTATCGCTTCTCTCCAGACCTCACCAACCTGCTGGCCGAGGGGTACCAGAGGTTGCAACAACCTCTGCAAGCCGCGACAGTGCGCTTGGAGAGCGCACACCAGTACACCCTGAGCGGCGACACCAAGGCAGCAGAACAGGTCTTGCGCCCCTACTTCGACCAGGGCCTACCGCAGAATCTCGCTCCCGAGGTCCTGCAGCGGGCTGCGCCAACACTGCAGCACTATGTACTCCAGCACCCGGGGCTCGTCTCGCCGGATCAGCTGCAGGTGAAGCAACCCGGGAAGATCTATGGAGAGCTGCAAGAGCCGGAAGTGCCGTAGGCCTCGAGTAGACTCTATGGACACATCTCAGCGCGCCTCGTCGTAGGCGCGTAGGGCACTCTCGAGAAAGAGCGGCACGGCCGGTGCCTCGAGCTCCCCCAGGCTCTGCCACGCCGCCAGCGCGTCCTGGACGCAGCTCTGATAAGCGCCGCGGCTGTCGCTCGTGTCGAAGCTGCACGGGATCTCCGGGAAGCGTAGCACCTGACAGCCGGCGGCATCGTACAGCTTGTTGCGCACACCGCCCGGCCACAGCACCTCGACGTCGGCACGGCTGCGCACTCCCAGCCCCGCCTGCACGATCAGGCTGTCCTGCGAGGCGTGGCTGGCACCACCGAGCACCGGCAGCAACACCGGGTGGGCCAGGGTCTCGCCCACCTTCGGAGCCACGCGGACTACCGCGCCGATGCCGTCACGGTTGACCCGGCCGGACACGGTCCGTCCCATGCCACCGAGCACCTGCACCTGGAGCCAGCCGAGGTCATTGCCGCTGTTGGTCTCGACGGACAGGGTGCCGTCTTCGAGCCCGAAACCCTGCCATGCGTACGCCGGCGGGCTCTGCTGCACCTGCACGAAGGTCTCGAGGATGAAGTTGTCGTCATCCCACTCCCCGCCGGTGGCAGACTGCAGCGTCAGCGGATAGTCGCCGAACGGGAACATGTCGAAGTTGGAGACGGACACGATGTCGATGAAGCCATTGCGGTCGAGATCGCCCGCCGCCATGCCGTGAACGGTACGGCGGACGTGCTCGGTGGATCCAAACAACGCCTCGGTGTCGCGCGAGAAGCCGCCCTTGCCGTCGTTGCGCAAGACGCCTCCCGGATTGGTCAGCACGTGTAGACCGGCGTCCATGCCGCCGTGGAAAAGAATGTCGGTGTCGCCGTCGTTGTCGTAATCCACCGACGAGGTTCCCCAGCCGAACGGCGTGCGCACCAAGCCGACGGTGAAGATGATGTCTTCGAAGGTACCGTCCACATTCTGGAAGAACCAGCGCGAATCGTCGTTGTCGCCGAAGTTGGAGCCGAAAAGGTCGAGCGTGCCACTGTGGTCATAGTCGCCGAACGATAGGCCCATCCAGAAACCGGTCCGGCGTAGGCCGCGCTCGAGCGTCGAGGCGGTGAACGTGCCACTGCCGTCGTTGTCGAGGATCTGGATCATGCCGCGGTCGACACCACCTTGGAGGTTCCCCAAGATTCCCCCTTGGTCGTCCGCCTGCACCACGTCGACATCGCCGTCGAGATCGATGTCGACCAGCGCCAGGGCCCAAGTGATCGTGGCCGAATCGTCGGGTGCGGCCACGGGTAGCCATGGCTTCTCGATACCACTGGCAGCGCTGACGTCCTCGAAGGTGCCATCGCCGAGGTTGCGCAGCAGGCGGTTGTGCTGGTTGAGTGCGAACGGCTCCTGGAAGATGGCCCGCTGACTGGCCATGATGAAGACGTTCCCGATCAGCAGATCGAGATAGCCGTCGGCATCGATGTCACCAAAGCTGCACGACGACGATGCGCGCGCCGGCAGCGCGATGCCGCTGTGCGCGCTGATGTCGTCGAAGGTGCCGTTACCAACGTTGCGCAGCAACCGGTTCTCGCCCACACTGTCGAGAATCACCAGGTCCTGGAAGCCGTCGTTGTCGATGTCGCCAAAGCAGGTACCGCCTGCGTCCATCTCCGGCAGGCCGACGCGTGCGGTCCCCGCAACGTCGACGAACTCCAGGTCGCCCGTCTCGACCAGCTGGTTCGAGTAGAGGCTGTTGAAGCGCCCCGGCCCATTGGTCACAAAGACATCCAGGTCGCCGTCAACGTCGTAATCGAAGATCGCCACGCCCGGTGCACCCCGCGCCTTGATCGGCGTGTTGACCAGATCCAGAAAGGTGTAGGTCGGCTCCTCTTTGAGCGCGTCGAAGATCTCGTTGCGCTCCGACGGTCCGCGCCGGTAGCTCACGCCAGCGCTGTCCTGCGCCGCGATGTTGACGAAACGCACTTGCGTTTCCGTCGCCTGGCGGTAGCTCGTCCGCTCGCCACAGCCCTGGGCTTCGAGATCAACCGCTACGAGGAAGAGATCGACCGGTAGGAGAAAGAGCAGGAGGACACCGAGCGCCTCGGAAAGCTGGGTAACGGGCCTCCACCCTGCAGGCAGATCCGATGCATGTGTAAACATAGCTCCTAATAATAGGAGTTTCTCGATGTCCCTCTCAACCAGTCACCCAAAGACGGGTGGGTAACGGGCAACTCGAAGCACGCTGTCAGGGGACCTGATCCGACCACAGAGTCAGATTACCGCTCTCGAAGCCATCGGTGAAGATGTGGTTGGCGGCGATGTTGAGTTCGATGCTGTCGTTGGCCGAGCGCACGGTACCGCCGGCACTGCGGATCTCGACGTAGACCGTCTTGGTGCCGTTGCCGGGGCTGAGGTTCCAGTTGACGTCGCTGCTGAACGGCTGCCAGGCCCCAAAGCTGCCATTCTCGTTGCGGATGCGCATCTCGGTGGCGAAGCCGTTGCCGTAGAGGTAGAGCTGGACGGCCTGCGTTTCGGTCTCGAAGGCTTCTCGGTCGATCACCACCGGGTAGTTGCCGGCACGCGAACCGAAGTTTTGCGTCCAGTAGTTGGAGTAGGGACCGTTGTTGAAGCTATCCGCCACGCAGTCGCCATTGAGATCACGCCGGATGTTGCCCTGATCACCGCTCTGCTGGTAGAAGCCGATCCCCAACTCGTTGACTCCGGTACTCAGAATGTTGGCACGGTGGCCAGCGGAGTTCATCCAGCCAACCATCACCGCGGCGGCACTGCTGTGTCCCGCGGCGATGTTCTCGGCAGCAGAGGCGTAGGCATAGCCAGCAGCGATCATGCGCGCCCAGGGCGAGGTACTGGTGTCGAGATCGCAATGAGCGAAGAAGTCGCGATCGGCCATATTGAAGCTGTGTGACTCGGACGAGGTGTCGAGCAGCGAGTTTCGTTTCAGTGGCGGCAGCTGGCCGTTGTTCCAGCGTTCCTCGTTGACCAGTTCCATGACCTGATCCTCTGGACTCGGCGACAGCATCCGCGGTCGCAGTGTTGGCGCCTCGTCGGCGAAGCCGGCTTCCGGCGATGCGGGATCGACGGCGAGCGGAGGTGCCAGCACGCCCTGCCAGCTCTGCCGTTCGCCAGCGGCAACAGTGGTGAGCCCCGGAAAGAGAGCGGTGGTGCAAGCGGAGAGAACGAGAACGGTGAGAGAGGGGACAAATCGACGCATGAGAACCTCCTGTAACTCCAAATCGATGCAAGAGCCACACCACTTCGTCCCGGCGTCGAGGACCTGCTGGCGGCAGGCCCCTTGCGGATCGGCTCACGGCACTGAGTCAAAACCCGAACACCCTCTGACATTTTGTGTCACTACTCACGAAAAGCCCTCACAGGGAGTGTCATGTTGACCCCTTGGGGACTTCCGGTCACAATGATGTGTCGGATTCTTCGACCTTCCGGACCTCTGGAAGGCCTGGATGCCGGCCCACGAGATACCCACAACCAGCGTCCGAGCCCGCGTCACCAGGACTCGCTGGATCCAGAGGGGAAGCTTTGGCAGCCAAGTCCCACACCATGGCTGAGCAGCAGCGCCTGATCGAGATCGTCGAGGCCGCCGCCGCATTGCCAGAAAGCCAACGCTTGGCCTATATCGAGAAGGCCTGTATCGATGCGCCCCAGTTGCGCCGCTGGGCCGAGTCTCTGTTGCCGTCGCAGCTCGAAATCACTGGCTTTCTACCCAAGGCACCGAGCCGCGAGATCGAGCTGCCGCCCGCTACTTCTGCGACCGCGACCGGCCTGGCTAGCGTGCCCGAGTACATCGGCCGCTACCGTCTGCTGGAGCTGCTGGGCGAGGGCGGCATGGGCAGCGTGTACCTGGCCGAGCAGACCGAGCCGATCGAGCGCCAGGTGGCCGTCAAGGTCACGCGTGCACGCCCCGACCAGCGCAAACTGATGTACCGCTTCGAGGTCGAGAGGCAGGCCTTGGAGCGCATGAGCCATCCGAATATCGCCCAGGTGTACGAGGCCGGTGATCTACCGGACGGGCGTCCCTACTTCGTCATGGAGCACGTGCCGGGCGTGTCCCTGCTGCGCTACTGCGACCGTGGGCGGCTGAACATCGAGCGACGCCTGGAACTCTTTCTCGACGTCTGTGCCGGCATCCACCACGCGCACCAGAAGGGCGTGTTGCACCGCGACATCAAGCCCGAGAACGTGCTGGTCACCGAGCAAGGCGGCCTGGCGGTGCCCAAGATCATCGACTTCGGCATTGCCAAAACCCTCGACGCGACCATCGCGGATCCGAGCCTGCGGACGGGCAACGTGCTACTAGGCACGCCGGCCTTTGTCAGCCCCGAGCTGTTCAGCGACAAACCCGACGTCAGTGCCGACGCCGACATCCGCTCCGACATCTACGCCCTCGGCGTGCTGCTCTACATCCTACTGGTCGGTGAACTCCCGTTCGAGCGTCAGGAAGAGAGTGTCCTCGCCTTCATGCGCCGCATGTCCGAGTTCGACGCACCACCCCCGAGCCGGCGACTGGCGGCGCTGCCGACGCGCGAACGCTGGTATCTGGCCACCGACCGGGACGCTACGCCGCTGTCGCTGAATCGCCGCCTGCAGGGCGATCTGGATCGAATCGTTCTCAAGGCCATGGCCCGCGAGCGCGATCACCGGTACGGTTCGGCCACCGAGTTGGCCGAAGACCTACGCCGGCATCTGGCGGACGAGCCGATCGGCGCCGCGCAACGCTACCGCGCCCGGCGCTGGATACAGCCGATGCGCCGCTACCCGCTGACCGCGGCGGCCCTGTTGGTGGTGATATCCGGGCTGATCAGCGGGCTGATCAGCGGCCTGAGCGTCTACCACTTCCAGAGCGCCGAAGCCCGACGCCAGGCTGCCGCGGCCGAAACACGGCAGGCCGAAGCGACGCATACCATTCGCCACCTGCTGACCCTGCTGCAGGCGCACCCGGATCGAGCACCGGCCCAGAACAGCGGCGCCGACGACGAACCGGCGGGCGACCCACTCGTGCAGAACCCTCTGCTGCAAGACTCACAACTCCAGGAGTTGCTCCAGGCCGACCCGCCGGGACTCGGCGGCGACTCCAGCGTCGACCCGGCCCTGCGCTTGCAGTTGCTCGTCACTCTGGGCGAGTTGTGCAACCGGGTCGGCCTGCCCGAGCGTGCGCGCGTCCTGCTCGAACAGGCTCGCCTGGTCCAGAACGAGCTACCGGACCTGACCGAGCAGCAACGGTCCCGTACGCTCGACGCACTGGCGACCAGCCAGCGTCGAATCGCCAGGCGCGGCGCAGAGCACCCCGCGGATCAATCGGCCCCTGCTCCATCGCCCCGCAGATCCCTGCCGCCGTCCTTGTTGCCGGAGATTCCGACGCCCCGAACACATCCTGTGGTCGGAGACTGAGCCGGCCGTGGTTGGAGATTGGGCCGGCCCGCTGGCTCAGAGCCCACGCAGCAAGCGCTCGACCGCCTGCCGAATCTGCCCGGGAGTGATCAGGTCCAGACAGTGGTGCTGGAGGCAGGCGTCGTCGAAGTCCTGCTTGTAACACATCAGGCACGGCAGATCGGGCTCCAGAATCTCGATCGGCGCGTAGGCGTAGATCTCGTGCCGGTTGAAGGTGTTGTTGAGGGTGACGACCGGCTTGTGCAAGCCGATGGCGGCGTGCAGCGCGAAGGTCACCGACGTGACGACGACATCGGCCAGGCTGAGCAGGCCGAGGAAGTCGACGTACGAGAAGACCCCGGGGTAGCAGGCTCCGGAGTCGGCGGCGATGCGCTGGTTCTTCTCGTGCTCGTCGGGGCCGCCGGCGATCACCACGTTGCGCCCGCCGGCGAGCAGATCCTGCGCCAGCCGCACCCATCCCACCGTCGAGTAGATGCGCGGCCGCCACTTGTCTCCGGCGCCGGTGTTGAGCACCACCAGCGGCTTGCCGGCGTCGAGCCCTTCGACCCGCGGCGGCGTGAACTCGGGCAGCACGTAGGGCTCACCGTCGAACGTATAACCACAGATGTTGAAGATCTCGTCCAGGTAGTGCTCGGTGCTGGCCTTCATCAGGTCGTCGAACACCCCGGTCTGCCATTTCGTCCGGCTGTCGTCGTCGAACGGCACGATGACACCGGAACGCTGTGTGAAGCCCTTCTTGACCTTGGCTCGAATGCGGTTGGCCAGGGCGCAGGCCTCGAGGTCCTTGTCCAGCGACAGCAGCAGGTCGAACTCGATGTCCTGCACCAGTAGCGTCCCCGCGAGGTCGAACTCAACCACTCGAAACACCTCGTCCTTGGGAATCAGCTGCGGATACTTGGTGAGCCAGAAAATTCGGCCGTGCGGAAACTGCCGCCGGATCGGCGCCAGCAGCGGCGTGTTGCGCAGCACCTCGCCCGCTGCCTCCAGCTTGATGATCAGGATGTCGCCCTCGGTCGGCGCATAGCTGTCGCAGTCGGCGCAGTGGACGCCGCGCTGCTTGTGCGGCCGGCAGGGTTTGTAGCCGTTGAAGTGGCGGCAGTCGGTCTTGATCTCCAGGTGACTCAAGGTCTCAGCTCCCGGTCCAGGTCCCCGGCAGTGGCGTGTAGGATCGCCACCATCCGGTCGACACCGTCGCTCGTCAGGTTGTAGGGCGGCATCATCAGGATGGCATCGCCATCGCCGTTGGGCAGGTAGCCGACCGCGAAGTAGAAGTTGCCGCCGTGGTGCATCGCCCGCTGCACGAAGCGCTCGGCGACGTGCTCCGACCGCGCGAAGGAACGCCGCGCCGTCTTGTCGGCCACCAGCTCGAAGCCGTTGAGCAGGCCCAGGCCCCGCACGTCGTCGATCCACGAGAAGGCCGTCAGCTCCTGCAACCGCCGACGCAAGAACTCCCCTTGGTGGCGGACGTTGGCCAGCAGGTCGTGCTGCTGCAGCTGGTCGAGCACCAGGTTGCCCACCGTCGCCGCCAGGGCGTGATTGGTGAAGGTGAAGCCGTGCTGGAAGTTGCCGGAGTGCTCGCGAATGCCGTCGACGATGCGGCGGCTGGCATAGACCGCGGACAGTGGCAGCAGCCCCGCCGCCAGTCCCTTGCCCTGGATCAACACGTCGGGCTGAACATCCCACAGTTCAGCCGCCGTCCAGGCACCACAGCGGCCAAAGCCGCACATCACCTCGTCGAAGATCAGCGCCAGGTCGTAGCGGTCACAGATGTCGCGCACGCGACGCAGGTAGCCCGGCGGTGACACACCAACGCCGATGCCCGATCCGATCACCGGCTCGACCAGGAAAGCCAGGCAGGTCTCCGGCCCCTCGCGCAGCACGACGCGCTCCAGCTCCTCGGCACAGGCTTCGCCGTGCGCCTCCAGGCTCTGCCCGGCCGGTCGCCGGTAGGCATCCGGCGCGGCGACGAAAGGATGCTCGCGCAACAATCCTTGGAAGGCACGGCGGTTCGTGGCCTTGCCGGTGACCGCCAGAGCCAGCCCGGTGGCACCGTGGTACCCCGGCTCGGTGGCAATGATCTTGGCCTTCTCGTGTCGACCGGTCGCACCCTCCTGTGCACCGGGTGCACTGGCTCGCGAGTACTGGTACACCAGCTTGATCGCCGTCTCCACGGCGTCCGAGCCGCTGCCCACCAGCAGCACGTGCGACAGGTTGCTCTCCGACGAGGAGGTTCCCGCCACCAGCTCGACGAGGCGCCGACCGTAGGTCTCGAGATCCTCCGAGGTGAACTGTGCACCGTGCAGGTAGCTCCAGTCGACTCGATCCACAGCCTGCTGCAGCAGGTCCCGGACGCTGTGGCCGAGGATCGCCACCGCCGCGCCACCGGCGGCGTCGAAGTAGGTCTTGCCGTCGCGATCGATCAGCGTGCAGCCTTCTCCACGCACGATCGTCGGATAGTCGTAGTCCAACCGGCGATGAAACAGCATCAGGCCTCCTGGCTCCGCAGGTAGTCCGCGATCTGGCCGGCACAGGCTTGCGGCGAGTTGCGCAGCCAGCTGTCGACGCGCAGGTGCGGCAAGGTTGGCGCTTCGAAGCGTTCCTTGACGTCGAAGTACTCGGCGGTACTGGTGCAGGCCCCCAGGTAGGCGTCCGAACGCTGTGCCAGCAAGCGCTCGACCGTCTCGGGCGAGTCATCGACCGGGCACAGCCAGGCGATCTCCAGACGTACCTGCGGATGCGGCGCCAGGACCTGCTGCAGGTACTGCCAGCTGCTGGTCCGCGAGTAGGTCGACACGACCAGTAGCGAGCGCGCCGGCTCGGCGACTTCGAGGTGGACACGCACGGCGTGGTGCAGCATGTCGTAGGCCATCGCCATGCGGTTGAGATTGCGCCGACGCCCCGCTTCGGTGGCACGCCAGTCCGGCTCGGGCGGACCGACCGCGGCGTGGGCGATGCGGTCGACATCGGCCACGTGGACGTCGAGCCGGCGCTGCAGGTGTGCCGCCGTCGAGGTCTTGCCCGATAGCGGCCAGCCACACAGCACCAGGATCAGCGGACGCTCGGTATCGCCCGTCATACGGCAGCAGCACCGGCCGGGGGCGGCAGAATCTCGTGCAGCCGGCGCAGCACCTCCGCGTGCAGATGACCGTTGGATAGCACGAGCTCGGTGCAGTCGGTCAGCGAGTACGGCCCGTAGTGACCACTCACTGTGCCCCCCGCTTCCTCGACCAGCAGGATCGACGGCAGGTGGTCCCAGGGCCGGTTGCCGATCGCCACCACGGCGTCGCAACTGACCGGCAGGTGACGACCGCGCGCCAGGCGCGTGCCGGCCCAGCAGAAGGCACCGAAGTTGCGAATGCGGGTGACCGCCGACACCAACGTCGGGTGGTAGAGCTTGCGCACGTTGGGCGTCGTGCCGTCGAAGGCGATCGTCGAGCTGGCGAGGTCGCGCTGGTCGGAGACGCGCAGGCGCACATCCGTCTCTCCCTGCAGCGTGTAGAAGGCTCCGCCACCGCGCCGGGCGCGGTAGAGACCACCGCCGCCCAGGCGCTCTTCGGCCGGCAGGAAGAGGACAGCCTCTTCGACTGTGCCCGCCCGCACCAGCGCGAACTGCAGGCCGAAGAAGGGTGCGCCCAGGAGCAGGCTATTGGTGCCGTCGACCAGGTCGAGCACGCAGGCATCACCGGCCGGCGGCCACTGCGACACCCCTTCCTCATTCACCGGCACGCCGGGGTACAGCTGCGCCAGGAACGCCACCGTGCGCTGGCGCAGCTCATCCTCGACGCCCCACACCAGCCGTGAATCCGCCGTCTCGCTGCGCGACGCCATGGCGCCTTCCAGCAAGCGCGTCCAGATGTCCGCCAGCTCGACCACCAGGAACCGCCAGAGCCGGCGGGCCGCCGCGGGTGTCTCCAGTCCTGCGGCGGCCATCAGGTCGACACCTGCGCGAACACTTCCAGCCGCGGCACCATCGCAGCGGTGTAGAGCCCTTCCTCGACGAAGGCACACAGCATATGGCCAATCGCTATGTGCGCTTCCTGAATGAACTGCGTACTGCGGCTCGGCACGCGCACGCACAGGTCACTGGCAGCGCTGACGCTTCCAGCATCCATGCCGGTCAAGCCGACCGTGCGCAGGCCGCGCCGCCGCGCCAGCTGCATGGCGATGGCGACATTCCTGGAACTACCGCTGGTACTGATCCCGAGCAGCACGTCGTCCGGCTGACCGAAGGCTTCGACCTGGCGCTCGAAGATGAGGTTGAAATCGAAGTCGTTGGCGTGACCGGTGATCATCGAGGAGGTCTGCGATAGAGACAGCGCCGGCAGGCCCGGCCGCTCGATGTCGTGGTTGAGGGCGCTCACCAGCTCACCGGCGATGTGCTCGCAGGTCGCGGCATTGCCGCCATTGCCGCACAGCAGCAGCTTGCCCCCCTGCTGGTAGCAACGCAGCAGCAGCGTGGCCACGGCGATGATGTCAGGTTCACAGACGGCCAGCGTTTCTTGTTGCGTCCGGATGGTGCCGAGCATGTACTCGCGCACGTAGTCCTTGGCTCCGGCGGTCCAGGCTGCATCGATCTTGACATCCCTCATGAGGAGTCTTCCCTTCTTGGTCCGAGTGCTGCCGTGAACTCGGCAGCTTGGTAGAGATCGCCGGCCACGTAAGTGCATGGCACGGTGCCTGCCGCTTCCGTCTCGGCGCCATAGCCGGTGCGGACGAGGATCGTCCGAGCTCCCAGGCGGCGCCCACAGTCGATGTCGCTTCGCTTGTCCCCGATCAGGACGCTCTGCCGCAGATCGATCCCCAGCTCCTCGGCTGCCTGCAGGCCCAGGCCCGGCTGCGGCTTGCGGCAGGTGCACTGCGCCTCGGGTCGATGCGGGCACACGTAGATGCCGTCGAGGACAAGCTGCTCTTCGGCGAGCACGGCAGCCAGGCGCTGGTGCACCGCCGCCAGCTGCCGCGTGTCGAAGTAGCCACGGCCGAGACCGCTCTGGTTGGTCACCAGGGCCAGGCCGTAGCCCAGGGCTCGAAAGCGGCGCAGGCCGGCCGCCGCGTTGGGCAGCAGCACGACGTCTTCGGGATCCCCGACATAGCCGCGGTTCTCGATCACGGTGCCATCTCGATCGAGCAGCACGAAGGCACGCGAGGTCCGGCCGCGAGCTACGACTGCCATCGTGCCTCCTCGTCCCACGGACAAGCAGCCAGCCGCGGCCGCGGCCAGGAGTGCAGTGCCTCGGTCGTGCCGTCGGGCGAGCTCTGCGGCCGCACACCTGCGTGGCGCAGTCGCTCCTCGACTTGCTCGGCAACCCGTGGCGCAAAGGCCAGCTTGGTCGGCCAGACCACCGTCACCGCACCGTCGTCGACAACCACGGGTCCCGCCGGGCGACCGCCGGACGCCTGCTGTCCTTCGGCCCGATCCAGCGCCAGCGTCGTCATCTCGCAGGCGTCGAGGTTGATCCAGGGCAGCACGGCGGCCAGTTCCGCGCGTGCGGCGTCGAGTTGCGCAACGCTATCGCGGTCCGCCCCGCTCTCGGACAGCTGGCCCCCCAGGTACCACCCCGATCGGCCCTGTGCGTCGACGAAACTGACAAGGGTGAAGCGTGGCTTGTCGCTGGCCGTCGCCACGCAGTGGCCGTAGAAGGACGGCAAGCCGTCGCGATGCTGCACGCCCTTGCCGCGCACCAACACCATGCGCAGCGGCCGTCGCTGCATGGCCGGTGGCCGTGATAGGCCTCGACACAGCGTCTCGTTGCCGACTCCGGCGGTCAGCACAAGCCGCTGGCACAGCAGGCGCAGTTTCTGTCCGGAGGGAGCACGTGCCACGACATCGACCCCCACAAGGACGCCGTCGCGCTCCACCAGATGGGTCCCCGCGGGGTCGACGGCCAGCAGCGCCGGCAGGTTGTGGCCGCGCAGCGCCGCCAGCACCGAGCGTACGTCGACCACTGGCTCGTCGACCCGGTAGGCCGCGCCGCCGAAACGCGAGCCACCGCGCGCTAGCAGTTCGGGCAAGTCGGCCGCCGCCACCGGCGTCACCTGTGCTCGCAGGCTCTTGCTCGCCAGGAAGGCCGTCATGCGCGTGCCCAGTCGTCGATCGGTGAACAGGTAATGGTGCGGCGACTGCAGCTGCGCGGCGCGCAGATCGGGATCACGCTCGCCGCGCAGGCACGCGAGCCAGTGCGAGGGCATCGCGGCCAGCTCGCGCGATGCATCCGGCAGCGCCCCGGGTCGTGTACCCGCCAGGGCATACTTGATGCCGCCGTGAATGATGCCCTGCGCCGCGATCGTCTGGCCGGCGCCCAGGTCGCCGCCTTCACACAGCAGTGCCGAGTAACCGCGCGCTCGCAGGTGCGCCAGCACCCAGAGACCGGCGATTCCGCCGCCGATCACCACCACGTCGACCCGCAGCTCGCGATGCTCGTCGTTCATGGCTCTTGCAGACGCTCGATCAGGCGGCTGGTCGAATGCCCCTCGACGAATTCGGCGATGAAGATCTCTCCCCCGGCCTCGCGCACACAGCGGCTGCCAGGGACCTGGTCTGGGTGGTAGTCGCCGCCCTTGGCCATCACGTCCGGCTTGACCTGGCACACGAGGCGGTCCGGCGAGTCCTCGCTGAAGGGCACCACCCAGTCGACCGCCTGCAGGCCCGCCAGCACCCGCAATCGCTGCGCCAGGGGATTGACCGGCCGGCTCGCCCCCTTGAACCGGCGCACCGAGTCGTCGTCGTTCACCGCCACGATCAGGCGGTCCCCCTGCCGGCGCACCTGCTCCAGGTACTGCACGTGGCCGGCGTGCAGGATGTCGAAGCAGCCGTTGGTCATGACGATCTTCTCGCCGCGCGCCCGCGCCGCGGACACCAGCCGCAACAACTCGGCCTCGCTCACCACCTGCGGCGACCTGCAATCCACCCGTGCCAGCTCGGCGGCCGATACCGTCGCCACCCGCGGCTTCTCCACCACCACGCCGGCCGCAGTGTTGGCCCAATGCACCGCCGCCGGGTAGTCGACGCCAGCTGCCACCGCCAGCGCCAAGGTCGCGATCACCGTGTCCCCGGCCCCCGCCACATCCTCGACCCAGTGCGCGCATGCGGGCACGTGCACGGCCGGCGCCTCGTCGCGCAGCAGGGTCATGCCTTCGGCGTCGCGCGTGACCACCAGGGCCTGCAACCGCAGGTCGCGCAGCAGATCCAGGCCTCGGCGCTCCAGTTCCGCGTCACCACTGCAAGGTCCCGCCGCCGCCTCGAACTCGACGCGGTTGGGCGACAGCAGCGTGGCGCCGCGGTAGCACGAGAAGTCACTGCCTTTGGGATCGACCAGCACCGGACAGCCGGACAGCCGCGTCGCCTCGATCAGGGCTGCCGGCTGGCGCACGGTTCCTTTGCCGTAGTCCGAAAACACGACCGCCTGGTTCGACGCCAGGTGCTCCCGTAGCCGCGTCAGCACGCTAGCTGCCTCGAGGCCCGGAAAGCCGTCTTCGAAGTCCACCCGCACGACATGCTGCCCACGTCCGGTCACCCACAGCTTGCGCACGGTCGGCGAGCCGGCGACGCGCACCAGGTCGACCCGGACACCGGCCTGCTCCAGCTGCGCCGTCAGTACGTCTGCTTCCACGTCGTCGCCCGCAACGCCGAGCAGGGTCACTTCAGCCCCCAAGACCGCCGCGTTCATCGCCACGTTCGCTGCCCCCCCGGGGCTCGCCTCGTCGTGGTGGACGTGCACCACCGGCACCGGCGCGTCGGGAGCCAGGCGCGACGCGGCTCCCTGCCAGTAGCGGTTGACCATCACATCCCCGACCACCAACAGACGCACCCCGTCGAACGACGGTGGCGCCTGTCTTCCGGCCTGCGGTCTTCCAGCCTGCGGTCTCCCGGCCTGGGGTCTCCCGGCCTGGGGTCTCCCGGCCTGGGGTCTCCCGGCCTGGGCCAGGACATCCGATCCGTTCGTCTTGCGCATCAAGATGAGGCCACTCCTCGCTCGTGGTTACCGAGCTCGTGGTTGTAGCGCTGGCGCCCCTGCTCGAACCGCGGCCGATAGACGCGTCGCAGGTAGTCGAGGCTGCCGTCGACATCGGCATGCGGCAGCGACGGCTGCGGTCGGAAGCTGCCGTCGGCGGCGAAATAGCTCGGCAGGGGCGGCTGGTCGTCGTCGACACCCGCGGCCTCGAACTCACGCTGCAGGCGCTGGTTGTAGGTCGCGATCTTGTCGTTGATGAACTCCGGCCAGCGGCGCCACAGGGGCAGTTCTTCCCACAGCGGCTGTAACCGCTGCGACAGCTGCCACAACTGCTCGGCATACGGGTGCACTTCGGCCAGCTGGGCATAGCCCGCTTCCTTCGACGGCGCCGCGTCGACCACGCGCTGCAACAGCGCTCGGTAGTAGCCGAAGACGTCCTCGAAGCCGTCGCCGTCCTTGAGGATGAAGGGGTCGGCGATCTCCGTCTTGACGTGCGTCGGCACGCCGAAGAACACCGACGCGAAGCGGCTGGCGTCTCGCTGCGACAGGCCCTCGCCGTCGCGCAGCGTGTAGCGTTTGCGCCGGATGCCGTACTGCACCGCCTTGAGCACCGACAGCGCCTTGGGGCTGAGCAGTCCACGCCAAGTGGCGCGCAGGAAGATGCCGAGCAGCGCTCCCTCCGACTGCCCGCGGATGCGATTCAACCGCTCCAGGCCTCGCCGTCCCTCTCCAGTGAAGACGATCACGTCCGGCTGCTTGACCGCCAGGGCATGCTCCTGGCCGGCCGGGCACAGGCGGTCGAAGTAGTTGAGTCGCAAGAACTCCGTCTCACCCTCGGGGAAAATCCGGTCGCGCGCGATCATGTTGATCAGCAGGTGGTGTTCTTCGATGCTGCGATCGAGCAGCCAGGGCCACACGTCGTAGGCCAGCACCAGATCCGCGGCCGTCCACAGGATGCCGTCGTCCGGCCCCGCAGCGAAAGGGTCGGTACTGCGCAGGAAGGAATGGAAGAAGGAAATCCGCTCGCGGTCCTCCTCCACCGTCAAGAGCTCGTCGGCGGCGCGCAACCAGCCGATCTCGAGCAGGTAGGCGCGGACCACCTCCACCACCCGGCAGGCCTCCGGTGAGCCGTAAAAACACAGGCGCGCTCCGGTGGCTGCATAGTGAAGTAAGGGAAAGACCAGCAGCGGCAAGTTGTCGAGCACCGGATAGAGGAATTTCAGATCGTCGACTCCACCCTCGATCGAGCGCACCAGCCGCGTGTTCTCGACCGCGTACGGGCTCCACGTCGGACTCTCTTGCGCCTGCCGCCGCATCTCGATGCGACGCTCCAGGCGCAAGCGCACGGCCTCGTCCAGCGCCGCCTCGGCCGAGCTGAACAGCTCATGGCTGGCGGTAATCGCCACAGAACGCACGGGGCGCTGCCTGTCCGCTAGCTGCATCGAAGTTCCTTTGCTGCAGGTTTTCTACGAAGATTTCTCAGATCATCGCAGATCTTCTACAGCAAAGGGAAGGGCGTCTACTCTCCCGCGAGCACGAACATGCGTCCCGCACGAGGACCGTTGACGGCGCTCCAGGCGGAGGTCAGCAAGTAGTCCATCTTGCCGTCGCCGTCGACATCATCCAGGCGCGTAGCGTCGAAGCCGAAGGTGTCGCCCATCACCTGGCAGGTCCAGGTGCGTAGCAGCGAGCCGTCCCTGCCGGAGTAGAGATAAGCCTTGCCGCCGGCCGGTGCGGCACTGGCGTGCTGCCAGGCACCGACGAGCAGGTCGTCGTGACCGTCACCGTCGGCGTCGCCGGCGTCGGCGGGACCGATGCCGAAGCCGTTGCCCGAGGCTTCACCGGTCAGCTCGAGGAGCTGCTCCCCCGTGGCCCCGGAATGCACCACGATGCGACCGGTTTGTGGCCCGAGAGCACCGTGGGCCCAGTCGGACGCGTAGACGTCGTCCACGCCGTCGGCGTCGAGATCGCCGATCACGCTCAGGAACATGCCGCCCAGCTCGGCGCCTTGCTCGTCCGAGTCGATGATGAAGTTGGCCCCCTCGCCCACGGTCTCGCTGCTGCCGTCCTGGGCCGCGAGCTCGGTGTAGACGTAGACGCGGCCGCGGTCGCCTTCACCGGCATCCGGTGCGCCCAAAATGAAGACCGGGTGTCTCCCATTCTCGCTGCCTACCATGCTGCCTGCGACCGCTTCGCCGAGCCGGTCGCCGGCTTCTTGCCCCAGCCACTGACGTAGCAGCGAACCGTCCTTGCCCGAGAAGAGAGCAGCGCGGCCGGCGTCTTGCAGTGTCTCGCTGGGATCGAAGCGCGGCGCGCCGATCAGCAGGTCACTGTGACCATCACCGTCGACGTCACCGACCCCGTGCACGTGACGGCCGAACTGCTCTCCGTCGTGGCCCTGGATTTCGAGCAGCGTCGAACCATCCCGACCATCGAAGACATAGGCGACGTTGGCACCCGGGGCAGCAGCGAGCACGTCGGACCGACCGTCGCCATTGACGTCACCGGCGGTCTCGATACCTTGTCCGAGCAAGGCTCCCGCGGTGGTACCATCCCGCGTCCAGAGCAGATCCCCCGTCTTGCCCGAATAAACATAGACGCGACCGGCATTGGGCAGGTCTTCCAGCTGCTCGTCGTGCAGCTGCTTGTTGGGTGCCGAGGTGGTCAGGTCGGCGACGCCATCGCCATCGACGTCACCGGCGCTGCCGTCGCCCAGGCGGCGCGCGATCCAGCCGAAGGTGTCACCCTGCGCCTCACCGCGCCACTCGTGCAGAACGCGCACCGGCTCGACGAAAGCGGGTCCGTCGAAATCCTCGGCGGTTGGTGGCAAGGCCTGGAAACGCGGATCGCCCACCAAGGCGGCAAAGTTGGGATTGAGCTCGACCTGGCTGAGGTCGACGTCGCCGGCTGCGGCCAGCTCTTCGAGACGCGCCAACGCTTGCTCAGTGTCGCCGCGCCGCGCCGCCAGGCCAGCCAGACCGAGGGCCGCGCCGCGCTGCGTCGGGTCCAACTCCAGCGCCCGAGTATACGCGTCGACCGCGGCCTGCAACAAGGCATCATCGGCCTCGGGCCCCTGCCCCGCCAACGTGCCGCGCGCTTGTCCCAGCACGCTCCAGGCCCGAGCGTTCTCGGGCTGTTCGACCACCATGATCTCGAGTAGGCGCACGGCTTCCGCCACGTCTCCGCCCTGGAAGGCGCCAACCACTTCGTTCATGGTGACGCCATCTTCAGGGGCCACGGTGGCGGCCGCATCGGCGGTCTCCGACGTGGACGAGTTCGAGTCGACGCACGCGGTCAGGCCAAGGACCAGCAGGATGAGAACCGTCAAACAGAGGGTCGAGACGAGAAATAGGGTACGCATACCGGTCTCCTTCGAGTTGGTGTCGGCTCCTTGAGTTGGTATAGGCGCCTTCGAGTCGTACAGAAGAATACGTCGCCACGCCGCACCGGTTGCGCCCCGGCAGGGCTCTGCTGCGTGGAGGGGCTCTCCATCGAGAAGCCCGCCTGCGAGAGGCGGCGTCGAGTAGCCACGAGTGGGCTAACATACCTTGCGCCACGGAAATGCCGCACGCTGGCCATACCGGAGATGACATTCTTGGTCTCAACCTACACCGCTCCCCTGCTCGCCCGCCTCGACGACCGCCTACGACCCTGGCTGGTCCGCATGCCACCGCGCGTCGCGGTCCGTCTCTATTCACGCGGACGCCAGCGCTTCCTGCAATGGTTGGTCGCAGCACCACCGACTCCTTACGCGCCAGCCGCATCGCTCAGCCGCACGCTGTGGGGCCTGCGCTTTCGCGCCCCCCTGGGCAACGCCGCCGGCATGTTCAAGAACGGGGAGGGCTACGAGCTGTGCGCTGCCCAAGGTGCCGGCTGGTACCTGGCGGGCACCTCGACGGAACTCTCACGCCCGGGCAACCGGCGCCACGGCATCGCGCAGCCCTTCGCCCCCTACCCCGCCTCCGGCGCGGCATCGAACTGGCTCGGCCTGCCGAACGACGGGCATGCCACCGTCGCGGCACGGCTGGCTCGACTCGAGCGCGTCGACGGCTGCCCGATCGGCGCCAGCGTCAGTGCCACGACGGACATTGAAGAGGAAGCCACACGGCTCGACGCGTTGATCGAGGGCCTGGAGCGCTACCGCGACGCCGGCGTCGACTTCCTGGAGCTGAACGAGAGCTGCCCCAACACCGAGGAGCTGCCGCAAGTCGAAGACTCCGAGGACGTCCTGGACGCGGACCTGCGGCGGCGTCTCGACACCCTGGCCGAACGCTTTCTGCGTCACCGCGGCACGCCGTTGCCGGTGATCGTCAAGTTCTCGACCGACACCGATCCGCGCCAGGTACCGGCACTGCTCGACCTGCTCCTCGACCTTGGCTTCGACGGCGTCAACTTCGGCAACACCTCGACTGACTATGACGCCCTGCGTCCGGCACTCGCCAATCCCGCAGAGCAGCGTCTGCTCGACTATTTCTCGAGTCACTTCGGCGGCGGTGTCAGCGGCCGGCCATTGCGCGAGAAGTCGCTAGCGCTGGTGCGTGCCGCGCGGGCTCACCTGGACAGGCGCAAGCCGGAGCGCGGCAACTCCGAGCGGGAGTTCCACATCGTGCGTACCGGCGGTGTCGAAGAGGCCGAGGACGTGCGGGCAAGCGAGGCGGCGGGCGCGTCGCTGAGCCAGTGGTACACCGGATACTTTGACGCTTTCGGCCGTCGCGGGCACGAAGTGTATCGCCAGCTGTTTACAGAACTCCTGTCTTTGACATCCAGTCCCTGATCCATTTCGAATCCTCTCGCAAGCACGCGACGTCGAGCCCCTGACCTTTCTTGGCCACGCTCTCGTTCGTGCCCCATACTCGACTTCGGCAAGGTTGAACCAGTCCGCCGACTGCTAGTGGAGGTACCGCGTACCCGTGCCCCAAACAACACTCCCTCTCGAGGAAGCTCGGCTCCCTTTTGGTATTCCGAAGGAAATCGGCCCTTACCGCTTGTTGCGAGTCCTCGGCGAAGGGGGGATGGGCACCGTCTTCCTGGCGGAACAGACAGAGCCGATCGCGCGACAGGTCGCCGTCAAGGTGACGCACCAGCTCGCGGATCCCGACACGCTCCTTCATCGATTCGAACTCGAGCGCCGAGCACTGGCGCGCATGAATCATCCCAACATCGCCCAGGTCTTCGAGGCGGGCGACCTGCCGGACGGCAGACCCTACTTCGTCATGGAGCATGTGCCCGGGGTCGGACTGGACGAGTACTGCGACCGCCAGCGACTGGACACCAAAGCCCGAATCGGACTCTTCCTCGACGTCTGCGCCGGCATCCATCACGCCCACCAAAAGGGTGTGCTGCATCGCGACATCAAACCATCCAACCTGCTGGTTGTCGATGTCGACGAGGCTGACGCCGGTCCGCGGGCGCGCGTCAAGGTGATCGACTTCGGCATCGCCAAGGACCTGGAGGGTAATTTCAGTAGTGGGCTCGACGACATGACCCGGCTGACCCGTGAGCTGCCGGTCGGGACGCCCGCCTTCGTCTCGCCCGAACGCTACAGCTCCCTGTCCCGCGGCATGACCGGAGCGACGCCGGCCGGCGGCAAGGACCCAGGCGATGTCGACATCCGCTCCGACGTCTACTCGCTGGGTGTTCTGCTCTACCTGCTGCTCACCGGCGCCATGCCCTTCGATCCGGAGTCGGGATCGACCTTGGAGTTGCTGCAGCGGCTGCAAGAGGAGGATCCGCCCAGCCCGAGTCGCCGGCTGACCGAGCTCGATTCCACGACTCAGGAAGCGCACGCGGTGGCGCGGGCCACGAACCTGCGTCAGCTCCAGAAGCAGCTGGAGGGAGATCTCGATCACATCATCCTCAAGGCTCTACACCGCGAGCGCCATCGACGTTACGGCTCAGCGGCGGAACTGGCGGACGACCTGCGTCGCTACCTCGCCAACGAACCCGTGTTGGCGACCGCGCCGAGCCGCTGGTATCTACTCTCCAAGTTCACGCGCCGCCACCGCACCCTGGTGGCGACCGCGGTCCTCCTGCTCGTGGTCCTGACTGGCAGCATCGTGGCGCGCCAGATCGAGACCCAGCGAGCCAACCGGCAGGCGGAAGCGGCTCGCCAAGCCCGCACCGAGGCCCAGGAAGTCACCGACTTCCTGCTCGACCTGTTCGAGAACGCCCAGCCCGCTCGCTCGGAGGCGGCGGAAGTCACCCTGCGCCAGGTCCTCGACCGCGGCACGGACCGCATCCGGGAGCGCTTCGCCGACAACGCGGAGGCCCGAGCCCGCCTGCTCCATACGATGGGGACCGCCTATACCAATCTCGGCATGCGCGAGCAGGCCGTCGAGTTGCTGCAAGAGACCCTACATAGCTACGACCACACCGCCGATGCCGATCAGGAACTGCTGCAGCAGATCCGGGGCGATCTCGAGCGAGCCAAAGCCCTGCAAGGAGACGAGATCGTCCGGTCAGATGCGCAGACCACGGCAACACCCTGAGAGCGGGCGGCTCGACCTTGGCCTCCATCGACGAGACGGTTTGGTTCCGGGAAGCCGGAACCCGCCACGCGCTTCGGGCTTCTATGCTCAGCACGTGCAACTCATTTCTTCTCTGATAGATTATTTACTCGAATTCCAACAGCTCATCACCCCGCGAAGGGCCTCGTAGACGGGATCCGAGAGCGGAGATGAAGCGAAAGTCGCGACCAAGCAGGTGTCCATGGCAGGATCTGAGCTGAAACCAGACGAAACCACCAAGCTGCAAGGACCGGGGTCGACTCGGCTGCTAGCCCACGGCTCTCCACAGCTCGGCGCCGAGCCACGTTCGCCGAAAGCCCCGGAACCGGAGCGGACAAACCCAGAGCAACCACGCCTGGAACCTCAGGTCCCGGAACGCCTCGGTCTGCCCGCGGAGATCGGTCCCTATCGCTTGCTCGAAGTCTTGGGCCGAGGCGGCATGGGAATGGTGATGCTCGCCGAGCAAGAGGCCCCCATCCGCCGCCAAGTCGCGATCAAGATCATCTTGCCCCGTGCCCGGGCCAGCGTCTTGCGACACCGTTTCGAGTTCGAGCGGCGCGCGCTGGCTCGACTGGATCATCCCAACATTGCCAAGGTCTTCGAAGCCGGAGATCTGCCAGATGGCCGGCCCTACTTCGTCATGGAGCGGATCGAGGGCAAGCCGTTGGACAGCTTTTGCAGCGATCGCCACCTGGGACTTCGAGATCGACTCGAGCTATTTCAGCAAGTCTGCGCCGGCGTCCATCACGCGCATCAAAAGGGCATCCTGCACCGTGATCTCAAGCCCTCGAACATCCTTGTCACGGAGCAGGACGGCCAGCCGTCCGTCAAGATCATCGACTTCGGTATCGCTCATGATCTCAGGGGAGAAGAGACTCGCCTGACCCGCAACGGAGTCGTGGGTACCCCTGCATTCCTGAGCCCTGAAAGCTTGTCCTTCGCCGACGACGGTACCCTGGAGCAAGACATCCGCTCGGACGTTTACGCCCTGGGGATTCTCTTGTTCCTGTTGCTGGTTGGTTCACTGCCTCTGGCTTCCCACAAGCTCGATCTACTCGGGTTGGTGGAACGACTCAAGACGCAACCGCTTCCCTGCCCCAGTCATCGTTGGAAGGCCCTGCCTCGTCATGATCAGACTGAACTGGCACGGACTCTGAAAACGACACCCCAGCAACACTACCGCCGTCTGCGTGGTGACCTGGACACAGTCTTTCTCAAGGCTACCGTCTTGGAACGCCAGCACCGCTACAGCTCCGCTGCCGACCTGGCCGCGGATCTTCAACGATACCTGAGCGGCCATCCCGTTCAAGCAGTTCCTGCCAAGACCTCCTACCGCCTGGCCAAGTTCCTGCGCCGCCATCGCGCAGCCGCCGCGGCGGCGCTGCTACTTCTGACAGCACTCGTCGGCGGCATCGTCGCGCGCACCATCGAGGCAGATCGGGCCCGTCGAGCAGCACTCGACGCCCGCCAGGCTCTGGCCGAAGCACGTGAGGTTCGCGACCTTCTGCTCGACACCCTGGGCGACGTGCAGTCCGAACACGGACTCGAAGGTCCCGTCCTCCTGCGCCAGGTGCTCGACCGGGGTACCGTCAGTCTGCGGAGTCGATTCCAGCAGACACCGGCACTGCGCGCCACGTTGCTCAAGACCATGGGGCGGGCCTACTTGAACAGCGGGGCCAGCGACACGGCTGCCAACCTGCTGCGTGAGTCAGCCGACCTGTACGCAGCCAGTGAGCCTATAGATTTCAGAAACCTCGGCAACAGCTTGGGTATGCTCGGCAGTGCCCTGCACCGTCAGGGGAGGTTCGTGGCCGCCCGCTCCCACCTCGAACACGCTGCGGCCCTGCACCAAGAACATCTCCCGCCAGGGGATCCGGACCTCGGCGAGTCGCAGTTTCAGCTGGGATCCTTCTATGTACAGATCCAAGAACTCGATCTGGGCAAAGACATGCTGGAGCAAACCAAGGCTACCTTCCTGCTGCTGGAACCACGGGATGAAAGGCATCTCCTCCGGATCCGCCGAAATCTGGCCAACGTATACCGGGCACAAGGTCAGTTCGACACAGCAGCCCAAGAGTTGCTCGAGGTCCTACAGCTCTTCGAACAGCTGGACAATACGGACGATCACGATGTCGCCGCCACACTTGCACAGCTCGGCCACTTGCGCCAGCAGCAAGAACGCCACGATGAGTCGGAAGCCGCGTATCTGCGCGCCATCGAGATCTTGCGGACGAGATACGGGTCACACCACCCCATCCTTGGCCTCTGCCTGAATAATCTGGGAGCTCTCTACACCAGTATGGAACGCTGGGCTGACGCTCGCGAGCCGCTGGAAGAAGCCCTCGCGATCAAGCGCCACGCACTCGGTGCCGACAACTTCCACCTGGTTTCCACACTGCGTCTACTCGCGCAGACCGCAGCCGCCCAGGGTGAGTTACGGGAAGCGACTGAGCTGAATCAGAAAGCCCTGCAACTCTTCCAGGCGCATGTTGCAGCCAATCACCCAGAGGTCCGCCTCACCCTGGAACTCTTGATAGATCAACACGCGCAGCTAGGCGATGCAGCCCGTGTCAGGCAATTGCAGAGACAGCTCGCGGTGCTTCCTCGGCCGGACGACAGCGCCAAACTCCCCGGTATTGCCAGCGACAGTACCAACTGAAGCTCCTGGGCAGGGCCGAGCTCGATCGGCAGGCAAGTGCTAGACTGCAACGGCAAATATCTAGCGTTTCGTGCCTGCTGACGTCAGCGGGCGTCTGCTGATCGATTCGAGAGGAGAACCTGATGAAGACTCACATTCTATTCGTGCTCTTGCTGGCGACCGCCGCTGTACTCCTGATCCCCGCCGTCGCGCACGCGCAAGCCGGCTGCTGCGAGACCGGCGGCAGCTGTACGCGCGTCGATACCGAGGACGAATGCAAGAAAGAAGCGGGCGATGACCGCTACTACTTCGCCGAGACTGGCTTCTGCGCCGACGGCAAGTGCCAGGCGAGCAGCGAGAACCCGACCCAGGTCAAGCCGTGGGAACAACCCGCCCAACCGGTACAGCCGACCGTAGCAGCCATCGCGATTGATCGCCCCAAGGACGATGAGACTGCTCTGGGCTGCTGCCAGGACACAGAAAACAGCTGTCACCAGACCGACGACGAGAAGTCCTGCGAGAGCGGCATCTGGTACCAGTTGGCTACCTGCGACAAGAACGGGCAGTGCCAGCCAACGGCGGCCAACCCAACTCGCCTGACGGTGGTCGACAGCAGCTTGTTGCAGTCCGAGAGCTGCACCTCGCTCTTCCGATGACTGAAGCCGCCGCAGTCAGCAGCCCGTCCAGCGAACCCTCGCTACAAGGGCAGTTCCTCTGCGGCGACCTCGAGGCCGGCGCGCTCGAACGGCTATTCGCTGGCTACGGAGTGGCGGTCGTGCAGGTCGCGGACGGTGCCGAGATTCCGGGCAGCCACTGGGGCGCCCCGGAAGCGGGCATCGTTCGCGGCACGCTCTTCGTGCGCGCCGACACGCCGGTGCAGTCGGCACTGCACGAAGGAGGACACCTGCTGTGTGCCGACGCCGAGCGACGTTCTTCCTTGCACACCGACGCCGGCGGCGACGACCTAGAAGAATGCGGCGTCTGCTACCTGCAGGTGCTTCTCGCCGACGAGTTGCCAGGCGTCGGTCGCGCCCGGCTCTGCCACGACATGGATGCCTGGGGCTACAGCTTCCGCCTGGGGTCGACACGCGCCTGGTTCGAGCAGGATGCCGAGGATGGACGAGCGTGGCTGATCGAGCACGGCCTGCTCACCAACGAAGGGCGCCTCACGGGCCGCGCCAGGTGATCGAATCGCGGCCGGAGGGTCGCGAAGAGCAACAGGTAACCCCATCGCGGCCGGAGGGCCGCGAACAGCAATGCAGCGGCTAGACGATGAAGCCGATGCGTTCCTTGGCCCTGGCCACGATCGGCTCGGCGATCGCGCGCGCACGCTCGGCACCGATCGCCAGCAGGCGGTCGAGTTCAGCGGGATCTTCGAGCAGGCGCTGCGATTCGGCGCGGATCGGTGTGATCGCGCTCACCGCGACTTCGGCCACGGCCTTCTTCAGGTCCCCGTAGCCACGTGCGTCAGCGAAGTCTGCCAGCACGTCTTCCTGCGTCTTGTGCGTCAGCAGCTGGTAGATGGTCAGAAGATTGTTGACGCCGCCGCGCTCCGGATCGTCGCTGAAAGCGATCTCGCGGCCCGAGTCGGTCACGGCACGCTTGAAGGCATAGCGGATCTCGTCGTCCGTGTCGAGCAGGCGGATACAGTGGCCACGCGTGCCGCTGTGACTCTTGCTCATCTTGTTCGAAGGATCGTCGAGTCCCATGATGCGGGCACCCGCCTCACGAATCATCGCCTTGGGTACCTTGAAGGTATCCCCGAACAGGTGATTGAAGCGCTGGGCGATGTCGCGCGTCAGCTCGACATGCTGCTTCTGGTCCTCCCCCACAGGCACTTCGTCGGCGTCGTACAAGAGAATGTCGGCGGCTTGCAGCACCGGATAGGTGAGCAGGCCGGTGAGCACGCTCTGCTGCTCGCTGCTCTTGGCCTTGAACTGGGTCATGCGTTCGAGCCAGCCCAGTGGCGTGACGCACTGGAGTAGCCAGGAGCACTCGGCGTGCGCGCGCACGTGGCTCTGCAGGAAGAGGGTGCACACATTCGGGTCCAAGCCGCAGGCCAGGAGTTGGGCAGCCAGTTCCCGCGTGTTGGCGCGCAAAACCTGCGGATCCTGCGGCACCGTGATGGCGTGCAGGTCGACGATGCAGAAAAAGCTTTCCTTCTCGTGCTGTCCCTTCACCCACTGCTGGATGGCGCCCAGGTAGTTGCCCAGGTGCAGGCCGCCGGAAGGCTGGATCCCAGACAGGACCCGTGTTTGCGTCTCTTGCGTCGGCATCGTGCTCTGACTCCTTGCGATGGGGCTTCAGGTGAGAGGGCTTCAGGTGAGAGGGGCTTCAGGCGGCGGAACGTTCGCCGCCGTCGCCTTCGAGGACCGCCTTGACAGGAGCCCCGAGCTCACCGTCGTCCACCTCTTCGGGTAGCTTGCAGTTGCAGTTGCTGCAGGTCAGGGGATCGCCGTCCGGCCCCAGGAAGGCAACGCCGCCACAGGAACCGCGCAATTCTTTGTTCTGCAGGATGACGCCGATCGCCATTCCGACCATCACTAGGGCCAGAACACCAGCGGAGACGAGAATCATGGCCAACATGGGAAGCTCCTTTCGTTGGCAGAGCTGATCGCGGGGCGGTCTATCGAGACATGGGTTTTCGGCAAACGGGGCGACAGGACCTAGAGCGCCTGAAGCAGGGCCTCGAAAGCAGGGGTGAGACGTTGCTCTAGCTCGCCACCGTCTTCACCGTGGATCAGGAAGAGCACCGCCAGGTCCTGGGTAACAGCAACATCGTATCCCTGGTCGGGGCCGAGCACCATCAGCGCGGTAGCCCAGGCATCCGCCATCATACAACTCGGGTGCGCGACACTGACCGAAGCGGCCGCGTGCGCGACGGGAGCCCCCGTGCGGGGATCGAGGGTGTGGGAAATACGGCGGCCATCTGCCGCGACCCAGAAGTTGCGGTAGTTGCCGGAGGTCGCGAGCGCGACGCCACTCAATGGCACGACGGTCGCGACCTGGCGCACGGGATTGGCTTCCGGCTGCTCGATGCCGATGCGCCAAGAATCGCCGTCCGGGTTCTGGCCGGCCGTGCGCACTTCGCCGCCGACCTCTACCATGTAGTCTTCGAAGCCCTGCGCGGCCAGAGCCTCGGCCACTTGGTCGACGGCATAGCCCTTGGCGATCGCGGACAGGTCGAGGCGCAGGTCCGGATCTTGCTTGGCCGCGCTCTTGCTCACCACGTCCAGCTGCAGCTTGTCGAAGCCAACGTGGGTCTCGAGTTCGGCCAGCACCTCGATGGACGGCGGCGTTGGCATCTCGCCAGCGGCACCGAAGCCCCAGGCATCGACCAGTGGACCAACCGTGATGTCGAAGGCACCATCGCTCGCGGTGCTGACCTCCTGCGCGGCTTGCAGCACATCGAAAGTCTCGGCCGAGAACAGGAACGGCTCGACGCTCGCCTTGTCGTTGAAGCGAGAGATCTCAGAATCCGTCAACCAGGTCGACATCTTCTGATTGACCTCGGCCAGGCGAGCCGTGATGCTCTCGGCCAACCGCTCTTGCCATCCTGCCTCGCGCTCCACCGTCACGACCTTGACGACGTAGCGGGTCCCCATCGTGGGTCCCTCGAAGGAGTACGAAGCCAGGACCGGTGCTCGATCACAGGCCAACGTGACCAGCAGAGTACAGGCTAGACACAAAGGCAAGAGGGTGACCGCGATTGCGGCCACCCTTGCTGGTGCCCTGGAAGCAGGATTCACCTGACTACCAGAACGCGGACGGAACTTCGATGTACGCATCGAACCTCGTGTCAACCGAAGTCGTCGAAGGCGATGTTCTCGGGCTCGACGCCCAAGCTGTCGAGCATCTTCATGCACGCGTCCAGCATCAGCGGCGGACCACACAGGTAGTACTCGACGTCCTCGGGGGCCGGATGGTCCTTGAGGTAGTTGTCGTACAGCACCTGGTGAATAAAGCCGACGTAGCCGCTCCAGTTGTCTTCTTCCAGCGGTTCGGACAGCGCCAAGTGCCACTCGAAGTTGTCATTCTCAGCCGCAATCGAGTCAAAGTCTTCCTGGTAGAAGGCCTCACGCAGCGAGCGCGCTCCGTACCAGAAGCTCACCTTGCGCTGGCTGTGCAGGCGCCGGAACTGGTCGAAGATGTGGGAGCGCATTGGCGCCATGCCAGCGCCGCCACCGATGAACACCATCTCGTTGTCGGTGTCCTTGGCGAAGAACTCGCCGAACGGCCCCGAAATGGTGACCTCGTCGCCCGGCTTGAGACTGAAGATATACGAGGACATGATGCCCGGCGGCACGTCCGGCATGCGCGGCGGCGGACTGGCCACACGCACGTTGAGCATGATCATGCCGCGCTCTTCCGGATAGTTGGCCATCGAGTAGGCGCGGTTGACCACCTCGTCGACCTTGGACTCGAAGCGCCACAGGTTGAACTTGTCCCAGTCCTCCCGGTACTCCTCGGCAACGTCGAAGTCCTTGTACAGAATGTGGTGCGGCGGACACTCGATCTGGATGTAGCCACCGGCACGGAACGGCACGTCCTCGCCCGCCGGCAACTCCAGCACCAGCTCCTTGATGAAGGTCGCCACGTTGTCGTTCGAGCGCACCTTGCACTTCCACTTCTTCACCGAGAAGACCTCGGGCGGTACTTCGATCCGCATGTCGCCCTTGACCTTCACCTGGCACGACAGGCGGCAGCCTTCGCGCTCTTCACCACGGCTGATGTGGCCCTTTTCCGTCGGCAGCATGGCACCGCCGCCCTCGGTCACGTTGACCTTGCAGACGCCGCAACTGCCCTTGCCGCCGCAGGCGGAGGGAATGAAGATCTTGTTCTCCGACAGGGTGTTGAGCAGGTTGGCCCCAGAGGCCACCTGGATCGCCTTGTCTTCGTCGTCGTTGATGACGATGGTCACGTCACCACTGGCCACCAAGCGCTTCTTGGCGAACATCAAGATGCTCACCAGCGACAGGATGACCACAGTGAACATGAGCACGCCCATTGCGATGGTCGTCATGGTAGTCGTTCCTTTCTCGGCGCCCGGTTAGAGCTGGATGCCCGCGAAGGCCATGAAACCGATGGCCATCAGGCCGGTGAGGACAAACGCCATGCCCAGGCCCCGTAGACCTATCGGCACGTTGCTGTAGCGCATGCGTTCGCGGATCGCCGCCAGCGCGACGATGGCCAGCAGCCAGCCGATACCGTTGCCGATACCGAAGGCGACACTCTGCGTGAAGGTGTAGTCGCGCTCGACCATGAACAGCGAAGCACCCAGGATGGCGCAGTTGACGGCGATCAGCGGCAAGAAGACGCCGAGCGCGTTGTACAGGCCGGGTACGAAGCGATCGAGAAACATCTCGACCAGCTGCACCATGGCGGCAATCGTGCCGATGTAGCACAGGAAGCCCAGGAAGGAGAGGTCGACGCTGGCCAAGCTGGGATGGATCCAGCTCATGGCGCCTTCCTTGAGCAGGTAGTTGTAGATCAGGTTGTTGGCCGGCACGGTCACCGACAGCACGAAGACCACAGCCCAGCCGAGGCCTACCGCGGTCTCGACCTTCTTGGAGCAGGCGAGAAAAGAACACATGCCCAGGAAGAACGCCAGGGCCATGTTCTCGACGAAAATCGCCTTGATCGCGAGATTCAGATACTCTTCCATGACCTCAACCCTCCGGTTCGACCTGCTCGGGCTTCCAGGCGCGCAGCGCCCAGATGAAGAAGCCGATGATGAAGAAGGCAGCCGGTGACAGCACCATCAGGCCATTGGTGGGATACCAACCGCCCTCGGTGACCGGCGTCAAGATGTTGTAACCGAACAGCTTGCCGGAGCCAAACAGCTCGCGCAGCACCGCGGTGCCGAGCAGGATCATGCTGTAGCCGAAGCCATTGCCCAGGCCATCCAGCAAGCTCATGCCAGGGCCGTTCTGCATGGCGAACGCCTCGGCGCGCCCCATGACGATGCAGTTCGTGATGATCAGACCGACAAAGACGCTCAGCTGCTTGCTGATGTCGTAGACGTAGGCGGTCAGTACTTGATCGACGACGATCACCAGCGAGGCGATGATGGTCAACTGCACGATGATGCGGATGTTGTTCGGAATGCCGTTACGCAGCAGGCTCACCGCCAGGTTGGAGCCCGTCAGCACGAAGACCAGCGCGGCGCACATGACCACAGAAGTTTCCATTTTCGTGGTCACCGCCAGCGCGGAACAGATGCCGAGCACCTGCAGCGCGATCGGGTTGTTGTTGAACAGGGGGTCCAATAGGACGTCGGTCTTGCTCTGGGCCATCAGCTCGAGCTCCTCTGTCGGTACGTCTCCAGGTAGGGGCCGAAACCTTCGTCACCCAGCCAGAACTCGAGCATGGCGGTGACGCCGCGCGAGGTGATGGTGGCGCCCGAGAGGCCGTCGACCTGATACGGGTTCTCTTCTGGCGGTCCGGCGCTGCCCTTGATCACTTCGATCTCGATGCCGCCATCCGGGCCGAAGACCTGACGGCCCGGCCACAGAGATTTCCAGCGCGGGTTGTCGACTTCGCCGCCGAGACCGGGGGTCTCCTTGTGCTCGTAGAAGGTCAGGCCTTCCACGCGCTCCAGGTCTCCACTGAGCGCGATGAAGCCGTAGAGCGTCGACCACAGGCCCTTGCCATGGATCGGCAACACGAGCATCTCGACCTCTCCATCCTCACCCAGTAGCTGGTAGATGACTTCTTTGTCCGCGACGCGCTTGAGCTGCGCCAGGTTCGACGGCACGTCGTGGCTGTTGCGCGGGTCCGAGACCATCTTGCGCGGATCGATCGAGAACGGATCGACGTCGGGTTCGGCGCTGTCGGTTTCCAGGTTGACCACCAGCGGCTTGAAGGTGGCGAAGCGCGACTCGATTTCTTCCGGAGTCAGCTTCTCGTCATCGCTGGCCAGACCGGCGGCCACCAACACATTGCGCTGCTTGTCGAGCGCCTTGTTGGTTTCCTGGGCCGGCCGCAGCGAGACTGCCGCGGAAGCCACCAAGATCGAGCACACCAGGCAGACGCCAGCGGCGAAGGCGATGGTGTAGACGGTGTTACGCTGCTGCATATCGCGCCCTCCGGCGATCGATGTTCGCCTTCACGACGTAGTAGTCGATCAGCGCGGCGAACAGGTTCATGAACAGGATGGCCAGCATCATCCCCTCCGGGTAGGCCGGATTGACCACTCGGATGAGGATCGCGAAGACACCGATCAGCAGCCCGTAGATCCACATACCGCGGATCGAGTGCGATGCGGTGACCGGTTCGGTGGCCATGAACACCGTGCCAAAGGCCCAGCCGCCGAGCACGAAGTGCCAGTAGAAGGGCACGTCGAGGAAGGCGTTGGTGTTCGACGGCAGCAGGTTGAGCAACACGGCCGTGACGGCACTGCCGATCACGACGCCCGCCATGATGCGCCAGGAGCCGACGCCACAGGCAATCAGCACCGCGGCGCCGATCAGGCAGCCAAGCGCCGAGGTCTCGCCCATCGAACCCGGCACCAGGCCGATGAAGGCATCCATCCAACTGGCACTCTGCTCCAGCACTGCCTTGCCGCTCTCGGCCGAGCGTGCCAGCCAGGTGGCCCCCGAGTAGCCGTCGGGCGAGGTCTGGGCGGCGACCCACACATTGTCGCCACTGATCTCCGCCGGGTAGGCGAAGAACAGGAAGGCGCGCGCGGTGAGAGCCGGGTTGAGGATATTCATGCCAGTGCCGCCGAAGATCTCTTTGCCGACGATGACACCGAAAGCGATGCCGATCGCCACCTGCCACAGCGGAATGGTCGGCGGCAGGATCAGCGGGAAGAGCATCCAGGTGACCAGGAAACCCTCGTTGATGTCGTGCTTGCGCACGATGGAGAAGAGAGCCTCGCAATTACCACCCACCGCCAGCGTCACGATTACCACCGGTAGGTAGTAGAGCGCACCGTGAATGAAGCAGGCGAGGACGTCCTTCGGGTCGAAGGCCATACCCAGCCAGCCCATGGCGGCCGTCTGCCAGTTGTCGAGTGCCGCGGCGCCGCCAGCGATCGCCAGGTGGGCCTGGTAGCCCGTGTTGTACATGGCCATCAGTACCGCCGGGATCAGCGCCACCACCACCATGCCCATCATGCGTTTGAGATCGAGAGCGTCGCGTACATGCGAGGCACCCTTGGTCACTTTCCCCGGGGTGTAGAGAAATGAGTCCTGGGCTTCCCACAGGGGATGGAGCTTCTCCAGCTTGCCCCCGGGCTCGAACATCTTGCCTTGCTTGTCCAGGAAGGATCGCAGAGCTTTCATCCGTTCCTCCTCACCCTTCCTTCTCGATGGTGGTCAGCACCTCGCGCAGGTAGGGGCCGAATTCGTTCTTGCCCGGGCACACAAAGGTGCACAGGGCGAGGTCTTCTTCCGTCAGTTCCAGGCAGCCGAGAGCCTCGGCTTGCTCTAGGTCACCCATGACCAGGGCCCGCAGCAAGAAGGTGGGCAGGATGTCCATCGGCATCACCTTCTCGTACAGACCGATCGGCACGATGGCACGCGGATCACCGTGCGTCGTGGTGGTGAACGCGTACTTGCGCTGCGGCGTCACAGCCGAGAGAAAGGCGCGTACGAGCGAGAACTTGTCGCCACCCGGGCCCATCCAGCCAAAGAGGGTACGACTGCGATCCTCTTGCAGCACCGAGACCTGGTTGTGGTAGCGGCCGAGATAGCCGAGATCCTCACCCTGCGCCTGGGTACCAGAGAGCACCGAACCCGAGATCACTCGGTGTTCGTCACCATGGGTCACGTCCTCGCCGGCCAACAGTTCGGTCGTCGAGGCGCCGATGCGCGTGCGCACCAAGCGCGGATTCGACAGCGGCGGACCGGCGAGCGCGATCACCCGCTCGACGTCCAGGCGGCCGGTGGCGAACAAGCGACCGATCGCTACCGCGTCCTGATAGCCGACGTGCCACACCGTCTTGCCGCGGTGCACCGGGTCCACGAAGTGGATGTGTACGCCCGGCGTACCCGCCGGATGTGGTCCATCGAAGACCTCGGCCAGAATGCCCGGAGCCGGAGACACCGGCACCGAGCTGTCGGCGGCCCGGCAGACGTGAACGTGGCCGTCGGTGAGGTGACTCAGCACCTCGACGCCACGGTGGAAGTCTTCGGCCTTGCCAGCCAGGACGACGTCAACGCTGGGTGCCAGCGGTTCCGTGTCCATGGCGGTGACGAAGATCGAGTGTGGCCCGTTGCCATCGTTGGCCTGCGGGTCGGCAACGCGACCGAAGGGGCGCGCTCGCAGCGCGGTCCACAGGCCCGATTCGAGCAAGAGCTCGCGTACCTGCTCGCGCTTCAGTTGCTCCGGCGCCGTGTCCTTGACCGCCGCGAAGCTCTCGAACTCGACCTGTTCAGCGTCGTCCTTGAGGGCTCCTGGAGCAAAGGCAGCGCGCTCGGCTTCATCGAGTTCGATGACCAGCGACTGGAAGGCTCGACGGGCACCGCGGTGTACCGCGACTACCTTGCCGGAAGCCGGCGCCGTGAAGCGCACGCCAGGGGTTTTCTTGTCTTCGAAGACCAGTTGCCCGCGTCTGACGACATCGCCTTCGGCGACGTGCATCGTCGGCTTCATGCCCATGTAATCACCGCCCAGAAGGGCGACATGGCGCAACTGCGGACCGTCTTCGATTGCCTGCCTCGGCTCGCCGAGGATCGGCAGGTCCAATCCTTTGTTGATCTTGTACGTACCCACGTTCCGTTCCTATTTCAGGTCAGAAGATGCGTCCTCATCCTTCTCCATCCCGTGCCAGCTTCCGAGGTGTCCTTGCATAGGTGGGGCCGCCAGGGGAAAGCGCGCGCAGCTATCGTGGGCGCGCGGAAAGTGCGGACGGCAAGGACTCGATGGAACTCCGTGTCGAAGCTGTGGCTGTGATGAATTATGGAAAGGTGCGAAGCGCTCGCTGTGTCGTGGTCGCGCGGCTCAGTATCTCCCCCCGCAGCCGCTTGTGCATTTTGTCACAAAGTCTCCGACGGAGGAAAGAGGCCGCACTTACTTCATCCCCTCGACACGGCCATCGACCAAGTCCATGTGCTCCAACTGCGGTACCTTCGGCAACCCCGGCATGCGCAAGACAGAGCCGAGCAACGGCACCACGAAGCCGGCGCCGGCGGCCAACACAGCACCACGTACGGTCACCTTGAAGCCCTCGGGGCGGCCAGCCAGCTTGGCGTTGTCGGAGAACGACATCGGCGTCTTGACCACGCACAGGGGAAGCCCGGCAAAGCCCATACGCTCGATCTTCTTGAAGTCGCGCCGGCCTTCGCTGGTGTACTCGACGCCTTCGGCACCGTAGATGTGCGTGGCGATCTTCTCCATCTTGTCCTGCAGCGGCTCGCTCCAGTCGTAGAGCGGCTGTAGCGGACTCGACGCGCCGGCCTCGGCAGCGGCCATTACGGCTTCGGCCAGTTCGACGGCACCAGGGCCTCCTTCGGCTACGCCCTTGCACACCGCGAACGAGGCCCCCCACTCGGCGCAGGCGCGCCGCACCACGTCGACCTCCTCGTCGGTATCGCTACCGGTGAAGTGATTGAGGGCCACCACTGCCTGCTTGCCGAACAGGCGCGCGTTCTCGAGATGCTTCTGCAGGTTCGGCAGGCCGCGCTCCACCGCCGCCGCGTCCGGCTGCCCGAGGTTCTTGTCCGCCACGCCGCCGTGACGCTTGAGCGCCTTGATCGTCGCCACCAGCACCACCGCCGCCGGATCGAGACCGGCCGCCTGGCACTTGATATCGAGGAACTTCTCGCCACCCAGGTCGAAGCCGAAGCCGGCCTCGGTCACCGTCCAGTCGGCGTGCGCCATTGCCGTGCGCGTCGCCACGATCGAGTTGCAGCCGTGGGCGATGTTGGCGAACGGACCGCCGTGGATCAGTGCCGGCACGCCTTCGAGCGTCTGCACCAGGTTCGGGTGCACCGCATCCTTGAGCAGCACCATCATGGCACCGACAGCGTTCAGGTCCGCCGCCGTCACCGTCTCCTTGCCGTAGGTCTGCGCCACGATCAGGCGCGACAAGCGCGCCCGCAGGTCGTCCAGCGAGTCGGCCAGGCACAGCACCGCCATCACTTCAGAGGCCGTGGTGATGTCGAAACTGCCTTCGCGCGGCACACCCTGGATCGGACCACCCAGGCCGAGGATGATCGAGCGCAGCGCGCGGTCGTTCATGTCGACCACGCGCGGCCACTCGACGCGGCGCGGATCGATGCCCAGCTTGTTGCCCTGGTGCAGGTGGTTGTCGATCGCCGCCGCCAGCAGGTTGTGCGCCGACGAAATGGCGTGAAAGTCGCCGGTGAAGTGCAGGTTGATGTCGTGCGACGGTGTCACCGAAGCCTTGCCCGCACCCGTCGCGCCGCCCTTCATGCCGAAGGTCGGTCCCAGCGACGGCTCGCGCAGCGCCAGGCACACGCCTTGACCGACGTGCGCCAGTCCCTGCGCCAGGGCGATCGAGGTCGTCGTCTTGCCTTCGCCGGCCGAGGTCGGCGTCAGGGCCGACACCAGGATCAGCTTACCGCGGCGATCCCCCGCTGCCGCCAGGGCGTCCTGATGAATCTTGGCCTTGTCGTGGCCATAAGGGATGAAATGCTCGTCGGCGATGCCGAGGTCACGGGCGACTTCACGGATTGGGCGCATGCGTGGACTCTCCTATGCCGGCGGGCACGAACCCAGCGATTCGCGAGACCAGCCAGCGGGTAGCTCCGGCGGATTTGCAGTGAGGGGGGCGACATCACTTCAAGGAAACGACGGAACCCTAGCACAGCCTCGGAGGCGCCAGCAACGCGACTGCGCAGCCCGCCGGGGCGAAAGACCTCAGACCAGGAATGCCAGACCCCGCAAGGCCCCTTTGGTGACGTTCACCACCCCGTCATCGATCACCTCCGGCACCATGCGCAGCACCATGCCGCCGGGCTGGTTGCCGAAGACGAACGATCCCCAGACCATGCGGTAGGTGCCGGCTCCCGTCCCCTGTTCAGCGTCACCATGCTGGAAAACATAGCGCCGCGACGGCACGAACTCCTGCACCAGCACGTTTCCGCTCTCCAGCGCCGCCTCGAGCAACTCTCGCCAGCGCACTGGCTCGGTGCTCCAACCGGCGTGCACTTCCTCGCCACCGAAGCCGATAAAGGGCTTGATCAAGAGCTTCTCGCGCTCACGCTCGAACAGCTCCGGCAGGTCGACCGTCTCGCCGCGCCAGGTCGTCCTACCGCGGCACACCTTGCGGCTCCAGGGCACGTGGCGGGAAATGAAGGCGCGCTCGTCGTCGCTGAAGCGGCCCCCGTCTTCAGCTCCATCGGACACGTCGGCAGCCTCGGATAGGAGCGCGAAGTTGCGCCGATCACTGAGCAAGTTGTTCGACGGCCCACCCACCAGGTAGAGCCGCCGGGCGCGGTAGGCCCGGTCGAAGCTCTGCGGCATATCGTACGTCGGAAAGCGGATCACCATGTGCAGGCGCTTGCCTTCCGCGTAGAGGCGCCCGTCGCGCTCTTCGACTTGCTCTTCCTGCAGGCAGAAGAAGTGGCTGCCATGAAGATCCGGCCCGAATCGCTCGAGCTGGCGCTTCAGGTCTTCCTGCAGCTGGGGCAGCACTTCCTCGATATTCGGCACGCTGCGCGCCAGCAAGCCGGTCATCGCCAGATTGAACTCGTTCGGGTCCTCGTCACCCGAGCGGTCCAGGTAGCGGTGAGCGTGGGACAGCAGGTGATCGTCGAAGCGCGACAGGGTGTCGATCAGGCCTAGCTCCAGGCCTTCTTGCTGCACGAACTCCCGCACCAGCGGCTGCTCCTGGTAGAGCTTGCCGAGCTGCTCCATCTCGCTACCACCCAGCGACGCCGAGACGTTGGCCTCCAGGAACTTCCAGCTGTCGTCGGCGGCGCGGATCAGATCCATGCGCGCGGTGCAGTCGGCATAGCCATCGGGTGGATCGAGGATCTGCCGTGCCGTCTGCTCGTCGGGCAGATCCCACTGTTCGACCAACCGCTCGACGCGATCCTCTCCGTTGCCGGCGAAGCGCTCCGGCAGGCTACGCAGCAGGTCCAGGAAGCGCGCGCTCGCTTGCCCCATCTCGCCGTAGCGCTCGCGGCTGATGAACGTCGGCCAGGTCTCCAGCGGATAGATCTTCTGCTCGTGTGGCAGATCGATCAGCTCGTCGACCGGCTTGTGCCACTCGGGATGCTGCGCCAGGAAGCCGAGATAGCGTTCAGCGACGGGCGACAGGTCCCGATGACTGGCGCGGATGTCGTCAGGCAGATCGAGCAGAGAGACGTCGGACATGGGTACAGTTCCTCCTCCTTGGATCAAATCAAAATCGAACGCTGAGTTCAGCCGACCAGCACCACCGGCGACTGCAAGGCCCCCTTCTGCACGTTGACCACACCCTGGTGCAAGGACTCCGGAATCACGCGCACGTAGGGCCCCGCCGGTTGCTCGCCGAAGACGAAGCAGCCCCACACCATGCGGTGCGGCGCAAAGCCTTGCTCGCCGACCTGGTACAGGTAGAGCTTCGAGGGCACGAACTCCTGCACGATCATCTCCTGCGTGGCGTCGTCCGGTGCTGCCAGCGCGTGCTCGATCAACCGCTGCCACTGACGGTCCGTGCGTGCGAAGCCCGCGGTGACGCCGTCGCCGCCGTGCGCCAGGCAGGGCTTGACCAGCAGTTTGTCGCGCTGCTCGAGAAGCAGCTTCTCGGTGCGCGCGAAGCGTCCATGCCAGCGTGTCCGCCCCGGTCGCACCAGCCGCGTCCACGGCACGTGACGCTGGATGAACGCCCGCTCTTCGGCGCTGAACAGTTCGCGATTCGACGCGTGCTCGGACAACAAGCACAGGCAACGACGATCGCTGAGCAGGTTCTGCATCGGTGCGCCATAGAGGCTCAGCTTGCGCGCCTTGAAGGCCCGGTAGAGCACGTCCGGTAGATCGTAGCTCGGGAAGCACTGCATCATGTGCAGGCGCTGGCCCCGGCAGTAAAGACCGTCGTCCTTCTCCTCCAGCTGCGCGTAGTCCGTGAACAGGACGTACTTGCCCGACAGCGCTGGGTCGACGGTCTCCAGCAGCTCGGCGTAGAAGTGATTCAGGTTTTCTTCCGCCGCCTCGATGTCCACCGACTCCGGCACGCACCAGCCCATGTTGACGTCCCTCGGCGAGCCAGAACCGCCCACGTCCTGCAGGAAGTCGAGCGTGTCGCGCACCAGGTACTGCTGGAATTCGACCAACGTCTGCACCGCCTCGAGCTCGCCGCCGCCGCGCGCTACCTCTTGGGCCACGAATTCCTGGATCGTCGGCTGCTCCAGGCACAGGTCCCAAATGGCGTACAGCTGGACGCCACCGAGCGACGGCGAGACGTTCAGCTCCAGGGCTTGCCAGCCGTCTGGACCTAGCATGAAGTCAACCCGTGCCGTCGCCGCGCTCCAGCCCACCGGCTCCTGCAGGATCTTCTCGGCCGCCTCGACGCTCGGTAGCCGCCACAACTCGGCGACCTTCGTCGGATCGCTGCCACACAGGCGCTCGGGCAGGCTCTTGACCAGGTCGAAGATGCGCACTGCCACGCGCCCCATCCCGTCGTAGACCTCGCGATCCACGAACGTCGGCCAAGTCTGCACCTCGTGCGGCTCGAGTTCCGGCACGACATCGAAGATGTCCGTGATGATGCGATGCCACGCCGGCTGTTCGACGATGAAGTCGACGAAGTGTTCGGAAGTCGAGGACAGCGAGCGGTGGTTGGCCCGCAGCTCGGGAGTCAGGGGCGCGGTCTTCCTAGGCACAGGAACTCCTGGTCGATGAAGCGGAGCGGTACAGATCAAGATAGCGAGCAGAGGATCGCGTCGATTGTAAACCGACTACCCCTTGGAGCGGGCATTTGACAAGGGGACCATTATGGTCCAGTATTTGCCCAGGCCATAATGAGACATTGTCTCAACAACCTCTCGTCACCTCTCTGCTGGGAGTTCCGGAGAGACAAGCTAGGGCCGACTCAAACGGAAACAGGCGATGGCCCGTCGACTCGCGAAAGCTGGCGGACCATCGCCCCTAGGAAACAACCACCGTGCCGGCGGCAACCGGCGCGGCGATCCATGGAGGAAGCATCCATGAACTGTGCCATGAATGTGAGTCCGGGCGGACTCACGCGGTGGACATTGGCCGTGGCCTTGGGTCTCGGCTTGACCGTCCCTTCGACCGCGGCAACCCCGCAACCGCCTTCCCAGAATTGGGACGATATCACGCTACTTGAGACCATCACTGTAACAGCGACGCGCTCGGAACGCGCGGTCAAGGACACACCGGGACAGGTCGACGTGGTGGGAGCCGCTGAGATCGAAGAACTGGGCCACAGGCAGCTCAGCGACCTGGTGCGCTATCTGCCGGGCATCTATGTCGACGGTGATCTCACCCGCCTCGGTAGCAACGGCTTCAACATCCGCGGCATTGGCGGCAATCGAGTGCAGACACGCATCGACGGCATCCCGACGGCCGAGCAATTCGACTTCGGCCCGTTCGGTGTCCCGCAGTACACCCTCGACCTCGACACACTGTCGCGAGTCGAGATCGTGCGCAGTGCCGGCTCGGCGCTCTACGGCAGCGACGCGCTCGGCGGCGTCGTCAGCCTGACGACCCGCTCACCGCGCTCCTATCTCGACGGCGGCCCCTTGTACCTGGGCCTGCGCGGTGGCTACGACGGCCGCGCCGACGAGATCTCCGAAGCCGCCACCATCGCGTTTGGGCATGACACCTGGCAAGGTCTGCTGTTCTACAGTCACCGTGACGGCCACGAGCAGGACAACCAGGGCGACATCGGCAACTCGGACTTCACCCGCACACGTCCCAATCCGATCGACCGCCAGCAAGACAACCTCCTGGCCAAGCTGGGCCACAGCCTGAGCCCCAGCAACCAGCTCGAATTCGCTCTCGAATGGTTCGAGGGCAGCACCGACACGGACGTGCTCAGCAGCCTGGCGCCGGCGCAGGGGCCCGCCCAGCCGGACACCATCCTCGCTCTCGCCGCCGAGGACCGGCAGGAGCGCTGGCGCGGCAGCGTAGAGCACAGCTTGGTGCTGCAGACGACGCTGGCCGATTCGCTGCTCTGGCGCGCCTACACCCAGCAGAGCAACACCGGGCAGGTCACCGACGAGCTGCGTGAGCGTGACATCGCTGGCGTCACGGCCGGCCTACACCGCGAAGGCTTGCTGACCTTCGAGCAGGAAACTCTGGGGCTCGAGATCGACCTGCGCAAAGACCTGTGCGGCGACGGCCGGCAAGTGCTGACCTACGGCCTCAGCCTGCAGCGCGACAGCTTCGACCAGTTGCGCGACCGCAGCGAGTTCCTGCTCGCCAGCGGAGAGGCGATCGCGCAGTCGCTGGCGCTGCCGAGCAAGTACTTCCCGCGCTCGGAGGTCGAGGAGCTGGGCGTCTTCGTCCAGGGTGAGTTCGACCTGTGGAACGGCCGCCTGAAGCTGGTCCCCGGCCTGCGTCTCGACCGCTACAATCTAGACGCCGACCAGCAGGACTCGATCTATCTTTCCGGCAACCCGGGCACACTCGCACCGGTGGACTACATCGAGGAAGCGGTGTCTCCGCGTCTCGGCGCGGTGCTGGCGCTGAGTGACGAAGTTTCCGTCTTCGGCCAGGTCGCGCGCGGATTCCGAGCACCGCCAATGAGCTCGATCAACAACGGCTTCACCAACCAGGCCGGTGGCTACCACACCCTGCCCAACCCGGACCTGCGGCCCGAAACCAGCGACAACTACGAGCTAGGCGTGCGCGCAACGTTCACCATCAGCAACAAGGACGGCAAAGCAGGTGGCCAGCGCGGCAGCTTCAGCCTGACCAGCTTCGACAACCGCTATCAGGACTTCATCGAGACCGTCTTCCTGGGCTTCAACCCACGGCTCTTCCTGGTCGAGTTCCAGCCGCAGAACCTGCAGGACGTGCGCATCCGCGGCCTCGAACTCGCCGCCGAGACAGACCTGGGCAGCGGCTGGAATCTGCGCGCGGCTTACACCTGGATCGAAGGTGACGACGAGCTGGCGGACCAACCCCTCACATCGATCGCGCCGCCGCGCCTGGTGCTCGGCCTGCGCTACGCCGCCCGCGAGCGCTGGGGCGCCGAGCTGACGGCGACGCAGGTCGCGGCCAAGGCTGCCAGCGACCTGCCCACCGACTCGACGCAATTCCGCGCCCCAGGCTACGAAGTCGTCGACCTGGCACTGTGGATCGCGCTTCACGACCGCCTGTCACTCCAGCTCAGCGGCTGGAACCTGACGGACGAGGCCTACTGGCAGTGGCCGTACGTGCGCGGCCAGGCGCAGACCTCCGCGACGCTCGACCGCTACACCAGCCCCGGCCGCAACTTCGGCGCGCAGCTGCGCGTGCACTTCTGAGGAGATGCAGATGAACCTACGCAATACCACCGTCTCTCTGCTGCTCGCCTGCTGCCTGCTCGCCTTCGGAGCTGTGCCAGCGAGGGCGGATACGCCCCTGCCCGAGATGCCACTGCCCGAGATGCCCGAAGCGGTCGCCAGTTTCGGCGCCGCCGTCCTCGGGGATCACCTCTACGTCTATGGAGGCCACGTCGGCCGCTCCCACCAGCACTCGACCAACAACCTGTCCCACCACTTCCGGCGCCTCGACCTGCGACGCCCCGACGGCGGCTGGCAGGATCTCGGCCCGGTACCCGGCCTGCAAGGGCTGGCGCTGGTCGCGGTCAGCGACGCAGTGTGCCGGCTCGGCGGCATGACCGCACGCAACGGTCAAGAGGAAGACGAAGACCTGTTCTCGGTCGACGATGTCCAGTGCTTCCGGCCAGCAGGCGAGACTGCCAACGGCGACGCAGCCGGCACCTGGCATGCCCTGCCGCCGCTGCCCGCGCCGCGCTCGTCACACGACGCCGTGGTGCTCGACGGTCACATCTACGTCGTCGGCGGCTGGCAGCTGCGCGGAGCCGAGCTCGATCCCGCGTGGCACGACGAGCTGTGGCGCCTCGACCCGAGCGCTGCCGAACCGGCCTGGGAACGTCTCGAGCAGCCGTTCCAGCGCCGCGCTCTGGCAGCCGCCTCGGCGGCCGGGCGTCTGTACGCTATCGGAGGCCTGCACGACGACGGCACCAGCCGCCGGGTCGATGTCTTCGACCCTGACGCCGGAAGCTGGTCGCAGGGCCCGGACTTGCCGGCCACGGAAGGGCTCAAGGGTTTCGGTGCTTCCGCCTTCGGCGCCGGCAGTCACCTCTACACCTCGACCGCCGACGGCAATGTCCACGTGCTCGACCCGACGGGTACCTGGCATGCCGGCGTCCACACCCTGGAACATCCGCGTTTCTTCCACCGCCTGCTGGTCGACGGCAACCAGGTACTCTTCGTCGGGGGTGCCCACCGCGGGGGGCACCGGGCCGACATCGAGGTCGTGCCGCTGAGCACCCTGGGTAAAGACGCCGTCGCCGCTTGGCCCGGCTTTCGCGGCTTCGGCAACAGCCACGCCCACTCCGCCGACATGCCCGTCAGCTGGTCGCCGAGCGAGCTGGCCTGGCAAGTCGAGTTGCCCGGGTACGGCCAGTCGAGCCCGGTCGTGTGGGGGGACCAGGTGTTTGTGACCAGCGTCGAGGGCGAGTTCAAGGAAACGCTGGTCCTGACCTGCCTGGACCTGAGCACCGGCGACGTGAACTGGCAGTACCGCTACGCGGCGAGCCAGAAGATCCAGTCCAGCGACATGGTGTCGCGCGCGGCGCCGACGCCGGTGGTCGACGCGCGGCGCGTCTATGCTTTCTGGGAGAGCGGCGACCTCATCGCCGTCGACCACCAGGGCGAGAGCCTGTGGCGGCGCTCGCTGACCGACGACTACGGACCGTTCCAGGGCAACCACGGCATCGCCAGCTCGCCTGTCCTGGCAGGAACGTCCGTGATCGTCCAGGCAACCCACGAAGGTCCGTCCTACTTGATCGCGCTCGATCGGCAGACCGGCGCGACGCACTGGAAGGTCGAGCGGCCAGCGCGCGTCGCCTGGACGACGCCGGCCGTCGCCCCGGGGCCAACCGGGGCGGAACTGCTTTCCTCCGCCAACGGCCATGTCGAAGCCGTCGATGCGACAACGGGCGACGTGCGCTGGCGCCTCGACGGTCTGGAAGGCAACACGGCGGCGTCCGCGACCATCGACGGCAAGCTCGTGATCGTCGCCAGCAGCAGCGCGGCCCACAACTTCGCGCTGCGGCGCGGCACGCTACCAGAGGCAGCGAACGATGACTCACGCATCCAGTGGCGCGGCGACGGCATCACTTCGGGCTTCGGCTCACCGCTGGTGCACGGCGACTGCGTTCTCTTCGTCAACAAGGCCGGCGTCGTCAGCTGCGCCGATCGAGACACCGGCGCGTTGCGCTGGCGCCACCGGCTGGCCGAGGCCTGCTGGGCCTCCCCTGTTGCCGCTGGCGACCGCGTGTACTTCTTCACCCGCAAGGGCGCCACCACCGTGCTGCGGCACGATGGCGACGAGGTCACCGTCGTGGCTGAGAATCTGCTGCCAACCGACGACACCGTCTACGGCGTGGCAGCCCTTCCCGGCACCTTCCTGATCCGCACCGGCCGCGAGCTGGTGCGGGTCGGTCGGGCACGGGTCCAGTTGGAAGAGGCCGAACAGGAGTAAGCCCAACGAGAACCAGGCCATCCGCTACCGCTGCGGGGAACTCAGCAGTCCCAGCCAGGAGCGCACCGCATGGTAGAATCCGCCCACGTTGAAACCACGCCTGGTAGCTATCAGTGGCCCCGCCGCGGGTCAGACCTTTCCGCTGCTCACGAAGCCGTTCACGATCGGTCGCAGTGCTGACTGTGATTTGCGCCTGGAGAGCCTGGAGATCTCGCGCCGACACTGCGAGTTGCTGCCGGGCAGCGATGGCGGCTATACCCTCCAGGACCTCGGAAGCCGGCACGGGGTCTTCGTCAATGGCCGGCCGGTGCGACAACACCAGCTGGTACACAGCGACCTGCTGACTCTCGGCGGCAGTGTCTTGCTCTTCCTGCTCAACGATACCGACACGCGCGGCATCGAGCCACGCGAGAGCGCAAGACTTGCCGGCAGCAGAAGGACCACCGGCCGCAGTACCTTCGCGCGCAGAGCCACCGAGATCTTGCTGCTCGATCCGGCTCACCTGGACGCCGAACTCCCCGTCCAGGCGCGGATCGCCCGCGACCTGCAGACCCTGCTGCGCTGGAGCACCGAACTGCAGGGGCCACTGCTGCCGGAGCAGTGCGGCGAGCGCGTGGTCGCCGCACTGCTCGAGGCCCTACCCGCACAGCGCACCCAGGTGCTCTGGTGGCAGCCTGGTGACGAGCAGCCGCAAGTGCTGGCGCAGCGTTCGCGGCAGGTGGAGCCCGGCCCAGCCAGCCGGGATGGAATCGCCGCCGATGGAATCGCGGCAAATCGGACCCTCGTGGAGACAATCGTCGAAAAAGCCGTGCACGAGCGCTGCACGCAACTCACCGACTCCACCCTCGGCACACGGGTCGCGGCTCCCCTCCTCGATCCCGCGGGCGAGTCCGTGCTGGCCGTGCTGACCGGCGAGACTCACGTCGCCGGTGCCTTCGACGCTCACCACCTCGACCTGCTCGAGGGTTTGTCAGCCGTGGCCTCCCTGGCGCTCGCCAACAGCCTGCAGCTACAGCGGCTGGAAGCCGAGAACCGGCGCCTGCAAGCGCAGCAGCTGCAGCACGACTTGATCGGCGCAAGCGCCGCCATGCGGCGGCTGCTCGACCTCATCGGCAAGGTCGCGCGCTCCGACACCACCGTGTTGCTTCGCGGCGAGAGCGGGACCGGCAAGGAACTCACCGCCCAGGCCATTCACCGTTCGAGCGCGCGCTCCGCCGGTCCTTTCGTGGCGGTGAACTGCGCCACCCTGTCTGAGACGCTGCTCGAAAGCGAACTCTTCGGGCACGAGAAAGGTGCCTTCACCGGCGCCGTGGCGCGCAAGCCCGGCAAGTTCGAGACCGCCGGCGGCGGCACTCTCTTTCTCGACGAGGTGGGTGAGATTCCACCGCCGATCCAGGCCAAGCTGCTGCGCGTGGTGCAGGAGCGGCAATTCGAGCGCGTCGGTGGGACGCGGCCGATCGACGTCGACGTGCGCATCGTCGCCGCCACCAACCGCGACCTGGAAGCAGCCATCCGTGCCGGCGAGTTCCGCGAGGACCTCTACTACCGCCTCAAGGTGATCACCCTGGAACCACCACCCCTGCGCCAGCGTCGCGACGACATCCCGCTCCTGTGCAGTCACTTCCTGGCCGTCCAGGGCCGTCGCCTCGGCCGCCTCGGTGTCACCGTCTCGCAGGCCGCAGAGCGCTGCCTGCAAGCCTACGACTGGCCCGGCAACGTGCGCGAGCTGGGCAACGTCATCGAGCGCGCCTTGGTGCTCGGCGAAACCGACGTCGTCGAACCCGAGGATCTGCCGGAAGAAGTGCGCGAGAGCACGGCCGAGGTGCCGTCCGAGTTCCAGGCCGCCCTGGTCGAGTTCAAGCGCAAGCTGATCCTCGACGCCTACCGCGCAGCCGGCGGCGACTACGGCGTCACCGCCGACCGGCTGGGCATCCACGTCAATTCGCTGCACCGCATGATCCGCAGGCTCGGTATCAAGGATCAGCTCGACGAGTAGCTACGCCTCAGTTTCCTTGCCGCTAGGGAAGACAATGGTCCAGTCCTCTGCCCTACTGCGCTTCACCCGGCAGCGACATCTACTCAAGGGACGATAGGAGAGGACAATGGTAGGTAGCATTCCTCAGGAGTCTCCGCCGAACGAAGAAGGCCGCGCCTTCACCGAGCCACCGTCCGGAGAGGTCACCCAGCTTCTCGACGCCTGGGCTCGGGGGGACGCTTCTGCCTTGGCGCACGTATTTCCACTGGTGCTCAACGACCTGCGTCAACTCGCCGCCTTCCACCTACAGCGTCAGCGTCGGGGCCACACGCTACAGCCGACCGCCCTGGTGAACGAGGCGTATCTGCGCTTGACGGGGGGGCGCGAGCTGAGCTGGCAGTGCCGAGCGCAATTCTTCGCCTACATGGGCACCACCATGCGGCGGCTCCTGATCAACCACGCCCGCCGCAACCAAGCGATGCGGCATGGCGGCGACTGCACCATCATTCCGATCGATGAGGCTTGGAGCGCAGGGGGCCATCGGCACCGCACCGTCGACTTGCTCGATCTCGACCGAGCCCTGCACGAGCTGACACAACTGGCTCCTCGGCAGAGCCGTATCGTCGAACTGCGCTACTTTGCTGGTCTCACCGTCGAAGAGACCGCACATACCCTCGAGATCTCACCGCGCACTGTCAAGCGAGAGTGGCGCAGCGCGCGTCTCTGGCTGCTGCACACTCTGGAGAAAGGCAAGCCGGAAAGAAACAAGCAAGTCACGAGTTGACCTTCTCTCAGTCCCCTTACCTGGAGACCTATGCCCACAGCATCAGTCGAACTCAGCTTTGGTTCCTACCGCGTCGAGTCCAGGCTCGGCGTCGGAGGGATGGGAGAGGTCTTCCTGGCGCGCGATGAGCGCCTGCACCGGAAAGTCGCCATCAAGCGCATCCGCGAAGACCTGGAAGTCGATCCGCGGCGACGTGAGCGCTTCCGGCGCGAAGCCCGGGCCGTGGCGGGCCTCAACCATCCGGCGATCGTCCAGATCTTCGACATCGTTTCCACCGACGACGGCGATTGCCTGGTCATGGAGTACGTCGAGGGGCCGAGCCTGGCCGATCTGCTGACAGACGGCCCCCTCGACCTCGACCAGACGTTACGTCTCGGTACGGAGATCGCCCAAGGTCTGGCCGAGGCGCACGCTCGCGGCTTCGTCCACCGAGACCTGAAGCCCGAGAACGTCCGCCTGACCGCCGCCGGACATGCCAAGATCCTCGACTTCGGCCTGGTGCACTGCCTCTGGCGCAGGGACACGTCGTCCCAAGACCCGCTCCTCCAGGACCCTATCGGCTCCCAGACCCTGACCGAAGCGGGAGCCCTGGTCGGCACCGTCCATGCAATGTCTCCCGAGCAGGCCAGCGGCCGTCCGCTCGACCACCGATCGGACCTCTTCGCCCTCGGCAGCCTGCTCTACCAGATGCTCAGCGGTCGCCCCCCCTTCCAGGGGACGAACTTGCTCGACACCCTGTGCCGCATCACTGCAGAACCTCCGACTTCCCTAGCTCAATTGCAGCCGCGGCTGCCAGCCGACCTGCTGCAGCTAGTCGAGGCCCTGCTGGCCAAGGACCCGCACCAGCGCCCCGCCAACGCCAGCCTGGTGGCCGCTTCGCTGGAACGACTGCGAAGCGGCCCTGGCCCTGGCACGGATGCCGGCACTGGCCCTGGCGTGCTCCTCCAGCCCGACACCTCTGCCCTGCCACGGCCGTCAGGTACGCGGCGGGCTTCCGCCAGCCACGGCGAACTCGACGGCAACCCCGCCACGAGCGAGCAGGCGACCGGCGAATGGTTCCCCTCCCCTCCTACCGGCACTCCAGCCGTTCGCACCTTGCTCCACGTCGAACTGCTCCACCGCGCCGCCCTGCCCCAGCGCCACGGCGACGGCACCGCGGCCAGCCTCCTGAGCCGGTACGACCGGCGCCTGCGCGACCTGGTGTCCCTGTACGGCGGCTCGGTGGCCGAGAAAGCCGACAGCCTGCTCGCCGTCTTCGAACGCCCCGCCGATGCTGTCGCCTGCGCCTTGTCCACCCAGCGGGCCATCCTCGAAGTGGCCTCCACCTTCGCGGTCGAGTTGCCGATCCGCGCCGCCATCCACACGGCGGAAGTTCTGGTGCACCGTCCCTCCTCTGCCGAGAGGCAGCAAGGTGCACCGGAGGTGGAAGTCGAAGGTAGCGAGAAGGGAACCGCCTGCCAGCTCTTACACCTCGCCGCTGGCAACCAGATCCTGCTCAGCCGTACCGCCTTCGACCTCGCGCGCCGTGCCCATCCGGACTCCCGCGACGGCACGGAAGACGGCGGCAAGAGCAGTCTTCGCTGGCTGGCGCACGGCAGCTACCTGCTCAGGGGCCGAGAAACCCCTCTGGACGTGTTCGAGGTCGGTCTCGACGGGCTGTCGGCCCTACGACCTCCCTCCGAACGCACCGATGCCCGGCGGGCCCTGTCCGTCAGCGAAGAACGCATGCTCGGCTGGCGCCCCGCCGGTGGTCAACCCATTCCCGGTCGACCGCACTGGAAGCTGGAAGAGCGCGTCGGCGAAGGTGGCTTCGGCGAGGTCTGGCTGGCCCGCCACAAAGCCGGCGAGGCGCGCGTCTTCAAGTTCTGCTTCGAGGCCGAGCGCCTGCGCGCGCTCAAGCGCGAGGTGACGCTCTTCCGCCTGCTCAAGGAAGCCCTGGGCCAGCGCGACGACATCGCGCGCATCCTGGACTGGAATTTCGACAGCGCTCCCTTCTTCGTCGAGGCCGAGTACACCGAGGGCGGCAGCCTGGTGCGCTGGGCCGAGCAGCAAGGAGGCCTGAGTCAAGTACCGCTCGAGGTGCGCCTGGAACTGGCCGCCGAAGTCGCCGAGGCGCTGGCGGCGGCGCACTCGGTCGGCGTGCTGCACAAGGACATCAAGCCCGAGAACGTCTTGATCACCAGCGACCGCGATGGCCGCCCGCGCGCGCGCCTGACCGACTTTGGCATCGGACTGCTGACGGATCGAGAACAGCTGGCAGGGCAAGATTTCACTGCCCTCGGCTTCACGGCGACGGCAACCCCGACCACGGACTCCGGAGCGGGAACCTTCGGCTACATGGCACCGGAGCTACTTGCCGGCCGACCGGCCACGATCCAGGCGGATCTCTACTCGTTCGGTGTGCTGCTCTATCAACTGGTCGCGGCTGATTTCGAGCGGCCCTTGGCCTCCGGCTGGGAGCGGGATGTCGAGGAGGAGTTGCTGGTCGAGGACATTGGCACGCTCGTCGATGGCCGGCCGGAGCGGCGGCCGGCGAGTGGCTTGATTGCTGCCGAGAAGCTGTACACTCTGGAACAACGGCGGGCGGAACGGGCAACGGAAAGGGCAGCGAGGCGGGCTGCGCAGCAAGCGGTCCGGCGCCGACGACGACTCAAGGCAGTTGCCGTCACGGCGTCGATCTTCCTGGTGGTGGTCGTTGTCCTCGCGCTCCAGGCCATGCAGGCAAAGGAGCGCGAAGGAGAGCAGCGGCGGCAGGCGGAAGGGTTGATCGACTTCATGCTCTTCGACCTGCAGGAAAATCTGGAACCTCTGGGGCGCCTGGACCTGCTGGATCAAGTGGCTCAAAGAGCTTTGGAGCATTTCTCGCAAACCCAGGCGGACTTCAGCTCCGCGGACAGTCTTCGCCGCGCCCTCACGTATCTCAACATCGGATGGGTCTTAGAAGAGCGGCTGGATGTCAACCAGGCTCAAGCTGCACATGAGAAAGCCGTCCGCATCCTAGCGGCCCTACATGAGAAAGATCCGAGCCAAGCCCGAGTCCAAGGAGCCCTGAGCCGGGCAAGACTTAGACTTGCGTCCGTTCTGATTCGACAGGAAAAAACCCAGGAAGGACTCGACAGTCTCGCCTCTTCTCGCCTGCTGGCGCGGCAACTGGCAGGAAGGGAGGATGCGCCGACCGAGTGGCGCCTGTTGCTAGGCCAGAATCTTCAGGAGACCGCTCACTTGTACTGCCGAATCGGAGACTTCGAGCAGGGCTTGGAGTATGCTGAGGAGGCGCTCCAGATTGCAGAAGACCTTGTACTCGAGCCAACTTCGAACTGGCGAACCGAAACTCTGCTTGTTGATACCTTGCAACTATTCGGAACACTCCACCAGGCTCGGTCCGATTTCCAACAAGGAATACGTGCTCTTGAAAGGTTACGAACAAGGCTCGGAAATCTGATGGAAGGCAATCCAACACAGCTCACCTGGCTCAGAGCACAGGCCATAACCGAACTCGATCTCGGAAACCTCTATCTGGCTACAGCTGACAAGCCGAGCGCGCTCCACAGACTACGAGAGGCCGAGCGCCTCTATCAACAACTGATCGTACTCGACCCATTGCGGGACACTTGGCCTGTAGCGTTGGCACAGACCTGGGTTGGCCTTGCCACGGCACTTGAGGACCAGCCCGAGATAGCTCTGGCCTACCTGCACCGCGCCAGTGAAACCTTCAAACAAGTGGCAGATGAACATCCGACCTACACCCACCTGCAACTATGGCTAGTTGTGTCGCATGCGGCTCTCCAGGATCACTATAAGAGTGCGAGCAAATGGGATTTGGCTCTCCTAGAAGGAAGAACGGTCCTGCGTCTTCTCCAGGATATGCCTGAGAATCCACAAAACACGGAAGCGACAGCTCGAACCTACCTCGAACTTGGTCGCATTCAGAAGCAACGCGACGAAGAGGATCTGGCTCGCAACAGCTGGCAGAAAGCACTCGAGTTAGCGGAAGCACTGCCAGCCGAGAAGTGCCGGATTCTCGATACTCGAGCTCAGTCCCTGCTGGAGCTGGGGCGAATTGAAGAAGCGTTACCCATTGTGCATCGGCTTCTCGACGCCGAATGGTCCGACGAACAGTTCCAAACTCTGGTAGACGATCATGAGCTCGCCACATATGTACGCTCGGCGGGATCACCAGCAGTTGGATGCAGAAACCTATGAGGAGAACGTATGCGCAAAAAACAGCACCGCCAGTCCCCTCGCGCGAGCCACTTCTTGAAGGGTCACCTTACGGACACCTATTTGGCCCAAGCCGAAGTCGAGTCCGAAGACGACAGATCTTCGCCGTCACCAGACTGTGTGTGGTTTCCCCCCTTACGCACGCTTCAAAATAGTCACCCTCAGTGGTGCTCGCCGTCTTCGCCGGCCACCTGAAACCTGGAACGGGCCGCAAGCGTGAAGCCCCTCGAAGCTCCGTCAGAACTGGGCAAAGAACTCCTCGAGTTGTGTCCTTTCTTGCGCGAAAAAGACCTGATCGATGGCCTGGGTGTCACCTGGATTCTCCGGCTCAATCAAAGCTTGAGAGTCGAGTTTCCCAATCAACCTGGCTACCTGATCAAGAAACCTTCTGGCAGACCGGAGCAAGGCCCGCCTTTGGCGTACGAGGCAAGGCTGCACCAATGCCTTGGTGCAGTTCCAGGTCACCGAGACCTCCTGCCCCTGTTACCAGCGATAAAGAAGACTGACTCGCCTGATCCTGTTCTGGCAGCAGAGCTGATCAGGAACGCACGACCGTGGTTGCAGGCGTGCACCGAAGAGTCTGCCCAAGGCCTCTCCATCGCCAAGGCCCTGGGCCGCAGCCTGGGCCGAGTCCACCGGGGTCTGAGGCGCCGCAGGCTCGACCTCGGCGGCTTCGTACCCAAGCTGCCCATGGGTGCGCCCGGACTCTTCTGGTTTCCCAAAGTAAACCTGGCCCGCCGCAACGAGCTGAGACCAGCTCAGTTGGACTTGTTGCGCATCATTCAAGGAGAAGTGGAGCTACTGGAGCCTCTCGAGATCTGGCGATCCAGATGGCAGGATGAAACGCTGATCCACGGCGATATTCGATCCGACAACGTCTTGTGGATAGCCGACACCGAACAGCCCCTGCGACTCGTGGATTGGGAGATGGCCCGCTTCGGGGATCCAGCTTGGGATCTCGGAGCCGTCCTTCGCGAGTTCTTGCGGTTCTGGGTCACCAGCATGCCCATGGAAGCCGACATCGAGTCGGCTGAGCGCTCTCAGGCGGCTCGCATGCCACTCAGAATGGTGCGTCCATGGATCCAAGGCTTCTGGCACGCCTACCTGGAAGCCGCCCTGTTACCCACGGAGGCAACGGCAAACCTCCTGCAGCGGTCCGTCGCCTTTTCTGGCGTGCAGTTACTCGGAACAGCACAGGAGGTCGGCCGCAGGGCCTCCGGCTACACCACGCTCATGGTTCTCCTCTCGCAGCTAGGAGTGAATATCTTAAAGGATCCCGACGACGCGGCGCACCACCTCTACGATCTGGAATCCCCTGTCTCAGCGGAGGACTCGCCCCCTGCCTGACTTCATGTTTCTCGGCCCTCGACAGTGGTCGACCGACCTTCGCACCACGGTCGAAACCATCGACCTGATCGACAGCAACAGCTACCGACTGTGTGGCGAGACCTTGCACCGTTCCCCGTCCAGTTCCTTGGTCGAATCTCTGACTCGGCACCTCTACCAACATGTCTACATGCGGTCACGGCAGCTTCCGGTCATGGCCCCGCTTGCTGAGATCAACTCGGCCGCACTCTTTCGGCAGCACCTTCTCCGGGTCGAGGAAGGAAGGTTCTGCTGGCAGAGCGGATGGAGACTGAGAGAAATCCTCCCGGATGCGCGGTGCATCGTTGAACGTGGTGGTATTCGCTTCCACAGCCCTTTGAGCGATGTCCGTCATGTCGAGGAAACTCTGAAGCCAGGAGACGCCATCTCGGTTCGAATCCCAGGCGATGCCCCAAACAGGCTCCCAGGTTTCTACTCCATTCTGGGTACCACCGATTCACCGAGTTCAGAATCACCCTGGCTACTTCGCCTGTACTGGAACCTGAATCCCGACTGCGCCACGACCTGGCTAGAGCAGCTCTGCCAGACACTCGACCCGCTCGGCATTAGCTTCAAGGCGAAGGTACCCGATGATCCCTCGGCTTATGGACGCGCCGATGCCGGCGTTCTGTACCTGCAGTCCGGCTGTTGGGCCACGGTGGCTCTTGCTATCGCTGAACTTTATCGGGCTGTGGAACATGGCCTTCATGAAGCAACTCCCTGCTTCACCTTGCCCCTGGCCCCCGGACTGGCTGTCGCCGAAGGGCCACTCGGCGGTGAGAGCTTCGGCGAACACCGATGCGAGTTGATCGCCTCAGCTCTCGTAGAGGCCTTCACAACTGGCCAGCCCAAGGAAGAAACCGTTGATACCGCTTTCCGCACTGCCGGCCTGGACCCGGCAAAGCCGTACCGGGCGCCACGATCTCAGGCTTGCTACCCCTTACCAGGAATCCGCCGCGCATCTCGTAGACACGAACCCCACAGAAAGCCCTCTCCAGCAAGCCTCTCTCAGTGTGCCCTCGGCATTGGTCTCGACCTTTGCCAAGAAGCCAACTGGTATCAAGGACGCTGCAATTGGCTCAGCCGTTGCTCTCCCTCGAAGCTCGATGGTTGGGGAGGATATGCCGCGGTCTGCACACTTCCGGCCGAAATGCACGATGGCACTTCCGGCGTTGCGCTCTTCCTTGCGGAACTCTTCCTGGCGACCCGCGAGGAACGGCTTCGAGATACTTTGCTAGGCCTGCTCCAACAGACGCTCTGGCAGGCAGAACGAGCCGAGCCAGGCGCTCAGGATCTGAGTCCGTTTGGCGGGCTCGCCGGACATCTCTGGGCAACTCGGCACTGTGCAAACCGACTCGGGGACGACAACCTCACTGCACAGGTCGATCAGCACTTGGATGCTTTTAGCCTCGAAGAGGCCATCGCACCAGAAGCAGACCGACCAGTGGACTTCATCAGCGGAGACAGCGGCACGATTCCAATGCTCCTGGAGCTCTATAACGCCACTGGTTTCAAGCGCCTGCGGCGCGCTGCGCTCGCCCTGGGCGATCAGCTGTGCGAGAGTGCGGAGACCGCAGACGGGTGCTGGATCTGGCCTGGCCGCTATGCAGCCGTTCACGACGAGGACGGACCAGCACAGCTCGGGCTTTCCCACGGCAATGCCGGTGTCGGGCTCGCCCTGCTGCACCTCTACCGCGAAACCGGTGAGATACGCTTCCTCGAAGGAGCGCGGGGAGCTTTCGCCTACGAAGATCGACAGTTCAGTGCCGCTGTCGGCAACTGGCCCGACTTGCGCAGCCCAGGAGTACCCTCCCCGGAAGCCAATAGGGAGTCCACTCCACCTCGGTACAGGGTTGCCTGGTGCCACGGTGCACCGGGAATCGCGCTGGCACGGCTCCGCGCCTTGCAGCTCAACCCCGAAGGGGCCGAGTACTATCTGCCTGCGGCCCGTGCCGGAGTTACCACGGCCGCCGAGACGCTGCGCGCACGGCTGAGACGCCCCAACCTGGACACGACCCTGTGCCATGGACTCTGCGGCCTGGTCGAAACGCTATTGGTGGCTGCGGAGGTTCTCGGTGAACTTCGCTACCGCCATCTGGCCGAGGGGGCACTGCGTTGCCTGGCCGAGCGGTACGCCGGAGACAACCAGTGGCCCTCCGGGGTCTCCCCGCGCTTCGCCGTACCCGGCTTGATGCTCGGCTCGGCGGGCGTGGGTTACACCTTCTTGCGGGCAGCAAATCCGAAACTGCGCTCCATCCTCGTCTTCTGATTGCCTCGCACAATCGTCCCGAACGCAAGCGAGCCCGTACTTCCCTGCACGGGCTCACACTCGATCGGAGTATGGAAAGGGTCGTTCGAGAGGTTCAGAAAGCCGGTACGGCAGAGCCGCCAAGAGTCTCTTGGTCTTCTAGCGAAACACGATAGTTCCCCCCCGTCCCGCCGCACCCCTCGACACGCAGCTCATAGCTACCGGCAACCAGCGTGACGACGCCGCGCAGCCGCTCCGCGTCCCGACTCCACCGCGCGTCCAGGTGCTGACCGGCCGCGTCGACCAAGTCAGCACAGAACTCCGCCTGCCCCGCCACCTGCAACGCTACGGTCGCCAGCTCCTCGACTCGGAAGCGGTAGACATCGCGATCATCGCTGTACGCATTGGCGATCTCGCCGTGCGCCTCGACGCCGTCCGTCAGCGGCGTGGCACACAGCACGTCGTCACCGTGATCGTCGAGTTCGGCTTGGCCACACAGGCGCGTCAGCAGGGATGTCAGCGTCGATGTCAGCTCCACGCGCAGCAGGTTGGGGTCGATCTCCAGCTCGGTGTCCAACTCCCCGAGGTTGGGGTCGATTTCCAGCTCGGTGTCCAGCTCCCCGTCGTCCGTTCCCGTGCTGGGTAGGTCCAACCCCGAGAGCAAGAGATTCGGGTCGATCTCGAGTTCCGTATCTAGCTCACCGTGAGCGCCGGAAGGTGCCGGAATGAACTGCGAAGCGGGAGACACCGAGGGTAAAGCGCGGACGAGCAAGCGGAAGCTGGGCAGTGGCTTCCGGGGATCTTCGGCCTCGACGCGCAGCCGGTACTGACCCGCGGCCGCGAGTTGTAGCTGGCTGTCACCGCTGGCCCGCAGCTGACGGTGCCCGGCAGCCGACTGCAGGTGCAGACGCACACGGGCGCCGTCGACCGGCGTCAAGGCATCGACGGCCAAGAGGCTCTCCAGCGGCACGTCGAGAAGGAAGCAAGCGCTGTCCCCGACGCCGCCACCGGCGTGACGCACAGTCTCACCCACCGTCACGGGCCAGGCGTCGCACGTAGGCTGAGCATTGACCGCCGGCGCGAGGAGTAGCGCGCCGGCCAACACCAACCGGATCCACCGAGCACCCTTCGGAAGTTGTAATGAGAGAGTGAACTGCTGAGCGAATGTAAACATGACAGGTCTCCTTGCGAGCCCTTGGGCTCGCTGTCACTGCGAACGGGAGTCCTGGACTCGCCGTTGCTGGGAACATGAAGGTGACCGGTCCACCGGTGGATGGTCTTCGTGGTCTGACTGGAGAGGTATTGCAGACCGTGTGCCAACTCTTCGGAGAACCCATAAAACCCGGCCCAAGAAATACTTACCCTTCCGCGACTGTCCTGGGTCCCGCACAGATCACCGAATCCACTAACCCGACGGTTAGGCACTCACCGAAGGGTTGGGCATCGGCTAGAATCCCTGCATGCCTGAACCTCAGTGGGACGTCACGGCGCTTCTCGACGCTTGGAGCGATGGCGACCCGGAAGCCCTCGAGCGACTGATCCCATTGGTTTTCGATGACCTGCGCCGGCTGGCGCGTATCCATCTGTCCAAAGAGAATCCGGGACACACCCTGCAGCCGACAGCGCTGGTCAACGAGGTCTATCTACGCGTAGCCAGTCGCCAGTCCGTGCACTGGGAAAGCCGTGCCCAGTTCTTCGCCGGCATGGCCGAGATCATGCGCAGGGTGTTGGTGGATCACGCACGTAGGCGCAAGGCACTGAAGAAAGGTGGCGGCGTCCCGACGCTACCCTTCGACGAACAGCTCGACTCGCCGACGTCCGGCGCCTGGACGTCGGCCTTGGGACAAATCGACATCGACCTGGTAGCCCTGGACACGGCACTGCGAGGGCTGGCCAAGGTCGATCCACGGCAAGCTCGCATCGTCGAGCTGCGCTACTTCGGCGGCCTGACCATCGAGGAAACCGCGGCGACACTCGACATCTCAGCGATGACCGTCAAGCGCGCCTGGCGCTCGGCCCGCCTGTGGTTGCTGCGCGCCCTGGACGGTCCGTGAACTTCGGGCGGGCGGCGACGTGGTCTGGTTGGTGGCGCTTCTGCGCTTCTCTGGAAGAACCACGAGAATCAGGAGAGCAGCCGTGAGCCCCGAGCGCTGGCAACACATTCAGAGGATCCTCGAGCAGACCATGGATCCAGCGTACCCAGATCGCCGCAGCTGGCTGGCCGACCTGTGTGGTGGGGATCCGGATCTCCTGCGCGAGGTCGAGTCCTTCCTGGCCTACGAGGATCAGCTCGACGACTTCATCGAGCAACCGGTCCTGGCGGGCTTGCGTCCGACTCCGGAACTGGAAGACTTCGAGCTCGGCCAGCGAGTCGGTCCGTATCAGCTGGTCAAGAACCTGGGACGCGGCGGCATGGGCATCGTCTTCCTGGCCGAGCGCCAGGAAGAGTTCGAACAGCAAGTAGCGCTCAAGCTCGTCCAGCGTGGTGGCGCCAGCGAGTCGTTGCTGCGCCGCTTCCACGTCGAGCGTCAGATCCTGGCCCGCCTCGAGCATCCCAACATCGCGCGCCTGCTGGACGGCGGAACGACCGCCGACGGTGTGCCCTACTTCGCCATGGAGTACGTCGAAGGCGAGCGGCTGGACCACTACTGCGACCAGCACCGGCTCAGTGTCCGTCAGCGCCTGGAACTGCTGTTGCCCGTGTGCTCAGCGCTGCAACTGGCGCACCAGAACCTGATCGTGCATCGCGACCTCAAGCCCAGTAACATCCTGGTGGATGCGCACGGAACGCCCAAGCTGCTCGACTTTGGCATCGCAAAGTTGCTGCGCACGGACACCACGGATGCCACTGGCGATCCGCACCAAAGCGCCATGACGTTGCACTACGCCAGTCCGGAGCAGCGGCGGCACGAGCCCATCGGGACAACCAGTGATATCTACTCCTTGGGCGTCATCCTCTACCTTTTGCTCACCGGCCGGCTGCCCCACCATGCCGCCCTCGCCGATGGCGAGACGACACCGGTCGACACTCCTCCAGCGCAGCCAGGAATCCAACCCATCGTGCCGCCCAGCCGAGCCACCAGCCGGCACCTCACTTTCACCTACTCCGACGCCAGCACCCGCCAGCTGCGGCCGGAGGTGGTGGCGGATTCGCGCCGCGGTTCCGTGCGTGGTCTGCGCCGGGCCCTGGCAGGCGATGTCGACGCCATCGTCCTGAAAGCGCTCGCGGAAAACCCGTCGCAACGCTACGCCACGATCGAGCAGCTGGCCGCGGACCTTCGCCGCCACCTGCGGCTACGGCCGGTCGAGGCGCGCGCCGGCGGCCCCCTCTACGTCGCCAGCCGCTTTCTGCGCCGCCACCGTCTTCCCGCTGCCGGCCTGCTGTTGGCGCTGGTGCTGGCCAGCGCCTTCACCGTGGCGCTCGATCGTCAGCTGGACAACACCGAACGAGCGCGGCAGCGGGCCGAAGGCGTCACCGACTTCCTGGTCAGCTTGTTCCAGGCCGCCTCCCCGGATCGCCCCGGCACGGAGGAGCCGAACGGGCGCGAACCGACGGTGCGCGAGCTGGTCGACAAGGGGCGCTTGCGGCTAGAACGCCAGTTGCTCGAAGACCCGGAAGCCCGCGCCAAGCTGCAGTTGCGCCTGGGCGAGGTCTACGCCCGACTCGGCGCGTACGACGAGGCCCGAGAGCTGTTCGAAAGCTCCGTGGCCCAGTACCGAGCCCTGAGCGACCGCGACCAGCCGGATCTGGCCTCGGCGCTCAACAATCTGGCCTACCTCGACTACTGGACCGGCCGACTCGACCTGGCCGAGCTCCGTTTCCGCGAGGCCATTTCCATGCGCCAGCGGCTGGGCCTGACCCGGGATCTGGCCAAGCCACGGAGCAACCTGGCGGCTATCCTGCTCAAACGCGGCGCTTTCGACGAGGCCGAGACGATCTACCGCGAGGTTCTGACGCAGCGTCTGGCACAGTTCGGCGAGCATGACGCCAACGTCGCCACCAGCCTGCGCAGCCTGGGCACCGTACTCATCCACCAGGGCAAGCTGGACGTCGCCGAGCCACTGCTGCTGCAAGCCCTCGCGATCCGTCGCGACATCTATGGCGAACGCAGCCGCAAGGCGGCAGCGGTCCTCAGCAGCCTCGGAGGCCTGCACCACCTGCGGGGTCAACTCCAGGCCGCGGGGCGTCACTACATTGATGCACTAGAGATCCGCCGCGCGGAGTTGGGCGACGATCACCTGGACACGGCGCTGGCGCGCAAGGATCTCGGCGCTCTGCTGCTGGAGCAAGGGGACATCGACGGCGCGCGCGTCCTCTTACAAGAGAGTCGGAACGTCCTGGTCCGGCACCGGCCGCCCGAAGACCAGGACGTTCTCGAAGTCGAGGAACTGCTAGCTACCACCCAGAGGCCCAGCGATCCTACTCCCAGCGAAGGGCGACCATAGGATCCGTGCGCGCCGCTCGCCGCGCCGGTAGCCAGCTGGCCAGCAGCGCGAACAGAACCAACGCCAGCGCGACGGCCACGTAGGTCGGCGGATCGACCGCTTCGACGCCGTGCAACAGAGACGTCATCAGCCGCGTCAGCCCGAACGCAGCTGCCAGCCCCACGCCGACACCGATCGCCGCCAATGTCGCGGCTTGGCGCAGAACCATGCCGCTGACGTCGCCGCGCCCCGCGCCCAACGCCAACCGGACGCCGATCTCGCGGGTACGCTGTGTCACCGAGTACGAAGTGACACCATAGATGCCGACGCTGCCGAGCAGCAATGCCACCACCGCGGCGATCGCCAGCATCACAAGGACGAACGAGGTGCGTGCCATCGAGCGCCCCAGAATCTCGTCGAGCCCCTGTAGGTTGGCCAGCGGCAGATTGGGATTGATCGACCACACGACGTCCTGGACGTCGCGTACCAGGCCCGCTTCGTCGGGACGCTGGTGGCGCAGCGCGAAGGCCATCGCGCGTCGCGCGTTGACCTCGCCGTCCCGCGGATCCACCACCACCATCGGCCAGTAGACCGTGGGCACCGTTGGCTGAGACACACCGTTGTCGCGGATATCACCCACCACGCCGACGACCTCGTACCAGTCACCGCTGGAGTCATTACTCACCCGCTTGCCGATCGCCTCGGCGGGAGAGTCCCAGTAGGTGGTGGCCAGATCCTCAGTGAGCATCACGACCTTGTTGCGCCGGAGCGAGTCGTTCCAGTCGATCGCCCGCCCGGCCAACAGGCGGTTGCCCATGGTCGCCACGTAGTCGCCCGCTACCCGCTTGTCGCGCCGGATCGGCGGTAACTGTCCCTCGGGTGTCGGCGCGTCCTCCACGTACAGCGCGTCGTTGTTGTCCCAACCGTCCATGGTGATCGAGCTACTCATTCCCAGCGCGCTGACGCCGGGAATCGCTGCCAGGTTCTGGTACATCTGTTGGAAGGTCTGGATCACCTGCTCCACCGTCTCGACCTCGGCACGTGGCAGCGACACGCGCAGCGTCAGCACGTCGGCCGGGTCGCGGAAGCCGGGGTCGACCTGCTGCAGCGCTTGGAAGCTGCGGATCATGAGGCCGGAGCCGACCAGCAACACCAGAGCCAACGCCACCTGGCTGACCACCAGCACGTGACGGGCGCGGCGCCGCTGGCGACCCTCCGAGCCGCGATATCCTCCCTCTTTGAGAGTCACTGCGAGCCCGCCCAGAGCACTGCTACGCAGCCCCGGGACCAAGCCAAAGAGGACACCCGCCAGCAGCGAGACACCAGCCGTGAACAAGATCACGGTCGGGTCGATCGAGATCTCCTGCAGTCGCGGCAAGCTGCGCGGTCCGAGAGCCACCAGCAAGCGCAGTCCGGCAAAGGCCAGCGCCAGACCGGCAATACCACCGAGAAGGCCCAACAGCACGCTCTCGGCCAGGAACGAGCGCACCACCGACATTCGGCTGGCACCCATCGCCGTGCGTACCGCTACTTCTAGCTGTCGGCCATCAGCGCGCACCAAGAAAAGGTTGGCGACGTTGGCGCAGGCGATCAGCAACACCAATCCGACCGTGCCGAGCAGGACCCACAGCGCCGACCCGACATCGCCGACCACATCCTGCTTGAGCGAGCGCGGGTAGGCCGCGAAGCGCGCCTCCTGCAGCATGCTCAGCGTGATGCCGCCCGGATAGCGATCCGTCATCACCGGGATCAAGCGGTTCATCTCGGCTTCGAGCTGTGCCAGCGTCGCTCCTGGCACCAGCCGCCCAAGTCCCTGGTAGCTGAAGTTGCCCATGCGCGCCTGTGCTTTCTCGAAACCCATCGGTAGATACACCGCCGCGTCGAAGTCGATGACCCGGAATCCCGCGGGCAACACCCCGATGATCTCGCGCGGACGGCCGTCGATCCGCAGCGTCTGCCCCACCACCGACGCGTCACCACCGAACTGCTGTTTCCAAAAGCCGTGGCTCAGCATCACCGTCTCGGGCGCGTCCGGCAGATCGTCTTCGGCACTGAACAAGCGCCCGAGCTCCGGTCGCACGCGCAAGATCGGCAGCGTGCCGTCCGTCACCAACATCGCCTCGATCTCCATCGGCTTCTCGAGCCCAGTGACCGAAACCTGGCTGTTGTCCCACAAGCCGAGATCTTCCAGCATCTCGGTATCGTCCCGGTGCGTGAAGTACGTTGCCGGCGACTGGTTCACCTGCTCGAAGCCCAAGCCAGGCGCCTCGTACCAAATGCCAACCAGGCGCTCGGGCTCGTCGAAGGGCAGCGGCTTGAGGAGCACGCCGTAGACGACACTGAATACCGCCGCGTTGGCGCCAATGCCGAGGGCCAGGGTCAGGACGGCAATGCTAGTGAAGAAGGGCGAGCGGCGGAGCTTGCGGAAGGCCTGACGGAAGTCGGGAAACATGGGATCACCTCGCGGTGGAGTTGGCGTCTAGAAGTTCGGTTCAGCCTCGGGGGCGTGTCTTGAACTAGAAGACGTCAGAGCACCGCAGGATGTTTCAAGCGTCCCTGCTTGACGCGTCTTCTCTCAGCCCTCTGACGGTGCTCCGTAGCTGCGCTCGAAGAGCTCGCGGACGGCGGTGCGGCCGGCTTCGGTGAGGTTGCGGGTACCGGTGGCCGAGAAGGGCTTGTCGGGAAGCATCGCGTCGGCTTCCTGCCAGTCCTTGCCACTCCAATTGAACCAACGCTCCTTGCCCTGGTCGAAGACGCTGAGCGGACGGTTGAAGAACTTGGCCAGCTCGACGCCCCAGCCGGTACCCCCCTTGACGGTGCCATCGGGCTGGATCCAGCCGACCGCGAACAGGTGGTGGCCGCGGGTCACAACGTGAAACATCGACTGGATGACACGCCGGATCTGCTGCCGGTGCGCGAAGCGGCGCCCCAAGCGCTTGAAGACGATCTCCATGCTGACGTGCCCCTCGCGCAGGTCGTCGTCGCTCAGGACCTCGACATTGACCGGACGTTCCATGACGTGGCCTTCATAGGAGAGGGTGACCTCGGGGATATGCCACAGCTCGGCGTTCTTGCCGAACTCAGCTTCGGTCCCTTTGTGTCCACCACTGATCAGCTTGGCATTGAAACGCTCGTTCATCGTCGTTGCTCCGGAGGTTCAAGGGGTTATCTCGGGTCAGCTGGAAAACGGAGGCGGGAGCCGGGCCCGTATGCCTAGCCGAACGCTGACTTTACGGCGGCCGAGCCTTGAATTGCAAGTCGCCCGGCAGGCTGGGAGCAGAACTCCACGGCGACGAGCAGAGAGACCACCGTGTGCGTCGAGCCCCCAGGGATGTGGCACAATCACGCTCGCCATCCCAGCCCGAGGAGGAACCTGCCATGCGACAAGCGCTGTTTTTGCTACTGATCCTGCTGCCCCTGGCAGCGCCACAGGGCCATGCCCTGACCGACACCCAGACCGACCAGGGAGAGCCCGGACGCGGCGACAGCCCCCTGCCCGAGGGGGCGCTAGCAGCACGCAGCGACGTGCTGGCGAGCCAGCAACGCGAGCAGGCGCAGGAGGAGATTCTCGCTGTGCTGGAGCGCCAGATGGCGGCGTGGAACCGAGGCGATCTCGAGACCTTCTGCGCCGACTACACCGAGAACACGATGTTCGTCTCGCCGTCCGGACTGACACGCGGACGCCAGCAGGTACTGGAACGGTACCAGCGTCGCTACCCGGACCGTGCGGCGCAAGGCATTCTGACCCTGGAGCCGATCCAGCTCGACATCCACGGCGCCGGTGGCTGTAGCCCACCGGCGGCGGCGTCGCTCGTGGCCACCTGGACGCTGAGCTATCCCGAGCAGGCCGACAAGGAAACCGCCAGCGGTCTGACCTTGCTGGTCTTCGAGCGCCGCGCCGACGGCTGGAAGATCGTGCGCGACGCGTCGATGTGACGTAACAGCGTGACCTTCACCCTCCCAGACGCCGTCGGCATGCTCGGCGTCGCTATCGTCTTGGGCCTCTACTGGGCGGCCCACGCCGACCGCCTATCAACCCGGAGCCCGGTCTTTTCGCTCGGCAACGCGCTCGGTGCAGGCTTGATCCTCGTTTCGCTCTACTTCGACTTCAACTGGCCCGCGTTCATCATCGAGAGTGCCTGGGTGCTGATCAGCCTCTGGGGCTTCTCGAAGCACCGGCAAAGCTCTGCCGCCTAAAGCGGTTGACAGAGCATCCAAAGGGCCTATCTACTAATCGAAAGCTCGCCGGATTAACCCATCCACGAAATCTTGGATTGCCGAATTTTTCGCGCGGAGAAATGTTACATGGAAATGGAACTCATTACAGATAAGAAAGCACTTATCGCACTGGTCGAAGACGCATCCAAAGGACAGATCGCGCTGCCGCAGTTCCAGCGTAATTTTGTTTGGGGCCGGGAGGACATAGCAGATCTACTGCGTAGCCTCTTCAGAGGCTATTTCATCGGTAGCTTCTTACTACTCCGTGTCCATCCAGACCATGCACCGTTTTGCTTCCGGGCGCTGCAGGGAGTCGAACTCCATCCCGACCAGCTGAGGCCCGAATGGTTGATTCTAGATGGACAGCAAAGATTGACGAGCCTCTTCTATGCTTTACATGGCCCTGCTATACCGGTCAAGAATACTTCCTATCCATATCGCTTCTTCCTGAACCTCGACTCGCTGGTCAACGATGAAGACGAGCGGTTAATCGAGAGCGTCCGAGCCGATCAGATTGGTTTACTTTCCGACAGGAATACTCAGTTCCAGCAGCGAATTCTCCCGCTTACGCAAGTTAGCCAGTGGCACGCCTGGAAAGACGCATATACCGATTGGCTGGAGGACACGCGACAGTCAGAGGAGCGGGAGCACTATCGAAAGGTGCTCCGCCCATTATGGAGAGTCGCAGTTGAAGAGAACCTACTGGGTTCGAACATTCCTTTCATTGAACTTCCGAAGATTGATGAGAATCGCGAAGACTCGATTGCAGAAGTCTGTGTCATTTTCGAGAAGCTCAACAGCACAGGAGTACGACTCGGTGTCTACGACCTGCTAACAGCCCGGCTTTATCGGTTCAACATCGACATGCACTCTCTCTGGCAGGAGGCAATGGAAGATCATGCGCGCTTGGCCGATTTCTCTGGAGGTAAACCCGATCAGTATGGGGTTTTTGTACTGAGAACCATCGGTCTCCTGCGCAGACTGGAAGTCAGAACTAAGACTCTCATCAACCTGCGACCAGAGAATTTCGAGGATGACTGGCGGAGGGCTGTGCGCTCTCTCGAAAAGGCTCTGCAGAGACTGACAAGCACGCAGGAAGGAGGCTTCGGAGTCTTCGATCAGAAGTGGCAGCCCTACACCACCCTCTTGCCAGTCCTAGCCGTGGCCTTGGACTGGCTGGAGAGAGAAGATGGAGACGCTGGCGCCTATGAAGACCTACAAGCTTGGTATTGGGGAAGTGTCTTCGGCGAGCGGTACACAGGGTCCGTCGAGACCGTCACATATAGAGACAGCATAGACTTGCTACGGCGGTTCACTGACCCGACCTTCGTACCAACTGCGTTCAGGGAGATTCAACAGAGAATTCTCCAGAATCAGTCCTTCTCTTTCCTCTATCGAGACCGCACTAGCAGTCCTTACAAGGGAATAATGAACCTCGTTGCGCTCCGGGGCGCACGTGATTTCTCAAACGGAGACACCGTCGAGTTTCACGAACTCGAAGATCACCACATCTTCCCCAAGGCACATCTCCGTGAAGATCAATCTATCTCAGCATCTAAAGAACTCAACACGATCGTCAACAGAACCTTGATCACCGCCAGAACAAACAGAGCGATCAGCAGGAAACGGCCAAGTCAGTATGTCGTAGACCTAATGCCAAAAGATCGCTGCCGGCAGATACTGTCAAGCCACTTCATCGGCGAAGCTGCTCAACAGGCAATGCTGGATGATGACTACGATGCCTTCCGAGTCAGCCGAGACGAGATTCTGGTAAGGGAAGTACGTCATAGGGTCGCTCGGGCCGAGATCTAGTAAGAGCCAGGAGTTCAAGCTCGTCGGTGTTGGTGCCCTGAGAACCTACCCCGGGCTCTTAGTCAAGCCAGCCACGCGCGCCTGTAGCAACTCGGCGACGTGGGATAACCGAGCTTCGGGGATCAGTAGCTCGATTATCTGCAGATCGAGACCGTCGAGACCGGGGATCAAGGCGCGGCCGCGCGGTGCCTGATCAGCGCAGCCAAACTACAAGGGACTGGCCAGCAAGGCCAGAACCGCCACTGTTCTTCGGGTAGAGGTCGATATCGAGACCAGGGATGAAGATTCGGGAACTCAGCTTGCACCGCGTCATCTCCTAGTCGGAAGCTCCCGCTACAGCGAACTCCTCCGGACGCCAGTCGTACTCCATGTAGCGTGCCGTGCGTCGTGCCGCGCCCTCCCCCAGCAGGCGGGACACCAAGTGCAGAGAACCATCGATCCCCGCGGAGACGCCGGCCGAGGTGATGATCTTGCCGTTGTCAACGAAGCGTCGATCCTCGTGTACCGTCGTGTTGGGCGCCATGCTGCGCAGCGAACTGAAGGAGCCGTGATGCGTGGTGGCTTCGAGGCCGTCGAGCAAGCCCAGCTTGGCAAGCACCAGGGCGCCGTTGCATACCGACAGCACGTGCTGACCGTCCTTGGCCGCCTTGTCGAGCCAGGCCATGGCCTCTGGACTGTCGAGCAGCGCACCGACATCCCCGCCGGGAATGACGGTGATGTCGGGCTGTGGACTGTCGGCCATAGCGAACTGCGGCATGATGCGCACGAAGCCCTGGCTGACCAGCGGCTGGTCGGACACGGCAACGGTGAACACCCGGAAGCCAGCGGCTGAGAACACCTCACCCGGGCCGGCGAAGTCGAGCAGCTCGACGCCAGGATAGAGAACGATAGCAACGCTCTGGCGCTGGGCCTGGGCACAACTGGCCGTGAGACAGGTGACAGTCAGGACGAGTACGGCGAGGCGGATGGCCCTCAGAAAATCGGTTTCGGGGCGGAACTTCATCGGGATACCTCCGATTGGCGGCGTGATGTGTGTGTTGATCACCTCGACGGGTCAACCTCTAAGGGTTCGACTGGAACTCTTGACTGAGTGCAAGCACCCGGTATCATCGTGCTACTTCGAGGAAGTCTCTCAGTAACCACGTTCTACCACGACAAGGAGACGCTCTCATGCGACACTTGCTTTCGGCTCTGCTGCTACTCGCTCTGCTCCTCACTCCAGCCCTGCCAGCCTTCGGCCACTGCCAGATTCCGTGCGGAATCTACGGCGACGAGACCCGCTTCACCCAGATGCTGGAAGACGTCGACACCATCGAAAAATCGATGAAGCAGGTCACGAGAATTGGTGCACAAGAAAAACCAACGTGGAACCAACTGGTTCGTTGGGTCAACAACAAGGAAGTCCATGCGGACAACCTGACCGACACGGTAACCGACTACTTCCTGGCGCAGCGCATCAAGCCAGCGCCGGCCGGAGACGAGAAGGCCGAAGCCAAGTACGTCCGTCACCTCACCTTGTTGCACCAGATCATGGTCTACGCCATGAAGTCCAAGCAGACCACCGATCTTGAGAATGTCGAGATGTTGCGCAAGCTGATCGGTGAATTCAAGGCTTCGTATCTCGACCACGAGCACTGAGCCCGCAGCACCTCCGGCGACCCCATCCGCGGAGCCGCCGGAGCCCCTGCCTTCCGAGACGCGGCTGCGATAGAGAGGGGTGACGCCGCATGGATCTCGCATCCGAGAAGCGCTTCCACAGGCTGATGGGGCAAGTTCTCGCGCTGCCCGCAGAGGCGCGCAGCGCGTGGTTGACCGAGACCTGCGGTAGCGACACGGCCCTGCGACAGGCTCTCGAAGCTGCCGCGCGCCCCGGCGACGCGGAACTCGACAGTTTCTTCGACGCACTCGCCGACGAGCCCCCCTCCTACGCCAACGGCAACGGCATCCCAAGGGAGAGCGACAGCAGCCTGCCGGTCACTCCTCTCGCATCGCATCCGCAGGCAGTTCGCACCACGGCGCCGCTGGCCACCTCCGTCAGCACTGGCGGCAGCACTGCCCGCACAGGAACGCCGATCCCGACGACCTCGCCGCTACGACGGCTGCGTCAACAGCCGGGAGCCTGGGCCTTCGGCCTTCTCGTCCTGCTCGCCCTGGCCCTGGTAACGGCGGCGGCTGTCGGTGCTGCGACGCTGCTGCGCGGGGTCGATCCGCAGTTCACCTTCGGCTCGGTGAGCGGCCGCATCGTCGCGGCCTACGAGCTCTGGCCGCAACTTCACGTCGGCGACCTGATCCGTGAAGTCCAGGGGACTGAGGTCGACGGCGATCCCGCGCGCATCCGCTCGGCCCTACTGGCCATCGAACCCGGCCCCCTCACCCTGCGCATCCGCCGTGGCGACGAAGAGCGTGCCGTGACCGCCACCGTGCGAGCCTTCTCGACCCCACAAAGGATCGTGCTGTGGACGCGTGTGGGCACCGGCACCTTGCTGCTGCTGATCGGCATCGCCTCCTTCGCGCTGCGCCCGGATCACCGCGCCGCCGGCTACTTTCTCGCCTTCTGTAGCAGTCTCGGACTCCACCTGCTCGGCTACCTGGCCCTGCTGGCACGACCGACCGAAGGGCTGATCGTCGAGAGTATCGGCATCTACCTGGCCGCGGCCACCGGCCTGCACCTCTTCGCTTGCTATCCCCAGCGGCTACTCGCGCGCCCTTGGATCACGGCCTTCTACTTGCCTTCGCTGACCGCGATCATGCTCGAAGTCGGCAGCTACCTGCTGCCGGCCCTGCGCGGCGCTCTCGGCTCGACGATCCAGGCCGGCAACATCTACGCCGCTCTGACCGCGATCGGCTCACTCGCCCTCGCCGTGCTGCAGCTGCGTCGCGCGCGCCAACGCGCGAAACCCAGTGCCATCGCGCGCAGCCGGGCCCTGTTGGTGGCGATGATCCTGGGCCTGGTCCTCCCATCGGCCTTGAACGCGACCCAGATCGTCGACGCTACGTTCCACTGGGCGCTCAGCTCGTTCCCGGTGATCGTCTTCGCCGTCATCACCGCCTACTCGATCGTGCGCCACAACGCCTTCGAAGTCGACCGCTTCACCGCCGCGGTCGTCGGCTACAGCATGACAACCTTGCTGTTAGGCACCCTCTTCGTCTTGCTGGTGGTCGGCGTACCCGCCTGGCTGAGCAGCGCTGGCTGGTTGGCCTCGCCGGTGGCGGCGGCGATGGTCACAGGCCTCTTTTTCCTCGTCTTTCACCCACTCTACCGCCGCGTGCGCAGCCTGATCGACCGCTGGTTCGAGCGCCAACCAATGGAACAGGCACGCGAGGTACAACTCCTGCGCAATCTGGCCAGCTCGGTGCGCAAGGCGAACCAGAAGCAAGTCTTCGCCGACGCCGTCGAGACCGTGCAGCGCCTGAAGCTGGAGCGTGCCGAAGTCTGGACGCGCAGCGCAGATCAGAAGGCCTTCGTGCGCGCGCTCAGCGATGTTCCCGAAACCGTCGACAGTTCGTCGCCGGAGCCCGCGCGCGAAGAAGCGAACAGGGTCGACGGCGACGGCGTCCTGTCCATGGCCCTGGAGCAGGACAGCGGCGGCATCGCAGGCTTCACGGATGTCGTTTTCGACGTGGAAGCCCAGGAAGAACTCTGGCATCTCGGCTTGGTCCTGGCGGTGCCGATCCGCACCGCTAGCCGGCTGGAGGGCTTTGTCGGGGTGGGTCGCAAGCAGAGTGGCGCGCCGCTCACCGCGGAGAACCGCGTGTTCCTGGAGGCCGTCGCATCGCAGCTGGCCATCGCCTTCGAACGCACCTGGCAGCACGAGCGCATGGGCCCGTACCGCCTGCGCCATCGCCTCGGCACCGGCGGCATGGCGGAGGTCCTGCTGGCCGAGAAGCTGGGGCCCGGCGGCTTCGAACGCGAGGTGGCGATCAAGCGTCTGCTGCCACACCTGGCGCAGGAAGCCGACTGCATCGACATGTTCCTCGACGAAGCGCGCATCGCCGCCCAGCTGCGCCACCCGAACATCGTGCAGATCTACGACATCGAGGACCACGACGACAACTACTTCCTGGCCATGGAGTACATGGACGGACCGACACTAGCCAGCCTGCTGCACCGTTCGGGCGCGCGCCGCCGCCGCTCGCCGGTGCTCTCCCCCACCGGGCGCATGCCTCGGGACGTGCCGCTTCCAGTGGTCGCCGCCATCGCCTCGGCGCTGCTCGGCGCCCTGGCCTACGCTCATCGCGGCACCGACCGCCAGGGACGCCCCCTGGGCCTGATCCACCGCGACGTCAAGCCGGCGAACATCCTCACCAGCCGGCAGGGCGACCTCAAGCTGGCGGACTTCGGCATCGCCAAGGCGGAGTTCCGCCTGTACCAGACCCAGGGCGACAAGATCCGCGGCACTCCCGCCTACATGGCGCCGGAACAGGCAGCGCGTCAACCTGCCGTGCAACAGAGCGACCTCTTCTCTGCGGCCGCCGTCCTCTACGAGACCCTCACCCTGCGCCGCGCCTTCCCCAGGGGTGCCACCGAGGCGCACCTCGCCGCAGGCCCGCCAGAACTCCACCTGCCGCGTCATCCCGACCTGCAGCAGCGGTTGGCACCGGTCTTCGAGCGAGCTTTCCAGCCGAGTCCCGAGGACCGCTACGTCGACGCCGAAGAGATGCGTGACGCCCTGCTCGCGGCCCTGGCAGTGACGCCCGCCAGTCCCGAGGACGTCGCTGCCTGGATCTCGACCCTCGAAGCATCGACGGCCAGCGTCCAGCGCTCGCGGCTGCACCAAGCACTGCATCTGCAACCGCTCGCCCAGCCCCTCGCTGGCCCGGACCATGAAGAGCAAGACTCGTGAGTGCCTCCTTCGAACTGGTGACCGACCTACTCAGCCGCTGGCGCCGGGTCGATTCCCGGCTGCTCGATAAGGCCCTGAGCGATGCCGAAGAAGAATTGCAGTTCATCGCCTCCGAACTGCTCACCAGAAACCGAGATCCGCGCCACCCCAGCACTGCTGTGTTCCTGGCTCACAGTAGCTCCCCAGGGCTGCGCGGCGCGCCACTCGAAACCGAAGACCGCGGTCGCTTCTTCGAGGTCGCCACGCAGTCGCTGCGTCACACCCTGGTGCAGGCCGCCCGTCGCGATCGCCATCTGCCCATCCCGGCGGCCGTCAGCCCGGGAACGCTCGACCGCGTGCCACTGGCCGCCAAGATTCTGGCCGTTCACCACGCGCTCGAGAGCCTGCAAGACATCCAGCCGCGTCAGGCCAAGCTGCTGGAACTTCTCTACTTCGGCCGCCTCACCCTGAGCGAAGCGGCCGAAGCCCTCGGCAGCAACGAAGCCAGCGTGCAGCGCGATCGCCGCGTCGCGATGCGCTGGCTGTATGCACGGCTGTCGAACCCTTCCTGAACAGGGCGCGCCGCTGGCGCGACTCAGTCCATCGTCAAGACGACCCGGAAACGCGCTTGATTGGTGATCATGCGCTCGAACGCCTCGTTGACCTTGGACAACGGATAGGTCTCGGCCACCGGCTTGGTACAAGGGAGAGCACTGAACTTCAGCGGCAGTTCGAGGCCCGGGAAGGCGGCGAACTGTACAAAGGCGTCGCTGTTGCAGATGCCATGCGCTTCGACCTTCACCCGCACCTGGCCCGCTGCGGGTTCGGGGATCGGACGGTCGATGAGTTCAAAGTCGGCACCGACTTCGGCGACTTGGGCGGCACGCATGGTGGTCGGCATCGAGAGAACTCCTAGTGCTGAGAGAAGTGAATGGCGCGCCAGAAACTTCGCAAGCTCTCGCGCGCCGGAGGAACTCAGGCTAACACCAGGACGAGCTTTCTTCCCACCAAGGCGAGCATCCATGGCCCCTTCTGGCCACGCTTTCTGTTCACTTAGGTAACGCCGACCGTGCTCCGCGGCAACCCCGCCAGCGGAGTCGAGAACAGGAGGCAAACCATGCCCAACCTCATCATCTCTTGGTCTGGAATCGAACAGGCCCAAGAACTCTTCTCCAACCTCGAGGACAACTCGCCGTTCGCACTCGATGTCCTACCCCAGGATCAGATCGACGCCTGGAACCAGGTGCTCGACGACTCTCGAGCCGAGGAAGTCGTCGCCGCGGACGGCGATGGTAGCGATCTGACCCTGGCCTTGCTGGAGAAGGCGCTCGACCTGCGCCACCTGCTGCCCCTGGCTGCCTTGCTCGCCTTCGCCATTGCCCGCAATTACACCCTCACATTCAAGAAGACCAAGACGACCGTTAGCTTCTCCTTCGGCCCCGGAGACGGGGCGGTGCACGCCAACATCAGTGCCTCCATTGCTTTGCCCGACTTCGGCAAGCTGGAAACGGCCCTTCAGGGGCTGGCGACGGCGGTCGACGACCTGCAGCCCAAGACGGCACAGCTCGAGACCCAGGCGGCGAAGGTCCAACAGCTGGCTCCGGCGACCGGAGCGTCGCTGCAACAAGACCTCACCGGCTTCTCGGACATTTTGGGCGACGTGATCGAGGTCGTGCAGTTACTGGCCAAGGTCGAGATCCTGGAAGAGGTCTTCGACTTCGTCGACGTCGCCAGCAAACTGCAGAGCATCCAGGCACAGATCACATCGCTGCAGACGCAGGCCTCCGACCTCGACCACGAGGTGACCGTGGTCAATACCTTGTTGGGCCAGCTCAACAACCCGACCCAGCAGCTCTCCACGCAACTGCAGTCGGTGGCGCAGCAGAACACAAAGTCCTGGCAACCCACCTACAGCGCCGTGCCCGGCTACTTCAAGCTGGCCGAGAAGGCCAATCAACAAGAAGGCGGCAAGCTAACGACCCAGATCCAGCAGGCGGCTCTGGTGTACACCAAGTTGCTGGCTGACATCGAGCCGGTCCTGGCCACGATGACGACTGCGGTCGGCAACGCCGAGAAGGCGCTACCAGCCGTCACGCAGGTGCTGCACTCTCTGGGCGCCAAGAACAGTTCGCTCGGTCAGACCCGCGATCTGTTGACCCAGGCCGACAGCCTCCTGCAGGCGGTCGACGGCGCCAAGTCCCGCTTCGACCTGGTCGGCCAGCTGGTCAAGCCGCTGCAAGGCTTGCTCGGCGAGTTGAACTTGCTGGTAGGGAGTCACCAGCAGTTGAACCCGGCCAATCCCTCCACCAAGGCCGACATCGACCAGGCGATCGCGGCGCTGCTGCCGATCGGCAAGCTGCTCGACAACGTCGATGGCACGCTGACCGCACTGCAGCAGGACACCAATGACCTGCAAGCCGGAATCAAGGACTTCTCCGCCGCCACCTCCGCCCTGCTCTCCGGCGCGACCTCGGTGACCCAGAGCATCCAGCTGTCCAAGAGCGCGCAGTCGACCCTGGAGAAACTGGCCAATGCGGTGGGCGGCAGCCAGGCACGGCCAGCGATCGAACGGCTGCTACGCGGCGAACCGGGACCGGTGCGGGACTGGACGGCCAGTTCCCTGCGGCACGCCGTCGAAGTGCTCGCCTGCGGCGGCAACGCCTGGCTCGAAGCCGGCCGCGACCGCTGGTCGGCGCTGATCGGTGCACAGACCTTCGCGGGCAGCCTGGCCGCCGCCGGCATGGGTACCTGGGCCGATGCCGACTCGCTCGCCGAACTGGCAGCGGCGGTTACGGCGGCCCGCGACAGCGGCGCCTACACCGACCCTTACACGAGCGAAGGAGCCTGACATGGCCAGCTACCAAGATCCCCTACAACCGATCCTCGACTTGGTCGGCGACCTCAACACCCTACAGAAGGGAGCCCAAGCCGTCGCGCCACTGACACAAGACCTGAACACCGATCTGCAGAACCTCGAGACCGCGCTCGGCGTCCCCGTAAAGGCCAAGACGGATCTGTCGGACCTGGACTCCTTGCTCGGCGATATCAAGGATCTCGTCGAGGTGCTGAGCGACATCGAGTTCCTGGAGTTCCTGGACATCATGGTCGAACCGATCAAAGCACTGCAGAGCGGCATCGGTGATGCGGTGGACGCCCTCGGTGACCTGGACGACGCACTGTCACCGATCCGCAAGACGGCCTCGGAGTTCCAAACCCCGGTCAACGACGTCAACAAGGTGGTCACCGAACTCGAGGCCCAGATGGGCACCTGGGTCCGGCAGTTGATGATCATCGACGATTCCGTACAACTCGCCCAAGGTGTCGCTCTGCTGGTCGAGGGCGACTTCAGCCAGGAACTCGACAAAGTCATCGGCGTCTACACCGGCATGGCCACCGACCTACAGAAAGTGGTCTCACCGGTGACCTCGGCGATCGGCACCGTCAAGAGCGATATCCAGTCCGCCCAGACCGGCTTCCACGACTTCACCTCGCACTTCAGTGACGTCGTCGACATCGCCGGCAAGGTGGATGACGCGTTCAAGAAGATCTCTTTCCTAAAGCCCATTCTTCACGCCATCCATGATGCCTTGAAGCCGGTCGAGTGGGCCTTCAAGGCTATCGCCTGCGTGTTCAAGAAGGTGGTCAAGCCGATCCTCGACGCCGTGATCCCACGGTCCTTCCGCGATGAAATCAAGCACCTGTTCGAAAAGCTGCTCGACATCTCGGGCATCCAGACCGCCGTCCAAGACGCCGAGACCTTCGTCAAGCAACAGACGCAAAACCTGACCCAATCCCTGGAGAGTCTGCTCACGCAGGCCAAGACCCTCACCGGCCAGAACGCCACGGTGATCTCGACCCTCGATCAGTACCTCGATGCCAGCTTCAACCAGCAACTGGCGACCCTGGCCAAGGCCCTGGGCAAAGCGCCGAAGAACGGCGACATCGACATCGCCGCTTACACCACTGGCTACGACCACTTCTGGGCCATTGCCAACAACCTGCTCAACCTGCTGAAGGTGAACTCCAACCAGCACGACGTCATCGTCACCATCGACGGCCTCCTGGGTGCCGGCAATGCTCTGCTCTCCAGCAACAAGGGCAAGAACCTCGACTTCCGGGCCACGCCGCATCCAGGCACGGTCACCACGGCTCCCTCCGCGGATGCGGTGGCTTTCTGGCTCAAGGTTCGCAGCTACCTGCAGACCATCCAGGCCAACACTACGGACAGCAACGTCCTCGCCATGGTGGACGGCGCCATTGGTACAGGCAACGGCTATTTCCAGACCCAGAGTTCCAGCGCGGAAACCCTCCGCTTTCTTCCCACACCCATTGAATCAGGAGACTCCACCATGTACCCAACAGACACGCAAAGCTCGACCGGAACCCCGAGCGGCTCGACGGCTCACTTCATCCTGCAGGTCATTGCCGAACTCTTCCCGGCTCTGCAGTCCATCTTCACCCTGATCGGGCAGAAGCTACCGAAACTCAAACCCGTTCTAGACGGATTCGTGGGAGGCCTCGGTGGCGTTCTCAAGGGCGAGGGCTTCGCGATCAATACCAAGTACGAGGCCGACCTGCCAGCCAAGGGCGAGTACATCATCCAACTGAACAACATCAATCCCCCCACGGTGACGAACCCGGGCGGCACGTCCTTCCCCGTCAAACCGGTACCTCCCAGCACGGCCTTGACCGCTGGTGAACACAGCGACCGGGGGTTCTGTGCTGCATGGCCGGTTGCCGCCGTCGCACTGCGAGAGCTCGAGGAAATTCTCAAGAACCTCAACACGCTGCCCCCCAACCCACCGTCCAAGGAGCACATCGAGCTGATCCAAGCCATCCAGGTGCTTCTCGGGATCGGTCAGCAGATCTACACCCTGCAGTGTCACCCTGGTTCGAGCAGCGACAAGAGCTGAACTCGAAGCCAATTCTCTTCGCCAAAGCCCGCCATCCCGAGCCTCGGGATGGCGGGCTCTTCGCCTGTCGCCATGGTCTTAAGTTCTTGTCTGCATCTCTCGGCAAACGTTTCATTCTAGCTCTTTGACATTGCCAGACTTGCGCGAAAACTAGGCTCGCATGTACACAGGAGGGAGCCTCAAAAGAAGATGCCTTGGCAGGCTGGGATCGTCCGCAGGTTCTCCTGCTTCTGCAGGAAGTTCGCGGCCGCATGGAACTTGGAGTGCAGTTGACGCACGCGGTTGAGCCACTTGACCAGATCCTCGAAGTCCTTGATCGTCGCTGCCACCTCACTGCCACCTTCGGTGAACTCCGCCAGCAGGATGCCAAGGAGCTGATCGACCGTGAAGCCATAGGTGAAAGTACCGAGCCCCTGGCACACCGAGTCCAACAATCGCATGTCGTGCGAGGGCGGGCTGCTCATGCCAGCTCGCTCGAAGAGCTCCTCCACGATTTCGGCGACGCACCGCCCCGCCTGGATCGCCTCGCCGCCGGCCGCCACGATGGCCGCGCAGTAGCCGCGCTGGACCGGATCGATGAAGTTCGAGCACTCGTTGTTCCAAGCGTCCTTCGTACGCTGAATCACCTGGTTCGCCAGGTTGGAGTCACGAGCAATCATCTTGAAATAGGTCGCGGCATAGCTGCCGGCACCACAAACGTAGCCGTAGTCGAACTGCTGAGAGCATCTGCCCGCGGTCTGGCCCGCAAACAGTGCCGTCGACTTGATCGAGTCCAGCTGATCGAGCGTTCGAGAAACAGGGAGGGCAGGGAGCAGAACATTCGCCGTCGCAATGCAGTTCTGCGTCGCATCGTCGAGAAGGGCGCCCACAGAGCCGAGGCTGGCCCCGAGCGCCGACGATCCCCGTGGCACAGAGGCGCACTTACCCGTGCGGAAGTCCAGATATAGGTTGGCGTCGTTGCGGCACGGCAGGATGCACTTGGTGGGCGGACACGCTGCCTGCCCAGCGCTGCCACAGTTGTGCCTGCCATAACAGTCGACGCACCGACCCCTGATCTCCTGCAGGTCGCCCGTGCAGGAAGGGAAACACTGCAAGACAGTGCACGCCGACTGCCCGCTACCACCGCATCCGTTGCGCGAGTAGCAGTCGGCTCTGACCTCCGGGGCCAGGGCGACGGTCGAGACGAGCAGCACCAGCAGCACCCACGACAATCGCCCGGTTGTTCCGTGTAACCACCCACCGAGAAAGTTCTTCATCACGCAGCCTCCTGGCTAGATCGAGCGCCGAATTGCGCCTCTCTAGTGGAGTCCACGCAAGATCTCGAAGACGGGGGACACCGCAGAACGAGAAATACCGCCTGAGTGCTCGCCGGGCGTCACTCCCTGGGGTCTCGGTCATGGGCGGTCTCAGTCACGCCGGCCCCAACCTGCGCCGGTACAGCAGCCCACCGAACCAGACGCCGACCATGCCCAACACCGGCACAGTGAAGGCGAACCAGGTCGGCTGGACGGCGTACTGGGCCGCCTCGATGTTGCTCAACTGTGATGGGTTGAGATCCGCCGGCACTTCCTTGCCCATCTCCGCCACGGCTGAAATCACGCCGAGCACCAGCACCAGCACGAGCAGGAATTGGACCGCCCGCGCTCCGCTGCCGCCACCAACCATGGCCGCCACATAGCCACCAGCCACTGCGGCAAGCAGGCTGACGACGACCATGAGCATCAGCCAGCCCATCGTCACGTTGGTCGAGCCATCAGACTGGAAGGCGAAACTCGGGCCGAGGCCGAGGAACGCGGCGGTATAACACCCCATGATGATCAGCGCCAAGACGATATAGCCGACCACAGCGCCAGCGATACTTCTGCCCATGTGGAACCTCCTTTGACTTGTTGGAGTCATTGTACCGGTATAGGGTCGCGGCAGCTACAGCCGTTCACAAAGACCCAGGAGATCTCACATGCTCGCCATCGACCAGCTCTCGTTCATTCGCCAGGTTCTCGGCCAGTTGCTCGACTCGATCCCCGAGGACGACCTGTTCCGCATCCCGGACGGCTTCGTCAACCACGTGGCCTGGAACGGAGCGCACCTGGTGGCAACGCAGCAAGTGTTGACGTACGGCCTCAGCGGCGTCGAACCGTTCGTGCCCCAGGAACTAATCGATCGCTACCGCAAGGGCACACTGCCGAGCGACGGGGACGCGGAGTCGTTCCGGGCAATCATGGAGTACAGCCTCGAAGCTCCCAAGCGGACTGCCGAGGATCTCGCCGCGGGCAAGTTCAGCGGCTACTCACTGTACGAAACTTCGCAGGGCTTCAAGCTGAGCACAGTGGAAGAGGCGATCAGTTTCAACAACTTCCACGAAGGCCTCCACCTGGGCTACATCCTGGCACTGCGCAAGGCTCTCGCCTGACGACTCCGGGTTCGCCGCCTTCCTCCGCTGGTCGAAGACTTCAGCGTAGAGCGGAATACCCGAAAGCCTGGGGGCGTTGTGGGCTTCAGCTCTACCCCCCCAGATCCGCAACGGATCGCTACACGAGCTCCAACCCCAGCGAGAGGAGGCAAGATGATTCCGGTCCCGGACCTGCTGCATGCCCAGGCCCGCCTCGACGTCGACGACCGGCAGCTCGAGGAGGTGCTCGGCCTGGCCTTCACCGGCAAGGGCGAAGCCCCGATGATCGACGAGGCCCTGGCCAGTTCGAACCAAGTCCCGCCGTGCCCACCGGAGCAGTTCGCTCCCGACCTCTTCCTCGATCCTTGGGTACGCCAGGGCCTGGGACTGGAGATCGACGGCCAACGCTATGGCACCAACCACGCTTTTCTCTTCCGCATCCACACGACCCTGGTCCAGGATCTGGAGACGACGCAACTGCGCCAGGGAATTCTGCGCGAGCTGGCGACATCCCCGGACCTGCTGACCAAGACCACCGCGCTGTACAAGCGCTTGCACCAGCTGATCCACATGTTCAAGATGCCGGGGCGGATGGCGCGCCTGGACATCAATACCTTCCGCATCGACCTGCTGAACCTGGCCAAGCAGTGCATCGACTCGATGGTCACCGACTTCGAGAACGCACACAGCGGCCTGGCGCGGCTGCACTCGGTAGGCCAGGAGATCCAGGCCTCCGAGCCCTACCAGACCCTGGCCAGCCTGCTCGATTACCACCAGCACCGCGCAACCTTGAGCGTCGAGTTGCGCGTCGGAGCTGACGGCCGCATCAAGCATCTCGACCTGCGCGAGATCCATTACAACCGTCGTAATCGGTTCTTCCTGGGGCCCTGGAAGCACCTGCTGCAGCGCCTTTCCGCGCTGCTCCTACACGGCTTCGAACTGACCAGTGGCGAGATGAGCAACCGGCTCTTGCAGTCGGTGTTCGATACCGTGGCCCCGGCCCTGCTGGGCCTGGCCCAGCTGATGGGACAGCTCGAGGTCTACCTGACGCAGCATCAATTCGCCGAGCGTGCCGTCGCCGCCGGGCTCGACGTGTGCCTGCCGGAGCTACTGGTTGGAGCCGGAGTCGCGGCAGACAGCCTGGAACTGGAGAACCTGTTCAATCCTTTGCTGCTCAGCGGCCCGTCACCGCCGGTCCCCTGCCAGATTCACTCCGAGAAGGCGCGCTCGGCAACCCTGATCACCGGTCCCAACTCCGGTGGCAAGACGCGCTTACTCCAGGCACTCGGCCTGGCACAACTGTTCGGACAGAACGGCTTCTACGTCGCCGCGTCGAAGGCCCGTCTGCTGCCGGTGCGCAATCTCTTCGTGTCGCTGATCGAGCACGAGGCGATCGAGCATTCCGAAGGCCGCCTGGGACGCGAGCTCGAACGCATTCGGACACTCTTCGAGACCATGCAGGGGACATCGATGGTGCTGCTCGACGAGCTGTGCTCTGGCACCAACCCGTCGGAAGGCAGCGAGGTCTTCTCGCTCGTCCTACGCTTGCTCGAGAAAGTCCGGTCCGTGACCTTCATCACCACACACTTCCTCGACTACGCCCGCGGGCTGCAAGCCGCACCACCGATCCGGAACCTACACTTCCTGCAGGTCGAAATCGTCGACCAGCGCTCCACCTACCAGTTCGTGCCCGGTGTCGCGGATACCTCGCTGGCCACGGTGCTGGCCGAGCGCATGGGTATCACCTTCGAGCGCATCTCGGCAATGCTCGAAACTCGCACCGAGACGGCCACCGCTGATCCGAAGCGCGGAGAGCCGGACCGCGAGTCTCCGGCTCCAAGAGCCACGGAACCGGCGCGGCCACACCTGCGCCTGGCCGGCGGCCGCGCCGTCACGTAGCTGCACTTCAGGGCATCGAGCTGTCGGTCACTCGCGGTCCCGGGATCACCTGCCCGCCCTGGTAGAGGGTCAAGTTGCTGGCCGAGTCGCCGCCCTCGACCTCGAAGACGAGGCGCGCTTCGACTACCTTGAAGAAGAACTCCTTCGGCGCCGAAGCGAAGACCGGGAACCGCGGCTGCCCGGTCGCCTGGGCGAACAGCTGTGCGCCTTCGCGCGTGATCTCGACGAAGAAACCCGGCGCCAGCTGGTAGCGACCGACGTAGCGCTCCAAGTCCTGCACTGCCACGTCGATCTCCTTCGGCGGTGGCCCGAAGGTCGCTAGCTCGTAGCTTGGATCGAGCAGATGGAAGCCGATGTCGTCGGCACTGTGCTCGCTGTTGGTCAGCACCACGACCGCGCGTCCCGCCTCGACATCGACGCCGAAGAACGAGCGCGAACCGCCGGTACCGCCGTTGTGCCACACGATAGTGCTGCTCCCGCCCGTGCGCGTGACCCAGCCGAGACCGATCTCCATCCCAGGTACCCCCATGCTCCGGCGCGGCCTGCGCGCTTCCTGTAGCGCTGCCCGCACCGCCTCCTGTGTTTCCCCTGCTTCTCCGAGCCCCAGATGCGCGGCCGCCAAGAGCAGCATGTCCGCGGCCGTAGAGCGCAGAGCACCGGCTCCGGCGAGGGTCGGGATGTCCCAGGCGGGAGTGGGTTCGAGGTCTCCCCGGTGCGGGGTGGCAAAGCGCTGCCGCTGCGCCGGCGCTAGCGTGATGATGGTGTCCGTCATACCCAGCGGACCTGTGATTCGCGCCCGCACCAGCTCTTCCCAGCTGCCACCCGCCCGCCGGGCCAGCGCATGTCCAAGCAGACCGAAGCCCAGATTCGAGTATTCGACTTCGACGCCGACGTCGCGGCGCAGTTGATGACCACTCAGGAAGGCATACAGCTGCTCGACGCTGTAGTCGGCATAGGGATTCAGGACATTGGCGGGAGTCATGTTGTCGGGCAGGCGGGGTAGACCCGAAGCGTGCGTCGCCAGGGCTTCCAGCGTGATCGTGCCGCCATGCTCCGGCACCTGCACGGACTCCGGCAGCAGCGCCGCGACCGGCTCGGCGAAGCGCACCTCACCCGTAGCGACCAGGCTAGCCAGCAACGTACCGGTGAAGGCTTTGGAGATCGAGCCGATCTCGAACAGCGTCTTGCTGTCCGGCACTTCCCCGCCGCCGCGGCGCATTTCGCCATGAGCCACAAAGCGTGGGCCCTTGGCATCGAGTACACCGACCACAATGCCGACTCCGCGCTGGTCGCGCTCGACACGCTGCTGCAGGATCCTCGCGATCTGATCGTCACTGGGTAAGGCAGCAGGTGCGTCGGTGGATGCTGGAGCGAGCGGCTGTGCCCGCGCTGCGTGGGGCACGGAGAGGAAGAGCAGAAAGAAGGCCAAACTGAGACAGCCGAGAATGCGTTCCATAGGGAGCTCCTTCGTGTGAGTTTGAACGGCAAGCGCAGCTCCACAGGCTGCTCTCCACGGAGATGGGAACCTGTACCCGATGATACGGCAGCCGACGGGGAGGGTTGCCTCGGGTCGCATTCTGGTCAGTTCGATCAAACTGCGTCCCGACCACCTCACTCCTCTCGAAGCGCCCGCAGGGGATCCTGTCGTGCACCCCTGCGGGCCGGCAGCCAAGTTGCTGTCAGGCCGACCAGGAAGAGCAGCACCACGACGCCCAGCAACACCGTTGGATTGAACGGCGATGTCTGGTAAAGCAAAGCTCGTAGGGTGCCGACCAGCGCCAGCGACGCCAGCAGACCACCGACCAAGCCGAGCCCGACCATGCGAGCGCCGTCGCGCAGGACCAGGTTCACCAGTTGGCGCGGCTGCGCACCCAGGGCGACCCGCACGCCGAGCTCACGGCGGCGGCGGCTAACCGCGTAGGCAACGACGCCGTAGACACCGACCGCGGCCAGGATCAAGGCGATGGCGGCGAAGACAGACATCAGCTGCAGGCTCAGCAGCGGCTCGGCCAAGGCCTCGCGGCGATGTTCGTCCAGGGTCGAGAACGGAGGCGGCGCGAGTAGAGGATCGATCTCGCGCACGACGGACCGCACCGCCGGAGCCAGGGACGACGGTTCCTGCTGCGTGCGCAGAGCCACCGTCAGATTCGGCCAGCCGATCAGGCGCTGCGGCAGGTAGATCATGGCCGGTGGGTCCTGACCCAGAAAGAGATCCTGCACCTCGCTGGCGACACCAATCACTTCGAACAGCGGTCCTTCGGGGGAGATCCAGCGCACACGCTGGCCGATCGGGTCTTCCCCTGGCCACAGGCGCGAGGCCAGGCGCGAGCTGACGACGGCGTGCATCTGGGGATCACCGGTCGCTGAGAAACTGCTGCCTCGCAGCAGCGCGATGCCCAGAGCACGGAAGTAGTCCGGCGTGACGCTGCGCCACTGGACGCGCGTAAACGCATCAACGTCGACCTCAGCCTCGCTGCTGACCACGTTCGAAGGCGTTGGGCCGCGAAATGGGCTGACGATCGAGCCCCCGACCGCCGTCACAGCGGGCAGCGCCTGCAGCTGCGGCAGCAGGTTATCGTAGAAGCGACGCGTCGCCTCGCCGCTCTCGGGATAGCGCTCGGGTGGCAAGTCGAACTGGGCGAGCAAGACGCCACCGTCGCCCGGACCGGCCGCCTCGAAGCCGACATCGACACTGCGCAGCTGCTCGAAGCTGTGCACCAAGAGGCCGGAGCCGACGGCGAGCACGACCGCGAGAGCGACTTCCACAGCTACCAGCCCGGAGCGCAGACGGCTGTCGCGGCGACTCGAGCCGTGGCGGGCCGTGCGAACTCCGAGCCGCGCCGACTTGGACGTCAGCCGCAGGGACGGCAGCAAGCCGAAGAGCAGGACCGACAGCAGCGCCAGCAGCGCGACGAAGGCGAGCAGCCGCAGGTCGACGGACATCTCGTCCAGGCGCGGTAACGGCACGTCGAGACGGCGTACCAGTGGTACGGCCCCGAGCGCCAGCAGACCACCACCGAAGGCACCGAGCAGGGCCAGCAGCACGGACTCCGTGAACAACTGCGCCGCGACGCGCCAGCGGCTGGCACCCAGCGCCAGGCGTAGACGGATCTCGTCGGCGCGGTCGGCGCCGCGAGCGAGCAGCAGGTTCGAGACGTTGGCGCAGGCCAGGAGCAGCAGCAGACCCACGGCGCCCAGGAGAACGACATTGGCGCGCCGTGTCGTGGGGCCGAGGAAGGTCTCGCTCACCGGCTCGACTTCGGCGCTCCAGCCATCGTTGCTGTCCGGATACTCGCGAGCGAGCTGTGCCGCGATCGTCGCCACCTCGGCGTTGGCCTGGGCCAGGCTCACGCCCGGCGCCAGCCGCGCCACCGTACTCAGCCGATGATCTCCCCGGTCGAAGGACGCATCCGCGGGCGACGGCAGGTAGAGGTCGGGCGTCGCGACACCGAAGCGGAAGCCGCGAGGAAGCACGCCGATCACCGTCCACAGCTCGCCGTCGAGATCGATCTCACGGCCGATGACGTCCGTGTCCGCCGCGAAGTGACGGCGCCAGGCAGCCTCCGACACCACGACGGTGCGCGGTCGGTCTTGCACCACCGCTTCCTCGGCACCAAAGGTGCGTCCGAGGCGGGCCGGCACGCCGAGCACGTCGAAGAACGACGGAGTCACCGCGAAGGCGTCGAGCGGCACACGGTCACTGCCGTGGCGCAGAGACGGCCGGATCGCCGGGAAACGGATCCCGGCCAGGCCGCTCAGCGTCGTCGCACGCTGGCCGAAATCGAGCACGTTGGCGTCCGACGACGAGAAGCGCTCGCCGCCCGGCGTCAGCTCCCAGAACGACACCACCCGCTCGGGCTCACCGAAGGGCAAGGGCTGCAGCAGCACCGCATCGACGACACTGAACATCACCGCCGCCGCACCAATGCCAATCGCCAAGCTGGCCACCGCCACCGTGCTGAAGCGCCACCCCTTGTGCAGCTGCCGCGCCGCCACCCGCAGGTCACGCCCGAGGTTGTCGAGCAAGCGCGTCCCCCAGGCGTCGCGGCACGCCTCCTTGACGCTCTCCGGTGCACCGAAGGCTAGCCGCGCCGCGCGCCGAGCTTGTGCCTCTGTCGCTCCGGCCGCCACCCGCCGCTCCACCTCCATCTCGAGGTGAAAGCGTAGCTCTTCGTCCAGTTCAGTGTCCTGCTGTCGACGCTCGGTCAGCGAGCGCCAACGGTACGCGAGGTCGTTCCACCAGCTCATGCCAACTCCAAGACCCGGCTCACCGCCGCCGACAAACGCATCCAATTCTCCGTCTCATCCTCCAGCCGGGCACGGCCTTCCTCGGTGAGACTGTAGAACTTGGCGCGACGGTTGTTCTCCGACGCCCCCCACTCGGACTGGATCCAACCCTTGCGCTCCAGGCGGTGCAACGATGGGTACAGTGACCCCTGCTGCACCTGCAGCACTTCGTCCGAAACCTGCTGAATGCGCTGCGAAATCGCCCAGCCGTGCAGAGCACCGGGCAGGAGGGTGCGCAGAATGAGCAGATCGAGGGTGCCTTGGAGCAGGTCGGATCGGTCTTGTGGCATCGGAGTCTCCGGCTTTTCTTCAGTCGTCAGTACGTCCCCTTGACGTTCTACAAGAGAGCCTAGCGCTGCTCTTGTAGATTGTCAAAGGGAAGGGTGTACCAGCCGGCCGTGCCCACGGGGCGTGAGCCTATGGGTTTGGTGACTCCAGCACGTACTCGACACCCTCTGCGTCTTCGCCTTCGATCCAGACCACCAGCCGATCGACCAGCAGGTGCGCCTCGCCGGAAGTCGAGCCGGGCTGGCCGGGAGTCGCCTCGGCAAAGGCATAGCCGGAGACGGAACCCGGCTCCTCTGCCGCATTGCCAGCCTCGCCGAGTTGGAACCACGGCTGCTCAGGGTCGCGGTAGCCCGCCAATGCTTCGGCCCGGCCGCGGAAATCCGCTTCGTACTTGACGTACAGGCGCACCCGCCCCTTGCGGGTGCGGACGCTGGCGCGCACGGGCCAGGTGTTGGGGCCGCCGGCGGCCGGGCTCAGCGGATCGACGCTGACCAGCTCTAGGTAGACCAGGCCGGAGAGCTGTTCGATGCTGCCGCTGCAATTGAGGCGCGGCGTCGAGAAAGTGCTGGCGGCGTAGGTGCAGCGGGCCTGGAGGCGCTGCGCGGATCCAGCGGTAACCGGCAGGCTCTCGACGAAAGAACCCTTCCGCGCCTCGAACGCCTGGCGCAGCACCGCCTCCCAGGCGTTGGCCTCGACCTCGGCTTCATCGTGCGACATCACGACGCCCGCGGCTTGGAGAGCCCCCGGTAGCTCAGCAACGCGCGTGCGGCGCACCGATACATGACGCAAGGCTGGGAACCCGTCCTCGAAGACTTCCAGCACGGCGAGCGGGTTGTGGTCGAGGCGCACGTGAGCCAGCACTGGCTGCGGCGCCAGTCCGGCAAGGTCCTGGAGGTGGTTGCGACGCGCATCGAGGCTCGTCAGGCGCGGCTGCGTGGCGATCACCAGGCGCCGCAGACGACCGCTGTCAAACAGCGAGCCTTCGCCGCGCAGGTCAACACTCTCGAGGCTGGGTAGCGGCCCCAGCTCGACAGACACCAACTCTGCCTCGTGCAACTCCAGCTCACGCAGCGCCGGCAAGGCACCCGGTGCGCCTGGCAGCTGGAGGCGCAGCAGCGCGTTGTCCGACGTCTCGATGCGTTCGAGGGCAGGCAGCTCGGGCAGGGCACCGAGGTAGGCCACCTTCGTCTGCTGCAATTCGAGCTGGCGCAACTCGGACAGCGGCGGCAGCGAGTCCAGGCGGGTCAGCTGCTGACAGCCGAAGAGCAGCAACTCGTGCAGGGCATCGAAAGCGTCGAGACCTTCGAGCGACGCCAGTGGCCCGCCAGTAATCACCAGCCGGTGCAGCGACGGCAATGGCGGTGCACTCGTCAAGTCGGGCAGGTCGAGGTAGGCCAGGCGCAGGTGCTCCAAGCTGTCGAGCCCGGCGAGCGGAGCCAGATCGCGCACCGTGCCCTGCGAGATGTCGAGTTCACGCAAGCGTGGGCAACACTCGGCGAGGCCGTCCAGACTGGACAGGCGCGAGAAGTCGACCGCCAGGGTTGCCAGTTCGGGTAACGGTCCCAGCTGCCGGAAGTCGTCCAGCTCGGCGCGTGCGACGTGCAGCGACTGCAGGTGCGGTAGAGCGGCCAGGTGCTCCCTGGGGAACGCCCCCACGAGCGCCAGCGCCACCACGTGGCCGTCCTGGACGCGCACCCCCTGCGCCGTCAACCACTCGTCTCCCAGCACCAGCTTGACCTCAGACGGCGCAACGCCAGCGTAAAGGCCGCGCAGGGCGTCGCGCTCGGCGGCGGCGACCCGTGCCGCGGACGGGTCAGCGTCGTCGTCGAGAAGCTGTTCGAGCGTCGGTTCCCGGCTGCAGCCGGGTAGCAGCAGAGCGATCAGGGCGAGTGCCGCACGTCGTAGTTGCATCCAGAGTCTCCTCACGAGAAGTATCTTGCCATGGCTCCATGCTAAGATCTCCGGGCGCTGTGTGAACAGCGTTCCCGCCAGTCGGCCACCCAACAGCACCCGTCACCCACAGCAGCACGCATTCGAACCTGAGACGTCCTGCCCTGTCGCCACGGGATCGGCTGCCGTGTCTTAACTGGACCAACCCACCTCACTCTGAGCGATATCGAGCCCATCGATCGGACCTCCCCCGCACAGAGCTCTCAAGACATGGAGCCCTCCTGAACATGACGGAATTCTCTGAACTCGGCCTCGCGCCTGCAGTCCTCCAAGCCATCGACGAAGTCGGCTATGAAGCCCCCTCCTCGATCCAGGCCGAGGCGATCCCGCCCCTGCTCGCCGGCCGCGACCTTCTCGGTCAGGCGCAGACGGGCACCGGCAAGACCGCCGCCTTCGCCCTGCCGCTGCTCAGCCGCCTCGACCTCGAGCTGCGCAAGCCGCAGGTGCTCGTGCTGGCCCCGACGCGCGAGCTGGCGATCCAGGTGGCCGAGGCAATGCAGACCTACGCCCGCCACCTCAAGGGCTTCCACGTCGTGCCGGTGTACGGTGGCCAGAACATCGAGACCCAGCTGCGCCACTTGCGGCGCGGGGTGCACGTGGTCGTCGGCACGCCGGGACGCATCCAGGACCACCTGCGGCGCCGCACTCTCGACCTGTCGCAGCTACAGGCCGTGGTGCTGGACGAGGCCGACGAGATGCTGCGCATGGGCTTCCAGGAGGAAGTCGAAGAGATCCTCAAGCAGACGCCAGAGGAAAAGCAGGTCGCCCTGTTCTCTGCCACCATGCCGCCAGGCATCCAGCACGTCGCCAAGAACTACCTGCGCGATCCGGTCGACGTCCACATCACGACCAAGACGGCGACCGTGTCGACCGTGTCGCAGCACTACTGGCCGGTCAGCGGCATGAACAAGCTGGACGCGCTGACGCGGATCCTGGAAGTCGAAGATTTCGACGCCATGCTGATCTTCGTGCGCACCAAGGTGGCGACGGTCGAGCTGGCGGAGAAGCTCGAAGCGCGCGGCTTCGCCTGCGCGGCGCTCAACGGTGACATGAACCAGGCACTGCGCGAGCGTGCGGTCGAGCGGCTGAAGAACGGCAAACTCGACATCGTCGTGGCAACCGATGTCGCCGCCCGTGGGCTCGACGTCGACCGCATCAGCCACGTGGTCAACTACGACATCCCCTACGACGTCGAAGCCTACGTCCACCGGATCGGCCGTACCGCGCGCGCCGGCCGCGAGGGCAAGGCGATCCTCTTCGTGTCACCGCGCGAGCGGCGCATGCTGTACACCATCGAGCGCGTCACGCGCCAGCGTATCGAGGCGATGCAGCTGCCCAGCCGTCAAGACGTGGTCAACCGTCGCGTGGCGCAATTGCAGCAGACGCTGGGCGAGACGATCGAGAGCGAGGAGTTGCAGTTCTTCGAGCAAGTTGCCGACGGCTTCGTGCGCGAGTTGGACACCGACATCTCGACCCTCGCTGCCGCCCTGACCTACCTGGTGCAGAAGGATCGTCCCCTGCTGCCGCCGCCGGAAAAGAAGCAGTCGCAGCGCCAGAGAGACCGACCAGCTCACGAGTGGCGCCCCGACGGAGGTCCTCGCGATCGGCCAGACCGGCAGGAGCGGCAGGAGCGACCGCGCGACCGTCCGCCCCGCGGCCAGGATGCGGACGTCCGCATGCAACGCTATCGCATCGAAGTGGGCCGCGACCACGGCGTGCAGCCGGGCAACATCGTCGGCGCGCTGGCCAACGAGTCTGGTCTCGACGGTCGCCACATCGGGCAGATCCGCCTGTTCGACGGCTTCAGCCTCGTCGACCTGCCAGCCGGCATGCCGCGTGAGATCCTCAAGCACCTCAAGGGCGTACAGGTGATGGGTCAGGAGCTGCGCATCCGTGCCGACGAGGGACCACCCGGCGGCGGCTACGGCGGACCGCGCGACGATCGCCAGCCTTCCGGACACCAGCGATCCGGAGACCAGCCCCGGTACGGGCAGCAGACCGATGGCGAACACGGACCGCAGCGCGAAGGCGACGACCGTCCAGGACCGAAGCGCGGCAAGCGTCGCGGGCCTGACGGCTCCAAGTTGCGTCATGCCAAGCTCAAGGGAAAAAAGAAGAAATACCTGCAAGAGGGCAAGAAGAAACGCAAGAAGTAGAGCCCCTACGTAGGCCGTAGCAACCTGACGCCGGTATCAGTCCGGCAAGGGTGCCGTCACCTGGACGCCTTCTCGGTCGAGCAAGCGTCCGGTGACGCCCCAACCACCGAAGGCTTCGGTGACCGCGAACACCAGCTCGTTGTCGCCCGCGCGCAGCGGCAGGTAGAGGGTGTCGCGGTCCACGCGCATGACCCCCAAGTAGCGCTCCGAGCGCGCACGGTAGGAATTGTCCGACTGCAGCACCGGCGCGCCGTTGAGAAAGACGGTGCCCTGGTCGCTGAAGCCGTAGCCCAGGCGTACTGTGCGTGCGGCATCCGAGCGCAGGATCACCCGCGCCAGCACCGTGCCGCGCTCACGGCCCCCCGGCAGCGCCGCCGTCATGGCCAGGTTCAGCCGCCCCTCGTCATCTACCGACCACACCTTCCACGGACCGTGCGCCGACAGGGTCGGCAAGATCGCCAGGTCCTCTGGCTCGGGATACACCGCTGACACCGCCCAGGCATCGATCAAGCCGGAGTCCGCCGCCGGGCGCGGCGCGGGCGGAATCGGCACCTGACGCTCGTCCGTCTGGAAGCGAAAATTCGAGAAGGCGTTGGGATAGAGCTCCCCTGGCTGGCCGCCCGGGAAGCCTCCCCAGAGCAAGATACCGCCGCGGGTGTCCCCGCGCTCCAGGCGCTCGACGACCATCACGGGCCGGTCAGCACCGTCGACGAAGACCTCCAGGCGTGGACCGGCAACGACCAGCTTGACGTGCATCCAGCGGTCGGGCGGGAGCTCGATCTGCGCATTGTGCTCCGGATACAGCTGCCAGGCAGCGACGCTGTTGTAGATCGGTTGGTATTGCAGAGCGTCGAACCGTCCACTCTGGTGCGGTCGCAGGTAGAAGTCCTCCCGATGGGGACCCTCCATGCGGAAGCCGACGCCGAAGAACGAGCGGTGGCCGGTGGTACGCACGTCGACTTCGATGATCCCATTCTGGAAGACGGGGCCGTTCTGCAAGCCGTCTTCGCCCAGGGCGGTCCCCAGGAGCGCAGCTCCTCCACCCCGCACCCGCAACGCCTCGCGGCCCGCGAACTCTTCTACCTTGACGTCGCCGTTGGTCTGCCAGCGCATCCCCGAGAACTGGATCGCCGGTGCTGCTTCTTGTGCCGCGACCGCCGACGAGAACCACAGTGCTGCACCGAACAGCAGAGCGGCCAGCAACGAAGAAGCGAGGAGGCAGCGGGCTGCCGCGGGGTTCCTGGACCAGTACGAATTTCGGGACATATCGAATCTCCTGGGAGTGAGTGGGTGTGGGGACTGACCTCGGCCGATCATCAGTACGACCAACGCTAAGCGAGGCGGGCTGCCGAGGCCTGAGAAAAAGATGAGAGAATCCTCCCGCTCATGGAATCCGCCGTCGAAAGCCCGTTCCGCCTCGGCCCCTGGCAGGTCGAACCGCGATTGCATCGCCTGCACCAGGACGGTGAGGTGCGCCACCTGACCCCCAAGGCCATGGATGTGCTGCTGCACCTGAGCCGGCAGGCCGGCCAGGTCGTGAGCCGCGAAAGCCTGCTGGACGCCGTGTGGCCGGACACGCACATCAGCGACGAGGTCGTCACGCGCGCCATCTCGGACCTGCGCGCCGCGCTGGGCGACGACCGGCGTGCGCCGCGCTTTATCGAAACGATCCCCAAGGTCGGCTACCGGCTCTTACTCCAACCCGAAGAAGCCCAGCCCGAGCTGCCCCAGGCTGAAAGGTCGACAGCTGCGGAGAGCCGCCTGGCGTGGCACGGCGGTCCGTGGTTGCTGGCGGCCGCGCTGATCATCGCCGTCTCGACACCACTCGTGCTCCAGCGCGGCCAGAGTCGAGCCGAGCGCCCGGCAACGAGAGGAGCGGCACCCCGCGCCGCAGCTCCGCTGTCCGCTGCGCCGCTGACCGCCTACGCCGGTTTCGAGACCCATGCCGAAGCCTCACCCGACGGCAGTCGAGTCGCCTTCTCTTGGCAAGGCGACTCGTCGCAGAGCCACCTCTCAGACGACCGCGGCAACACCGACATCTACATCCTGCCTGCCGACGCCGCCGGCTCCACCCCGCCGCAGCGCCTGACCACGCATCCAGCACCCGACCTCGGCGCCACCTGGTCTCCGGATGGCCGGCGGCTCGCCTTCCTGCGGTACACCGACGAAGCCGATGTAGCGGAGGAACGCTGCACGATCCTCGAAGTCTCGCTCGCCGGCGGCGGCAACGTGGAACGCCGTCTCGGTTCGTGCGGAGCCAACGTCACCGCCGACCTGGCCTGGTCTCCGGATGGTCAGTGGCTGGCCTTCTCCGACCGCGAGCGCAACGACGAACCCTACGGTATCTTCCTGCTCTCCACCGTCGATGGCAGGCGCCGCAAGCTGGTGGCACCCGACGGCCAGCATTGGGGCGACAGCAACCCTAGTTTCTCGCCCGATGGTCTGCAACTGGCCTTCACGCGTGGTGTCAGCATGGACACGCAGGATATCTTCCGCATCGCCTTGGCAGGCGGCCCGGAAGTTCCCATCACGCGCGACGGCCGGGCGATTCGCGGTCACGTCTGGCTGCCCGATGGCAGCGGTCTCGTAGTGTCGTCGCGGCGCACCGGCGCGCGCGGCCTGTGGACGTTCCCGCTCGACCCTACAGCCGAGGCAGGTCCCAGCTGGATCCCGCTCGCCGTCGATCACGCCTGGCGTCCTACCCTCGGGCGACGCGGTGGGCCGCTGCTGTTCGAGCGCCGGGTAGTGGAAGCCGGCATCCAACGCTGGACGCCAGGCGCCTCGATCGAAGGCGCCTCGATCGAAGGCACCTCGGTCGAAGCCCAGTCGATAGAAGCCACATGGACACCCCGCCCCTGCGAAGACCTCGACCCCCATGTCTCGCCTGACGGCCACCGGCTCGCCTTCAGCTCCAACTGCTCGGGACACTTCGAGATCTGGCTCGCCGCAGCGGACGGCAATACGTCCAGCTCGTACCGCCTGACCCAGTTGACCGCCCTGCACGGCGCCTACAACGGCAGCCCACGTTGGTCGCCCGACGGCACCGCCCTGGTTTTCGATGCGCGTCTCGACGGCCAGGCGGACATCTACCGCCTGCGTCTCGACGCGGTCCAAGACCGTCAGGACGAGCCAGCACAGCCGCAGCATCTGGAGCGACTCTCCCGCGACCCCGACAACGACCTGCAGCCCTCTTACTCCCCGGACGGCAAGTGGATCTACTTCGGCTCCAACCGCACCGGCAGCTGGCAGATCTGGCGCCGCCCCGCCAGCACCGAGGAGGCACAGAACCACCCGAGCGAGCAGGTCACCCACGAGGGCGGCTACATGGCGCTGGCAGCGAGCGATGGTGACACCCTCTTCCTGACCCGCTACGGGACCGCCGGCCTGTTCCGACATACCCTGAGTCGAGGCGTCACGACAGCGGTGGCGGGTACGGAGAACCTGATCGGCTCCGCCTTCTGGACCCTCGATGGCGACACCCTCACCTGGCTGGCACGCGGTAACGACGGCATCGAATTGTGGCGCCAGCCCGCCGATGGCGTCCCCGAGCACCTGGGCCAGCTCGGCACGCCACGCTTGGTGCCGGGCCTCGCGGTGCACCCACTCGACGGCTCTGTGCTGTTCGCCAGCATCCAGCGACTGGAAGCGGACCTGTGGCGCGTCGACGACACGCCCCCCTGGCTCGCGCGTCGCTGATCCCCTCCAGCAGAGTAAGATACGCCCACCATGACAACATCTTCTCCTCATCCGATCCTGCGTCAGCTGGAAACCGAGATCCGGCGCGGCATCGTCGGCCAGGAAGGGCTCATCCGGGGCTTGCTGGTGGCCCTGGTGGCCGGCGGTCACGTGCTGATCGAAGGCGTGCCGGGTCTGGCCAAGACGCGTGCCGTCAACCTGCTGGCGCGCGCCTGCCACCTGCAGTTCCGCCGCGTCCAGTTCACCCCCGACCTGCTACCGGCGGACATCATCGGCACGCGCGTCTACAACCAGCACTCGGCGACCTTCGAGACCGTCCAAGGCCCCGTGTTCACCAACGTGCTACTGGCCGACGAGATCAACCGCGCACCGGCCAAGGTGCAGTCGGCGTTGCTCGAGACCATGCAGGAGCGGCAGGTGACGATCGGCCAGACCAGCTACCCGGTGCCGCCGCCATTCCTGGTCTTCGCGACGCAGAACCCGGTCGAACAAGAGGGCACCTACCCGCTGCCAGAAGCGCAGCTCGACCGCTTCTTGCTCAAGTTGGTCGTCGGCTACCCAGCCCCCGAGGCAGAACCAGAGATCGTCCGGCTGGTGCTCAATGAACAACAGCTTCCCGAACCAAGGACACAGATCACCCACGAGCAGGTGCTACACCTGCAGGCCGAAACACGTGAGGTGTTCATCGAAGACCGGGTGATCCGCTACGCTGCCGACCTGGTGCAAGCGACGCGCAAGGCGCAGCACCAACAGCCGGACGGGAGTACGCCACAGAACAGCTTGACCTTGGGCCGCTTCGTCGAGCTCGGCGCCTCGCCGCGCGCCTCGATCGCCCTGGCCCAGGCGGCACGCGCGACGGCGCTGATCGAGGGTCGCGACGCGACTCTGCCCGACGACGTCAAGGCGGTGGCCCACGACGTCCTGCGACACCGTATCCTGACCACCTACTACGCGGAAGCCGAAGGCGTGACCAGTGACCAGGTGATCGACGAAGTCTTGAGCACCGTTCCGGTGCCCTGAGGCGACACTTAGGAGGCCGATACGTGGCTGCTCCCCCCTCGTCGACGACACCCTCGGCGTCCACGTCCGCGGCGCTGCAAAGCGCCGACTTCGATACGCTGCTGCGACGCATTCAGCAGCTCGAGATGGTGGCACGCCACAATGCTGCCGGCCTGACCAGTGGCGACTACGAAACGTCGGTGCGCGGCCAAGGATTGGTCTACTACGAAACCCGCAAGTACGTGCCGGGTGAGCCGGCGCGCAGCATCGAATGGAACGTCACCGCACGCCTCGGCGAGCCCTACGTGAAGGTGCACGAGGAAGAGCGGCGGCGGGATGTCTGGATCGGCCTCGACGTCAGCCCGTCGATGCACCTGGGCTTCCAGGACAAGACCAAGCTCGAGCACGCCGTCGAGCTGGCGGCAACCCTCAGCTTGGCGGCGGTCGACAGCGGTGACCGCGTCGGGTACGTCCTGTTCGCCGATCAGGTGCTTGCCGAGAGCCGTCCGCGCGGGGGCCAGCGACAGCTGTTCCAGGTGTTGCGCGCACTGCTGCACCACACCGCACCGTGGCAGCGGCCGGTCGAAGTCTCGGACCCGCGCACCGCGGTACACGCCATCGAGCGCCACCGTCGCGGCCGCTTCGTCGTCTTCCTGATTTCTGACTTCATCGACCTCGACGTCCCCGACGACCTGCGCTACTTCCGGCCGCGCCACGACGTCACGCTGCTGCATGTCTACGACCCCGTTGAGCTTCCTGGGCAGCTCGGCGCGGACGGAGTGGTGCCCGCGCCCGTGCGCTTCACCGGTGTCTCGCCCGAAGGCCCGGAAACGGAACGTGCGGCCTCGCGACGCGGGGTGCGTCCCGGCGACGCCGGCGCCCTGCACGAGATGCAAGACTTCCTGCGCCAGCGCAGCATGACGCTCGGCCTCGACTTCGCCTCCTGCTCCACCAAGGTACCGGTCACCACGACCCTGCGCACCCTGCTGCACCGCAAGCAGCGCCGACGGGTACGGCGGCCACGATGATGGCCCTAAACATCCTGACAACACCGAACGCCCTGACCACATCGAACCCCCCGCTGGCACCAGACGCGCCACCGGAACTTCCCGCGGGCCTGGCCGACCCACTGCATCTGCCCAAGGCCGTCGCGCCCTGGATGGTCGGATGCGGTTGCCTCGTCTTGCTGCTGCTCGCCGTGCTGCTGGTGCTCTGGGGACTCTACCGGCTGGGCAAGCGAGTCAAAGCCAAGCCGCGCGCCGCCAAACCACCGCCGCCTCCGCGAGCACGCGCCGGTGGCATCGGCAGCCGTATCGAAGCGCTGGCCGAAGAGTTCACGGCCGACCCGCGCCAGGGCTGCCACCAGCTGGCCGCCATGTTACGCGACCACTTCGAGGCGGACCGCCGCGAACGTCTCGACCACTTGACGGCACGAGAGATCGGCAGCCGCCTGGGAGATGGCAAGATCGCCAAGCTCCTCTTGCAGCTGGCCGGCTTGCAATTCGGCCGCGACGAGCCCAGTCCACGCGCCTTCCGCGGGATCTGCCGCGACGCCCGCTGGCTGGTCGAAGGCCAGCGCGGACGCCGGTCCTCCACTCAGGACGCCGAGGAGACCTCGTGATGGCCCCAGGCATCCTCGGTCTGCCGTTCGAGCTCCAACTCGACGATCCGCGCTGGCTCTGGGTTCTGCTCTTACTGCCACTCTACGCCTGGCAGCGCTGGCGGCTGCGGCGGCGCGACCAGCTACCATACGGCGCGCTGCAACTGCAGGCTGCAGGGCCCTCTTCTCGACCTCCAGGCCCGCTGTGGTTGATGCGACACCGAGGTCTGCCTTCCCTCAGCTTGGCCGTCGAGGTTCTGCTCCTCGCAGCCCTGATCCTGGGTATCGCCGGGCCGCACCGTTCGACCGAGCTGGAGCTAATGGAAAACGAAGGCATCGACGTCCTGCTGGTGCTCGATGTCTCCCTCAGCATGCTGGCCGAAGACTTCCCGCCCAACCGCATGGAAGCCCTGCGCCGCATCGCCGGTGACTTCCTCGACCGTGCCAGTGGCCACCGCATCGGCCTGCTGATCTTCGGTAAGGACGCCTATGTCCAGAGCCCGCTGACCACCGACCGTCCGTCGCTGCGCGCGCTGCTCGGCGGTGTCACCGTGCACACCATCTCACCGAGCAAGAGCGGCGGCACCGCCATTGGCGACGCACTGCTGGCCGGCGCCCAGCTGCTCGAACGCGCACGCCGGCCACAGCGTGACCAGGCACTGATCCTGATCACCGACGGCGAGTCCAACGAAGGGATCGAGCCTGAGCTGGCCGCTCGCTTCGTGCACCATCTGCAGATCCGCCTCTACACCATCGGGTTGGGTGGCGACGAGCCCATGGAGGTCATGTTCGAAGGCGACAAGCTCGGCGGCGAGGACGATCCCTACCTCACCTCGCTCGACGAAGCCCAGCTGCAACGCATCGCCGAGCTGGCCGACGGCCACTACTTCCGCGCCACCGACGCCGGTGCCCTGGAAACCATCTTCGGTCATCTGTCGCGGCTGGAGAGCGCACCGCTGGAGGTCACGACGGTCGAGATCCGTCGGTCGTACCGCCGCTGGCTGGCGCTCGCCGCGTTGCCGCTCTTTACCCTCTACCTGCTGCTGACCGGCATCGTGCTACGCCGGCCTCTACGATGAGGCGACCTCTACGATGAGACGACCTCTACGATGACAAGGCGCCTCAGATGACCGTCCTCGAACGTCCGGAATTGCTGTGGCTGCTTGTCCCCTGGCTGCTCGGCGCCTGGTGGTTCGGCCGCCAGCAGCGACGGTCCGTCGACTGGCTGCACCTCCACGTGTCCCCCCGCTTCCGCCGTGCGCTGACCGTCCACGGCCGCGGCTCGCTGCGGGCACACCTGTGGCTGTTGCTCCTCGCCGGCGTGCTGCTCATCTACGCCGCTGCCGGCCCCAAGCGGTTGGGTGAGATCGAAGCCGAGGCGGCGAATGGACGCGTGCTGCTCGTCTTCGACGCCTCGCACAGCATGACCTCCGAGGATCTAGACCTGCCGCCGGGGCTCGGCCCCGAGCTTGCGGAAACCAGCGAGGCCGTGGACGGTAGCGAAGAGATCGAGGAGTGGGACCGCTTCGAACTCGCCCGCTACCTCGGCCAGCGTCTCACCGCCGAGCTGCCGAACCACCACTTCGGCATGCTCAGCTACAGCGGTACCGCCACCATCCTGCTACCGATCACCGACGACCGCGTGGCCTTGAGCGAAGCGCTGCGCACCGTCGAGTGGTACACGATGTACCAGAACTCCGGCTCCAACCTGGCCAGCGCCCTCGACGCCATCCTGCCTTTCGCCGGCCACGAAGACGAGCGCAGCGGCGACTTACAGGTGGTGTTTCTGGGAGATGGTGAATTGCCCTTCGAGCTCGACTACGCGGCCTCACTCGACGCCCTGGCGCGCCGAGGTGTCCCGGTGCATGCGGTGGCGATCGGCGGCACGGACGGCCGCTGGCACAAACTCTACGACTACCGCGACGTCGTCGACGGCAAGGAACCCGACGAGCGCCGTGTGCTGGTCGAGTACACGTCGCGGCGCGAAGACGAGCACTTCCGTCGCATCGCCAACCGCACCGACGGCGATTTCTACCGCACCGACGGTAGCGACCTGGGAGACGGCACACCGGACGTCTTGGCCAACGCGCTGGCCACAACGATCCGCGAGCGTCCCGCTCAGCGCCGGATCTCCCAGACCCAGTTCAGCTCCACAGGCGACAGCGAGAACTCGGAAGGTGACAGCGAAGCCGCCGCCGAGGACCTGGGCAGAACTCCACTCCTGCTGGTCCTGGCCATCGTCCTGCTCGACACCCTGGTGATCGGCCACCTCGGTCGGCGCCTACGGTCTCGCTTCGAGATCGAGCGTCTAGGAACGCGGCGCGCATCTACCACCCCTCCCTTCGCCGGCTTGCTCCTGCTCGTGCTCGGCTTGGGCTGCAGCGACGACGCCTGGCAGGCCTACATCGAGAACGAACGGGGTATCGAGCGCGACGACGCCAGCGAGCATAGCGAAGCCGCGGTGCACTACCATCGTAGCCTGGCCTACGAGATTCAGCCCGAGATCCCGAGCTACAACCTGGCCCGCTCGGCGACGCTCGACGGTCGCTATTCCGAGGCCCACGATCTCTACCAAGAGACCCTGCAACTGGCCCCGCGCCTGGCCGAAGCCCACTTCAACGACGGCGTCGCACTCTTCCTGTGGGGCGTCGCTGAGCGTGATCCCCAGGACTGCGACCTGAGCCGGACCCTGGATCTGTGGCAACAAGCGACCCGTCGCTTCACCTCGGCCGGCGAATTCGACCGGGAAGCCCCGACCGTCGCCGCCGACGCCGACCGCAACCACCACTTCCTGCAGCAGCAGATCACCGTCCTCGAAGCCCTGATCGAGACCCCTCCCGCCCACTGCCCACCGCCGCCACCTGACCCGAGCAGCGATTCCAGCTCTCCTCCTCCCAGCGCCCCACCGCCAGGTACCCCGCCACCAGGTACTCCGCCACCAAGTACCCCGCCACCAGCCAGCGATCCAGACACCGGGCCGCCACCTCCCAGCGGTGCCACTGCACCGCCACCCGGCACCGGCCCCTTGACGGACCAGGAACTCGACCAGATTCACCAGGAGCTCGACCGGATCGCCGCTCAGGCCCGAGAAGACGGTACCTTCCATCGCCGCACGGGCCCGGAACAATTCTCCCGCGAACAGTGGATGAACCCGGATTCCGAGATCTGGTGGTAACGACCGCCACCTGGTTCGCCGCCTCCGGCGCTGCGCCTCGAAGAATACATCGCAATCTCTTCATCCTCGAGCCTCAAAACAACTAAAATACAGCAATAGAAAACTCCTTTCATATCTATCATTTAATCTTTGCCGCATTCAACATTATCCTTGCGAAGGTGGCTACATCATGCTAGCCTTTGACTCAACTCAGGCAGGTCATCCCAATTCACACCTGTCCTGATTTCCATTCTAGATTTCATAGGAAGAGGTAGCAGTCAGAGCACAAGTGCTCTAGTGGCTGGAAGTTGGTGCGCCTCGAAACCAATTCGATGGTTGACAATGTCACCCATGCGGGAGTCGTGTGCCTACTTTCATTGTTTGATCCTTTCTATCGCCCAAACAGGAGGCGTCATGATCTGTCAGAAGTCCGCTCTCATCGTGATTCTCACGTCCCTCGCGACCGTGCTGGCCGTGGTCCCGAGCAGCGCCCAAAACCCGGCCAGTCTGGACGACTCTGCCGACCCGGTTCAGGCAGGCTCCAAGGTCGCCTTCAGCTTCTTCGGCTTCATCAACTGGGGCTACGGCATCGCCGATGGTCATGCCTATCGAGGCGTCCCCGAAGACGGCACCGCCGATCTTCACACCGTCGCCCTGCAGTTTCGGCTGAACCCGACCAACAAGGACGAATTCGTACTCCAACTCGCCAATGAACGCGTCGGCACGAGCCCGTCGAACGAGCTGCGCGATGACCTGGAACTCGACTGGCTCTACTACCGTCGAACGCTGAGCGATCATGCGTACTTCCGGGTCGGTCGTGTTCCCCTGCCGATCGGCATCTACAACGAGGTCAAGGACGTCGGCACCCTGCTGCCGTTCTACCGTGCCTCGGGCGTCTACTACGGTGACGGCACTTGGACCAGCGACTCTGTCGACGGCATCGTCTTCACTTACGAGTCCGACCGCACCCGCGACTGGAGCTTCGACACGCATCTCTACTACGGAGAGTGGGAGCGCATCGAGACGTCGGGCGGCGACCTTTCCTTCGACGTGGCCGACATCGAGGACGCTGGCGGCATCTGGACTTGGATCAACACGCCCGTCGACGGACTGCGCGTGGGCCTCGGGTACAACCACTTCCACGCCACGGGCGGCGTGTTCCTGGCGCCCGGCGTGACCGACTCGGAGGAGACGCGCTACGTCTCGATCGACGCCAACTTCGACCCCGTGAGCGTGCGCGTCGAGTATTCCCGGCGATCCTTCACCGGCGGCGACTGGACTCCCTGGTACGCAGAGATCGACGTCAAGCTCACCGACCGCCTGAACCTGGCGGGCCGCTTCGAGACCGCCGACCTCTACTTCGAAGTCCCCTTCTTCGCCACCTTCGACGGCACGATCGAAGACCTCTACAGCGTCGGCCTGCGCTACGCGATCCTGCCAGAGTTGGTGGTCAAGGCCGAATACCAATGGTTCGAGGGGTTCGGTCAGATCGAAGATCAGCCGCTGAACATCTTCTTCGACGATCCCGTTGAGACGGAGCTCAGCATCGTCAGCCTCGCTTGGTCGTTCTGACGAACGGGCTTTCTACATTCACTCAGGAGCAGACATGAGATACATACAATTATCGCTCATTTTGGGCTTTCTATGCCTAATCTCCCCATCGATCCCCGTCGTAGCTCAGACTTCGATGACCTCAGAGGCCGAGGCGCCGCCAGCCACGGAGAAATACCAGGTCGACTTCGACTTCTTCGGCTTCATCAACTGGGGCTACGGCGTCTCGGAGAACTTCGACTACAGCGGTGTCTCCGAGAACGGAACGGCTGACCTCCATACCGTCGCACTGCAGTTCCGGCTCGCTCTCGCTGATCGAAATGAGCTGGTTCTGCAACTGGCCAACGATTCCGTCGGTACGAGTCCTTCGAACGAGCTTCGCGACGACATCGAAATCGACTGGCTCTTCTACCGGCGGGTTCTGTCCGACGAGTTCTCAGTGCGCGTCGGCCGAGTCCCACTGCCCATCGGTATCTACAACGAGATCAAGGACGTCGGCACCCTGCTCCCCTTCTACCGCCCTTCCGGCTCCTTCTATGGTGACGGAACCTGGACCAGTGATTCGGTCGACGGGATCGTCCTGACCTACGAGAGCGCAGCGACCGGGGACTGGAGCTTCGACGGACACCTCTACTACGGCGAATGGGAACGTATTGAGTTCGCCAACGCTACGCTCGACTACACCACAGCTGACATCAAGAACGCCATCGGAGCTTGGCTCTGGATCAACACTCCGGTCGAGGGTCTACGAATCGGCCTTGGCGCCAACCATCTGGAGGTCCAGGACACGATTCTACGGCGAGGCGAAGACATCACTGAGGAGACGCTCTACGCATCTGTAGACGCAGCCTTCGATCCCTGGACGGTTCGGATCGAGTACTCCCAGCGATCGTGGGCTGGTGGTCGATTCACTCCTTGGTACGCCGAAGTCGACGTACGCCTCACCGACCGGTTGCACGCTGCCGCGAGGTACGAGAACGCCGATCTTCGCTTCGAGATCCCGTTTCTGACCGTCTTCGAGGAATCCCTGGAAGAGGTCAAGACGATCGGCCTACGCTACGACGTGCTACCCAACTTGACAGCGAAGCTCGAGCACCAGTGGTTCGAGGGATACAGCCAGGTTGAGAGCATCCCGCTCAGCATCATCCTCGACGACCCCGTCGAGACGGAGCTCAGCATCGTCAGCCTCGCTTGGTCGTTCTGACGACCGGGCTTTTCTTCCACTGACATCTCCTCTGCGGCGACCCCGGCTTTTCCGTCTCTCCCTCTCCTTCTCACAGGCAGGGCCGGTGGTCGCCTCTTTCTCCGAGGTCTCGATAGGGCGATCGATCTCCACCTCCAATACCGACAGCGGAATCGAGCCGTTCCACAGCACGACGTCGTGGAACACGTGCACGTCGAAGCGCTCGCACTACCGTGGCAGCAGGCGCAGCGGCACGGAGGGGTGCGGCCGGAGAGAGATCAGCGGCCACGGCACCACCTGCGTCCCCGGTACCTCTCGAAGCTGGTAGCGAGCCAACAAAGCGGCGAGTAGCAGCACCAGCATCGCTTGACTGAGCGACCTGGCAGGACATCGACGAGGTCCGCTACCAAACGGTAGGAACGTCCCCCGCGGACGCGCAGTTCCAGGAGCAGCGAAGCGTAGCGGCAGGAAGGCGTCTGGCTGCTGCCAGAAGCGCGGGTCGCGGTGCAGAGCGAAGGGGCAGATGTAGACCAGGGCCCCAGCCGGCACATGCCAGCGGCCGAAGCTCTCGTCGCGCAGCGCCGTACGCCCCAAGAGCCAAGCAGACGGGTAGAGCCGTTCCGCTTCTTGGATCGCGTAGCGGACTTCCGTCAAGCTCGCCACATCGCGGAGCGCCGGTCGCCGGCGCGGCAAGGTCCCTCGCGCCTGCGAGACCAAGCGAGCCTGGGTCTCGGGATGCGCGGCCAGCAAGACGCAGGTCCAAGCCAGGGTCGTCGCCATTGCGTTGTAGCCATTGAGAAGCGTGCGGATCACCGCTCGTCTGGTGGAACTCCCGAACTCCTGCGTGGCCGCGGCCACGGGTCGCCCAACTTGCCGCAAGCGCTGGGCCAGCACCAGCGACGCGAACTCCAGCTGCTGACGCTCCGCCAGCTCCACCCCTGGCCGAGGAGCAGCTCCGGCCCGCTGGCGTACGCTTTCGATCTCCAGCCAAGCGGCCGCCCGCTGGCAGGCTATCGCGGCACCGTCGTCGACCTCGACGTCGAACAGCAGGCGAGTGAAGAACTGCAGCATCGAGACCTTCAGTGGCTCGAGGGCATCCGGCACCAGCCCCTCTGACGCAGCGCCGGGCCGCACAGTGGGTAGCAAGCGCTCGCACAGGTCGTCGCCCGCCTGTAGCAGCAACCGTTCGAACTCCGCCCGCGCCGCCGAGTGCTCGCCGGCAGCAGCGAGCGCCGGCGAACGGCCGTGCAGCCCCAGCAGCAGCCGGCCGGCCGGCGTCAGGATCGGCTGCAGGTCGGCATACTCATGGGGCGGGTTGAGGTAGTTGCCCCGCCCGTCTCCCAGCACGTGCTCGATGATCGAGGGCTCGTTGAGCAGGCGGGCGGGCCGCCCCTGCCAAACAAAGCTGGCGATGGCCCCCTGGCTGCGCAGTTCGGTGAAGAAGCTCAGCGCACCCGGGGCCCCACGTCCCCCGCGGATCTCAGCCCTCGCTGTCGGCGTCATCCGGCTTCGCAGCGGCACCTTCGTAGTTGTAGGCCGCTACGTCGGGGGCTGCATAGTTGTACGCGGCACCAGCGGCGGGAGCATAGTTGTAGGCAGCTCCCGGAGCGGCGCCGGCGTAGTTGTACGCAGCTCCCTGCTGTTGCGGCGCACGGTGATCCCAGAAATACGCTGGATTGGCAGCGTAGTTGTAGGCAGCTCCCTGCTGCTGCGGGGCGCGGTGGTCCCAGAAGTACGCTGGATTGGCAGCATAGTTGTACGCAGCACCCGGAGCGGCGCCGGCATAGTTGTACGCAGCTCCCTGGGGGGTGCCAGCAGCGTTGGTGCCAGCAGCGTTGGCGCCGGCAGCGTAGTTGTAGGCGGCACCAGCGGCGGGAGCGTAGTTGTAGGCCGCGACTTGGTGCCCCGCGGCCTGCTCCGGAGCGCCTTCGATCTTGAAGCGCTCCAGGTCTTGGTCACTGATCTCGTAGTGGTTGCCCTTGGCATCACGGAACACTGGCATGGTTCATCTCCTTGTGTTCGGCTGAATGGTGACGTCGAAGTTGATGGTGATCCGCGCTCCCGGCTGACGAACCTCTTCCACGCGGTGCGGCAAGAAGCTCGGGAACAGGAGCAAACGCCCCGGTACCGGCTCGATCTCGATTCGGTCCGCCTCCCAGGCCAGCCGATTCGCCAGCCGACCACCGCGTGGATCGATCAGGGTCAGGTGGCCGGAAGCGGCCTCTCCCTGCCGCCAAGGAGTCGCAACGCAGTAGACACCGACCAGGTCGGTGCGCGTGTGGACATGCTGGTGCTGGAAGCCACCCTGGCGCAGAACCACCGCCCAACCCTGGTAGCTGTACGTCCACCCCGCGGGCGCCGGACTGCTGGGTGTGAAGCGGCCGTGCTCGGCCAACCAGGCTTCGATCGAGCGATTGAAGAAGGCGCGCAGCGGCGCCAGCTCTTCCAGGTCTCGGTCGAGAAAACCCAGCTCACTCTGCCAACCGTGACGCACGGTGGTGCGAGGCGCAACGCCCACTTCGGCCTGCTCGCATTGCAGGAGATACGCTGCCAATTGCGGATTGAGGTCCGCGGCCGCCGCAAAATCCGCCTGCCCGAGCAGGGTCGGGAAGAGCGGCCGCAGATGCAATTCCGGGCTTGGGGTCACGGTCGATACCTCGCTGGGAACGTCGGAACCTGCAGATCGTACCAGATTCGAAGTCTCGCAGCGATTGTAACCCTCGCCGCGGCTCCCGTCAGTGCGGCCCCATCCCTGCGATATAGCGATCGACTTCCGCTTCCAACACCGACAGCGGGATCGAGCCGTTCTGCAGCACGACGTCGTGGAAGTCGCGCACGTCGAAGCGCTCGCCGAGGGCTTGCTCGGCCCGCAAGCGCAACTCGCGTATCTTCAGCTCGCCCATCTTGTAGGCCAGCGCCTGCCCCGGCCAGGAGATGTAGCGGTCGATCTCGGTGCCCACCTCGTGCAGTGATAGCGCGGTGTTCGAGCCCATGTACTCGAGCGCCTGCTCGCGCGTCCACCCCATGGCATGGACGCCGGTGTCGACCACCAAGCGGCAGGCGCGCCACATCTCGTAGGTCAAGCGCCCAAAGCGGTCATAAGGGTCCTCGTACATACCGACTTCCTCACCCAGGAACTCCGAGTACAGTCCCCAGCCCTCCCCAAAGGCGTCGACGTAGAGAAAGCGCCGGAACTGTGGCAAGCCCTCCAACTCCTGCGCCAAGGCGATCTGGAAATGATGTCCAGGCACGGCTTCGTGCAGCGTCAGAGCCGGCAGCGTGTAGAGCGTGCGGCTGGGTAGGTTGTAAGTATTGACCCAGTAGATACCCGGCTCAGTACTGCCCGGCGTCGCCCCCACGTAGCGGCCGGTGGTGTACTTGGGCGCCAGGTGATCCGGCACCGGCTCGACGCCGTAGGGCAGGCGCGGCATGGTCTTGAACAGCGACGGCAGCTTGCCGTCGATCTTCTTGGACAGGTAGGCCGCATATTGCAGCAGCTCCTCGGCGGTCTCGGGATAGAAGCGCGGGTCAGTGCGCAGGAAGTCGAGGAACGACGCATAGTCGCCCGTCCAACCCACCTCCTCGATCACCGCATCCATCTCGCCGCGAATGCGCGCCACCTCGGACAGCCCGATCTCGTGCACTTCCTGCGGCGTCACGTCGAGGGTGGTGAACTGGCGCACCAGCTCACCGTAGTAGGCTTCGCCGTTGGGCAGCTCGGAAGCGGCCAGCGTCTGTCGCGCACCGGGCAGATACTCGTCAACGAAGAAGTCGAGGAGCGCCTTGTAGGCTGGCACCACTGACTCCGAGATCGCCGTTTCGGCCCGTGCCTGCAGACCCGCTCGCGCCGACTCCGGCACCGCCGGCGGGAAGCTCTCGAGCGGCGCCCAGAAAACGCTCTCGTGCGGATCGTCGACCAGGTGCAGCGACATCGTTCCCTCGTAGCCGTCGAGCACCGCGCGCGGCACCGTCACCCCCTCGGAGAGGGCCAGCCGCAGCATGTCGATCTGCTGCCCCATGTACTCGGGAAGCGCCTCCAGGCGCGCCAGGTAGTTCTCATAGCCCTCCACGCTCTGGAAGGGCATCTCGCGCGGCAGCTGTGGAAGCGCGGTGTGGAAGCCGGAGTCGGCATTGAACGGCAGCAGGTACTGGCGATACTCCAGGCTGCGGATGTTGTCTTGCACTTCCTTCTCGAACACCTGGAAGCTGACCCGGTCGACAGGGTCCAGGGCGTCGACGTCGATATCTTGCAAACGCTGCTGGAGATCCTGCCAGAACGCCATACGTCGCTCGACGGCGGCCAGCGAGACCTCCGGCAGTCGGTCGTCGAAGCGGCTGTCACCGGCGCTGGTGGCGAAGAGCGGGTTCTCTTGCAGACCGAATTCCCACGCTTCACCGAACAGCGCGTGCAACCGCACGTGCTGCGGATTCTCCGCTGGCGCACCGCCGTCTCCGCACGCCGCGCACAGCACCAGTAACATTGCCGGAATCACCCACACCCGAGCCAGCCTCGTCATCGTCATATCGCCTCCTCGCGAAATCGTCCTGAGTTGCCACAGGCGGTGATCATACCGTGTCCCCGGCAATCACCCCAGGACGGGCGCGAGAGAGAACCCTCCGCCGCGCGCGCCGTATGGAAACGATAGAACCTGGCTACCGGCACTGGTTACTGGCCGAAAGGAGACGCTGATGAGCTTCACCCGGGATCTGCGCCACGCCCTGCGATCGATGACCAAGAACCGTGGCTTCACCGCCGTCGCCGTGACCGTGCTGGCGCTCGGCATCGGCGCCAATACCGCGCTGTTCAGCGTGCTTGATCGCGTCCTCCTCGACCCCCTGCCCTACGCACAACCGGAAGAGTTGCTGCAGATCGGCCGCCAGTTGCCCGCCGGCCAGTCCAATGCGGTGACGATCAGCCAGTACCTCTACTGGCGTGAGCACAATGGCTGCTTCAGCGACATGGCCCTGTATGAAGGCCGCGGCGGCGGGCTCAACCTGGTGCCCGGAGAACTGGCAGCTGGTGACCGCCCAGAGCGCGTAGCCAGCCTGGGCGTCTCGCCGTCCTTCTTCCGCGTCCTGGGCGTGCCGCCACAAGTCGGACGCGACTTCACCGAGGCGGACGGCGAACCCGGGGCCGCCAAGGTGGCGATGATCAGCGATGGCCTGTGGCGCCGGCGCTTCGCCGCCGACCCCGCCATCGTCGGCCGACCGATCCGCCTGAGCGGCGAGGAACACACCGTGGTCGGCGTGATGGCGAACGGCTTCGACTTCATCAACCACGCCGATGTCTGGACACCGCTGCACCTCGAGTTCAATCCACAAGGCGGCGCCGCCGTTTACTACACGCTCGCCCGCCTGCATCCGGACCGTTCCGTCGACGCAGCACGCTCGGAGATGGCCGCCATCGCCGAATCGCTGCGCGCCGAGCACCCACAGCTGCTGCGCGACGGCGTCAGCATCTTCGTACGCCCTTACCTCGATCAACTCGTCGGTAACGTGCGGCCGGCACTGTTGATGCTCCTCGGCGCCGTCGGCCTCGTCTTGCTGATCGCCTGCGCCAACGTCGCCAACCTTCTGCTGGCGCGGGCCCGTGGCCGCCGCCGCGAGATCGCCGTGCGCGCATCGCTAGGTGCCAGCCGAATGCAGCTGCTACGCCAGCTGCTGGTCGAAAGCCTGGTCTTGGCACTGACCGGCGGCGCCCTCGGTCTGCTCCTAGCGCGCGCTGGCATGGGCGTCCTGGTGCGCTGGACGCCGAGCGGCCTGCCGCGTCTCGACGGCATTGAGATCGATGTCTTGGTGATCGGCTTCACCTTCGCCGTCACCCTACTGACCGGCATCCTGTTCGGCCTGATCCCCGCCTGGCACGGCTCCAAAGCCGATCTGCAAGCGGCGCTCAAGAGCGCCCAGGGCACCGGCGGGCAGCGTAGCCGAGGACGGGGCGCCCTGGTCGTCGCCGAGGTCGCACTGGCCCTGGTGCTCCTGGTCGGGGCCCTACTCCTGGTGCAGAGCTTCCTCAAGGTCACCGCCCTCGACCCGGGCTATGACTACGAGCAGATCCTGACCTTCAAGATGTCGCCCACCCCCGAGAGGCAGGGTGAAACCGCCAGCCTGACGACGTCTCAGGTGACCCGGTTCACCGAGCGCGCCGTCGAGCGCCTGCTGCAGAACCCTGGCATCGAAGCTGCCGCCACTGTTTCCATGCTGCCGCTCGAACACGGCCTGATGTACATTTTCGACGTCGAAGGCCGCGAGCCCGCAGATGCTGCAACGCGTCAAGGTCGCGGCCAGTGGCGTCAGATCTCGGCCGACTACTTCCACACCATGGGAATCCCCCTGCTGCGCGGGCGCACCTTCGACAGCCACGATTCTCTCGACGCACCAACGGTGGTGGTCGTCAATGAGGCGCTGGCCGAGCAGTACTTCCCCGACGAGAACCCCATCGGCCGTCGTCTCCTCACCGGTCCACCGGGCTCGGACACGCCGCCCGACCTGATCGTCGGCGTGGTCGGCGACGTCAGCGAACTGGCGCTCGACCGTCCCCCGACTCCCACCGTCTTCACCGCCGACACTCAAGCCTCCGACGGCACCACCGGCTTCCTCGCCGACCTCTTCCCCACCGCCTGGGTGGTGCGCACCAGCGGTAATCCCGCCAGCTACGGTCCCCTGGTACGGCGCGAGATTCTGGCCCTCAATCCCGAGCAGCCAATTTCCGACCTGCGCACCATGGCCGACCTGATGGCCGGCAACCTCGCCGCCCGCCGCTTCAGCACCTTGCTGCTCGGCCTGTTCGCCGCACTAGCGCTAGCACTCGCGGTCGTCGGCATCTACGGCGTCATGTCCTACACCGTCGCCCAGCGCACGCACGAGATCGGCATCCGCCAAGCCCTCGGCGCCGATGCCGGTGCCACCCTCCGCCTGATCCTGCACCAGGGCCTGCGCCTGGCCGGCTACGGCATCGTCCTCGGCCTGCTCGCCGCCCTCGGCCTCAGCCGCCTGATCCAGGCCATGCTTTTCGACACAGCGCCGACGTCCCTCAGTGCCTTCGCTACCGCCGCCCTTGCCATCCTGGTCGCCGCTGTCTTCGCCTGCTTGATTCCGGCCCGGCGGGCGACGCGCGTCGATCCGCTGGTGGCGCTGCGAGCAGACTGAAATGCTAGAACTGAATGCCGGGAAACGGGCGGACTCGGATAGACGCCGTCAACTCACAACCATCGGGAGATCTGTCAACGGGAAGTCATTACCCTTGCACAACAGGGACTCTCCGGAAACGCGGCAGAGTGCATAACTGCAGCAGTCACCCAGATTTAGTGCAGCCCGGTGCCGGCCCTTGCCGAACTTCTCGTAGGCAGCCCGCGCCAACTGGACCTGCTGTAGGTCCAAGCTGACCACCTCCATCCCCGTCTCGTGCATCAACAGGTCGAGTTCACGCACACCCGCCGGACCTTTGCGTGTTCGAAGCACAATCGAAGCTTCCAAGACTGACACTCCCCCCACCAGACGTCGGGGGTCCGTCGCGATACTTCGGGCAAAGGTCTCGGCTTCCGGCTCACTCAGGAGAATCGCCACCAGCGCCGAAGCATCGATCACCATCAGCCGAAAGCACCGGATTCGTCATATCCCAAGATCTCGTCCATGCTGCGCTCGTCAAGATCCGGCAAACTACTGCAGCGTGCGGAAATCGCGAGAATGGACTGCAGAGTATCCGGTGCCGTGCGGCGCCCCTTGAGTCGCTGTAAGCGCTCTTCCAAGGCGTGGATCACCGCCTGAGTCAGGGTCTCACCGGCTTCCGCGGCAACGACTCGGGCCAACTGCTCAGCCCTCGGATTCTTCAAGCTCAAAGCCACAACGCACCTCCTAGGTAGAATCTACCATGAATTCTACCTTCTTCATCTAAAGGAGGTGTAGCACGGGTCGAAAGGCCTGGCGCTATCGGCCGTCCGGATCGATGGCGGATGAGAGCCCGTTCGGATCAATCATCGCCGACGCCCCATTCGGGACAATAGCTGCGGACGCCTTGGCGGTGGTGTCGGGCGGGAACAGACTCAGGAGAATCCAGATTACTAGGTCCATGAGATACTCCGCCTATTCTAAAGGTTGGGACGGAATCCTAGCAGAGGTACAGGAGGTGACCTATCTCTACTTCACAGCCCGACGTCGTCGAAGTGGCCAACTAGGAGCGGCAGTGAAGCTTGCAGAGCTGGTAACTAACTAAACTATTCTCTTGAGGAAGCTGTTCAGGCCTGAGGCGGCGCAGTCCGTGGAGGCCGTAACGCGAGAAGCGTTTGAAGCGGCGATCCGCCTGCTCCAGACCGAGCAGGCGCGGGCCGTGAAGAGGCAGTTCTATGTAGAGCTGGGAGCAACGGTGGTTGCTGCACTGGGCTTCCTTGTCCTTGTGGTGCAGAGCTGGCAGACACAAACTCAGGTCCGCCAGCAGCGAGAAGAGATTAACGAGCAGAAGCCGGACACGTTGATCGTTCGGCGCGCGCAGCTGATTGCCATCATCTACGGCGAAATCTGCGATGCCTCTTCGAGTCCGGCTGGGGCGCTAGCGGTAGGCGAGGCAGAGCGGACCGAGTGCAGGCCGAAGGCGACTGTCCGGGCTCGGCAAGAAGCAGTGTTGGCGTTCGTCGAAATTGAGCAGGGGCGAGGGGTTCGGCCGAACCTGATGGCGGCGGACCTGAGCGAGGCGGACCTGGGCGAGGCGACCCTGGTAGGGGCGGCCCTTAGCGGGGCGACCCTGATCGGGACAGACCTGAGCCAGGCGGACCTGGACGGGGCGTACCTGATCGGGACAGACCTGCGCGGGGCAGACCTGGGCGGGGTGACTCTGAACGGGGCGGACTTGATCGGGGCGGACCTGAGAGAGGCGAACCTGCTCGGGGCGGACTTGGTCTTGGCGGACCTGGGCGAGGTGACTCTGAACGGGGCGGACTTGGTCTTGGCGGATCTGGGCGGGGCGAACCTGAGCGGGGCGGACCTGGGTGAGGCGAACCTGAGATCTGCGGACCTGCGCGGGGCCTATGACCTCACTCAGGTACAACTAGACTCTGCCTGTGGTGACGAAGAAACCAAACTTCCCGAAGGTCTGCCCCGCCCAGATCACTGGCCCTGCGAACCTTCTGAGTAATCAGAAGCCCCGACCTCACCAGTCAGCTCTGAACCCCCGCGCGTCGACGTGCAGGAACAGCCCCTCGTCTTCATCTGGGTAGATCCCGACCCCGCCCATCCACCGCGCTAGGGTCGGCGCTTCCGGTGCCCTCGGATCCCAGATCCAGGTCTCACCGTGAGGCACTTTGACCCTCAGCAAACGCGAATCCGTCGGCACCGGCACCATCTTCCAGCCGGCCGGGACCTCGAACAGCGTCCCGCGCAGCTCGAGCGCCACGGCGTGCATCTGCTGCACCTTCTCCAGCGTGGGCTCGATGGGCTGCCCGTCGAGCGCGCCGAAGATCAGGTGTTGGCTTCCTTTCTTCCCGCCCACCTCTCGGTTCTTGTCCCGATCCATCTTCGTCCAGTACGCTACTTCTCGGGCAGAGACAAAGCAAAGGCAGCCCCACGCTCAATCCAGGCTCGTAGGTCTTCATCGTCTTCGAAGCCCTCCGGCGCGACAAACACGAAGCCTTTGAGCGGCTTGCCGGTGAAGTCCATCTCGCGCGCGTGTGGCTGCGCCAGGGACTCGGCGTAGGCGCCGGGGCCGACGCGCACCATCAGCTCCTCACCGGTGACCCCCACGCACATATTGCCGTGCAGGAGGAAGCAGAGACCGCCGAACATCTTCTTCTCGGTGAGGCCGGGAGGGTCGAGAGTTTCGCGGATGCGTTGGGCAAGGCCTTCGTCGTAGGGCATGGCAGTCTCCTCAGGTCCAAAATGAAGATACCAGAGCCGTGGCGGGACAAACTCCGGTTCGTGGACTGAGAGGGAGGACATCCCAAACCTGACTGAGGTAAACTGGGATCTCATCCACAGACATCTTGACGAAGGAGATTTCCGATGAAGCTGCACCGATCTGTTGTTGCCTTGCTGGTGCTGGCTCTGGTGCTCCCTGCCGCCGCCGATGCCCGGCGCAAGCGCGCGAGCACGGAGCCGGGCGAGTACGAAGATTGGAAGGGAGACATCGATCAACTGGAAATCGTCCAGACCTTCTCGATGTCCGACTACCCCAAGATCTACATCGCCAAGTTCGACTCATCGGAAACCGAGCTACCTGAAGAAGATGACAACACCTACGAACCGGTGCTGCAGGTGCTGGCGAGTCCGGAGCCCTCGCTGGTTCGCGGCTTGCGCGAAGAAATGGAAGGCGTGACGATCGAGCAAGGCAAGGGGCGCGACGGATTGGTGGTCGAGACCATCGTTCTGGAATGCGACCCAGGTTCGCGGGCCGCGCGCTACTGGGCCGGGTTTGGCGCTGGAGCCGCGCGCACCAAGCTGAGCATCGTGGTCAAGGACGGGCGTTCCGGTGCGGTGCTGCTGCGCATCACGCAGGAACGACGCTCGGGCGTGGGTCTGGGCGGTGGTGGCTACGTCGAGCTGATGAACCGCAACTTGCGCGCCATCGGCGAGGATCTGGCGCTGGTGCTGAACGCCTTCTGACCGGAGCCCAAGCGCTCACTCGCAACCTAGACAACACAGGAGCAACGACATGGGCAACGAGCAACGGACAGCACGAGATCTGGCGCTGCGAGGTTGGAGCTGGTGGCTCGCCGCCGCCATCAGCGCGGCCCTGGTACTGCTCGGTGTCTCCGGCCTGTGGCTGTTTCTCGGCCCTTTCTCGGTGTTCTCACAGCTCCTGGTGCTGATCCACACCGCGGTCGGGTTGCTGATCGTCCTGCTCGTGCCTCGCTACCTGTGGCGTCATGTGGGTGACTGGTGGCGGCAGAAGGCGACGGCCGAGATGGTTCTCGGCTATGTGCTGCTGGCGGGCGTACTCGTAGCCTTGGTCAGCGGCCTGGTCAACGCCGCGAATGCAGCTTTTGGCCCCCGCCTGTCCGCATTCTGGGATCTCGTCCACCTGGTCTCCGGCCTCGCGGTGACGGCCTTGACGATCGGCCACGTACTGCTCGCTTTCCTGCGCCGCTGGCCGGCAGCACGACGGGACATGCCGTTGCGCGCTGCGCTGCTGGCGCTGCCGCGACGAAGCAGCGTCCAGTTGGTGGTGGTGCTGGCGATCCTCGGGGCCACGGTCCTGTGGTGGCCACGGCACAACTTTCAGCATGCGGTGCCGGAAGACTACAGCCTGCCAACGTACGCCCAGCAATTCGACGAGTACCGGGGCAATCCCTTCGCCCCCACCTACGCCCGCACCGAGAGCCTGCAACTGGTCGAGCCGGCGCTGCTGGCCGGCTCCGCTTCCTGCGGCAGTTCCGGCTGCCATGAGGAGATTCTCGCCGAGTGGGAGCCCAGCGCTCACCGCTTCGCCGCGATGAATCCACCGTTCCAGGCGGTCCAGAAGCTCTTCGCCGAGCAGCGAGAAGCCACGGAGACGCGCTACTGCGCGGGCTGCCACGATCCCATCTCACTCTTCGCCGGTGCCAAGGACATGAGCAACCAGAGCCTGTCGGCACCCGGCGTCAACGAAGGCATCTCGTGCGTGGCGTGCCACGCCATTTCGCAGGTCGACCAGCGGGGCAACGCGGACTATGTGCTGACGCCACCAGTCAAGTACCTGGGAGAGCTAGGTCGCGGCTGGGACAAGATCGTGGCTGACTTTCTGATCCGTGCGTATCCTCGCCAGCACTTGGAGGATTACGACCGGGGTGTCTTGCGAACCCCGGAGTACTGTGGTGCTTGCCACAAGCAGTTCATCCCGGAAGCGCTCAACCGCTTCGGCCTGGTCAGCGGTCAGAACCAGTACGACGAGTGGAAGAACAGCCACTGGCACAGCGACGACCCGGAAACCGACTTGGCCTGTCGCGACTGCCACATGCGGCTGGTCTACGACTCGCGCGACCCCAGTCACGGTGAAGCCGAGGACCGGCGGCGTGGCGCCGACGATGGCGCTCATCGCCATCACGGCTTCATCGCCACCAACAACTTCATGCCGGCGCTGTTGCGTCTGCCACAGTGGCAGGAGCAAGTTCAACTGACCGAACAATGGGTGCGCGGCGAAAACGTACTGCCGGAGATCGCCCACCTGTGGCCGGCAGGACCCGTCGTCGGACTGCAGATCGTGGCGCCCGAGCAGGCAGCAGCGGGCCAGAGCGTCGAGGTGCGGGTGCTGGTCACCAACCGCAAGGCGGGACACAACTTCATCACCGGCCCGCTCGACTTCATCCGCTCGTGGGTGCACCTGCGCGCCCTCGACGGCAACGGACAGGTGCTGGCGGAGTGGGGGGCAATCGACCCGGAGAGCCGCCGTATTCTGGGCACGGGCGGGCGCGAGCACGACATCGACGCCCCCGACACCCTGGTGCTCGAGTCCTTGCCGGTCGACGAAGCCGGCAACGTTCTCAAGCGGCACGAGCTGTGGAACAAGGCTGGAGGCAAAGGAACACGCGTCGTTTTCCCGGCCTACTCGGACTCCCACGTCTACCAACTGGCACTCCCTCGCGACGCGACCGGTCCGATCACGCTGGTGGCGAAGCTGAACTACCGGCGCTACCGGCAGGAGTTTCTGGACCTCGTCTTGCCCGGCCTGGAAGAGAGCACGGGCGTGTTCCAACCCACCGTCACACAAGCCGAAGCCAGTCGTACCCTGAGCTTGCCGGACGCACCGCACACGCGCGACGCCGCGGCCAGCGGGGGTTGAGGGCACCGGTGTCGCCCCGCCCCGCGCTCAGCCGCCGCCAGCGGCGCATCCGGTTCTCGCTCGCACTGAGCGCAGCCGGCCTGGCCGTGGTGGCGTTGGGCGGCTACTGGCTGCAACAGGCCCGGCAGGCCGAATTGCTGGACACGCGCGACGCGGTGACCGTCTCGTCCGTGGCCGAGATCCCAGACGACGCGCCGGCGCTGACCTTTCACGATGCCGCCGCCGAACTCGCGATCCGGATGCGGCACGGCGCCGGCGAGCGCAGCCGCATTCTGCCGGAAGATACCGGCTCCGGTCTGGCCTGGGGCGACATCGACGGCGACGGCGACTTCGATCTCTACGTGGTCAACTTCCCCGGGGATCCGAAGCTACAAAGCCCAGATGCCGCCGGCCAGGCCAACGCTGACGGTGGCACCGACTGGAACCGGCTCTACCGCAACGATGGTACGAGCTTCACCGACGTCACCAGGGCCAGCGGCACCGCCGACCCCCTGGGCTTCGGCATGGGTGCCAGCTTCGCCGATTTCGACGACGACGGCGACCTCGACCTCTACGTCACCAACTGGGGCCCCAATCGCCTGTTTCGCAACCGCGGCGACGGCACCTTCGAAGAAGTTGCCAGCGAACTCGGCATTGACGACCCACGATGGTCCGTCGGTGTCACCTGGGGTGACTTCGACCGCGATGGCCTCCTCGATCTGTACGTGGCCAACTACGTCGACATCGGTACCGACATCGGCACCAGGATGCGCGAGCTGACCGGCGACGACCCGAACTGGCAGGGCATTCCGCTGAGCCTCAACCCGAATGCCTTCAGCGCCCAGCCCAACCGCCTCTACCGCCAGCTGCCAGCCGGAGGGTTCGAGGATGTCGCGTTGGAGAGCGGCGCCAGCAACCCCGGCGGCCGCAGCCTGGCGGCCACCGCCGTCGACCTCGACGGGGACGGCTGGCTGGACCTGTACATCGCCAACGACGTCTCGCCCAACGCCCTGCTGCTCAACCTCGGCGCCCGCCTCGGCGAGGCCCTGTTCGAGGATGCCAGCTCCTATACCGGCACCGCCGATCCCCGCGGCTCGATGGGCATCTCGGTCACCGACCTGGCGCACGGGGAGGCCGGCGGCGACGGCCTGCCCGACCTCTTCGTCACCCATTGGGTCGCGCAGGAGAACGCCCTGTACCAAGCGCTGCGGATCGGCGCCAAGGGCCTGGAGTACCGCGACAAGACGCGGTCCCTGGGCTTGGGTGAGATCTCCACCAGTCGCGTCGGCTGGGGTTGTGCTTTCGTCGACCTCGACCTGGACGGGCGTCGAGATCTGGTGGTCGCCAACGGCAGCACCCTGGAAACCGGGGCACCAGCCCCATCACCACCTCGACTCGTGCCGCAGCCGCTCTTCGTCTTCTGGAATACCGGCGACGGCTTCGCCGACCTGGCATCGCGAGCCGGCCCCGCGCTGACCCAGCCGCACGTCGCCCGCGGCCTGGCCGCCGCGGACTATGACGGCGATGGTGATGTCGACCTGGCGGTGGCGGTCAATCGCGGGCAGCCGCTGCTGCTGCGCAATGATCTGGCCCACGACCACAGCTGGCTCGCCGTGCGCCTGCGCGGCCCGGCGGCTCGTACCTTTGGCGCACGCGTCGAAGTCGTCCACGGCGGTCGGCGCCAGATCGCCTGGTGGGGCGCCGACGTTTCCTTCGCGTCCGGCCATGCTCCGGAACTTCTCTTCGGTCTGGGCACCGTGAGCGCAGACACGACCACCGAGGTCTCGGTCGTGTGGCTGGGAGGTCAACGCAGCGAAGTGCTGGATGTGCCCGATCGCCAGCGGCTCTTCTTCGACTACCCGGCCCCCGAGGGACAGCGCGAGGAGTAGACTAGAAGCCAGTGCGGCCCGCCACGGATCGATAAGGAGATCCCCCATGCTCAGCGACCTGCGCACCAACCCCGCCCTGCTCAAGCTCGATCTCTACTGCAAGGGCTTACGCCTCGACGACTCCTGCTACGTCACCGACGACGGTGGCCGGCCGATTCTGCGCACCCGCGCCGGTCTTGGCAGCGGCCTGGAGCTGATCTTGCCGCGACGCCGCGGCGACGGTCTGTGGACCAACGCCCCGGTGACCGAGTTCTTCGCCGCGGACTCCCCGTACTTGTTGCAGCGCAGCCAAGATGGCCGCTACCAGCTCAACTGGAACGGCGAGTTCGTCACCGAGCCCCAGCTATCGCCTCGTCCGGCCTGGTACGACGCCAAGACCAGCTCCGGCAAGCTGATGACGCGTATCGGCACGCTGCAAGGCACCTACCTCGGCATCTACCAGGCGAAGGTGTGCGAGTACTGGACCGAGAAACCGCAGCGGGTCAACTGCAAGTTCTGCTCGGTGGGGCTCAACCTGGGCGTCGACGACAGCGACGACAAGTCTGTCGAAGAAGTGCTCGAAGTGATCCGGACGGCGCGCGAAGAGTCTGGGATCACCTATGTCGACTTCAACACGGGCCACTACGCGGGCGACACCTACCTGGATCTGCTCGAACCCTACATCGTGCGTATCAAGCAGGAATTGGGGCTGCTGGTGGGGGTCCAAACGCCACCACACCGAGACCTGAAGCGCTACGACCAGCTGCGCGAGATCGGCGTCAACCGGGTTTCGTTCTGCTTCGAGATCTTCGATCGACAGCTGTTCGAAGAGATCTGCCCTGGCAAGCACCGCGAGTATGGCCTCGACCACTATCTGGAGGCGATCCGCTACTGCGCCGACCTCGGCAAGCGCGGCCCCCGCGACGAGCCCTGGGTGTCGAACGGCGAGATCATCGCCGGACTGGAGCCGGCGGAGTCCTCGATGCGCGCGATCGACTGGATCACTTCCGTGGGTGGCATCCCAACAGTGTGCGTCTTCCGCCCGCTCCAAGGGACCGACCTGGAAGATCGCGAACCCCCGCGCACCGAGGACATCGTGCCGGTCTTTCGCCGCCTCTACGAGGCCTGCATGGAACGTGGCCTGCCGATCGGCTGTGCCCCCAACGTCCACGTCAGCCTGGTCATGCTGCCCGAAGAATGTGCCGAACTCAGCCCCAAACGGTATCGCTGGCAGACACTGAAGCTGAAGGCGATGAAGCGGATCTACGCTCGCCGCTTCGAGAACCAGCTACGAGCCCACCAGCGAACGGCTGCTTGAAACCCTGGCGCCGCGGGCTTCTTGGAGCTGAAATCTGGGCGTCCGTGACGTTTCTGACCAAGGCCTGACGGAAAACGACAGAGATTACGGCTAGGGTAGTCCTGTAGCCGGTGCGAAGTTCGCGCTGGGTACCCAGCCCACCATCGCTATCGAAGGGATTCTCTTGGACACGACCTTGACTGCAACACCCGCTTCCGTCGCGCCAGCTGGGCCCAGCATCGCTTCCGGCCCGGCCGGTAAGGCCCCCAGCGCTCCAACAGCTCGCCAAAGCACCGCCGAGGCACCGACCACGGCGCGGACCTGGGCTCAGATCCTCGGCCCTTACAAGAAGGCAGCCTGGGGACCTGCCAGCTGGCAGCTGGGCAGCACTCTGGCGCTGTTCGCGGCCAACTGGTGGCTGATGTACCTCAGCCTAGGTGTCAGCTACTGGTTGACGCTGCTGCTGGCGCTACCCGCGGCCGGCCTCTATACGCGGCTGTTCATCTTCCAGCACGATTGCGGCCACGGTGCCTTCTTCCCGTCCGCCCGGCTCAACAATGCGGTCGGCTTCGTGCTCGGCGTGATCACCTTCTTCCCCTACCAGTACTGGCGCCGCACGCATGCCATCCATCACGCCACCGCTGGTGATCTCGATCACCGGGAGTACGGCGACATCCGCACCTTGACGGTGAACGAGTACCTCGCCCGCAGCCCCATGGGACGCCTGGGCTACCGGCTGTACCGGAACATGTTCGTTCTGTTGGCCATCGGCCCGCTCTTTCAGTTCGTGATCAAGCACCGCCTGCCGCTCGACATCCCTTTCAAGTGGAAGAAGGAATGGAGCAGCGTGCTGTGGACCAATGTGGCGCTGGTGGCCGCGGGCACCGTGATGTACTTCACCATCGGCCTGCAGGCTGGCCTCATGGTGCACGGCCCGATCGTGCTGATCGGCGGCGCCTTCGGCATCTGGCTGTTCTACGTCCAGCACCAGTTCGAGGACACCTACTGGGAACGCCACCCGGAATGGGATTTCCACCGCGCCGGCGCCGAAGGAAGCTCGTTCTTCGACCTGCACCCGGTGATGCACTGGTTTACCGGCAACATCGGCTACCATCACATCCACCACCTCTCGAGCCGCATCCCCAACTACTACCTGAAGCGCTGCATGGAAGAGAACCCGGAACTCCAGCACGTGACCAGGTTTACCTTGCTCGAGAGCCTGAAGTGTGCCGGGCTCAAGCTGTGGGATGAAGAGGCCGGCAAGCTCGTCGGCTTCAAGGCGATACGCGGTCGCGGCTGACGTACTGTCCCGCACGACCCGTGCTACCGAATCCGACGGGACGAGACTCCAGGCGCAATGTCCAAGCCTCCTCCTGAATCCCCCCGGCCTCGTGACCTCTCGGCTGGCTCCCCCGCCGGTAGCGAGTCTTCGCCCTCTCAGACATCTCTGCCCTTTCAGACGACCGGCAGCTCGATCACGCGCCTCCTGGACGCGCACCGAGGTGGCGATGCATCCGCGCTAGATCAGGCGGTAGCTCTCCTCTACCAGGATCTACGGCGGCTGGCCCACTTCGAGCTGCGGCGCTTGAAGCCGTGGGAGACGCTGAACACCACCGGCTTGGTGCACGAAGCGTTCGTCAAACTCGCGCACCAGCAGAAGGGCTGGAAAGATCGAGCCCACTTCCTGGCCGCGTCCGCCAAGGCGATGCGGCACATCTTGGTGGATGCCGCACGGCGGAGATTGAGCCTGAAGAAGGGCGCCGGACAGCGGCCCGAGCCGCTGGAGGAGGCCCGGATCGCAGAGGATCAGCTAACGCGGTCACTGGTAGCCCATGAGGAGCACGCAGCGAACGTGCTGGCGGTCGATCAGGCGCTGGAGCAACTGCGCGCGCTGGATGAGCGCATGTGCCAGGTGGTCGAGTGTCAATTCTTTGCCGGCTACTCGAAAGAGGAGACGGCAGAGGCGCTACAAGTTTCGGTGCGTACGGTGCACCGAGACTGGCTGCGCGCCAAGGGTTGGCTGCGGCAGAAGCTGGGGCCCCCAGCTCAGAAGGCCCCAGCTGCCGAGAGTTGAACCGCAAACGCTCGTCTCAGGCTTGCGCCGGCCGCACGGGGGCGCTCCTCCCGACGGGCAGCCGCTCCCACAGTCGCCCGACGAATCGCCGAGACATCTTGAAGACCGTCTTCGCATAGAAGCAGCTGCGTTGACCGAGTAGCTGCAGGCGGGTGACGAGCAAATCCGGTGTCACGCGGGCCGCTCCATTGCGCGTCAAGCGGTAGGTCTCAGGAACCTCGTCCCAGGGAGGCACAAAGAAGGACGGCAGCGCCTTGCAGAACTGGAGATGGAAGTACATCACCTCGCGTGACGTCTGGACGTCGACCATCTTGCCTTTGTCCCAGCGCATCTCCCAACTCAGCTTGTCCCAGTAGCGGCGGGACAGATCGATCTGCTCTTCACACAGCATCGTCTTCAAGACCCGAATGTCCGGATTGCGGTCGAGCACATGCATGATGCTGTCGACTTCCGTCATCGGAGCTACCTTCTCCCAGCTGTGGCCATAGATCAGAGGGCCCTGCAACCCTTTGCCGCACTCACCGAAGCTGCAGACATTCGGCAACTGAAGAACGCGGCGCCAGTTCTTGCTCTGCTCGAAGAGGCGGCTCAGCTCAGGGGTATTGCGCCACAGAGTGAAGTGTCCCGCGGTGAATTCGGGGCGACTGGAAATCACATCGTATCGGTGGAGCACGTCGTCGGTGAGAAAGCTCCGAATGTCGCCGTAGATCACATCCAGATCCGCATAGGCCCAGAAGTCATAGCCTCGCAGAACCTCCTCGAAGAGGACACCATAAAAGGGCTTGTAGTCCGACAGCTTGTAGGGATCTGCGATCTCGAGCTCGATCCCGAGGCGCTCGACGGCAAGCTCCTGGAAGCTCGCCAGCGTCATCTCGATCCTCTTGACATTGTCGCAGCTCGAGTCGCAAGCTCCGCAGTCGGTCACCAGGACAAAGTCGACCGTCGGATTGAGACGACAACTCTCCATGAACAGGTGCATCCACCTCGGCCAAGACCCAAAGTAGCAGATCACAATCGCCAGTTTCTGCATCCTTCCTCCTAGGTTGACTCCCCGCAGAAACATTGCACTGCATGAAATTCCATCAACTCTCAAAGTCACTTCAATGAACTTGCGCGACTTCACGAAGCGCCAACTATACATCATTCTCGATTAGAACCCGGTTGACCTGCTGGAGCTCCGTACGGCAAACCGTCAGAGGCGCCCGTGTCATCTCGAAAGTCTTCCTGAGGCCCCGCGGACGTGGGGCTCACGTCCAGGAGTTCGACATGAAGCCTCACGCACGATCCACAACGACGGCACCGACCGCGACCGTACCGACCGTAACCGCACCGACCGCAACTGCACCGACCGCGAAGGCACCTGCCGCCGCGACGGCCCGCGTCGACGACTTGTTCTGTCAGCTGCTGGACGTGCCGCCCGAGCAGCGGCGGCGGCACCTGGCCCAAGCTTGCGGCGAAGATCTGCAACTGTTCCAGCAGGTGCAGGCACTGCTCGACAGCGCCGAGCAGACGGATCCGCTACTGCGTCCGGGAGGCGCTGCTGGCGCGGGCTTGCTGGAGGATCTGCGCCAACCCGAGGTCTACGCCAACGCCCGGCCGCCGTTGGAACAAAGCGGTCTGCAGCCCGGCCGCGAGATCGGACGCTACCGGTTGCTGCGAGAGATCGGCCGCGGCGGCATGGGTGTTGTCTTCTTGGCCGAGCGCGCCGACGGTGCGTTCGAACAGCAAGTGGCGCTGAAAGTGATGACCAGCTGGGCCGACGACGCGGCACTCGACCGTTTCCGCCGCGAGCGCCAGATCCTGGCTGACCTGGAGCACCCGCGCATCGCCCGCTTGATCGACGGCGGCGTCAGTGACGCGGTCGACGGGGACGGGCAGCCCCGCAGAAAGATGCCAGCCTTGGTCATGCCCTACCTGGTAATGGAGTACGTCGACGGCGTACCGCTCGACGAGTACTGCGAGCAAGACGGCCTGAACCTGCGCCAGCGCGTCGAACTGCTGGTCGAGGTGTGCGGCGCGGTCGAGGCGGCGCACCGACAGCTGATCGTACACCGCGACCTCAAACCCTCGAACATCCTGGTCACCCGCGAGGGTGCGGTCAAGCTACTCGACTTCGGGATCGCCAAGCTGCTCGATGCGGACCGGGCCTCGGCGATCGGTGACGCTCACGGCCGAGCGGCACCGATCACCGCCGGCCACTTCCTGACGCCGCAGTACGCCAGTCCGGAGCAGGTGCGCGGCGAGGTGATCACGGTCGCTTCGGACGTCTACCAGTTAGGCCTGATCGCCTATGAGCTGATCGCCGGCTGCCGGCCCTACCGGCTCTCCGGTCTGAGCGCCGCCGAGGCCGAGCGCAAGGTCTGCCAAGAGCAACCGGTGCGCCCCAGTGCGCTGGCTAGCGCTTCCGCGCCCGGATCGAGAACCTATGCCATTCGGGGTGATCTCGACACCATCGTGCTCAAGGCGCTGCACAAGGAACCGGAGCGGCGCTACGGCTCCGTCGAGCAGCTGCGCCTCGACTTGCACCGCTACCTGAATGGCATGCCTGTCTCGGCCCAGCCGGATACTCTGCGCTATCGGCTGGGCAAGTTCGTACGCCGGCACCGGGCGGCGGTGGCCGCAACCGTGCTGGCGCTGACGACCCTCGCGGCCCTGCTCAGCGCCTTCACCTGGCGTCTGGCCCGCGAGCGCGACCAGACACGCCAGCAAGCCGAACGGGCCGAGCGCAAGCGCCAGGAAACCGAGCAAGTCGCGCTGTTCCTGAGCGGCCTGCTGTGGGGCTCAGATCCCTACATGTCGCAGCCCGAACTCGACCTGACGGCGCGCGAGCTCTTGGATCAAGGTGTCGCCAAGCTGCAAGCGGATGCCTTCCCTGGCCAACCCTTGGTGCAGGCCAAGATGCAGCACATCACGGGCGAGATCTATCGACGCCTGGAGCTCTTCGAACGCGCCCAGCCGCTGCTGGTAGAAGCGTTGGAGCTACGTCAGCAGGCGGCAGGCGAGCCACAGGAAATCGCCGAGAGCCTGCGTGCCCTGGGTGATCTGTACGTCGGTATGCGGCGCCTGGACGCGGCTGAGGCTCCGCTGCGCCAGTCCCTCGCCCTCTACCAGCAGCTCTACGGCCACGCGCATACCCAGGTCGCTATCGGCCACGCCGGGCTGGCCAACCTGCTCTTGTACCAGGGGCGCTACGAGGACGCCGAAGGTGAGTTGGAAGCGGCCCGTGAAGTGCACGTGGCACTCGGCGATGGTGACTCTTTCGAGCATGCCTGGGTGCTCTCGCGCCTGGCCGGCTTCCGGCAAGCCCAGGGCGAGACTGACACCGCCCGCGGCTTCCTGCAGCGAGCGCTAGAGATGACGCGCCGCGTTGGCGGACCGGACCACACGCTGGTCGCCTACGCGGCTGCCGACCTGGCGCGCAGCTACGGCATGCAGGGCGACCACGTGGCGGCGGCGCCGCTCTTCCGCGAGGCACTGCGCGTCCTGGAGCTGCGCTTTGGTCCGGACAGCCTGGCAGTCGCCAGCGAGCGCCAGAACCTGGCGATCAGCCTTTACCAACAGGGTGACGTCGAAGAAGCGACGCGCCTGCTGCGCCAAGCCCTGATCACAACTGAAGCCACCCTCGGCGGACGTCCGTCCGCCGACAGCACGCGCATTCGCTACAACCTCGCCACCTTCCGCCTCGAGCAGGGCGACCCGCAGGGCGCCGAGCAGGAGTTGCGCGAGCTACAGCGGCTGCAACACGAGATCCTGGAACCGTCACACCAGCAGCACGGCTACACTCTCTATTCTCTCGGCCAGGCCCTGCTGGCCCAGGGTCGAGACGCTGAGGCCGAAGCCCCCTTGCGCCGCAGCGTCGAGCATTTCGAATCGATTTTCGGTCCACACGGCACGCCGCTCACCGAGCCTCTGCTCCTGCTGGCCGGCATGCTCGACCGCCGCGGCGACCTGGATGCCGCCGAGTCCCTCTACCGGCGCGCGCTCGACCTCTGCCGTGCCACGATGACACCAACCTCCGACGCCGTCCGTGAGGCGACTCTGGCCCTTGCTGGCTTCCTGGTAGAGCAGGGGCGTACCGGTGAAGCTGCCGCTCTCAGCTGTGTGGCCTATGGCGAGTTCTGCCCCGGCTAGCCCACCGTCGGTGAGCCGCGGCACGGCTCATTCCGGCACTGCCGGGAGCACCCGGTTGCCACCTTCCGTCTTGGCTCGGTAAAGAGCCTGGTCGGCGCGCGCGATCAGCCCCTCGACGCTCATCGGCTCCTGCGTCGACGCCACGCCCGAGCTGAAGGTGACGGTGACCCGCTCGTCCTCAGGATAGAAGCCGATGCGACTGAACGCTCGGCGCAGCCGCTCCACCAACCCGACGGCGTCCTGCAGCCCGCAATTCGGCAGCACGATGCCGAACTCCTCGCCGCCGTAACGCCCGACAACGTCGCACTGGCGCACCCGCTGACGCAGCAAGTCCGCCAGGGTGCGCAGCACCGAGTCACCCACCAGGTGCCCGTACCAATCGTTGACCTGCTTGAAGCTGTCGAGATCGAGCATGGCGAAAGCCAGCTCGGCACCGTAGTGCCGAGCCAGTTCTAGCTCCGACGCGAGCCGCTCCTTGAGGGCCACATGCGAGACCAGACCCGTGAGACTGTCCTGGTTCATCAACGCCCGCAGCCTGCGGCTCCGCTCCGCACGCATGGCGACCGCGGCCAGCAAGTGCGCATCGCTCAGGGGCTTGGTCAGGAAGTCGTCACCACCGAACCGCAACGCCGCCAGCTGGCGCTCGAGTTCGCTCTCAGAAGACAGGTAGACAATGGACAGGCCGGTGTAGCGGTCGAACTGGCGCAGGATCTTGACCAGCTCGGTGCCCGAACACTGTGGCATGTTGATATCCATCAGGATCAGATCGGGTAAACCCCGATCGAGCTGTTCGATGATGCCGAGCGGCTCGTTGAGCACCGAGACCTTCATCCCTGCTTGCTCCAGGACTTGAGCGTAGTACCTGCTGAGCGTCACGTCGTCGTCCACGATCAGGATTCGATAGGACTCGGCCCCCTTCGGACGCATCAGCTGGTTGAGTCGATCGACCAGGGCGATGACATCCAGAGGCTTGGCCAGATACGCGTCGCAGCCACAGCGCACCGCCGCGAGCCGGGCCTGGACATCCGTGCGTGCAGTGATGAACAACATCGGAACCTGCAGATCGAACTGGCGTCGCAGTTGTCTCACCAGGTCGATGCCGGCCTCATCCCCTTCCGTGAGTACGATGTCGACGATCAGTGCGTCCGGACGGCGCTCCGCGACCGCTTCGACGACTCGGTGACAGCGTCCGAAGACCTCGACTTCATACCCGAAGCTGCCGAGCTGCTGCTGCAGCTCGCTCGCCAAGGTGGCGTCGTCTTCGACCAGGTAGACCAGGCAGCCTTGCCGCAGATCACAGCCGAGAGTCAGTGCGCTGTCGCGTAGCGTCGTGCGCGGCAACGAGGCGCTACCGCGCAGTTCATCGATCAGAGCGGCCAGGTCCTGTAGTTCTTCACCGGCCGGGATTCCTGCTTCCGTCTCGCACCATGGCTGCAGCTGCCCCTCCAGAGACAGAGCGATCTGCCCCAGGGCGGGAAAGCCAAAGGTACTCGCGGAACCGCTCAGCGTGTGCACCGCGCGCTTCAGCTGCCGCACCTTCTCCTCATCCCACTCCTCGCACGTCAGGCCTCGCCACAGCTGCTCGATGACCTGCAAGCGACTGCTCAGCAAGTCGGAGAACTCGGCTCTGAGGGCCTCGATCTCCTGCCCGGTTCCGGCTTCTCTGCGTTCGGTCACGGTCTCTCCGGTAGCTTCACGGTGAATGTCGAGCCCTCACTCAAGCGGCTCCCGACGGCGATCGAGCCACCGTGCAGCTCGACCAACCGGCGGGTGATGGCCAGCCCCAGGCCCGAGCCGCCGACCTTGCGGGTGCTCGTGCTGTCGACTTGGCGAAAGTGGTCGAAGATCTTGGGTAAGTCTTCCTTGGCGATACCGATCCCACTGTCCACCACGGACAGCTCAGTGCCATCTTCGGTCTCGCGGCTCTCGATGAGGATGCTGCCCTCGTCCGTGAACTTGATGGCGTTGCCCACCAAGTTGATCAGAATCTGGCGCAAGCGCAAGGGGTCGCAGTGGATCACGCTCGAGGTCACCCGGTTCTCCAGCAGCAGGCCCTTTTCGTCCGCCTTGCCCTTGAGCTGTCGAAAGACGGTCTGCGCGATGTCGCTGGTGTCCACGTCTTCCATGTGCAAATCCAGCTTGCCGCTCTCGATCCGCGATAGATCGAGCAAGTCGTTGATCACCTGCAACAGATGATCCCCTGCCTGCCGCATGTCTCCCGCCATCTCGGCGATCAGCTCGGCCGGAGGCAAGGCCTCGACTTCCTGCAGCAGCGGCAGATAGCCCAAGAGCACGGTCAACGGCGTGCGCAGCTCGTGGCTGATCATGTTGAGGAACTCGTCCTTCAGACGATTCGTCTCTTCAGCCCTCTCCTTGGCTTCGATCAGGTCGGCCCTGCCGAGCTCGTCTTGCACGCAATCGGCGAGATCGCGCAGATCGTCGAGTTGCTGCGCCTCGAGGTACCGAGGTTGGCGATCGATGATGCACAACGTCCCTACCCGGTGGCCATCTCGAGTCAACAGTGGCGCCCCCGCGTAGAAGCGGACGTCCGGTGCCCCGGTGACCAAGGGATTGTCGGCAAAACGAGAATCCTTGGTGGCGTCCGAAACCTGCAAGATGCCAGCATCCACGATGGCGTGACTGCAGAACGAAACATCCCGCGCGGTCTCGCAGACTTCGAGTCCCTGACGCGACTTGAACCACTGCCGATCGCGGTCGACCAAGCTGACCAGCGCAATCGGTACATCGAACAGCCGGCAAGCCAAGCGCGTCAGCCGGTCGAAGCGCCGCTCCGGGAGCGTGTCGAGAACGCCGAGCAAGCGCAAGGCTCGCAGTCGCTCGGCCTCGTTGGGCAGCCTTGGTGGTATCTGCATCGGCTGCGCCCCGGCTCCGCCTCAGGACTCGGCCAGGATCGCGTCGACACGGTCCTCGAAATCGTCGCCGATCGGCTTGCTGATGAAGCTGTCGCAGCCAGACTCGAGCGCTGCCTCGCTGTCACGACTGGTGGCTGAAGCAGTCACCGCGACGATCGTCGTATCGAAGCCCTGGCCACGTAGATGCTGGACCGCCTCGTGCCCATCCATCTTCGGCATGTGCATGTCCATCAGAACCAAATCGAAGTCGCCTGCAAGGGCTTTCTCCACACCCTCGTGGCCATCTCGCGCCAGATCCACGGTGTGCCCACGAAGTTGCAAGCGCAGCGTAATCATGCGACTGATCAAATTGTCATCTTCAACTAATAATATGGATGCCATGTTGGGCAGATATTATCAGAGCCTGACCCCGAAAGAGAGAAGCGATAAGGTAGGCGGACGACGACAAACCCACGAGGAGCCCAACACGTGAAGCGATCTGACATGTTCCAACTTGCCTTGATTTTCCCGCTTCTGGCGATGCTGTGCTGGGGCACCTATGGGCCGATCCTGGGGCAGGCCAACGCCATGCTCGGCGGCTCGACGGCGCTCGCGCTGGCGTTGATCGGCCTCGGCTACGGTCTCGAGGGCGTCCTCGGTGGCTTCGCGCTGCTCAAGACCGGCCTGGTGACGGACAACGGCGCCTGGACTCGAGACGGCATGCGCAAGGGCTTCGCCGCCGGCTTGCTGGGCGCCGGCGGGAACCTGGCATTGATCGTCGCGCTGACGCTCTACCACCGGCCCGAAGTCGTCATGCCGCTGCTCTTCGGCGGTGTCCAGTTGGGCAACACTGTCTTCACCTGCCTGCACCTCAAGAGCCCGCCCAAGCGCGGCTTCGCGCTCGGCGTCGTGCTGCTGATCCTGGGTGTCGTGACGACCTTGTGGTATCGCCCAGCTGAGCACCACGCGGATCTCGAAATGAACTGGTGGTTCCTACCGGCCGTCGCCGTCGTGTGGGTGTGCTGGGGCAAGTACGGTGTGCAGGTGCACAGCGCCATCGAAGGCTTCAAGAAGAGCGGCATCCGAGCCATGATCGCGCTCAGCCTGGCCTACGTCGCGGTGGCGCTCGTCGCCATCTCGGTCTTCGGCCTCGGCTTCGACAGCACCGCCACCTTCAACTGGCCGGGCTTCAACCGCGGCCTGATTGCCGGCCTGATCACCACCCTCGGAGCCTGGGGCATCGTCTTCGGCAATCGCTACGTCAAGGGTGGCCCGTCGATCGTCATGCCACTGGTCTTCGCCGGGGCACCGGTGGTCAACAGCTTTTATGTCATGAGCGCCGGTGAGACGACCTGGTCGGAAGTCGACGTGCGCTTCTGGCTCGGCATCGCGGTGATCATCGTCGGCGGCTACCTGGTGCTGACCAACAAGCCGACGCCGCGACCGGCGCCGACTGCCCTACCGGCAACGGCTTGATGCGCTGCATCCGTTGGCGGCGATGTGTGACGATGGGGCCTCGCCCTAGCCGAAGACGCCCTTGAAGAAGAAGTAGAAGAAGCTGGCCAGGGCGGCGCCGATCGGTAGCGTGACGATCCACGAGGTGATGATGCCGCCGACGACCCGCAGGTCGATGGCCGCGATGCCGCGCGCCAGGCCAACGCCCATCACGGCACCGACGATGATGTGGGTGGTCGACACCGGCAGGCCGAGGCGTGATGCCAGCACCACCGTCGCCGCGGCCGCCAGCTCGGCGCAGAAGCCGCGGCTGGGGGTCAGCTCGGTGATCTTCTTGCCCACTGTCTTCATCACCCGGTACCCTAGCGTGCCCAGGCCGATGACGATGCCGGCACCACCGAGCAGCAGGATCCAGATCGGCAGTGCAGACTTCTGCACCACTTCACCGCTGGAAACGATACTGACGACGGCCGCCAGAGGCCCGACACCATTGGCGACGTCGTTGGAGCCGTGCGCGAAGGCCATGGCGCAGGCGGTGAACACGCACAGCGGCGCGAACACCTTCTCGACGCTGGCGAAGTGAAACTTGCGCTCGGCCTCGCGGTCGACTTCGATACGGCGAATCAGCTGCCGACCGACCAGACTGATCACGACGCCGATCGCCAGCGCGACGAGCAGCGACTGCAGGCCGGTCAGGTGCAGGTCGAGGTGCTTGAGCCCCTTGAACAGGGTCACCAAGCCAATCAAGACGCCCATCAGGAAGACATACACCGGGCCATACTTCTTGGCGTTCTCGAACGGTTCATCGGTGTCCAGGATCAACTTGCGCACCGACAGCGTGAGCAGGAAAGCGAGCACCGCTCCCAGCAGCGGTGAGATCAGCCAGCTGGCCACAATGCTGCCCACCTGGTCCCAAGCCACCGCTTCGGGGCCCAAGCCAACAAGGCCGAAGCCGATCAACGAACCGACGATAGTGTGTGTGGTCGACACCGGCCAGCCAAAATAGCTGGCCACCATAAGCCAGATGCCAGCGGCCAGCAACGCGGCCAGCATGCCGTGCACCAGCACATCGGGCGACGACACGAAGTCGGCATTGATGATGCCCTTGCGAATCGTGCTGGTGACGTGGCCTCCGGCCAACACGGCACCCGCGAACTCGAAGATCGCGGCGATGATCAGCGCCTTCTTGACGGTGATGGCACCGGAACCCACCGAGGTCCCCATGGCGTTGGCGACGTCGTTGGCACCAACGCCCCAGGTCATGTAGAGGCCGAAGATCACCGCCAGCGTGAGATAAACCGTTGCGTATTCCATCCTCGTCTTTGCTCCTCAGCGGGCCACCAGCAGGCGTAGCCGGTCGCCGACGTCTTCGGCGAAATCGGCGATGTCTCCCACGTTCTCGATCATCTGGTGCCAGAAGAAGAAGGCACCGGTGCTCAGCTGCTCGTCAATCTCGAACAGGCACGCCATCAGCCGCATCCCCTGCTCGTCCGTCTCGGTCTCGATGCGGCCCAATTCGTTGATCATGTCTTCGACTTGGTCGACCTGCCGGCCGCGGAAGCCAATCTCCAACAGCTCGTCTAGTTCGTTGATCACGCGCCGGCACTGCTCGACCGCGTCGACCACCCGCCGCACGTACTCCTGCAGCAGCGGCGTGAACGACTCCGGCACGCGCGTCTTGCGCATCACGCACAGACCAGCGACATCTTGGGCGGTGTCGGCGATCGAGTCCTGCGCGTGCAGAATCTCGAGCAGATCCCGGCGATCAACCGGCATCAGCAGGCTGCGCGGCAAATTGGCGCGAATGGCATTCTTGGCGTCATCCGCCTGCTGTTCCAGCTCGAAGATGCGCTGCTTCGAACCTTCGACGCCCGACTGATCCCCGGCCACCAGGGCGTCGATCAATGGGATCACCTCGGCGGCGCAGTTCGTGACGATCTGCATGTGCTCCTGCATCGGCTTGAACGGCGAACGGCCGAACAGGCCAGCGAGCGTACTCTTGGCCATGCTTCCTCCCTGGGTTGTGGCTCCCCGCTCCCACGCGATCAGCCCGGGTGATGAGCCCTGGCGGGTAGCTTGTGCACGGTTGCTTCTTGTGACAGCGAGGTGTCGAGTCTAGCCGCTCGTACGCGTCACGGGAACCCCCCCCGGGAGCCACGAAGTGCTATCCGGCGGCTCGGCTCGCCTCAAGATGGGAACATCTCCCGCCGCTTGTAGCCGGCGGGCGGCTCGAACTCGGCCGGATCCAGCGTCCGGCGCTGGGAGGAACGCAGTGTAGATTCGCTCTCCAAAGAACCATCTTCGTCGAACTCCCGAGTCACCACTGGGAAACCACCGATATCCCTCATGTGCACGAAGGGGTTGTCATCCATGGGGCTCCCCGAGCCACCGCCAAAGTCAGGAATCGAATCCAGCAGCTCCTGGAAGAATTCCGCCATCCCTTCGAAGGCGTCGACGGCCTCAGTTCCGCCCTCCACGTTGCTCCAATCCGTCACCCACATCTCGCGAATCTTTCGCCCGTCCCGCAGCACCTCGTACTTGACGCAGGGATAGCCCGCGTGCGTGGCACGCTCGCCGGTTCGGCGCAGTTGCGCGGCAGGGCGGCGAGGCGCCGCGGCCTGCGGCATCCGTTGCTTCATCATCTGCTCGACCATCGCCCGCTGGTCTTCGGGTACGTTCTTGAGCGCCTCCTCGATCTGACTCATCGCGGAATTGACCTGCCCCGCAATTTCGGCCATGGTTTGCTGGTCGATCACCCTGTAGGTCTTGTCTCCATGATCGACGACGACCATCTCTCGACGATCACCGCGATAGAGCGCCTCGCTCTCGGAACTGCCGCGCCCCGCAGCGATCTCTATCCTGAGGTTCTTGCCCTCGATGTAAGCCTGCGTGGTGGTGGTACCGCGGGAAGAACCTCCGTGGTCCGTGGTCTCCACTTCGAAGACGACTCCGGCCTGCGCCGGCATTGCGAAAAGAGCGAGCAGGGTGGCGCAAATCCAAAGCTTCTTCATGACGCGAGACTCCGTGAGGCAGATGGTGGATGCGGGTCAGCTTGTGGCAGGCAGCCTAGCATAGGGGCGCGCCGTCTCGAGCGTCGCCGCGGTGCTCAGACCTTGGCCAGCAACGCCTCGAAGCTCTCGAAGAACCGTCCCACATGCAGACCATCGACCAAGGCATGATGCACTTCCACGGACACGGGCATGCTCCAGCCTGCTGTACCGTTCGGCTGCTGCACCCGGTGCACCTTGCCGAAGACGACCTTGGGAATCGAATCGTCGTCCGAACGCTGGCGCGCGTGCTGGAAGCTGGTGAAGGCGAGCCAGCGCAGCACCGAATAGTGGATCAGGTCGTCGCTGCCCGAACTCGGCTCCAGCGAGGAGTCCTGGCGCGCACGCTCCAACCCCGCGGCGACGCCTTGGGCAAAGCAGTCAAAGTCACGGTCGAACTCGAAGTACCCGAAGCCGAAAGTCTCGTCGTCGCGCAGCACCGTCGAGCCACCGTGGACGACGTCGTGGACGACGACCCCGGCTCTGCCATCAGTGCCTCGACGCAGGCGGTAGCGGAATTCCTCGACCTCGTTGGCCGCGATCAACGAGCGGTGTAGCGTCGCGGCGAAGAACGAGATCCCTGCCGCTCGGCAGTGCTGGTACAACCCCGTGACGTCGACCGGCACGCAGACGTTCCAAAAAGGGCGATCAAAGTCCTCGAAGAATTCGAAGTGCTGGCGCCGCTTCCAGGTCGTCAGATCCAGGGTGTGAGAGGACGGTGCACTCATGAGGGTATTTCCGGTGCCGCAGTATACGGTAGGCACCCTGTCGAGGATCGCCAATCGGCAACCGGTCAGGCTCCTTCTGCCAGCATCCGCTCTGCCTCGGCGACGGAAAGTGCCAGATCTGCTTTATAGCCGACGTCTTGGGACGCGCTCGAGAATTGGTGCATCGCCAACGTCCGGCTCACCACGCGGATCACGCGCCGGCAACCGATCGACTGCAGGTGGGCCATACCCTGCTTCAGAATCTCCTGCGCCTCAAGGTCTGCGACATCGAAGTCCGAGATGTCGTTGATGACCGCAAACCCTGGCTGGAGCTTCGGAACCTCGCGTAAGATTGCGGCGATATTCTCGTGCGCGTCCTCGGCCTGATGGAAGCCGCTAAATTTCAGGTAGAGGATGTTCTTCTCCGAATCGGCTCGTACCGATCGCTTCATGGACGCTCCTGAGTTTGACCCCGTTCGCTGGCTCCAGTCACCGCGGCGACATGGCACAAGAGGGGACTAGGAGATTATCAGAATGCCCCAGCAGAGAGCCTCAGACTCGTCCATCCGTATCGCTTTCTCGGAATCAAGCGATCATACTGGTTGTCCGTCATGGTTAGGATCGTTGCTCAGATCCTGGCTCAACGTGCAGTTCAAGGAGTGCCTCATGATCGCCTTCCTCTTGATCCTCGCGCTCGGCGTTCTACCCACGGCTGCCCCCGCGCAGTTGCCCGCCTTCCCCGGCGCCGAGGGCTTCGGTGCCGTCGCCACCGGTGGCCGTGGCGGCAACGTCTACAAGGTCACGACGCTGGCCATCAGCGGCCCGGGTAGCCTGCAATGGGCGCTCGACCAAGCGGGACCTCGGATCATCGTCTTCGACGTCTCGGGCGTCATCGACGGCGACGTGCACATTCCGCACGGCGACGTCACCATCGCCGGGCAGACGGCACCGGGCGCCGGCATCACGATCCACGGGCACCTCTACACCACCTACGGCACTACTTTCGGCAACCTCGTCATCCGCCACCTGCGCATCCGGCCACCCGATCCGGACGCCGAATGGCCGGCCAGCCAGCACGACTCGATCCAGTTCTCGACCAACCATACGATCATCTTCGATCACATCGACGCTTCCCACGGCGCCGACGAGACGATCGACTTGTGGGGCGGTGCCAGCGACATCACGCTGCAGTGGTCGGCGATCACCTACCCGATCTACGACCCGGGCAACGGCTGGACGCACAACAAAGGCATCCTCAACCACCGGCCTTGTGAAGACAGCGGCACCTGCGACCCCGGCGATCCGCCCGGCGGCCGCATCTCGATCCACCACAATCTCTTCGCCCACGCCCGCAACCGCACACCAGCACTGTCGACCGGCCCGGCGGATGTGGTCAACAACGTGGTCTACAACGGCCGCGAGGGCTTCGTGCACCACAACATCGCCGGTGGCGACTTCAACCTGGTGGGCAATGTCTTCCTCGAGGGACCCAGCATCTCGCTGGCCCCCTTCTACTTCGACCCCGAGAACAGCTCGACGCCGATCCCGACGCGCTACTGGGTGTGGGACAACTACGTCGAGGATCCAGGGACGTTCGTCGGTCGGGTCGACAACCCCTACACCACGCCGAACTTCGCCAGCGAGTACTCCTTCGCCTGCTGCGGCATCGTCTCAGGACAGTTCAACGCCGCCGGCTTCTTCGACTTCAGCGGGATCTCTGGCTACGTGCCGGTCAGCACGCAGGCGGCGTCCGTCACCACGGAGCGTATCCTGCGCGAGGTTGGCGCCTTTCCACGAGACATCGTCAACCGTTGGGCCGTGGAAGATGTCGAAGGGCGCAGCGGTGCCTGGGGCAACCGGCGGCCAGCGGACTGGCTCGATGGCCTGACGCCCGGCACACCGCCGACGGATCTCGATTGTGACGGCATGGCGGACACCTGGGAGAGCGACAACGGCCTCGACCCGGCTAACGGCAGTGATCACTCGACGGTGATGGCATCCGGATACACGGCGATCGAGGAGTACATCAATGAGCTGGCCGACGCGCTGATTCCGGACTGGATCTTCAGCGATGGCTTCGAGTCGGGCAACCTCACCAAGTGGTCGAGCCAGGTGCCGTGAAGTGGCAAGAAACTGAACTACACCTGAGTTGCTACGGGCTGCAACCGCACCTCGACTTGCACACCTTCCCGGCGCTGGAGACAGCCCAGGACCTCGAAAACGTTCCGCGCCTGCGGATTGCCTGCCGGACTGAACATCCGCATCAGGCTCTTGACGGGCTTACCGGTCCGGGAACTGAGTTCTCGAAAACCCAAGGTTCCATTGATGTAGTCCCTCAAGATCGCCTTTCCTGTTTCGAGGTCCCCGGTCAGCAAGCACTGAATACCTTCCTTGAACAATTCCTCTCGGAAGGCTGGATCAGCCTGGATGCGCTGTTTAATCGTTAGCTTGAAGTCCTTGGTCAGAGGCATGACTAGCGTCCCTTCTTTCGTTGAGCCTGCTTGCGTCGGCGGTAATCCCGCCACCGCTGTTGCGCCTGCTGGATATCGCTGGACTGTCGCTTCTTGGTACCACCGGCGACCAAAATGATCAGGGCGTCTCCATCCCTGCCAAAGTAGACTCGGTACCCTGGCCCGAAGTCGATCCTCGTTTCGAGGACCCCTTGGCCAACGCTCTTCGCGTTCGACAGATTCCCCTGCTCCATTCGGATCAAGGCGGTGGCGACTTTCGCCGCTGCGGGAGCATTCAACCGATCGAACCAATCCGCGAAGGGGCTCCGCCCTGGTCGTCGACGAACTCGCGAAGCTCCATCACGCGACAATAGTAACACAAAGGTTACTAACCGCGTTCATTCCTCGACCCCCGCCACCTCCTGCACCCACTCCATCTTTCCTCTTGACACGAGCCAGTGTATCAAGCATATTGATACACCTGATACGGACGACACACCGACGTCCAACGAGAACATCAACCCATGATCCAGATCATCACCGGAGACCCGCGCCCGATATCGCAGCAGATCCTCGAAGGTCTGCGGCGCAAGATCGCCGCGGGCGAACTGGCGCAGGGTAGCCGCCTGCCCAGCGTGCGCGGACTGGCGCTACAGCTGACGGTGAGCCTGAACACGGTCGCCAAGGCGTACCGACAGCTGTCCGCCGAGGGGTTGATCGAGTCGCGCCAGGGCATCGGCGTCTTCGTCTGTGAGCCGAAGCAGATGCTGCACGACGAGGAACGGCAACGACGTTTGCAGGAAGCGACCCGGCACTTCGTCAACGCGGTGCTGCCCCTCAGCTTGGAGGACGGCGAGATCCTCGAGCGCGTGGCACAGGAACTCGAGGCGGTCAAACCTCGAGAGCCAGTAGGAACCGAAGATCCAGAACATCCCGGCAAGGGAGGCAACGATGCCTGAAACGCCCACGGCAGCCGTCGAGACGCACGCGCTGTGCAAGAACTACGGCCGCAAGCCCGTCCTGCGAGCCTTGTCCATGCGCATCCCGGAAGGCGGCATCCATGCCGTGATCGGACGCAACGGAGCCGGCAAATCGACGCTCTTTCAGTTGCTGCTCGGCTTCCTGCACCCGACGTCCGGCCACTGCTCGGTCCTGGGCACCGACTCGACACGCCTGACGCCGGCGCAACGGGCGCGGATCGGTTGGATCAGCGAAGAGCACGCGCTGCCCGGCTGGTTGCGCGTCGAGCAGTTGATCGCACTACAAGAAGCCAGCTTTGCTGGCTGGCAACCACGCTTGTGCGCCGAAGTCCTGGGGCAATTCGACATCCCCGCCCGGCAACACGTCGGCGCGCTGTCGCGCGGTGAGCGCGCCGGGCTGGCGCTGGCGTTGGCGCTGGCACAGAAACCGCGCTTGCTGATCCTCGACGAGCCAATGCTGGGGCTCGACGTGGTGGCGCGCCAGAGCTTCGTCGAGTCGCTGCTGTTCGCGGACCCGGAGGGCAGCCTGGGCTCCAGCGACGACACCGGCGAGAACGGCCTCCAACGCACCGTGGTCTATTGCTCCCACCAGCTGGACGACGTCGAGCGACTGGCCGACTCGGTCTGGCTGCTCGATGGCGGCCAGAACCTGCTGTCGGCGACGCCGGACGAGCTGTGCCGCCGCGTCGTCGCCTGGACCGCCTCGCTGCCGGCCGGCGCGGCGGTGCCCACGGGGCATGGCGTCCTGCAAGCCCGCGACCTCGACGGCATCCAGCAATTCCACGTCCTCGACCGCGGCGACGACTTCGCCGCCGAGCTGGCGGCTCTCGGCGCCACCGACGTCAGCCGGCAGGCCGTCAGTTTCGAAGCCGCGGCGCGCGCGCTGCTCGGGCGTACCGTCGACCCCACCCACTCGTCTTTTCCTTCCTCCCCCACCGTCTAGGAGTCCGTGATGTGGCATCTGGTCCAAGCCGAGTTGTACCGCTTCCGCCGCCTGGCGCTGTGGGCAGGCCTGGCGCACCTGGCGATCCTGATCACGGCGGTCGCGTCGAAGGGCGATGGCGCGGACAGACAGACCTTCTTCGCCGTCTGCGTGAGCTACGGACTTCTCGGTGCCCTGCTCGGTGCCGCCCAGGTTTCCGGCTACCGCCGCAAGGGGCTGTGGCCTTTCCTGCTGCACCGCCCCTCGACGCCGGTGCAAGTACTGCACGCGTTGCTGACCGCCGCCGTCCTGCTGCTGCTAGCCGTGCTCGCCGGCCCCTGGCTGCTGGTCGTCCTGGGCCTCGAAGCCGGCGCCGGCCCGGGCGTCGAGACACGCACCTTGCTGCTGCTGCCCTGGCTGTTCTGCCACGTGTTGGTCTGCTATCTGCTCGGCCTGCTGGTGAACCTGCGTGCGCACCGGGCCGGTGTCCTGGTGATCGCCCTGCCGCTGCTCTACCTCAGTCTGACCGCCGCCGGCTGGTGGAGTGCACTGGTGCTGCTGGCGGTGATCGCCGGCCTCTACGCGCTGGCACGCTCGGCTCTACAACCGGCGATCGACGCTCCACCGCGCTCCGCGCTGTCCTTGATCGGCCGAGCGCTGGCGATCCAGCTGGCGCTCTTTGGCGCGCTCTGGTTTGCCGGCAACCTGAGCTACGCGACCGTCGTCGCGGTCCAAGAGCACGGTTGGCGCAGCTTCGCCCGCCACAGCTGGAACGAATACTTCGCACCCGGCACCTACGCCCGGCTCTCCTACCTCTATGGCCAGGATGCCCTTGTCCACGGCCTACGGCTGCAGCAAACACCGCGCAGCCGTCAGCTGCTCGCCGCGCTGGGGCCAGCCGCGCTGGAGCCAGCAGATCAGGAACTCGACAGCGAAGACAAGAGTGCCCAGCGAGCCGTCCGCTGGTGGCGGCGGTCACGTTGGCAGCAGCCGCCGTTCCAGGACCGCGACCAGGTACTGGGCGACCCGGCCGGCGTGAGCTGGACGTTGCGCCACGACCAGCGTGCCTTCCACGGTCGTGACCTACGAGACAACGTGTCGCGTGGTTGGCTGGGCCTCGCGGGCCGCGCCGCTACTCCTGAAGAGGCCGGCCGTTTCGAGGAGGTGCCGCGTGTTTGGAGTGACTCTCAACTGGTCACCGACCACCGGATCTACAGCTTCGACTCGGACCGCCAGCGCTTCGAGACGCGCTTCGAGGCCCCGGCAGCCGAAACGCTGGTGGCGCCGCTGATCGATCACGACGGCTTCGCCAGCGTGTTGACCGACCGGGCGCTCTACCTGCTAGTGCCCGCAGCCTCGAACGGGATGCTCAGCGTCCCGTGGCCGGAAGAGCTACGGCACCTGCTGCACGTGGTGATCACTCCATACCCCCAGGACCCACAAGCCTCAACAGATCCAGCTTTCGTCGTCGCCTTCGCCTACGGCACGCTGAGCGAGCGCGACCTGGGACCGGCGCGACAGATCGTCGGCGTGCTGCACGTCGACGGGAACTCCGAGACGGCCAGCAACTTCGAGATGGGCAGCAGCTTCGAGATGGGCAGCAGCTTCGAAACCGTCGTCGACCAGCCGCTGGCCGCTGGGCCACCAGCCTGGCTGCGCCACTGGAACTTCCTCCAGGCACCACTGCTGCAAAGCGGTGCGGACCTGGCGCGCGCACTACTGCTGCCCGAGGCCGGCGATCACGCGCGCCTGCGCGACCTGCTGCACCGGCCACCGCCGACCCCGATCCTCGTCGCCGCGCTGCTGATCGCCCTACTGGCCGCTGGGACTACTTTCGGCCTCGCTCGGCGGCGCGGTCTATCGCGGCGCGACACTCGACTCTGGACCCTGATCACCCTGATGACGAGCCTGCCGGGCCTGTGTAGCTTCCTGCTCCTCGCCCGCGGCGACTGAACTGCAACAGACAAAAACCCGCTTGCCGCAGCCGGTCCTGAGCCGGCGATGGCGAAGCTATGCCCTCCAATGCTCATGAAGCAGTGCTCACGATAGGAGATACACGATGCTGGAAATTCGTGGCTTGACCAAGACCTACACCAACGGCGTGCGCGCCCTCGACGGCGTCGACCTCGACATCGACACCGGCCTATTCGGCCTGCTCGGCCCCAACGGCTCGGGTAAATCGACCCTGATGCGCACCCTGGCGACGCTCCAGACCGCCGACGCCGGCCACATCCACTTCGATGGCCACGACATCTTCACGCAGCCGCGCGAGCACCGGCGCGGCCTGGGGTACCTGCCGCAGGAATTCGGCGTCTACCCTGGCGTCTCGGCGCTCGACCTGCTCGATCACCTGGCGCTACTCAAGGGCCTCACCGACCGCCAGCAACGGCGTGAACAGGTCGACGCGCTGCTCGCGCGCACCAACCTGTACACACAGCGCAAGCAGGCGGTAAGCAGCTTCTCCGGCGGCATGCGGCGACGCTTCGGCATCGCACAGGCGCTGCTGGGCGCGCCGCGGTTGGTGATCGTCGACGAGCCAACGGCCGGCCTCGACCCCGAGGAGCGCCACCGCTTCCACGACCTGCTGGCCGAGATCGGCGAGCAGCGGGTGGTGGTGCTGTCGACCCACATCGTCGAGGACGTGCGCCAGCTGTGCCTGCAGATGGCCATCCTGCACCAAGGTCGCGTGGTTGCCCAGGGTGAACCAAGGCAGCTGGTCGACGCGCTGCGCGGCAGGGTGTGGAGCCGGCCAGTCGAGCGTGCCGCCCTCGACGCCTACCGTTCGCGCTTCCACGTGCTGTCTACCCAGTTGCAGGCCGGGCAGACATGCGTGCGCGTCCTGACCGATGGCTCCAACCCCGACGAGCAGCCCGACACCTCGGGCGGCGAACCGTTCCGTACCACCGAGCCCGGACTCGAAGACCTCTACTTCTCCGTCCTCGAGGCGGCCTGAGATGCTCGACCAACAATTCCCCGGCTTCCTCAGCTTCGAGCTGCGCTACCATCTGCGCCGTCCGACCACGGCCATCGCCGTCGTCATCTTCGGCTTCCTCGCCTTCGCCCTCACCGCCTTCGGCCGCTTGCCGGGTGAGAGCTTGCTCAACTCGCCGTACCAGATCGCCCACGGCATGGCGCTGCTGACGATTGCCAGCGTCTTCCCGCTGACGGTGCTGTGCGCGCAGTCGGTGCTGCGCAACAGCACCCATCGCATGACCGAGGTGATCTATAGCACCGCTCTGACGCGCGGCACCTACCTGCTGGGTAGCTTCGCCGCCGTGTGGTTGGTCGCGGTGGCGATCTTCGCCTGGGTACCGCTCGGCCAGTGGCTCGGGCACAACCTCGGCCTGCTCCTCGGCCGTCATGATCCCAGCCAGCTCGGCCCGATCCACGCCTTCGACTACCTGTGGTCCTTCGTCGTGCTGGTGGTGCCCAACCTGCTGATCGTCGGCAGCCTGCTGTTCGCCCTGGCGGTGCTGTCGCGCAGCACGCTGGCCACGTATGTCGGTGGCGTAGTGGTCTACATGCTCTACTTCGCCGTCTCGATGCTCGGCAACTCGCCGCTGATCGCCACCTCGACGCCCGCCACGCCCGAGGGCCTGGCCTGGGCGGCACTGCTCGATCCCTTCGGCCTCGCGGCGGTGATCGAACAGACCCATACCTGGTCGCTCGACGAACTCAACCGCCAGCGGCTCGCGCTCAGCGGCCACTTGCTCAGCAACCGCTTGCTGTGGATGGCGCTCGCCGGATGCGTGCTGGCGGTGGTGTACCGAGTCTTCCACTTCCGGATCACGGGAACCGCCAAGCGCGCGCGTCGGCGGGCCACACTCGATACCGCACCCTCGATCCCACACCGAACCTCATCTCTGACGCCCACACTCCCTCCGCCCGCCCCCGAACAGGCACGAGCTTGGCTGCCTAGTTCGCTGGCTGCCTGGCTATCTACCGTGCGTCTCGACCTGCAACAGACGCTGCGTAGCTGGCCGCTGCTGGCACTGCTGGTGCTGTGGGCGGGCCTCAGTCTGCTGGAGATACAGCAGTACGTACAGCATGCCGAGTACGGCTCTACCCTACTCCCCAGCACCGCCCTGCTGGTCGCGCGCTTGCAAGAAGCCTCGACGTTGATCGGCCTGGTGCTGCTGGTGTTCTTCAGTGCCGAGCTGGTGTGGCGCGAACGTAGCGTCGGCATGGCACCGATCGTCGACGCCACACCGGCGAGCAACGCTCTCTTCCTGACTTCGAAGCTCACCGTGCTGAGCTGCCTGCTCCTGCTGCTGACCGCGGTGTCAACGACGGTCGCCGTGACGTTTCAGCTCAGCGCCGGGTACTTCGACCTCGATCTCGGCGTCTACGCCTCGCAGCTCTACTTCTCCGTGCTGCCGCTGGCGATCGTCGGCGTGGTGGCCGTAGCGCTGCAGACGCTGAGCGCCAACCGCTACCTCGGTCTACTGCTCACCGCTGCCGCCGTCGTCGTCTGGTACGGCGGCGCCCTCGGCCATCTCAACCACCCGCTGCTGCAGCTCGCCTCCATGCCGGAAGTCCCGTACTCGGCGATGGCTGGCTTCGGCCCCGAGACAGAGAGCTTTCATTGGCTGACCGCCTACTGGAGCCTGTTCGCCATCCTGCTCGGCATCGTGACTACCGGCCTGTGGCGGCGCGGCACCGACGCTCGCCTGCGCTTTCGCCTGACCGCGTTGCCAGCTCTCTGGCGCGGGCCTGCCGGCCGGCCTGTGCGCTACTGGTCGCTGGCGCTGACAGCTGCCTGGCTGCTGATCGGCGGTGCCATCTGGCACCAGGTCCACGCCGTCCACGGCTACGAAACGGCGGACGACGTGCACACCTGGCGCGCCGACTACGAGCGCCGCTACCAGCACCTGGAAGCACTACCGCAGCCGAGCCTGGTCCACCTGAGCGCGACCATCGACCTGTACCCACGTCAGCGCCGCTTCAGCACCGCGAGTCAGTACCAGCTGCGCAATGACACCGACCTGCCGATCGACACCGTCTGGGTCACCGTGCCGCGCGACGCTCGCATCGAGCGGCTGGTTCTCGCCGGCCCCTCTCTCAACGAGCAGCCGGACGGCGGGCCACTGGACGGTGAGCAACTAGCCAGCACGTCGGACGCGCGCTTCGGCGTCCACCGCTTCGACCTGGCACAGCCGCTGCCGCCCGGCGAGGAGGCCGAGCTGCGAGTCGACCTGGAGATACGGCGCGGCGGCGTGCAGGCGGGCGGCGTCGACCGAGACATCCTGGCCAACGGTTCTTTTCTCTTCCAGAACGCACACGGTGTCAGCCTCGGCTACCAAGCGGGCCGCGAACTGCGCGACCCGGTGCAGCGTCGCCGGCAGGGCCTGCCACCGTCGCAACGGGCGCTCACCCTCGAAGGAGCGATGGTCAGCGGCCAGCTGGGAGATAGCACCCAAACCTTGACGCTCGACGTCACCCTCTCGACCGACGGCGACCAGATCCCGCTCGGCCCCGGTCGCCGCGTCGCGACGGGGGAACACGCCGAAGGCGGTGCCGTGCGGCGCTGGGCCCGCTTCGTCCTCGAACGACCCGTGGTGCCCTTCCTCGCCTACGCCTCGGGCCGCTACGCCGTCGAGCGGCGCACAGCCCAGCCCGACGGCTCCGAGAGCGACATCGAGGTCGAGGTCTACTACCACCCACCACACGCACGCAACGCTCGCTACATGCTGGACGCCGCGACCGACGCGCTCGAAGACCTGTCGCGCCGCTTCGGGCCCTACCCACTCGATCACCTGCGCTTGATCGAAACCCCCAGCCTGCTCAAACGCGGCGCCGGCCTGGCGACACCCGGCACCATCTTCATGGTCGAGGACCGCGGCTTCCTCACCGACCTCGACGCCGACGCCCCCCTCGACCTGCTCACCAAGCGCATCTCGCACGAGGTCGCCCACCAGTGGTGGGGGCACCAGGTGACCCCCGCCGAAGCCCCGGGTGCCAGCGTCCTGGTCGAGTCGACAGCTCGCTACAGCGAACTGATCACCCTCGACAAGCGCCAGGGAATCGACGCCGTCACCGCTGCGCTCAGGAACGAGCGCAACTTCTACCTCGGCAGCCGCTCGCGCGGCGACGTGCCGCTCTTCGAGGTGCTGAACCAGCCCTACCTCTACTACTCGAAGGGGGCCCTGGTGATGATGGCGGCCGATGACCTGCTCGGCCGGCCGGCGGTCGAGGCGGCGCTGCGGCGCCTGGTCGCCCGGGCACGCGCCGGGGATCGACGGCTGACCTCGCGCCACCTGATCGACGAGCTGCAACGCGATGCCTCGGCGCGGCAGCGGGCGCTGCTCGAGGACTGGTTCACCCGCATCGTCTTCTACGACCTGCGCCTGGGAGAAGCGCGCGCCGAGGCTTTGCCGGACGGCAGCTACCGGCTCACCCTCGATGTACACGCGGCTCGCCACGCGCTCGACGACGGAAGCTCGGTACCGCTGGACTTCGACGAGGACATCCAGCTTGCGCTCTACCGCCATCACCCGGCCGCTCATGGTCGCGGCGAGGCACGCATCCTCGTCGAGCACCATCGGCTGCGCGGCGACGACCAGCTGGTGCTGGAAGTCGCCGAGCTGCCGCGCTACGTCGAGATCGACCCCTTCTTGCGTCGCATCGACCGCAATCTGGCGGACAACCTGATCGGGGTCAAAGAGGAGGGCAATGTCGACATCACCGTGGACTCGACCGGGCGCGCGGGACCTTGACCATCAACGCAGCTCGTAGACCACGTTCTCGACGTCACCGCTGACGTACAGCCGCCCCCGGGCGCCGACCGCGACGCCGTTGAAGATCCAGGTCGGTGGCGCCAGGGGCGGCGGCGGCGCGCCGAGGCCGAGGTCGATCGCAACCGGTGTCACGGCGCCGGTCGCGACGTCGACGCGCGAGACCCGGCCGGCCAGCGCCTCGACCACCACCAGGTTGCCGTCAGGCAGCAGCGCCAGGCCTTCGGGGCCGGCGAGACCGGAAGCAACGAGGACCGGGGCGGCGAGAACCTGGCCTGCCTGGATCAGCTGGAAGACGCTGCCGGTGGCCCAATCGGCGGCCCACAGGTCGTCGTCCGACGCGGCCAGGCCGGTGGGCACGAAGAGGCCGGCGCCGATCGTCGTGCGTTGCGACGGATCGGCACCATCGGCGCGCACGACCGAGCCGGTGCCGAGCTCGGCGACGACCAGGTCGCCCTGGAACTGAATCGCGTTCAGCGGCACGGCGAAGTCGTTCAGATTGAGCACGATCTGCCCGCTCTCAGCGGCATAGAGCTGCACCGCGTTGAGCAACCACGACGTGAGCAGCAGGCGCGGCTCGCCGTTGGTTCCCGGTGCCGGAGCGGCAGTGAAGGGCGCGGTGATGGCGGAGATGCCGGGGATCGAGGGCTCGAAGACACGCTCCTGGCCGGAGGCGTCGTCGAAGGCGCGCAGGCTGAAGAAGTCGGCGATCCAAACCTCTTCGCGCTCGCCACCGGGCACGACCGACGGCAAGACCGCGACGCCACCCGGCGTCGTCATTCCGCCCGGTCGCAAGGTGCGTACGTGCGCCTCGGCGGCCCCCACCGGCTGGCTGACACGTCGCACCGACCCTTGTAGCAAGCTGGTCACGTAGAGGTTGTCGTCGGCGTCGAAAGCCAGGTTGTCGACACCGTCCGACAGCTCGGCGAAGACCTCGCGCTGCCCGGTCGCCAGGTCGAGGCGTACGATCTGGTCGACGGCAGTGTCGTTGACGTAGAGTCGCCCCTGGCTGTCGAAGTCGAGCGCTACCGGCAGTGTGAAGCCGGTGGCGACGACGGTCACGCTCGGCGCATCGACGTCGATCTTCACAATCGAGCCAGTCCTGGTCTGCGGGCTGTAAAGCGAGCCATCGGGACCGAAGGCGAAACCGTTCAGCCCGTCGGTCGCCGCCAGGATCAGCCGCGGCGGCTGCACGCCCTCGGGATCGATCTCGTAGAGTCCGTCGCCGAACGCTGCCAGACCCACGAACAAGCGTCCTTCAGCGTTGAAGGCGATCGGGTTCGGACCGGGCGGCAGGGTGGCGACGATCGACGCCGTGCCGTCGGGTTGCAGGCGGCCGACCTGGCCGGCGAACAGGGCCGTCCAGTAGAGCGAGCCATCCGGACCGAAGGCCACGTCGTCCGGCGTCTCGACACCGAGGTCCATGCCCAGGCGGTCGAGGATGCGTCCAGAGCGGCGATCCATCACCACGATCTCGCGACCACTGACGCTGGTCACGTAGAGCTGGCCGTCCGGGCCGACGGCGATGCCGTTGGTGCCGGCGATGTCGGCGCCGTCGACCAGGATCTTGGCGTTGCGCGAGCGCGCTTCGGCGTCGGGAGCGAGCCAGCTGGCGCTCAGCAAGGTGAGCAGAAGCAGGATGAAGGAGGAGAAGGTACGCATAGATAGTCGTCCTTTCAAGAGAGAAATGGAATGTCTTCTCCACTTACGTGAGGACGTCCGGGCGGTTGCACGGCCCATTTCCGAGGCTCCGAGGCGTCGAGCCGGGGCGTGCCCTGTCCAAAGTTCGAGCTGGCCGCAAAGAGAACTTCTGACGGCCGACACTGGTCGGCTTCGCCACTCGCCGACTCCTACCGAGACTGATGATGTACACTAACGCCGTAAGACCGCACACACCACTTGTCTGTCTCCTGGAGAACGCACCCCGGGAGCATCCGATCTCCAAGCAGCGCCTCCGGAGTCACGTTTCCATGCCCGACCTCACGCGCGAGCTGGTCGACCTCGCCCTGGAAGGGGATCCAGGCGCGCAGCGGCAGCTCGTCGCGGCTCTGACCCCCGACATCCAGTGGAGCGTCGCCAGCATGTTGCGCCGCTGGCGCACGGGGAGTTCGGCGAGCCGGAATCTACGGCAGGAGGTCGAGGACATGGTGCAGGAGGTGTTCGTCGAGCTGTTCCAGCACGATGGACGCACGCTGCGGCGCTGGGACCCGGAACGCCTGTCTCTCGAAGGCTTCATCAGCTACGTGGCGCGCATCCGCACCGCGCAAGTACTGCGCTCGCGGCGCAGTCCCTGGCGGGAGCAGCCCAGCGCGCCCGAGGACTTGCCGATGGCCGAGGTCCGCCGGACACCGGAAGACAACGCGCTGTCCCAGGACGAGTTGCGCAAGGTCTACCTATGTGTCCAGGCCGGCTTGCACGCCGGGGATCTCCACCTCTTCGACCTCTTCTTCGTGCGCGAGCACCCGGTGGAGCACGTTGCCGAAGCCTCGGGCCGCACGGTCGCGGCGGTCTACAAGTGGCGCAGCCGGCTCTACAAGCGGGCGCGCAAGTGTCGCGAGCTGGTGTCGAAGCGCAGGCGGCGCGACGAGTCTTCGGCGACGAAGGCCGGTCGGCGCAAGGGGGTGCGGCCATGAGCGACATACCTACAGATCGTGGGCCCACGAACGGCAGCCCCATGAACGGCGGGCCCCGCGAAGAAGACGGCCTGCTCGAGCAGCTCGGGGAGCTGGCGCGCCGGGACGAGCACGAGGACGCACAGCACACCGGCCAGCGTCTACACCGGCTGACACGCGGCCAGCTGTCCACCGACGAGCTCGAAGAGTTGCGGCTCGAAGCTGAGCGGTCGGATGCGACACGCTTGGACTTCGAGGCGTTCCGACCGCTGGGCGAGGAGTTTCACGGCAGCGTGCTCGAACGCCTGCAGGGCCTGCGGACAGCGGAAGAACCGGACTCCTCTCCCTGGACGGCTCGGCCTCGCACGACCCCACAATGGTGGCTCGCGGCAGCTGCCGGACTCACCGTCGCGGTGCTCGGCCTGTGGTTGCTGGTGAACGGTCCCGGACGTCTTCTCTGGCAGGGTTCCCGAGGCGTCCAGGTGGTCGAAGTGGCCTCCTACGAAGCGAAGTGGCGCAACCCACCCGCGACGACACGCTCTCCCCGAGGTGCCGCCGAAGAGGTGCCGGTGTTCACCTTCGGCACGACCTTCGACCTGACCCTGCAACCCGAGGACGACCTGGAGCCGGCATACCGCCTGTACCTGGCGAGTGACGACGGTGTCTTGCTGCCCTGGCCGGCCGATGACGAGGTGACCGGTGACGAGGTGACCGCCAGCGGTGTCGTGCGCGTACGCGGCGTGGTGGGTGAAGATCTGGCGCTCGATCCCGGTTCCTGGCGGCTCGTCTTCGTCTACGGACCGGCGGGCGCCGAGCTGCCGGCAGCCGCGACGCTCGACGAGCTGCAAGCTGCGACGGAGGGCACCGACACCCGCTGGCGGTGGCTCACCGTACCCTTCCGGATCGCGGACGAGGTGGGCGGAGGCGAGGGCGTACCGCTGGAGGTGCGCTACGCCGGCTGCCGGGAGGTGCGACCGGGACCGGCCTGTGAGCCCAGTGCCACCGTAACCGTCTGGGCGCGCTCGGCGCCGGAGACGGATCTCAGGGTGCAGGTCGACGATCGCGCCTTCGACACGAGGTCCGAGGTGGCGCAGAGCGTCGACGGTGGGTGGCGCTTCACGCTACCAATCGAGGCGAACCCCGTAGCTTCGGGCGCTATGGAGATACGGGTCAGCGCTATCGAGGACGGCCGGGAACGGACCTTCCGGCTCGCTCTGGTCGAGCCCGATCAGCCACGCTGGCTGGACGAGGCGCGCGGGTGGTCGCGGCGAGATCCGGAGCGTGCGCGGCGGCTGTTGCACGAACACGCCGACGAGGTGCCTGAGGAGCTGCTGGGCTTCGTGCTGAGCCTGCAAGCCAAGCTGGCGCCGTCCCGGGACGAGATGCGACAACAGCTCGAAGCCGCCGTCGAACACCACCTGACCCAGGGGAACTTGCTCCAACTGGCTCAGGACTTCGCCACCCTGAACTGGCTCGACAACGAATCGCGCGACTTCGTGCGCCGATTGCAGCATGCCGAGACGATCCGCCCGCGCCTGGCTGAGCTGCCGGTTTCCCACATTCCGGGCGAAGCCACTGTCATCCTCGGGTACTACGAGGGATCGCTACACAGTGACCTCGGAGACTTCCGGACCGCCCTGGAGGTGTTCCAGGACGCCGTCGAGACGAGCCGCCGCTTGAATCTGAACCAGCACCTGCGTGACTCAGTGCTGGCCCGGCAGGCGCTGGTGCTGCAGCGACTGGGGCGACGCGACGAAGCGGCGGAGTTGGTGCGCGCCTTCGCCGAGCGGCCTGATACCGATCATCCGCCTTGTCAGCAAGCGGAACTGCTCAACTCCTTCGCCTGGACACAGCTGTTCGACGGCGAAGGCCTGGTCGACCCGCTGCCGCTACTGCGGCGAGCCTTGGAATCGAGCACGACGGGCGGCGGCGACTGCGACAGCTGGCTACCGCTGGATCTGTGGTTGAACCTCGCCCTCGCCCACACGCAGCGCGGCGAGACCTGGGAAGCCCACGCAGCACTGGACCAGGCCGCGGCCTTCGAAGCGCGGGCCAATGCACTGCACCACCTGTGGCGTCTCGATATCGAGGGTCGGCTGGCTCTGCTCGAGAGCAACGGCTTCAAAGCCCTGGACACCTATGCCGACATGGAGCGACTCGCCGCGCGAGCCTTCGACCCGCAAGCGGTCTGGTGGTCCAAAGTGCAACAGGCAGGTGCTCACGAACTGCTCGGTGACGTCGACGCGGCTCTGACCGCCTATGCCGAGGCCGAGAGACAGGTCGATCAGCAAAGCCTGCTAGTACCGCTGGCCAAGGGACGCTTCGCCTTCGACAACGCCCGCCAGCTGAGCGCGCGGCGGCAGATCAGCCTGCTGCTGGACCAAGACCGGGTCGCCGACGCCTTCGACGCGGCCCGCCGCTCGCGCGCCCGCGTCCTGCACTCGGTGCGCCAGGGGCATCGCCGCGCGCGACTGACCGCTGAAGAGCAGGCACGCTGGGACCTCGGCGTCGCCGAATACGTGCAGCAACGCGCGCAGAGCGAGGCCGCCGCGGCCGAGCACTGGACGCTGTCGCGCCGCCGGCTCGACGTCGCCGAAGCGCGATACTCGACGCGGCAGCAGCAGGCGTTGCAAGCGCTCGACCGTAGCTTCCAGGTTCTCGACACCCAACCACCGGCTCCACCTCCCCCCTTGCGCGCGGGAGAACTGGTGCTGGCGTTTCATCCGCTGGCTCAGCGCGGCGTCCAACCTGACACTGCCGACGCTCGCGGCGCGCAGCCCTGGGTCGTGTTCGCGGCACGGCTCGGCAACGACGGCCGTCCCGCGGTAGAAAGCCACCGCTTCGACCTGGACGCCGAGCTCCTGGCCGATCCACCGCGACTCGCGGACCAGCTGCTGGCGCCCTTCCGCGACGCCATCGACGCCAGTCGGCGGCTGCGCATCCTGGCTCACGGTCCGTTGCAGGACGTCGACGTCCACGCCTTGCCCTGGAACGGCGACGTCGTGCTCGCCGCGCTGCCGGTGGTCTACAGCCTCGACTTGACGGCGCCAGCTTCTCCAAGGACACCACGGCGAGCCCTGGTAGTGGGAGATCCGCGCGGCGACTTGCCAGCGGCGCGACGCGAGGCCGAGCACACGGCTGCGTTGCTCACCGAGCATGGGTACACGCGGGTAGAGAGCTTGCAACAGCACGAGGCCACCCTGGCAGCGCTGCAGGGACGACTCGAAGACATCGACCTCCTGCACGTCGCCGGACACAGTGTGCGTGCCGGGCGCTTCGGCTGGGACAGCGCGCTGCTGCTGGCCGACGACGGTCGCCTGACCCTGGGTGACGTCCTGGCGCTACCCGAGGCTCCGACCTGGGTGGTGCTGTCGGGCTGCGACAGCGCGCGCGCGCTGGGCCCGTCGGGTGGGCGCGAAGACGGCGCGAGAACCGCCGGTCTGGGTTTGGCCCAGGCCTTCCTGGTCGCCGGCTCCTCGGCTGTTGTCGCTTCTTTGCGACCGGTCGGCGATCGCGACACGGAAGCCCTGTTCCACCGTTTCTATACCGGGAATGGGAAGAACCTGGGCGAGCGCCTGCGCCAGGCGCAGCTCGACTGGCGACGCGCGGAACCGACGGCCGACTGGGCGAGTTTTCGCCTACTCGAACCCTGACTCCCCGCCGGGGACGGGGCTCCGCGACAGATAGAGCGTCAAAGATGAGGGGCCGTCGCAAAGGGGGAGATGAACGACTCATGGAGGGACTCCCCAATGCGATACTTGAAGCAGCTCACCGCCTGGATACTCTTCTCTCTCGCCACTCTCGGCAGCATCCCATCGGCCTCTGCGCAATGCTCGGGCGCCGCCCCCACGCCACCGATGTACCCGGACTATCCGCCGCCGGATCTGCCGACGGATCCGCCGATCGACACGCGCGCGGCCTGCCCGGCCTGGCGCTGGGTGGCCGTCAAGGGAAAGAAGCAGGCTACGTGCCCGTCGCTGCCCGCGATTCCCGGCCTCACCTGGACGGGAGGCTCGCTCTTCGAACCCGATGACGACTCCCTGCCACCGGCACTGTCGCCCTACTGCGTCTACCAAATATCCCCGAAGCAAGCGGGAGACACCGACGCTGAGCACGTGCCGACCGTCTCGACTGAAGCGGCACGGGCGATGCTGATGCGCTTCCTCGAAGAGCAAGTACAGGCGGATCGCCTGCGCGAGGTGGAATCCGGCTGTGCCGCGGTGGCACCGATGGCCGGCCACGATCCCGCGGTGTGGCGCGAAATCGGTACGCACTTCCGGCAGCAGGCACAGTCGGTGTCGTTGCCGTCGCTGCCGGAGGTCAACAGGCTCACAGGTTCCGAGACAATCAGCGAGGCAGCCAGCGAGGCAGCCAGCGAGGCAGCCGGGGCGGCGCGCGTCCGCCTGGCCCTGCTCGATACGCAGCCCTCGGACCTGACTGCCAGCGGCAGGTCGGATCACGGCTACGCGCTGCAGCAGCTCGCCAGCCAGCTGATCTGCGACGGTGGAACGGAAGCCGGAGCAAGCTGCCCGGTCCGGATCACCACGCGGCTGGCGATGCCGATCGCTGCCTTCGACTGGGCGGACCCGACGCAGACGACTTTCGACTGGTCCAGCGGCGGCTACTTCGGCACCATCGACCAGCTGGCCCAGGCGGTCTGGGGGGAACTGCTCGCTTGGCGGCGCGGCGGCGAGGACCATCTGGTGCTCAACCTGTCCCTGGGCTGGGTCGGTGAGCGCTTCGGCGGCTTGGAGCGGCGCGTGCGCGACATGCCCTTACCGGTGCGCACGCTCTACCGGACGCTCGAAATCGCCAGCTGCCAGGGAGCCATGGTGGTCGTCGCGGCCGGCAACCGCACCGGCGGCCCGGAAGTCGAGAGCGGTCCGTTGCTCCCGGCAGCCTGGGAACGACGTCCGGCGCCGGATGCCCGCGACTGTGAACGCCTGCTCGGCACCGAGCACCAGGGCTCCTTCGATGCACAGGGCTCCTTTGACGCACAGTCGGCGCGCCAGCCCCTGCTCTACGCAGCGGGGGGAGTGCACGGGAACGATCTGGCCCTGGCCAATGCACGTCCCGAGTCCGAGCCGGCCCGCGTGGCCTATGCCGATCATGCGATGATCGAGCATCCGCCCGAGCCGAACGCCTCGAAGCCGCGGGCGCGCGCATCCTTCCTCACCGGTTCGTCGGTCGCCACCACCGTCGTCGCCAGCGCCGCCGCGGCGGCCTGGCAGACGCGGCCGGAGCTGTCGCGGCACCAGGTCATGGAGCTGGTCGAACGAGCGGGCCGCCCCGTCGAGCGTCGAGCCAACGTCTTCCTGGGCTCGACGGCTCCGGCGGTGCGCCGTGTCGGCGTCTGCCCAGCGGTCGCTCTGGCCCTCGGCTGCGAGCCTGCGTCGACCCACGGGGACACGGAATGCTCAGTTTCGTGCCCGGCACCCGACACCCAACGACCCAAGCTGTCGGTCTTGCACACCCATACGCGCGGCATGGACGTCGGCGTCGTCGAGCTGGCGGGCACCTTGCCCGAATTCTGTGGCTCGGGCGACTTCTACCATCCACCCGGAGAGACGGCGGCCAGTCCGTGCCCCTTCCGCCAGTACTACGGTATCTGGGCCCGGCCGTGGACGGGACCGCAGCCGCAGGGCAATCCGTGCGTGGGCTGCGACCTGACGCCGGAGCCCCCACCGAGCGGCGGCCTGTGGGTCGACACGGACGGCTCGGGAGGTCCTGAGACGACTAGAACCGGGACGACGACGTGGAGCCTGCACGTCAACATCGACCCCGGCTGGGACCCTGAGTACCCACTGACGTCGCCGACGCTGCGCATTGGCGACCGGTACATCGCCTTGCCGCTGACGACACCCTTGCAGCCGGGTGACAGCCGGATCTTCCACGGCATCCGGCACGAGTGGTTGGACGCGGCGCAACACGGCGGTCGACGTCCCACCGTCCTGCTCCACTTCATGACCCAGGACGGCCCGACCGAGAGTCCCGTCCTGCTGGGACAGTGAGGAGGTCTAGATCATGCGCAAGACCACCTTTCTCTGTGCGACCCCGCACCGCTTCGGATGCCGGCGGCTCCTGGCGGCGCTCCTGGTCGTGCTCGGCACGGCAAGCTCTGAAGCGCAGACCCTCAAGCGCGGCGGCATCGACGTGCAGGCCTGTCCGTCGCGCTGGAGCCTCGAAGTCAATGCCGGCGTCATCGACCTCGAGGCTGCTTCGTCTGAGCGCCTCACGATCAGCCTGACCCCACGCTACACCCTGCGTAGCCGAGGTACTACCCGGCTGCAGCTGGCGTTGCCGCTGATGTGGATCCCCGAGGCTTACCGCGTCGACTGGGGTGATCCGTGCCCCGCTCCCGGCTGTGACCTCCCTTTCGCCATCGCTCCGGAGGATCGGGAAGCCGGGCCGGCGATCTCCCTCACGCCCAGCCTGGAGTGGACCTTTCGCACCGACTGCTGCTGGCAGCCCTCGGTCTTCGTGGGAGCAGGCTTGTGGCACGAGCGCGGTCGAGATTCTGGCCTCGGCGTCGAAGCATCGACCGGAGCCGAGACGAGTCCGCTGCTCACCTTCGGTGCCGGCCTGCGCCATCCGATCTCACCACGACTGGCGCTGCGTTTCGAAGCGCGGGCCTCGACCGTCTTCCACGGCGATACGACGCTGAACTTCGACGGACCGGCCGGACCGAAGGCGCTGCAGCTGCCGCGAGACAACCAGACCACGGTGCGGCTGACGGTCGGCCTGGAATTCGATCTCTGAGGATCACGCACCGAGATTAGACGCCAAGACAGACTCCGAGACAACTCGTCCAAAAGATCCACCCACCGCAAAGAGAGAGGTAGAACCCGCCGCGGCAGCTCTCGGATTTCTTTCCAGAGCCGCCGCGGCACTCACTCCACCCTCGATTGGAGATCCACATGCTTCTACCTCTGCCCCCACGCAAGGCACTTTTGACCGTACTGGTCGCGGTGCTCTGCCTGTGTTTGACACCCGTACCCAGCCACGCGTCCGAGTGCGACAATCTCGGTGAGCCTGTCGTCCTGCGCGCCGGCCTGGCCGACGACTTCGCACCACCGACGGATGCGACGTCACGACGCCCGGAACTCGACACCGCCTTCGGCAGCCCGACCTTCTGGGGCAGCTTCGACCAGACCACCACGGACCACTGGGTCGGACACACCTTCACCGACATTCCCGCCGACCTCTGCCGAGCGGAACTGGTCATCCGCACCCGGCCCTTGAACAGCTCGTTGGCCTCCAACGATGGCGTCAACCTCGGTTCGGCTACCTCCGGTCAGGGCTTCGCCAGCAAGAGCTTCGTCCAGCTGCCGGAGTCCGGCGGTACCTGGGACATCGCCAACAACGGTCCCACTACCTTTACGCTCGATCTCTCGACACTGGGGTTCGGTGACGGCATGACAGTGCTCGACGTGCTGAAGAGTGAGCGCGTGCTCGATGTGCGCGTGCAGGACGACTCGACCGTCGACTACTTCGAGCTGCGGCTGTGGTCGGTACCCTGGACGACCCGCTACTGCGGCCGGCCGGACGAGTTCGCCCTGCCCACGGACTTCACCTACCGGGGCCCAGAGCTCGAAGCGGCTCTGCCGAGCGTGCTGTGGAAGACCGCCGACGAGATCCGCACCGACCGCGCGGTCGCCTGCACCTTCCAGAACCTCCCCGAGTCGATCTTCGAAGCCGAGCTCGAAGTCCGTCTGCAGCCCGGTAGCTCGAGCTTACTCTCCAACGACACCCTGCATCTCGGCCTGCGCGGCGGCAGTCCGCTCTTCGCCTTCATGAGCGAGATCCGCGCCCTGCCGGAGGCGGGCGGCATTTGGCGGATCGACGGCCCACCCACCACCTTCAACTTCGACGTCTCCGACCTGATCCTAGACGGCCGGCTCGACCTCTATATCCAGGACGACACCATCCTCGACTACGCCCGTCTGCGCTACCGCACCTGCCCACCACCGGTGCCCTGCTACGGCTGGACCTGCATACCGATCGGGGACATCGACTTCTCGAACGAGTACATCGCCCTGCCTACCGGCAGCAGCATCGTCTTCGAACTCAATGGTGCCAACGGCGTCTGCGCCAACACTGAGATCACCTGCCCGGACATCGGGGAGGAAATCGTGACGACGGCGAACTTCGGCGGCACTGACACCCCTGCAGTTCTCACTTACACAGGCGGCAACCCTGCCACTGTCACAATCGACTTCCCCGGCACTGAACCCTTCGTGAGAGTCGAGATCTGGAACGGAGATACCAAGGTTACCGAGTACTTCAACGCGGCGGAAGGCCTCGTCGCCACCTTGCCGGCCGGCTCGTGCTTCAGCGAGATCGACCTTCGTGAGTTTGGCAGCCATCCGCAGACCTACTGCTTCGAGGTCTACTTGACCCAGACTACCGAGGTCGACATTGCGCAAGGTGGCCCTCGGAACGTGACAGGCGATCGCGTCGTCATCTGCCCGCCGCTGGTCGTTCCCGTCAAGGAACTAAGCCTGTCGAGCATCGAGGTGACCAACAACGGCCTCGACGAGCTGGTGATCGGGCCCTCGACAGTCATCGTTGGCGAGGAGTTGTACGGTGCCGTCGGCCCCGTGCGACTGGAACCAGCCAATGGCAGCCTGCGTGTCAGCGAGATCCCGGCCGAGGGTGGCGGGTTCAATCTGGTCACCAACAGCCGGCAGGGCGAGGCCCAGACCTTCCTTCTCGACCTCACCGTCGGAGCTCCAGGCAATACCGACCTGCCCCCCGAGGGGAGTTCCCTGCAGCTGACCGCCTTCGGTACTTACGACGGCGTCGCCGACCAGCCCCTCGGCCGCCTCGAGCTGGCGCGGCCGGACATCGACGCGATCATCGAGGTCGCCACCGACTTCTCGACCATCGCCTCGCCGACCCAGACCGTTCAGGTGTTCCAGGACGGCTTCCTGGTCACCGAGACCGTCTTACCCGCCGGGCCGGCCGCCCTGCTGACGGGACTCCCGGACCGTCTCGGCAAGCTGGACACCGCAACCGAGGGCTACGTCATGGACTTCGACCAGGACATCACCATCTCCCTGTTCGAAGCCGTGCCCGACGACCCCGACGGTCTGCGTACACCGGCCAAGCTCACCGTGGTGGGCGACGAGATCCGGCTGCTGGCCGCCGAGGGCACCTCGGAGCGGATCAGCGGCAAGAGCTCGCTCGAGGTGGTCGCCAAGGGCGGTATCGAGGAGCTGACGGTCACCAACGCCCATGTCGGCCGCGCCTGCACGCCTTCCGAGCAGGTACTGTGCCTGAACGAGGGTCGCTTCGCCGTCGAAACCGACTGGCGCACGCCCAACGACCGTACCGGCACGGGACATGCCGTGCAGCTGACCGACGACACCGGCTACTTCTGGTTCTTCCAGAACAGCAACGTCGAGATGGTGGTCAAGGCCCTGGACGCTTGCGCCAGCCGTGATCGCTTCTGGGTCTTCGCCGGCGGCCTGACCAACGTCGAGGTGGTGATGACCGTCACCGACACCTGGACCGGCGAGGTACAGCTGTACCAGAACCCGCTCGAAGCACCGTTCCAACCGCTCCAGGACACCAGCGCCTTCAGCACCTGCGACGCCCTCGATGTGTCCTCGGACCTGGTCGATCCCGGACCACCACCGCCGGGCAGCGACTCGATCCTGCTCAACGCCGACCGCTTCGAGGTCAGCGTCGACTGGACCCGTGCCAACGGCACCAGCGGCATTGGCCAGGGTGTCCAGCTCACCGACGACACCGGCTACTTCTGGTTCTTCCGCGACACCAACGTCGAGCTGGTGATCAAGGTGCTCGACGCCTGCGCCGGCCGCGACCGCTTCTGGGTCTTCGCCGGTGGCCTGACCAACGTCGAGGCCCGGATCACGGTCACGGATACCCAGAGCGGCGAGGTCGTGCGCTACCTGAATCCGCAGGCAACCGCTTTCCAGCCGATCCAGGACACGCAGGCGTTCGCGACCTGTCCATAGACACGAACTTCCCAAGGGTCTACTCCTACACGCGGACTCGGACGCTACGCGTCCGGGCCCGCCTTTTTTCTGCTGTCGGCTGCACAGGAGGCAGACAACCAGGGACTGTACCGCCTCGCCAACTCGGCCTGACTCGTCCTGTAGCTGCCCCTGCCGCGACGCCAGCTTTGTGGCAGAATCACCGCCATGCTGACCATCAACACCGTGTGCTCCCGCGGCAGCCTGCTGCTGCTCGCATTCCTGATCGCGCCGCTCGCCCTGGCCCCGCTGAGCGCGGCCGGCGACGGAAAGCTCGGCGCCGACAACGTCGACCAGCTGTGCGCCGCCGTCCAGCCGGACGTCATCACCTGGCGGCGCGACATCCACCAGAATCCGGAGTTGGGAAACCGCGAGTTTCGCACCGCTGGCCTGATCGCCGAGCACCTGCGCTCGCTCGGCATCGACGTGCAGACCGAGGTCGCCCACACCGGCGTCGTCGGTGTGCTACGCGGTGGCAAGGCGGGTGCGGATGGCGGCCCGGTCGTCGCGCTGCGCGCCGACATGGACGCCCTGCCGGTGCCCGAACGAGCCGACCTGCCCTTCGCCTCCAAGGCGACCGGTGTCTTCAACGGCGCGGAAGTGCCGGTGATGCACGCCTGCGGCCACGACACCCACGTGGCGATCCTGATGGGGGTCGCGCAAGTGCTCAGCCAGTTGCGCGACGACTTGCCGGGCACCGTCAAGTTCCTGTTCCAGCCGGCCGAGGAAGGGCCGCCGGAAGGCGAAGAGGGCGGCGCCGAGCTGATGGTCAAGGAAGGGGCGTTGCAGAATCCCGACGTTGACGTCGTCTTCGGCCTGCACATCTCCTCCACCTTCGACGTCGGCTCGCTCTCCTACCGCCCGGGCGGCATGCTGGCCAGTGCCGACAACTACCGCATCACCGTGACGGGCAAGCAAGCACACGGCTCGCAGCCGTGGAAGGGTGCCGACCCGATCGTTGCCTCGGCGCACATCATCACCGCGCTGCAGACCATCGTCAGCCGGCAGATGAACCTGACCGAGAACGCCAGCGTGGTGACCGTCGGCAGCATCCACGGCGGCGTACGCTCCAACATCATCCCGGAAGAAGTGGTGCTAGTCGGTACGCTGCGCGCGCTCAGCCCCGACGACCGCAAGCGCATCCACGCCAAAGTACGCCAGATCGCCTCCGGCGTCGGTGAGAGTCTCGGTGCCGAGGTGAAGGTCGAGATCCCGCTCACCACCTCCTACCCGGTGACCTACAACAACGTCGACCTGACTGCCGCCGTCGAGCCGACGCTGCGCCGCGTCGCCGGCGAGGACAACCTGCATATCGTGCCGGCGATCACCGGTGCCGAGGACTTTTCCTTCTTCGCCGAGCAGGTGCCCGGCTTCTTCTTCTTCCTCGGCGGCAAGTCCCTGGACCTCAGCGAAGACGAAGCCCCGGGCCACCACACGCCGGATTTCTTCATCGACGAGAGCGGCCTGGGACTCGGGGTGCGTGCCTTGACGCACCTGACGCTGGACTACATGGCGTCGAACGGGGAGTGACGACAACCAACGGGATTCCAAATCTGGGTAGGGGCACTCCCTCGTGGGTGCCCTCCAGATCCGGATGCGGCTGACGCCGCAGGGCGGCCACATGGGGCCGCCCCTACATCTGAAATGAGGAGTGGCACCAGCGAAAGCCGGTGCCACAACCCATCTACGGGCCACCCTCCGCATCGGTCAGGTACTTGAACAGGTCGCTGTCGGTCGAGAACACGAGTGTGCTGTCCGCACCGACGACGCGGCGGTAGGTCTCCATGGTCTTGACGAATGCGTAGAGCTCGCGCGCCTGGCGGCTCTGGTCGTAAGCCGCGGCGTAGATGCCCGTCGCCTCGGCGTCGGCGGCACCGCGGATTTCCTGCACGCGGCGGTAGGCCTCGGACTCGATGACGCTGAGGTCACGATCCTTGTCACCCAGGATACGGGCAGCCTCGCCCTCACCCTCGGAGCGGAAGCGCGAGGCGATCTGGCGGCGCTCGGAAATCATGCGCTCGTAGATCTTTTCGACCACGCTCGGGTTGTAGTTGATGCGCTTGAAGCGGATGTCCAGCAACTCGATCCCGAACTCCGCCAGCTTGGCCGCGGCGGCTTCCATGATCTCTTCCTCGATCAGCTGCCGCCCCTTGTTGATCGGGTGCAGCACGCCGATGTTGGAACCGCTATCGACGATCTGCTCCAGCGTCTGGTCGACCATCGGTTCGCGATCGCGGGTGGTGCGGATGACCTCGATCAGGTCGTGCTTGGCGATCGCGTTGCGCGTCTCACTACCCAGAATGTCGTCCAGGCGACTCTGTGCGCTGCGCTCGTCGCGCAGACGGCGGAAGTACTCCAGCGGATCGACCACGCGCCAGCGCGCGAAGGTGTCGACCGAGATATAGAGCTTGTCGCGCGTGGGCATCTCGGTACGCTGTCCGTCCCACTCCATGATCCGCTTCTCGATGCTGTTGACTTCCTGGATGAACGGCACCTTGAAGTGCAGACCGGCTTCAGTGATCGGTTCGCCGATCGGCTTGCCGAACTGGGTGATGATCGCTTGCTCGGTCTCGCTGAGGATGTACGCGGCATTCCAGCCGGTGACGATCAGGACGATGGCCAATGCGAGGAGGCCACAACCTTTCTTTGCTTGTGCCATCAGTTCGACCCTCCCACGTTGCTGGTGCGTCCACCGTCCAGGTTGAGGAGCGGCAAGATGCTGGTGGCGTTCTCGTCCACGATCACCTTGTTCTGCACCCCCGGCAGCACCTCTGCCATGGTCTCCAGGTACAACCGCTGGCGAGTCACCTCCGGCGCCTGCACGTACTCGCTGAGCAAGGCATTGAAGGCGGTGACTTCACCCTGTGCCTCGTTGACTCGCTTCTGCGCGTAGCCCTCGGCGGCGCGGATGCTCTGGTCGGCCAGGCCACGGGCGCGCGGGATCGACTTGTTGTACTCACCGCGCGCGTTGTTGATCGCGCTCTCCTTTTCCTGCTGCGCCTGGTTGACCTCGTTGAACGAAGCCTGCACGCGCTCGGGTGGATTGACGTTCTTGAGCTGCACCTGGTCGATGCGAATGCCCATCTCGTAGTCCTTGACCAGCGCCTGCAGCTTGACCAGGGCCTCGTCCTCGATCTCCTGACGTCCGATGGTGATCACTTCGTCGACCGTGCGGTCACCGACCACCTCGCGCATCACGCTTTCGGAAGCATCGCGCAGGGTGGCGTCGGGATTGCGCACGTTGAACAGGTAGTGGTCCGGCCGCTCGATACGGTACTGGATCACCCACTCGACCAAGGCCGTGTTGAGATCTCCGGTCACCATCGCCTTGACGTCACTCCACTCGTTGGGCGCACCCACCTGTGAAGGGTTGCCGCCCCCCGCCGTGCCGAAGCCGAACTCCTGCTTCAGCTGCCGGCGTACCGGCACGATCTCCACGGTGTCGACACCCAACGGGATCTTGAAATGCAGCCCCGGGGATACGGTGGTGTGGAACTCGCCGAAGCGCATCACCACGCCCTCGGACTCCGCGGGCACGGTGTAGAACGTCGTCCAGACGAAGGCGATGGCCAGAATCGTCAGGATCAAGGGTAGGAAGAGCCCGGTCGAAGCACCGGGTAATTTCGGTAGACGGATTGGGAACTTCAGGGGTTTGTCAGTCATTCTAGTGAGTCTCCTTTCCAGGATCGTACCACCCTGATCTATGATCGGCTCTTGCGATCGACAGTCGCTGCCGCTCTCTCCTGGCATGACTGCAGAGCCGTCCGCTCCCACATACGCAAAACCAGGCCAAAAGTATGATCCGCCTCCACCAGTTATCGCTGCCTCTCGACCATACTCCCGCAGCCCTGCGCGCTGCGGTGCTCGAACGCCTCAGCCTCGACGCCAGCGACTTACAGGACTTCAGCGTTTTCAAGCGCAGCGCCGACGCGCGTAGCCGGCGAGGTGTGCAGCTGATCTACAGCCTCGACATCGACACGCCGCGCGAAGCCGAGTTGCTCGAACGCTTCGCGGAGGACCCGCACGTCCAGCCGACGCCGAACATGGAGTACCAGGCGGTCGCCCATGCCGACGCACCGCTTAGACCCCGGCCGGTCATCATCGGCATGGGCCCGTGCGGCCTGTTCGCCGGCCTGATCCTGGCCGAGATGGGCCTGGAACCGCTGATCCTGGAGCGCGGCAAGAAGGTCCGCGAGCGCACTGTCGACACTTTCGGTTTCTGGCGCAAGAATGTCCTCGACCCGGAGTCCAACGTCCAGTTCGGCGAAGGCGGCGCCGGCACCTTCTCGGACGGCAAGCTCTACAGCCAGGTGCGCGATCCGCGCCACCTCGGCCGCAAGGTGCTGACCGAGTTCGTCGAGGCCGGCGCGCCCGAGGAAATCCTGTGGCAAGCCAAGCCGCACATCGGCACCTTCAAGCTGGTCAAGATGGTCGAACACCTGCGAGCCAAGATCGAGGGCCTGGGCGGCGAGATCCGCTTCCAAGCGCGCGTCGAGAGTTTCCACATCGAGCAAACCCCCGACGGTCAGCGCCACGTGCGCGGTGTGATCTTGGCGGACGGTGAGCACATCCGCTGCGATCACCTGGTCCTCGCCGCCGGCCACAGCGCACGCGATACTTTCCAGCATCTCTACGCCGAAGGCGTCCAGATCGACCCCAAGCCCTTCTCCGTCGGCTTCCGCGTCGAGCACCCACAAGCCCTGATCGATCGCCGCCGCTATGGCAAAGCCGCCGGCCACCCCTTGCTCGGCGCCGCCGACTACAAGCTGGTGCACCACTGCAAGGGGGAACGCGTCAAGGGTCGCTCTGTCTACAGCTTCTGCATGTGCCCCGGCGGCACCGTCGTCGCCGCCGCGTCCGAGCTGGGCCGCGTGGTCACCAACGGTATGAGCCAGTACGACCGCAGCGAGCGCAACGCCAACGCCGGCATCGTCGTGGGCCTACAGCCGGAAGACACCGCGGTCGAGATCGAGGTCCCCGAAGCCGACCTGCTCCCCGGCCTGCGTCCCGGCGAACCGCTCGCCGGCATCACCTTCCAGCGCCACTGGGAAGCCAAAGCCTTCGTCGCCGGTGGCAGCACCTACGAAGCCCCCGGCCAGAAGATCGGCGACTTCCTCGCCGGTCGTGCGTCCAAGAAATTCGGCGATGTCCTCCCCTCCTACAAGCCGGGCGTCCAGCTCGGTGACCTCTCCGAGTGCCTGCCCTCGTGGGCCATCGACGCCATCCGCGAAGCCATCCCTGCCTTCGATCGCAAGCTCAAAGGCTTCGCCATGCCTGACGCCCTGTTCACCGGCGTCGAGACCCGCACGTCGTCGCCGATCCGGATTCCCCGGGGGGAAGACATGCAGAGCGTCAACACGCGGGGGCTGTATCCCGCTGGTGAGGGTGCAGGCTACGCGGGGGGGATCTTGTCGGCGGGGATCGACGGGATTCGCGTCGCGGAGGCGGTGGGCGTCGAGATGGTGGGTTGAGAGCGCTGAGAGCAGGTGCAGCCGCAGCTTCGCTGCTTCGGCCTTGCCGCATCTCAGCAACCATGCTATAATAAATGCCGTCCTCGATACTAGTATTAGAGAGCCCTCGTTCGGTAAGTCGAAAGCATGACATGTAAACGTAAGTTAGTGCTTTAGCGTTGCGCGGCTAAACGCAGATCAGAGGAATCCCGGAACAATGCTCCGCGCCTACAGGTCTAGGCTTGCCCTATCCAAGGCATCCAAGAGAATACGAAAGAGAATCGACCAGAGTCTTGTCTTCGCTAGCACACTCGCTCCAAGGCGGAGGGAAGTATGTCGCCATAACTTAGCCAAGCTACCCGGGTTCTTGTGGTCTCTAGAGATTAGCTCTGCTAGAAGTCACTTAGTTTTGACCCTATGGAAGTCTCGCGAGCATTTCCGGCAAGCTGCTCCAACCATCAGGAGAGACTTCAGAATTGAATCTTATGGAAGCGTAACCTCCCTGCAGACTGGAAAGAAGCGCTCGATCACAGAATACGTCAACGACAACCTTAGCCTCTTCCTTTTAGTATGCACGTTCAGCCTCACGTTGATCTCTCTCGCCAACACTGGCTTTGACTTTTGGCTTGAGTACTTCCGCACACCGAAGATTAGTCTAAGCTGCCCTGTAAATACCTGTCTTGTTAGTCAGAATCGAATCAAGGTTCCAATAGTCGTCAACAACAAGAATGACTCGGTGAGACTCAGCATTGATTTCATAGAAGTCAGACTTATGCGAACTTCGGCTGGTCCTTCCTCTCTCCGAAACGTCGAGCTGCCAGGAAGAATCGGCCCTCTCTCCGGAGGAGAAGAGCGGCGCTTACAGCTAACAGTCGATAGTCTTGAGCCAGGCACCTACAGAATCCAGATACATTACAGAACAGCAAGCAGCTCGATAGGCAAAGACATCGAGGGCTACACTCAACTCTCATTCAGAGTTCGCAGCAGGAATACTAAAATAGACAAACCTATACATGTTGGCGCATCCAGCCAGACTCTCACGTTTTCTACGTCAATTCATGTCGGCCGCGCCCAGAAGGAAGGACTCACCTGCAAGGCAGCACTATCTGAATCTAGCCTAATACTGAGCCGGGTTAAGGGTGTTGGGATTGAGTCCTCTCACGCAGCACTTGGGTTTGCTAGGGACGTTCCTCAGGGGTCAAGGCTGCTCTGGACAATGGAGCCCCTAGAAGAATGTCAGGATGTTGCATTAGCTATCGAAGCGCACGCACCCAACATGCAGCTGGCGCGAGAGTCCTTGGGGAGTATCCAACAGCACTTCAGGATCTCATGTGAGAGCTGTGAAATCCGAGAGAGCTGCGCAGCCCAGGACTAGATCCAGCCGCAGTAACCAAGGAGAGGCACGATGACAGCAAGACACATATTATTAGCCACATTAATAACTTGCTGCCCGAACATCATTAGTGCAGCAGAGATCAGCGGCTTGGTATGTCTAGATGCCAAGGATGAAGACTGTAACGGTCTTACGGTTGGGAGTGGCTGCCGAGAATCAGGCATCGCACTGGTCCGGATAACTTGCACGGTTGAAAGAAGAGAACAACCTAAACTGATGGCATCAGGCCGGACTGACGAACAAGGGCGGTTCACTTGCAGAGACCTCGAAGCGGGGAAAGCTACAGTCACGGTAGAAGCGGACTCAATGCAGCCGAAGCAACAGTCCCGCCAGATTGAAATCGGAAGAGATAACTACGAGATCAGATTCTGCCTATCCGACGGCTCCCAAGAGGAGCCAAAGATCAAAGACAAGCCAAGCCCTATACTCTCGGTACAATCCGCATTGAGGACAATCGAAGGAATCTCTGCCTCGAACATGTCAAAGGGTCAGCAAAGATTCAGAATTCATGAGCTTTGGGCTGCTCTAGACCCCAGCCAACGGGACGACTTCATTCGAGAAACGCAAAAAAGCACGATTAATCCCGCCCTCTTGAGTTCACGAGTGACCATTCGCATGACCGTTAATTCTGAAGAGCCGCTAGCTCATATATATATAGTACTACGAAGACTTGGCGGCGGAGCAGGGGACGAGCTACGAGGCACGACAGATGCCAATGGCACACTCCAAGTTGACAACGTTGCTCCAGGAACATGGGAAGTTGATGTCCGAGACCTCGGGACTTCGCAGTCCTTCTCCGTTAACGTTCCTGTTGCAGGTGCCTTACGAATTGAGAGAGAACTTCAGCGAATCCCCCAGGGAAACCAAAGACCAAACTAACCATCCGAAGTAGCAGGCTCCACGAACCTTCGGTATGTCTACGTGCACACTCTTGGCATCTCTTGGACCAGTCAGCCCCGGTTTCGGGCCAACATCGTAGTCAGATTACAGTATGATCAAGGCGCTACAGAAGCACAGCAGCAGTCACGTTCTGATCAGCAACGATAGCAGTCATAGAAGCCATTGGCATAACGTGCCGCCTGCCAAGGTGGACTCGGCCGAGCCGAAAGCGATCCAGCGCCTGCACCCGAGCTACAGTGACATGCTGAAGCGGCTAGTTGAGTAGCTACTCCTGGCAGGAGCATGCCCAGAAACACGTCCAGATCGAGCTCCCAGCAAGTTGCGAGACGGCCTTCGACCTGCTGCACTACTACGACCAGCGGCTAAACTGGGACTCCATGTTTACGGAAGCCCGTCTTCTCAGCGACGCCAAGGCGGCGGCAGTCGGTGTGCAGACGCGATGCATCGGTACCTGGCGCAGTGGCGGTGTCACCATGGACACGGAGTACCTGACCTTCCAGCGGGGACGCATTGCGGCGGTCAACTTGGTGAACCGGCCCTGGCTCTTCGACCGCTTCGCCGCCACCCGTTTGGTGTAGACTCCTCCTCGTTCCGTTCCTATTCTGATCCCTTGGCACTGAAGCACTCGATGAGACCCACCTTTGGGTGGTGTCTCGCGTATCGCGTGAGCCGAAATTACACAGAGGAGTCAGCCGTGCTCGAGACCCAGAAATTTCCACATTCGCTTCCCTCAGCAATCACCGCACTTTTTGCCGCCTTGCTCGTGGCCGGAGGTGTGCAAGCCGAGGATCCGCGCTGCAATCCCAGCGATCCGATGGCGAAGAACCACATCTACGCCAACAACAGCGTCCACAACGACTGCTTCTGCGACCCGCCGGCCAAGTGCGATTTCTCCGACCAGGAAGGCCGGCCGGCAGACCCACACTACGCGCCCTACTGGATGAGCCAGTGGACGATGTACCAGGTGTTCCAGAACTACCAGGTGTTTCCACCGCCCTACGCCAATCCGCCCCAGCACTTGACGCAGAGTGACTACCGCGTCTCGCGCGGCAGCACGTTCTACGACAACACCTACGTGCCCGCCGATGGCGACGGAACCGGGGCGATGATGGAATTCTACGGCTACAACCAGTGCCTACCCATCTTCCCGATGCGCAACGACTACAGCTGCGCCTTCATCTCGCGCGGCAACAAGGCGTACTTTTTGAATTACGGCAAGCTGGAAGTCGGTACGACGCAGAACGGCGCCGTGCCGCCGAGGGATGTGACCCCGACCTGCTGTAAGTTCTCGCCCTTCAATCATCCACCACGGCCAGACTTCATCAAGCACCTGCCGTACAGCACCGAGCGCAGCCAGCATCTCGACGGTAGCCTTCTCGCCTACGCCTGGACTACACCGCCGCCATCACCGCCGATCCTCTTCGGCTACGCCTTCTACAAGGACCAGTGGATCACCGACCCGGCGACGGGCGAAAAGTACAACCTTCCGCAGAGCTTCTACTTCTCTGGTCAACCCACCGATCCGCCAGATGCGCCGATCGTCAGCCAGAACTACGAGAGCTTCCGCGTCGCGCAGCCACCGAGTGAGCTGTGGGACCTCGTCGACCAGGTGTGCCCGCCGGAGCCCAAGTGGTGCTGCTTGTTCCCGACCGATTGTCCCTCCGGCTATGCCAGCCATGGTGCCGAAGCTGAGGCCGAGGCCCCCACGAACACGGACTGGAGCAATCTACGGCCGCATCAGCAGGGTTCGGGAGGCGACCGATGAGTTATCTGGACGGTACCCGCCTGCACTTCGCCGGCCGCTTCCAGGCTGATACTTCGACGATCAACAACGATGTGCGCCACTTCGACGACGCCAAGTTTCGCCCCAGCTTCCAGGAGATCATGCAGACCAAGGGCGACACCATCGTCAAGTACAACGGCTACTGGAACCCCGACGGCACCGGTGCCTGGCGCATGGTCGGCTGTGCGATCACCGGTGCCGTGCTCAACGGTCGCGCTTGCGGCACCGGGGACGATCCGGTGCTCAGCATGCAGCTGACCGGCGCCGACGACCGCGTGGCTGGCAAGCTGGTCGACCTCGATCCGCAGCAGCAGATGGTGTCCGAGATCTGGGGTCTGGGCATTCGACTGCAAGACGCCAAGGGCAGAACGGCCGTGCGCAGCGAGTTCGAGGTTGCCCCCTTCTGTGATCTGTGGCTCCGTCAGCAGAACGCGACACATGCCTTCGATCAAACCCTCGCCGCGGCCTACCAATCACACCTGATCGACGTAGAGTGGCACGACATCTCGGACTCGCCAGTGCTCTGCGCCCTGCAGCAAGCGAGTGCCGACGGTCAGCTGTCGATCCGCATGAACGTCTTCGGCTACGACCGGACACCCGGCGCCCCCGACTACACGACGGGCAGGGTCGTGGGCACCATCGGTCCCGCCTCGGCGACCGGCCCGAAGCGCTTCGTACTCGGCCGGCAGCTCGTGGCAACGCTCGACAAAGCCTCCTATCCCTTCGTGCCCAACAACAAGATCTCCAACATCCAGGCCCAGGTCGACAACGGTGCCTGCCGCGTCACCGCCGACTTCGGCAACGCTCTGCCGACCACCGACTCCAGTGGTGACCTGGAAAACCTCGGCGAAATGCACTTCGGTGTGCTGAAAGACGCCGATACCGCGCAGGGTGACACCATCAATGCCAGTGAGGTCGCGTTGATCGGCGCACTTCCATATCGGCAGAAGCACTGGTATCCGCGCACGGCCGGCGTCGTTGACTTCGACTTCGGCGGCAATAGCTGGGTGGTCGACAACATCGGCGATCACCCGCTGGCCATACTGCAGGAGAACAGCAGCGGCTTCACCGTGATGAACCGCGAAACGCTCGACGGCGTGTTCGTGCGCGCCGACCAGTTCGTCTTCCGGCTCAACGCCGGTCAGGACGCCGGCGCCGACTTGTGGGCGACACGCTACGGCGCACCGCTGGCAGCGACAGTCGAGACCAGCAGCACGGAAGGCTTCATGGGGGGCGACGGCACTGGCGCCAAGCTTCCCGACATCAAGACGCCACCCATTGGAACACCTGACGGCATCGTGACCTATGCCGCCAGCTTGCAGACCGACCGTCACGGTCACGGAGCACTGACCTTGAGCGCGGCCACCGATGGCCCCAACCAGGGCAAGCCGCTGGGTCCGCGCGGCTACCTCGACGGTCAACTCTACGGCGTCGCCTACCAGCTCCACAACCAGCCCAAGGGCTACGCTTCCAATCCCTTCAACTACCTGAGCATCCTGGCCTGGAACCGCTTCGAGGCTCCGGCACAGCCGACCTGGTACCAGGACATCCAGCCCATCCTGCAGCAGTACGCCAATCTCTACCCGATCATGAGCAAGAGCCTGTTCGACCTGGCCGACTACGACCAGGTAGTCCAGAACCTGGCGATCCTGGAGCTGAGCTTCCGGCTGCCGATCAGCAATCCGAACTCGATGCCCGTGACCCGCGACTTGTCTGACGCCAAGCGCCAGATGATCCTTCGCTGGCTGACCACACCCGACCCGGCGACCGGCAAGCCCTACCTCGGTGATCCGCCCCCAGCGCAGCCCGAGGGCGTGACATCGGCAGCCGCCGAGGCGTCCGCAGATGCGCCCGATGTTGCCAGCAAGTTCAACTTCGTGCGCCAGGCGCTCGCCCACCAAAACCGTTCCGGGCAGTAGACGGGAAGGACCATCATGCTCAAGATCGACCCGCAAATCCTCAAGGATCTCGAAGCCTGCACAGACGCCGAGGGCCTGAAGTACTTCCTGCAGAATGCCATCGAACTCGAACACGCCACCATCCCGCCGTACTTGACAGCGATGTACTCGCTGATTCCCGGCAAGAATGACGAGATCTCCGAGTTGATTCGCTCGGTGGTGATCGAGGAAATGCTGCACTTGACCATCGCCGCCAACATCCTGGTGGCGATCGGCGGTAGCCCGCAGATCGACAACCCGGCGTTCGTCCCCCAATATCCCGGCCATCTGCCGATGGGGATCCACAAGCACCTCCTGGTACCGATCCAGGCCTTCACCAAGGACCTGGTGAAGGACGTCTTCATGGAGATCGAAGAACCCGAGCATCCGATTCCGGTCAAGACCGAAGCTCTCGCGGAGGAACCCGAGTTCGCCACCATCGGCCAGTTCTACCAGGCGATCCAGAAGAAGATTGCCCAGCTCGGCGACGGCATCTTCATCGTCGGTCCCGAGCGCCAGGTCCTGACCTGGTTCGACGACGAACGCCTGTTCCCGATCGTCGACGTCAAGAGCGCCAACCACGCCATCGAGACGGTGGTGATCGAGGGCGAGGGCACCAGTACCAGTCCATTCGAGTCTCCTGGCGAGCCCGCCCACTACTACCGCTTCGGCGAGATCTACTACGGCAAGAAGCTGATCAAGACCGACGACGGCTACGCGTATGCCGGTGCGCCGATCGACTTCGACGAAGATGGCGTCTACCCGATGGTCGACAATCCGCAGTTACTCACCTTCCCCCCAGGAAGCCAGCTCGCGTTGCTGGCCGAGACGTTCAGTTGGGGCTACAGCAACCTCTTGCGCTCTCTGCACGAAGCGTTCAACGGCAGGCCGGACAGGATCAACACCGCGATCGGCCTGATGTACCAGCTGCGCCTGGCCGCCCAGCAGCTGCTGCAGATCCCGCTGGGCGACGGGAGCGGCAAGAACGCCGGCCCCGTCTTCACCTACGTGGTGACGGATGGCAGACGCGAAACTCCACCGCAGGTGGCTTCAGCCTCTTCACCGGCACCGGCACGGGAATCTGGAGGTACGGCAGCATCGAGCCAAGCATCGTCGAAATCCTGGTGGCGCAAACTCTTGGAACTGCTGGGACTGGGCTGATACAACCGCGGGCATGTCTGACTACCGCCCCGCCCAACTCGACGACCTCGCCGTCATCGCTTCGTGGATCCGCTCCCAGGCGGAGTGCCGCCAATGGAGCGGCCTGAGCCTCAGCTATCCCATCGACGTCGAGGCACTGCCGGGGATCCTACGATTCGACGTGCACGACTGCTGGACACGGACCGCCGCTGCAGCTAGCGGCGGTCCGGTGGTCGCCTTTGGCCAACTCATGACACGGTCGGACGGTCGGCGGCACCTGGCACGCTTGATCTCGTCACCGGACCACCGCGGCGAGGGATTCGGCCGCGGCATCACGACTTTCTTGTTCGAACGAGCCCTGGAGCAAGGCGCCAAGGTGATATCGCTGAACGTGCTAGCGGTGAACACACCGGCGGTGAACCTGTATCGCTCCCTCGGCTTCCGGCCCGCCGAGCGCCCCGAGGGGGAACCCGATCTGCTCGCAGGCACGGACGAGTTTCCGACGCTGGAGATCTCGTACATGGAATTTCGAGCACGGGAGTCGGCTTCATAATAAAAATTTGACGCCATCTGGCCCAGGTAATAAATTCCAGACGTCGATAACCGTTCAGCGAGCCAAGACGTGTCAGAGAACAGCGTACCGGATAGCAAGCCTCCTTCCTCGCCAGCTTGGCGGTCTCCTGTCGAGCCGCCGGAACCCGGCTGTAGGCCGGTGGGATATGCCCAGCTGGTGCTGAAACACCGCTTGCAGGTCGTCGGTTCTTGCCGCTGGACGTTTCTCCAGGACAGCTCCCGGCCACGCAAAGTGGAGCGTGTTGGGCAGAGCTTCCAGCTCCTGCCGAAAGGCCGTGCACCTGGTGACCGTGACATCGACCATCTCCTCTTCGCGGTGCGCTACGAGGGCGTCGACATCGCTATCTGCCGGGCTCTGTTCCACCAGTCAGTTCGCGAGACTCTCCGCCAAGATCTCTGTCAAGAACAGGACCTCTGTCGAGAACAGGATCTCTGCCAAGCAATAGTCCAAGAGGTTCGCAACAAGCCGACCAGTGCCTTCCGGCGCCGTCTCTGGTTCCTCTGGGAAACTCTGACGGGACAGCCTCTGCCGCTACCCGATCTGGACCGTGGCAACTACGTGCCGCTGCTCGACCCACTGATCTTCGTCACCGGGCCGGTACGCAAGATGCAGCGCTGGCGCATCGATTTGAACCTGCTCGGAACACTCGATCTGGCCCCGGCAATCCGGCGGACTCTGATCATTGACGAAGCGCTGGGGCGTCCCATCTCGAGCGACCTACGGAGGCGGATCGATCGCCTGCTACAGCGCTACGACGATGGAGTCATCCGCCGTGCGCTCTCATTCCTGTACAGCCGCGAGACGATGGCCAGCTTCGACATCGAGAGCGAGCGCCCGAGCCGCAGCCGTGAGGATCGCTTCATCGCTCTGTTACAGCGCGCGCCAGGCCTCGACAAGCTGGACAAAGCAACTCTCGTACAGCTTCAGAACGAGACCGTCGATCCGCGCTTTCGCGACAAGGGCTGGCGGCAGAGCCTCGTGTACGTGGGCGAATCGGCCAGGCGCGGTGCCGGGTCCGACCACCTGGAACACGTTCACTTCGTCGGGCCCCAAGCGGCAGATCTCGATGCCCTCATGACCAGTTTTCTGGACGTCTGCGAGCTGCTGATCCGCGACGACGAACTCGAGCCGGTACTGGCGGCTTCCGCACTGTCGTTCCTGTTCGTGCTCCTCCACCCCTTCGAGGACGGCAACGGCCGCTTGCATCGATGGCTGATCCGCTGGGTTCTCGCCCGCCGTGGCGTGACGCCACCGGAAGTGGTGATCCCGGTGTCCGCGGTGATTCAGGCCCAGCGCCGTCGCTACGACGAGACCCTGGAGACCTTCTCGCGCCCGCTTCTGCGGCAACTCGACTGGCACTTCGATCGAGAGGGCCGCATGACGGTGGAGGGCTCGACGATCGATCTCTACCGCCATCCCGACCTGACTCACATGGCAGAAACGTTGATCTCATGGTTGGACACAGCAATCGAACAAGAGCTCGTGGCCGAGTTGGAGTACCTCACTGGCTTTGACGCGGCCAAGCACGCAATACAGGAAGTCGCCGACATGCCGGACCGGCTGATCAGCCTGTTCATCCGTCTCTGCCGCCAGGGCGACGGCACCCTGTCGGCTCGCAAACGCAAGCAGCATTTCGCTCGCCTCAGTGACAGTGAACTCGAGCGCATGCAGGCGATCGTCGACGAGAGCTTTCCGTCAACCTCGGCCGGTCGGAGTCGTAGACCAGTTCCGCGTCGCTAGCGAACAAGCTCTCTCGCTAGTCTCCAGACACCGGTGCTCCTGACGGCAGGGGCCTCGCGCGGGCTGCCGGCTTGCCCTCGACGACATTGTCGTAGAAGCGCTGGGTCGGATAGGCGAAGTCGATGTCGTCGTGCTGGCTAAAGCTGGTGAGGATGTCTTCCCAGATCGCCTGCGCACTGCCGCGACGCTTGCGTACCTCGCACAGGTAGCGGATGGTCAGCAGGACGCCGCTGTTCTCGACGCTCGTATAGACGATCGGCGTCAGCTTGGAATAGAAGATCAAGTAGCGCTGGGCGGTGCGGCGTACTTGCTTCTCGGCTTCTTCGCTCAGGTGCTCGGAATGGCGGCGCGCGACGTCGAGCAGGATCTCTTTGGCCTGCTGCCAGTGGCTCTCGAAGGTCACCAGGACTTCGATCTCGTTCCAGATGAACTCGAATCCGCGCGTAAAGTTCGCCAGGGAATGGGTCAAGACCCAGCCGTTCGGAATGTGCAGAACGCGGCCAGTGCTCTGGTCGGCGTGCACCCATTTGCCGATCTCGAGCAGGCTGAACTCAAAGATGCGCACGTCGATGACGTCGCCGGCATGGTCGCCGATCTCGATGCGGTCACCGACGTCGAAGGGACTGCGCCAGAGGATGAAGACCCAGCCGGCCAGGTTGACAAAGAGGTCCTTGAGCGCGATCGCGATGCCCGCCGAGAGCAAACCGAAGAAGGTCGTCAGCGAACCGAAACCCTGCAGCCAGATGCGGGCCAGCAGCAGGATGCCAAGCAAGGCCGAGACATAGCCCGAGATCTTCTGCCACTGATAATGGACGCGTACATCCTCGGTACGGCGGCGCACCATCCGCAGTAGCATCCGGCGCAGCAGCCACAGTACCAGGAAGACCAACAGGCTGAGCAGGAGCTTGTCTTGGATCTCTGGCGGCAACCCTAGGACGCGCTGGATGGTTTGCCGTAGATCGAGCATTGGCGCAACCCTAGCAGGAATCGGTCGCCTCCAGCAGCCCCCAGGCCAGCTGTAGCTGGCGCGAGGCGGTGTAGACTCGGTGGATGATCATCCAGCTTTCACGTCCCCTGGCTGCCACGGCTCTGGCCGCTGCGGCCCTCCAGTTGGTGCTCAGCTTCGCCGCCGTTCCGGCGGGCGCTGAGACACCCGAGAAACTGCTCGGTTCGGTGACCGAAACGCAGCTCGAGCAAGCTCCCTTCGCCGAATGGTTCACCTCCGGCTACACGCACTACCATCCAGACGCCGACGTCGTCGAGGCGCTGCGCGGGCAGGCGCTCGACGAGTTGGAGTTCACCGTCTTCTTCGGCACCTGGTGCGGCGACAGCCGGCGCGAGGTACCGCGGCTGCTCAAGTTGTTGGACACGCTCGGCGTCGCGGACTCGGCCGTAGAGCTGATCGCGGTCGACAACACGGACACGCTGCACAAGCGCTCGCCAAACGGCGAAGAAGAAGGCTTCGAGATCTACCGAGTACCGACGGTCATGGTCAGTCACGGCGGCGACGAAGTGGCGCGGCTGGTCGAGCACCCGGTGCGCTCGCTGGAACGCGACCTGCTGGCGATCCTCGACGGCGGCAGCTACCAGGACGGCGACGCTTACCAGCCAAGCTACCCGACCTACCCCGTACTGCGACGCTGGTTGCAGGACGGACTGCTCGTCGACCCGAACGTCAGTGCCGATGGCCTGGCGCAGCAGGTGCGCCACCTCGCCAGCTCGGAGTCCGAGATCTACTCCGCGGCGCGCGTGCTGCTGCTGCGCGGTGACGTCGTCGAAGCCGTCAAGCTGTCCGAGGTCAACGCTTCGCTGTTCTGGGACAGCGCTACGACGCACGCGCGCCTGGCGGCTGCCCAGCTGCAGGCCGGTAGCTCGACCGACGCCCGCACATCGGCGCTGCGTGCCCTACAACGCAGTGACGACGCGGACCAGATCGAGGAACTGCTGGAACTCGTCGAGCGTGCCGCAACAGGCCCGGTGTCCCTACCCGCCGACCGCATCTCCGCCCTGGAAGTCGAACTTCGTGACGCCGAGGCCGCCTTCGCGGCGGCGTTCGCGAGCGGCGACATGGAGGCCTTCGCGACCTTCCTCGCCGAAGGGGTTGTCTTCATGGCCGGTGACCAGCCACTGCGTGGCCCTGAGGCAGTGCTGGAGCGCTGGACGCCGCTGCGCGGAGAGGGTCCGGAACCGCCGTTCACCTGGCGGCCGGAACGCGTGGCCGTCGAAGCCAGTGGCCAGCGCGGGCTCTCGACCGGTCCGGTATTCCTGCCTGACGGCACTTGGACCTCATCCTTCGTCTCGACCTGGACGCACACCCCCGCGGGTTGGCGCGTTTTGCTCGACATAGGCCCGCGCTGCCCGCACTGAACCCGCAGACGGCAAGAGCCCAGCCAAGGGACCCTGGCTGGGCTCTGTCTCGAACTCACTGCCTCGAACTCGCTCGAGATCTAGATCTCTCGAGGGCAGAGGTCAGCGGTGATCAGTGGTGCCTACCGACCAGGGTGTCCATCTCGCTGAACGACTTGCCCAACTGGCCCTGCGCCGCATGTGCGGCGCCGGCGGCGATGACGAAGTCGTAGTCCGTCGCGATGTCGCCCGCGGTGAAGGGAACATTGCCCGCGGGATTCTGGAACCAGTCCATCAGGGTGTGTCCCGACTGAATCGGCTCGGCCGGCACTAGCAGGGCGAAGTCCACGGGGACCTGGGCAGCACTGTGACAGCTCATGCAGGAGGAACCGGGCGTGGCACCGGCCTGGGGCTGACCACCATCAATGGGACCGGACAAGCGACCACCGTAGCCCAGCAGTGCCGTGTTGACGCTGTTGATATGCGGACCGATGACCGTCTCGGTCAGCGTGTCTCCAGGGTTCGGCGCGTTGGGGTCATTGCCCCACATGGCGCCGACGGCGGAAGACTGGTACCAGGCTTCGGTTTCCGGGTTGCCATCCCAGCCGCGCGGATCGGGATCCTGGTTGTAGGCCAGGGTGCCGAACACCCAGCCGGTTTCGGGCGCCAGGCGGCTGTTCTTGACGATCACGTCCATCTGCATGATCCGCACTTCGATCCACTCTAGCGCTCCGCTACTGGTCGTAGAGCAATCCGCATTGGCTACGACTTTCTCGCGATAGATCCACCAGGTGGGCGCGTTGGCCAGACTCGGCACCTGCGCGACGGGCAACGAGGTCATGGCCAGCTTGGCTACGACCGTGCCCTCGGGGAACTGCGTCGAGGTGACCGTGATGTTGGGCTCGTGGACGTTGGCTGCCTTGCCCCACACCTCGCCGAAGGTATACCCGCCGACGTGGTTGTAGAGATCGAGGGTGTAGTTGACGGCACAGTCGACCTGGTCCGGACCGTAGGAACCGGCCGGCTGGTTGTTGCCATCGTACATGCCGCGCACGGTCTCACGCGGCATCCAGGGCCCGGAGTACCAACGCTCTTCCGCCGGCTGATCTTGATAGCGCCAGTCGACCGGCAACAGGGCGTCGAAGACATAGTTGCGCATGTCGACCATGAAGTCTTCGACGTTGCTGGTGTCGATCGAAGCGTAGTTGTCCCATGGACCCTGCGGTGCAGCGGGCGGCGTCGTGGGCCAGTCTTCCGGTACATCAAAGAAAGGGCCGGTGTAAGGCTGGCCATCCGGCCCTGTAGACGGGCGCGGAAAGGCGTAATTGAACGGGTCGTAGCGGTTGTTCGAAGCTGGGGTCGCCTGGGACACGTCAGCGGAGGCATCTTCAGCGGAGGCGGACTCGCCTTGCGAATCCGCCGGCTGTCCACCACCGCAGGCGAGACCGAAGAGCAGCAACGCTGCGGGGACAATAGAAAGCAGAATTGAGCGAAACATGAAATCCCTTTCGTAACCATCGCCCGTCGACGACACCCCGGATCCGCTCCCAGCTACGGTTGCCGGGAATCAGGTCACTGAGGAGTGCGCCACCGGTTCAGGCCGGGCGACGAGATGAGTTGCCGACACGCTGGAGCTTCCGTGAAGCGGCCGGCAGCATGGAGCATGGAAACGCCGGCAATCTACCACATCCCATAGAGCCACGGATGCGGGTCACCGTGCTAAGATTTCACACAGATTTCACATGTCGAGACCCTGTAGCTGGGTCCACTCTTGAACGTTGAACGCCCGCGCGAAGCTGTGAGCCTTCGGCGACGCACGGGAAGTCTGTGGCCTCATCGGTGAGGCCCACCCCACACGGACTAGAGGCTGGAGGTAGGTAGCATGAGAGTCAGAATGATCCTGGGATTGTTGGTGTGCAGCTTCCTGATAGCCACACCCCTGTTCGCGCAAGGCACGCGCGGCATCCTTCGTGGAACGGTGGAAAGCGAGGGCGCGGCACTGCCCGGTGTCAGCGTGACCATCGCTTCACCCGCCCTGCAGGGCACCCGTACCACTGTCACCGACGCCATCGGTAACTACATCTTCCCAGCCTTGCCACCTGGTGTGTATGAGCTGAGCTTCCAGCTCGAAGGGATGGAAACGGTCACCCGAGAAGCGACGGTGTCGCTCAACCAGACGACCCGCATCAACGCCGAGATGAGCCTGAGCGCGATTAGCGAGGTGCTCAACGTGAGCGCCGAGGCGAGCGTGCTCGAGACCTCGGAGATGTCGCAGAACTTCACCGCCGAGGTCATCAACCAGTTGCCGGTCAATCGCACCATCCGCGGCGCCACGGAGCTGGCCCCCGGCATCTCGACCGAAGGTCCCAACGACCAGGTGATGATCTCCGGCGCACCGTCGTACGAGAGCCTCTACCTGGTCAACGGCGCGGTGGTCAACGAGAACCTGCGCGGCCAGCCACAGAGCGTTTTCATCGAGGACGCCATCTCCCAGACCACCGTGATCACCGGCAACATCTCCGCCGAGTATGGCCGCTTCACCGGTGGCGTGGTCAGCGCGATCACCAAGCAAGGCGGCAACGAATTTTCCGGTTCGCTGCGTGACTCCCTGACCAACGACGATTGGACGCGCAAGACCCCCTTCGAGGGCGAAGCGGATCACGAGGACTCGATCAACGATCGCTGGGAAGGCACCCTCGGTGGCCGCATCCTGCGCGACCGCCTGTGGTTCTTCACCGCCGGCCGTATCGAGGACGGCGAGACTTCGCGCAACACGCGGGACACCAACTTGCCCTACACCTTCGCGGACGAAGAAGATCGCTGGGAGATCAAGCTCACCGGTCAGCTGTCGCAGAGCCACTCCGTGGTCGCGTCCTACCTCGACCGCGAGATCATCCAGAGCAACAACAGCTTCGGTTCGATCACCGATCTACGCTCGCTTTACGACCGCTCTCTTCCCTACACCCTGACCACGGCCAACTACAACGGTCTGCTCAGCTCGAACTTCATTCTCGACTTGCAGTGGTCCGAGCGTGAGTTCGCCTTCGTCAACTCAGGTGCCCAGACGACGGACCTGATCGACGGCACCATCCTGCGCGGCTTCTCCGGCAGCCGTCGCGCTTGGTCTCCAACCTTCTGCGCGATCTGTGGCCCGCCGAAGTCACGAGACAACGAGTACTACCAGGTGCGTGGTTCCTACTTCTTGTCGACCGACGACCTCGGCTCGCACAATGTCGTCGCCGGCTACGAGGACTTCTCGCAGCTGCGCAACGAGAACAACCACCAGGGAGGCAGCGGCTTCCGCCTGTGGGGCAACTTCCGCCATCCCAACGGCGATACGTTCATCAATGTCGACCCGAACGAGTCCTACATTCAGTTCTTCCCGGTCTTGCAGCTGAGCGAGACCTCCGACGGCACCACCAAGTCGGCCTACATCAACGACAAGTGGGACCTGAACGAGAACTGGAGCTTCAACGTCGGCGTCCGCTACGACAAGAACGAGTCGGTCGACCAGGCCGGCGCCACGACTGCCGACGACAATGCCTTCAGCCCCCGGCTGTCGGCAACCTACGACCCGGCCGGCGACGGCAAGCAGCGCTTCTCGGTCGGCTACGGCCAGTACGCCGCTGCAATCGACAACGGCGTCAACGATGAGGCTTCTTCGGCCGGTTCGCCGGCGTCGTTCTCGTGGTTCTACACCGGCCCGGAGATCAACGGCCCAGGTGTTCCGGACGGCTCGTTGCTGCCGTCGGACGTCGTGCTGACGATGGTTTTCGACTGGTTCTACAACGTCAACTGCCCGGGCTTCGAGGTCGGCTCGGAAGCGACCATCGGCTGCACCGGCAACCTGCGCAGCACCAGCCTGCCGGGAGTCAGTACCCGCATCGCCGGCAGTGGCCTGAAGTCGCCGACCATGGAGGAGATTTATCTCGGCTATAGCTACTCCTTCGGAGGCCAGGGCTACATCCGAGCCAACTACATTCACCGTGAGTGGGACGACTTCTACACCAACTGGACCAACCTCGAGACAGGTACGGTGAGCAACGCACTCGGTCAGGTCTTCGACCTCGAGCTCGTCGGTACCAACGCCACAGGACTGTCGCGCGAGTACGACGGCCTCCAGGTGCAAGGTTCCTACCGCTTCAACCGCAGCATGTCGCTGAACGGCAACTACACGTGGTCCGAGTTGCGCGGCAACGCGGTCGGCGAAGCCTCCAATAGCGCTACCGATTCGATAGGTGCGATCAACAACTACCCTGAGTACATCGACTTCTCCTGGAACAAGCCTGATCGGGCGTTGCCAGGTGACGTCGAGCATCGTGCCAACCTGTGGCTGACCTACGACCTGCCGACTTCGGTGGGCAACTTCAACTTCGCCCTGCTACAGAAGTACCACTCGGGCTACCCCTACTATGCCGCCGGTACGATCGACCTGCGCGCGATCCCCAATCCGGGATATCAGAGTGCACCGACCACGGCCACCTACTTCTTCGAGGGTGACCAGGCCTACCGCACCGACGACATCACCCAGACCGACCTGGCGATCAACTACAGCGTCGACATCCGCGGCATCGAGTTGTTCCTGCAGGCGGACATCCTGAACCTGTGGGACGAGGCCGGGATCGAAGATCCGAGCAGCGTCCGCCAGACGATCTACACCAGCCGTAACTCGGCGTGCCGTCAAGCCGACGGCAGCCGCTGCGACCGCTTCAACCCGATGACCACCACGCCGATCGAAGGCGTGCACTGGCAGAAGCATCCGGAGTTCGGCCAGGCGGTGAGCGAGAACGCCTACCAGCTGCCGCTCACCTACCGCTTCTCGGTCGGCTTCCGCTTCTAGTCTCGCCCTCGGGAACGACTCCCGCCGGTAGAGAACCCTGGGCAGTCGCCGCTTGTCGCCCCACTCGAAATAGGTTAGTCTCTCTCTGGCTTGATCGCCTAAACACTCGAGAAACGGCACAGCGGCGCTGCCCGCTCGGTTCCTCATTGCCGGGTGGTTCTGCTCGCCGCACAAGCCGCGGGGGCCGGTTCATGACAGCGAAATCCGAGCTGAAAGTCGACGCGGTCGACGGGGTCGCCCTCGACGGGGTCACCCTCGACCAGGTCGCCTTCGAGAAGATGAAGCGGATCTTGCCGGGGTTGCTGAGCGCCCACCGCAGTCAGCAGCCGAGCGACCTGGGTGTACGCGCGCTGCCGGAAGAGATCGCCTTCAAGCTGACCAACCGGTGCAACCTGCGTTGCAAACACTGCTACCAGTGGAACGAGGATGGTCACCACCACGATCTCAGCAAGGCAGAGCAGAAGCGCGAGATGGACTTCAGCATCATCCGCAAGGTGTTCGACGCCACCCGCGAGCTGAAGTCGAACGTCTACCTGTGGGGCGGCGAGCCGCTGATCTACGGTCGCTGGGACGATCTCGTCGATCTGCTCGAAGCCGATCCCCGGTGGACCACCATGTGTACCAACGGCATCGGCCTGGACAAACGTCTTGCCTCGCTGCTGCGCATCTCGGATCACTTCGAGGCACTGATCGCGCTCGAAGGCTTCGAAGAAGAACACGACGCGATCCGCGGCAAGAGCACGTTCCAGCGCACCATGGCGGGTATCGATCTGCTGCTCGAACACAAGCGGCGCGGCGAGTACCAGGGCGAGATCGCCGTCAACTGCGTGATCACCGGACCCATGGTCGGCAAGCTCACCGCGCTGGCGGAGTACCTCGAAGCCAAGGGGCTGGACTCGATCTATCTCAGCTTCCCGTGGTTCCTGTCCGCCGCGACCTCGGCCAAGATGGACGCCTACTACGCCCGGCAGTTCAACTGGCTGTGCTCCGAGCACGAGACGGCGCGCTTCAGCTGGCACGCCTACAAGTACCAGCTCAGTCCCCAGCTCAAGGACCAGCTGATCGAAGAGCTCGATCGCATCCACCAGCGCAGCTGGAAGATCAAGGTCCGCTACAACCCGGAACTCGCGTTCGAAGAACTCGAGGAGTTCCTTTCCGGCAGCGACCGGCCGGCGCAAGGCAAGACCCGCTGCACCGCGATCAAGAACCGCATGGACGTGTTCCCCAACGGGGAGGTCATCTCCTGCAAGTTCTTCCCCGAGTTTTCCGTCGGCAACCTGAGCGAGGCGAGCGTCGAAGACGTCTGGCACAGCGAGACTTTCCAGCGCGTGCGCCAGACCATCGACCAAGGTCTGATGCCCGTGTGCTCGAAGTGCAACCTGCTCTACTCACGGGGTATCTGACCTCGATGCCCGCTCCCTCACCGCATCGGTCGGTCCGACACTTCTTGGAACATGTCGCCGCGGTACAGCCGGATCGCATCGGCTTGCTGTTCGGTGATCAGGCCTTCAGCTACGGCTGCCTCGATCGGCTTGCCGGCCGGCTCGCCGGAGCTCTGAGGACTGGTGGCCTGTGCTCGCGCGACCGGGTCCTGATCCATCTCGGCAACAGCGTCGAGGCTGTCATTTCGATGTTCGGCGTGCTGCGAGCCGGGGGTTGCTTCGCGCTGGTCCACCCTGAGGTCAAGGCCGCCAAGCTGCGTTTCCTCATCGACGATGCCGGCGCATCCGTGCTGATCACCCAGAGGGTCGATCCATCGCTGACCGACGGCAGTTGCAAACCGCTGCGTTGGGTCCTCGAGACCGCACACCGCACCGCCCCCTCTTCGCGCGTACCCCGCCAGGGCTTCCTCGACGCTCTGACTCCGAGGCCAGACTCCCCCGCTGGCGTGCCGAAGGCCGACGAGTTCGACCACCACCTGGACGGCAACGAACTCTGCTGCCTGGTCTATACCTCGGGCTCCACCGGCTACCCCAAGGGCGTCGCGCTGACGCACGAGAACGTGCTGCAGGCCACGGCGTCGATCAGCCAGTACCTGCAACTGCGCGCCACGGACCGGATCGCTGGATTCTCACCGCTGTCCTGCGACTACGGCCTCTATAACGTGCTGCTCGCTTTCCGCAACCGCGCCACGCTACGACTCGAACGCGCCTTCCTCTATCCGTTCCAGCTGATCGGGTTGGTCGAGCAGCAGCACATCACCGGCTTACCGCTGGTACCGACGTCGATCGCCATCCTGCTGCGTTTCCAGCACCGTGGCACCTACCGACTGCCCAGTCTGCGTTACATCACGAGCACCGGCCAGGCCTTGCCGCCGAGCCACATCGAGCAGTTACGTCAACGCCTGCCCAGGGTGCAGCTGTACTCGATGTACGGCCTCACCGAGTGCAAGAGGGTTTCATACCTTCCCCCGACCGAGCTCGGGCGACGGCCGGCCTCGGTGGGCAAGGCCATGCCCGGCACCGAGGCCTTCCCGGTCGATCGCGATGGCCGGGCCATCCACCAACGCGGCCGGATCGGCGAACTGGTGGTGCGCGGCCCGCACGTGATGCAGAGCTACTGGCGCCGGCCCCGCGCGACGTCCCTGGCACTGCGTCCCGATCCCGAGGGCACGCCCGGCAGCCGTCGACTCCATTCCGGCGACCTCTTCCGCCTCGACGCCGAGGGCTTCCTGTACTTCGTCAGCCGCCGCGATGACATGCTCAAGATCGGTGGCGAGTTGGTCTCGCCCAAAGAAGTCGAGAACGCCTTGTTCCAGCTCGAGGCGGTCGCTGAAGCCGTGGTCTTCGGTGTCGACGACCCGATCCTCGGGCAGGCGCTGGCGGCACGTCTCGTGCTAGCCGACGGCGCCCGCCTACACGTCCAGCAGGTACGCGAGCACTGCACGACGGTGCTCGAGAAGTTCATGGTGCCGCGCGACATCGAATTCATCGCTTCGCTGCCGCGTACGAGCACCGGCAAGACCCACCGCCGGCAAGCGCGCGAGCAGGCCCTGAGCCCGCCAGCCCTGACCAGCACACAGGCGAGCGCCGAGCCCACGGAGTCTGCGGAGGCAAGCCCGTGAGCGCAACCGGCATACCCAGTGCATGGAGCAGGCTCAAGCGCCTGACACCCAGCCCGATCGAGTTGTCTCGCCTGGCACTCCTGCGCACCTGTCCCCGCGAGCGGCTGCGCGACCCGGTGCGACTCGTGCCTCTGCTACTAGAACTCGGACTCAACGACGAAGGCTTGGACGAGTACCCCGTGGACCTCCATCCCTACTGCGGCCAGGGTCTGCGCATCTGGCAGTACCCACACCAATTCGGCCGCTACCTGGCGGCGCTGTCGCGGCTCGGCATCACGTCCTACCTGGAACTCGGCGTACGGCATGGCGGCACCTTCGTCGCGACGGTGGAATACCTGCAACGCTTCACCCCACTCGATCACGCCGTCGGTGTCGACATCATTCCCTGTACCGCCCTCGACGCCTACCGTCGGCAGTACCAGCCGAAAGCCGAGTTCGCCTGCCTCGACACCCAGAAGCCTGCCTTCACCGAGCTGCTGGAACGCCACGGCCGCTTCGACCTGGTGCTCATCGATTCGCTGCACGAGGCCGAACACTGCCGTAACGAGGTTCGAGCCCTGCACCCCTACGCGAATATGCTCGCCTTCCACGACATTGCCAGCGACACGTACCCCGACGTGGCGACCGTGTGGCGGGAAGTGCAGGCGCTGGGCGAGTACGAGTGCTTCGAATTCACTGATCAATACGACAGCGTCCAGGGCCGGTTCATGGGGATCGGCCTGGCGATCCGCAACGACCGCCTCGCCGCGGCGAACTGAGGGACCCACCATGATCGAAGGTCTCAAGAGCATCCTGGAAGACATCAAGGGACAACCCGGCCTGGCCGCGACTCTCGATGCCTCGACCAACATCCTCGAAGACGTCGGCCTCGACTCGCTCGAGATGCTGCACTTGATGCTCGGCATCGAACAACAGCTACAGATCGAGATCGACTTCGCCCGCATGGACTTCAGTCAACTGCAGTCGCTCGGCAGCCTGGCGCAGTTCCTCGGCACGCTGAACCGTCTAGGAGAGCCGACGCCCGCAGCCGACACGGCCACCTGTCACATCAGCACATGAGTCAGACCGCTCCCGCGGCTGAAGCCACCGAATGAGTGAAGCTACCGTCTCCGTCCTCGGCTCCGGCGTCAATCTGGGTGTCTACATTCCCGCCATGCTGGTCGCCCGCCGGCTCGAAGCCCTGGGCGTCGCCGCCGAGGTCGAGGTCATCGAGAGCTGCTACCAGGCGACGGAACGCGCCAAGCTCTGGCAACACAAGAAGGCCTACCACAAGAACTTCTCGCTCGCCCTGATGGCCCACCGCATGGTCAAGGACATCCGGCCCAGCCTCGACCCGCGACTCCTGGAGAAGCTGCTGGCTCGCTGGCAGGCGGAAGATCGGCGGCGTTTCCTCGTCTGGTCCGGCTTCTGGCTGCCGATTCTCGATGCCTACCGAGAGCGGCGCGACGGCATCGCCTGCGACATCCACCTGTGCCGCATCGACGCCGTCGTCTCGGCCTCGTTCCAGCCCTACGCCGATCTCGAACCTGAACTTCTGCAAAGCGGCCGGGAAGTCTGGCTCTGGCCCTGGCACGAGCGCCGCCTGGACTTCGAGATCCCGGTCGGCGACCAACCTCCGCTGCCCTGGGATCAGCGCGAGGCACGCTTCGTCATCCACGGCGGTGGCTGGGGCCTGGGCAACTACCAGCGCTTGATCCCCGAGCTGCGGGCCGCCGGCTTCGACCTCGATATCCTCGCTTACGAGCTGGAGGAAACCCACGATGTCGCTGACGGTAGCCGTTGCTTCATGGTGCGGCCCGGCTGGGCCGCCTGGCAACTGGAGATCGGCGAGCGCGCCGAGTTCCCGCCTTTCGGACCGGTGCGTGACGGCAAGGGCGGTTTTCGCAACCGTGACAGCCATCACGAGTTGTTCGACACCGTCCGTCGCAGCCGCGCCGTCATCAGCAAGCCCGGCGGCGGCACCATGATCGACTCCCTGGCCTCGGCCACCCCCCTGATCCTGCTCGACCCGTTCGGCTATGCCGAAGAGAAGAATGCCGACATCTGGGAACACCTGGGCTTCGGCATCCGCTACGAAGCCTGGCGCGCCACGGGCTTCGACCTGGCGGTGCTCGAACGCCTGCACCGAAACTTGCTCGAGCGCGAGCCGGGCACCGACTACCCACGGTACGTTGCCCAGCGTGTCCATGAGAGATGAAAGTGCCCCTGCGCGACGCGGGCTCACGGCAGCGGCTCGTGGCCCTGCTCGCGCGCTTGCCGGCGGTGTACGGCGTCGTCACGACCACCGAAGGTATCTCCTGTCGGCTGAGCGCCGAGGCGTGGCCGAGCCTGGGCGAGCCCGAGCGCCTGGTGCGCCTGCGAACTCGCCCCAACGAGCGAGACTTCCAGGCCCTGGCCGAGGCCCTGGGTCGGCTCGCGCTGCAGCTGGAGTCGGCGTCGGGATCGGCATCGGGATCGGCATCGGCATCGGCATCGGCATCGGCGACGCTGCCCATCTGCCATCCACTTCCGGCCAACTCGACGATCGCCGCACGAGCCAGTTCGAGAGTGGCGCGCGTGCGCCTCAGCGTCCAGCACTATCACTGGCATCCTGGAAGTCCGCCCGAGGAGCCCCCCCGGGTCACCTGAACGCTTCGCGGGCCTGGCCTCGTTCGTCGGTGGTGTGCAGCGACGCGGTCGCCGTCCTCACCTCGAGTCCGCGCCTGCGCTGGACGGCAGTGCTGATGTCGTACTGGACTCTCGTCATCGAAGCGCTACTCGCCGTCCTCTTCCTGTGGACGCCACCGCGACTGCCAAGGTTTCACCGGCGACTTTGCGCGAGCTGCTCCTTCTTCTCTTCCTCGGCACCACCTACCTGGTCGCCCCGGTCGGCGGCTTCGCCACGCTGCTGTGCGTACTCGGCTTCGCGCAAAGTGAGGAACGACGTTGGCACCGCGCCTACCTGCTGCTTTTCTTGCTATCGCAGCTGATCCCCTTGCTGCCGCGCCTGGTCCTTTGGTTCTCCCCCGTTTCCAGCGCGGCAACGTTCTAGGAGGCACGCACATGATCGGTCCCAAGCTGCGCCCCCTGTTCGCTCGCTTGCTCTTCGACCCCGCGGTTCAGGTGCTGCGCCGCGTCCCGGGGCTGACACCCAACGTCCTCACCATGCTGTCCCTGCTGAGCGGCGTGGCCGTCCTGCCCGCCTTCTACTGGGACCACCATGCCACAGCCCTGGTGCTGATCCTGCTGACCGGCTACCTGGATTGTCTCGACGGAGCCCTGGCCCGGCGCACGGGTGTGCAATCCGAAAGCGGCGCCGTCCTCGACTCGATCGCCGATCGCTTCGTTGATACCGCCCTGCTAGTCGGCCTCTTCAGCGTCGCCCCGGCAGAACGAGGCTGGGAGACCCTGGCCATGCTGAGTAGCCTCTACATCAACATGAGCACCTACCTGATCCTCAGTGTCTTCACGCGCACCCGGAATCACAAGGGCTACGCCGACCTGCCAAGCCTGATCGAGCGACCGGAGAGCTTCCTGCTGATCTTCGTCATGGCGCTCGTGCCCGGCTGGTTCACAGCGCTAGCATGGACCTACACCGTCCTGACGCTGTTCACGGCTGCTCAGCGTCTGTGGGCCTACCACCGACAGCACCGCAGCGCGCAGCTGGAAACTGGCCGGTAGCCAAATGGGGACCGGTACCTGGAACGGCCCATAGCGAGAACGGCGGCGCAGCCCAAGGCCACACCGCCGTATCTCAACTCAGTTGGTGAAGGTCGATCAGGCGACGTCGAAGCGATCCGCCATCATCACCTTGTTCCAGGCAGCGACGAAATCCTGGGCGAACATGTCGCCGGCGTCGTCGGCACCGTAGACCTCGGAAATCGCCCGCAGCTCGGCGTTGGACCCGAACACCAGGTCGACGCGCGTACCGGTCCAGCGCTTCTCACCGCTCTCCCGGCTGCGACCTTCGAAGACGTCCGTGGAGCCATCGACCGGCTGCCACTCGGTGCCCATGTCGAGCAGGTTGACGAAGAAGTCGTTGCTCAGGGTCCCGGGACACTCCGTGAACACACCGTGCTTCGAGCCACCCGCGTTGGCGCCGAGCACGCGTAGGCCAGCAACCAGCACCGACATCTCCGGGGCGGAAAGGCCTAGTAACTGAGCGCGGTCGACCAAGAGCCGCTCCGACGGCACCGAGAACTCGGCCTTCAGGTAGTTGCGGAAGCCTTCGGCCTCTGGCTCGAGCACCTCGAAGGAATCGGCATCGGTCTGCTCGGCCGAAGCGTCGGTGCGCCCCGGGGTGAACGGCACCTGGACGTCGTGACCGCCGTCCTTGGCCGCCTTCTCCACCGCAGCGCAGCCGGCGAGCACGATCAGGTCTGCCAGCGAAATCATCTTGCCACCGGACTGGCCGCCGTTCCAGGCGGCGCGGATCTCTTCGAGCTTGCCGAGCACCTGGGCGAGCTGCTCGGGCTGGTTGACTTCCCAGCTCTTCTGCGGCTCGAGACGGATGCGCGCGCCGTTGGCGCCACCGCGCTTGTCGGAACCGCGGTAGGTCGAGGCCGAGGCCCAAGCGGTCGAGACCAGCTCGGAGAGCGACAGCCCCGAATCCAGCACTCTGGCCTTCAGCTCGGCGACGTCGTTCGCGTCGACGAGGTCGTGATCGACGGCCGGCACCGGGTCCTGCCAGATCAGCTCTTCCGCGGGCACCTCGGGGCCCAGGTAGCGCACGCTCGGGCCCATGTCACGGTGCAAGAGCTTGAACCAGGCGCGGGCGAAAGCGTCCTGGAACTCGTCCGGATTCTCGTGGAAACGGCGCGAGATCCGCTCGTACTCGGGGTCCACCCGCAGTGTGATGTCGGTGGTCGCCATCATCGGCGGGTTCTTCTTGTTAGGATCGTGCGCGTCGGGCACCAAGTCATCGGCCACATGATCCTTGGGGTGCCACTGCCAGGCGCCGGCAGGGCTCCTGCCCAGCTCCCACTCGTAGCCGAAGAGAGTGTCGAAGTAGCCGTTGTCCCACTGGATCGGATTCGGTGTCCAGGCGCCTTCCAGGCCGCTACTGATGGTGTGCACGCCCTTACCCGTCTCGAAAGTGCTGGCCCAGCCGAATCCCTGAGCACAAACGTCCGCGCCTTCGGGCTCGGCGCCCACGTACTTGGACGGATCGGCGGCGCCGTGACATTTGCCGAAGGTGTGGCCGCCGGCGATCAGAGCCACGGTCTCTTCGTCGTTCATGGCCATGCGCGCGAAGGTCTCGCGGATGTCCTTGGCCGCGGCGGCCGGATCGGGCTTGCCGTTGGGCCCCTCGGGGTTGACGTAGATCAACCCCATCTGCACGGCGGCGAGGGGATTCTCCAAGTCGCGCTCACCGCTATAGCGCTTGTCCTCCAGCCACTCTTCCTCGGTGCCCCAGTAGATGTCGGTCTGCGGCTCGTAGGTGTCCTCGCGACCGCCGCCGAAGCCGAAGGTCTTGAAGCCCATCGATTCGAGAGCACAGTTGCCCGTCAAGAGCAGCAAGTCGGACCAGGAAATCTTGCTGCCATACTTCTTCTTGATCGGCCACAAGAGGCGCCGTGCCTTGTCGAGGTTGACGTTGTCGGGCCAGCTGTTCAGCGGCGCGAAGCGCTGGCCGCCCGTCGACCCACCGCCGCGACCGTCACCGGTGCGGTAGGTGCCGGCGCTGTGCCACGCCATGCGGATGAAGAAGGGGCCGTAGTGACCCCAGTCGGCCGGCCACCACTCTTTCGAGTCGGTCATCAGGTCGTAGAGATCCTGCTTCAACGCCTGGTAGTCGAGCTTCTCGAACTCTGCAGCGTAGTCGAAGTCCGGACGCATCGGGTTGGCCTGCAGCGGCCCCTGGTGCAGGATGCTCAGGTCGAGCCGATCCGGCCACCAGTCCCGGTTGGAGCGGCCCTTGGCGGGCGCATGCATGACGGGGCACTTGCCGCCGCTTGCGGCAACTTCTGAATCCATGTCTTCTCTCCTCGGCGCTCGTACGGCGCTCGGTCGCGGTTCAATTGCTGGGTTGTCGTCTGCCCTTGAAGACCACCTGGTATTCGCGCACCTCGAACCCCTCGAGTTCGCCCACCCGCTCGATGTCGACGGAGTCCCACGGGATGTCGTAAATCTGGCCGGTCTCATCGTCGATCAAGTGGTGGTGCCGCTCGGTGTTGGTGTCGTAGACGATGCTCGACGAACCAATCTTCACCTCGCGCAGGAGCCCGCGTTCGACGAAGAGCCGGAGCGTGTTGTAGACGGTGGCGCGCGAGATCATCGGGAAGTCCGCCTGAACTCCCAACAACACACGTTCCGCCGACGGATGCTCGTCGACCTTCAGCACGAAACTCGCCACTGCGACCCGTTGGGCCGATGGCCGGATCTCGTGCCGACGCAGGTACTCCACGATCTCGTTGGGGCTTAGATCTTCTGGTTTTAGATTCTGTCTAGAGTTCATAGTCTTCCAAGGACAGACCCATTGTACATCTTTTCAGCTTCCAGACAAGCCCCGAGAGCCCTCCTCGACAGGGGACCCGACAGGGGACTCGACGGAGGACCCGCTGGCCGCGCCGTTCTCCATCGGCCGTTCGAGGAGTGTCACGGTTTCGACATGCCCGGTGCGCGGAAACTGGTCGATCGGCGTCACGCGGATCACCTCGAAGCCGCTTGCGCGCAGCGGCGGCAGATCCGCCGCCAGAGTCGAGGGCTGACATGACAACAGCACCACACGCCGCACCCGACTCGCTGCCAGCGCCGACGCCAGTCTCGGGCCCAGCCCCTTGCGTGGCGGGTCGAGCACCACCACCGTCGACGGCTCGGCCTCGGCCAGCCAGGTCGGCATCACCACCTCCGCCTTGCCGGTCGCAACCTCCAGCCGGTCCGCCAATCCCTGCTCAGCCGCAGCGCGCTGCAGATGTTCAACCGCTTCGGACGACGCCTCCACGGCGCGCACCTTGCGGAAGCGCTGCGCCAAAGGCAAGGTCAAAGCGCCGACGCCTGCGAAGCCCTCCAGGCACAGCTCACCCTCCTCTGCTGCCCCATCGAGGACCCCACCCAGGGCATCCTCGAGCGCCCGCTGCACCAACACCTCGGCGGCCGCCGGGTTGATCTGGAAGAATGACGTCGGCCCGATCTGGTGCCGACATCCCGCTAGCTCCTCGACCAGGAAGGCCGCACCGACGCGGTACACGATGTCACCGTCGAGCAAGACATTGCCGTCGCCCAGGTTGCGCAGCACGCAGGCCCCCACCAGCTTGGGACCGGAGACGGAGGCCGAGTCCAAGAGCAGTCCGTCGACCAGGTCTCGTTCCGCGTCCACGTGTTCGTTCGACGTCACCAACACCAGCAGCTGCTCACCCGTCGCCCGCGACTGCCGCGCCACGACATAGCGCAATCCCGTCTGCTCCTCCCCGTCGCGCCGCGCGTAGTCCACGGACAGCCGCATCTCCGTCGCCCGCCGCGCCACCTCGTCGAGCAACACCACCAGCTCCGGCACCAGAACCGGGCACCCCGAGTTGTCCACCACCTGATGCGTCCCGGCCACATAGGACCCCAAGACCACCAAGCCACGCCGCACCGCGGCCACCTGCTTGGCATAGTGCCGGTAATGAAAGGGTCCCACCGGCGTCACCAGCGGCTGTACGACCTCGTCACTCTCCGGCAACCCGGCATCCCGCAACGCCGCCCGTACCCGAGTCATCTTGAATCCCGCTTCCTCGTCCGGATGCGCCGCCAGCAGCGGGCAGCCGGTACAGTGGAACTCGTGCTGGCAGTCGTGCCGGATGCGGCGCAGATCCGGCTCGATCAGCTTCTGCACTCGCCCTTGCAGCGTCCCTTTCGTCTTGCGGTCGAGCCGCAGCGCGATCTCTTCGCCTGGGTGAGCCTGCGAGACGAGAACCGTCTTGGCGTTGGGAGGCTTACCGACGTAGCCACGGCCACGGCCGTCGGGATTGCGGTCTTCGATGCGGATGCGAGTACTCATAGGATGCACTGTACCCCATGCCCACACTCCGCCTCACCCCTGAGTTACGCAGTTTTCTGACTTGCCCTACCCTCGATCGTTGCGATACTCTTGCCGCAGCGCGGCATTCCCTGACGTAACGCTCACACGCCGCGCGGCAAGCCATCATGCATCCCCTTCTCCACTCGCTCGCCGACCGTAGCTTCCTCGTCGTCACCGGCAAGGGAGGTGTCGGCAAGTCGACCGTCTCGGCAGCGTTGGCACAGACGTTGACGCAGGCCGGACGCTCGGTCCTGATCATCGAGATCGACCCGCGCGAGAACATCCACCAGCTGTTCCAGGTGCCGCCGTCCGGCGGCGATGTGGTCGACCAAGGTAGCCATCTTTACCTGCAGAACCTCAAGCCGCGACAGGCCCTGGATCTGCTGGTGCGCGATCAAATGGGAGACGGCTTCGTCTACAACCGGATCGTCAAGTCGTCAGGATATCACCACACCGCGGAAGGCGCGCCGGGGCTGAAGGAGCTGGCGATTCTCGACTACGCGGATCGACGCACTCGCGAGCGGGGAGACGACGGCCTCGGTCCTTTCGACACCGTGATTCTCGACGCTCCAGCGACCGGGCATGGGGTCACGCTGCTAGCGGCGCCCTTGCTGGTCACCGAAGTACTGCAACAAGGGCCGGTGGGCCGCAAGGCGCGCGATCTGTCGGACTTCGTCGCCGATCCGCAGCGCCTGGGCATCGTTGTTGTGGCACTGGCCGAGGAGATGCCGGTGCAGGAATCGCTAGAACTGCGACGCACGATGGACGAGCGTCTGGGCCGGCAGCCGGAATTGCTGGTGGTGAACGCCCTCTACCCACCGTTGCCGGAAGGGTTGGACGATGTGCCGGCTGACTCGCCCAACCACGAGGCCCTGGCGGCCTGGCACCGGCGCCGGCGCATCAACGAACGTGAGCTGCGGCGGCTCGCGGCGGCCTGGGATGGTCCTCAGCTGAGCCTACCCTTGCTACCACTGGAGCGCGGACCCGAGCTGGTCGCCGCACTGCGGCAGGAACTGCTCGCCGGCATCGAAGCACTGCCCTCCATCGACGACGCGGACGGAGCGGCGTCATGACGGCGGCACAAGCGCTGTTCGACGTCCCACTGCTCGTCGTAGTCGGCTCCGGCGGTGTCGGCAAGACAACGCTGGCGGCGGCCATCGGCGTTGAGCTCGCGCGACAAGGGCACGACACGCTGGTGATGACCTTCGACCCATCGCACCGACTCAAGGATGCCCTCGGCGTCGGGGAAGAGGCCAAGGAGCGCGAAGTCGACGTCGACCTGAGTTCTCTGCTAGATGCGGAGCCAAATACCGGTACCGAACCGGGGCGGCTGGCTGCCAGCCTGCTCGATGCGCAGTCGACCTTCGATGGCCTGGTCGACCGCTACGCGCCAGACCACGAGGCACGCCAGCGCATCCTGAACAATCGCTACTACCACCACCTCTCCGGCTCACTCGCGGGCATTCTCGAGTACATGGCGGTCGAGCGTCTGTTCGAGGTCCACCGGCGCGGTGCTTACTCCCGCATCGTGCTCGACACGCCGCCGACGCGCCAGGCCCTCGACTTCCTGGAAGCGCCGCAGCGCATCGTCGGCTTTCTGGATAGCACCGTACTCAAGGCGGCAATGCGACCTTGGTTCGACGCCGAGGGACAATTGAAGCTCTGGGGGCCGCTGCGGCGCAAGGTCGAAAGTACGCTCGACCAGCTGATCGGACTCGACTTCCTGCGCGACATGGTCGAGTTCTTCCAGGCCTTCGCCCCGCTCTACGAGGGCTTCCGCCAGCGCGCCGAGGGCGTCCAGGCGCTGCTGCGCTCCGCCGATACCCGCTTCACGCTGGTCTCCGGTCCCGGCGAGGAACGTATTCCGGACACACTCTTCTTTACCCGCAAGCTACAGGAAGCCGGTCACCATCTGGGACCGCTGGTGGTCAACCGCGTGCACCCATGCCTCGACCCGCAACTCGACCCGCAACTCGACCTGCCCAGGGACTTGCCGCAACGCGGCACAACCAATCCTGAAGCGGGCCTCTCCCTCACCGGCCTCGACCTGCTCGCCTGGCTGGGCGAGCGAGACCATCAGGGTCTGAGCCGCCTGCGCCAGCTACTGGGGGGTCGTCACGACGTGCTGGAAGTGCCTGTGATGACGGAAGAGCCGACGAATCTGACGGCCCTGAGCCATCTCGGGCGCCGTCTGGCCGGTTGCTGATCACACGACCTGCCAACGACCTTGCCGCAGTGCGGAAAGAAACCCTTGACACCTATGCCGCAGCGCGGTATCTTGAACATGCCGCAAGGCGGCAATGAATCCAATGAACCGAAATCGAGAGGACGCACACCATGGTACGGCTGATCAAGCGCTACGAAAGCCGCAAGCTCTACGACACTGAAGAGAGCCGCTATGTGTCCCTGGACGAAATCGCCGAGTGGGTGCGTCAGGGGCAGGAAATTCAGGTGGCCGACAACGCCACTGGAACGGACGTTACCGCACAGACGCTGACCCAGATCATCCTCGAAGGTGGTCGCAAGGGAACCTCGCGTCTGCCCAACGAGCTGCTACACGACCTGATCCGTCGAGGCGAACAGGCGCTGAGCAGCGGCGTCGAGCAAGTCTCGCAGGGCGTTGATCGCTTGGTGCGAGCCTCGATCGACAAACTGGGACCCGTGCGCCGGGCCCGCGACGAGATGGAGCAGCTGCGCGAGCGGCTGGAACAGTTGGAGCGGACCCTGGTCGACCTCGAGACCCAGCAGGACAGCGAGCCGGCAAGCACCACGGCGGATCAGGCGACCGCGAGCGACCAGCCCACGCAGGCCAAGCCAGCTCGCAAGACGAGTCGCAAGACCGCCGCGGGCAAGACGACCGCAACGAAGACCAAGAAGACCACCGCCACCAAGAGTCAGGATTCAGCATCCGCCTGAGAAGGCCTTGTGCCGACTTCAGCGCCGGACGAATCCGAGACTACGGAAACAGACCTGACCGCAATACAGCTAGCCGCCAAGAGCGGCTGAGGAGTGCATCATGAGCAAGAAGAGCAAGAAATCCGGAACTGAACTGCGCGACGCCGCGAACAAGATCTGGCTGGCCGGCCTGGGCGCCCTCGCCACCGCCGAGGAAGAAGGCGGCAAGATGTTCAAGAAGCTCGTCGCCAAGGGCGAAGACTTCGAGGGCCGCAACAAGGAGCAGTTCGAAGAGCAAGTCACCAAGGCCAAGAAGTCGGCTGACAAGGCCTGGGACAACCTGACCTCGACGATCGACGAGCGCGTCACCGGCACGCTGCACCGCCTGGGTGTGCCGAGCCGCGACGAGATCCAGAAGCTGACCAAGCGCGTCGAGGAACTGACCGCCAAGGTGGACCAGTTGAAGACACCAGCCAAGACGCCGGCCAAGACCACGGCCAAGACCACGGCGGCCGCAAACTGAACTGGGCCAAACGCCCGCGGCCTAGCCGCGGGCGTTTGGATCCAGTTCTTACTTCGTCAGGGGGGCTGTTCCAGCCCCCCTCGAACCGAAGGAGCGCGGTCCTTCGCTTCTCACCCCCAATTCCGCGGCTTGGGCCGCGTCGGACCCATGGCAGCAACAGCTGCCTGGACTCGACGAGAATCGCACTTGCCGACGGAGGCTGTCTGGGGACATCGGTTTCTTGAAGGAGGGTTGTTGGTATGGCTGACAAGACGAACTCGAGCATCAACCCATCCGCGCCCGCGGACCCGACGGCGGCCGCGGACCCGACGGCGATCGGTCTGGCCCTCGCCGGTGGCGGCCCCGGCGGCGCGATTTATGAGATCGGTGTGCTGCGGGCCCTCGACGAAGCCGTCGAGGGGCTGGACCTCAACCACCTCCACGTCTACGTCGGCGTCAGTGCCGGAGCCTTCATCGGTGCCTGCCTGGCCAATCAGCTGTCGACAGCGCAGATGTGCCGGGCGATCGTCAAGAGCGAACCCGGGGAGCACCCGTTCGTGCCCGAGACCTTCTTCACCCCCGCGGTCAAAGAGCTGGGACAGCGGGCCTTGACCGTCCCCCGGCTGCTACTCCAGGCCATCCGAGCCTACCTCGGCGGCGAGCAGACGCTCAAAGAGGCGCTGGTGCGGCTGTCGCAGGCCTTGCCGGTCGGCGTGTTCGACAACGAACCGATCCGGCAGTACCTGAACAAGATCTTCACCATTCCGGGCCGCACCGACGACTTCCGTGAGCTCGGACAGCACTTGGTCGTCGTCGCCGCCGATCTCGACTCGGGCGAGGCCATTCGCTTCGGTGAACCCGGTGCCGATGACATTCCGATCTCGCGCGCCATCCAGGCCAGCTCGGCGCTGCCCGGCCTCTACTCACCAGTCGAGATCGACGGCCGACACTACGCCGACGGCGTCCTGCTCAAGACGCTGCACGCCTCGGTCGCCCTGGAGGCGGGCGCGCAACTGCTGTTGTGCGTCAATCCCATCGTGCCGGTGGATACGGTGCGTGCCGTCGAGGCCGGCATCATGCGCCGCGGCAAGTTGATCGACCGAGGTCTGCCAACCGTCCTGTCGCAGGCGGTACGCACCCTCGTACATTCCCGCCTGGACGTCGGCATGGCACGCTACGACACCACCTTCGCGGATCGCGACGTGGTGCTGCTCGAGCCCAAGCGCGACGACTACCGCATGTTCTTCCGCAACATCTTCAGCTTCCGCGGCCGGCGCGAGCTGTGCCAACACGCCTACGAAGCGACACTCCACGAGCTGCGCACACGGCAAGCGGAACTGACGCCCATCTTCGAGCGTCACGGTCTGCGCCTGCGCCCCGAGGTGCTGGCCGACAGCCAGCGTGACCTGTGGCTCAACGTCCTCGGGGAAACCCAGGGCGAGCGCTCTACCCTCCCCATGGTCGACCAGCTCGACCGCCTGCTCGGTCGTCTGGAGCGCATCGTCGACGAGCAGAGCGCCGCTAGCGTCTGACGCGCCGACGCTATATCCTCGACCCCACCGACGGTGCCGGGCGCAACCCCGGTGCCACCTACCCGTACAGGATCGAAGCTACAAGATCGAACCGTAGCCGCACACCTTGGACGAGGTGCGCATCGCTACGTCTTTCCTCGATGCCTTTCGTCGATCCATTCCCCAGATTCTCCCCAATCTCTCGGAGGCGCCATGCTTCAGCGACGCATCCTGACCCTCGTAGCCTGCCTGGGCGTGCTCGGTTTTCTCAGCGCACCGGCCGACGCCCAAACCAAGCTGCTCCGCTTCCCGGACCTGCACGGAGACACCGTCGTCTTCACCTACGCAGGTGACCTGTGGACCGCGCCGGCCACCGGTGGCACCGCCACCCGCCTGACCAGCCACCCGGGCCTCGAACTCTTCCCCCGCTTCTCCCCCGATGGCCAGCACATCGCCTTCACCGGGCAGTACGACGGTGACGAGCAGGTCTATGTCATCCCCACGGCCGGCGGTACGCCGCAGCAACTGACCTTCTTCCCCGCCCGCGGCCCGCTGCCGCCACGCTGGGGCTACGACAATCAGGTCTACGGCTGGACGCCGGACGGCCAGCGCGTCCTGTTCCGCTCCTACCGCGATGCCTGGGACCTGAGCAACACCAAGCTCTACACCGTCGGCATGGACGCCAGCCTGCCCAGCGCGCTGCCGATGCCCGAGTCCGGTGCCGGCGATCTGTCGCCGGACGGCAGCAAGATCGTCTACTCACCGCTGGCCCGCGACTTCCGCCATTGGAAGCGCTACGAAGGTGGCTGGGCGCAAGAGCTCTACATCTTCGACCTGGCCAGCCACGACATGCAGCGCGTCACCGACCACCCGCGCGCCGATCGCGATCCGATGTGGGTCGGCGATCACATCTACTTCGCTTCCGACCGCGACGATCGTCTCGACCTCTACGGCTACGACCTCGGCAGCGGCCAGCTGACCCAGCTCACCGACCACGAACCCTGGGATGTGCGCTGGCCAAGTGCCGACACCACCACGGGTCGTATCGTCTACGAGCTCGACGGCGAGCTGCGCATCTACGACACCACCACCTCCACCGACAGCAGCATCAGCATCCACGTGCCGACCGACAATGTCTTGACGCGCCCGTCGCGCATGCATGTCGGCGACCAGATCACCGACAGCGGCCTGTCGCCCAAGGGCACACGCGCCGTCTTCGCGGCCCGCGGCGACATCTTCACCGTGCCGGTCGAGCATGGCCTGACGCGCAACCTGACCAACAGCTCGGGCGCCAACGACCGCGACCCCGCCTGGTCACCCGACGGCAAGCACATCGCCTTCATCTCCGACATGGACGGAGAAGACGAGATCTACCTGATCGACCAGGAAGGTCGCAAGCCGGCTGTCCAGCTCACCGACGGCAACACCACACGCTTCACCTCGCTCAACTGGTCCCCGACCAGCACACATCTGGCCTTCACCGACCAGGGGCGCCAGATTTACGTGCTCGACGTCGCGAGCAAGGAGCTGAAGGTCGTTGCCGACGATCCCGACAACTTCGGCACCAGCTTCGTGTGGTCACCTCGCGGCGGCCACCTAGCGCTCAGCATGACCGACGACAACGGCCAGGAGTCCCTCCACATCTGGAGCGCTGCCGACAACCAGCGCCGCCGCATTACCAGCGACCTGTTCAGCGAATCCAGCCCGAGCTGGGATCCGGGCGGCAACTACCTCTACTACCTGAGCCCGCGTGAGTGGCACCCCCAGATCGGCAGCTTTGAGTTCAACTACGTGGTCGCCAAGAACGTCCAGGTCTACGCCCTCGCGCTGCGCAAGGACGTGACGAGCCCGCTGCCGGTGCGCAACGACGAAGTCGAGGTCTCGGCCGACGACGAAAAGAAGGCCGACAATGGTGATGGCGACGACGAGAAGAAGGAAGATGCGACGGACGAGAGTCCGATCACCATCGACTTCGAGGGTCTCGCCGAGCGCGTCGTCCAGATCCCCTTGCCGCCCGACAACTACGCCGCTCTGAGCGCGCTCGAGGGGCACTTGCTGTACGCGACGACGCCCAACGGGTACTACGGCCGTGCCCCAGACGGACGAACCACGCTGTCCATCTACTCGCTCAAAGAGCGCGAAGCGACGACCCTGGTGGAGGGCCTCCAGGGCCTGCAACTGTCCCCGGACGGCAGCAAGATGCTGACCCGGGAAAATGGCCGGTTCCAGTTGCGCAACGCTTCGCCGGCGGGCAAGAGCGACGCCAAGGCTGTCGACACCAGCAATCTGGTCAAGGACCACGTGCCGGCCGAAGAGTGGGCCCAGATCTACGGAGAGGTGTGGCGCCGTTTCCGCGACCACTTCTACGATCCCAACATGCACGGCTACGACTGGCAGGCTCTGGGCGACCAGTACCGGCCGCAGCTGGGCCACGTCGGGCACCGCTCGGACCTCAACTACGTGCTCAGTGAGCTGATTGGTGAGCTGAACATCTCGCACGCCTACGTCACCGGCGGTGACTGGGACGCCCCCGCGCGCCCGCGTGGCGCCCTGCTCGGCGCGCGCTTCGAGACCGCCGACGATCGCTACCGCATTGGCGAGATCTTCGAGGGCCAAAACGCCGAAGACGCCTTCCGCTCGCCGCTCACCGAAGTCGGCGTCAACGTCAAGGTCGGCGACTACATGCTGGCGATCAACGGTGAAGAGCTCACCGCTGACGACAATCCCTACCGCATGCTCCGCCATGCCGGCGGCGATGCCGTCGAGCTGACGGTCAACAGCCAACCGAGCTTCGACGGTGCACGCAACGTCCTGGTGCGACCGGTACGTAGCGAGACCAGCCTGCTCTACCTGCAGTGGTTGCTCGCCAACCACCGCTACGTCAACGAGCGCAGCGGCGGCCGTCTCGGCTACATCCACATCCCGGACATGGGCTCGGACGGTATCCGCGAGTGGGTCAAGTGGTTCTACGGCCAGATCCGCAAGCAGGGCATGGTGATCGACGTGCGCAACAACGGCGGCGGCAACATCTCCCAGATGCTCATCGAGCGCCTGCGCCGCGAGCTCCTGATGTTCGATGTCGAGCGCAACAAGTCTATTCCTGACACTTACCCCAGCACCGTCTTCACCGGCCACCTCGTGTGCCTGCTGGACGAGGACACCGCCTCCGACGGCGACCAGTTCGCCTACGTCTTCCGCGAAGCTGGCCTCGGCCCGCTGATCGGTAAGCGCTCCTGGGGCGGCGTCGTTGGCATCTACGGCCGTGATGCCCTGGTCGATGGCGGTGGCGTCTCAGTGCCGGAATCCGGCAGTACCGACGCCAACGCCGATTGGGTGATCGAAGGCTACGGCGTCGATCCCGACATCGTGGTCGAGAACGAACCCAAGGAGGTCCTGCAGGGCCGCGACCAGCAGCTCGAGAAGGCTGTCGACGTGCTGCTCGAACAGCTGGAACAAGACCCGCGCATCCTCGCCGGCCGCAAGCCCGCCCCCAACCGCGCCCCACAGAACTGAGTCGAGCCTAGGGGATTCGCCCCGAGCTTCAACCCCGTTTCGAGAACAACGCCGGTCCCTACGTGGGGTCGGCGTTTCTCTTTGCTCATCAAGCCTCGCCGACGTTCACCACCCCAACACGTAGTACCGCAGCCACACGTAGGCGGTCGCGATGATCAAGCTCATGAACATGACCGGCATGCCGTAGCGCATGAACTTGAGAAACGAGATCTTCGTGCCCGAACGCTCGGCGATACCGAGGACGACCAGATTAGCGGAAGCGCCTATCGGCGTGCTGTTACCGCCCAGGCAAGAGCCCAAGGCCAGGGACCACCACACCGGTAGTAGCACAGGGGCGTGCAGCGTCTCCTTCGTCAGCTCGGCACCAGCCACACCATCTTGGAGGACGGCACCCGCCATATCGGTGACCAGGGGGGCCATGGTGGCGACGTAGGGGATGTTGTCGAGAAAACCGGAGATGATGCCGGAGAACCACAGCAGAACCATCGAGGTGCCAAACATACTCTCGGCGGTAGGTCCAGTGAGGTCGATGACCAAGCCGGAAAGGTCGCCGATAAAGCCGACTTTGACGACACCGCCGATGATAATGAACAGGCCGATGAAGAAGAAGATGGTCGGCCACTCGACATCGGCGAGGATCTTGTGGGGATCAGCGGGCGACATGAGAAGCAACAGCGCAGCACCGAAGAGCGCGACGGTAGCGGGCTCGATGTGCGTCACACCGTGGAGCACAAAGCCGACCGTTACGATGGCGAGAACGAAGAGCGACTGCTTGGCCAAGCGCGGATCCTTGATCAAGCGCCTCTCATCCATGCTCAGGATGTGGTTGCGCCGCTCTTCGTCGACCTGCAAGCCTCGGCCGAAGGCGAAGTAGGCAAAGATCAAGTATGCCCCCAGGATCACCACGACCACCGGCCCCAGGTTGACCAGAAAGTCGACGAAACCGAGGTCGGAGCGCGAAGCAATGATCAGGTTGGGCGGATCACCAATGAGCGTCGCGGTGCCACCGATGTTGGAGGCCAGGGCTTCACCGATCAGAAAAGGAATCGGATCGAGATCGAGCTCGTCGGCGATCAGCAACGTGACCGGCGTGAACAAGAGCACCGTGGTGACGTTGTCGAGCAGCGCCGAGAAGACTGCGGTGAAGATCAGGAAGGCGACCATGATGGCGAACGGGCGGCCTTTGGCCATCTTGGCCAGCTTGACGGCGCTCCAGTCGAAGATGCCGCTCTTGCCCATGATGTTGATGATGATCATCATCGAGATGAGCAGGAAGATGACACTGTGGTCGATGCCCAAGGTGGACGAGTGGAAGGCTTCGTGCTGCGTCAGGATGGACAGCAGCAGCGTCAGGGCGGCGCCGATCAGCGCCACCTTGGTCTTGTGCACCTTTTCGGACACGATCAGCACGAAGCTGACGAGGAAAATGCCACAGGCTAGCCAGTAGTGCAGGCCTGCCGGCACCAGGCCAGCGGCCTCGCTTGCGGTATGCATGGGTTGGGCTCCGGGGAAAGGGACTCCGGGGGAAGGACTCAGGGGTTGTTGGCGCTTGGGGCAGTGGCAGCTGTGGCGGGTCGGATCAGACAGTTCCGTCAGCCTCGGCAGGCTGGGGACTTTCTCCGTCGGCGCCCGAGTCTTCGCCGCGAAGACTCGACGTGACGGTTTCGAGGATACTGCGGCGCGTGATCATACCGACAAACCTGCCGTCATCGAGTACCGGTAGGGTCTTGCGACGGTTCTCGACGATCAGACCGACGGTCTTGATCAGGGTATCGTCGGGGGACACCGTATCGACGGGAGAGGTCATGAAGTCGCGTGCGCTGAGCCCTTGGAGGCGGCCCAGGCGCTCTTCGAAGTAGCCCTCGTGCATGACTTCCATCAACTTCTGATCGAGATCCACATACAAGGGTACGATCTTGCGCAAGATGTCGTGAATCCCAACAATACCCACCAGGCTACCTTCGTCGTCGAGTACCGCGGCGGTGGCCTGACGGAACTCGAGCAGGCGGTGCAGCAAGGACTCGAAGGGTTCGTCCGGATGGACGGTCAGAGGGGCTTCCAGCAGGGCGTTACGGACGTACATCGTGGGTCTCGGTTCGGCACACTCATCGGCTGCCGAGGCTGTCGCGGCGTGAACTCCGCCGTTTGCTGGTTTTGGGGGCCTTGGCTTGTCTGAGGAAATCAGTCTCGCTCGACATCTCGAGGCTCTGCCTCGGTCAAGCGGCCACTGGTGAGGATAGAGCGTATCTGCTCGTCAACCTGCCGCGCAAGCTGTGACAGCTGTCCAGTTTCCGAAAAGGTGTCGACCATCAAGAACACCTTGCCCGATGCGACGTTCTGCAGCCACAAGCGAAGCTGAATGGTACTGGTACCACTCGCAGCCACCGCCCCAGCCGGCGAATTCAGCGCAACATAGCTACCGACGACCACGTAGTCGGCACTCAGCCGCTCCGCCACCGCCTCGAGAGTCCCCAGGCTCAACGGTCCGGTTTCGGGCAGCGGCAGGTCTGCGCGCAGCGCCGCGACACGATGCCCCGGCACGACGCCCAGCGACTCGGAGGCCAGCTGGCCGCGCAACTCGTCGGCCAGTGCAGTACCGACCCAGCGCAGCTGTCCTCCGGGTGAACTATTGCTGAAGCCAAGGACCGCGACCTGCGGCACCGTAACCACGGACTCCACGGCGGTGCTGGGCAGCCAAACGGCGCGGTAACGCCAGGCTTCGAAGGCGAGCAGGCAGGCCAGAATGACGGCCATCGGCAGCACGTAGCGGCAGCAGCGAGCTACCAGGCCCTTGTCGTCCGCACTGGCTGCTGGCTTCGGGGCAGTCACCGGCGCCAGATCGAGCGCGTGCAGGATGTCAATGGTGTTCTGGAAGCGCAGCTCCGGATCCGCCTCCAGACAGCGCAGGATGACCGCCTCCCACCGCACGTCCAGGCCGTCGACGAGTTGGATCGGCGTCTCGGGGATCTCGTGTAGACGTTTGAGCGCGATCGCCATGGCGCTCTTGCCATAGAACGGCAGGCGGCCCGTGATCGCTTCGTACATCAGGACACCGAGGGCATAGACGTCGGTCGCCGGTGTCACGCGGCCTCCGGCCACCTGCTCGGGTGCCATGTAGTCGGGCGTGCCGATCAACTGGCCAGTGCGCGTCATCGGTTCGAGTGAATCCGTCTCTCGGTGCACGGCACCCAGACGGGCCAGACCGAAGTCCATGACCACCGCCCTCTCGCCGCCGCGACCATCGGGGACCAGCATGATGTTGGACGCCTTGAGGTCACGGTGCACGATACCCATGTCGTGTGCGGCGGCCAGACCCTCGGCAACCTGGTGCACGATCTGCCGAACCTGCTTGGGCGGCAGCCGGCCAACACGCCGTAGCCGCTCGGCCAGCGTCTCTCCCTGCAGCAGTTCCATCGTGACACAGGCGAGTTCCGACGGTATCAGCCGGTCTTCACGTCGGCGCGCGCGGTGGCGTACCAGATCGAAGAGGCGGCAGACGTTGCGATGCGTCACCCGGCGGGCCAGTTGCAGCTCGCGGCGGAACCGCTCGAGGTTGATCTCGTCGCACGCCAGCTCCGGCCGAATGACTTTGAGCGCCAAGCGCTCTCCGAGATCCTGGTCCTCGACCTCGTAGACTTCCCCCATGCCACCCGTGGCCAGGAGCTGGATGACCCGAAAACGCCCTCCGACGAGATCTCCGGAAAGAAAGATGGAGCTTGGCTGCTCCGGTGGCGCGGACGCACCATCCCCAGCGGCGTTCCTACCGATAGATATCGGACCTTGGATCATACTTGCTGCCCTCTAGAGAAGGCTGACCTTGAGAAGTCAAATCATGGGATTGCACAATAGGCGACGAAAGCACCGACTTCTGCCAGTGTATCGCCGACACGGACATCAGAGCAAGGATTATTTGTGATATGCCTAATAGCAAAAAAGAAATAAATTGCCGTACTCAAGTACTCTTGCACCATGGTGACGTTACGACTCTCCAGGAGCGACTCAGCCCTGCAGCCACAACTTCTCATAGGCGACTTGCGGCGGCGACAGGTGGATCTCGAAGTCGCGTACTTCCGGCCGCGCATAGCGGTAGATCTGCTCGTGAAACAGTGGCAGCAGGCGCTGCTCGCGCGCCAGAAGGCCTTCGATGTCGCGGTAGATCTCACGTCGACGGACCGTGTCGGCGGTCTTGCGCCCTTCATCGATCAGCGCGTCGAGGGCGCGATCGCCACACAGCGCCCCGACCCCACCCTCGACGCTGTGCAACACGCTGTGCACGAAGGCGTCGGGATCTGGATAGTCGGCGATCCAACGACTGATCACCAGGTCGACCCGCTGGTTTGGCAGCAGCGCCTGGTAGAAAGGGTGCGGCTCGACCAAGCGTACGCGGAAGCCACAATTCTCCAGCTGTCTCAGCAGGTCGCGCGCCATGTCTGCATACTGGCTCTGGAAGGCAGACTGCAGCATGACCGCCAGCTCGACCGGCGGCTGCGACGACGACTTCGGCTGTCGTGACTGCAGCGGCTCGTAGCCCAGCAGATCGGGTGGGATCAGGCTACGCGCCACGGTTCCGAGGCGGCCCAGATGACGTTGCACCAGGTCCGGGACACCAAGCCCCGCGGCCAGCCGTCGGCGCGTTTCAGAATCGGCCAGCGGCCCCCGGTGAACGTTGCACGCAAGGAAAGCGGTAGCCAGGCCAGGAATCTCCCGGAACAGCAAGTCCCCATCCTGCTCCAGGCTCTCCAGCGCTGACGGTGGCAATTCCCAGGCGAGGGTGAAGCGGCCGCTGTGCAAGCCTTCGAGCGCCGACGCGGGCGGCACGTTGAAGTCAAAGCACAGACGATCCAGGCGCGGCAAGCCTTCGCGCCAGTAGTCCGGGTTGGCCTCCAGATCGAGGCCGCGGCCTGGGTCGAAGCGGCGGACTCGGAAGGGACCGGTAGCACCACCGCAGGTACGCCAGTCGCCAGTGAAATCGTCACTGCCCTCCGCGACGATAGCTACCGCGGTAAGCACCGCGGGAAAGAACGCAACCGGATACTCCAGCTCGATATCGAGTTCGAAGGCCGAGCGCAGCCGCAGACCGACGAGTTCGCGCGTACGCCCTTCGAGCACGTCGCGGGCTCCCCGCACCGGTGCCAGCAACCAGCGACTGTAGCTGGAGCTGCGCAGCAGGCGCTCGAAGGAGAAACGCACGTCGCGTGCACCGAAACGACGCCCATCGTGGAAACGAACGTCGCGGCGCAGGCGAAGGCGTAGGCATCGGCCCTGGTCGAGCCTGTCGACCGACTCGGCCAGCCAGGGCTCGATACGTGCACTGTCCCCCTGGCGCATGAGCGTTTCGTAGAGGGCGCTCAGTGCCTGCAGGCGAGAAGCGATCGGCACCGCTGGGTCCAGGTCATTGAGGTGCCCCATCATCGGGATACGGGCCACCGGAATGCGTGCCACCGAGAGTCCCGCCCCGGTAGCGCGGCCGCTGGACTCGGCGGGTAGGAGTGACCCCGCTGGCCGCGTACCGAGCTTGGCCAGCTGCCGGTAGTTGACGTACGGCGGTGTGCCCGACACTTCGAGCCCGCGCACGTTGGGACCCAGCAGACGGTAGTTGATCTCGTGGAAGAGCGGCAGCAAGAGATGGCTGTCGAGCAGTTGATCCTCGAAGCGACGATACAAGTCGGCGCGGACATCTGGATCGGCACTTGCGCGCGCCTGTTCGAGCAGCCGATCACCTTGAGGTGACGAGCACGAGTGGCGGAAGCGCCCCTGCTGCGAGTGAAAAAGACCGTGCGTGAAGATGTCCGGGTCCTGGTAGTCAGCGATCCAGCGAGCCAGGATGACATCGACGTGCGGTGCGCCTTCTTCCGTCCCCCGCTCAGGGTGCGACAAATAGTGGGTCAGACCGCCCGATTCGATGTCGACCTCGACCCCCAACTGCGCCCACAGCTCGAAGAGTTCCCGCGCCAGTTGGTCATAGCGATTGCGGAAGCTGGGATGGAGCATGACGCGCAGGCGGATCGGAGGCCGCAGGCCGACGTCCTCCAAGACCTCTCGTGCCTGCACCAGCGACAGGCGCTCGCGCCGCCGCCCCGGGTCGTGCCCGAGGATACCGGGCGGTAACAAGCCGTCGGCCGGCTGGGCCAGGCGGCCGAGCAAGCGGCGTACCAGGCTATCGGTTTGCACGACGCCGGACAGCGCTCGGCGGAGTGCGTAGTGACGGGCGACTTCGCCGGCGCGGTCGAAGACCACGAAGAAGCTGTTGGTCCAAGGAGTTTCCACCAGGCGGCGACGCAGGCGGCGGTCGCGCAACAGGCTTTCGAGATCGTCCGGGCGCAGTTCCAGAGCCATGTCGAGACTACCGCCGCGGAGCCCCTCGGCCATCTGCTCGGACTCCAGGCCGGCCTGGAACTCGAGCACGTCGAGACGTGGCGGCTGATCCCAGTAGGCTTCCTGGCGGGCCAACTCGACGCGCTGTGTGGCCACCTGCACGGGACGGAAAGGACCGGTCCCGAGCAGCAGGCCCGCCTGGTCGCGAATACCGGCTTCCAGCTGTGCTTCACTCGCGTCGGCAACCGGAATGGCGACCGCTGTGCGTGTATCGGTGAGCAGCTCCGGGTAGATCGGCAATGGCTCCTCGAGCAGCACCTCCAACTCACTCGCCGCCAGCACACAGACCCCTTCCAGGTCGTCGGCATCGCCCCGACGCCAGGAACCCACGCCCCGAATCGCGGCCAGCGCCGGCGGTAGGCGCTCACTGCAACGGCGCACGGCCCACTGTATCGAGGCCTTGACATCGGCAGCCGTCAGCGGGCGGCCGTCGTGCAAGAGCACGTCGTTGCGCAGCTCCAGGCGCACCGAACGGCCGGAGCTGTGCAGGCGCCAGCGGGTACACAAGTGCGGCAGCAGCACGCCCTGGCTGTCCTTGACCAACAACGTCTCGAACACGTTGGCCAGCACCTCCATCTCCTCCACCAGTCGCAGCTCCACTGGGTGGCGACCCCGCAGTTCCGCCGGCAAGCCGACCACCAGGCGGCCACCGCGCGGCATCTCGGTGCGCCCTTCGAGCTGGCGCGGACGCAACTGGTCGGCCTGCTGCTGGTACTGACGCGCCCGGTGGTATTCACCGCGCAGGTTGGCCAGCGTGGCGCCCAGGCGCAGCAGGCGTCGGCGGTGCAGTTCGACGCCCGGCCCGACCTGGGCCAGGCCGCGATCCACCCAGGCACCCACCTCGTCGACGCGCCGCGCGCGCCAGGCAGCCTCGGCCGCCAGGGCCGCGACATGCGTGCGTTCCGCCGTCTGGCCGCTGCGCCGAAAGTGTCGATCGGCCTCGGAAAAAGCCTCCAGCGCGCCGTCGAAGTCCCCGGTCAGGTGCTTGGACTGCCCCAGCACCCGGCTCAATTCACCGGCGGCGGCCGGCCCCACCTCCGTCAGCTCGGCCTGCGCCGCGGCGGCGCGCTCGGCAGCGGCCAGCGCCGCGGCACCGCTCGAAAGCTCCACCTTCAAGCTGGCCAGCCGCAGCCCATAATCTCGCACGCGCTCGGCCACGCGGGCACAGACGTAGTGATGCAGCAGCTGCGGGTAGACCTGCTCCAAACGTCCGGCGTAGGTCGCTTCCAGGTGGTTGGCGAAAGCGCGGTGCAGTGACCGCCGCTTGCGCGGTGGCAATTCGTCGTAGAGCACGTCGCGGACGATGGCACTGGAAAAACGCAGCTGATCACCGGCCAGTTGCGGAGCCTCTTCGAGAAAGGCCGCCGTCACCAGAGCATCGACCGCATCATCCAGATCACCGGGCAGTTGCACCAGTGCACCCAGGTCGGAGAAGGCAAAGGTACGGCCAAGCACCGCGGCGACGCTGAGCACCTGCCGCAGTTCCGCCGACAGGCGCTGCAGTCGGCGGCTGACCACCTGCTGGATCGTGTCCGGCAGCATGCCGACGGCCGACTCGACGTCCCAGCCGGCTTGCGAATCCGAACCTGCATCGGCTCCGATCTGCCACGGCGACCTGGGCAAAGTGCCCCCCTCCGGCCTCAGTGAGCGCACCACTTCACGGGTAAAGAAGGGGTTGCCTTCGGTGATCTCGAGCAGGCGCCGTGCCAGTTTAGGGTCAATGTGTTCCTTACCGGTGATCGCGCGCAGCAGGCGCAGGTGCTGCTCGGCGTTCAGACGCTCGAGTTCCAGGAGTTGAAAGCGGGGATCACCGGCGAAGGCCGCACGCATCTGGTCCAGGGGATGCTCGCCGGTCGTGGCCGAGGGACGGAAGGTACCCACCATCAGGGTCGTCGTTGCGGCCAGCCGCCGCACCACGTAATGCAACGCCTCGATACCGGCATGTGTGGCGTGCAGCTCCTCCAGCAGCAGCACCAGCACACGGCCTTCTCCCATCCGGATCAGCGTGCGGGAGATCAGCTCGAAGATGTGGGTCGGATCCTCGCTGCGGCGGCGGTCGCCGCTGCGCCAGCCGCGCGACGAGGCGAAGCCGCGCAGCGCCTCGATCTCGCCCAGGCTGGGAAAGAGGCCGAGCAGATCCGGCACCAGGTCGGCGAGATCTTCCACCAGCGTCATGCCGCGCACTGAACCGCCATCGAAATAATCTTGGATCAACTCACAGAAACCTTGGTGGGCGAAGGCATCGTCCTCGACAAAGCGACCACTGAGAACCAAACCGCCACCGTTCTGCGCGCGCCGTCCGAGTTCCTCTACTAGTTCGGTCTTGCCCATGCCGGTCTCACCACCGATCAGCACCAGCTGACAACCCGCCGTCTCGACCGCCGCGCGCAGACGCCTCTCCAGCGCGTCCAGCTCGTCCTCACGGCACAGACACGAAAGCGGTACCCCAGGTGCACCGCGTGGCTTCCGCGGCTGCGACTCGAAAACAGCGGTCGCCTCGCCACTGGGATGCAGGATCCGCGTCGCTTCCTGACCGCGGCCGACCACCGGCGGCAGAACCGGCACCGTCATCGTCTCACCTTCGACCAGCCGCGCCCGCAAACGCAGCAGGCGCGCGGCCACTTCGCCAGCGGTCGGCGGCCGTAGGGCCGGGTCTTTCTCCAGGCACTGCAGCACCAGAGCCTCCAGCTCGTCGTCCAGCCCGAGCCCACGCTCGGACAGCGACGCCGGTTGCAGCTGAGTGATTCCCATCACCACCGCCGCCGGATTGCCGGTGAACGGCGGCGTGCCGGCGAGGCACTCGTAGAGCACGACGCCCAGTGAGTAGATGTCGGAGCGCGCGTCGACATCGTGTCCGCAGGCCTGCTCCGGGCTCAGATAGACCATCGTGCCCATGACCGAACCGGTATCGGTCAGCCGCTCGTCGAACTCTCCGCTGCGCGCCATGCCGAAATCCGTCAGCCGTGCACGCAAGCCGCCGCCGGGCTCCTGCGACAACACGATATTGCCCGGCTTGACGTCACGGTGCACGACGTTCTTGGCGTGGCTGTAGTCGAGCCCGCGCGCTACCTGCACCAGCACATCCAGCATCTCGGACAGGCTCAGTGAGCGCAGGCGCAGGCGCGAACGCAGGCTCTCGCCACCGACGTGCGGCATGACAAAGTACGGCACTTCGCCTTCCGCCCCGAGGTCGCAACTGCCAACGTCGAAGATCGGCACGATCGCCGGATGGTCCAGGCGTGCGATCAAACGCGCTTCACGGTCGAAGCGGGCCAGCGTCTCGGCATCGGCGCGCGGTGCGTTGAGCAACTTGACCGCCACGGTCCGCTGCAGCTTGATGTCGCTCGCCTCGTACACCACGCCCACGCCACCGCGGCCAATTTCGGCGAGGATCTCGTAGCGATCGAGGAGTTTGGTTCCGATGTCCAGCATCAGGTGGCACGCCACGGGCGCCTGGGCAGCGGGTCGACTAGGTCGGCCGCCGGGCAGTTCCGCCTTGGGCATTGGCCGCGAAGCTGGCCAGATCGTAGTTGGTTCCACAGACCACCAGTCCCACCCGGCGCCCGCGCAAGCGCTCGGCCAGAGGGCCGGAGAGAGCTGCCGTCGCCGCCGCGGCCGCTGGCTCCACAGCCAGCTTCATGTCCGCGAACAGCAGTCCCATGGCCGCACGCAACGCATCGTCGTCGATCTTCACCAGGCCGGTCAGGTTGCGGCGGCAGAGCTCGAAACTATACGGCGCCGCATGCGGGGCGCCGAGGCTGTCCGCGATGGTGCGCACGCGCTCGATCGCCTGCGGACTGCCAGCAGCGAAGCTGCGGTGCATCGAGTCGGCCCCCTCGGGTTCGACGCCGAACAAATCACAGCTCGGCTGCGCCGCACGCAACGCCGTCGAGATACCAGCCGCCAGACCACCGCCCCCCACCGGAATGATCACCGCATCGAGATCCGGGACCTGCTCGGCCAGCTCCAGGCCCACCATGCCGGTGCCCAGCGCCACGTTGCGCCCCTCGAAGGGATGAATGAAGGTGCGGCCTTCTTCGCGCTCGATCCGCCTGACCTCGTCGAAGGCCTGATGCACGTCGTCAACCAGCACCACCTCGGCGCCGTACGCCTCACACCCTTGCACACGCACCGGGCTGGCCGTCTTCGGCATCACCACCTTGGCCTGCATGCCCAAGGCCTTGGCGGCGTACCCCACCGCCATCGCGTGGTTGCCCGCGCTCACCGCGGTGACACCTCGACGGCGCGCGTCGTCGTCCATCTCCAGCATGTTGAGCAGAGCGCCGCGCGGCTTGAAGGTACCCGCGTACTGGAACAGCTCGAGCTTGAGGAACACCTGGGTGTCGCCGAAGGCCCTCTCGGCCTCGCGGCCGCGCCAGTGCCAGGTCGGCGTGGTGACGATCAAGTCACCGACTCGGCGACGCGCGTCCCGGATCTCGTCGAGGGTCGGTGCGGCTGCTGTTTCGGAAGTCATAGAGCGAGATTATGCCCCAATCCGGCATGGCAATCCAGGGCTCAGATAAACACTGTATATATGTTGTACGTGAGCCGAACGGTGCTTGGACACGCGGACGCGGATTCCCTACAGCGTCCTGCAAACTGGCGCAACGACTAGCGCCACCCACGCCCCGGCACGTAGAAGACGTCACCCGAGACGTTGACATTGATCAGGTACGTGAGCACTGGCCCACCTGCCAGCACGCGCGTCTCGACAGCCAGATCCTGGACGCCTTGGAGCTGACCAGCCGCGTCCTCGAAGAGCCCGAGCAGACTCCGCTCCAGATGCTGATGTGGCCGCAAGTTCTGTGTCCGCCGTGCCAGCTCGACGCCCTGGCCGTCGCGCAGGATCAGCTCCAGCCGCGTCGTGCGCTCGAACAGGCTGAGCACACCGTAGGCAGACGTGAAACGCGACGACTGCTCGGCACCGAAGTCGATCGACCGCTCGGTCGCCGCTGCAGTAGGTGGGCGCGCCTCGACGCGCGTGGCGAAACGCTCCCCCGCCTCAGCGCGCGCGAAGACCAACGCGGCCGCCTGCGGAGCAGGTCCCTCCCCTTGCCAGCTGAGAGCCAGCGCACCAGCACCGCTGTCGATGTCGAAGAGCGACGGCAACACCGCTCGGATCTCCCGCGTCTGTCCCGCCGGCACCGTCACGGTCGCAGTCTTGGGCTGCGAGTTGTCCTGCCCCCGTTCGAGTAGCTCCAGCGTTAGCGTACGCGCGACGTCAGCCGGATTGTGCAGCAGCAGCCTCGTACTCAGCGTGACACCAAACTGCCCCGGTCCCTCGACGACACGCGGAATCAGCAGGCGTGTCTGGACACTCGCCGGCCCCACCAGCTCACCCTGTCCTGGTAAGAACGCCTGATCCTCCGAGCCGCTCTCGAGCAGCGTCCCGGACGCCAGGAAGCGGATGCCATTGGATGTCACCCGCGCGGTGAACGGTGGCTGGAAGGCACGCACCTCGGGGAACAGCTGAATCAGCCGCTGGAAGCGCATGCCCTGCGGCGGCAAGCCCAGCTCTGCCGGCTCACCGACGGCACGACCCAGCGCGTCCGTCAGCTCCAGCGTCAGGCGGCCGGGACGATCCTCCAGGTTGACACCGTGCAACGTCGCCTGCCAGCCCGTCTCGGCTCCGTCGTCAGCTTCGGTCACGTCGTCGACCTCGGGACCATCGTAGAGCCCGACGATCCAGCGCGTGGCGTCGCTCCACAGCTCCGCCGGCTCTTCCCCCACCCGCTGGCCGAAGCTCGCACCGTTCGGGCCCTGGGGACGCTCGACGAACGACCGACCGAAGGCCAGCACGCGTGGCGCAGCGCTGTGCAGATCCGCATTGGCTCGCGCCTCGACGCTCAGCGCCCCGGCGCCCTCGGCGTCTAGCGTCGACACCACATCCGGCAAGTGCAGCGTCCGCCCCGGCAACAAGGTCAACGCACGCCGACGCGCCGTGCGGTTGTCCTGGCCGCGCGCCAGGAACGCCAGGTCGACCAGCGCGGGCGCGGCGCCCGCATTGTGCAGCCACAGCTGGCTTTCGAAGACGCCACCGCCGCCGCGCGGACCATGGATCACGCTCTGCAACCGCGACGCCGTGCGCGTCCAGACTGGCGTCGCGCCACGTACGTCGAGCGTCAGGTTCGCAGCGACCTCCTGTCCGTGGCCGCCCTGCACCTTCACCCTGACCTCATACACACCGGGCGTGTCGAACACGTGGACCGCTCCCCAACCACTCGCGGCATCCGTGACCGCAAGCCCATCCGTCGCTTGTGTGCCGAGAATCGGCGTGAAGGACCACAGTGCCCGCCGGCCACTCCCTTCGACCCGCAGGTCAAAGACCACCGGCTCACCGGCCCGTAGCAGGTTGGCTTGCACCTCCAACTGGGCCGCCAGTGCCACCACCTCGACCTCGACCTCTTCCGAGCGGCTGCTGCCCTGCAGGTTTACCGCTTCCACCTGGTATCTGTAGGTTCGCCGCCCTTCGACCGCCCGGTCGACATAACGCTCGCTATTCTTGCTCAGCCGGGTCAAACGTGGCAGCGCGCCGCCGTCCGTCGCCCGGTAGAGTTCGTAGTGCCCCTCCTTGCTGGCGCGATCGGTCCAGGTCAGCATCACCTCGAAGCCACTCGCCGTCTCCACCACTTCCGCGGTCAGATCCGTGGGCCCTGCCGGCGGCCCGGCCTTGGACGTGAAATAGCGCGAAACTGTCGGGCTGTAGTCGCGGATGACGCGATGGTTGGCGCGCTGGCTCGTGCCCGTCGGCCGACCGAGATACGAAACCGCAGGATTGGAGAAGTACGGTGCCTTGGGGCATCCCAGGTCACACGGACGGCTGTACGACATGATCGTGCGGTAGATGCCGTCATAGAAGTTGCCATAGGCATCGGGATAGGTGGCGAACGACTGCGTGCCATGCGCGATGCCCGCGTTCTCAGGATCGTGATCGGCACCCCATAAATGCCCCAACTCGTGCGCCGTCGTGCCCCGGCCGAGACAGTTCGAGGCGGTCAGGAAAAAGCCACCGTCGGCATTGCCGCGGATACCCCGATACGCAGCGATGCCGCAATAGTCGGTCACGTGGTGGATGATCCCAACGATATCTGCTCCCCAGGCGCGGCGAATGCCGTCACCGTTGGTGATCAACCAGTTGAGCCCGGCATCACTGCCCGCGTCCGCCTGATAGTTCACCTGCTCTACCTGCAAGAGGCGAACGCTCGCGTCGATCAAGCTGTTGCCCAGCGCCCGATTCGTGTAATCGATATCACTGCGGATCTCCGCCAGCATCGCCGCATCCCCACCGACGCGCGCGCGGGCCGAAGGACTGTAGACCATGACCACGTCGACTGTCGGCCCCGCCTTGCCGGCCGCGACATCCTCGGTGCCCGTGTCCTGTCCGGTGACCACCGCCGAGGCCGTGGCCTCAGCGGCCACTCGTGATTCGAGGACCGAACGGACTCGTTGCACCACATCCTGATCGGTCCCGCAGCCCGCCTCCGGGTCAGCTGCGCGGAACCAGCGGTGCTGACGACTGCCTGTAGGCTGCAGCCGATACATCCCTGACTGCAGCATCACCGTTCCCGCCACCTGGTTCCCAACGCCGTTGAGCAGGACGTCTTCGCCATCGTCCGTCTTGCCCCACCAGCGAAACGTCTCTCGGACGTCGCCTTCGTCGTCGACGAACGAACCGTCGACCTCGAAGTGGTCCTGACGCGCCCACACCGTCTCTCCCGTAGGTAACTCGAACGTGAGCAACTCCGGTGCCGTCAAGAGCCCGTCCACGTTCACCATCACACGCCATCCGTCGCCTTGGGCACTGCGCACCTGCGACGTGAAGAGCGGCTCCTGGGCGTGCGCCGCCGAAGTCAGAGTCAGCAACAACAGGCCGAAGGTCGGCAGAACGAGGGGACGAACACGGTTTCGCATCAGGGGCCTCCGGTAGTTGCGGATAGCGTCGGGCTCCGCGTGAGAGACAGTCGTTTTGCTCAACAACCAGATCGTCTACCGGACAATTCCGGCACGGACCACCGAGCAAGCGCCACCAGGGCATTGACTTCGACCTACCAAGCACACTACCCTAAGAACACATTATTCATTGAACCTAAGCAGGTTCTGAGAAATCTTCAAGGAGGTCATACCTATGAAGAAGAAGCTACGCCTCAGCCGCGAAACACTCTCCGTGCTCAGCGAATCTTCCACGCAACAAGCCAAGGGCGCTGCTACCGAGGTCTGCACCGTCGTTTGCACGTTCACGTGCTATCCCTGCAACTCCCAGCAGACCTGCGACATCGGCGGATCCTGCTTCGCCTGCTGAAGGCTAGTACCTCCTTCGGTCAAGCCCGGCATCTCGAAGATGCCGGGCTTTTGCATTTTCTGGGCGCACAGCCGAGCCGCTCAGACGTCGTGGCGCCAAGCGAGATAACATCGTTCGATAGTCATGGGCGCTCGAGGCAGCTCTTCACGCCTTCTACAACGGTTCTTCTTTGAGGATTGAGGCTCCGCTCCAATGCCAGTACAAAAGTTCCGAACGCTCGAAGAAATGAACGCCGCCGACCGCGACATGTGGTGCGATGAGCCAGACGACGCGTACCTCGAGCGGGTTCGTCAATTGTGGCGACGGAGTGCGCTCTTGAATCCACGCAGCTATCCGAAGGGAGTCCGGAAGTATCGGACGCTCGAAGAAGCTCAGGCAGAGCGGGATCGGTGGCTGACGGAGCACGTGCAGAAGTTGCAGCGGGAGCGAGAGGAGCAGGGGACGATGCGGGTGATTCAGAGGCCGAAGAGCGAGCGGTAGTCTCGCACCAAGGATGTCCCCCGCCGTCAGACGAGATTCCCAAACTGAGACCTCTTCAATGCTAGCGCTAACTCTTAAGACCCTGCGGTGGATAGAGTTCTGACCTCGTCCATAGTGACAACATCTGCGAGTTCAGCGAGCGGCTCGCCCGAGCCGGCTCATGACGCAGCTCCCTCCCGGACAGGTCGGAATAGAGGAGGCGTGCTCGCGGATGGTAGTACACACCGTTGTTCTTGACGTCGCCGTAGGACAGATGTCGCACCTCGTCGAACGCACCACTCGACCACAGCCTCAAGCTGCGGAGGTCGTCGGTCAGCCGGTCGAGCGCGTGGTCGATCATACCGCCTGCGCTGGCGGAGCGATGCCTAACAACCAGCGTAACCGGGCGGCGACGTTACGCGTTATTTTCAGATTCCGCCGGATTCACTGCTCCGGCTCACGCAATTGCTAGATGTCTTTGTTGTTAGCCGCGACTTGCTTTGCGCGCGATTGTAGTGCGAGAAGCAATTTCTCGAATCCATTGTGGTCGTAAAGGTTTGCACAGTGAATATGCCCAAGGCGTTCAGGTATATCGCATTCTGCCAGACGAACCGGAACGACAAAAACTGTACCTTCAGGTTGTTCGTCCAGAACGTCAAGCGCGAATTTCACCTCTTTGTGAAAGTAGCCGGCCTTGCTCACGGCATTGGCTGATAAGCAAACCACTACCGCATGCGAGCCACGGATAGCCTTGGGTATCTCTTCGCGCCATATTTGCCCCGCCAATAGATCCTCTTCATCTAGCCAAGGTCTTACGTTGTGCGTCAGTAGCTTCTTGTAGAGATCGCGGACCGCTGGCTTGTCCTTTGACGAATGGCAGAGGAACGTGCGTAGCCCGTTGAGCTTATCTTCGGTAGCTCTTGGTGGCGGCTTGAAGAGTTCACCGATAGGGGAAGCGGCGAGCTTTGGTTGATTGGTAAGCCGCCGGTATAGGAAACCGTACCCTTCAGGCCCAGTTAGGTTGTAGAAGGTAAGCGCGCGAAACTGCGGGGGAATGTAGGCTGAATCGGTGTTCGAAAACACAACCGGCAGGTACCTTGTTGTCTTGCGACCGACTTCAAATAAGGACGAGTCATTGAAGTTCGTTTCCTGAAGGAGAGCGCCTTCATATTCAACCCCAAGTCCAATACTGGCTTTATCTTCGCCGCGAAAACGTCGCAAGAACACCTTGGTGCAGACGATGATCACGAAGTCAGCAGTTGCGAGTTGGTTACTGACCCACGCGGGCCATCCATCGGTCGGCGATAAGTGATATTGGTCGAGGTCGGCGTCGATTCCGTCCCGCCGCAGGGAGTCCGAGAGTGCTAGTACTTGGCGAACGTGTTCGGGCGAATCATGGCTGTACGCAATGAAAACGCGAATCGGACGGGACATAGCGGAATTCTCAGAATCGCTCGTGTTCGACCTGGCAACGAGCCGATCAGCTATGGCCCTACATGCGGAAACAAGGTCCGCATCGGTGTTCTTGTTTAGGAATTCCGCGTAGTCCACCAAATCCCGGATGAGTTTGGCAACGTTCGCATCGGATTCGATCTTCCAGAACCCGCGTAGCCGGTTCGCCTTCGATCCGGAATCATAATTGTATCGCTCGTCGTAAATCTCGACTCCAACACTGTCCGCAACAAATTCCTGAAGAGTGCGGTTTGAGAAGTCGAGAACGTACCCGCCGCCCATTTCGAAGAGCGTCTCAAGCTTTCTACGTTCGACGAAGCTTAGCTGTGCCATTGGATTGATGCGGGGCACCTAACGCGCTGCGCTTCACTGAGCATCGCAATATCCCCCCTCTGGCACTTCGCGCTAAAGTCCGTATTCATGAGTCGTTGTTTCCGCATGAATTGTGGCGGAAAATGTGGCTTCTGTCTAACAAACCTTCGTTTCTCCTCTACAAAACATCCAGGGCTCTAGCTCTTGCCGCCCCCGGTTGAGGACGCGGGTCTGACTCATAATACCAGCTCAATAAACCCAATATCACTATATCTATAAATAAAATTCTATTTAATGTCAATATAATAAGACCTTCAACCCGTAGTTCATGAGGATTTCCCGAACTCTCAGCTTTGTGAGCGGATCTTTATCCCCAGGGTCACAGAGCCCGGCATCCCCTGGACGCCGGGCTCTCGACCTTCACGGACGCTCTTCTCCGTTCAGGCGGCAACGGCCTCCGGCCGCGGCTCCTCCGCAGCACCAGCCGCCACCACCTCGACGCTCAGCGCCCCGTCCTTCACCCCCACCTCGACGCTCGCCCCATCCACGACATCACCGGCGATGATCGCGCGACCCAGGCGGGTCTCCAGGTGATGCTGCAGATAACGCTTGAGCGGGCGCGCGCCGTAGACGGGATCGAAGCCTTCGCGGGCTACCAGTTCTCTGGCAGCATCGGTCAGGGTCAGGGTGATCTTGCGCTCGGCGAGGCGCTTGCGCAGGTCCATCACCAGCAGGCCGACGATCTGCTGGATCTCGCCCAGGGTCAGCGGCTTGAACAGCACCACGTCGTCGACGCGGTTGAGGAACTCGGGGCGGAAGTGACCGCGGAGTTCGCGCAGAACGCTTTCCCGAGCACCGTGCTCGATCTCACCCTGGTCGCTCACGCCCTCCAAGAGGTGATGCGAACCGATGTTGGAGGTCATGATGATGACCGTGTTCTTGAAGTCGACGGTGTGGCCGTGGCTGTCGGTGACGCGGCCGTCGTCGAGGATCTGGAGCAGGACGTTGAAGACGTCGTGGTGCGCCTTCTCGATCTCGTCGAAGAGGACCACCGAGTACGGCTTGCGGCGCACGGCCTCGGTGAGCTGACCGCCTTCCTCGTAGCCGACGTAGCCGGGAGGAGCGCCAATCAGGCGCGAGACGGTGTGCTTTTCCATGTACTCGCTCATGTCGATGCGCACGATGTTCTCTTCGCTGTCGAAGAGCGACTCGGCGAGGGTCTTGGCGAGCTCGGTCTTACCCACACCGGTAGGTCCGAGGAAGATGAAGGAGCCAATCGGACGCCGTGGGTCCTTGATGCCCGAGCGGGCACGCAGGACAGCGTCGGCGACCAGTTGCACGGCTTCGTCCTGGCCAACCACGCGCTGGTGCAGGATGGAGTCGAGACGCAGGAGCTTCTCGCGCTCGCCCTCGACCAGGCGGGTGACGGGGATACCGGTCCAGCGGGCGACGATCTCGGCGATCTCGTCCTCACGCACGGCTTCGCGCAGCAGGGTGTGTTCGCTCTCTTGCAGCGCCGCTTCCTCCTGCTTGAGCTGGGCTTCGAGCTGCGGCAGCTGGCCGTGCTTGAGTTCGGCCAGACGGTTGAGGTCGTAGTCGCGCTCGGCGATCTCGATCTCATGGCGCAGGGTCTCGATGCGCTCGCGCAGCTGGCGTACCTGGTCGATCGCCTCCTTCTCCTGCTGCCACTGGGCACGCATGGAATCGGCCTGCGTGCGCAGGTCGGCGAGCTCCTTGCGTAGGTTGGACAGGCGCTCCTTGCTGGCGCGGTCCTTCTCTTTCTTCAGGGCCGCTTCCTCGATCTCGAGTTGCAGCACGCGGCGGGTGACCTCGTCGAGTTCCTGTGGCATCGAATCGATCTCGGTGCGCACCAGAGCCGAGGCCTCGTCCATCAGGTCGATCGCCTTGTCGGGCAGGAAACGATCGGTGATGTAGCGGTGGGAGAGCGTCGCGGCGGCGACCAGGGCGGCATCGTGGATGCGCACGCCGTGGTGCACTTCGAAGCGCTCTTTGAGGCCGCGCAGGATGGACACCGTGTCCTCGACGCTCGGCGGGTCGACCAACACCGGCTGGAAACGACGCTCCAGCGCGGCATCCTTCTCGATGTGCTTGCGGTACTCGTCCAGCGTGGTGGCGCCAATGCAGTGCAACTCACCGCGCGCCAGCATCGGCTTGAGCAGGTTACCGGCGTCGGTGGTGCCCTCGGCCTTGCCGGCGCCGACGATGGTGTGGACCTCGTCGATGAACAAGAGGATGCGACCTTCGCTCTGCTTGATCTCGTTGAGCACGGCCTTCAGGCGTTCCTCGAACTCACCACGGTACTTGGCACCGGCCAGCAGCGCGCCCATGTCGAGCGAGAAGATGGCGCGATCCTTGAGCCATTCGGGGACGTCGCCCTTGACGATGCGCTGGGCCAGGCCCTCGACGATCGCCGTCTTGCCAACGCCCGGCTCACCGATCAGCACCGGATTGTTCTTGGTCTTGCGCGACAGGATGCGCACGGTGCGCCGGATCTCGGCGTCGCGGCCGATCACCGGGTCGAGCTTGCCCTGGTGCGCCAGGGCGACCAGGTCGACGCCGTACTTGTCGAGCGCCTCATAGGCCTGCTCGGGGTTGGCGCTGGTCACCCGCTGGGAACCACGCACAGCGGTCAGAGCGGCGAGGAAGGCGTCGCGGGTGATGCCGAACTGCTGGAACAGCTTACCGCTGGGCGTGCTGCCGCCTTCGGCGAGCAAAGCGAGCAGCAGGTGCTCGACGGAGACGTATTCATCCTTGAGCCGCTTGGCTTGCGCCTCGGCGTCGGCCAGCAGCTTGTTGAAGCGCTGGGTAACGTAGATCTTGCCCGCCTCGGTGGCACCACCGGAGACCTGCGGCCGCTTCTTCAGCTCGGCTTCGACGGCAGCGGTGAAGCTGTCGACCGGCACGTCCATGCGCTGGAACAGGCGCGGGATCAGGCCGCCGTCTTGGCTGATCAGGGCGAGCAGCAGGTGCTCGGCATCAACTTCCTGGTGACCGCGCTGCAGGGCCTGGCTCTGCGCCAGTTGCAGGGCTTCCTGTGACTTCTGCGTCAGCTTGTTGGGGTCCATTTCAGTTCTCCTTCTGAGGTCTGACCGCGTAGCCGGCGGGACCGTCTACGGCTGGAGTGATGTAGCTCTGTTCTAGCTACCCCGCTTTTCTAATTGGGCGAAGGGGACTGCGGCTCGACGAGCGTTGACTAAGCCCCCTCGGACACCGTCTCGCGGCGAGCACCGAAGGTGGACACCCGGGACAGCTCCTCGTAGAGTTCGCGCTCGCGTTCGGACAGCGAGCTGGGGATGACGATGCGGATTTCAGCGTAGAGGTCGCCGGTGCCGGAGCGTGCCGGGAAACCTCGTCCGCGCAGCCGGATCTTGCGTCCGGACGACGAGCCGGGCGGCACCCGCACGGTCACGCTGCCGTCGAGCGTGTGGACCCGCGCCTCGCCGCCCAGGGCAGCTTCCCACGGGGTGACCGGCAGCAGGGTCTTGAGATCATTGCCGTCGAGCTCGAACCGTTCACTCGGCAGCAACTCGACCTCGAGCATCAGGTTGCCCTTGGGACCGCTACCCAAACCGTCTCCGCCCTGCCCCGCGACACGTATCTTCTGCCCCGGCTGGACGCCCTTGGGAATGCTGACGGTCAGCGTGCGGTGCTTGCGGGTCAGCGGATCGGTGAGCGTCAACTGCTTCTTGCCGCCGCGCGCCGCTTCTTCGAGCGTCAGGCGCAGCGTCGCGTTGTGGTCCTGCCCGGCACGCGAAGCTCCGCGGCCACCGCCGAAGCCACCGAACGGATCTCGCCCGCCTTGACGACCACCGAACAAGTTCTCGAAGAACGAGCTGAAACCCGAGCCGCCGAAGCCCCCTCCGCCACCGCCTCCGCCGAAGTCGACGTGGAAGCCCTCGAAGCCAGGGGGCGGTCCGCCGGTGGTCTGGGCGTGCTCCCAGGCGGAACCGAAGCGATCGTACTTGGCTCGCTTCTCGGGATCACTGAGCACGGAATAGGCCTCGCTGACCTCCTTGAACTGGGAATCCGCCTCCGGCGCCTTGTTGATGTCCGGATGGAACTTGCGGGCCAGCTTGCGGTAGGACTTCTGGATGTCGTCCTTGGAAGCCTTCCGGTCGACTCCGAGAATGTCGTAGTAATCCTTGAACTCCACCTGAGAATCCTCCTCACGTCCTACCGGGTTGGTGAAGGTGTACCAGCAGACCTGGTCACCAAATCTGAGATGATTGTACTCAACTTCACCCCGAAATTGCAAGTCCGACCCCCTCATTTCTTAGTTATACGGACTCATATAATTGATCAGAAGGCCTGCCCGTCAGCACTTCCGGTATCTGTGATATACCTCCCGCCCCGGAGGCATGATGAGCAAACAACAGCAGAAGCAAGGCCAGAAGCAGGGTAAGAAACCCAGAACCGCGATCTCCCCCACGCGCGAGGAGAACTACGCCGAGTGGTACCAGCAAGTGGTCCGCGCCGCCGATCTGGCGGAGAACTCACCGGTGCGCGGCTGCATGGTGATCAAGCCATGGGGCTACGGTACGTGGGAGAATGTGCAGCGCGATCTCGACGGCCGCCTGAAGGCGACCGGTCACCAGAACGCTTACTTCCCGCTGTTCATCCCGCTCTCCTACCTGGAAAAGGAAGCCGCCCACGTCGAGGGCTTCGCCAAAGAGTGCGCGGTCGTCACGCACCACCGCTTGGAGGCCACCCAGGACGGCAAGCTGGTCCCCACCGGCGAGTTGGAAGAGCCTCTGATCGTGCGCCCGACCTCAGAGACGATCATCGGCGAAGCGTTCGCCAGGTGGGTGCAGAGCTACCGCGACTTGCCGCTGCTGATCAACCAGTGGGCCAACGTGGTGCGCTGGGAACTGCGCACGCGCTTGTTCTTGCGCACGGCCGAGTTCCTGTGGCAAGAAGGTCACACCGTCCACGCGACAGACACGGACGCGATCGAAGAAACGCTGCGCATTCTCGACATCTACGCCGACTTCGCCGAGACCACCCTCGCCATGCCGGTGATCCGCGGCGAGAAAACCGCCGCCGAGCGCTTCCCCGGCGCCGTCCAGACCTACTGCATCGAGGCCATGATGCAGGACCGCAAGGCGCTGCAGGCCGGCACCAGCCACTTCCTGGGACAGAACTTCGCGCGCGCTAGCAACATCCAGTTCCTAAACCAAGACGGCGAACACCAGCACGCCTGGACCACCAGCTGGGGCGTCTCGACGCGCCTGATCGGCGGCATGGTGATGACCCACGGCGACGACGACGGCTTGATCCTGCCTCCCAAGGTGGCGCCGTCCCACGTGGTGATCTTGCCCGTGCTGCACAAGGAAGAGTCGCGAGCCCAGGTGCTCGAGTACAGCCACAGTCTGGCTGCCGAACTGCGGGCGCAGAGCTTCGATGGCCGTCCCGTCGAGGTGATCGTCGACGAGCGTGACCTGGGCGGCGGCGAGAAGACGTGGGGCTGGGTCAAGAAGGGCATTCCGCTACGGGCCGAGGTCGGACCGCGTGACATCGAGAACGAAGCCGTCTTCGTCGGCCGCCGCGACCTGGGTGCCAAAGGCAAGCAGAGCCTACCGCGTGCCGAGTTCGTCGCGGGCGTAGGATCGATGCTGCAAGAGATTCAGGACTCGATGCTCGAGCGTGCTCGCGCCTACCGCGATGAGAACACACACGTGATCGACAGCAAAGACGACTTCTACGACTTCTTCACCGCCGAGCGCGACGATCCCAACGCACCGCCCCCGATCCACGGCGGCTTCGCGCTGACTCATTACGGTGAAGATCCCGAGCTGGAAGAACAGATCAAGCAAGATCTCGCCGTCACCGTGCGCTGCATCCCGCTCGACGGCATCTACCCCGAAGCCGACGAACCCGGTACCTGCCCGTTCACCGGCAAGCCGAGTCCGAAGCGGGTGGTCTGGGCAAAGTCGTACTGACGCTGGTTCAGCCAGGTAGCAGCCCAAGCTGCCGCTGCAACTTCTTCGTCAACTTCGACGCCACCAGGCGGTGCGACTCGACGAAGAAGTCTTCCAAGTTGGTCCGCGTCAGCACGTCCCGATCCGTCACCTGTACCCAGTGATGACGCGCCAGATAGGGCGCCGGCCGGATCCCTTCCTGCTCGACCAGGCTGGTGAACACCAGGGCGTCGACTTTGAAACACAGCCAGTCGCTGCCCTTGAGGTCGAAGACCGCGAACATCTTGCCCCCGACGGAGAGGACGAGATCGTCGTCCCACTTGATGTCTTCCGTAGCGCCAGGCAAACCGCGGCAGTAGTGGATCAGAGGATCGTCGGTTTCAACTTGGGTCATAGTGGTCCAACTCTACTACTTCAGCTCCCCTCCAGGCGCCCGGGGTCCTCGTCCTGAGCCAGCAAGTCAGCCGGTATACTTCTGGCTTCGAGTAGGCACCAAGGAGACACTCATGAAGCGATTCGCGGCAGCTCTTCCCGCCGTGCTCATGTTCCTGGGAACCATCGGAGCGAGCCCTCGAGACGCTGCTGGCGATCAGCGCAGTGTCGCCCCTCACGTGAACCTGGTCGGCCAAGTGCTTCTGCCTGACGGCAGCGGTAGCCGTGGCGTCGAAGTCTGGCTGGCGCTTCGGAACGTCGATGGCGAGGCGCGCGAGCGGTGGCTGCCCGTCGACGAGCACGGACACTTCACAGCAGCGATTCAAGGAAGCGTAGTGCGCGTCTCCGTCGTGACCGGCCTGCGCGCTGAGATCCACTCTCTCACCGCTGCAAACGTCCCACAGCCAGACACGGCGGGCCACATCGACCTCGGGCGCATCGACCTCCGAGATCACCTGCGACCGCATCGCATGGTCATTCGGGCCGCACCAAACAGCCCCGCAGGCCCAGTCCGAGCCGTCATCTGCTTCGGCCCACCACCCACCGGGCCGCAAGGAGAAATGGTGGCGTTGGGCTCCAAGCAGTTTCCGCCGTTTCCGCTCGACAGCGAAGTGGAGTGGCTGCTGCCCGTCGAGACGACGTCGCCGATCTACGTGCTCGTGGAGCGCCCGGCGCCTGGGAATCCCGACGGTGCCTGGTGGACCGGGCTACAGAAGGTCTTCGGTCCGTTCGCCGCAGACGAAGTCCCGATCGAGCTGGTCATGGATTGAAAGCCTCGGTACGCGTCTCCGAGTCCAAGATCTGGAAGCGGTATCTACTTAGCGCCTTCGACCCGCTTCTGCCGTAACCGCTCCTGGTACGCCTCGAAGTTCGCCTGCGCCCAGCGCTCGCGCTGCGCTTTCATCTCTTCGATCGAGCGGTACTTGTAGACGCCCGGCGGGAACTTCGGCTGTAGCGTGCGCTGCGCGAAGTCCCAAGTCGAACGGATGGCACGCATGAGCTCTGGGCTACCCGGTTCTTTCCAGGTATTGCCCTCCATCTCGCTGACGTCTCGGAATCTTCTGATAGACATCCAAAAAGTTCTGTTAACGGGAAGAGTAGACCTTCCAGGAATATTGAATTCTAATCAAGAGATCGCCTTGACGCCAACTACTCTCCCCCACCAACCACCACCGCGACGATCCCCAGCGCGGTCGAGATCCCCGGATTCTTGACGCTGACGTCCATGAAGTTAGGGGAAGTACGCGTCGCCGGTGTAGTAGAGCGTGAAGTGGACGACCACCGCCACCACGGACGCTGAGATCGCGGCGGCTTTGGGTGGGGGTCTTGGGTAGGAAGGTTCCGAACAAGACCGGCACGAAGGCGGCGGCGAAGTAGGCGTAGACGCCGGTTTGGGCGAAGATCGCGACGCTGAGGTTGGAGGCTACCAGCTGCCAGTAGGCCAGCGCCAGACTGACCAGCACCAAGCCGACGATCACCAGGCGATTGAAGCGGAAGAGGAGATCTCGAACAGCTTGCAGCCTTGTTGGCCCTCAGGTGCCCAGCACCAAGCCACCGTCGACCGACAGAACGGTACCGTTGACGAAGGCGGCGGCATCCGAGGCCAGCCACACGTAGGCGTTGGCGATATCGTCGACCGAGCCCATGCGCCCGAGCGGCGTGCGAGCCTGAACCGACTCGATGACCTTCGGCGGCATGTCCTTCACAATTTCGGTGGCCACGAAGCCCGGCGCCACGGCGTTGGCGCGGATGCCGTAGCGCCCCAATTCGCGGGCCCAGGTGCGCGTCATGTTGATGACGCCTGCCTTGGTGGCAGCGTAGTTGGTCTGGCCGAAGTTCCCGTACAGCCCGACCACCGAAGAAGCACTGAGGATGACGCCGCCCTGCTGGCGGATCATGTGCGGCACCACCGCACGGGTACACAGGAAGACGCCCTTGAGGTTGACCGCGATGACAGCATCGAAAGCCTCGTCGCTCATCATCGTGGCTACTTCGTCGTCTTTCCACTTGACCAGCTGTGAGTCGCGCACGATACCGGCGTTGTTGATCAGCACGTCGACACGCCCCCAGCGCTCAACGACCTCCTCGACCGCCGCCAACACGGCCTCCCCGTCCGTCACATCGACGGCTTGCAAGACTCCATCACCGCCAGCCTGCCGGAGTGCACCTTGCAAGTCACCAACAGCTGGCCGCACATCCCAAACGGCAACGCGGGCTCCCTCGGCCGCGAAGCGCAGCGCAGCAGCACGGCCGATACCGGCGGCGCCGCCAGTCACCATGACGACTCTTCCCGCAAGTCCTGTTTCGATCATTCGTTCTTCACCTTCGGGCTGAACCCTGGAAGTTGTCTTTGAGATGAGCTGAGCGCATGCCAGTGCCGAGGCGATCCCTGACGACACTCGTCCCCGCAAGAGTACGGCCCCGCAGGAGTGCGACCCCGCAATAGTAGCGCCGTTGACCGGTAGTCCCTGCCGACCAGCCGGTCAGCCACCCTACCTCTGTGGGTGTTGCGGAGCGGGCTCCTACACTGGATGATGGGGAAGGTATACCTTCTCCTGCTGAACCCGCCGGACCCTGATCCAAGCTTCCTCCCTCTCCCCATCTTCTGAACCTACCCAACTCCAGGAGATCGTCATGAACACCCCCCTGCGTTCACTCTCGACGCTCCGAGACGCGCGCGGACTGATCCTCGGCCTCGGAATCCTACTGCTCCTCACCACCGGCTGCCCGCCCCCTACCACCTACTATGTCCACGGTGCCTACACCGGCATCGAGGTCGGCACCGAGGCGCAACCCTTTCGCACCATCGCCGCCGGTCTCGGCCATGCTTCCTCGGGCGATACCGTGGTGGTGGCCTCCGGGCTCTACCGTGAACACGTGACGCTGCCGGCGGGCGTCAGCCTGGTGTCACCGCGCGTCGGCGCGGCGGTGATCCATGGCGGCGCCGATCGTGACGGCGGACACCCGACGGTGACCATGGCGAACGGCGCCGAGCTACGCGGCTTCACCATCACCGGCGGCTACGACGGCATCAAGTGCGACGGTACGTCCGGACTGATCACCCGCAATGTCATCATCGCCAACTACGGTGACGGCGGCATCGTCTGTCTCGACGGCTGCACTGCCGAGATTCGCAACAACACGATCCTCGGCAACCTGGGCAGCTCCTACAATCCGCGACCCAACGGCATCTACGCCGAGCGCGCCACGCCGACGATCGTCAACAACATCATCACCGGCAACCACACCGGCTACGCACCCTACCAGTGCACGCCGGCCGAGTCCTACAACGACATCTGGGGCAACCGTCGCGACTACGGCTACGACGCCAGCGGCGGCACCGGTACGATCGCTGCCGATCCGCTGTTCGCCTACACGACGCACAACGCCAACACCCAGGGCAACGACGGCGACTACCGGCTGGCCGCCGGCTCGCCGTGCCGCGACGCGGGGCATCCGGATGCCGCCTACAACGACGCCGACGGGACCCGAGCCGACATCGGAGCCTTCGATGGTGACGGCGGCCATGCCTGGAGCCAGCCGGCGCAGGAGTACTTCGTCGAGTCCGTCTTGAGTGCGCTCGACCTCCCGACCGGCCCGCGCATCGACGGCACCAGCCGCTTCACCGCCGATCCGGTGTTCTGGTTCGACGCCACCGGTCGCGGCACGCAGGGTGAGACCGACACGCGCGCCATGCTCACCGCCACCGTGCCGGACCTGACCCACGGCCTCTACTCCGCGACCTTCCTGGAAAGCGCCGATCCGCCCGCCGATCGCTGCCGGGTGGTGACCGTGACCTTCGACACCCCGCGCGGAGTCGCCTTCCGCCAGGGCGTCGACGCCGCGTGCAACGACGCCGGACATGCGCTCGAACGAGCCGGGGCGCCGATCATCGGCGGCGAGCTCCACCTCAGCTCTGCCTGGACCACCGGCTATGCGGCCGATGCCCAGGCCTACGACACCGCGATCCACGAGCTCGGGCACGTCGCCGGACTGGCACACGCCTTCCGCGGCAACCGGGTCATCGGCTACGAGGGCATGGGCGGCACGTACTCGGCCTACACCCCGATCGAGACCGAAGCGATCGAGTTGCTCTACGGCAATCCAGCCGGCACCACGCTCGATGCCTTGATCACCAGCGACGACATCGCCCGCGCGGTGCTGCATCCCTTCCCGATCCTCGACAGCCTGCACCGAGCCATCGTCACCCCGGGCTGGCCCTGGCAAGAAACCACCTCGGCGGTCATGGGCGACACCCTGCTGCTCGAGGGTTCACGCTTGACGCTGCGCTGGAGCAACGAAGGCAGCGCCAGCGTGCGTCCGCCGGACTACGCAGCGCCGGTCGTCTACTTCGGCAACACCGCCGTGACCGTCGATCTTACCAATCAGGCGAGCGTCCAGGGCGCACCTTCTCGCTACCTGCAGGTCGAAGTCCCTGCGGGTCTGGACCTGGGTTGGACTCTGGTCTATGTCCAAAATCGCGGCCTGGAGAGCAATCCCCTGTACCTGGAGATCACCGGCTGAGCGCTAGAAACAGCACCTTCGGCGGCCACCATCGGATCGTCGCCCCGGCCGAGCGTCCTCAGCCAACGCAAGTGGACGCCGAAGGCGCCCCACACGCTCCTGGTCTCGCGGTAGTCGAGACCGAACTCCCTTCGAAGCGTCTACTGCCGGCTGGCTCCAGGTAGCTGGAACCGACAGCTTCAGCGCCACTAAGCTATCCTTCCGCCATCGCCCTGTTCGAGTCCTCGTGTTCTCACCAACGCACAAACCAGGTTGAAGGAACCCAGCATGCGACGCACGCTCTCCATCCTCTTGCACCTCACCCTCGCCTACCCACTGCTGCTGGCGGCCCAAGACACGCCGCTGCCCAAGTTCCCCGATCGCGAGCAGACCCGCGTCGAGGCGGCCTGTCAGCGCCTGATCGAGCACTATTTGACTACCCCAGCCACAACCGGCGACATCCGCTCCGCCTGCCGCTGCATGCAGACCGCCTTCGACGCGGCGCGGCTACCGCCCGATCGCTACCTGAAGGACTATGGCTACGGTGAAGTCCTGGTACTGGAAAGAATCAGCTACTGGGGCAATCACGAACTGGCGGTCAAGGAACTATTTCCCAAGGTCGATGTCTGCCTGGCGAACGTCGACCTTGCCAACGGCTACTTCGACGCTGACCGCGAACCGAGCGAGACGATCGTGCGACCGACGCCCGGGCCGGCACGCGAACGGCCGACCGGTGAAGGCTCGCTGCGCCGCACCAACACGAGCACTCTCGACCTTGCCATGACCAAGATCATGGCTGAGCGCTTCGGGTTCTCGGCCCCGGGCTTGAGTTACGCCCAGCGACAGCAGGTGAACGATACAATGCGTCCACTGCGCGATGCCTTCCGCGAGGAACTCCTCCAGCACGCCCCGCGCGAGGTTCTCGACTATCCAGTTCTGAGCTGCGGCTACGACGTCGGGAGCACCGGCGCGATCAGCCGCGAGTACTTCAACTGGCACCCCTTGTATCCGCCGAGCCAGGAAATTCTGTCGCGGCTTTCCAAAGATCATCCGATACACGACATCGGCACGGACCCGAACGGTTGCGCCAGCTGGAGACCCAAGCAGTGACGCGCTCGATCTCGCTGCGCTCCACGGTCGGAACGGGTCACCTCGTGCTCCTGCTACTCGTGGTCCTACTACCGGCGCGGCCGGCCGAGGCCAGCCTGCAGGTGGCTCAGAGCTTCGTGCAGGAGTACGAGATCTCGCTCAACGGACCGCTGTATTGCTACACGCGCACGCCCGATAGCTGGCGCGACCTGGGCGGTAAGGCCTCCGGAAGCCCTTCCAGCAGCACGTCGAGCGCCGAGATCCTGGTGCAACTGGCCCGTCACCGCCGCGTCGTGGTGCTGATCCACGGCTTCTACTGGAAAATCGAACCCTATCCCGACACCGGCCGGCCCAACCGCGAACACGTGCTCTCCGGCTGGCGAGGGCACCTCGACTTCCTGCACCGACTCAGCGCGGGCGACCAGGGCGGCACCGCCGTGTGCATGATCTCGCTCGACTCGTCCGATGGTTACGGCTCCAACCAGCGCCAGATCGGCAACTTCCTGACCGCCCTGCGCTGGCTCAAAGACAGCCCAGCGTACTTCGATGCGCAGGCCCGCATCACACTGGTCGGCTACTCCGCCGGCGGCAACTACGCCAAGGACGCCTACCTGCAATGGCGCGACAAGCTGGCCAGCCTGGGCGGGGCCCCCACCGGCGGCGCCCCCGCCGGCTACCGACCGACCCGCACCACCATCGCTTTCCTCGGCACGCCGCACGCCGGCACCGACACCGTCGCCTTGCTGGGAGTGGCGGGCGAGCTGATTGCCCTCTCCTGGGAGCAGAAGCGCACCCGCTACACAGGCGGCACCCAGGCCGAGCGCAACTACCTGGAACGCTCGGACCGGGAATTCCAGGCACGCAAAGCCGCCGAACTGAGACGCATCTACAACAGCCGCGGCACCCTCCAGCTGAGCCCTGGCAACCGGCAGACTCACGATCTGAACCAGCGCTTCTTCGCGGCGACCCACCAGGACGGCGTCGAAGTGTTCAACTTCTATAGCCCGGCCGACATCGTCGCCCCCGCCGCCACGTGCCGCCTGCACACCCAGAAGAGCCTGCGCTCCGAGTGGCTACCCCGAGTCTACGACGTGCCCGTCGATCTGGCCGTGCACAACGACTTCATGGATGCCGCCAGCCTGGCGCGCAACCGCGCCGCCTTCGAGCGCCTCTACTCGCCCTGAGCGCGGGCTACAGCTTCAACGCCACCGTCAACCCATCGCCCAGCGGCACCACGACCATCTTCACCCGCTCGTCGCATGCCACCTTCTCGTTCAGTGCACGCACGGTGCGCGTGTCCTCATCATCGGCCGCGGGATCGACGACCTTGCCAGTCCAAAAAACATTGTCGAGCACGATCAGACCTCCGGGTCGAACCAGCCGCAGCGCCCGCTCATAGTACCGGCCGTGGTTGTGCTTGTCAGCATCGACCAGCGCCAAGTCGAAGGTCTCCTCCCGCCTGCTCTCGAGCAACCCATCGAGCCACTCGAGGGCTGGTTGCACGTGCGCCTCGATCTTGTGCGCCACGCCGGCATCGCGCCAGTGTCGGCGCGCGAAGTCGGACCAGATATCGTCGATGTCGCAGGTCACCACGCGCCCATTCTCCGGGAGTGCCAGCGCGAAGGCCAGCGCGCTGTAGCCGCGGAAGGTGCCGATCTCCAGCACCCGCTCGACGCGTGCCAGGCGCACCAGCAGGCCGAGAAATTGCGCCTGCTCGGGGGCGATTTGGCGGATGTTGTCGCCCAGCGCCTCGGCGTCCTGCCGCGCCCGCCGTAGCGGCTCCGGTTCCGGCGGCGAGATCGAGCGCATGTAGCGGTACAGGGGCTCTGTCAGCAGGAGAGTATCGACGCTCATCATGGACCTCTCTGGAAGGGTTCGAGCCGCCACGGCAGCTCATGGAAGGGATGGATAAACTAGCACAAATACCTCCGAGCTACAGTCGCCTTCGTTCCTAATGAGCACCCTACCCGTACCTGTCACTCAGATGCTGGTTGCCTGGTCCGAGGGCGACGAAGCAGCTCTCGCCCAGCTGTGGCCAATCGTCTACGACGAACTGCGATCATTGGCGGCCAGCTACCTACGTCGAGAACGCAGCGACCATACACTGCAGACGACCGATCTGGTTCACGAGGCCTACTTTCGCCTGATCGGCCAGGACAGTGTGCGCTGGCAGAACCGTGCGCACTTCTTCGGTATCGCCGCCCAGATCATGCGCCGGTTGCTACTGGATCACGCACGCAAGCATCTGGCAGCCAAGCGGGGAAAGGGCAAGCGCGTGTCCCGATCATCGAGCGCTGGGGCACGGCGCTTGGAGACGAGCACCCGGACCTGGCGACGATCTTGAACAACCTGAGCAATGTCTACTATTACCAGGCCAAGTACGCCGAGGCGGAGCACTACGTCCGCCGAGCCCTGGAGATCAATCGCCGCTTCTTGGGCGAGGATCACCCGCAGATCATCACCAACACACACAATCTGGCCACCATGCTGGTCCAGCAAGGAAAGTTCGATCAAGCCATCGTCCTGCACGAGCAAAACCTGGAACGACGGCGGCGCGTGCAGGGCGAAGATCACCCGAGACTCGCCAACACGCTGGATCGTCTTGCCGAGGCCTACACGCACAAGGACAACCTCGACAAAGCAGAAGTGCTCTACCGGCAGGCTCTGGACCTGCGCCAAAGGCGCCTGGGTGAGCACCCGGCTGTCGCGAACAGCCTGCACAACTTGGCACGGTTGCTGGAAGCCCGAGGCATCCACGGTCAGGCTGCACCGCTGCATGAGCGTGCCGTGGACCTGGCACGCGAGCTACTGCCGCCGGAAAACCCGGACCGGGCTCGCTATGTGCTCGGCCTCGGCCGCTACAAGCTGTCAGCTGGCGAGCCCGAGGCCGCGGAACCGCTTCTGCGCGAGATCCTGGAAGTACACTACCGGACTCGAGAAGGCGGCGACCCACGGCTAGCGGAGGCGGCCGACCTCCTCGACCAGTGCTTGCGGCTACTTGGGCGCAATGAGGAGGCCGCGGAGCTGCGGACCAGCATCCCAGACAGGACGCCTCAAGAAAGCAGTAGCAGTTGATCCCATGCCGGCTCTTCAGGCGTCAAGGCTGCAAGCAGGGCCAGACCGATTCCCGTGGAGCCCATGACGAGGCTGGCATCGTCGTACCAAGGTCGCTCAGGACGTCCCGGATAGAACGACTGAAAACCGCCGATTCCCGTCCCGGGCCGGCGATACCCCAAAGTCTGCTCGAACCAGAACACCGCAGCCCGCCGTAGGGCATCTTCGCCAGTAGCGCGGTACAGCCGATGGAAGATGTGCCCATTACCAGCCGCACCATGGCACAGCCCCGGGTCGACGACGCCTGCTACTGGCCCGGTAATGCGAGCGGCGTGCAGGGCGAGGTCGATCACCTGCTGTTCTAGGGCCACATCGCTGAGTTCGCGCGCAGCAGCCAGCATCGCAGTGGCGGCACCGAGCTCTCCGTAGCACCAGGCAATGCGCGACGGCTCGGGCTTCTCACCGGCCGTCAGCTGGCGTGGAAAGCAGGAAGCTATCCCCGTGGGAAGTCGCTGCTGCAAGAGCCAGGGAAGGGAACCTGCGAGCAGAGCCGAGCACTGCCCCTGCGCGATTCCGGCGCGATGAACGCGCGCCAGCAGGCCAACGACACCCGGGATGCCGTGAGCCAAGCCCAGGTTGTAGACACCGGCGGCGACGCGTTCCTGCTCATGCATGACTTCCGGCCGGGTCCACCAGGTAATCAGACCATCGTCGGTGTGCTCCGCCAAGCGCTCCAGCTGCTCGACCAGTGAGCGTAGCCCCTGTACCGCTGCCGGCCGCGGCAAGCGCTCCAGAAGGTAGATCCCGTAGCCGACGAGCCCCCCAATGAGGTCCAGCTTCCAGAACTCGTGTTCTGCCTGCAGAAAAGTCTCGACGGCAGCATCCAACTGCAACAAATCGTCGCCCTCGGCCTCGGTGAGATGCGCCAAGGCCCAACCGACTCCACACCAACCACCGTAGAGATCGAGGCGCTGCTCCGCGGCGAGCTGCTGCTGTGCTTCGTCGAGCGTCAAGAGTGCACGCATCTCCAGAGCATCCGGCTCGGCCGACGTCACCCCGGCCTCCGCCGCGTAGGCGAAGAGCAAAGCAGCCCAAGGCTCCAAAGCTCCCAGGGAAGGCCTATGAGCTTGCAGGAGCCGGCTATAGCAGCGCTCGGGCGGCAATTCGAGCAGATCTGCGATGATGGCATCGACCGACTCTCTTGCCGCTTCCGCGAGATCACCGTCGAGCAAAGTGCCCTGGGCTGTCGCGTGCTGCGGTCGCATCAAGGTAGCTGTCATCGAAAGGCTCCAGGCAAGTCTGGCCGTCTGCCCGAAGACTTCGTGCAGACGGCCAGGGAAGTCCTGCTCAGCAGGGTTCCAGCTCGCAGGATGCCCCGCAACCCGGATCGGTGATGGTCTCGTAGCCGGTGCCGCAACCACCCGGATAGATGCAGCTGATGCCACCCGGATTCTCTGTCCAGTCGACTACATTCGTCGTTCCGATCGTACCGCCGACGGCCCGACTCGAGACTGACTCCGTGAGCGTGCGTAGGGTTTCCCGCTTCAAGCCAAAACGCCTCTGCAACTTCTTCTTCATCGCATTTCTCCTTCTCGGCTCTGCAGCCGGTGGTGTACCACGGCCGCTCTAGCAATTACCGGAGCAGCTCACGGCACGTGGGTCTCTGCCCTCTCACGCGCAGCCGCGGCCGAATATTGATCACCCGCCGTCTTCGGCGATATCTCGAATCAAGAGCTCTTCGATCTCCGCTAGCTCTTCCCGATGCCGACGCTGTACCAGAGACTCGTAGCGCTCCGGATCGAATTCGGCCGGCGCCACGTCCGGAATCCCCAAACGCCGCTTCGTCTCGATCCAGAAGCTCCGCCATTCCTCGATCGTCGGCATCCGCTCACTCCAATCTGGCACGTCCTGCGCTTCGCGCGCAGCCTGGAAACGTTCGATGGTCCCGCGGGGCTCGAGCTCGCCGAATCGCCTCATGACCTCCGACAACATCCACTCCAGGACAAACGACGGCTTCTCGTGCGCCAACATCCCCTCCGTCACCGCCAGCACCACCTCGTCGAGGGCCGGTTCCGGATGCTCGCGCAGCAGCTCTAGCATCATCGGCAACGTGTGATCCGGTCTCGGCTCCCGGATCAAGGCCTGCGCGAGTTCGGCGAAGTCCTCGTCGGTCAAGGCTGCCGGCGCTCGGTACTCCGCCGCCCCCGGCCTCCTGTCCACCAAGAGTTCTGGATGCTGTAATTCCATCAAGGCATGCCAGCGCGTCCCCGACCGAGCCGCCGCTTCCAGCAACCAGCGCATGCGCTGCTCTTGGAGCACACCCCCGGCACCGGCCTCGGCCTGCAGCCGCACCGCCCAGCGCGTCATGGTGAGCACGTCATCGAGGTCCGGCCCTTGCGGATACAGCGTGCCGAAGGACAGCGAGACCGTGTGCCAGCGGTCGTCGTAGCGCTCCAGGAAGGCCACGACGACCTCACCGTCGAAGTAATGCGGCGGCTGCGGACAGACCAAGCCGGCCGGATACGGCACGCGAACCGTCTCCAACTCCGGCCCCTTGAGCGTATCGAGGATGCTGAGCAGCGCCACCGTCTTACTCATCGACCTATCCGCTGACTCCCGCTCGTCACGCCACGGCTCGTGGTCCGTCACTTCGGCAACGACGATCAGTTCGGCATCCTGTGTCAAGGTCCAGAGCGGGTTGGGCGGGATCGGCATCGCCCGAAGCGGAGTCACCGCCAGCCAGAGGCCAACCACCAGGAGAAGAACGGGGCATTTCGAGAGTCGCATCTTTCGATCCTTTCACCATCGGGGTTCTGGTTTGTTAGACACACCAGACGTCGCTAAAAATCCCGCTAGTGCTCCCGACCCAGCCCTCTCGTCAGGTGCTCCTCTCCATCTTCTGCTTGAAGACCAGCTCAATGAACTCCGCCGGGCGGATCATCTGCAGCGTCACCTGGACGATCATGTAGCCGTCCAAGATGTCCTGCGCCGTCATCGTACTGCCCAGTCCGACTTCCACCGAGTATGCTTCCGAGGCCGTCGCTCCCATCAAACCGCCCTGCGCCCAGAGCTGGTGCAGGAAGCTCGAGATCATGGACTTCACCGTCGCCCACGTCTTGCCGTCGTTGGCTGCGAAGACGAACTGCCCGAGCGCTGCCTTGATGCTCTGCTCGATGTAGATCAGGGTCCGTCGCACCTGAATGTAGCGGTAGTCGTTGCTGTTGCCGTCGAGGGTCCGCGCCCCCCACACCAGCGTGCCACGGCCGACGAACTCGCGGATCGCATCCACCGCCTTGCCGTCGATCGGCGTGTTGAGCTCCGCCTGTTGCTGGGCGTTGATCACAACGGTCGGTGCCGTAACGGATCCCAGACTGATATTTGCCGGCGCGTTCCACACGCCGCGCGAAGTATCGACGAGTGTGCAGACGCCAGCCAGGGCGGGACTCGGCGGCAACGGATTCGCGACGCCGTCAAGCGACGTCTGCAAGAACGGAAAGTATGCCGCGCCGTAGCTCAAGAACTCGGTCCCGACATCCTGCCGGAACTGTTCGATCAGCGCCGTCAGGTTCGAGTCGAATTCCGCCGACTTCGCACCCGGTAAGGACAGCGTGCCGTAGACGTCGAGAATCGCGACGCGATCCTGCAGCGTCCCGGCCTGCTGCAGCATCGCCTGCACCAGCGTCGCGAAGGCTTGCGACTTCGGCAGTGAGGTGCCGGCAATGGGCTTGCTGTCAGCGGGCAGCAGGACGGCATCAGGAATCACCAACATCGTCGGTTCAGCTTCGTTCTCCAGCGCCGACAGTCCTTTCTGCAAGGGCTTCAGAGACACCGGAGCCGAGTAGTCACCGACGGAAACCACGTAGCATTCGCCACCACCGTTGGCATAGAAGAGGCGCAGGCTGTCGTAGAGGTGGAAGATCTCTCCGCTCGCCGGAGCACCACCGAAGATCAAGTCGAAGTCGACCATCGCTCCACACTTGACCGGCTTCAGCCTCACGGGCTTGCCGGAGACCTCCGCCTTTTCGGTGTAGCCAACGAAGGCAGGGACCGCGGTCTGCACGCCGACCATGGAGGGTGGGAAGGGGTCGAGTTCGGTCACGTAGACGCCGGGCGTCTGTCGGCTCTTGAAGTCGGTGGACATGTAGCACCCTCACTGAGTCACATCGTTGATTTTGCGTCATCCTAGCAGTGTCGGGGTAGCCTCCGGAGGAGAGATCAGCGCCGCAGTCGCCCCTCCAGTCCGGGCCAGTTCTTACAGACCTTCAGCGCCAGCCCGTCGACAAAGCTCTCCCCCTCGCGTCGAAAGCGGTGGATCTCGTCCTCCGTCAAGTCCAGCTCAACGGTGTACATCGCAATACCACCGCAGACGACGGCCAGCGTCATCCCTCCCCGATCGGTCTCGGAGAGGGAGTACATCAGTCGATCACTGCGCAGGATCTCCTTCACGGAACCTGAATCAAGCAGCGGATGTCATGCATGAACCTCTGTGCTGGTTCAATCCGGCGTCCACGGCGTCTTCGGCGCCGGATACGGCGTGTTCAAGATACCGATCTGGTTGCCCATGCGCGTCTGTACCGCCGGACTCAGCATCTGCGGCGGACCCTCGACGCCCGAGTTCAGGATCGGCGAGAACAGCAGAATGTCGAGCGAGCCGCCGAAGAAGAAGTTGCCGAACGGCGTCACCCCCTTGCGCACCGCCGCGCCGATCTCGACCTCGTCAGCAAGAACCACAGAGCCGACGGTGTCGAGCCCGACCGGAATCGACGCTACGTACCCCTTGAGCATCGCGGGCTCCTTACCCGGCAGGTTCTTGTACTGCACCTCGATGATGATCACACCACGCTGGAAGCCGCGGAACTGGTTGAAGTCGGTGCCGGCGCGGCCGACGTTGCCGTCGAGCGGCACCCAATTGGGCCAGTCGAAGTAACCGAAGGTGCCCCAAGCGTAGTCGGTGCCAGCTTCGACGATCTCTTCGTAGACGATCACGCCGTCCACCGGGCTGTGGAAGTGGTGGTAGGTGTCCGGCATCAGCACGCACGCCAGGCCGCTGCCACCGGTGAACTTCTCCTTCAGATCCTTCGGCGCGTTGGCCAGGAGCTGCGACATCGACATCGGGATACCCTTGACGTCGAGCACCGTGTCCTGCTGCAGCGGGTTATCGATCAACGCCTGCACCACTTGCCCGGTCTGCAACTCCAGAGTCTGCACCAGCGGATTCATGATGCAGTCGGTCGGCGACACGACGACGTAGTCACGGCCGGGCATGGTCACCGGACGCGCCGGGTAGATCCCGCTGATCGGGTCGAATTTCAGATCGCGCGCAAAGAAGTCGTTCCAGCTGACGTACTCGTCCGCCTGGGTGCGCCGGTAGTCACCGATCTCCAACCGAGGATCGTTCACCCACTGAGGCACGTAGGTGGTGGAGTCAGAGCTGTCCATGTACTCCTTGTACTCGTCATTGAACATGATCAGGAAGTTCGTGACGGAGTCCAGCGTCTGGGTCGGATTCGCGGGATCGATCCCCTCGACCATCTGCTGTCCAGCCACGTTGTGGTAGTAGAGCCAGGCGAAGTACTGGATCGAGTCGAGGGCGTTGTCGTTGGTGCCGATGATCTGCGGTAGCAGTTCGCAGACCTGGAGGTAGAAGTTCGCCACCGCGTCCTTGAGGCTCTTACCGTCATTGGCGATTTGCGCCCAGGGATTGATGCTGGAGCCGTTGTAGGTATAGCCCGGCGGCAGCGGATTCAGGCCGCGATAGGTCATCTCGAACGCCTGCTGCGTCGCGGGATCGTTGGCGTACTGCTGATTGAGGTAGTCGATCGAGTCCTGGCAGGGGGAGTCTTGCCCGAGAGCTGGAGTCGTGGCAACGACCACCACTCCCAGGGTCAGAGATAAAGCGAGCTTCCAGAAGCGGAAGCGAGTCTGCTGGCAAGAACGCATGTTCATGGTTCTTCTCCTTGGGTTGTGAGCTTGTGTCGCCATGCTATACCAGCCGTGCCGCGCCTGTGCGCGCCGTCGGCGACCGGGAAAGCGCGCCAGAGCTGCGGATGGTTCGCCCAATCACCGTCGGGTTGCCGGGCGGGTTGCGGGGCGGGTTGCGGGGCGAACGAGACGTGGCGAGGATGGCATGGTGGGTGTGACGGCGCGAACCGGCCTGGCCCTCGCTGCCGCGGAACACCGCTCTTGGCACGCTCCACCTGTTTCTTGACAGGGAGAAACCTACCCTCTTATGTTGACTTCAACGATCTAGACGCATGTCGACGAGCCCTGCTCGGGAGCACCACAGTATGCCTCTCCACGACTCTGATGGCACAGACATCACCGACTTGCTCGATGCATGGCACCAGGGCAATGAGGCTGCGCTGCAGGAACTCATGCCACTGGTCTACCGCCAGCTTCACCAGTTGGCACAGCGAGCCATGGCAGGCGAGCGTCGCAACCACACACTGCAGCCGACGGCCCTGCTTCACGAGGCATATCTGAGGCTGGCGGCGAGCCAGCCGCAGTGGCAAGACCGCAAGCACTTCTTCGCCGTGATGGCCCGCACCATGCGGCGTGTCTTGGTCGATCATGCCCGGCGCTTCAGGACCGAGAAACGTGGCGGCGGCTTGACCATCGCCTTGACTCAGGAGCCCGCAGCACCCGCCGGAGAGTCCGTGGTGGAACTGCTGGCGCTCGATCGCGCACTGACCGACCTCGGTAACGCCGATGCACGTAAGGCTCGCGTCGTCGAGCTGCGCTTTTTCGCCGGCCTCGACGTCCGCGACACGGCCGAGCTGTTAGGGGTCTCCAAAGCCACCGTCGTCCTGGACACGCAGTTGGCGCGTACCTGGCTGTTCGCCCGCATGACCCACCCGCCGGAGGCATCACAGCCTCACCCCCGAGGAACAGCCGGCTGACCCGATGTCCACTCCCCCGAACCACCAGCGCATCGAAGAGCTGTTCTTTGCGGCGCTGCTCGAACCGCCGGCCCAACGCTCGGCTTTTCTCGACCGGCACTGTCGAGCAGACACAGAGCTGCGAGAGGCCGTGGAACGCAGACTCGCGCAGCAGCAGGAGCCTCCGGATTTCCTGGAGAAGGTGATCGGCAACGCGGCCGAAGGACTCGACTGCGAGCTGCTCGCGAGCACTCGACCGCGGCGCTTCGGTGTCTACTCCGTGCTGCGCGAACTCGGCCGCGGTGGTCTCGGCACCGTCTATCTGGCCGAGCGGGTCGACGGCGAGTTCCGGCGGCGGGTAGCGCTCAAGGTGCTCCGGCGAGGGCTCGATACGGAGGACGTGCTGCGCCGTTTCCGAGCCGAGCGCCAGATCCTGGCCCAACTCGAGCATCCGAACATCGCCCGCTTGCACGATGGCGGCAGCACCGACACGGGTCTGCCCTACTTCGTCATGGAGCACATCGACGGCCTCGCCATCGATCGCTACTGCGACCTGCACCAGCTGAGCGTGATGCGACGCTTGGACCTCTTCCGCCAGGTGTGCGTAGCGGTGCAGTACGCGCACCAGAACCTGGTCGTGCACCGCGACCTCAAACCGTCCAACATCCTGGTGACCCCGGACGGCGTCCCCAAGTTGCTCGACTTCGGCATCGCCAAGCTGCTCGCCCCGACGGCGACGGAGGCCTCAATGCAGCGTACGGCGACCTCGCTGCGCCCGATGACGCCGACCTACGCCAGCCCGGAGCAGGTGCGCGGCGACCCCATCACCACTGCCAGCGACGTCTATACACTCGGTACTCTGCTCTACGAGCTGCTGAGCGGCCAACGGCCCATCCCCCTGCAAGGCGACGAGCCGATCCACCGCCTGGAAGAGCTAGTCTGCGAGCACGAGCCGGTGGAACCGAGTGTCGCCGTGCGGCAGGCGGGCTCACCGGGGCTCGCGGGCCTTCGCCCGGCCCAGCTCGAGCGCCAGCTGCGCGGCGATCTCGACCGCATCTGCCTCCAGGCGCTGCGCAAGGAGCCGTCGCGGCGCTATGCCTCGGTCGAGCAGCTGGCGCAGGACGTGCTGCGGTACCAGCAGGGACGGCCGGTGACGGCACGCCCCGACACGGCCGGCTACCGTCTGGGAAAATTCTTGCGTCGAAACCGGCTTGCCGTAGCGGCCGCAGCGGCCGCCTCACTGCTTGTAGTCACCTTCGCCGCGGTCACCATGATGCAGTCGGTCCAGGTGCGCCAGCAGCGCGACCGAGCGGCCGAAGTCTCGCGCATGCTGATCGACCTGTTCAACATCGCGAATCCGGACACGAGCCGCGGTAGCACCATCACCGCTCGTGAGCTGCTCGACCGGGGTACCGCGCAGGTTGCGGAGCTGGCGCCAAGCCTGGAAACCGCTGAGCTGGCCTTCACCTTGGCTCACATGTACCGCAAGTTGGGCCTCTACGACCACACGGCTCCCCTGCTGCGCCGGGCGCTGGAGATCCAGCAGCAGCACCTGGGCGAGGAGCACGCGGATGTCGCGACGACGCTCTTTCAACTGGGCCTGGACCAGGCCGAAGCTGGAAACTTCCAGGCAGCGAGCGGTCACCTTCGACAAGCCCTGGACTTGCGCCTGCTTCACTTCGGCCTCGAGCACAAGGAGACGATTCGCATCGTCAGCGCCCTGGCCCTGCTGGAGCACGACCTGGGGCACTACCAGGCAGCTGAAGAGCTGTACGACCAGGCTTACCGCACGGAGCAGCACCTGCTCGGCAGCGAACACCTGCGGCCGATGCACACGCGCGGCAACTTTGCGCTGCTGCAGCGCGACATGGGTGCCTACCGCCAGGCCGCCGAGATCTATCGCCACGTCCTGGAGGTCTATCGCCGCGAGCTCGGCGACGACAACCTCTACACGGTCAGCATTCTCGACGACCTGGGCGTGACGCTGCACGAACTCGGCGACTTCGAGGAGGCCGAGGCCCTGTTGCGCCGGGCCCTGGAGCAGCGGCGGCAGAGCCTGGGCGAGGAACACAGCACGGTCGGAGTGAGCCTGATGCACCTCGGGGCACTGCTGTGCGATACAGGAGAGCTGGAGACCGCGGAGTCCCTGCTGCGACGGGCGCTGGAGATCCACGACGCTGCGGGCGGCGAGGATCATCCCTACAAGGCCCAGATCCTGGAGAGCCTCGGCCGGTGCCGCGGCACAGCCGGCGATCGCCGGCACGCCCGCGAGCTGCTCGAGCAGGCGGTGGCGGTCCACGAGGCGCAGCTGTCGGCGGAGCACCCGCTGACCGGGCGCGCGCTGCTCGAGCTGGCGACGCTCTTGGAGCGGGACGCCGAGTGCGCCCAGGCCGAGCCGCTGCTGCAACGTGTCCTGCACATCTACAACGGCGCGCTCGACCTGGACAACTGGCAGCTGCACGAGGCGCGGGGCGTTCTCGCCGCGTGCCGCGCGGGCGATGCCGACACGACGCCGACCGAACGGGCCGCGGCCCTGCGCCAGCTGCAGCGCTCACGGGCTCACCTACACGACGCCCTCGGCCCGCAGCATCTACGCACACTCCGCGCCGAGCGGCACTGGGCGCAGCTCCAGGAGCCTGCGTCGAGGTCCGACGAGGCGCCCGTCGTCGCCGGCCCGGTGCCGTGACGCGGTGCTTACGGTCCGGGCGGCAACGGGATGACGAAGCCGTCGTCATCGTCGAGCTCATACTCCGCCAACGGATCGCCGAGAACGGTGACACCCGAGATCGATCCGCTGGCATGATCCACGCGACCGCTCATGTTCTTGGCGTTCGAGCAGCCGCTGCTCAGGGAATCCTCGTAGGTCAGAGAGGAATGGCCGAACGGCAGCCCGGAGAAACTCGAGCTCGATGTGCAGTCGAAGCCCGAGAAGTCGAAGAAGCGCCAGTTGTAGACACCCAGGTTCGGCACCGAGTCATTGACGAAGGTGCTGTAGCCAGGGTAATCACCGAACCGGACCGCCCGCAGCAGTGGGATCGCCTTGCGCGTATCGCCGTCGAGAGCAAAGCCCAGTCCCGGCTCGGCACCACCGTTGTTGATCAGCAGCTCCCCGTAGGCTTTGTGAAACTGGTAGCCCTTGGTCCCCTGATTCACGTTCTGAATCTCCCGGACCGCCCAGCCCACGAGCTGGGCTCCCTCTTGGCAAGAGGAAACCTGGACCCAACCGAAGGGATTGAACTTGTTGCCCGGATAGCCCAAGGCACCCGGTTCGATGCGCAGCGACTCGCCGGACGGCAGACTTCCCACGGCATGCACTGCATGCCGCGAACCGTTGGCGTTGAAGTACTCGATGGTCACGATGCCAGCGTCCTGGGTACCAACGTTGGTGATACCGATCAGAGTATTGACGATGCCGTCGCTGCCTGGGTCGTGGCTGAAATGCGGCGCGATCAGCTCCTTCTTCGGCCGTCGTGCCAGCATCGTCGACGCCATGCGAAAACGCTCTCCCGGGACCAGGTTGCTCGAGGCGTTCTGGCCGTAGAAGTCCGTCATGATGCCATCGCCCAGGATCGGTAGACCGTCCAGGCTGGTGATGTGGAGCAGGAAGTCCTGGTCGATGGCGGCACCAGTGTAGTTGCCGATCACATTCCACAGGCCATCGGGCGAGGTCCCCAACTCGAACAGATGCGTGCCGCTGACGTCCGTTAGCGAGCCGCGCGGCGGCAAGGTGACCTGGCGCCAGGCCACCGTCGAGACGTTGCCAGTGAGACGGTTGAAGATCTTCAGCTCGATGCTCAACGTATTGCTCTGCGTGTCGTCCGGATTGACGACCGTGTAGATGGGGGCCTCGCCATTGAAGAAATCAACATTGCTCACCGTGCTCACGGGCAGAGGGCCCCACCAGAGCTCCGTGTTGGTGCCCTTCAGCTGCAGCTGCTGCATCGACGCTGCTCCAGGAGCCGGGGTACCGTTCACCAGGCTGTCGGTATCCCTCACTTCGAAGTTGCCGTCAGTAATACGGGCTCCGTGCACGAGGGTCGCGCCGACGATACCCGGGCCGGCCTCGACGGTGACACGCGCCGAGCCGAAGCCGCGGCCGCCATCGAGCGTCAACTCGTCCGCGCCATCGGCGAACGTGCCTTCCGGCGGGATCACCGCCGAGACCGGGCCACCCACTGCGTTGCCGAGGTGATCGAAGTACTCGATGCGGATGGTCACAGACTGCACGGGGTCCGGGTTGTTGACCACGACGGCGCTGGTGAACTCCGACAGCAAGGTGTCCAGTACCGGCGTATGGATCAGCCCTCCGGTCCACTTGACCGCAGCCAGCCGGCCCTGGAAATGCGTCGAGGAGTGGACATACCCGAAGTCATTGCGAAGGTACGGCGGTTCGGGTCGCTGCAGCGCACCGCTGGCCGTAGGCCTGGAAGTACACGCCAGGGCGACTGGATCGGGGATCAGGGCGCGAGAATACGTTGCCTCAGATGCAGCCGGCTGTGCTGCCGTGCTGCCGGCAAGGAGACAGAGCGCCACGGACAATGGGAGTGCCAAACCAAGTCTATTCTTCATCACGAGATCTCCTGTACGTTCAAGGCAAGGGAAGCAGGGAGGCAACCTCGTGCCACCTCCTCAAGCCTATAAGCGCAGTCCAGCCGAACCGGCCTAAGAGAATCTCACTGGCTGTCCAACCGACGCTATACTACCCGCGCTACCCCTGGAAGCCGCCGTAGCAACGCGGACGTCCCCCAGCTCAGACCAGCCGCGACCACCAACACCACCAGCGCTTTGACCAGTGCCGGTAACTCGACCTGCAACGCGCCCAGCAGCAGCCAGTTGACGTAGACGTAGTGCACCAGGTAGATGCCGTAGGAGTTGCGACCCAGGCTCTGCCACATGTGACTCGATTCATCAGCCGGACGCTTGGCCGCGCGGTGCAGGAAGAACGAGAGCAGCATCAGGCTCGACGCAGCGCACGAGACGGTAAAGGCGAAGTTCGCGACGGTCGGCATGGCGGGATGGAGGTTGTCCTTACCGACCTGGACCATAATGACGATGATGGCGATCAGCAGGGCGACGAGAGCGACGGAGGCCACGACTTGCCAGGTGATCCACTGCCGTGCCAGGCGCCCGCGCGGTGCGAGCAATCCTCGGGTCACGCCACGAGCGCCCAAACCATGCGCCCCAAGTCCGATACCAAACACGAAGTAGAGAGCGTAGAAGAGCACGCGGCTGGTCTGGGCAGCGAAGGGGCCGACTTCGAACCAATGACTGGGATCGACCCAGGTGGCTACTGGCAAATAGACCAGCGAGGACGACGCGACGAGCAGGGCGAAGAACGTCCAGGGACGGTCTCCGAGGCGACTCAAGCGAAGCCCGAGCGCGTCGCCCCAGTGCGGAGCGAGGCGATAGCTCAGGGCCGCGAGTGCCGAGAAGGCGAGCAGCAGCCAGAGGAACCATGCCGGACCGGAAGGCCAGCCACCGAGGGAGAGCCAAGCGTCGACGAAGCTTCCCAAGGAAGCATCACCGCCATGCTGGAGGTAGGCGGGAACGTAGGCCAGCGGAGCCAGCAGGCCGGCACCGACGAGGAACGGCAGGCCGAGTCGCAGCACGCGCCCGCGCAGGAAGCCGCCGGCGCCCTTGTGCCGCAGACCTCGCCAGGTGAAGAGGCCGGCGAGCAGGAAGAGCAGGGCCATCAGCACGACGTCGTTGAATAGGACCAGGATGTCCAGCGCCTGCGCGCGCACCGTGTCGACGACCGGGAAGGCGCGCCAGAGCTGCGGGGGATTTGCCCAATCACCGTCGGGCTGCGGGGCAAAGGAAACGTAGGCGAGGATGGCGTGATGCGCGACGACCAGCAGAATCAGGAAGGCGCGCAGGTGATCGAAGGGGAGAACTCGCGCCGCCCCTGAGATCGGCCTCGGGGGAGTGGAAGTTGGAGAGTCAGGGTGCGTGTGTTGTTGTCTCATACTTGGTGCTATGCGATCGAGCACCGAGCGTTACACCTGGTTCGCAGGATTCTCTCAGCGCTGCTTACGTACAGCCTGCAACCAGGCATAGATCGCGGCCCACGCACCGGTGGTCACAACCAGGGAGCCGAGCAGCCAGGCAAAGAGTTTGGCGCGGGAGCTGGCGGCCTCGTCGAGCGTCCACAGAGCCACCTCCACGGCACCAACGGCTAGGGCTCCGATGGTCATTCCGCCAAAGGCGAAGCCCCCAACAGCCAAGCCGCCCATGGCAAAGAGCAACGCGACGGCAAGGCCGCCGAAGCTCAACAGACCAGCGCTGATGCCACCGACGGCGAGGATCCCGAGGCTGAACCCACCGATCGCGACACCGCCGATCGCCATGTCGCCGATCGCGATGATGCCGCTGGCCAGGAGCATGCGTGTGCCCGACGGGTCACGACTGAAAGCGATGTGGACGAGCGGCAGGCCGAAAACCGTCTTGTCGGAGCGGTATTCGAAGTCGATTCCGGCGGACCCGGCGGCACCCCGAGAAGCGGGGGCGACGGACGGGGTGGACGAGCTGTCCTCCACGACCTCGACACGGCTGGCAACTGACTCGACGTCATCGCTCAGGTCGCTGGCGCGCTGGTAGCGCAAGCTCGGTTCCTTCTCCAGCGTGCGCAGGACCACTTCGTCGACGCGCGCGTCGATCTCGACCTTGAGCGACGGCACCGGAAAGCGGCCGACGGGCAGTTCTCCGGTCAGCAGTTCGTAGAAGACGACCCCGAGCGCGAAGATATCGGCGCGGTGGTCGACCTGCTCGGGGTGTTCGATCTGCTCGGGCGCCATGTAGTGCGGCGTCCCCATCACCTGGCGCGTCAGTGTCAGGCGCGCGTCGGTCTCACCGGCGCTGCCGAGCAGCTTGGCCAGGCCGAAGTCGGCGATCTTCACGGTTCCCCGACGGTCGACCAAGATGTTCTCGGGCTTGATGTCGCGATGCACGACGCCCTGATCGTGAGCGTACTGGAGCGCCGCACAGATCTGGGGTATCAGCGCCAGCGCTTCAGCCGGTTCGAGGCCGCCACCCTGGATCACCTGGCGCAGATCCACTCCGTCGACCAGTTCCATGACCAGGTAGAAGAGACCGGAACGGTGGCCGAAGTCGTAGACGCGAACGACGTTGGGATGGTCGAGCCGAGCTAGCGTTCGTGCCTCGCGAGTGAAGCGCTGGCTGAAGGCAGCACCGAGGGCGGCGTGGTCCTGCAGCGACGCATCCAGGATCTTGACCGCGACCGGTCGCTGCAGTTTGCGGTGGACAGCTCGGTAGACGGTACCCATGCCACCGCGGCCGAGGAGCTGGAAGTCATCGAGCTCGGGCAAGCGGCGGGCGAGTTCGTCGGCGGGTAGCGTCGCCCCCGGATCCGGTACGCCTCGACTCCAGGAAGACGCAGTTCGGGTCGGCGGCAGGGCCGCTGACGCTTCACCGAGCAGACCGGCCCGTAGCGCGCACGCCGGACAGACACCCGCGGGGGCGTCCCTCGGTAGCGGAGAATGACAGTTGGGGCAAGTCGTTGTCGTGCTCATTTGCCTGGTGTGTATGCAGTACGGCCGCCCTGGTTACAGCCTCCACGAGTTCAGGTCTCGCCGACCACAGCTGTGCTGCCGCGCTACTGGTGTGCGACAGAGGCTATCAAGGTCTGCAGTTCGTCCTGCACCTCGGCTGGCTCGCGCACCGTATCGGCGACCAGCTCGCGCACGCGCTTGCGCCAGCGGGCGCGCAGCCGGGACAGCGCGGTACGCAGCGCTCCTTCACTCTGACCCAGCTGCTGAGCGAGTTCGGCATAGGGGGGCACGTCGCCGTCGCCTCCCAGAAAGGTCTTCAGCGCCTCGAACAGCTCCGCCTTGCCGTCGGCGGCGTAGCGCTGACGCAGGTCGTGGACGGCGCTCTCCAGTACGCTCAGCGCCCAGCGTCTTTCGTACACCTCCTCCGGACTGAGCTCGCGCGAGGGTTCGAGACCGTAGGTCTGCTCGGCAGAGTCGAAGTCCAGGGCGATCATCCGGAGCCCGCCGCCCCGCTTCAGCGCCTGCGCCTTGCGCCATGTGCCGCCCAAGAAATTTTGCAGCGAAGCCAGCAGGAAAGTCCGAAACCGGCCACGGTCGGGATCAGCGGCGCGCAGGCTGCGCTTTTCGAGCAGCTGGGCGAAGAAGGCCTGTGTCAGGTCGCGAGCGTCCTCGACGCTGTAGCCACGACGGCGCACGTAGGCGTAGAGCGGGTACCAGTAGCGCTCGCACAGCTCGGCCAACGCCTGCTCGGCATGCACGTCGCCGCTGTCTCCTGCGACCGGTTCCGCTGCGGCCAGCACCAAACTCCAGCGAGTGGTCGCGAAACCGCGAATGGGCTTGGCAAGCATGCTTCACTCTAGCAGGGCTCCGTCGAGCAGGTTCGGCTTGCCCGATCGGAAAACGAACACTACACTCGTCGCGATCACCTGGAACCGAACTTCTGATAGCGGAGCCGCATGTCCAGTTCTGCCGACATCACCGACATTCTGCTCGATGCACGCAAGCGCGATCCCGCCGAAGCGTACGAGCGTCTCCTGCCGCTGGTGTACGACGAGCTCAAACGCCTGGCGCACGGGCAGTTGCGCCGCCGACGCCCCGGGCAGACCCTGGAAACGACGGCATTGGTGCACGAGGCGTACCTGAAGCTGATAGACCAGAAACGAGCCAGCTTCAACGACCGCGGGCACTTCCTGGCCGTCGCGGCGACCGCGATGCGGCACATCTTGATCAACTACGCCCGTTCCCGGACGGCGCAGAAGCGCGGCGGTGACGAGCGGCCGGTGACGCTGGACGAGGCGTGGATGGCGGCGGACGCGGCCCCGAGCGGCGACGACGGCGCCGTCGAGGTACTGGCCCTGGATCGTGCCCTACAAGCGCTCAGCCAGGTGAGCGAGCGCCTCGGACGCCTGGTCGAGTTGCGCTACTTCGGCGGCTTGACGGTCGAGGAGACAGCCGCGGTTCTGGACGTCTCTGCACCGACCGTCAAGCGCGACTGGCGCAAGGCACGGGCCTTCCTCTATCGCGAGCTGCGTTCAGGCGCCAGCTGCGCCAGCAACACTCGATAGCGGGCATCTTGGCGCAGGGCCGCCAGGTCGGGTTCCGCCGCCACCTCGTGGCGTGGATATCCGGCCTCCAGGGTGCGTCGCAAGTAGTCCAGGGCCCGCTGTCGGTCGCCCAGGACCTCGGCTGCCTGCACTGCGTTGAACAGGCTGTGCACCTCGACCGCCAGTCCATCCGTCGCTGCCGCATCCAGTCGATCCAACCACTGGCGAGCGCGGTCGACGTCCCCGGCCTTGGCGCTGTACTCGGCGGCGAGTGCCAGCTGGGAAGGGGCCAGCTGAGAGGGGGCCTCTGCAGTCGCCTGCCCCGACTCTTTCGGTCCCGCCTTCATCTCCTCCGCCAGAATCTCGAGCCCGGTGCGAAACGCTTCGCGGGCGAGAGCTTCTTGCCCCGGCAGGCGCCGGCGTGCATCGCCCAGGTTGCCCCAGACGCGCGCGTCTCCCGGCGTCAGTTCGGCGGCCTTCTCGAATGCCGACAGTGCTTGCGGGTAGAGGCCCTGGAAGTAATAGAGGGTGCCCAGGTTGGTATAGACCTCTTCCTCGGGTTCCAGAGCCAGAGCCTGTTGCAACGTCTGAGCGGCTTCCGGATAGCGTCCTTGCATGTGCAGCGCGGCTGCCAGGTTCTTGTAGCTGCTGTTCTCGTCCGGATCCAAGTCTAGAGCCCGACGGAACTCGGCCTCGGCGTCCTCATAGCGAGCGACGCGGTAGTACAGGCCACCGAAGAGACTGTGCAGTTCCATGTCCTCGGGCCGCAGCGCCACGGCGCGCTGGAAACCGGTGATCGCAGCCTCGATGTCTCCGGCTTGCCGCGCCAGATCGGCCAGCCCCCGGTGCGCGTCCGCGTTCGCCGGATCGATCCGCACTACCCGCGCGAAGATATCGGCGGCTTCCTCGCGCTGCCCTTGGGCCGACTGCACCAGACCGAGGCTGACCCAGCCGGCGGCCAGGTGCTCGTCGAGCTCGACGGCGCGACGAGCATTGGCCTCCGCCTGCAGTAACCAGGCCCGATCACGGCTCGCTCGGTAGCGACGCCACAGCGCACGGGCCAGCCCGGAATGGGCCGCTGCCCGCTCCGGTGCCAGGACCACGGCTCGCTGGTAGGCTTCAACGGCCGCGTCTACCTGCCCCACGCGCCAGAACCCTTGCAGAGCCTCGGCGCCTCGTCGCTCCCACTCGCGCGCCGTCACGCCGTCGACACCGATCTGTGAGCCGTCAGGACCTCCCTCCACCAGCACCGTCGCGGCGGCGCCGTCTCCTGATGGCAAGGGTGTGTGCGTACCCGAGCGGCCCGAGGTCCACAGATACCAGGCCAGCACAGTGACCCCGAGACCGAGGACGACCACCAGCGCCCCCTGCCGAACAGACCGGGTTCGCTTCCACGCGCCCAGCCAAGCAGGGCCCCGCACCGCCGGCACGTGCTGCACCGGGGTGGGTGTCGGCTCGACGCCCAGATCCGCCAGCGCGTCCCGCAGGCCGAGGTAACGCTGTTTCGGCTTCTTGGCCAGAGCCCGCCGTACGACCAGCGTCACAGCCCGATTCACCTTCGGACACAGCCGCTCCAGGGGGACCGGTTCGGTCTGCTGAATCGCCAGCAGCGTACTGCTGTGCGAATCGGTACGAAATGGCTGCGTGCCAGTCAGCATCTCGTAGAGGATGAGGCCCCAGGCCCAGACGTCCACCTTCGGTGTCACGGGTTCGCCGCGCGCTTGCTCGGGAGCCATGTAGGCGGGCGTGCCTACCGCGGCCCCCGTACGCGTGAGGACGGGGCTGTCGGTAATCCGGGCGACGCCAAAATCCAAGATCTTGACGCTTCCCTCCCGGGTCAACATCACGTTCGCGGGCTTGACGTCCCGGTGAACGATCCCCGCGACGTGGGCGGCTTGCAGCCCGCGCGCCAGTTCGATGGCGATCGACAGGGCTTCGTCCACCGGCACCGGGCCGCGTCGCAGGCGCTCCGCCAAGGTCTCACCGGCATAGTAGGCCATGACCAGGTAGAGCTGCCCGTCCGGCGTCTCACCGACGTCATAGAGCGTACAGATATTGGGGTGATCCAGCGCCGACGCGGCCCTGGCTTCGCGCAGGAACCGGGCTCGCTGCTCGTCGCCGCCGGTGGCGCCGCGAAACGGCAGTACCTTCAGCGCAACGCTGCGTTCGAGGCGCGGATCCCGAGCTTCGTACACGACTCCCATTCCGCCCTCGCCGATGCGGCGGAGCACCTCGTAGGGGCCCAGCTGGCGACCGGACAGCTCCTCAGCCCAGCTCATCGACCGGTCGTCTGGCAAGAACGGTTCGAGATCAGCTGCCGACCTTTCCCTCAGGCGTTCGGCCGCTGGCTGCCGCAGAAAGTCACCTGCGGCGGCATCGGCCGACAACAGCGCCTCGACTTCGGCCCGCAGCCGATCGTCGTCTCGGCACTCGGCGTCGAGGAAAGCAGCTGCGGCATCCGCATCCAGTTCCAAGACTTGGTCCAGAAGTGCTTCGACCCGCTGCCACCGTACCCGCTCCATGTCCGGGTCGCTCAAGGCTCATCTCCTGTCGTTGGCGTCGCGAGAGTCTACCATCTGAAAAAAATTCGACCGGAGATGATCCCTTTCCCGGCCGCTTGCTGTGGAACAGGGCAGAACAGGCTGTTCCGGAGGTTGGAAGCCGAGCGCGGCACGAGGCCGCGACCGTCCCACCCCCGTGAACACCACGAACCGAGGAGATCCTCATGAACATCATCCGCAAGTCCCTGCTCGTCCTCGCCCTGGTCCTGATCACCCCGATCATCGCCAGCGCCGCCTGCAACACGCTGATCGTCTCGCTCACCGACGCAGACTGGCAGATAAATCCCAAGCTCCCTGGTTGCGAGCACGGCGCGGTCAACAGCACCACGACGGATCAGGCGGTGATGGGCAATATCGGCAGCTTCGGCCCCGACTGCCAGGTCTCCTTCATCAACACGCAGACCAGTGACACCGCCACGGTCGCATTCCAGCAGAACTACTGCGTGCTGGAGGCTGGCAGCATCTCCGTCACGCCGATCTCCGGCGCCAAGCCGATCTACACTTCACGAGAAGGCTCCTACGCAGACGGCACTCCGGGAAAGGTGACGATCACCGGCTTCTCGGGAACCACCGATCGCGAGACTTCGGCCAAGAAGGAACAGGACGGAGAGATCGCCGCCGGAGCCGAGTAACCGCGATCCTCGACGCAATGGCCCGCCGCCTCCCTGGGCAGCCCGTCACCAGGTGGCGGGTCATTGCTGCATCGCGGAAAACATTCGTACCACTTTCCCCAACCGCAGGAGATGCGAGATGAGCAAGCAATACAACCTCACCCTACGTCTGAACGACAGCGACTCCGCGCGCTACAAGAGCTCCAAACTCGTCTACTACAGCTGGACCGAAAGCGAGAAGAAAACCGGGTTGCTGACCCAGCCCTTCGCCTGCAAGGCTGGCGATGAGATCTGCCTTTTCCTGGAGCACACCGACGACTTACTCCAAGGCGAGACACCGCAGCTCCGCGCCACCTTCCAGCGACTGCACGGCGAGACGTACAGTCCCTTCAGCGAAGCCGATACGAAGTACCTGGCGAGAGCGAGCGGAGTCACCGGACAACGCGACGGTACCGGCGCGTGGCAGTTCCTCGACGCCGACGGCCAGCCCTTCGAGGTGGTCAACGCGGGACCGGAATTCACCTTCACGGTGCGCATCCAGGCGTCCGGTCAAACTTGGGTCGTCGACCCGGAAATGAACGTCGACGGTCCGGATACTCGCTGCTGACATTCTCGTCTCCGAGAGTGCAACCTAAAGCCACCTTCGTGCGTTTAGCTTAGAGACCGAGATCTTCTACCCTTCAGCGAAGGAAGGCCTAGACCATGACCGACTGGATTCGAGACCTGCGACACGCCCTGCGGAGCCTGCTGCGCACCCCGAGCTTTCTGATCCTGACCGTCGGCACCCTGGGCCTGGCGATCGGGGTCAATGCCGGAATCTTCAACGTTATCGACAAGGTGCTGCTCGACCCTCTGCCCTACCGCGCCAACGATCGCTTGGTTATCCTCGGCGGCACGGCGCCCGGCACCGACCTGCCGGACGAGTTCTGGCTGTCCACCGAGTTCCTGGTGCACTTCCGCGAGAACTCCGAGCTGATCGAGGACCTCTCGACCTTCAACTCGTTCACCAACACGCTGCGTGTCGACGACCGGGTCGAGCGGATCCGCATGTCGGCCCCGACGACATCCCTGTTCACCACCCTGGGCGTCGACCCGATCATGGGGCGCTTGCCGACGGACGAGGATGAGTCCGAAGTGCTCGTGATCAGTCACACGCTGTGGACGACCTGGTTTGGCTCGGATCCGGACATTCTTGGCCGAACGGTCTACGCGGGAGGCGAAGATCGAACGATCATCGGCGTCATGGGACCGGAGTTCTGGTTTCCAACCGACGGAACTCTGCTGTGGATCCCCGTCGTACCGCCAACCGAGGACATCCGTCCGGGCCGCTTCGGACAACCCATGGTGGCTCGGCTGGCTCCCGGAACCCATCTCGACGCCCTGAGCGCCGAGCTGACCGCGCTGGCGCGTCAGCTACCGGAGCGTTTCGGAGGCTCGGCCAACTACGCGCAGGTGATCGAGCAGTTCAGCCCGGTGATCTCGACGCTCGAGGAGCAATTGCTCGGTGACGTCTCCGGTCCCTTGTGGATCCTGCTCGGCTCGATGAGCATCGTGCTCCTGATTGCCTGCGCCAATGTCGGCAACCTGTTCATGGTACGCGGCGAAAGGCGCCAGCCCGACCTGGCCGTGCGACGAGCCCTCGGTGCCGCGCGCGGCCGTCTCTTGCGCTCGCAGCTTTCTGAAGCGACGGTCGTCGCGGCACTAGCCGGTATCGTCGCCGTCGGACTCACCTGGGCAGGAGTACCGCTGCTGGTGAGTGCCGCACCCGCAAACCTACCTCGTCTCGGCGACGTCACGCTGAGTCCAACGACGCTGCTTTTCACCTTCGGCATCTGCGTGCTGTCGGCTCTTCTTTGCGGCCTGGTACCGGCGGTCCGCTTTTCCAGACCCAAGCTGGCTCTACTGCGCGAAGGTGGCCGGGGTTCCAGCCGGCGACGCCACTGGGGACGCAACGCTCTGGTCGCCGCACAGACGGCGTTGGCGCTGGTCCTGCTCGTCGGCTCGGCACTGCTACTGCGCAGCTTCGACAAGCTGCGTAATGTCGACCCCGGCTACCAGACAGAGGACATCTTCACCTTCCAGATCGCCCCAGAGGGCGCCGATCTCACCGACGCCCCCTCGTACGCTCGCTTCCACACCAACTTCATGGAACGCCTGGCCGCCTTACCCGGTGTCGACCGCGTCGGTATCGTCGAGAACGTGCCGCTGGACGAGAGTGTCAGGCGCACCCGCTTCAGGACCCCCGACATGCCGGACCAGGAAGACGCCGGCACGCCACTGAGCCTCACCTGGACCGCGGGGGACTACTTCCGCACCATGGGCATCGAGGTCTTCCAGGGACGTACCTTCACGCCGGATGACCACACGACCCAACTCGGTAACATCTTGGTGAGCAAGTCGGCCGCCGACCTCATGTGGCCAGGCGAGAACCCACTTGGCAAGCGGCTCCAGGTCGAGGGAGAGGAGACTTGGGAAACAGTGGTCGGTGTCGTCGATGATGTCCTTCAGTATGAGTTCCGACAGGACGCCGAACCGATGGTCTACTTCCCACTGGTCGGTCAAGATCCGGAGAACAGCCGGGTCGTCTCCTCCCCCGCATATGTGCTCAAGACCGCTCGTGCCGAGACCATCGCGCCAGACATCCGCGCTCTCGTGCGCGAAGTATCCCCCTTCGCGCCGATGTACCGCCAGTACACCATGGAGAACCTCGCCGCGCGCTCGATGGCCCAGCTCTCCTTCACTACCCTGACCCTCGGCATCGCGTCCCTGCTCGCGCTGATCCTAGGCATCGTCGGCCTGTACGGCGTGCTGGCCTACGCTGTCGCCGAACGCACGCGCGAGATCGGCCTGCGCATGGCTCTGGGCGCCGCCGGCAGCCGAGTGCGAGGGATGATCGTCCAACAGGGCGCGCGCGTACTGGCAGTCGGTATCGCCCTCGGACTGGCTGTCGCGCTCCTGGCGTCACGAGCCCTCAGCTCGCTACTGTTCGGTGTCGAAGCCTTCGACGCCTTGCTCTACACCGCGGTCGCCGGCGTCATGATCGTCGTCGGACTGGCCGCCAGCTACCTGCCGGCCAGGCGCGCTTCGAGCATCGATCCCATGGAGGCGCTCAGGAGCGAGTGAGAAGAGATGCATTACCGGAAATAGCAGCGAAATAGTCACGCTCAGTGGTAGCTACGGTGACAGCCAGCCAGTAAACTCAGCGCGGTATGAACCCCACCGATTCTTTCTGATCCCGATCTGCGCCGAGGAGTGAAAGCACACATGGGCAATGAACGGCTGGCCAAGCTGTGGCAGGCGATCGAAGCTGGTGACCCGATCGAGCACACCTCGATCGTCGTACCGTCATTGAGCTTCGACGCGGAAGAGTTGATGAAGATCTCCGGCGCACCGCGCTACGAGGAGCGCCTGCTGTTCACGTTGATGCGCCTGCGCGACCCGCGGGCACGCGTCATCTACGTCACCAGCCAGGCTCTGCACCCCGAGATCGTCGACTACTACTTGGGACTCCTGGTCGGTGTCTCACCGCGCAGCGCACGCGGGCGCTTGCAGCTCTTCTGCTGCTACGACGGCTCCATCCGACCGCTGACCGAGAAGATCCTCGAACGGCCGCGCCTGATCGAGCGCATCCGGCGAGCGATGGGGGATCCGTCTCACACCTACCTCACCTGCTTCAACTCGACGGACCTGGAACAGCGGCTCGCCACGGAGTTGGGCATTTCGCTCAACGGCTGCGACCCCGACCTGCTCGACCTCGGCGGCAAGTCGGGCAGCCGCGAGATCTTCCGCGCCGCCGGCGTCCCACTGCCGGCAGGCCGCGAGCGCCTGCGCACCGTCGAGCAGGTGGTCGATGCCCTCGACGCCATCTGGCGCCCAGAGCTGGCGCGTGCCGTCGTCAAGCTCGATCAGGGCTTCGCTGGCGCCGGCAATGCCCTCTTCAACTATCCACGACCGCGGCCGGACGACGCCGGGAAGCGCCGGCAAGCCCTGCGCCGAGGTCTCGACGGTCTCGAGATCCTCGGTACTTCGACCGTCGAGGCGTTCCTGGCCAAGCTCGCGACGATGGGCGGCATCGTCGAAGAGATGGTCACCGGCAACGAGCTGCTCTCTCCCAGCGTCCAGATGCGCCTGACACCGACCGGCGAGCTCGAGGTGGTCTCGACCCACGACCAGATCCTCGGCGGCTCGACCGGGCAGTCGTACAGCGGCTGCCGCTTCCCTGCCGACGCTGCCTATCGCAACGTCATCCTGCGCCACGCCCTGGCCATCGGCAAAGAGCTGAAGGCGCGCGGCGTCGTCAGTCGCTTCGCCGTCGACTTCATCGTCACCCACGACGGCGACGCCTGGCATGCCTGGGCGATCGAGATCAACCTGCGCATGGGCGGCACGACGATCCCGTTTCTGGCACTGCAATTTCTCACCGGTGGCTCGCTCGACCCCGAAAACGGTGACTTCCTCACTCCCTCCGGCATCAAGAAGTTCTACCGCGCCACCGACAGCCTCCACTCGCCTGCCTATCACGGCCTGCTGCCCGAGGACTTGATGGATATCCTCGACACCAACGGCCTCGGCTTCTCCTCCGAGCGCAAGACCGGCGTGCTCTTCCACATGGTCGGTGCCCTTTCCGAGCACGGCAAGGTCGGCGTGACCGCCATCGGCAACTCACGCACCGAGGCCGACTCGCTATTCCAGCAGACGGTCGATGTCCTCGACCGTGCCACCAACGGTCAGGAGGCTGTCCCCGCGCCGCCTCTCGCCGCCACGGGTACGCGCCTGCCCATGGAATAGCTGCGGTGAAGCTCAGTCTCTGGCGATCGCCGCATCCAGTTCTGCGCGGCGCCGAGGCCAGAAGTACCGCGCCACCGACGCCCGTAGCTGCTCGGCACTGAGCGGCATCTCGTCCCCGCGCTCCGCGCTCCGCGCCAGCTGCGTCAGCCGGTCTACGAGGTCTTCCAGGGTCTCGTAGAAGCACGCCTCCCCTGCCGCTTCCAAGCCCTTCAGCACGTCCGGATAAGCCAACCGCCGTGGCACCAGCGGCAGCACCCCCGCCGCGACGGCCTCGACGACCGAGATGCCGAAGAACTCGTGCTGCGCCGTCGACACCAGGATGTCGGCCTCGGCGAGCACCTGCCGGTACACGCTCCGCGGCTGGAAGCCCCAATGATCGATGCGCTCCGCGTGACGCCGCCGTGCCTGTTCGAAGACGGGCGGAACGTCGCGGAAGTGCTCCCCGAGGACACTCAGGCGGAAGTCGACACCGTGCGTCGCCAGGCGGACGGCCAGCTCGTCGAGCGCGGCGAAGAAAGTCTCCGGATCCTTGTCATGCTCCCAACGGGCAGCCCACAGCAGGCGCAGCGGACCGGGGCGCCGCGCTGTCTGCCCGCGTGATGATCTCCGTGGCAGAGGGTCGATACCGGGCGGTTCGACACGGCTCTTGCCCCGCAAGGCCTCGACCACGGCGCGGGGCTGGAAGTCGGGCAGACGGCGGACGAGGTTCTCGAGGGCGGTGAGGAACTCGTCACGGTGGAAGGCGGAGTTGAACCACACCTGGTCGGCTGCCGCGGCGCTGGTCAGGTGAGTGAAGGCGAAGTGCAGGTCGCGCTCGCGTTCTTCGCGCACCGGGTAGGTGAGCTGGTTCTCGTGGAAGTAGAGAACCGCCGGCAAGCGCGCGACGGCCGGCGGCGCCAGGCCACGGAACTGGGCCAGGTCGAGCATGCTGGTGACAAAGAGAACGTCCCAGCCACCTCCCTCGCTGGCGAGTGCTTCAACCTTCTCGGCGAAGGTCAACGCCGCGTGGCGCATGCGCCACTTCCACTTTGACGGCGGCAGCCCCAGCCGCGTCCACTGGTGACGGCTGGCCGTCTCGCCAGCACCGATCCAGCCGTCCAGAAAGGCCTTGTGGCTACCACCATCATAGGGCTCGAGAGCTAGCACGCGCATGCCCGCATTGTTCCAGATTCCTCGGATACAATCGCCCTGCCCTCGATGCCTCGCTCTTGTCAGTGCTGGATTACGAAGATCTCGACTCTACGAAGGAGAACCGCCATGCCACGTCGACCGCTGCCCTCCTCAATCTCCGTGCACCGCCGGCTCTTCAGCGCCTGGATCGTCGGCAGCTTGCTGCTCGCCACCCTCCTGCCCGCCGCCGCACGGGCCGATACCGACAGCTGGCCGCACTGGCGCGGACCCCACTTCGACGGCACCAGCAGCGCCACGGACCTGCCCCTGACCTGGGATGCGGAGAGCAACATCGCCTGGTCGCTGCCGCTACCGGCGCTCAGCGGTGCGACACCGATCATCTGGGGCGACCACATCTTCCTGCAGGTCGGGCACGATCCGGAGCAGGACAAGAGCCTGGCCTTGTGGGCGGTCGACCGGCAGAGCGGCGAGATCCTCTGGCAGCGCCAGCTGGGCGAGGGCAACGAGGTACGCTACAAGCACAACATGTCCTCGCCGTCTCCGGTGACCGACGGCGAACACGTATGGGTGATCACCGGTACCGGCGTACTCAAGGCCTTTGACTTCGGCGGCAAGGAAGTCTGGAGCCGCGACCTGCAGGCCGACTACGGTGCCTTCGGCCTGATGTTCGGCTACGCCTCGTCGCCGCTGCTACACGGCGACTCGCTCTACCTGCAGGTGCTGCACGGCTCGAACACGGACGAGCCCTCGTACCTACTGCGCCTCGACAAGGCGAGCGGTGCAACGCGCTGGCGCATCGAACGACCGACCGACGCGCTGCAAGAGTCCCCGGACGCCTACACCACCCCCATGCTGCTCGAGCGCGACGGGGACGGACGGGGCAGCGTCGAGTTGGTGATCAGCGGTGGTGACGTGATCACCGGCCACGACCTGGACAGCGGCAAAGAGCTGTGGCGCGTGCCAGGCATCAACCCGAGCAACAACCCGGCCGGGCGCGTGGTCGCCTCGCCGCTGATCCACGGGCAGCGCATCTACGCCTTCGGCAAGCGGGGACCGGTGGTCGCCTTCGACGCGGGTTCTCAATCCACGCCGAAGCTCGCCTGGCAGCTGGAAAAGGGAACCGACGTGCCGACCCCGGTCACCGACGGCAAGTACGTCTACATGATCACGGACCAGGGGTTCGCCTACTGCCTCGACGCCGCTACCGGCGAAGCACTCTACGGGCCCCAGCGACTGCCGACGGGCTCCTACAGCGCCTCCCCGGTGCTCGCCGACGGGCGCGTCTACGTGATCAACGAGACGGGCGTGACGACCGTCCTGAAGGCGGGACCGGAGTTCGAAGTCTTGGCGACCAATGAGTTCGAGAGTCCGGCCCTGGCCGGCTACACGCTCAGCTCACCCGCCATCGCCGGAGGGCAGATCTTCCTGCGTACCTCGGTGGCCTTGATCGCCGTCGGTGCTCCCGAGTCCTCGCCGGAGCCGGCATCAGAAGCTCCGGACGAGACCGAAGGCTGAACAGCCGCAAGGCCTATATTCCGAATTTTGATCTAATAGAGGACAGTCATGGCGAAGGATCTGCGAGACAGGAACACCCAGGGCGAAGCAGCGATCGGCGCAGCGACGATCGACGTGCAGCGGCGCGCCTTTCTGCGCTTTCTGGCCGCTTCACCGTTGCTGGCCTCGCCGCTGCTGGCTGGCTCCGTGCTCGGCACGGGGAGCGCACGCGCGCTGCCCCAAACGGCCGACCCTTTCGCAGATGCTCCGTTCTACGGCGAGCCGGTGCCGCGCAGCGCCGAGGAGGCCCTCAACGTCTTCCAACTGCGCGACCTGGCGGTCGACAAGATCCATCCCGACTCCTGGCGCTGGCTGTCGACCGGCGTCGACGACGGCGTCACGCTGCGTCGCAACGAGGAGATCTTTCGCGCGCTACAGCTGCGCATCCGCCGGCTGATCGACGTGCGCGACATCGACACCTCGGTGGAGATCTTCGGCGAGCGCTACGCGTCGCCGATCTTCCTGGCACCGATCGGCATCCAGAACGCCTTCCACCCCGAGGGCGAGCTACCGACCGCGCGCGCAGCTGGTGCGCAAGGCCACCGCATGATCGCCGCGACGCTGACCAGCGCGTCCTTCGAGGACATCACCACCGCCACAACGGCCTTCGAGGGAGGCGCCGTGCCCTGGTTTCAGCTCTATGCCCGCTGGGACCGTTCGCTGCTCGCCGACCTGCTGCGGCGCGTCGAGGCCCAAGGTTGTCCGGCGGTCGCCTTGACCGTCGACACGCCGGTGGGTGGCAACCGCGAACCGGGACTGCGTGGCGTGGTGCGCATGGTGCTGAGCGGCCGGCTGCGCTTCGGCAACATCGCCGAAGAAGACGAGCCGCTGGCACCGACCAACCCGGGCTTGAGCTGGGAGTTCGTCGACTGGCTGCGCGCCCGGACGTCGATGAAGGTGCTGATCAAGGGCATCTTGACCGCCGAGGACACGCGCCTGGCGCGTGAGCACGGCTGTGATGGCGTCATCGTCTCGACCCACGGCGGCCGCCAGGGACCGGGCGGACGCAGCGCGCTGGAAGCCCTGCCCGAGGTGATCGATGCCATGGACGGTGCCGGTCCGGTACTGATCGACAGCGGCTTCCGGCGCGGTACAGACGTTTTCAAGGCCCTGGCGCTCGGCGCCGACGCGGTGTGTCTCGGTCGCCCGCAGATCTGGGGCCTTGGCGCCTTCGGCCAGGCGGGCGTCGAGCAGGTGCTGGCACTGCTGCAGGGCGAGCTGGTGCGCGCGATGCGCTTCGCCGGCACCACGACGCGCGCGGCGATCACCCGGGCGACACTCGAGGCCCCGCCGGGCAGTCCTTTCCTATAGGGGGGCCGTTCCTATAAGGCCTTTCCTGCAGGGAGCCTGTCGCCTGGGAACCGCTCGCTTCGGAGAGGGGCCGGCAGCTCGCTAGAGCCGCGGCACCTCGACACACTCACCGTGCCGGCAAACGACACCGGAGGCGTCCGCCAGCAGGGAGAGATCCGTGGCAGCGTGAGCGTCATGGCCGTCATGGGCCTCTATGCTGGGCAGATCGACCGGTTCACTCAGTCGCGTCTGCTGAGTCGTTGTGGCCGACGACGGCAGCGGCTGCACGAACGGGTCCGAGTAGCGCGGATCGGTGACGAAGCTGTCGTCGGTGAGCGCGTGCAGGAAGGCGACCAGGTCGTCCCGCTCCTGCTCGGTCATCGGGAAGCCGGGGACAAATCCGCTCTTGTGCGGATTCTTGCGCCCGTCCCCCGCGTAGGGACCGTCCTCGATGACCCGTCCGCCGGCGGCATAGGTCTCGATCACTTCCTCCAGCGTCGCGATCGAGCCGTCGTGCATGTAGGGTGCGGTGAGCGCGATATTGCGCAGGCTCGGCGGCCGGAACTTGCCCCTGTCCTCGGGCTTCTGGGTGATCTCGAAGACCCCCTGGTTGCCGTGTGGGTAGGCGCCGTCGCCGAGGTTGTAGAGGCCGGTGTTGTGGAACACCTTCTCGACGAATGCGGTGTTGGCGTGCACCGCGGCGACGGTGAAGTTGAAACCACCGTGGCAGTGGTGACACTCGAAGTCCTCGGACAGGAACAGCCCCATGCCGCGGCGCGCCGACGCGGACAAGGCCTCGGTGTCTCCCTGGACGAAGCGGTCATAGGCCGAGTCGCTGGAAATCAGGGTGCGCGTGAAGCTGGCCAGGGCCCGGACGATATTGGCCATGTTGATCGGATCGGCGTCAGCTGGGAAGGCGAGCGGGAAGAGTTCCTGGTAGGCCGGCTGGCCACGCAAGCGCTCGAGGATGGCGTCCTCGTTGCCCGCCATGCCGAGTTCGACCGGGTGGGTGCCGAACATGGGAATCAGGAGCTGGTCTTCCAGCTGCTCGAGGTTCGGGTGTCCCCAGGTCTGCGACGGGTTGTAGACCACGTTGACCAGGGCCATGGAGTTGCGCGGCAGCTCCTCTCCCGTGGAGCCGACCGAGGTCGCCTTGGCGTCGCTGAAGGCGAACTTCTGCAGGTGGCAGGAAGCACAGGCTTGCTGGCCGTTGCCAGCGAGCTTGCGGTCGTAGAACAGGAAGCGGCCGAGCTGCACCTTCTCCGCGGTGACCGGGTTGTCAGCCGGCACCAGCGGCGGTGGGAAGTGCGATGGCAGCTGCCAGTCATAGACGGGCGGCGGTCCGAGCAGCGAACCGACCAGGCGGCTAGCCGCGGAAACGTACTCCCCGAAGCTCGGCGGTGGCGTGTCGTCGTCGTGCTCGTGGTCGTGGCCGTCGTCGACGACACCCGTGCCCGCGGTCATGGCGGCGGGCTTGAGGCGCGGCAGCTGATCCTCGGCGAACAGACCGCCACCCCACATCGCCAGGCCGGCCACTACCGCCCAGGCGGCTCCCGCCAGGGTCGAGCGTCGCAGACTGAGACGTACTTGACGGCTGGAACGACCGCCCGCGGCCCGCAGCGCGGCACCGGTGGCCGGGGACAACCGTACCAGGATGGCCGCCACGGCCAATTCCGCCAACTTGCTGAGCAGCGTCGGGTTGTCGATCGGTTCCGGCTGCAGCGCGAACGGTGGTCGCAGCACCTGGGTCAGCAACCACAACATGACCGCTCCGCCGCTGAGCCAAAGCCCCGACAAGCGCAGCAGTTCGAACATCCGCTGGCGCCAGGTGCGGCTGCGACCGGTCAGCGGTTCGGCAACGCCCAAGAGCAAGAGCCAGAGGATCTGCAGCGCTCCCAGTACGCCGAAGAAGAGCCCATGAGCAGGGGCGTGCGCAAAGTGAGCCGGCGCGATGGCGAGGTGAATCCAACCCGCGACGAGCATCGCGATCGCCGCCGAGACCCAGAGTCGACCCTCGCGCGGCGTCATGATGCCGGAGCCTCCGTGCTGGCAGCCGCGGCAGGCGCTCCGGCTCGTACCAGCTTCTGACTGCTGCAGCCGTCGACGCACTCGCCGGTGGCCAGATCGAGACCGACGGCACCGAACACCTCGGCACAATCCGGATCGCTGGTGTCCGCCATGCAGCCCGGTGGCCGCGGCACCGAGCGCGAAACGTCGATGTCTCGCAGCCAGGAAGCCAGGTCCAGGACGACGACCTGCGAGGCAGGGTCGAACGGGGTCAACTCGACATGGACACGGTTGCCGTGCGCACAAGGGTCGCCCGGGGGCAGGATCGGCGCCGCTGAAACACAGCCGGTGCTGCCGATGTGCGCCAGGTAGGCGATGTTGGGCCGCGCGCCGCCTCGCTCGACACCGACGCCGCCCAGAACCTCTTCCCCACTCTCCGCGGCTACTGCGGAGGCGACCGCTTCAGCCCCAGCCTCCCCCTCGGCGGGGGCCTCTGGGGCTGGCGGCTCGGGAACCCAGAAGTCGAACTTGGCGAAGATGTAGCCCATCTGCCAGTTCCAGTACATGGCGTTGACGTTGAGCGGTGACGGCGCGGTCGTAGCATCGCCGTGGTTGAACTCGTGCGGCAGGCCGATGTCGAAACTCAAGCCGGTGTACTCGCCGCCCGGCGCGCTGCCGCGCACCACGCTGTTCATCTCGGCGGTGCCGACCTCCGAGCAACGGCCAGTGCGGTCTTCGAAGTCGAGCAAGGCTGCCGACTCATGCTGCCACGGCGTGTCCTGGTCGAGGACCAGCGGCTCCGTGGTGCCATCGGCGCGCACGAGTTGCAGGTTGGACACGTAGAGGCGGGCGTCACCGATCTCGACCGTCGTGCCGGCGGCGCCAACGCCGTCGTAGCGCGTATCGCAGCGCGCGGGCTCTTCGCCGAAGCGTGCATCGAAGCGAATTTCCATAGGACGCGGGCCACTGTCGCAAGCGCCCAGGGTCAGGCCGAGGACGCCGCCCAGCAGAGCCAAACCCAACCCTCCGATTCCGCGCAGCACGCCGCGCCTTGCTTGTCTTGGCCTCATGGGATCCAACCTCCTGGTCGTTCGTTTCGTTGGCAATCGATGGCTCTTGTAGACATAGATTTCCTGTCGTTAGTCCATTCGCCGCGGATGCTACCACGGGCTTGGCAACGACCGCCGGCTCTTGCAGCGTCTGCAGAGTGAGCTGCAGTCGAGCTTGCGATTCGTGCAGGCAAGCCCCGGGACTGGTATCACCCCAAGAGCTGACCGAGGGCGTCGCGGCCAGCCCGGCTGAGGGCTACTTGACGCTCGCCTGGCAGCACGGCGACGTAGTCGTCCGGCCCCAGACGTCGCAGCTCGCTGACCCGCTGCAGGTGGACCATCGCGGACCGGTGCACGCGCACGAAGCGGGCTGGATCGAGTTGCTGCTCGAACCACTTGAGCGACCTGCGGATCAAGTGACTGTCGTCACCGACATGCAGGCGCACGTGGTAGTCGGCAGCCTCCAGCCAGTCGATCCGCTCGACCTCCAGCAGCAGCGTACGTGTGCCCTTGGGTACCGCCAACCGCTCGAGGTAGATCGGCCGGTCGCGTGCTCCACGCGCATCCGCCAGTGCCAGCACGCGGCGCGCCAGCTCGGAGAGTTCGGCGCTGCGCAGACGCTCCTTGGCGCGCTCGAGCGCCTGACGCAGCCGCGCCGCCGGGAACGGTTTGAGCACATAGTCGATCGCCGCCTGCTCGAAGGCATGGACGGCATGTTCATCGTACGCGGTGACGAAGACGACGCAGGGCAAGGCCCCGGCCTTTGCAGAACCGGTCTCCGAGGAACGTGCATCCAGACGGCGCAGCACTTCGAAACCGTCCATCTCCGGCATCTGAATGTCGAGCAGCAACAGGTCCGGGCGCTGCTGACGAATCGCCTGTAGCGCATCTTCACCGTCGACGCACTCAGCCACCACCTCGAGATCGTCATCCGCGTCGAGGACTTCGCGCAGCGCCCGGCGCGCCAGAGGTTCGTCGTCCACCAGCACCACGCGCAGCCGCTCGCCGCTCACGTGTCCGTCTCCATCGGGCCAGCTTCCTGCCAGGGGATCTCCATCGTCACGCGCGTGCCGTCCTCCTGCGTGCTGCGTAGCTCGAGCCGCCAGTGCTCGCCGTACAGCGCTTCCAGGCGCGAGCGGATGTTGTCGAGCCCGATGCCGCTGCCGCTCGATGCCGCGTCCGCCTCGACGCCCGGACCGTCGTCGCTGACCTCGATCCACAACCGAGGACCGTCGTCCGTCTCCACTCGGCGCGCCGAAATCGCGACCCGGCCACGGCCGCGACGGCGCTCGATACCGTGACGGATCGCGTTCTCGACCAGTGGCTGCAGCACCAGGCGCGGCACCAGAGCGCCCAGCGTCTCACCGGCAACCTCGGTGTCGACCTGCAACCGGTCTTCGAAGCGTGCCTTCTGCAGGTCGAGGTAGAGCCGCGCGTGCTCCAGTTCCTCCGCCACCCTCACCAGCTGACGATCACGGCGCTTGAGCGTCAGGCGCAGCAGATCGGCCAGCCCGACCACCATCCCCGACGCTTTCTCACGTTCACCACCGCGCACCAGCATGTTGATTGCGTTGAGGGAGTTGAACAGAAAGTGAGGATGGATCTCGAGTTCCAGCGCGCGGACCTGCGCTGCCGCCAGATCGGCCTTCAAGCGCGAGGCCCGCAGGCTGTCGCGGAAGTGGCGCTCGCGGTAATCGAGCGCGTAGGCCAGCGCCAGGATGGCGACGTAGACCAGGGTGTCCAGGTGCATCCACTCGCCGAGCAACTGCATGTATTCGACGCCGAAGGACTCCTTGCGCGGGAACGGTCGAAAAGGGTCGAGCGCCAGGGACAGCGCGGTCAGTGGTGCCAGGCGGACAGCAGCGAAAACCAAGGCCGCACTCAAGTGCACCAACATCGACGGCCACACGCGACCACTGAGCAGCGGAAACCTGCGGTCGAGCGCCAGGACCGCCGGCGTCAGCAGGATCCACGCGGCCGAGCCGCCCATTTGCCACAGCACGATGCGGAACCAGTCGTGCCCGTGGTCCCGCATGCTGAAGTAGATGTGATTGCCGATGATGAAGCCGAAGAAGACCCAGAACAGCGTCACCGCCAGCCAGAAGTGCCAGCTGGAGAGCAGACTGCGGGTGTCGCCCAATCTCTCGGGCTGGGGTCTCAGGGGGCGCGAGGGCGCAGGATCAGCTGTTCGGGCAGTAGACGACATCGGCGGCATTCTGGGTGTGAACGGCAACATGCCGCCCGCACGTACAGTCTCTAGCACAGTCACCGTCGATCGACCAAGCCGCACGCAGCCAAGCACGCCTCTGCTGCAGTGAGACCACGACAGCGGCCAGCGGCAGCGACCGCCAGGCCGCCCCGAAGAGGACCCACTCGAGTGATAGCCTCGGCCTCCAACTGCCAAGGAGAGCCTCGACCGTGAAGACAACTATGAAGCACTCTGCCCTCAGCACTGCTCTCGTCCTGAGCTTTCTCGCCCCCATGACCACCTGGGCCGAGGACCCCGCGCAAGGACGCGTGCTCACCGCGCCCGGTGCGCTACTACCGCAGCGCGCACGACCGGCGGCGGTCAATGCGAGGCTCGAAGAGCGCCTGCACGAGCTGCTGCCACGCCTGATGCGTGAAGCCGGCATCGACCTGTGGCTGGTGATCAACCGCGAGTACGCCGAAGACCCTGTCTACCTGACGCTCGTTCCCGAGCCCGTGTTCGCCGCCCGCCGCACCACCATGCTGGTCTTCCACGACCGCGGGCCCGAAGAGGGACTGGAGCGCTTGACCGTCAGCCGCTACCCGATCGGCCACCTCTACGCCACCTCCTGGGAGGGCGGCGATCTCGACGAGCAGTGGCAGCGCCTGGGCGAGATCCTGGCCGAGCGCGACCCGCGTAAGATCGGCGTCAACGTCAGCCGCCACTGGCCGGTCGCCGACGGGCTGACCGCCGGTCTGCACGAGCGCTTGCTGGAAGTCCTGACACCCGAGCTGCAGGCGCGAATCGTGAGCGCCGAAGACCTGGTGGTGCGCTGGCTGGAAACGCGCACGGTGCACGAAGTTGAGACCTGGGGCCACGTCGTCTCCCTGGCCCGGGGGGTGATCAGCGAAGCCTTTTCCGCACGCGTCATCACCCCCGGCGTCACGACTACCGAAGATGTCGAGTGGTATATCCGCCAGCGCTTCACCGATCTCGGGCTGCGCCCCTGGTTTCAACCCCACGTCAATCTGCAGCGCCCGGGAGTCGCGTGCGAGCAGGACGCCGACTTCTGCGGCACTTCCGAGATCATCCGGCGCGGCGATGTGCTGCACACCGACGTTGGCATCTGCTACCTGCGGCTGTGCACCGACACTCAGGAAATGGGCTACGTGGCCCATCTCGGAGAGAACACGCCACCGACCGAGTTGATCGACGCCCTGCGCGTCGGCAACCGCTGGCAAGACCTGCTCACCGACGCCTTCGAGACCGGTCGCACCGGCAACCAGATCCTCGCCGCCACCCGCGCCGCCGCCGAGACCGAAGGCATCCTGTGCAGCGTCTACACGCACCCGCTCGGCTTCTTTGGCCACGCCCCCGGCCCGACCATCGGCATGTGGGACAACCAGGGCCCGACCCCACATCGGGGCGACTGGCCGCTGCATCCGATGACTGGCTATGCGATCGAGGGCAACGTCAAGGTACAGGCCCCGGCATGGACCGGTGACAGCGGCCAGTGGCTGCAGATCAAGCTCGAACAGAGCGCTGTCTACGACGGTGAGCGCGTCGTCTACCTGGCCGGGCGCCAGACCGAGTGGCACGTGATTCACTGAGGCACGTGATCCACTGCGACCGTACCGGCAGCTCTCTTCCAACCCCGCTGGTTCTTCAGACTCGGGGTGCTCTATGATGCCGGCATTCTGCGCACAATCTATAGGCTTATCCTGGAGGCTCCCCATGTCGAATCGTCCGACCGCCCGCCTGGCCCTACAGACCCTGGTCGCCATCGCCTTCTTCGGCATCTTCGCCTGGCTCCCCTCCCCGGCCCAGGCCCAATTCACCGTCCACTACACGGCGCCACCCGCCGCTTTGCAGGAGTTGTCGCAAGCCGTGGCCGAGTCCGGCATCGCGGAGCTGGCCGCGGACTATGTCAATGGCTCTCTCGACCTCGGCGCCGAAGTGCCGATCGTCTTCGAGACCTGCGGTCAGGCGAATGCGTTCTACAACCCAGAGCACGTGCGCATCAGCTTCTGCTATGAGTTTCTCGGCATGTTCGCCCAGATCTTCGCCAGCGATCCGAACCAGAGCGAGGAAGCGATCGGCGACAACATCCTGGGAAGCACCCTTTTCTTCCTGCTGCACGAGATGGGCCACGCCATGGTCCACGTGCTCGAATTGCCGATCACCGGCCGCGAGGAAGACGCGGTCGACGACCTGGCGGCCCTTGTTCTGATCGACGCCGAGGGTCACGACGACTTGCTATCGGCGGCTGAGAGCTTCGACGCGATGGCCGCGCTGCTGGAATCGTCGGGCGCCGAGATGGCGTTTTGGGGCGAGCACTCGCTCAGCGCTCAGCGTGCCTACTCCCTGGCGTGCATCGTCTACGGCGCGGATCCGGAAGCCTACTCCGATCTGGTCCATCCAGAACTGCTGCCGGAGCAGCGCGCGGTGCGCTGCCCCGCCGAGTTCGAGCAGAAAGCCAGTAGCTGGGAGCGCCTGCTCGAACCGTACTACGTGCAGTAGGGCTCAGGCGCGCCCCAGCTCCTGCTCGAGCCCTGCGCGCCGGTCGACCAGTTCCTGGTAGCCGGCGTGCGCCCGCTGCAGCAGCAGCCCGGCGGCGACGCAGAAGGTGGCGCCCATGGCAGCGGCGGTGAGCGCCAGGTTGCGGGCGTCCGGCTGGGCGATGGCGAGCGCGGCGCAGCCGGCAGTGAGCAGACCGGTGAAAACGAAGGCAATCCAGCCGCTGATCACGCGCTGGCGTGCCAGCAAGACCTTGCGCCGGGACAGCGTCCAGCCAAAGTAGAGGGCCCAGGTAGAGGCGCCGGCGAGCAACAGGCCGAAGGCGACCTGAGTGCGCAGCGGCAGAGAGGGTTCCGTCAGCCACAGCGCCAGCACGACGATGCCGACCGCCAGATCGACCAGGAACAGTAGAGTCAACACCACTCGCGCACGTGTCGACAGCTCGACGGCCAGGCGCTGTTGCATCTCGGCGATCGAGGGCCTCGGCGGGACAGGGGCGTTCATCTCGAAACTCCTTTCGCTCGCAGCTGCGCGCGCAGCTGACGCCGGCCCCGGTGGAGCCTGGACTTGACCGTGCCCACCGGCACTTCCTGGACGTCGGCGACTTCGCGCAGTGTGAACTCTTGCAGGTAGAAGAGGATCAGGGCTTCACGGTCGGGAGGCGACAGGTCACCGAGAGCACCGCGCAAGAACTCGACTTCTTGCGCCGCCAGCGCCTCGATCGCCGGATCACCGACTGCCGCGACTTGCCGTGGCGACGCATCCACCTGTTCCTCCGTCGAGGGTGCATCGAGCGATTCGACGTCCTTCTCGGCGTAGCGCAGGCGCAGGCGGTCGGCGAAAGCACGGCGCACGATCGAGAACAGCCAGGCAGGCAAGCGGTCCGGCTGACGGAGCTTGCCGATGCCTCGCAGGATGCGCAGCCAGGTGTCTTGCAGCACGTCCTCGGCCACCCGGCGATCCGTGGACATGCCGCACAGATAGCGCCACAGCGGTTCGTGCCAGCGAGCGACCAGAGCGTCGAACGCCGCCGGCTCACCCAGCTGGCAGCGCACGACCAACAACTCCTGTTCGCACGCCGCACGATCGTGCGACTGGGCCGGATCGTCTGAGCTTGGTGTCGTGATTCTGGTGGTCATGGCCGTCTCCCTATTGTGGCAGTCGGGAGACAGCGCAAAAGGTTCACGCCTCTAGTGCTCTCTGAGAGCAAACACCGGATCCAGCCGCGACGCACGCACGGCCGGCGGAGCACGGCGAGCCGGGCAACGGCGACCAGCACCAGGGGAACGGCGGCGAAGATCCCTGGATCGCGTGCCGCGCGGCCTCAACCAAACAACTGACCGCGAACCTGCCCCTTCTCTTGGTGCAGCCGCAGTGCCACCGCTTCCAAGTCCTGTACTTGCGGCCCCAACACGGCCCGCACCTGTCCGACCGTCAACTTGGCAGGAAACTCCAACGCCTCGTCCAGTTCCTCGCTGCGTCCCCAGGTCGACCTGATCGACTCCAGCTGCTCGTGGGTGATCGGCGTCTCGACGGGTAGCCCGTTGCTGGCACTCAGGAACCGCTTCCAGATCGCCAGATCGTGCTCGACCAGTGCTTGGCGCGAGTTCAGTTCGGACATCGACGCCGCCATGGCCTCGAAGTCCCGCCACAATTCTAGTCCCTCGATCTCCTGCTCGCCTCGAGGCTGAGACAACCACTCCAGCGCTTCCGAGCGCAGAATCAGCAACTCCGTCAGATCGTCCTTGCGAGCTTTCAGCTGGTGGCTGCCCCCGATCAGAATCGCGATCGCGGTGATGATCGAGCGCAAGCGTGCCGGCAGCTCTTGTTGCGAGGGCGGGTGGCACCCGTCGACCGCACGTACGAAGCGCACCAGCGAGCGACGGAGCTTCAGATGTCCAGGGACCGATGCCACCTGTACCAAGCTCGGCACGGAGGCAGCCTGGAACTCCTCGATATCGGCAGCCACCTTCTCTGGGAGCCCGGCCTGCAACCTCTCACCGAGCCGTCCCGAAATGAGCAACCGGATGGCAGCCTTGTGCTGTGCCTTCATCTGCTCAAGCACCGGTCGTCCCGGCTCAGCCGAACGCACGTCTGCACTGCACGTCTCCGAGGAAATCACTCGCCCGTCGAGAAACACCTGGGTCGCGATGCTCGGCTCTGGTGAGCCTCGGAACTCACTCTGAACGTGATAAACATTCCCCTTGTATGGAATGTTGTGATTATAACCAACAAGTAGCTGTCGATTTGTATTGGAACTAATCACTACTTCAACTCCTGAGAGCAGGCGCGTTTACCCGTCTCGGACCTCAAGAACGCCCATCAGGACGCCATAAGAACGCAAATCAGGCTAGACAAACATATCCAGCACTTCCCAACTGCTGCGAGAGACGATACTAGGACTCCGGACACCGTTGGTCTCAAGGCAGCAGGCCAAGGTTAGCAACTCCCTGCACCCGCGTCTACCGATCCACCAAGGTTGTCACAGGGTCAAGTGCACGCCCTCAGAAGGTCGCCGAACGCAACCTGACGCCCGACACGGCAAGCCGAGGTAAACTGCCTGCATGGCGTTTATCAACTACCTGCCCGAAGACCAGATCCCAGAAGCCGACCGCGTCCCGGATCAGGACAACATCCTCCAGATCCACAGCGTTCACAGCCAGACCATGCGCCTGCACTACGACATCTACCGCGAGCTGATGTACGGCAAAGGCGAGCTGACGCGCATCCAGCGCGAGATGATCGCGGTGGTGGTGTCGGCGCACAATCAGTGCCATTACTGACTGAAGCATCACGGAGCGGGGCTCCGTCGCTTGCTGACCGCCAAGAAGATGCCGCTGGCGTCGCAGGATGCGCTGCTCGACGCCCTGGCCCGCGACTACACGGCCCTGTCTGGTACGGAGGCCGGCACCAGGGCCGGCACTGGGACCGAGCTAGACGCCCGTGATCGCGCCATCCTCGACTACGCCGTCAAGCTCACCCGCCAGCCGTGGGACATGGAACGCGCCGACGTCGAGAAGCTGCGCGAACACGGTTTCACCGATCGCGGTGTCCACGACATCTGCTCGATCACGTCCTACTTCGCCTTTGTCAACCGAATTGCGGATGGGCTGGGTGTCGAGTTGGAGGAACGCTTCGAGACTTGAAGGATGTCAGGCAGATGCGCGACCTCGACATCGTCGTACCGCCTGGCCTAACCGTCTGCGGTGATCAGATGGTGGGATACGCTGGTCAGGCCGAAGGCCACGAAGATCAGGCTGAGCAGGATACGAGCGATCAAGATGAGCTTTTCCACTTTCCCTCCACTTGTTGTGCGCTAGGCAGGATCCTACCACCCTGCTTCACTCACGACATCAGGCCGAGATCTCGTGCGACTCCCCAGCCCCGCGTGGTACGCGGATACGCTCCACCAACTGCTGGATCTCCAGCGGAGGCGCCGGCGTGAAGCGTGAAATGACCAGCGCTAGCGCGAAGTTGAGCAGCATGCCGAGCGTCCCGATGCCTTCGGGCGAGATGCCCCACCACCAGTGCTCCGGCGTGTTCAGCTCCGGGTGCAGGAACTTGAAGTAGCTGATGTAGCCGGCAGTGAACAGCAAGCCGGCAACCATCCCGACGATGGCACCGGCGCGGTTCATGCGCTTGGAGAAGATCCCCAGGATGATCGCGGGGAAAAACGACGCCGCCGCCAGGCCAAAAGCAAAAGCCACCACCTGCGCCACGAAGCCCGGCGGGTTGATCCCGAAGTAGCCGGCGATCACTACCGCGAAACCAGCCGCGATGCGCGCCGCGATCAGCTCGCCCTTCTCGCTGATTCTGGGCAGGAAGCTCTTCTTCAGCAGATCGTGCGCCACCGACGTCGAAATCACCAACAGCAGGCCCGCCGCCGTCGACAGCGCCGCCGCCAGCCCACCGGCCGCCACCAGACCTACCACCCAATTCGGCAGCCGTGCGATCTCCGGATTGGCCAACACCATGATGTCGCGATCGATCGTCAGTTCGTTCTCCACCGCCGAATTCGGCCCTCGGTACTGGATCAAACCATCGCCGTTCCTGTCGTGCCAGGTGATCAGCCCGGTCTCTTGCCAGTTGTGGAACCACTGCGGCGCCTCGGCGATCGGGCGGTCCGAGATTGTGGTCAGCAAGTTGGTGCGTGCGAAGGCCGCCACCGCCGGCGCCGTCGTATAGAGCAGGGCGATGAACAGCAGTGCCCAGCCCGCCGAGCTGCGTGCCGCCGACACCCTCGGCACGGTGTAGAAGCGCACGATCACGTGCGGTAACCCGGCCGTGCCGACCATCAGCGCGGCAGTGATGAAGAAGACGTCGAGCGTTGATTTCTGCCCACCAGTGTAGGCGTTGAAGCCCAACTCGGTACTCAGTCCATCGAGCTTGTCCAGCAGGTAGACGCCGGAACCGTCCGCCAACTGGCTGCCGAAGCCGATCTGCGGGATCCACTGATCGGTCACCAGCAGCGAGATGAAAATGGCCGGCACCATGTAGGCGAAGATCAGCACACAGTATTGCGCCACCTGCGTATAGGTGATGCCCTTCATGCCGCCGAGCACGGCGTAGAAGAACACCACCCCCATGCCGATCAGCACGCCGGTGCCAACCTCGACACCCAGGAAGCGCGAGAAGACGATACCGACCCCGCGCATCTGCCCCGCCACGTAAGTGAACGAGACGAAGATCGCGCACACCACCGCGACGACCCGCGCCACCTGCGAGTAGTAGCGGTCGCCCACGAAGTCGGGCACCGTGTACTTGCCGAACTTGCGCAGGTAGGGCGCCAAGAGCAACGCTAGCAGCACATAGCCGCCGGTCCATCCCATCAGGTAGACAGAGCCGTCGCGCCCCATGAAGGAGATCAGCCCCGCCATCGAAATGAACGACGCCGCCGACATCCAGTCCGCCGCCGTCGCCATGCCGTTCATCAGCGGCGGCACCTGCCCACCGGCGACATAGAACTCCCCCGTCGTCGTCGCCCGCGACCACACCGCGACGCCGATGTAGAGCGCGAACGACAAGCCGACCATCACGAACGTCCAGGCCTCGACATTCATGATGCCCCCTGCCCCGTCGACTCCGCGTCACGCTTCTCGTCCACGTCGTACTTCTTGTCCAGCCGATTCATCAACGCCACGTAAGCCACGATCAGCAGCACGAAGACCAGGATCGAGCCCTGCTGGGCGAACCAGAAACCGAGGCGGAAGCCAAACAGACGAATCTGGTCGAGATGGTCGACGAAGAGGACGCTGGCACCGAACGAGACGGCAAACCAGATGCTGAGCAGGACGGCGAGGTAGCGCAGGTTGCTGCGCCAGTACCGCTGCAGTCGGTCACTGGCGGCGGGCCTTTCAGAGGAAGGCATCGGGACTCCTTTCCGGTGGGAACCGGGGGATCTTATCTCACCATGACCCTCTACTACCTCCACAAGGTATACAAACGCCTTGGCCGTGGATAAACTATCCACATGAAGGCTGTACAAGTCATGTTCGACGAATCCCTGCTGCAGCGCCTGGACGACAACGACGAAGTCAAGGCGAGTGGCCGTTCCGCGGTGCTACGAGAGATCATTTCCGATTGGCTAGAAAGCCGTCGACAAGCACAGATCGCCGAGCAATACCGCAAAGCCTACACCGACGGCGCCGGCCTGGGCGAGGAGTTCGAAGGCTGGGAAGAGCAGGGCGAATGGCCGCCGGAGTGAATCGCGGCGAGATCTGGCTCTACACCTTCAAACAGCCTGACAAGCGCCGACCCATCGTCATCTTGACCCGGTCGCAAGCCATCCCTTGGCTGCAAACCGTCATGGTGGCCCCGATCACATCCGCAATTCGAGGAGCCCCCAGCGAAGTGATCGTGGGGGTCGAAGAAGGTCTCAAGCACGAGTCAGCAGTGAATCTCGACCACGTGCAGACAGTACCCAAGCGGTTGCTCCAGCACTATGTCGGCAGCCTGAGTTCCGAGAAAATGGCGGCCGTATGTCAGGCATTGAGCCTGGCGACCGGCTGCGACAGCAGCACACCATAGCTGACTGGTGCCCTTCAGTGGGCGTTCTGCCGTCGGATCCCCTGGATCACCTCGTCCAGCTTCTGCAAGAACCGCGACCGATCCTTCTTCTCGAACGGCGGCGGCCCACCCAGCAGTTCTCCGCCACCGCGCAGGTCAGCCAGCAACTCACGGGTGGCGATGGCGTCACCGATGTTGTCTTCGGTGAAGGGCTTGCCAGTCGTCCCAAGGACGCTCGCCCCCTTCTCCAGGCAGCGACCCGCGAGCAGAATATCTGCCGTGACGACGATGTCACCCGCCTCGACGTGCTCGACAATCCAATCGTCGGCGGCGTCGAGATCGCCGTGGACGACTTGCATCGAGATGCGCGGGTCGGGTGGCGTACGCATGCCCGAGTTGGCGACCAGGGTGACGTCGAGGCTGTAGCGACCGGCGACCCGGTAGACCTCTTGCTTGACGGGGCAGGCGTCGGCGTCGATGTAGATGTGGAGCACGGCGTCTATTCGAACGGCCGAGCGAACATCACCGGAAGTACCGCCAGCCGGCGAGCATGTCGGGCTCACGGATGATCAGCTCATCGCCGACGACCTGATGCCGCACCGGCACGGGCTTGCAGCCACCACCACCACGGTTGATGCCGGACAGGCGGATGTTGGTATCGCACTTGTTGTCGATGATCCAGCCATCCTGGTAAGAGAAGCCGAGGCGCGTCTTGTAGTGGTTGTCGTTGGCGTTGAAGCCGACCTGGACGATCCCGTTCTCGTCGCGACCGACCAGGAATTCGACTTCCTGGTTGCCGGAGTTGAGGAAGCGGAAGAAGCGGACGTCCAGCCGTTCGAGGTCGCTCACGTCGATGCGTACCGCACCATCCTGACCGGGGCGCACGAGTTCGAGCCGCGCGCGGCCGAGGTAAGCGTCGACGGCGGATTGGCCGACCAGGAAGAGGAGGGTGAAGCCCGCCACGATCAGGATGGCACTCTTGGGGGTCAGGCGCATGGGATCTCCGATGAGCAAGTCTATGGGGTCGGTACAACGTCTGCCTGCAGCGGGCTCGGGCTGCCCATCGCCGGAGGCTCTTCGATCCTATCGCAGGCGCTGGCGGCGGCGCGCCGGATCCCGGGCGACATCCTGGACAGCACCTTGATTCCGGCACAGAAACGGATATCCTGAGCAGGTTCCGACAACATCGAAGGTTCGACCTGGATTCGAGAGTTCGTCAAAAACTCGCCGAGACGAAACGAAGTAAGGAGGCGTCGCGTGAAGAAGTGGATGGTGATCGTACTCTGCGCACTGCAATGGTGTGGACTGCTCGGCCTTGCCGGCGGGCTCGCTGGCTGGCTGCCGGCCTCGACGGCACTGGCCGAAGAGACGGAAGAACCCGAGACCCGCCTCAATGCCGACGCGCTTTCCGGCCTCAGCCTGCGCGGGATCGGACCGGCGATCAATTCCGGCCGCATCATCGACTTCGCGGTGACACCGGGTAAGCGCCACCGCTACTTCGCCGCCACCGCCTCCGGTGGCCTGTGGAAAACCACCAACGCCGGCACCACCTGGAAGCCGGTGTTCGACGACGAGGGTTCGTACTCGATCGGCACCGTCACCATCGACCCGAAGAACCACAACGTGATCTGGGTTGGCACGGGCGAAAACAACTCGCAGCGCTCGGTGTCCTTCGGTGACGGCATCTACAAGAGTCTCGACGGCGGTCAGAGTTGGCAGCACATGGGGCTAGAGAACTCGGAGCACATCGGGCGCATCGAGGTCGACCCGCGCGACCCGAATGTCGTCTATGTCGCGGCGATGGGACCGCTGTGGAATGCCGGCGGCGACCGAGGACTGTACAAGACCGTCGACGGCGGCGAAACCTGGGAGCGCATCCTGCACGTCTCGGACGACACCGGCGTTGCCGAGGTGTGGCTCGACCTGCTCGACCCGAACGTCGTTTACGCCACCTCCTACCAGCGCCGACGCCACGTCTGGACACTGCTCAACGGCGGCCCGGAATCCGCCTTCCACAAGTCGACCGACGGCGGTGCGACCTGGCGCCAGATCGACAAGGGCCTACCGGACGCCGATCGTGGCCGCATGGGCCTGTGCATCTCGCCCGTCGACCCCAACGTGATCTACGCGGAACTCGACGCGGTGCGCGACGAGGGCGGTACCTTCCGCTCCACCGATCGCGGCGAGAGCTGGGAGAAGCGCTCCGGCCACGTGCAGGGCGGTGACTACTGGAACGAGCTGACCTGCGACCCGCACGACCGCGACACCGTCTACTCGGTGGGCGTCTGGCTGTGGGTGACGCGGGATGGCGGCGCTAGCTACGAGAAAGTGCCCGGCAAGCGTCAGCACGTCGATCACCACGCCGTGTGGTTGGATCCGAACGACCCCGACTACATGATGGTGGGCAACGACGGCGGCGTCTACGAGAGTTTCGACCGCGGCGAGAACTGGAACTTCAAGGAAAACCTGCCGATCACCCAGTTCTACCGTGTCAGCACCGACACCTCGAAGCCCTTCTACTACATCTTCGGCGGTACCCAGGACAACGACTCGATGGGCGGTCCGAGCCGCACGATGCACAGCTCCGGCATCTCCAACGAGGACTGGTTCATCACCGTCGGCGGTGACGGCTATGAGACACGCGTCGACCCGACCGACCCGAACATCCTCTATGCCCAGTGGCAGTACGGCGGCCTGGTGCGTTATGACCGTCAGTCCGAAGAAGCGATCGACATTCAGCCGCAGGAAGAACCCGGCCAGGACGCCGACCGCTGGAATTGGGACTCACCGCTGATCCTGTCGCACCACCTGCACACCCGCCTGTATTACGCCAGCCAGCGGCTCTACCGCAGCGACGACCGCGGCAACAGCTGGCGTGCTGTCTCCGGCGACCTGAGCCGTCAGCTCGACCGCGACCAGCTGCCGATCATGGGCCGGTTGTGGGAGATGGACGCGATCCACAAGAACAAGTCGACCTCCAACTACGGCAACATCGTGTCGCTGAGTGAATCACCACTCAACGAAAACCTGCTCTACGTCGGCACTGATGATGGCCTGATCCACGTCACCACCGACGGTGGCGAGACCTGGCGCGCCATCGACCGCGTACCTTTCGTGCCCCAGAACACCTATGTCAGTGATCTGGAAGCGTCGCTCTTCGACGAGAACGTCGTCTACGCCACCTTCGACAACCACAAGCAGGGCGACTTCACCCCGTACGTCGCGGTCAGTCGCGACCAGGGCGCCACCTGGACGTCGATGCGCGGTGACCTGCCGGAACGTGAGGTCGCCTACACGCTGATCCAGGATCATGAGAACGAGAAGCTCTTGTTCGCCGGCACCGAGTTCCACCTGTGGGTGACCCTGGACGAAGGCGCTCACTGGCACCAGCTCAACGGCGGCTTCCCCACCATCCAGGTGCGGGACCTGGACATCCAGCGCGACTGGAACGATCTCGTCGTCGGCACCTTCGGCCGTGGTTTCTACGTGCTCGACGACTACACGCCGCTACGCACCATGTCCGAGGAGAGCTTCGAGAGCGAAACGGCGATTCTCTTCCCGGCGCGCGAGGCACTGCGCTACATCGAAAAGCGTGACCGTCGGATGACCCGCGGCGCGAACTTCTGGACCGCACCCAACCCACCCTACGGCGCCACCTTCACCTACTGGCTGCGCGATGGTCTGAAGACGCTGCGCGAGCAGCGCAACGAAGCCGAAGAAGCGGCACGCGAGGCCAAGACCGATGCGCCGATCGCCACGATGGCGGAACTACGGCGCGAAGATCTCGAAGTCGAGCCACAGGTGTTCCTGGTGGTGCGCGATGGCGATGATGTGATCCGCCGCGTCGAGGCCGAGCGCAAAGCCGGCCTGCACCGCGTCACCTGGGACCTGCGCTACCCGCCCGCAGCTCCCACCGATCTCAATCCGCCCACCGACCTCCCGTCATGGATCGAGCCCGAGCGTGGTCCGTTGGCCCTACCCGGCACCTACAACGCCACCCTCGAAGCGCGCGTCGACGGCCAGTGGCAGACGCTCGCCGGACCGAGCGAGTTCGAAGTCATCCCCCTAGAGCTGAACACCCTGGCGGCCGAAGACAAGCAAGCCATCATGGCCTTTCAGCACGATGTGCGCAGCCTGCGCCGCGCCATCCGCGGCAGTGTCGAGGTGGCCGACGAGATCGACGTCCGCATCGAGCACCTACGCCAAGCCCTGATCGACACCCCGGCCGCGGATGCCACCCTGACCGCCGAGCTGGAGAGCTTGCAACAGCGTCTCGATGCTGTCCAACTGACCCTCGAAGGCGACGGCACCAAGGGCTCACGCAATGTCTTCACCCCGCCGTCCCTGCGCGGCCGCATCGAGCGCGTCCAGGGCAGCCAGTGGCTGTCGACGCAGACCCCGACGGAGACCGATCGTCAGGACTACGCCTGGGCCAAGGAAGGCTACCAACAGCTGCACGCCGACCTGGCAGCGTTACTCAGCGACCTGGAAGCCTTCGAAGCCAAGGCCGAAGCAGCTGGCGCCCCCTGGACGCCGGGGCGTGGGCTGTCGGCACCCGTGAACTGAAGGAGAGGCTTTGAACAAGTATATTTTGCTCATCGCAGCCGGCGATGCAATTGGCCTGCGCGATCGGATTCGAGATCTCCTCACCGAACAGGGCACGATCCGTACCGATCCGTCCTGGTTTCCGCAAGACGAGGAGGCAGCGGCGCCGACCGTCGCCTTGGTCGTCATGACACCTCAGAGCTTGGCCGACCCAGCGGTGATCGACTTCGTCCACGAGGCCGATCGCCGACGGTTGCCGTTGATCCCGGTGGTCGAGGACCTAGCAGCCTTCAGCTTCCGAACAGTCTCGATTCGTGCTCTCTACAACCGCAATGCAGTGGGCTTCGCCCCCGACGGAAGGACGCTCTTACAAACCGTCAGGAGCTACTTCGGCTTGGAAGCCTTCCCAGACAAACAGAAGGTCTTCATTTCCTACGCCCGCCGGGACGGCAGCGAAGTTGCACAGGCTATCTACGAGAACTTGTGGGCCCACAAGTATCAAGCCTTCCTGGACATCCATCAGATCGAGAAGGGAGCAGTCGTCCAGGAGCGGATCATGGGGCAGGTCAACGAGAAAGATTTTGTGCTGTTGATCGACACCGCAGCTGCCCGTGAATCGGACTGGGTCCGAGCCGAGATCGCAGAAGCCCACCGGCAACGGATCCAGGTTCGCGTTCTAGGAGTCGGCCAGACCACGGTCTGCCCCCTGGTTCCTGCCGTTGAGCGGCTGACCTGGGACGAGACAGACCCGGAACGGCTATCGAAGGTCAGAAGCTTGATCGCCCGGGGTATCGGCGCAGCTGCTTCCTTCGACCAGCGTTGCCGCCGGACTCTCGGTGAACTCGCCGAACTGGAAGGCCTGCAGCTGCTTGACCGCGGACGACGGCGTGTTCTGGTACACAGTTCCAGCAAGCGGGTCCTATTCGAGTACGAGGACTCTCTACCCTCGCTCGAGAGCCTGCACCGACTGTATCGAAGCTACCGTGAAGAAGGCCGCTGCAGCGCCGTGCTCCTGTGTGGTGATCACCACCTCGGTACGTCGACGCGCGCGGCGGTGCATTGGGCTCGCGGTCGGGCGCCGCTCGAGGTTTGTCCTCTCGTCGAGGCCAATCGTATCCTCGCACAGCATTTGGCGTAAGATAGTTGCGAAGGAAACCAAGGAGTGCACATGTCTATCTCATCCGACATCACAGACCTGCGGAACCTGCCCGTATTTCTGTCGGCTAGCCTGCCGGAAGAACTCGTCGAAACCCATCGGGCACTCGACCTGGAACACTTCATCGCCACCTTCGTGCGCGAGTTACTCGCCGATGGCGGACACCTTGTCTTTGGCGGCCACCCAAGTGTCACGCCCCTAGTCCAGCACGTAGCCCAGGAATTCGATGATCCAACCATTGACCTCTACCAACTCCCCCGGTTTCGCAAATCGGCACCACCGGAGATCTATGAACCGGAATTCTCCCTGCATTGGGTCGATGCAGACGACCTGGCTACGATGCGGGATGAAATGATCGGCAAATCGGGTGCGGCCGTGTTCGTCGGCGGCAAGACTTCTGGCTTCACCGGCGAGGTACCTGGTATCCGCGACGAGTACCAACGGTTCAAAGCCAGACACCCAGATGGACCAACCTATGTGCTGGGTCTTCTCGACGGTGAAGCATACAAATTGATCCAGGAGATCAACGGCCACCCTGGGCCAGATTGTCTCACGGAGCGGGAACGCAAGACGCTGCAAGAAACGACCAGCGTCGACCTCGCAGCCTCACTCGTCCTGTCAGGCCTACATCGGGCGGCCCAGCAGAAGCTGACGCAACTTGAAACCCCTGAACCGGTAGCTGTTGGCGCTTGAGGCCTGGAGTTCTCGTCGTGCGGCGCCACAGTCCGAGGCCTCTCATCGAGTGAGAGAGCCCGCCCCTGGAGTCTTTCCAGATTCTCAGGAACGGACTCATATCCTGCAGGCACTGGGGAAACTCAGGGCTCGCCGAAGAACCAGTAGACGATGCCGTTGCTCGGGAACGGATTCAACGGATTGGCAGCATCGATCAGCGACAGCGCGCCTTCCTGGCAGTCACAGTTGATGCGAATACGGGCGCCATCGATGTTCGGCGCCGAGCCGATCGTATCCTCGGCGCAGTGCTTGTTGAGCGTCACGTAGTCGGCAAGCTCTCCGGTCCCCGGATCGTCCCAGAAGCCGAAATAGGTGGTGTACCCCGGACGTGTGACCTCGATCGCAAAGTGCGGAATGGTCTTACCGGGCTGTCCCGTGACCGGCCATTGCGTCAGGTGTGGCTTGGTGAACGCCTGATCGTAGTTGGGGTTGCACTCCGCCAGATCCGGCCCCATGTGGCTCAGGTGGGTCACACAGTACTCGCGCAACGCGACATGGGGATAGACGTATAGACTCGGGACGTCATACGGCCCGAAGACCACGAAGTCGACCAGCGGCGGGCCGCTCAGCGTCGCACGCGCGGTGGAACAGGCGGACGCCAGCTGCGCCCGTGTGACCGTCCCTTTGTACTGCCCCTCAGGGTGGTCGATACAATCCCAGCTGTTCCACGGATCCGGCTGATCCCAGTACAGGGTGACCTGCAGGTCGACCGAGATCGCAGGATCCGGACACCCGGCGTCCATGCCGGTCACGCCATACACATTGCAGGCTGCGGGCTGGGCGGTCCAGCACACCGAAGCGGCCGGTGGACCGTTGGGTGGCACCAGATCACCGGGCCCCTTGTACGACCCTCCTGGGTTGATCACCTGCTGCATGTAGGGCGAGACTGCTACCGGTTGTGCGGACACGGCACTGGCCAGTACTAGCACTGCCAGCATAGACAAAAGGCATCTGCTCTTGCACATATCAGTCCTCCTAGGAAACTCGGATGGATTGGAGACTACCGGCAGGGCCGGATGCTCTCGACGCATCCGGCCCTATAGCCGAATCAGTTGCTAGCGTTGGGCAGGAAGATGTAGCTCATGTCGACCGCCGACGAGCCACCGTGACAACCCATGCAACTGCTGGTGTTGACCTGCTCACCGTTCTGCCACTCGGCGAAGTAGGTCTCGATCACCGTGTTGCGAGAGTGCGTCGGGGTGATGATCGGCGTGAACGGAGGGCCGTCCGCCGCTTTCGGCCACTGCGTGACGACCAGGGAGTAGTTGTTGAACACGCCCTTGTCGAGCGGATCGTAGACCGCGTCGCACGCCTGCGTCTCGGATGGCGCCGCATCGATGCGGGTTACCTGGTTGGGGGTCGGGTTGGCCGGCACGGTTCCCGCTGCATAGCGGTAGAGGTTCGGGCAGCACTGGTACTGCTCTTCCGGATGCGCCGTACTGGGATCGAGCGCCGCGCAGGTGGCGTCGTCGACGGCGGGGGTGCAGTCCGGGTTGTAGAACGAGTAGCTGCCCCCACTGCCGTCACTGCCCACGGGTGGCACGTTGTTGTTCTGCTCGAAGGTCGACCAAGCCCAGGCGATAGTGCGCGTGTCTTCGGCCGGCACGGCGTGGCTCACCTTGCGAGCGATGTGGAGGCCGACCAGACCCATGGTACGCACCGAGCACGTTCCATCGGACGGATCGACGACCTGCAGATCCTGGTAGAAGAAGGTGCCGGAGTTCTTCTCGTCGTCGCTCAGGGCTTTCCAAGCCGCCTTGACCTCGGTCGAGCCAAGCTCGAAACTGAACGGCTTGCAGTCCGCGCCTTGGTCGACGCAGTTGAGTTCCTTTGGTGACTTGTCCTGCGCCTGGGCATTGACGATCGAGGTGTACTCGGTCTCGTTGATCCGGATCTCATAGAACACCGGCAGCAGCGGATCGGGACCCTGCGGATACAGCGGCCCGCGGAACGCCTGATCGATGCTAGACAATGAAGCTCCGTCTTCCGTGCCCTCCAGCAGAGCCGAGCGCACCGCCGCGATCGAGTTTTCCGGGAACTTGGCGGTCATGGTCAGTACGCGCGGACCTTCTGGGTCGCAGCCTTCTGGAACCGGGCTGGGGCTCGCGTAGTCGGCCACCGCGTCGCTGCTGGAGCCGATGACGTCTTGGGCATTCTTGTACGTCTGCCAGACCATGTCCGGGAAGACGCCACCGACCTGGACGCCGATCTGCTGGCTGGTGTCCGGCTGGCCGCTACCGTCGGCCGGCCAGCTATTGTAAAGGAAAGAACGCCAGGACAGCTGGTCAAAGCTACCTTGCGTTGGGGTCCAGCCCTGTAGGGACGGCGTACAGACATCCGGCCAGTACAGCGGACTGATCGGTGGATTGTCGCCGTTGGCCAGCTGGCACTTGTCGGCCTGGAAACCGGCCGCGAAAGACTCGGTACAGGCATCGGCGTTGACCGCCGGTTCCGGACCCGGAGCCGTCGACTCGCCGCCACAGGCGGCCAGACCGAGCGAGAGGGCGAGCACGAAGAGTGCGCGCAACACGGTGGAAATAGAGCTCTGACGAAGCATGAGCATCTCCTTGGAGTTGATACCGCGACCCTGAGAAGCGTGTCTCAGAGCCTGCGATATGGACGAGGATGTCGCCTCGAATGGGCGAGTTGTGAAATCTGAATTGCTCGTAATGATAGCAGAAGCACCATCCTGAATCCGCGAAGATACAGTCACGAAGGCGTGTGACCTCGGCTGGCCTCGGCGGCACCGCCGCGCAGGGTCGAGAAGTAGACGTCCTCGAGGTTGGCTTCGACCGCCACGAACTCAGGCCCTGGGCAGGCGGTGCTCTCGTAGCGCGCTACGGTCCGGCCACCGTGCAGATGGGTCGACAGCAGCAGTGCAGACTCTGGCGGCTCGCCCCCTGGATCGCCACCTGTCCGGCGCCAGATGCGCCCGCGCAGCCGCTCCAGAAGCTGCTCTGGATCCCCCTGCAGCACGACCTCTCCCTGGCGAATGACCGCCATCTGCCGACACAGTTCGCTCACGTCAGCGACCAGATGAGTGGACAAGATGACCACCGCCTGTTCCCCGACGCTTGCCAACAGGTTGAGAAAGCGGCGCCGCTCTTCCGGGTCGAGGCCGGTGGTCGGCTCGTCGACGATCAGCAGCCGGGGCTCGCCGAGCAGCGCCTGTGCAATGCCGAAGCGCTGCCGCATGCCGCCCGAGAAGGTGCCGAGCTTCTGCCGCCGCACTGGCCACAGATTGGTCAGCCGTAGGAGTCGCTCTACGGCATCTGAGCGCTCGCCGCGGCGCGCTACCCCCTTGAGCCGAGCGAAGTGGTGGAGCAAGGTCTCCGCGTCGATGCGAGGATAGAGCCCGAAGTCCTGCGGCAGATATCCGAGTACGCGACGCATCTGGTCTTTGTCGCGCAGCACGTCGAGATCACCGAAACGGACGCTGCCGCCGTCAGCGTCCTGCAATGTCGCCAGCGTCCGCATCAGGCTCGACTTGCCGGCACCATTGGGTCCAAGCAGGCCGAAGAGCCCAGGCTGGATGGTGAGATCGATGCCGCGCAGTGCCTGCACGCCGTTGGGGTATGTCTTGGTCAGGTCTTGAATCGTCAGCATGGCAAGCTCCGCGTCAGTTGTCGGTTTCCGGAGAACGGTTGGTGGGCGAAAGGTCGGAAGGCGAAGAGCCATCGGATGCGGTGTCGGGGCCGGGTTTGTAGTCGACCAGCGTGACCGTCTCGAACAGTTCGTGCACGATGGCCCGCCGCTCAGGTGGTAAGGCTCGGCGCAAGTGGCCGAGCAAGTCACGCGACGTCGGGTAGGGCGGCCCCTGGAATGCGTGCTCGCGCAAGAAGGCCCGTAGCGCGCCGTCGAGCACGTCCGCGCCAGCCAGCTCGCGCAGGGCCCAGAAGTGAAGGCTGCCCTTGCTGTAGTGCAGGTAGGGCTGGTTCTCGACCCGAGCCAGTGGCATCTCGCGCACCTTTTCGTGGCCGCGGCGCGCCAAGTAGCGGTCGCGTTGGACGTCGAGGAAGCGACGCACCATGCGCGGCCCGTAGAGTTCTTCCACCACCGACAGGGCGGAGTACTCCGACAGCGCCTCGGCGATCAGCGTCGCTCCCTGGACGTCGGCGGGAATCACCTGATGATTCCACCACTGGTGGGCGATCTCGTGCGCCAGGATCTCGGCCAGCCAGTCCAGCGCCTCGTCGGCAGCACGGCCACCAGCACGTAGCTGCGCATCAACGGCCTCCAGATCGGCATTCCAGCACCAGGCTTCCGAGAAGACGATGGTCTGGCCGAAAGAGAACGCCACCTCACCGTGGGTGCGCGGCGCCTCGACGATGCGTAGCTGCCGGTGGGGGTACGGGCCGAAGCGGCGCGACAGCGAGGCCAGCGTCGCCTTCGTGATGTCCAGGAAACGCTGGACATTGGCGCCGTGGTCCGGATGGTAGTAGATCTCGATATCGACCTCGTCCCACTGGTCACGTCGCACCTCGTAGGCCGCGGAGAGAAAGGGCAGCAACTGATTGATCGGTGCACCCTCTGCAGCCGTAGCTCGGTAGTGAAAGAAGCGACGCCCGTTGCCGCTGCCAGCAGGCCTCTCGGCATCGTCCCACTGACGCACCAGGTCACCGGGTGCCAGCGCGATCTGATCCGCCGAAGTCGACAGGATTACTTCGACATCGACCCAGTCCGCGTGCAGGTAGTTGCGCTGCGCCGCATCCACATCGTCGAGGTCGGCGGCACGCACGATCGGCGGCAGGTCACGCTTGCGACGCTCTAGCGGATCGAGAAGTCGGTTGCCGTCCGCGTAACCGATCACCGGCATGAAGTTGCGATCGCTGAAGAAGGTGCCGTTGTCGATCACCAAGTCGTTGTGCCGCCGGTTGACCAGGCTGCGTTGATCGACTTCGACCGACCAGCCGAAGTCGAGGCTATCCCCCGGCAGCAAAGGTCGCTCGAGGTCGAAGAGGTAGAAGCCACGGGCCGCATCCTCGATCCGGGCCCGGTGCGCCGGCAGCTCGACCTCGGTCAGCGTCACCCCGCCGTAGACCACCAACACGCCTTCGACCCAGCGAGCGTTGATCGTCACCGGCAGCGAGAGCAAGGGTTCATCGCCGGTGTTCTCCAGCCGGTAGCGGCCGCGCAGGTCGACGCGCCGCTGCCGCGGGTAGATGTCGACCTCGGCGTACACGGACGTCACTCGCGGCAGTGGCAGCTGGCGAAACTGGCCGTAGTGGTGTTCATAGTCGGCCAGGCGTCCGAGGATGCCGTCGCGGTCGAGTCCACCACCCGGCAGCTTGGAGTGGGCGTGGATCCAGGCCGTGCTGCCCACCATGCCGAGCAGGGCAGCCAGGAACACGAGGCCGACTGGGCTCCGCAGATGGCTCGAAGGTCCCGGGCTACCGTGCCACAGCTTCGCCAGACGCGTGCGTAGCGGGCCGATGGTGCCGCGCTGCCATAGCAGCAGCGCCAGCACGGTCAATCCCAGGGCGGCGAAACCCCAATACCCCAGGTAGGCAAGGTAGGAAGGCAGGTGATGCCCGTAGCCGGTAAACGCCGAGTAGGTCATGGCGGGGTGTCCACCGTAGAGCCAGAGATGGCTCTCGATGCCGAGGCGTGGGGCGGCGAAGCTGAAGACGAGCACCGCCACGGTCAGCAGGTAGCCGGCCATGCGCTGCTGCGTCAGCACCTGCAGAAAAACGGCCAGCACAGTGGTCAGCAGCAGAGGCAACGCCAGCAGCACGATGCCTTGCAGGTACAGGCCGCCATCGACGTCGAAGAAGCCCCGAACCAGCTGCACGCCGACGGTACAGACCACGGCACTGAGCAAGAAGACGGCGATCACGGCGACCAGCGTCACCAGCTTGGCCCCCAGCAGCAACCAGTTCGGCACCGGTAGCGCGTCGAAGAGACCGTCGACCCGTAGCGACCGCTGGCTGAACACCACCTCACCAGCATAGAAGACCAGGATCAGCACCAACGTCAGCCGCGTCCCGATCTGAATCGCCTGCAGCATCAACTCGGTCAGGGGCAAAGACGGCATGTCCTGGTAGGCACCCGCTTGGAAGGCAAAGGCGACCACAAACATCAGACCGAAGGCCAGCAGCGTCAAGAACGGGGCTCTCGGGATGACTTCGGAGAGTTCCAGCCGGACCTGGTGCACAAGCTGCCCCAGCCGCTGTGACCAGGCAACGTCGAGCTGGGCGGGCGACAGGGCCGGGCCCCTGATCGGCCTAGCTGTGCCGCGCGGACCTGGTTCGTGAGTCGCCGGATCGTGGCTGGTTGGGCCGTGATTGGCTGGGTCGTGGTTGGCTGGGTCGTGGTTGGCTGGGTCGTGGTTGGCTGCGACCTCGCGCTGCCGTCGGCCCCGCCGCGACGTTCCCAGGACCTTGAAGCGAACCATAGTGATCGCCAGCACAGCGAAGCCGACGACCAGCCACAGCAAACGATTGGCCAGCAGGACCCCGGCGAGCTCTGGCAACCGATGACTCTGCTCCGCGACGCTCCAGTAGCGCGCCACCGTCTCCAGAGCGACGATGCCCGAGGGTTCGAGCAGGCTGCCCCAGACTCGATTGTCCAGGCCCAGCGCGACCGTTTCGACCAGGTCCTGCATGCCGACGAAGAAGACCACCGCCAGGAAGGTCAACGTCAGGCGGCGGCTCGCGATCGCCAGGGCAAAGAAGAGCGCCCCCATCGCCAGAAGGTTCGGCAGCACGATCACGAGCAAGCCAAAGAGGTACGGGAGCAGGGTGAACGGACCCAGCCGGTCTTCCGCTTGCCAGGGGGCGAAGGTACCGAGCCCCTGCCCCAGGACGCCAGCGGCCAGGACCAACAACGAAACGATCATCGCGCCAGCGAAGCGGCCACCGAGGTAGTCCAACCGGCTCAGCGGCTTGGTGCGGAAGAGCGACTCGCTGCCGAGTTCGATGTCCCGCAGCGCGGCGTTGGCCGCGAAGGCAGTAATGACGAACAAGCCCAGCAGGCTGAACACCGGCATCAGTCGCAAGATCACGATCGGGGCATTGCGCAGGGACGTGCCCGGCGCATCGCCGATCGCCGCACCGGCGTCCGAGGACGCCAGAGCGATGCCCAGCGCGAAGAACGCCAGTAGCGAGACGACGAAGAGTGGCTGGCGCACTTGGTAGCGCAGCTCGAAGCACAGGATCTCTTTCCACATAGTGCTCTCCTTACCGCTCAGACGTCGAGGGTCCGGGCGGCACGGAAGAGATAGCGCAGCCGCACCTCCACGAGCTCCACCAGATCAGGTATCGCCACATCCGACTGCTGCTGCGCGCTACCCCACTCGCGCGAGGTCCCCGTGAGCACGGCGCCGAGCAGGCCGCTGAAGAAGGTCACGTCAAAGCCGTCCTCGAACTCCCCGCGCTCCTTGCCGGCTTGCAACGCTTCGCGCACGAAGTGGTCGACCATCTCGTCCTGCGTCCGCTCGGCTTCGATCAGCAACGGATTCGAGCTGTGCCGAGCCTTCGCTGCCAGCAGCCCGCGAGCCACCTGCCCGCGACGCGCCATGTCGACAAAGAGGCTGCACACGGCGTCCTCCGCGTTCGCCGAGTCACGCTGCCGCGCGGCTTCCAGGGAGCTGAAGGTGAGCTCGTTGTACCACTGCTGCAGCACGTGCTCTTTGGTCGGAAAGTGGTTGAAGAAGGTCCCCTTCGCGACTTGCACCGCATCGGTGATCTGCTGCACCGTGGTGCCCTCGTAGCCGTGCTCCTCGAACAGCGCCAGCGCCGCTTCGAAGAGCTCACGGCGCAACCGCGCCTTCTGTTTCTGCCGTCGGTCCGTGCCCATGCTCGCCTCCTTGGAGAAAAGTGACCAGAGTCATTTTTTGACCCTGGTCATCATTACGCGTGGACCGTCCTGGTGTTACACGGCATCCAGCCTTGCAGTCACATCGGCCAGGCGAGCCCCAACGAACCAGCCGAGAACGACCGCTGCCAAAGCCCCATGTGGGAGCTAGAGCAAGCGCCGCAGCGTCAGCTCGACGCTGCGCACCGACGTACCGCGCTGCACCTCTAGCTGCAACACCGTCCCTGGCGGCCCCTGCAGCAACGCGCGAAAAGCGTCTACCCCCAGATCGGAGGGACGCTGTCCATCAATGCGGATCACCTCGTCGCCCCGGCGCAGACCGGCCTCGGTCGCCGGAGAGTCAGCATAGAGATCCTCAATGCGCGCCGCCCCCTCCTCGGTGAACGTTGAGCGAACAGCGAAGCCGGCGGTCGAGAAGGCGAACGCTTCGGTCACGGCAGGCGTAGGTTCGAGCAGCAGGCGTCGCCCCGGATAGTCGAAGGTGACGACGAAGCGGCGTAGCACCTCGGCGCCCAGGTTGCCATCGCTGCCGACGGCAATGACCTCGATCACGTCCGGCCCCGGATAGCGGATCAGTACATCGCGCAGCACGGTCGTACCGAGGCGCAAGGACCTCGCCCGACCGATGCCGCCGCGAATGTCGCCGGCCAGCCCGCGCCCCAGGAGCGCATCGTCGAGATGCGGCGTGGGCAGAGAACCCCAGCCGCGCGCATCGAGCGCCAAGGCATGGAAAGCGCCGCTATCCACCACCAGCCGCACCGGCCGTCCGCGCTGGCCGTCCAGGTTGACCTCGGCTTCGACGAAGACGTGACCGTCGCGGTAGCTGAGCGGCAGGATCTCCGCGGTCGTCGGTACCTGGAAGTGCTCCGGCTCGGTGAAGCGCAGGTGTCGATGTTGCCAGTCGAGCGTGACCACCCAGTGGTCGAGCAGATCACGACCGACAACACCCTGCTCCCCCAGCTCCGACGCCGGCAACTCGGCGCGCAGGACGGCCAGCGGCACGCCAGTGACGCGCAGACCGCCGATCTCCAGTCGCACATCCCAGGCGGTGTCCATCCCACCGACGCCACCCCCACCAGCCCCGATCACCTGAGCGGGACCGATGATGCGCAGATCCAGATCCTGGGCCAGGTCGTCGTCGACGCGCGAGGCGAAGAGCACGCTCACCGAGGCGCCGCTGTCGAAGACGAAATCGAGCGGCGGTGAGCCGTTGACCGACAGCGGCACCACGATCTTGTTCTGCTCGAAGCGGAAGGGCACCTCGACGCTGACGGCTGACACACCATCGGGGCGACGGAGACCACTATCCGCGACGCAGGCCACCGTGGCACAGGCAACGGCGGCGAGGATACAGGCGAGCCCACAGAGGCCAGACCCTAGCTGCCGGTAGATCGAACGGACCACGCTTCTTTCTATTGAGGTCATAGCCTGGACATCCTACAACCGATGCCCAGGCTCGACTCTCGACAAGAAGCTAGATCTAGCGTCAGCCACGCAGGCGCAGGACCGCGCCGATGGCGAGCATCAACACGAAGAGGATCATTCCCCACTCCGACAGCGTCGGAATGGCGGCGATCAGGCTGGCGTTGGCCGAACCGGTGTTGTTGCTGGTCACGATGTCGCCGCCCGCCGCCGAGACGGTGGCGGTGTTGGCGATCACGGTGCCGACCGGCAGAGCGGCGTCGACGCTGGCGGTGATGGAATACACCGCCGAGCCGTAGCCCGCGATATCACCCAGGTCGCACACCGGTACGCCGGCCGGATCGTTGAGGCAGCCGAGCGTGTGTGCGTTCGATAGTTCGACCGGCAGGTTGTCGGTCACCATGACGCCGGTAGCGGTGCCAGGCGCCAGGTTGGTAACGGTCATGGTGTACGAAATCGATCCGCCCGGCACGGCGGGGCTGCTGGTCTTGGTCAGCGTCAGGTCGCCGGGAGCGAAACCCACATCGAAGCTGTGGTCGTTGGCACCGGCACCACCGGTGGTAAAGGCAACGGTCGCCATGCCGCCCGACAGCACACCGTCGGAGTCGTGCAGGTCATTTCCGCCGCTGTTGGCAGCGGTCAGACCCAGATCACCGAGCGCTGTGTCGGCTGGATTGATCTGTACTTCACAGGCCGCCCCCGCCGGCACACCGCCGGGCACGTTGGCATTGCTGAACAGGTAGCTACCATCAACGTCCGTGGTGGTGGTGACATCGATACCAGCACCGGCACAGACCAGGCGCACGGTGACACCCGACAGCGGCGGCTCGCCCGCATCCTGGACGCCGTCGTAGTCGTCGTCCTGCCACACGCGGTTGCCGATCTCGATCGGTGCCAGTTCGCAGCGCAGCTCGACATCCGCGGCACCGGCACCCTTGCGGAAGCCCCCGGGAGTCGCGATGTTGAACAGCGTGTAGCCGGCAGCCCGCAGACCTGCGAGGGCTCCTTTCTCCCACATCCAGAGAATACCCCCGGAATCGAAGCTGACCGGATCGACAGCAGAACCGACAAAGTGGTTCGAACCACGCAGCACCGCGTAGCCTCCTTGGGAAAGCTCAAAATGGAAGCCTCCGGTGGACGCCGAGTAGTACTCCCCCCCACCCGGCCCCTGAAGGTTTCCGGACCCGCCCCCGACATCGCCCCCGGCGATACCGTTCGACTCCAGCGTGAAGGCACCTGTAGTCGAGTCGAAATCCGCACGCAGCATGTCGCCACCGCCGAACACGGTACCCACCGTAGCGTCGCTCGGGTTGCCGTTGGCCAGGGGCGAGTTGGTGCCGTACTGGAAGCCCGTCCGATCCGTGAAGCCGAGGATCATGTCTCCGTCGTCGGCGAACTCAATATCCGTGAACATCGGCGTCGGATAGCCAAAGAAACGGGCTCCGGGCACTCGCGCATGCGTCGCCAGGTTGGTCCATGGAAACCAGGCGCAGCCAGCGCCGCCCCCCGCGCAGCCCTTGCCGTAGTCGAGGGGAATGATGAGGTCTAGTGAGAACAGACCGTCCGCCGGGTCCATCGAGTAGACGTAGCCGACCAACCCAGGATAACCGGCTGCGACCACATAGTTCGAGATGTCCTCGTTCGAGCAAACACCACCGACGTACATACGACCGCGGTAGGGCTTTACCGCCCAGGGCCGAAAGTCCCCTTCGACGCACGAGACGACCGGCAGAGGATACGCCGTCGCCGAAGCCGGTACATCGCCGTCGGGACCGATGTCCAAGGCGTAGAGCGTGCGGTCGCTGAGGCTCATCAGCCACAGCCGGCTGGCGTCTTCTTCGATGTCGATGTCACCGATGCCGACCTTACCGATGTTCTCGTAGGCCAGGTTGTCGAGCCCCGGCTCGTTGCCGGTCGGGCCGCTTCCGGGTAGATTCTCGCCAGCGATGCCGCGGGGATCCGTGCCGACCGGAATGCCCAGCGTCGTGACATCGATAAATGGGCTGACCACCGGCAGTCCACCGCCCGAATAGTCGAGCTGATAGATGCCAGCAAGCCCCATCGGGCCGTAGCCCGCGTGGCGCCGCAGTACGGCAGAGGCAAAGAGCTTCTGGCTCGAGCGCTGGTAAGCCAAGCCCCAGACTGCTCCGACCTGGCTGCCGACTGCCAAGTGATTTGGTGGCACCACCGTACGGTTGTAGTCCACCGACACCACGGTATCTCCCATTGACGCCGCCGATCCGGGAAACAGCGGATCTCCCTGCAAGAAGCAGGAGGCCATGATGTCCGGGTTGGCCTGGCAGTAGTCGAGTGGCTCGTTGAAGCCGACGTCCAGCCCCATCGAGACACCCGAGGCGAAGAACGTAGAAGTGAGCCCGGCAGCTCCCGGTTCCAGGAAGTCGAAGGCACCACCGGACGGCAGCGTCACCTCGACGCGCAGCGGGAAGCCGCCGGCTGGCGCGTCGAGGCCGTAACTACCGTCGGCCAGCGTCTCGCAGCTGCTCGACGAGCCGTCGGCAGACGTCGCGGTGACGATGGCACCGCCGATGCCGTATTCGGTGTTGCCGACGCTGAAGGCACCATCGGCGTTGTAGTCGCGGAATACCGTGCCTTGCAAGTCACTGCCGGCGCAGGGTGCGGCAGCAGCGGCGATCGGTAACGCGGTACAGACGAGGATGAGAGTCAGGACTCGGAAAGAACACCGGAGCACGGCGTTCAAGGTAGGAAAGAGCATCGAGGCGTCCTCCATGGAAGGTGATGGATTCCCCTGCCGTGCGTTCCCCGGCCTTTGCCGGGTTGGTGGTACTTCGTCGATGTATCCGCTCGACAGGGGCAGCTCGATCGAGCCACGGGCACCCTCTCCAAGGGCAAGAAACATGCCGGGACCAAAGGCCTAAGAATCAGCGATTACGGACCCTTGGTTGTGTCCGCGGACGTCCGTGCCCGTCCGTTCGCGTCCACCGGCATGTCCGTGGCCACGGAGTGACTCTGCCCAGAGGCACAGCAGGAGACCTGCTATACTTCAGTGACTTGAATCAAGACGAAATCCTCAAACCCACTCGAATGAGGAGCCCATCATGGCGTCCGGCAAACACTTCGCGGCCTACCCTTCCGCCTACGTTTACGCCAAGCCGGAGGGCACGATCGACAAACCCAAGGGCGACGTGCTCGCCCACCTGCTGTGGGGGCAATACGTCAAAGTCCTGGACGGCCCCGGCAGTCAGAAGAACGGCTTCCAGAAGGTCCAGATTCGTAAAAAGATCCAGGGCTGGATGGTGCCCGGAACGTTCCAGAAGGAGCGCATTCTGGAGGTCGTCTTCGTCGACATCGGCCAGGGCGACGGCTGCTTGCTGGTGACGCCGGACGATGAGCACTTCGTGATCGACGCCGGTCTGGGCGACAACATGTACCGCTTCCTGGCCTGGCGCTACAAGTTCCGCAAGCAGCAAGATCCGGTCGAGTTCACCGGCGTCATCTCCCACCCGGACTCCGACCACTACGGCGGCTTCGACGCCTTCTTCGACGATCCCAAGGTTCGTTTCAAACGCTTCTACCACAACGGGATCCTGGAGCGGCAGGGCTCGTCGTCCAACCAGCTCGGCACCAAGGCGCGGCACGGACGGCGCAGCTACCTGACCGACCTGGTGCGCAACCGCGCCGACCTCGACGCCTTTCTCAACTCCGACCTTTGGCGCGCCCCGCCGAACACCCGCAAGCGCGACAAGATGTACCCGGCGATGCTCGACAAGGGGCGGCAGAACGGTTCGTTCGGCGACTTCGACATGCTCGATGTCACCACCAACGGCGGCTTCGTGCCCGGTTACGAGGCCGACGAGACACTATCGATGCAAATCCTCGGCCCGGTAGCGGAAGACATCGGACACGCGTTGCCCGGGCTGCGCTGGCTGGGCGACAAGGGCAAGACCAAGAATGGCCACTCGGTGGTCTTCAAGGTGGTCTATGGGGACGTTTCGATCCTGCTCGGCGGTGACCTCAACATCCCCTCGGAACAGCTCCTGCTCCAGCACCACACGGGGCTCGATATCCCCAGCGAGAGCAAGCCGAAAAAGTACACTGCGTTCCTGGACGAGGCGCGCAAGACGTTCCAGGTCGACGTCGCCAAGTCGTGTCATCACGGCAGCGCCGACTTCTACCGCCCCTACCTCGCCGCCACCTATCCCCTGGTCACTGTGATCTCCAGCGGCGATGCAGAAAGCCACTCCCACCCGCGCGCCGACACTCTCGGTACCGTCGGTAAGTATTCACGCGGCGTACGCTCCCTGATGTTCAACACCGAGCTGGCCAGATCCAGCGGCGAGCGCGTCGAGATCCCCTTGCAGATCCGCCGCAAGCTCGACGCACTGGCGGTCGAGATCTCGACCTTCAAGGCTCGGCTGAAGGCCACCGACCTGACCCCGACCGAGAAGGACAACCTGAAAGAAAAAGTCCGGGCGCTGGAGACCGAGCAGGAGCGGCACTGGAAGAAACTGGCGCGCAGTGTCGACGTCTACGGTGCGATCAACCTGCGCACCGATGGCAAGCGCATCGTCATGGCCCAGAAGCTGGAAAAGAAGCGCGGCAACGACGTCTGGGACATCTACCAGATCGAGAAGGGGGCGGACGGCGAGTTCCGCTATCTGTCCAAGTACGAGGACCACTAGATGTCCCGTTCGATTCGGGGCCATGAAGGACTTCCAATGCAGACCTCCCGCGCAGCTCTCATCGCCAGCGGCGTGCTGTACCTGGCACTCGCTGGCTGCAAATCCACCATGCCGATCAAGCCGGAACCGGTCGACATCGCCGTAGAACACCTCTTGTGGGCCATCGACGAAGCCGCTGCCCAGTCGTACACGCAGTACCACCAGCTCGGGCTTGAACTCTCCTCCATCGAGGTCGCCCTCGAGACCATCGTCGAAACCACGGACTCGGGCGAGGTTGCGGTTCTGGTGGTCACGCTCGAAGGGTCGCGAGAAAGAACTTACACGCAAATCGTCACCGTCGATCTCAAGCCGCCCGCAGGCGAAGACCACCGAACTCACCGGCCCACCATCCCGCACCCCAGCCTGGTCGCAGACCTCCGCAAGGGGTTCGACGCAGCGATCCTGGCCACGCAGGGCGTGCAGGATGGGCTGCAAGCGCTAGACGCTACTGCAGAAGGCGAGACCTACACGACGAGCGACATCGCCGTCGAGTTGGAATTCGCCCTCGAGTACACCCTCGAAGGTTCGGTCACCGTCGAGCTCCTCGATGTCGACCTGACGCTCGGGCGTACACGCGTCAAGGAGAATGTACATACCATCAAGCTGGTCTTCAAGCCTGAGACGACGGTGAAGAAACAGGATGAGGACGAAGACAACGGCGGGAGCAAGGCACGAGAGCGCCGGCAGGAGAGGGACGGCTGAGCCGGTAGCTTCCTACAAGACTGCACATCGATCCATCCACCGTTTTCCGAGAGGACCCTTGATGAAACTCGTGACGTTCAACATCGCCAACTACAACGACCACGGTGACTGGGACCAGCGCGTGCAAATGATCGCGCAGGACCTCATCGACCTTGACGCCGATGTCGTCGGCTTGCAGGAAGTCCGCTTCGACCCAACCCAGGAATCGACCCAGACCAGCTACCAGAACATGGGCGAAGAAGTCTTGGCCGCCATTCACGACAACCCGGAGGGTCAGAACTGGGCCGGCACGGCGATCGTCACGCAGCCGGCGATGTACTACCCGATCCAGAACGGCCAGCAGAACCCCTGGCGCTACCCGGACGTCGAGACGGGCGCCTTCTGGGAAGGGCTCACCATCCTCTCGCGTCCCGGCATCGTCGAGACAGGCACGCTCTTCCTGAGCAAGAACAACTCCTGCGGCGACAACAATCGCCGCAGCACCCAGTTCGCCGCCGTCCCCGACTCGGACAGCGTGCTTTATTTCTTCAACGCCCATTTCAGCTACGACCAGGCGTGCCTGACCGACAACGTCTCCGAAACGCTGGCCTACATGCAGCGCTTCGGCACTCCACAGATGCTGGTCGGAGACTTCAACGCGACGCCGGACAACAGTGCCTTGCAGGCCCTGAGGGACGCTGGATTCGTTGATCTTTGGGTACAACTGCACTCAGACGAAGACGGATACACCTACGCAGCTGGCGATGCCACCAAGCGTATCGACTACTGCTGGGCCAGCGCGGACGTTGCAGCAAGAGTTACCAGCATCGAGCGCATCGGTACGAAGCCGAACAGCAACGGCGTCTACGCCTCGGATCACTACGGGCTCTGCGTCGTGTTGGACCCGTAGGGTCGACAGCACCTGCTCCGAAACGCCAGCACCTGCACGAGACGTGCCTCGGAAGTCCTCTCCCGCAGGGCGCACCGAGCCGGGTTGCAATCAGCCTCCGGCTCGGGCATCATCGACCCACCACCGAGGTCGTAGAGCCTTGGCGGCCCACCAAGAGGAGATAGCGGCTTGAGCAAGTAATTCCTGAGTGTTCACCCCAAGGGTCAACCTGACGTCCCCCACCTCCCCGCGTCCAGCGCGTGGACTCGGCTTTCCGGGAACGTCCAGCATCAGGAGTTCGACATGTCCGCTCTGCATCTCCACAGTCTCGCCTTCTCGTTTTCCCCACTCGCGCCCCTCTTCGACGACGTCACCCTGCATTTGAGCGCGGGCTGGACCGGCTTGGTCGGAAGTAACGGTGCTGGCAAGACGACGTTCCTGCGCCTGCTGCACGGCGAGTTGACGCCGCACGAAGGCCAGCTGCGCTTCGAGCCGGCGGCCGCGCGCGTGACCTACTGCCGGCAAAGCGTCGAGGAGCTGGACGACGAGATCCAGAACTTCGCCTGGGCCTGGGATCGCGACGCACAGAAGCTGCGTGGCCAGCTGGAGCTGGAACCCCAGGAGCTCGACCGCTGGCCGACGTTGTCGCCGGGCGAGCGCAAGCGCTGGCAACTTGCGGCGGCCTTGCACGCCGAACCGGACGTGCTGCTGCTCGACGAGCCGACCAACCACCTGGACGCCGAGGCGCGCGATCAGCTCAGTACGGCGCTGCGCCAGTTCGCCGGCGTCGGTGTGTTGGTGTCGCACGATCGGCAGCTACTCGACGAGTTGACGACCTCGACCGTGCGCCTGCAGCGGGGAGGCGCGCGTCTGTGGTCCGGCAACTACAGCGCGGCCATGGAACTCTGGGAAGCCGACGAGGCTGCGAACCAGCAATCCTACGAGCAGAGCCGGCGCGAAGAGCGCAAGCTGCGTCGACGCCTGGCCGACAAGCGGCGCCAGCGGGCCTCGGCGGACAGCAAGATCCATGCACGCAGTCGCATGAAGAGCGTGCGCGATCACGACGCCCGCAGCGCTGCGGCCAAGGGGCGCGTGCAGGCTGCCGAGAGCAGTCTCAGCCGTCAGGTCGGCGTCCTGCGCCGTCAGGTCGAACGTCAGCAAGCCGTGTCCGAGGGCTTCGAGGTCAGCAAGGCCAAGGGGCGCTCGCTCTTCGTCGACTTCCAACCAGCGCCCAAGGCTCACCTCGTCACCCTCGATCTCACCAGCCTGCAGGCTGGCGGCGAGAAGCATGGCAAGACGCTGCTCGCCGGCAGCGACGGCAATCCGCTCGGCCTGCACGTGCGGCGCGACGCTCGCATCTGGCTGGCCGGCGCCAATGGCAGCGGCAAGACGACTCTCCTGCGCCGCTTGCTGGCAGCGTCGACGGTACCGGCACCGCGACTGCTCTACCTGCCGCAGGAGTTGACCGTCGAGGACCGCCGCCGGCTGCTCGACGAGGTCCGTGAGCTGCCGACCGAGGAGCGCGGACGGGTGCTCGAGCTGGTGGCCGCCTTGGGCTGCGACCCCGAGCACTTGCTGGCCTCCGAGCTACCGTCACCGGGCGAAGCTCGCAAGCTGAAGATCGCCTCCGGCCTCGGGCGGCAGGTGTGGGCGTTACTGCTCGACGAACCGACCAACCACCTGGACTTGCCGTCGATCCAGCGCCTGGAGGCCATGCTGACCGACTATCCGGGAGCCCTGGTGTTGATCAGTCACGACCGCCCGCTGGCGCTAGCGTGCACGAACGAGGTCTGGAGACTGTCCGCGGGAGGCTTGGACATGGAGGCAACGCAGCATCCGCCTCTTTGACCTCGACGCCTCGTCTGCCCTATGCTGACGACTCCTTTCCCTTGCGTTCGGGTCCTGAACGAACATTCGTTGCTTCCAAGGAGTACATTCGATGAAGAAGAAGACGCACCGCACCAAGCTCGCTCTGCACCGTGAAACCCTGCAGTGCTTGAACCTCCAGGCCGTCCACGGTGGCCGTGCCTACGCGCTGGAGACCCAGAACACGGTCCTCTGCTGCGATGAGAAGGACGTCAAGCCGGTCGGCTTCGCACTCGAGACCGAGAACACGGTCCTCTGCTGCGACGCTCGCTGAGCTGACCTGGCGACCCGTACGTCGAAGAGCCCTCGGCCGCCCCGCGGTCGGGGGCTTTTTGCTGCCTCTCCTACCTCCCACCTCCGCTTGCATTCCCGGCCCGACGCGCGTAGTGTCTCAGGCATCTTTGTTCGTCATCGTCTCATTTGCCAGGAAGCGTACGCTGCAGCCCAGCGTCTGCCCCGCGCCCTCGAGCGCCGGCGGATGCGCGATTTCTAGTTTGGAGGACAGCAACGATGAGCTACCTCGACCTGCCCCGACTGACCTTCGCCGGCCAGTTCCAGGCGGACGTGCCCACGGTGGACAACGTCCCGAGTAATTACAACAACAAGAACCCCGACCTGAACCCACTGTGGAATCCGATGGGCTCCGGCGCCTGGCGGCTACGCGGCTGCAGCGTCACCAGAGTGACCGTCGCCCATGGCCTCTCCACTACCGGCAGTGGTGTGGACCCGGTAGTGGGTACGGCGATCACCGGTGCCGACGACCGCGCCGAGGCGAAGCTGGTCGACCTCGACCCAGAGCAACAGATGGCGTCTCAAATCTGGGGCTTCCAGATGCGCCTGTGTGGTCTCGGTGGCAGTCCCGGCGATCCGCCCGCATTCGTCGGAAATTATCGGGCGTCGCCCTTCCAGGATTTCTGGATCCGCGCCACCGGTAGTGCGGGCGGCGACGCCCCGGCCGGTGCCTTCTATCACTCGATCCTCGAGCACATCGAATGGGGCGACGTCAGTGCTTCCCCGTGTTTGCAGCAGTTGAAGGCAGCCACTGAAGCCGACGGCGCCGTCGCGGGCCAGTTGTCGGTCAAGTTCAATCTCGACTTACCAGTCCTCGATTCGTCGAGCCCAGATTTCACCTTCGGCCGTATCGTCGGCAGCATCGGCCCTGTGTACGAAGGCGAGCCATGGCGCTTCCTGAAAGGCCGATGCCTACGCCCGAGCCAATACGCCTGGATCACCAACCCGCTGTACTTCGGCTATGCCAAGGTCGACGATGCACGCCAGACACTCGTGCTCGATGTCGGCAACTCCTTGCCCACCGACCCTGAAGGCCAGCCCACAGTAGCCGGCTACAGCGACTTCGACGTCCAGATCCAGCCACCAGATCGGCCCTTCGTCAGCCTCGGCACCCTCTCCTTCAGCGATAGCGCCTGGTACACACAGACCGCCGGCATCGTCGAGTTCCCGCTCAGCGACATCAATCTGGAACTGATCCGCGACAACCCCGTGGGTATCGTGGCCAACTCCGCCGGCTATGGCGAGGTGCCGTTGCTACGCGAGAACCCACAGGGACTGTACATCAACGCGGAAGACAGTATTTTCCGCTTGAATCCGGGCGAAACAGCCGAGACTCGCGTACTAGTGACGCGCTTCGGCGCCCCGGCTGCTGGCCAAGAAGTCAGTCTCGAGTTCGCGACCGAGCAGCTGAACATGATGCAGAACGCCATGAACCCATCGACCCTCCCCACCGGCCTGCCCACCGCAGCGCTGGAATTGCCACCACCCGCTGCCACCGGCACCGATGGATGGGTCAGCTTCGAGTTGCGTGCCCACGATCCGGACAATCCGCGCCACTACATCGACGGGCAGGTCTATGGCGTTGGCTTCAACCTGGCCGAGATGGCGCAGCTCAACTACAGCCGCAACAACAACAACTTCCTGAGTGTCCTGGTCTGGGACCACACGACCTGGAACGACCCACCCACCTGGTGGGGCGACGTGCAGCCGATTCTCTACCAGTACAGCCGCCTGTATCCGGTGATGAAGCAGATCATGGACTTAGGCGATTACGAGACCGTGGTACGCCATGCGGCCATCCTGCGCATGGCGCTGAGCCTACCGGTCGACGATCCCGCCTATATGCCGGTCACCCGCGACCTGAGCAAGACCAAGCGCGAGATGATCCTGACCTGGCTCGAGCAGGCTCTGCGTGGACACCCCTTGCTCGGAGAACCACCACCCAGCCCATCCGTCACTGGCCAACTCCCCAGCAGTGAGGAAAAGAATCCATGAGCTACCAGGACGAACTGCACGAACTGCGTACCCTGCTGCAGCAGGCGGTCGAGTTGGAACACTCGACCATCCCACCCTACCTGTGTGCCTGGTTCTCGCTCAAGACCGGCGTCAATGACCAGATCGGCCAGCTGATCCGCAGCGTGGTGATGGAAGAGATGCTGCACATGGCCCTGGCCTGCAACATCCTCAACGCGGTCGGCGGCGCACCGGTGATCAACGCACCGGGCTTCGTGCCCAACTACCCAGCGCCACTACCCCTGGGACCCCGCGGCCACCTGATCGTGCCACTGGAACCGTTCTCCAAGGACCTGATCAAGAACGTCTTCATGGTCATCGAGGAGCCGGACGTGACCAAGATCCCGGGCAACCAGCCACCGCAAACCGACGGCCACACCATCGCCGACTTCTACCAGCGCATTACCGACCTGATCGAGACTCTCGGCCACGATGCCTTCACCGGCGATCCATCGCGCCAGGTGACGCAATGGCACGGCCCTGGCGAGTTGTTCGAGGTCACCGACCCGGCCAGCGCCCACCGCGCGATCCACGAAATCGTCGAAGAAGGAGAGGGCGCATCACCGATCGATCCCGAGGACGGATACGACGAACTCGCCCACTACTACAAGTTCGCCGAGATCTACTATGGCCACCGCCTGGTCAACGAGGGTGGTAAGTGGACCTTCTCCGGCGAGCCCATCCCCTTCGATCCGGACGGCGTCTGGCCCATGCTAGCCAATCCAACCTTGAAGTCGTATCCGCCGGGCAGCCAGCTAGCGAGCAACGCCGAGTTGTTCGCTGGTAGCTACAGCAAGCTGCTCAAGGGCCTGCACCGAACCTTCAACGGCGAGCCCACCTTCCTGCGCAACGCCATCGGCTCGATGTACGCCGTCGAGGTGCAGGCCAAGGAGCTGATGCGAACGGCGATCCCGAACGACCCTGAAGGACGTACCGCGGGACCGCCATTCGTACTGCTACCGAGTTGCCGCTAAACCGCAAGCTACCGCTAGCGCTCGATCTGCCGCTAGCCCGGTAGATACAGAACGTAGACGTGCCGGTCGATCAGCTCGTTGTTCTTCGGATCGAGGTCGACCAGGAAGTTGCTCGAGATGGCTCCAACGGCACCGTGGAAAAATCCGGTGCCGCCGACCACTCGCCAGTGGGCCGTGCCCTGGGTAAAACGACCGTCGGGATCCGGCTTGCCGAGAACGATGCCTTCACCACTGAAGAAAAGCTTGCTCTCGCCGGAGCCGAAGGCGACCTCGCCCCATTCCTGGAAGCGGATGTTGGCCGAGTCGAGGAAACGGAAACGGTTCTGCAACACCGCCTTGGCACCCTGCAGCGGCCGCACCGTGCTCTTGACCTGCCGGGCACTGATCTTGGTGGTGAAGCGGACACTCTCAGCAACCGCTGGCGCGTCCTTGCCGCTACCCGCCGGCCGTCGGAAAATCAGAGGAAAGCTCAGTTCGTGCATGGACAGCTACTCCGGCGGCTCGAGGTCGAATTTTGTGTAGTTCTTACCGATCCAAGTATGCCACTTCTCCGGAACTTCTTCTTCCGGGAAGATGGCCTGGACCGGGCAGGCATCGACGCACAAGCCGCAGTCGATGCACTCTTCGGGCTGGATGTACAGCGCGTCCCAGTCTTCGTCCTTGCCGTAGATGCAATCCACGGGACAAACATCGACGCAGGCGGTGTCCTTGGTGCCCACGCAGGGTTCGGTGATGATATGCGTCATCAGCAGCTACTCCTCAATTCGTACGGGTGTCTCACAGGCGGTCACAGTAGGGACAGTATATCGTTTCCCGCCCTCCCCGCCAGCCCATCGGCGCCGGCTTCCGAGAGCCGGCGTTCTGATGGCCTTCACGCCGCCGCGGCCTCGCGAGCCAAGGCTTCGGCGAAGGCAGTCAGGGTCGCCCGGACTTCGGGTTCGCCGTGGGCTGCCGAGAAGAACCAAGTCTCGTACGCGGACGGCGGCAGGTGAACGCCGGCGCGCAGCAGGTGGTGAAAAACGCGCTTGAAGCGCTCGTGGTCCGCAGCGTCGACGTCGCCCAGACACGTCACGGGCTGGTCGTGGAAGAAGAAGCCCAGCATGGCGCCCTTGCGCACCACCTGACACGGAACGCCGGCTTCTTCAGCGGCACCGCGCAGCCCGGCTTCGAGCGCGCTGCCCGTGACTTCCAGCTGCTCGAACAGCGCCGCGCCGTCGGCGAGCAGCGTCGACAGTGCGGCGTGCCCGGCCGCCACGGCCAACGGATTGCCCGACAGCGTACCGGCCTGATAGACGGGACCAGCAGGGGCGATCTGCTGCATCAAGTCGCGGCGGCCACCATAGGCCGCGATCGGCAGGCCACCGCCGATCACCTTGCCGAGGGTGGTCAGGTCCGGGCGCACGTCGTACAGCGACTGCGCGCCGCCCGGCGCAACGCGGAAGCCGGTCATCACCTCGTCGAAGATCAGCAAGGCACCGTGGGCGTCGCACAGCTGGCGCAGCCCTTCGAGGAAACCCGGCACCGGCGGCACCAGTCCCATGTTGCCAGCGATCGGCTCGACGACGACGGCAGCGATGTCACTCCGCTCGGCATCACGGTGCTGGGCGAAGAGAGCGGCGACGGCGTCCAGATCATTGAACGGCGCCAGCAACGTATCCGCGGTCACCGCTTCGGGCACACCGGGCGACGACGGCACCCCGAGCGTCGCGGCCCCGGAACCGGCGGCGACCAAGAAGGCATCGGCATGACCGTGATAGCAGCCCTCGAACTTGACGATCTTGTTGCGCCCCGTCGCCGCGCGCGCCAGGCGCAGTGCCGACATGCACGCTTCGGTACCGGAGTTGACCAGCCGCACCATCTCGATCGACGGCATCGCCGAGATCACCAGCTCGGCCAGTTCGACCTCGGCCACCGTCGGTGCGCCAAAGCAGGTCCCCCGCTCGACCGCCTGACGCAGCGCCGCGCGGATCGCCGGGTGACCGTGGCCCAGGATGTGGGGACCGTAGCCGCAGATGTAGTCGATGTAGCGCTTGCCGTCGGTCGCCTCCAAGTAGGCACCGTCGGCCGAACGCACGAACACCGGTTCGCCGCCGACCCCGCGGAAGGCGCGCACCGGCGAATTGACCCCACCGGGCAGCACGCGCGAAGCGCGCTCCAAGATACTCATATCGTTGTGACTCCTCGTCGTTGCATCGTCTCGGGACATCGTCTCGGGGAAATCGTCTCGGGGAGAGAAGGCCTACTCCGTCCAGCCCTGACGCAGCAGCCGCGCTGCGTGGCGCGCGCCGTAGGTCAAGATCAAGTCCGCGCCCGCGCGCCGGAGACTCAGCAGCGTCTCCATCAGGCCGCGGTCGTAGTCGAGCCAGCCCTTGGCCGCCGCCGCGTGCAGCATCGCGTACTCGCCGCTAACGTGGTACGCCGCCAGCGGGTGATCGTAGCGCGCCCGCATGTCGACGAGCACGTCGAGATAGGGCAACGCCGGCTTGACCATCAGCAGGTCCGCCCCTTCCTCGACATCCAGCGCCACCTCGCGCCGGGCCTCGCGCCGGTTGGCGGGGTCCATCTGGTAGGCACGCCGATCGCCGAAGGCAGGAGCCGACTCGGCGACGTCGCGGAACGGGCCGTAGAAAGCGCTGGCGAACTTCGCCGCGTACGCCAGGATCGCCACCTCGCCGAAACCCTCCGCGTCGAGCGCCGTGCGCACGCCGCCGATGCGCCCATCCATCATGTCCGACGGCGCGATGATGTCGGCCCCGGCGCGCGCCAGGGACACGGCCTGCCTGGCCAGGTTGGCCACCGTCGCGTCGTTGTCGACGCTGCCGTCGTCGCGCAGCACTCCGCAGTGCCCGTGGTCGGTGTACTCGCAGAAGCACAGATCGACGATGCGCACCAGGTCGGGCACCTCGCGCTTCAGGATGCGCAGCGCCTGCTGCACGATGCCGTCATCGTGCCAGGAGGACGAGCCGATGGCATCCTTGCTGGCCGGAATGCCAAACAGGATCACCGCCGGGATGCCTTCTTCGAACGCCTCCTTGGCGGTCGCGGCGAGGACATCGGGGGACTGCTGCGCGACGCCCGGCAGCGATTCGATCGGCTTCTCGACGCCCTCGCCGGGGCAGGCGAAGAGCGGCAGCACCAAGTTGTCGGCGGTCAGACGCGTCTCGCGCGCCAAGCGCCGCAGGACCGGGGTGCGGCGCAAGCGGCGTAGACGGGTGGTCGGGTAGCTCATGAGGATGCTTTATACCAAAGAACCGGTCGGTCGACGGTCGGATCGACCTTCACACAGTACACCTCAACTGACACCATGCAGGTGCACCTCCTCCTGCGGCTCCTCTTCCTGCGGCTCCTCTTCCTGCAACTCCAGAGCCCGCTCGGCGGCGGCGACATGCGGGATCGTCGCCAAGACACTGTCCGGCACCAGCGAGATCGAGTCGATGCCAGCCTCGACCAGGAATTCGGCGAAGTCCGGGTGGTCCGAGGGAGCCTGACCACAAATGCCCACCGGCTTGCCGACACGGTGTGCGCGTTCGATCAGGTCACGGATCATGGCCAGCACCGAGGGGCTGCGTTCGTCGAAGAGGTAGGCCAGCTTCTCGGAGTCCCGGCCGACGCCCAGGACCAGCTGGGTGAGATCGTTGGAGCCGATCGAGAAGCCGTCGAAGCGCTCGGCGAAGGCTTCCGCTTCCAGAATGTTGGACGGGATCTCCGCCATGACGTAGACCCGCAAGTCGTCGACACCGCGGCGCAGGCCGTTGAAGGCCATCTCGGCGAGCACGCGATCCGCTTCCGCCGGCGTGCGGCAGAAGGGGATCATCACCACCACATTGGCGAAGCCCATTGCCTGGCGTACCCGCCGGATCGCTTGACACTCGAGCGCGAACCCGTCGCGATAGTCGTCACTGTAGTAACGCGACGCGCCGCGCCAGCCGAGCATCGGGTTCTCTTCCGCCGGCTCGAACGCCCGGCCGCCGATCAGGTTGGCGTACTCGTTGGTCTTGAAGTCGCTCATGCGGACGATCACGGGATGCGGGTACTGCGCCGCGGCGATGATGGCGATGCCGCGCGCCAGCTGGTCGACGAAGTACTCTTCCTTGCTCGGCCAGTCGCACGTCAGTTCCTCGATCCGTCGACGCTCGTCCGCATCTTCGACCTGCTCGAAGCGCTTCAATGCCAGGGGATGGATCTGGATGACGTTGTTGATCAGGTACTCCATGCGCGCCAGGCCGACGCCCCGGCACGGCAGCCGCCACCAGCGCAGCGCCACCGCCGGACTGGCGACGTTCATCTGGATGTGCGTGCGCGTCGGCGGCATGTCGCTCAGGTCGAGATGCTGCTCGTGGAAGGCGAGACGCCCAGCGTAGACATGCCCCTGGTCGCCTTCGATGCACGACAGCGTCACTTGCTGGCCGTCCTGCAGCACCCGAGTCGCCTCGCCCGTGCCCACGATCGCCGGAATGCCGAACTCCCGGCTGACGATCGCGGCGTGTGAGGTGCGTCCGCCACGGTCGGTGACCACGCCCGCGGCGCGCTTGAGCACGGGCACCCAATCCGGATCGGTCACCTCGGTGACCAGCACCGAGCCGTCGCGGAACTTGGCCAGTTCCGAGACACTGCGCAGCACCTGCACCGGCCCCGTGGCCACTGCCTGTCCCACCGCTAGCCCTGAGAGCAGGCACTTGCTCTGCAAAGCAGCGGCGGGCTCCTCCAGACGGAAGGTCTTGAGCGCCGAAGGTGCACGCCGCGACTGCACCGTTTCCGGCCGCGCCTGGACGATGAACAGCTCGCCGGTCTCGTCCAGCGCCCACTCGATGTCCATCGGCCGGCCGTAGTGCTGCTCGATGCGCCGTCCCCAGCGGGCCAGCGTCAGAATCTGTTCGTCGTCGAGCACGAAGGCGCGGCGCTCCGCCTCACCGGTCGGCACCGTCATGGTCCCACGCGCACTCCCCGTGGACGGCGCTGCGTCGTCGGCCCGGTACACCATCTTGATTTCCTTGCTGCCGCGCTCCTTGCTCAGGATCGGCACCACGTCGGGCTGCTCGAGCAGCGGCTTGAAGACAGTGTACTGGTCCGGATTGACCGTCCCCTGCACCACCGTCTCGCCGAGGCCCCAGGCCGCGTTGATCAGCACTAGGTCTGGAAAGCCGGTCTCCGGATCGAGGGTGAACAGGACGCCGGAGCCTGCGCGGTCGGAACGCACCATGCGCTGGACGCCGATCGACAGGGCGACTTCGAGGTGGTCGAAACCGTTTTCCTGCCGGTAGGCGATGGCGCGGTCGGTGAACAGCGAGGCATAGCAGCGGCGGCACGCATCGAGCAGAGCCGCCTCTCCGCGCACGTTGAGGAACGTCTCCTGCTGCCCGGCAAAGCTCGCCTGCGGTAAGTCCTCGGCAGTGGCGCTGCTGCGCACCGCGACATCGAGCGCCCCGGCTTCTGCGTCGTCCGTACAGCCACAGCGCTGCGCCAGCTCCCGGTAGGCAGTACCGATCTGCTCGCGCAACTCCGGCGGCAGCTCGGCAGCCAGGAAGGCTTTCCGAAGCTCCGCGCCCACTTGGGCCAGAGTCTGCGACCCGGTGGCTAGCTGAGCCAGCGACGCACGTAGTGTGGGCTCCAGATCGTTGAACGCCACGAAGTCGCGGTAGGCAGCAGCCGTGGTGGCAAAACCCTGCGGCACGCGCACACCAGCCCCTGCCAGGGAGCGCGTCATCTCGCCCAGAGACGCGTTCTTGCCTCCGACTTCCGGCACGTCTTCGGCCCGGATGTCGTCAAACCAACGGATGAGGGTGCGGGTGCCCGTCTCAGTGACCATGGTGACCTCCCTGCGAAGTGGTGATCCCGGCCGGTCGAAGCATGCCGTCAAGGAATGCCGTCAAAGAATAGGGTCGAGGCATGCCCCCCCACTTGCCAGCTTAGCACTCGAGGGGCACGCCCGCCTTGGGCCTCAGCCAACTCCACGGAGCCGAAGCCTCAAGACCAGGGGTTGTTCTTGACGCACTGGGCTTCCGTGAGCAGCAGGTTCGACAACCCAAGCTGATCGGGGTAGGCACAGACGTGCTGCGCGAGGGTCTCGAGCGAGAAGTCGAGGGTCGTGACCTGTAGGTGCGTTCCACCGCTAGTCTGAGTCTTCAAGAATCCCATGAGCGTCTGGCTATCCATGTCCTGACTCGCGTCCTCCATCCCGAGCAGGATCTCCAGCCCCGTGAGCGTTCCGTTCGTGATCGCGGCACCCGAGTCCGGGCTACCGTAAGACCAAGGCACCAGCGTGACGTCGAAATCCTCGAACTGCTCATCGAACTTGGACTTGGGGTTGGTTCCAGCGATACCGATCACGAAGTTTTCCGGGGACCCTTCAGGCTGGGCGACGAACATGGTGTTGGCCACAGCGTAGTCACCGGAGAGGTCATTGCGCTTGAACACGACGACGGGCCCCCAGATCACCCGGTAAGTCAAGCCCTGGCTCTGCAGGACACAGTCGATCTGGCTCTTCAAGGTCTGCTGCAGGGCCGCATCCTCCTGCGAGCCCGGCATGCCGCTGCCGAGCCCGGCGGCATAGGCGATGGTCAGCGTGGTCTGCGCAGTGGTCAGGTTCTTCACGCCACCACCACTGCCACAGAAGGGAGCCTGCGTGGCGAGGTTGGCGACAGTGGCAGGGACTTGCGCCGAAGGGGCCGCACACCCGATGGTGAGACAGAGGGTCAACAGGGTTGCGACGAGACAGGAAAGATGTCGAAACTGCATGATGGTCTCCTTGGAGAGTTGAATCCGTGTTCAGGGATGAAGCCCGAATGCTGACGACGCACGTCGCAAGCTGGGCTACTAGAGACCACAGCAAGCGAGCACAAAAGGGATCACCCAACCTGCAATCCGGCACCATGGGGTATGATCCCGTGTGCGCAACGCAGCCAACTCAGCCACGCCTGATCGCAGGGAGTTACGATGAAAAAGCAGACCCGGCTCGCCACTTCGGGCCGCGCCGCAGGCAGTGCCCTGGTGGTCCTGACGCTGACGGTACTGGCCCTGAACCTGTGGGCCTTCGCCGACGATCCCGCCCCGGAGTCGCTGATCCCGGCCAGCGACGAGAGCGCGCCCCTCAGCGCCGACGAAGAGCACGCCAAGCTGTTCCTGGAGAACCGCTTCCCCTCCGCCACCACCTGTGCCACCTGCCACCCGGACCACTACCGTGAATGGTCCGTGTCACCGCACTCGTACGCCCAGATGAGCCCGATCTTCAATGCCATGCACGGCACCGTCCTGAAGATCACCAACGGCACCAACGGCGACTTCTGCATCCGTTGCCACACACCGGTGGGGATGAACCTGGGCGAGCCCGAGTTCATGAGCAACATGGACCGCCACCCGACGTCGCGCGAGGGCGTCACGTGCATCGTCTGCCATCGGGTCAACAACGAGTACGGCAAGCTGAGTGGCCGCCTGGCGATCGTCGAGGGCGATCTCTTCGAGCCGGTCTACGGACCGACCGGCGGCGAAGAACTGGCGCGCGTGATCGACAGCGGCGAGTACCGCGTCAATACCGAACGTGGGCGCGCTGGCCGCGCCATCCACACCGGAGCCGAGAAGTTCTTCCAGATCTCGACCTCGGGCTTCTGCGGCACCTGCCACGACGTCAACCTGGTCAACGGCTTCCGTCTCGAAGAAGCGTTCAGCGAGTACAAGAACTCGCCGGCGGCCCGCGAGCAGGTGTCCTGCCAGGATTGCCACATGGGCGTCGAACCGGGAGTCGCGTCGGGCTACCGGCAGGAGCCGGCTGCGATCGTCGGCGGGCGTCCGACCATGGTGCGCAAGCGCACCGACCACATGTTCATCGGACCGGACTACTCCGTCGTCCACCCGGGCATCTTCCCGCACAACACCGAGGCCTCCGAGCTGGCGACCATCCGCGAGTGGCTGAGCTTCGACTGGCAGGCCGGCTGGGGCACCGACGACTTCGAGGACCAGGTACCGGACGACTTCGAATTCCCCGAGCGCTGGACCTCGGCCGACGACCGCTACGATGCGCGCGACATCCTGAACGACAACCTGGAGTTGCTCGCAGAAGCCAACCGCCAGCGTCGCAGAGTGCTGCAGGCAGGCTACCAATTCGGTGAGATCCAGGTGCGCCGGGCCGACGAGCGACGCGGCGTCGAGCTGGAGGTGGAAGTGGTCAACGCCACCAACGGCCACGGCGTGCCGACCGGCTTCGACGCCGAGCGGCTGGTCTTCGTGCGCGTCACCGTGACCGACCGCAACGGCGACGTCGTCTTCGTTTCCGGCGACCTCGACCCCAACGGCGACCTGCGCGACAGCCACAGCCTCTACGTGCACAACGGTGAGCTACCACGCGACGAGTACCTGCTCAGCCTGCAGTCCAAGTTCCTCACCCGCATGGTGCGCGGCGGCGAGCGCGAACAGGTGCTGGCGCTCAACTTCTCGCCCGACCCGCTGCCCTTCCTACGCCCCTCGACCTCCTCGACCATCCTCACCGGCCGGCCGCGCGGTGCCCGCAAGCACAAGCAGGGCATCCCCCCCGGCGGCAACCGCATCGGCAGCTACGAGATCGAGCCCGAGGCGCTGACCGGACATGGCCCGTACCGGGCGCGTGTGCAACTGATCGCCGGCATGGTGCCGGTCAATCTGGTCAACGAGATCAAGGGTGTCGGCTTCGACTACTTCCTGAGCGCACGCGAGGTCGCCGAGCGTGTGGTCGACGGCCACCTGGTGCTGTGGGAGACCGATGTCGAGATACCGCTGCACGCCGCGGCACCAGCGCAGCAAGCCGAGCACACCACAGACGCCCCTGACTCGGCGAGCGACGCGGCGGAAACCACAGCGGGCGACGCGATCAGCGGGAGGAGTCAGCCGTGATTCGCACAACCCCAGGCACAACCCCAGCCTTGCTGACCTGTCTCCTGCTCCTGTCGCCCGCCGGCCTGTGGGCCGCGGGGGGTGAGTCGAACACGCACGAGGGCGAGAGCGCCAGCCGCCTCACCGACGAGCGCATTCCGCTGCAACTCGACGCCATGCCCGAGCGACCCAAGCCGTTGCTCGAACTCGGTGCTCCGTTCCTCGGTACCGGTACCCTGCACCGCGGCTACACGCTCCCGACCGGCGCCGTCTGGCAGCCCAACCTGCTGGTCTTCGGCACCTTCCGCACGGCCTTGCAGACGCTCGAGCCGGACTTCACCGCCGGCAGCCAGGACCGCATCACCGAGTGGGCCAGCCGCCTCGACCTGTTCGCCAACCTGGCACTCAGCGGCAGCGAGCGGCTGGTCGTCGGCGTGCGCGCCCTCGACCAGGACGGCCGCTTCACCAGCTACTTCCTGGAGAATCCAGACCCAGCCCTCGACGGCGAGTTCCAGGACGAGTTGAATCTCGACCTGCAGACGCTCTACTTCGAGGGCGACTTCGGCGAGATCTTCCCCAACCTCGATCGCAACGACTTCGGCTCTTCCGGCCTCGGTTCGACCGACTACGGCTTCTCCGTCGGGCGCCAGCCGTTGCTGTTCCAGGAAGGGTTGTTGATCAACGACACCATCGACGGCGTCGGCATCACGCGCAACACCTTGTTGCCGGGCAACACCTCGAACTTCCGCGCCACCTTCTTCTACGGCTGGGGCAACCTCAACACCAGCTTCGGCGCCGAGCGCGACGCAGACCTTTTCGCCCTGCTCACCTCCACCGACTTGCGTCGCTCGACGGTCGACTTCGACGTCGCCTACCTGAGCGCCAACGACGCCAGCGGCGACCTGCTGGTGGCTGGCATCAGCGGCGTGCAGCGCTTCGGCAGCGTCAACAGCTCGCTGCGCCTGCTCGGTTCCCTGGCCACCAACGAAGAGACCGCGGTCTCCACGGATGGCCTGCTGCTGTTCAGTGAACTATCGTGGACACCGCACCACAGCCACGACCTGGTGTACTTCAACACCTTCGCTGCCGTCGACAGCTTCACCGAGGCAGCGCGCGGCGTTGGGCCAGGCGGTCTCGCCGGTGGCCCCCTTGGCCGCGCCGGCATCAGCTTCGCATCTCCCGACCTGGGCAGCCTGGGCGCACCGCTGAGCAGCCACGCTCGCGACGTCGTGGGCGGCGCCTTCGGCTACCAGCACTTCTTCGACGCCACGCGCAAGCAGGTGCTGTTCGAGCTGGCCGCGCGCGTCGGCACCGACGATCTGATCGACGACGCCTACGCCGCGACCCTACGCTACCAGGCAGCGCACGGCCAGCACTGGGTCATCGTGGTGGATGGTTTCGTGTCGCACCAGCCGAGCCGCCTCGGCGACCGCACGCCCTACGGCGGCCGCCTGGAGCTGGTCTTCAAGTTCTGATGTGGGGGGAAGTTCTGATGCGGACAAGAGTTTCTGATGCGGCGAACCCTGCGTAGCAACCTCTCGACGCGGCCCTTCTGGTGGCTGCTGGCGGCAGTGTTCGTGTGCCTGCCGCCACTGGTCCTACAACCGTCCGCCCTACGCCCGGATGCCGAGGAATCCCTGGTGGCGACAACCGGCGTCGAAGCCCAGCAAAGCGCCGACCCCGAGCGCGCCCCCGGCGGTCTGAACCACCTCGACCCGGCCAAGGTCGTCACCGCCGAGTCCTGCGGCGAGTGCCACCTGGCGGCCTTCCAGGTGTGGCAGACGACGCCGCACGCCGAGGGCTTCAAAACCTTGCACCGGCAGGAGAACGCGGAGGCGATCGCCGACCGTCTGGGGCTGCGCCTGATGAAACGCGACAGCCCCTGCCTGGGCTGCCACTACACGCCGACGCCCAAGGGGGACCAGTTGCGCGCCATCTCGGGCGTCTCGTGTGAGTCCTGCCACGGCGCCGCCGCGGACTGGATCGACATCCACAACGATTATGGCGGCAAGGCTCCGGACGGGCAGGACTACACCTTCGAAACCGAGACCGCCGAACACCGCCAGCAGCGCATCGCCGCCAGCCGCGCCGCCGGCATGCGGCGGCCCTCGGACATCTACGCCACCGTCGCCAGCTGCTTCGGCTGCCACACCGTGCCGGACGAGCGGCTGGTCAACGTCGGCCGCCACTCCCTCGGCAGCGCCGACTTCGAGCTCGTCGCATGGTCGCAGGGGGACATCCGCCACAACTTCCTCGACTCTTTCCGCCACGGCGGCGTCGCCGTCAATGCCCCGCGGCCGCCCGAGCGCCTGCGCCTGCTCTACTTCGCCGGCCGCGCGCTGGCGGTGGAGTACAGCCTGCGCGGCCTGGCCTCGGCCACGGAGTCCGGCGTCTTCTTCAAGTCAACCCAGAAGCGGCTGCGCTCCTCGCTGCAAGAACTACGTCGCGTACAGCTGCAGACCTCCCTGCCCGAGGTCGACGAGATGCTGCGCGTCGCCAAGGGCGTGCGTGCATCGCTCGGCCAGCGCCAGGCGCTACTGGCGGCGGCCGACCGTATCGGCGAGCTGACGCGAGAGGTGCTCGACAATCACGACGGCAGTCAGCTCGCCGACCTCGACCCACTGGTGCGCGGCGAGGAGATTCCGCTGCCCGAAGATCAACTCCCGGCCCCCTCGTCAGCGAATCAGCTGGCCGCGGACCAGCCTTCTTCGGGAGCCGCGACCGCTCCAGGCACGGCCGCTCCAGGCACGGCATCTTCCAACACTGGGACGACATCCGGTGGCGCGCCCGGCAGCTCCCCAGCGCCGGGCTCCTCGGGCAACGCGACGGGCAGCCAGCGTCCGGCAGCCGCCACTGGCGGCGTCGCTGCCAGCGGCCAGGCCAAGACGCGCCTCCGGCCCGCGTCGGCACACGGTGTCCTGTCCGCCAGTACCTGCCAGAAGTGCCACGGCGACCAGAACGCTTGGTGGTTCAACGATCGCCACTACACCTCCATCGACCCGTTCTTCGACCAGTCACCCAAGAACGTGCAGATCGCCCGCTTCTATGGCATCAGCCCGAGCCGCATGACGCGCGGCACCAGCCTGTGCATGGACTGCCACGGCACCGTCGTCACCGGCCAGGAGTCGCGCGAAGTCAACGACGGCGTCAGCTGCCAGAGCTGCCACGGCGGCGCCGAGAAGTTCCTCGAGCCACATCAGGAAGGCGACAAGGCCCTCGGCCGGCAGCGTCCCGGCTACCTGCAAGCCTTGCAGCTCGGCATGCGCGAACTCAAAGAGCCCGCGACGCGCGCCCAGCTGTGCACCGGCTGCCACTACATCACCGACCCGCGCCTGATCTCCTCCGGCCATCCTTCCGGGGCCGGCTTCGACTACGTCGCCGGCCTGGGCAAGATCGCTCACTGGCAGGTGCAGCTGGAAGCTCCGGCGGTGCTGCAAGCGTCGTTCGACACGGCCCTGGCCGCTCGCGGCGCCGTGCCGGACGTCCCACGCGCCCAGCTGGCTTCGGCCGCGCCCACCGGAGCGACGACTAGCCAGGGAGCCACGACCCAGGCCACCAACCCTGCTTCCTCGGCTGCGGCAACTTCTGCTCCAGGACCTAGGCCCGGGTCGACTGCAGCCAGCACGACTGCAGCCAGCACGACTGCCACCAGCACGACTGCCACCAGCGATGATCGCACCCGCGCCCTGCACGCGGGACCGCCGCTGCCACGGCCAGCCAGCCAGCGCCGGGGCCTGGTATCGAGTACCCTGGAAGAGCTGTCCCGACTCGACGACGCGCAGAGCCTCGGCCTGCCGCCGTTCCCGGAGATCACGGACGACACCTCGGTCGAAGACCTGCTGCACATCCTCAAGACACGCCTCGAACAGCTATACGCCGCAGCGGGCCGGGAGACCTCGCCATGAGCAGCACCACCGACGCCATCTCCAAGACGCAGCTGCGGCGCATCGAGCAGTACCGGGACCGCTGGAGCAGCTACGGCCAGAACACCGGTATCCGCCAGATCTCGGACAAGCCATCGCCAGCGGTGCTGCGCCAGATCGACCTGTTCGCGCCGTACGACGACAAGTTCCTGGAAAAGCTCAGCCCCGACATCTCGATCGTCACCTGGCAGCCAGGCGTCGTGCTGTTCGAGCAGGGTAGCTTTCTCGATCTCGCCTTCTTCCTGATCGAGGGCGAGGTCGAAGTCTACTTGCAAACACCCGGGGACGACGCGCACGGCAGCAACGGTCCCGCGACGTCTGCCCCGATCTTTGACGCCCAGCGCACCATGGTCTCGGACATCACCGCAGGTGCTACTGGCAGCTTCGCGGGCGCCGCTGGGACGCAAATCTTGCCACGCATATCGACCGCTTCGGGCCTACGCCAGCACGAGATCGGCTTCCTGGCCACCATGGACTTCGACCTGCCGCGCGGCACCGCCGCCAAGCTCGGCGCTGGTGAACTGTTCGGCGAGATCGGCGCCATGAGCGGCTGGCCCCAAAGCGTCACCGCACGCACCGCCAGCGAGTGCAAGCTGGTGCAGATCCGCGTGCCCGCGCTGCGCCTGATGAAGCGCCGATCAGACGACCTCAAGAAGCGTCTGGACGACCTCTACCGTGAGCGAACTCTGCGCGTGCAGCTGGCCAGCACACCGCTGTTCGCCGATTTGCCCGACGTCTACCTCTTGGCGCTCGAGAACGAAGTCGAGCTGGTGTCGATCGAACCGGGTGAGGTCGTGGTGCGCGAGGGCGAGGCGGCGGACGCTGTCTACCTGGTGCGCTCCGGCTTCCTCAAGCTCGAGCAGAAGCTGACTGGCGGCGACACGGGCAGCACGCATCCGACGATCGACAGCCAGATCGTCGCCACCTACCTCTCCAAGGGCATGACGCTGGGGGAAGTCGAGCTGTTGCTGCTCGATCCGCCGCGCTGGGAAGCCACCGCCTCGTCGGTCGAGTACGCCGAGCTGGTCAAGATCCCGGCCGAGCTCTTCCGGCGCTTGGTCGACGCCAAGCCCGAGATCGAGGAGCGGCTGTGGCAGAGTGCCGCCGACCGGATCAAGGAAATGGGCGCCAGCCGGCGCGACGTCGGACGCTCCGAGTTCATCCAGACGGCGCTCGACCAGGGGCTGGTGCAGGGCAGCAGCATGCTGGTCATCGACCTCGAACGCTGTACTCGCTGCGACGACTGCGTCCGCGCCTGCGCCGCCACCCACGACGGCCGGCCGCGCTTCGTGCGTGAAGGCGACAAGGTCGGCAAGCTACTGGTCGCGCGTTCGTGCTACCACTGCCAGGATCCGGTGTGCCTGGTGGGCTGTCCCACCGGCGCCATCCACCGCGCCGGCATCGGCCAGGTAGTCGACGTCGAGGACGAGATCTGCATCGGCTGCAGCACCTGCGCCAACAACTGCCCCTACGATGCCATCGTCATGCACGACACCGGCGAGCAGTGGCCCGACGACATGGTCCCCGTCGCGCTGCGCGGCGAGCGCCGCCTGGTAGCCAGCAAGTGCGACCTCTGCCACGACACCAGTCACGAGACTGGCCACGACCCGGCCTGCGTCTCCAACTGTCCTCAGGGCTGTGCCTTCCGCCTCGGCTCGGTGGACGACATCCGGAAACTGATGACATGAACGTGCTCGACTCGCTCGGCATCAGCCTGCCCGTGTTCACCGGCATCCTGGCCACCGCGCTGCTGGTGCTCGCCGGCCTTTACAGTGCCCGCCGTCGTGCCATGGGCTGGGCGACCCGGCGCAAGCTGGGCAGCGCTCGCACCTGGCTCTGGCTGCATCTGGCGGCCGGTTCGCTCTTCCTGCTCCTGCTGCTCTGGCACAGCGACTTCTCCTTGCCCAGCGGCGGCCTGTCGTGGGCGCTGTGGCTACTCGCCGTCTGGACGGTGCTCAGCGGCATCGTCGGCCTCGCCTTGCAGCGCTGGCTGCCGGTGACCCTGGCCGGTCTGCCGGTGGAAGCCCCCTACGAGCGCATTCCCGAACTGGTCGAAGATCTGCGTCGGCGCGCCGCGCGCCTGGCGTCGCGCTGCGGCGGCCCGGTGCAGGCGCTGTACAGCCGCCGCGTCGCGCCGGCCCTCGAAGCGCCGAACCGCAACGCTTCCTTCTTCCTCGACATCAGCGGCGGCAGCGCCGCGCGCCTGCGTGAGGCCGACTACCTGAACGAACTGCTGAGCGACGACGACCGCGCCCGGCTGAGCGAGCTCGAACGCATCTACCGCGCCAAGCTGGCTCTCGACGCACACTACACGTTGCAGTGGGCCCTGCGCGGCTGGTTGCTGCTGCACGTGCCGCCGACCGTCGTGCTGATGGTCCTGGTGCTGATCCACATCGCCGCGGTCCTCTACTACTGACATGAAAAACGACACCCACAAAGGCATCTTCGGCAAGGTCAGGCTACCGATCAGCCAGGGCTACCTCTACCCCGGCAAGCACCCCGCCGACAAGCGCGACCGGCTGCTCGCCTACGGCCTGCTGGCTGCCGTCGTGCTGGTCGTGTTGTTCAGCCTCGTGGCGTGGCTGCGAGGTCCCAGTCTCGTGACGCGAGGTCCGTTGTCGTCCGCGCACGCGACGCTGAGCCAGGACTGCGCCGCCTGCCACAGCGGCTTCGACGCCGTCGCCGACCAGAACTGCGCCAGCTGCCACGAGAAAGTCGGCGACGACCTCGGTACCTTCAGCTTCGCCTCGCACTACCTCTACCGCAGCGACGACTTCCAACGCCTGGTGCCCCACGAGCACGAGATGCCCTGCGCCAGCTGCCATACTGAACACGGCGGCCGCGACGCCCAGCTCACCCAGGTGCGCGACGCCCAGTGCATCGTCTGCCACGACGCCGGCCGCTTCGCCAACAACGCGGGCGGTGGTGGCCATCCGCAGTTCGACTTCGCTGTCGAGAACCGCCCCGACGACACCAACCTCAGCTTCCCGCACATTCGCCACGTGCGCGAGGTGATGAAAGAGCAACAACTGGTCGACGTCGAGGTCTCCTGCCTCTACTGCCACAACCCGCAGCCCGATGGTCGCAACTTCCAGTCCATCGACTTCGACCGTCACTGCGACGCCTGCCACCTCGACACCGGCGTGGCGACGCCGAGGCTGCCCGTGGGCACAGCCGCCCTCGCGGGCGACGATCCACCGGGCGTCGAAACCCTGGCCACCATCCGCGCCCGCGGTGGTCCGGACGCCGAGTGGCTGCGCTACGCCAGCGAAAGCGAGTTCCGCCAGGCTGGCAGCCGCGTCACCAAGACCACGCTGCACCACGAGGACCCGTGGATCCTGTACAACCTGCGCCAGCTGCGCCGTCAGCTCTACGTCGACGGCGGCCTCGCCGACCTGCTCAAGGCGTCGACCGCGACACCCGACGGGGATCAGCACGTGCTCTACGAAGAAGCCATCGACGCGCTCGAAGCCCAGGCCGCCGGCCTGCGCGACCGGCCGGAACCCGAGATCCAGACAGAGCTGGCTCGCGTCGACGTGCTGCTGCGCAACCTGCGTCGGGCCCTGCGCGATCCCTTCACGCCGCTCGACGAAACCGAGTTCCTGCTCGCCCTGGCCGAGCCCAATCCAGCGCTCAGCGCCGAGCGCACCGCCGAGCTGAACCAGGTAGCTGCAGACCTGACACAGCCCTGCCGCAATTGCCACCAGCTCGACCGCGCCACCATCGCGCGCGTACAGAAAGACCAGCGCCGCCTGCGCCGCGCTGAATTCAACCACCGCGCCCACATCGTGCAGCGTCGCTGCCTGGACTGCCATACCGAAATCCCGATTCTCGAAGCCCTGGAACAGATCCCGCCGACCGCCGAGACCGTGCCCGAAGAGTTCGCCAGCCGCGACGGTGCCCAGATCACCAACCTGCCGCACATCGAGACCTGCCGCGAGTGCCACCGACCGAGTACCGTCGCCTCCAGCTGCACCACCTGCCACCTCTTCCACCCGGACAAGAGCCGGCAGTCCAACCTGCTGCTGTACCTGAACTGACGACCGGATCGCCGCTCCTCGAGAGGTAACACCATGCCCGCCCGCCTGCTGCGCAAGACCGGAACCGACCAGGGAGAGTACCCGATCACCGGCGAGACCACGATCGGCCGTCACCCGGACAACACCATCCCCCTCGGCCGCGACGCCGTCTCCGGCAAGCACGCGCGCATCCGCTTCGACCCCGTACGCGGCTGCTACCTGCTCGAAGATCTTGGCAGCCGCAACGGCACCCGCCTCGACGGCGAGCGCATCCAGGGCGCCGAAGCCCTCGGCCACCTGCACGTCATCACCTTCGCGGACGCGGACTTCATCTTCCAGGACTTCCAGCTCACCGCCTTGCGTCAAGGCCGCCAGCCGGTGGCCTCCGCAGCGCCGCAACCCTCGACCCGCCAACCCGAGGCCGACATCCCGGAGGCCGAGCGCACCGTCTTCGAGTCCAGCCCGCTGATCCTGCCGCCCAGCCTGCCCGGTGCCACCAAGCCCGCTGACGAGGCCGACGTCGAGGCACATGAGAAGACCGAGTACGAAGCCCTGCCGATGGCGCTTCCGAGTGCCTTCGTGGTGGACAAGGCTCCCCCCATCGCGGCAGAGGACTCAGCGCAAGAACCCGGCGCAGCAGCCCCCGTGCAAGAGGCCACCGCGGCGGACGCTGTGCAAGACCTCGTCCCGGCCCCCTTCTACCTGGTGCTCACCGACAGCGACCAGCCGAGCCGGCGCTTCCGCTTGCACTTCGGCGACAACCTGATCGGCCGCGGCAACGAAGCCGGCATCCAGCTGGAGAGCCTCAACCTGTCGCGCCGCCACGCCACCCTGACCGTCGGCGACGGCGTCCTGCACGTGCGCGACGAGGGCAGCCGCAACCACACCTACGTCAACGACGTGCAGATCGAAGACACCGTCGAGATCCCCCTCAGCAGCCGCCTGCGCTTCGGCGCCGTCGAAGGCTGGCTGCTGCCCATCGCTGAGCCGTCGACCTGAGCACGAGAGTACGGAGACGACCATGAGTGCGCCGACCGAACACGTCCTGGACCTGCTGATCGTCGGTGGTGGCCCCGCCGGCACCGCCGCTGCCTTTCGTGCTCGCGAGTTGGGGCTGGATGCGCTGGTGATCGAATACGACGACCTGATGAAGCGCATCCGCGACTACTCCAAGGACAAGCTCATCCTGCCCAGCTTCGGCGGCGGCGACCGCATGCGCTTCCCCCGTGGCGGCGAGCTGATCGACGCGCTACGCTTCTCACCGATCGACAAAGACGACATGTGCGCCACCTGGAAGGGGCACTACGGCCGCGGCGCCGTGCCGCGCCGGCTGGGCATCGAGCTGACCGGTCTGAGCCGCCGCCCGGATGCCCGCGGCCACGACATCTACGAGGCGTCGATCTGGGACCACGGCCAGCGCTGCGACGGCTGCCTGCTGGCCCGCCACGTCGTGCTCGCCATTGGCCGCGGCGTGCCGCGCCGCTTCGACATCCCCGGCAACACCGAGGGCATCCCGCACCGTCTCGACGACCCCGCCACCTACGTCGGCCGCCCCACCTGCATCCTCGGCGGCGGCACCTCGGCCGCCGAAGCCGTCATCGCCATCTCACACGCCAAGGCCCAGGCCAGCGACCCCAGCGCCATCTACTGGTCCTACCGCGGCGACAAGATGCCCCGGGTATCCAAGGCCCTGGCCGAAGTCTTCTTCGAGGCCTACGTCGGGAACGGCAACATCCGCTACTACCCGAACAGCGAGCCCGCCGCCGTGCTGGTCGGCGACGATCGCCAGGAGTACCTCGCCGTGCGGGTCGATCGCCGCAAGATGGAAGGACGCCCCGCCGAGACGTCGCACCTCGAATTCCCCAAGGACAGCTGCATCGCCTGCATCGGCGAGGACATCCCCGAGAGCCTGCTCGCCTCGTTCGGCATCGCCATGGTCACCGGCGGCCCCAAGAACCGCAAGCGCATGGTCACCAACCGCTACCTCGAGACGGCCCTGCCCCACGTCTACCTGGCCGGCGACATCCTCAGCCAGGCCTACTTCGAGACCGACGACTTCGACGCCGACCCCGCCGGCTTCCGCGAGATCCGCCACCGTGGCAACATCAAGAGTGCGCTGCGCGACGGCGTCCTGATCGCCCAGGTGGTGCGCCAACGCCTCGAGGGTAAGAGCGACATCGACCTCACCGTCGCTGACGCCGACGACCTCGAAGGCGCCGCCGAGTCTCCCGTCGCCCACCTCGGCCGCACCAGCGTCGCGACCTCCACCTCCCGGCTCGAGCGCGAGGACCTCGCCGAAGCCCTGGAAGCGGCCGGCGCCACCGAACCGGCCGGAGAGCACCCGGCCGACAGCTACGCCGCCATCGTGCAACTCTTGCCCGGCAACGTCCAGGGCGAAGAACACCCGATCGCCCCCGGTAGTGTCGTCACCTTCGGCCGTCAGGACTGCGACCTCAACTTCCCCGCCGACCCCTTGCTCAGCAATCGCCACGCCTCCATCGCCGCCACCGACGAAGGTACCTTCCTGCGCGACGACGGCTCCAACACCGGCGTCTTCCTGCGCGTCCCGGCCCGCCGCAAGCTGCCCCTCGAAGCCGGCGACCTGCTGCGCGCCGGCCGCCAGTTCCTGCTCCTCGCCGACGCCGATGCCACCGGCAACCTGCACGGAGACCTGGTTCTGCGTCACTTCGACGCCGAAGGCAGAGAGATCGGCCAGCACCCTCTCCCCAACGGCACCCTCGTCCTCGGCCGCCGCGCCCCCGACATCACCCTCGGCCCGGATGGCACCCTCTCCCGTCGCCACCTCGCCCTGACCGTCGAGCGAGGGGCAGATCAGAAGGCGCGGGTTCTGGTCAAGGACCTGAAGAGCGCCAATGGCACTTACCTCCGAGTGCGCAGCGCCGTCAAGCTCGAACACGGCGACCAGTTCCAGCTCGGCCAGCAAAACCTGGCCTTCAGCCAGGACCCCGACGCCGTCCTCGACGCCTCCGGCCCGGCACCACCGAGACCGGTCAGTGAAGTCAAGCCCGCAGCCACCCCCGCGGCTGGCAGTCCAGCCCCGGATGGCCCCAGCGTCACCTTCCGCGGTCACGGCGGCCCGCTACCGGTGCTCCCCGGCCAAACCCTGTGCGACGTCGCCGAAGCGCACGGCATCCGCATCAACGCCGAGTGCCACTCCGGCATCTGCGGCAGCGACCCGATCCGCATCGTCGCCGGCCTCGAGAACGTCGAGACCCCAGCCGCGGCGGGCGAAGTCGAGACGCTGGAGGATCTGTGCGGCCTGGAAGGCAAAGACTGCCGCCTGGCCTGCATGGCGCGCATCAAGGGACCTGTGGAGGTCGAGATCTTGTGAGGATCAAGACTCGAAACGGCCTTTCGCTGGAAGGTGATACCCTCGGCCGAAAGGTCTCTTTGACAATCTGACCACAGATGACTAGCATCTAGTCATGAGCATCGTACCTCGTCCACCGGCACTTGTCGGAATCGCCGAGCTGAAGGCCAAACTAAGCCATTATCTTTACGCCGTCAGAGCTGGCGAGAGGATCACGGTCACCGACCGGGACAAGCCTGTCGCAACATTGGCCCCCTACCGGAGCGAAGAACCGCTGCGCGTCCGGAAACCGTTGCCGGGCAGTTCTCTAGCCGATCTCGACTTCGGACCTCCTGTCGAGACCGAGATCGACATCGTCGAACTCTTGCTCGAAGAGCGCCAGAAGCATCGATGATCCTCTACGTGGATTCTTCGGTCATCCTGCGCTGGCTCCTGGGGCAAGCTGATCCCCTGGTCGTCGACTTCAGAACGGTTCAGGGTGTCACCAGCGCCTTGACCGAAGTCGAGTGCTTGCGAACGCTGGATCGCCTGTCGAAGCGCACGCGGCTCGACGAGAAGATCCTAGCGAGCAAGAGGGCCTTGGTCTATCAATTGATGAAGACCGTCGAAGTCGTCGAACCAACACCAGCAATCTTGGACCGTGCTTCTCTCCCTTTCCCCACGACCCTGGCCACCCTCGATGCCATCCACCTGGCGAGTGCGCTGGTTTGGCAGGAACGGACGAACACGGAACTGATTCTGGCCACGCACGATGCAGAACTGGCCCTCGCGGGGCAAGCAACGAACTTCCAGGTGCTCGGAGTCAAGGCGTGAAAGAGGTCAGTCGAGCGGGTCGTGAGTCCGCAGCTCGGGCCAGCTCCGCCAAAGCTAGAGATCAGACAGGATGTCTGCCCTCTTGGCGTCATATTCCCCTTCAGTAATCAACCCCTGGTCAAAGAGAGCTTTCAGCTTCTGCAGCCGCTCGGCTGCTGAGTTGCCTTCCGAGGCAGCTTCAGTCGTGGAGCCCTCGTCAGTATCTCGCCCCTGAGCCACTACGGCTGCGAGGGCCGAAGGCTGCCACTGCCCTCCTTCAGCTGCACGTTCCGCTACCAACGCCTCGTAGGACGCCATGTCCTCCGCCAACTGCATGGCACGTTTGCAGGTATTCACCGCCTCAGTCGTCCGAGAGTTCGGCCGTACGCGGTGTGCTTCCTCGAAGTAGGCCAAGGCGTTCTCGTACTCCGTCAGCAGAAAGTGCGTCATACCAACGTTGTAGAGCGCCCGGGAGATGGACTTCTCTCGTCCCTGAGCTCGGCATTCTTCGAGATTCGCCAAGGACTTCTCCTTGGCGCCCTCGATATCGGAGATCTCGACCAACCGGTACGCATCTTTGAGACCGCACCGCCTGTCCTTGTAGAAACGCAGGCGTTCGATCTGCGTCCAGGGAAAGAACATCTGGTGAACCTTGAATGCCGCCTCCTCGACTGCAGCATCATGGAGTTCGTAGGCAGACGGAAACTCAGGGTAGCCGTCTCTCGAACTATTGGTGTCCTCGCGGAAACTCTCGACGACGTTGGAGGAAAAGACGCGGCCTGTCAAGGTGTCCACGATGCGCAGAGAACTCTTGAAGTAGAACTTCGTCGTCGAGTAGAAGGTCGTATAGGACCCGTCCCTGGTGCGTGTCCTCTTGTACGTTTTGCTCTGCTCGTCGGCACACCTCAGGACATCGACAAAGACCAAGGCACTCGCTCCCAACAGGCTTCCCAACGACTGGTCAGCAGACGCTTGCACATAGTCCGAAGCTGAGAAGTCGAGCTCTTCGAGAATGCGCTCTATGCTCGTGCGCTCGATGACGGCTACGTCGTTGCGAACGAAGTCTTCGATCAGAGCGTTGACGAACTCGGCGGAACAGTCGCCTGTTGCCGAGGCAAAAGCCACTCGCTCGATCGAGAAGCCGAGATTCGGCGGATGGTGCAGCCTCACTGGCACCGTCGTGACAAACAGGTCACTGGCACCCGTCGCAGACATCGGCATCGGAGTAGCAAGGCACAAGAGCCAGCACAGGGCCACCGTGAAGCTTTCTGGCGAAAATCGAAACATCAACAGTCTCTTCATCTCAAGTCTCCTATACATGCACGGCAACACACCCATGCCCACGTGCCCACCTTCTGGTTGCGAACGATCTCTTCATTCTTAAACGCGGGCTTTCGCCAAGTAAGGGGCCTTACGTTTGGCCTGCTCGACTCCCACCCGGCTTTGCCAGCCTGGCCATAAATGACTAGCGTCCAGTCATGAGCACCGTACCTCGCCCACCGGCACTCGTCGGCATTGCTGAGTTGAAGGCCAAACTCAGAGCGCCACTGAAGGTCGTCCTAACGGGGCAAGCAGCGAACTTCCAGGTGCTCGGAGTCGAGGCGTGAGAGAGGTCGATCGAGCGCGAGTCCGCCCTCGACCCAACTCAGCCAGGCAAGCCACCAGTCCAGGTCACACAAGCCACCAGTCCACGTCACAACCGCGTACATCTCACGGCCTTCCTGTGAAAACAAGTAAAAACATTTCTTTTTACAAATTCTCACAACACTCGCTCGCGAAGTCTTCGTATCCACTGACATCAAGTCTACCCAAGTGCTCTGAACAGAGCCTGGAAAGGAAGATGTCATGGAATCAAAATCCTTCTCGAAGTATCCACCTCCACCACGCAGCGCCCGGACTTTCCGTCTGACGCTCGGACTCACCTTCATCCTCTTCGCGTCGCTGTCCACGGGCCCGGCTCTGCTGGCCCAAGCGAGCACCCCGCTGTACACCCTCAACCCAGCCAAGGCGGACCTGGACGATGCTGGCTACACCGTTCAGAATATCGCCGAGCAGTTCGCCATCTACCTGGACTCCGAACTGCTCGCCCTCAACCCGGAGCGCCTCGCGCTCGACGTGCCGGGCGGAACATCGCTGGAAGCCCTGCGCTCACGCTGGACCCAGGTCGATGAAGATCACTTCAGCTGGTACGGCATTCTGGACGCAGAGGCCGATTCCAGATCCAGCCGTAACGAGGCCGAGGCTACGCTGCGCAACGGCTATGTCTTGCTCAGCTACACCGAGGGGCGCGTGATGGGGACGCTGCAAACACCGGAAGGTGTGCACTACCACATCACGCCGGCGGCAGGCGGAATTCATCGCCTGGTGCGCACGGAGGGCGCGCAGCACGACGGCTGTGGCGTCGAAGCTGTGCAACAGCAGACGGCACCGCTGATCGCCGCCGAGAAGGCAGATGCCTGCAATGTCCCGGCCACCAACTACCGGCTCGACGTGCTGGCGCTCTACATGCCCGACTTCGTCGGTCCTCAGGAGCAGGCGGCTCTCGATTCCATCAACCTGGACATCGCGATGGCCAACACGATCTTCGCCAACAGCCAGGTCAAGATCACCTACAACCTGGTCTACGCCGGGCCTCTGACCGAAGAACACCCGACATCCAGCGGGCAGTTGACCGCTAGCCAAGCACGCAACTGGATGTGGAACCTCAACAACCGTCGCCCCGAAGTGGAGCGACTGCGTGCCGACCATGGTGCCGACATGGTGTCGTTGATGATTCCGCCGAACCCCAACAACAACTGTGGAATCGCCTTCCTGCCGCACCTCAACGGTAGCGGCCAGGAGGTTCTGCAGGGCACGGCGACGCTGTTCACCGACCAGACCTACATGGCCTACGAACAGGGCTGTGGCTTCGCGGATCACACGTATGCTCACGAGTTCGGGCATACCCTCGGCCTGCAGCACGACCGTGGCGATCCCTTCGCCTCCTCGACGCCGGTCAAGCCGTATGCCTACGGTTATGTGTTCGAACGTCTGGGTACTTCCGGCCAGGTCTTGCACCGGGGCGCAAGTGTCATGGGTTGCACCAGCAATGGTACGGTCGGCGGCGTCTGCAGCCGCATTCCCTACTTCTCCAATCCCGACCTGAGCCCGTCCCCGTACAACGTGGCGATCGGCGAGGACACGAATGCCGCCAACGGCGGTTCCTTCAACGCATGTGTCGCCAACGGGCGTGCCTCGACCTACGCCGGGCTGCGCACGGGCAACGGCAACGCCGTGCCGAGCGTCCAGATCACCAGTCCGACGGCCAACGCGACGGTGCGGATCAACACCCCCTTCACCCTGGCCGCCAGCGCCAGTGACCCAGAGAACGGCAACCTCGGCGCCTCTGTGCAGTGGCGCTCTGACGTGCAGAATACTCTGGGCACGGGCACTCCGATCTCGGTCCAACTGACGACGCTAGGCGATCACCTCCTGACCGCCACCGTCCAGGACAGCGGCGGCAAGAAGGCGCAGCACACGATCCGGGTGACCGTGGTCGAGAACGACCCGCCGCGGCTGTTCGTCGATCGTCCGACGCACCAGCAAGTCGTCTCTGGGAACTTCTTCGCCCACGGCTGGGCGACGGACGCCTCGGGAGTCGCTTCGATGACCTTCAAGGTCGACACCACGCCGGTGACACTCGGTGGCTTCGTCTACGGCACGCATAGGGCCGATGTGTGCAACGCGCACAGTGACCTGAACGACCCCAATTGCCCCTACGTCGGCTGGAGCGGCACGCTCAACACCAACGCGTTCACCAACGGCTGGCACTACTTCTACGCCACCGCAACGGACGTGCACGGGTCCAGCAAGGTATTCAGCCGCCGGTTCTACATCAACAACATCACAAGCGCGAGCTTCCCGGTCATCTCCGACGCCTGGGTCTATCAGCCGCTACCGACCCGCAACTACGGCGCCAGCACGAGCATCACCGTGCGCAGCGCGTCGTCCGGTCTGGGCGCTTCCGGCTACCTGAAGTTCACGGTTTCCGGTGTCACTCGGCCCGTGCAGTCAGCCAAGGTGCGTATCCGTACGGGCACCAAGGCGTTCCCCAGCTCACGCCTCTACTGGATCGTGGACACGAGCTGGAGCGAGAACACGATCACCTGGAACAACGCACCGCTGTACTTCTACACCCAGTACGCTACCGGCGCCTTGCCGGCCAGCACGTGGGTGGAGTTCGACGTCAGTAGCATCGTCACGGGCAACGGCACCTACACGATCGGCCTGACGGCGGCGGACACGGTCGGGCTCTGGTACTACAGCCGTGAGTCTTCCTACGTCCCCAGCCTCGAGATTACTTACTGATCCTAGGCCGGCCTGGACGGTCACGATGATCGTCCGGGCCGCTCGTCACGCCAGCCGCAAGTACCCGCTCAGATCCTCCCCCAACACCGCCCGCAGCTCCGAAAAGTCCCCATCCACCACCTCGACGAAGAGAAAGGCGAACACCGGGTACTTCCGATAGTCGACGCGGCGCAGCTCGAGCGGCTTCCGGAACCGCGACACGAAAGCTTCATAGTCGACCGACGCGATCCGCTCGCGGTCCACCTCGACGCTCAGATCAGCCACCACCAGCGCAAATTCGCGCCCCGCTCGTTCTTCAGCGATCCGATCCCAGTCCGGACGCTCGTCGCGCAAGTAAGCGAGATAGGGATTCACACCAAAGGCGTGCCAGGCCATGTCGGTGGCACACCAGCCGCCGAAGCGCAGGGCATTGATCTCGATCGGCAGCAGTTTCCCGGTATCGTCGATGCGCACCTCGACGTGGACGGGAAAATCTCGTAGCTGCGCCAGCTCAGCTACCTGGCGCAGAAACTCCTTCACTGGCCCATGCAGCCTTTCAACCAGGGCTGGAGAGCTGGTGTACACGCGGTCGCTGACGTCGTGCGCGTCGGCGAACATGTGTGCAAGAGCACCGACGATCACCGGCTCCCCGTCCGCGTCGAAGTAAGCGTCGACGGCGAACTCCTCGCCCTCGATCCCCTGCTCGACGACGAAGCGCTCCAACCCCAGGACCTGTCCAGGGTAGATGTCCTTGGAGCGCTCGACCTGACGCAGCAGCTTGTCCTTGACCACCGGCCAGGCCTCGTCGCTCTCGACGACGTGGACGCCGAGGCTGAAGAAGCCGACAGCGGGCTTGATGACGAAGGGCTTGGGCAGCGTGCTCGGGTCGAGTGAGTCCAAGTCAGCGAGCAGGACTTCGCGGTAGACGTAGTCGGGAAACAACGGCTCGACGAGGCGCCGGAAGGCGACCTTGTCCTTGAAGAGACGAATGTGGCGCGGCAGGTCGGTGTCGTCGAGATGCTGGAACACCCACTCGAGGGCATTCTCGGAATTCGAGTACAGCCGCGCCCCAGGACGATGGGCTTGTTCGGCGAAGGCGGCAGCGTCGAGCAGACAGGACGCCGCCGTACCGAAGAGCCGGCGAGCCATGTCGGTCTCGAGCACCGGAGCGCCAGAGGTGAGAGCGGTATCGCGCAGGAAATCGGAGACATAGGGGTCGTCGAGGAGGAACATGCGCCGATGCTAGCGCACCTTCCCAAATCCACGCCCGGGCCCCTTGCCCTCGCTGTGTGGCTCAAGAGGCGTTGGTCTAGAATGGCAGGGTTGACTTGAACTGAATCTAAGCTGGAAACGGATCAGCCCGAGGTCTCCCAAGGAGGATATCGAGATGCAGAGAATCGTCCGTCAAAACTTCAACTGCCTCGCGGGATGGTTGGCACTCGCGCTGCTGCTGGCACCGCTGACCATCGGCGCACAGCCCGCCGAGGCTCAACACTCCGTGGCGCGACAGTGGAACGACGAGTTGCTCGACGCCATCCGCACCGACCTGGCTCGACCAACGACGCACGCGCGCAACCTCTTCCACGTCTCGGCCGCCATGTACGACGCCTGGGCCGCCTACGATGCGACTGCCGGCACGTTCCTCCACCACGAGAAGGCGACCTCGGCCAACATCCCGGCGGACCGGGACGAAGCGATCAGTTTCGCGGCCTACCGTCTGCTGCGCTGGCGCTTCGCCAGCTCGCCGGGAAACGATACGGCCCTGGCGTCGTTCGACGCGCGCATGGCAGCGCTGGGGTACGACAAGTCGTTCACCTCGACGCAGGGCAACACCGCGGCCGCGCTGGGCAACCGCATCGCTCTGACCTACATCGTCTTCGGCCTCTCCGACGGCGCCAATGAGCGGGGGGAGTTCGCAAACCAGTACTACGAACCGATCAATCCGCCGCTCGTACCGGCAGTGCCGGGCGTCGGCGACATCGTCAACCCCAACCGCTGGCAGCCGCTAGCGCTCGAGTTCTTCGTCGACCAGGGTGGCAACATCATCCCCGGTGGCTCACCGGAGTTCCTGAGCCCGGAATGGGGCCAGGTCACCCCCTTCTCCCTCGGCTCGGACGATCTCACCATCTACGAGCGCGACGGCTTCGAATACTGGGTCTACCACGATCCAGGCCCACCACCGTACATCGGCACCGAGGATGACGCCCTGTACAAGACTGGCTTCGAGCAAGTCGTCGAGTGGAGCGGCTTTCTCGACCCCGCCGATGGTGTGATGATCGACATCAGCCCAGCGTCGCGCGGTGACAGCGATCTGGGCACCAACAACGGCGACGGCCACGACGTCAACCCGGCGACCGGCCAACCGTACACGCCACAGATTGTCCCCGCCGGTGACTACTACCGCGTGCTGGCCGAGTTCTGGGCCGACGGCCCGGACTCCGAGACTCCACCCGGCCACTGGTTCACCATCGCCAACTACGTTTCGGATCACCCGCAGGTGGTCAAGCAGTTGGGAGGTGTCGGCCCGGTGTTGCCGGATCTGGAGTGGGACGTCAAGCTGTACCTGACGCTCGGTGGCACCATGCACGACGTGGCGATCGCGGCTTGGGGCGCCAAGGGCTGGTACGACTACATCCGTCCCATCTCGGCCATCCGCTACATGGCCGGCAAGGGCCAGAGTTCTGACCCCGGCCTTCCCTCCTACGATCCGCACGGCATCACCCTCAAGCCCGGAGTCATCGAGCTGGTGACCGAGCAGAGCGTCCAGCCGGGAGAACGTCACGAGCACCTGGCCGGCTTCGCCAACAGCAACGTCGGCAAGATCGCCATCTACGCTTGGCGCGGCCCAGATTTCATCGTCGACCCCGAGACCGACACCGCCGGCGTCGATTGGATCCTGGCGGAGAACTGGTGGCCCTACCAGCGCCCGAGCTTCGTCACGCCGCCCTTCGCCGGCTACGTCTCCGGTCACTCGACCTACTCGCGCGCTGCCGCCGAGGTCATGACCCTGTTCACCGGCGACGCCTACTTCCCGGGTGGTGTAGGTGAGTTTCTGGCGCCGCAGAACGAGTTCCTGGTGTTCGAGGAAGGCCCGAGCGTCGATGTGACGCTGCAGTGGGCGACCTACCGGGATGCCTCCGACGAAACCAGCATCTCGCGCATCTACGGCGGCATCCACCCGACGGCCGACGACATCCCCGGCCGCCTGATGGGCGCAGTGATCGGGCCCGAAGCGTTCGAGCATGCCAACCGCTACTTCAGCGGTGAGCTCGGCGGCGCACCGCCGGCGGAAGCCGAGCTGTGCACGCCCGATGCCACGACGATGTGCCTGAACAACGACCGCTTCCGCGTCAAGATCACTTGGCGCGACTTCGGCAACCGTATCGGCGAAGGCAAGGTAGCCGCCGAAGGCACCAGTGACTCGGGACTCTTCTGGTTCTTCCAGTCGACCAACTGGGAGATGCTGGTCAAAGTCATCAACGGCTGCGGCAACAATGGTCACTACTGGGTCTTCGCTGGCGCGACCACGAACGTCGAGTACGTGATCGAGGTCACAGATACGGAAACCGGCGAGAAGATGACGTACTTCAACCCGCTGGGTACGTCCGCGGCGGCGATCACGGACGCACGGGCGTTCGCGACCTGTCCGTAGCCGCTACACGAGGTTTTTCGCCTTCCAAGAACTCCGCCGGATCAGATCCGGCGGAGTTCTTGTCTTCTCAGCCGGCTGGGAATCCCGGATTCAAGTCCATCTAGATGGTCACGTATCCCAGGGAGGCTCGAGCGCCACTGCAGTCTCCTGTTCTTGGAATCAAGCCGAAGGGACTGCTGAGATGCACAGCGAAACGACCTCGATATCGAATTCCCACCTCTCTGCACATCATCTTTCCGCGAGAGGGGACCATCTTCGACCAGCGAAGGTGAGTAGATGGCTCATAGCTCTTCTCCTCTTCACACTGTCTCAGACACCGGCATGGGGCCAGGAAGCCAGCGAGGACAGCTCAGCCTGCGATACTTGGCAAACCGCAGTAGTCCAAGACTCTCTTGCCAGATTCTCGAGTTCCTACGAAGCGGCTCTCAAGGCTGACCCGCAGAAGACCTGCACGAAATTACCCGAGGTGATTGTCACCGCCCTAAGCCGCGCAGAGTCGTTCGCGTACCTGGCGGAGATCGACAAGGCCAAGGAGTGGTTTCGACTGGCACACGAGCTCAGTACCGGTACGAGCGCACAGGCTTGGTTCCTCGACCAGGCAACACATTCACCAGCCACCATCTCCGCCACCACTGCGAATACCGAGCAACAGGAGCCGCTACCTGAGGCGAAGCCGGGGCCAGGCACACCCGCCAAGAACGAAGGACCAGAAGCCGTCCGCCGGGCTCAAGACGCGCTTCGTGATGCCATCTTCGCCAAGGCCCTCGAACTGGCCGAGCTTGGTCTCCACTCAGCCGCTCTGACAGAACTCAAGGCAGCCGTAGGACTCTACCCCTGGGCCGAAGTACCTCCAAACCTGGAGTATCTATCAGGAGGGCCCGGCCCTTGGTGGCGTGCAGCCCGCCGTTGGCTGGACTCCTGGCTCTCAACCGCTCCCGAGGTCCCTCTGCTCATCGCGCTCTTCCTACTTCTTTGCGTACGGCAACTGCGCAGTCCATTGCTGAAGATCGAAGACCCCGAAGGGGACGCACTGAGTAGCACAGGTCAAAGCTTCTCGACGATGCTCAGGGATCACCTGCTGCACTTAAGTCGCGGAACTGGCGGATCCAACGTCCAGCAGGTCACGGGTCCCGTCGAACCTACGGCCATTCCAACAGAGATCGAGACCGTCGTGCCGGGCAGTGCTGCTTGGTTGAAGGCTATCGGAGCACTCCTGAAGCACGTGCGCCCAAGACGGCTCCTACACCTGTCGATACAAGCCCACACGTCGGAAACGCGGGGTGTAGGTATCACCCTGCAGCTGCTCCGGGCCAAGAAGATCTTGACCAGCCAGACGCTTTGGCAGCAGGACTTTCGGTGCGGAAAGCTCGTCGCTCAGCCCAACGGTGAAGTCGCCTTTCGCCTAGCTGAGTACGCTTCCATCTGGCTACTGTTCGAGCTCTGCCACTTCGTCAGCGGACAGCAGCTGGAGTTGCTGGGAACCCAGGACTGGCGAAGCTATGCCTTGTGCCGAGCCGCTCTGCACGCGTCCGACCCTAAGCACAAGCGCAAGCTATTCCTGCAGGCCCTGGACCGAGATCCTGACTTCCGCATGGCGAAAGTCAACTTAGCTTCAAATCTAGTGCAGCAGCAAAGGTCGACGAGTTCCTCCATAGATCTGCGCACCTTTGCCATCGGCCTGCTGCAGTCCGTAGTTCAAGAGGTCACCGTGAACCAAGAACGGACTGACGGAACCGGAGCCTCTCGACCTATCTTCGCAACAGTACACGACCCCACCTACCTGACGGCTCTCTACCTGTTGGTAGTTCTGCAGCATGAAACTGAAGAACTGATACAGGCACTGCGCACTGCAAAGGCCCTCAACGCCGAACTCGACGCTGCAAGATCAGCCCTTGAGTCTGCTGGTAACCCAAGGCTTCTGACGCAGCGCAACCTCGTGACTTACCTGCGGCATATCGAGCCTAGCGCGCGGCTCGTCCACAGCACACTGCTCTTGTTGAACAGTCCGGGAACTCTGGAGGAAGCCCACAAGCTCCTCAGTGCGCTCCCGGCGGCAAGTTCATCCGCCTACGTTCAGTACAGTTTCGCCTGCTCCTACTCTCTCGTCGCTGAGAAGTGCTCACGTGATGAGGCATGTCAAATGGAGCAATACCTCCTAGGCCAAGCTCTGGAGCATCTCGGTAGGGCCTTGAGCCTGTCAGAAGAGGTAGCTCGCAGCCTCAATAGCGACCCGACGCTGGAGCATGTTCGGACTAGCAGGAAGTCAGCAGAAGCATATCAAGCCCTGATCGACAGGTTCCCTGCCGTTACTCCCCAGGAAAATGAATCTGATAGCTGAGACTGCGAGTGCCCCAGAAACTAGAACTCATGGCTCCTCTCTTCACCGCTACGAACCTGGTCGTCAGCGCTGCTTCAGATCCGCCAATCCGCCATCGACGCCAAGTACCTGCCCTGTCACCCAACTCGACTCCGGCCCAAGCAAGTAAGCGATCGAAGACGCCACGTCCTCCGCCTGCCCGATTCGACCCAGCGGATGCATGGCGCGCGACGCTTCGAGCGCGCGCTCGTTGCCGGTGATGCGCGATGCCAGTGGGGTATCGACAAGACCGGGGGCCACGCAGTTGACGCGAATGCCGCGCGCTGCATAGCTGGCGGCAGCTGAGCGGGTGAGGCCCTGCAAGCCAGCCTTGGCGGCAGCGATCGCTTCGTGGTTGGGCAAGCCGACGCGAGCGGCGGACGTCGAGACCAGGACAATCGAGCCACCGGTGCGCAGCATGGCTTTGGCGGCATGTCGCAGCACGTAGAAGGCCGAGGTCAGATTGACGTCCAGCGTCTCGGCCCACTCTTCGTCGGAGGTGAGGTGCGCGGGCTTGAGTAGGATGGAACCGACGAGGTGAGCGGCACCGTCGAGCTGGCCGAAGTGGTCGATCATCGCCTTGACGCAAGACTCGACCGCCTGCGGCTGGCGCGCATCCAGGGCATGCAGCTGCACGTCCGGAGAACCAGCCTCCCGCAACTGCGCCGCGAGTTCCTGCAAGCGCTCTTCGCCGCGTGCGACCAGCATCAACCGCGCACCGGTCGTGGCCAGACGCTGGCACAGAGCGCTACCGATACCTCCGGTAGCGCCAACGACCAGATACGCGTGTGCATCGTTCATGCTGCACCCGCCAGGGACCGTTCGAGGTACTCGATCTCGGCAGCGATCTGATCCGCCTCCGCGGTCAGTTCAGCAAAGCGCGGCATGTCACCACCCCGCTGTGCAGCAAGCGCCTGCTCCAACTTCTTTTCGTACGACTTCCTGAGCGTCTGGACTGGGTCGCGGCGAAACCACTTGAACATCTTGGCCTCCAGAGTTCGGCAGCGAGGAATTCGCCACCTGCACTACCCTTCGACGTTGCCTGGCGGGTGGATGCTGCGGCGAAGCGCTCAGGATAGGCGTAGCTATCGGCGCCGAAGTCGACATTGCGTCGTCCGCCCTGCCGAAGCTTCCGTCCGGGCCCGCCCCAGGGTAGGCGGCGAGAGCAACGGCCAGAAGGGCCAAGGTTCAGGCACGAAGACGGCGCGGCGTAGAAAGTTGTAGTTTCGGGTACCTCGCAGAGCTTACGAAACGGGACCGAAGGAGGATTCTCGGCCGCCGGCGAAGGTCTTCCCGGCCTGAGCACCTGTTCCACTGAGCGTCGTTCGTGCTGGTCGGCGATCCGGGATGAGCCAGGCTCGAAGGGGCCGGTGAGTTTCACAACGCCAGATCCGCTAAGCTTGACGTCGATGAACCCCAAGAGCTCTCAGCACACTGCAGACAGCGAACCGTGCCCACCCGCGACGGACCTCTGGGCCGCGGCGCGTGGCGAGCTCGACCCGCTGACCACACTGCGCCTGAACAAGCACGCGCAGCAGTGCGAGAACTGCGGCGAAGCCCGGCGACTGGGCAAGTTCCTGGCCGTCGAGATGGCCCCTCTCGAAATGAACCGGCAGCAACTGCGCGGTGGTGCGTGGGAGATGCCACGCATTGGCCGAGCCTGGATAGGGCTGGCGATCGTCGTCGTGCTGGCAGCCTTCGCCTTTCTGGTCTTGTGGCTGGCTCTACCCAAGTGATCTGCCGCGGTCACGGGCCACTGCAGGACTCTCTTGTGGCATAGTACAGACGCAAATTAAAAAGAGCCCCCCCCGAGCATTCTCCGATGCTATTGCAGGAGATCATGTCGACTGGAAGCTCCCTTTCGCCCTGGCAAACCAAGACCACCTGGTGCATCCCGATCAGCCTGGACGCCTGCGCTTCACGCAGCACCTCAAGGAGAGGCTCGCTCAGGGAATGGTCTGCGTGCAGAACTCCGGCTGTGTATCGCACAGATAGCTCTGGCACTGCTCCACCATCAGCGACTCGCCACAGGGTCTCGGAGTGCTGAGACAACCGTCGATGCAAGACGGGTAGGTACACACCTGCGGATCCGACGGCAGGATGGCAGCGCCGACGACTCCCGGCAGATCCCCGCGGTTCAGATACCGTAGCGTCTCGCGATGCAGCTTCAGCTTACGCCGATCTTTCTTCATTGTCGTACTCCTCCTCAGAACAGGGTTGAACGTCTCTCGAAACAACGAAAGTCAACGAAAGTCCGTATGCCCAGCAGCATACCATTGTGAGCTAGCAGGACCGGAGCAGCTCGGCAGTGAACAATGGCAGCCCACGGTGGCAGCGCTGACATCACCAGCCAGGAGACGGTGATCGAGTCGTTGCTACCCGCGGTGAGTGAGGTTTCCCCACGGCCAGGCCGTCCAGCTTGCGTGGATCGATCGCCGGCGGCAAAGCAGTCAGTTGGTGGAGGATCACTTCCGGCGCCGCCTGCCGCATCACCTTTTCTAGCGACGACGTGTCGTAGACATCGCACACCACCGGCCGGGCACCTGTGGCCGCCAGCCTCTCGGCACTCTGCGTGCTGCGAGTCATCGCAGTCACTGTATGCCCCTGCTCGATGAGTCGAGGGATCAGCGACCGGCCGATCACTCCACTGGCTCCCGCGACGAAGACCCTCTTGGCTTGTTCCTTCATGGTCGACTCCTCTTTGCTGACCGTTGTTGAACACACTCACCGCTACGGCGAGCCTCGAACAGGAAGACGAGACAGCTTCGAGAAACGTGACGCACGGACTGACGAGTGCCGCTCGGCCTCGTCGGTGTCAGCGGATCTGTCTCGGTTCTCCTCTATACTCGTTGCCAAACCCGCTCGTAGGAGAACCGTCATGGCACCCACACTCCCTCCCGAAGCCCTGTCCGGCGTGCCGATGCACTGGCCGCCTGCCCCGTTCGACCTCGACCTGGCCGTGACCTGCGCCAAGCTGGTCGACATCGGTTACGCCATGGAGAGTCAGTGGCGTGCCCAGGGCAAGCCCGGAGAGAAGGATTTCGCGTGGAAACCGCCCACCAACGGTTTTGACTACAGCACGCCGATCTGGGGCGAATCGAAGATGTTCGCCTTTTTCGAGCGCTGGGAACCCTTCGCCTTCGTCGCCCGCCGTGGAGCGCAGACGTTCGTCATCGTCCGCGGCACGGCTACCAAGGACGACGACATCGAAGACCTGAAGATCCACCAGGTACCGTGCGACATTCCCGGCCTCCTGGGCCCCGGCGGCAGTTCCTTCGGCCGCGTCCACGAGGGCTTCCTGCAGATCTACCTGACGATGCGCGACGCCCTGCTCGAGGCTCTGGGTACGCCGCCTTCGAACCCCGGACAGCTGATCGTCTCCGGTCACAGTCTGGGCTCGTCGCTGGCCACGCTGGCCTTCCCGGACATCCTGGTCAACAGTGGCTATCAGGTGCCCGAGTGGCAAGCGATCCAGATCAACCTGGCTTCACCGCGCACCGGCGACCCGACCTTCGCCGCCAACTACAACGCCATGGCGGCGAACCAGGCTTGGAAGAACGCGGTCACCTACCGGGTGGTCAACACCTCCGACGTGGTACCGGAAGTGCCGCCGGCGGAACTCGCCGATACCGTCTACCAGCACGTCGGTATCCCGGTCTGCTTCACCGCCCAATACGGTAGCCTTCTCGCCAACCACAGCTGCGAGAAGACCTACCTCTACGCGCTGGAGCACCCTGCGGCACCGATCGATCCGCAGCGGCTGCCGCACAGCCACAGGTAGAACTGTTGAGGACAACCTGTCATGAGACTCGACAACACCGTCCACCAGCAGCAGAATTGGTGGGTGCACGACTATGCCCGCGACTTCGAACTGCTCGATCTTTGGCAGTATCCGATCGAAGCAGAAAGGGCAGAGGACTTCGAGACCTTCCACGAGCTGCATGACATGAAAGCAATGGTCGCGGAAACCTCGATCTTGGTGCGCGCCCTCTTCGGCCTGCGCTTGGCGCTCGGCAAGATCTTTGGCTGGGACAACGACCAAGGCATCGGCTTCTACGAGGTCTTCCGCGACCCCCGAGAACAGGTGCTGCGCATCGAGAACAAGACGGTGACGGCGCTGATGCATTTGGGTTGGGTGCAGAAACCGAACCACACGTGGACCGCACAGATGGCCGTCTTCGTGCTGCCTCGGGGTCGGCTCGGGCGCTGGTACATGAGGGCGATCGCTCCCTTTCGGCATCGCATCGTGTACCCGGCGCTGATGCGGGCCGGAAAGCGGCGGTGGACTAGGTCTCAGCGGCCATCGAGAGAAGCCAGATCCGGGCTACAGGGCGGGCAATCATAGCTCGCCGGGGGCGCGCTGCACTCCTGGCCTTCCTGCTGCCGGATGCGGTAGAAGAGCAGGCTGCGGTCCGCCAGGCCGCGGGCGAAGGGCTTGCTGGCAAAAGGTGTGGGGTTGAACTGATTGGTCGCGTGACACACCAAGCAACCGGTGCCGGCGTTTTCCTTGCTCAGGTCGAGCGCCTGCTCGAAGGTCTCCATGGTGGTGTTGGTCAGCTTCAGGGTGCCCTGCTCGGCGCAGTCGCCATGGCTCCGGCAGTCCTCGTTCAGCCACATGACGCCGACCAACTCGTAGTTGGCCAGAACTGGCATGTCCTGGGCCAGAACTTCGTCGACCCAGGTGTTGAGCTGCGCCACCGCGTCCGGGATTGGGTCGATCCGGCAAACGTCGGTGGGAATCGGTGCGCCCGGGCACTGACCGTCGCCGGTGCCGGGGTCGTAGAACTTGGGGATCGCGAGGTTGAAGGCGCCCGGATTTCTGCTGCACACGAGTCGGGTGCCGCTGTCGTCGAGGGTAGCGCTTCCGGCGGCAACCTGGTCCTGCACCACCTTCTGCAGCTCCGGGCTCCACTGGCCGAAGTCGAACGGACAGGGCGTGCAGAACATGTTGTCCTGGCCGGTGGGTCCGCTCGCGGGGCAGTCCGAGGCATTGCCGTTGTACTCGAACGTGGCCCAGATGCCATCGGGATACTGGGCACTGCGCGTGACGACGTGGAAGCCGACCAGGGCCAACGTCACGTCCAGCTTGGCGACGGTCGGGCTGTAGGGGTCGACGACGCCGGGAGCGGTCAGGTAGGGGCTGGGATCTTCCGGCGTGCACGGCGATGGCGAGTCGGGCAGGTCGCAGGTTTCGAGCACTCGCCAGGCGATCTTGAGCTCAACGGCACCGGTGGGCATCTGCGGCATCGGGTCGGGCGCGGCCGCAGCCTGGCACAGGTGCGTGGCCGTCGAGCTGCCACTGCCGTTGCCAGTACCGGCACAGGTGACGGTGACGTCACCGGTCGTCGGGTCGTAAGCGACTGTGCCCTCCGACGAGCCTCCCCAGGCGTTGTAGCAGTCGGAGGCGTAGAGTCCCTGGTCAGCGACGAAATCGTACTCGGTCTGGTTGCTCAGCACGCTGTAGTGCACCCAGCGGCCGTTGGCGTCAGTGTACGGCACGAGTGAAGCAGCCTGCTCGAAGTCACCAGCGGAGATCTCGGAAGTGTCCGACGACGCTTGGCGGACCGTGAGCAGATCGCCGACCAGGTCTGGATCCTTGAACGCGCTCAGCGACGCACCGGTCTTGCCGAGCACGGGCGAGGCCACCAGGCGCTCGGCGGGCCCCCTGGGAAAGGGCGGCGGCACGGCGCCCGGCGGGGGAAACAGGGCGCTCGAACTGCCCCAACCGGCAAACACGTAGCCCTCGGCCGGCGCGACCGGCGCGGTCAGGGCCAGGAAGCTCTGCCAGGCGAAGTCGTAGAAGTCGCACTCCTGCGTGCCACCGACTTCGGTCGGCAAGCTGCCCCCGATCCAGGAGGAGATCGCGGCGGTGCGCTGGTCCGGCGGGAGCTGCGAGACGCAAGTGGCGTCAGTGCTCTGGCCAGCGCCTCCATAGCCCGCGCCGTCCGGTCCATCTGCTGGCTTCTGGAAGAACCGCAGTACGACGAACAAGCAGACGACGATTGCGATCACGACTGGAACCCTGGCCTTCTTCATGGCGAAACTCCTCAGTACAACGATGCCGCGGCGCTCTATGGGCGGACAGCGCCGTGTCCTGGGTAGACGACGTGTGGGTCTCGGAGAATTCTCGCCATCCTAGCACTCGTGGCAGAATGCCCGGTCAGACGAAACGATCCAAGAATCCGAGACGGAGAAACGCCATGAGTCTTTCCAGAATCCTAGGGATATGCCTGCTGCTCGCGACCCTTGCCGCCGCCTGGTTGGCCAACGGCCACGAAGGTCATCCCCATGCGACGGTGATCGAGCACGACGAAGTACAGGTGTTCGAAAACAACGGCAACCAGCTGCGTGGCATCGCGACACTCGGCACCGGCGCCCAGGAGTTCGAGGTGTGGCGTTCGAGCGTTGCACCAGGGTCCTCGACGCCCAAGCACACGCACGAGTCAGAAGAGGTCTTCGTCTTCCTCGAAGGCAAGGGCAGAGCAGTGATCGGTGACGAGGAGATCGAGTTCGAAGCTCCCTGCACGCTGGTCGCCCCGGCAGGGGTGCCACACCAGTACTGGAACGTCGGCGACACACCGACAGACGCCATCGTGATCGTTGGAATCGGGTCGAAGATCTGGAATCCGGAGGGCGAGGAGATGCAACTACCCTGGCGCCAATGAAACAGCTCAGTAAGGCTCGACGGTCCGTGGCGGCACAATCTCCAAGACCAAGGCCGGAACGTCGACATCTTCCGGTAGCCCTCGATAAAACGAGCGATCCAGAATCAACCGCCCGGGGCGATGCGCAACAGCCCGGTAGATCGCGGAATAGCTCGTCACCCCGTTAACTGCCTGCGTCCGGGTCGACACCGACCGCAACTCCAGCTCGTCATTGCCTTCCAGCGTCAACCTCTGCACGATGTCTGAGGTCTGAGACAAGAACAGCTCAAAGGGAACTCCCGCTCGCAAGGGCGGCTTGGACACCACCAGCGAGACGGGCAAATCCGCGGGCGGTGACGCCAAGACCGCGACCTCGGCAGAGTTGGACACCAGCTGCTGCCCTTCGAAGCTCAGCTCGAAGGGCTCGATCACATACGGCCCTACGGCTTCCGGCTGGCGGTGAAACGAGCGCTGAAAGCCCGCCTGGCTGTTCCCGTCGATACCCTTGCTGGCAACCGGCCGGCCCAGCAACAACGCGGCATCTTCGAATCCCGGATTCACCGGTTCGGTGCCAGCTTCGGCGATGGTCAAAGTGCACCGCACCTTCTCGCCCAGCACCAAGGCCGCAGGGGCGCAGTGCAAGCGGAGTTCGTATTGCGGCTCGGACAAGGCAACACCCTGTACTCGGGCCGGTGTCGCAGCAGGTTCCTGCACCGTTCGGCAGGCGGAGGTTGCCAGCCAGCCGAAAGTCAGCAAGCCCAAGCTGCACAGCACTGTGGCGGGTTTCTGCGTCATGATGAACTCCTTCGAAGGGTGGCCATACTAGCATCCGGCTGGACTCAAAGAAGCGGCGGGGGGCGGATCCAGAGATCCGCCCGCCGGCGAAGAGACACGTCAGAGAATGCGGCCAGCCGCCATCACAGAGAGTTGATCACCGCCTGCAGCTCAGCGCAGGCTCCCTGGGCTCCGTCGGCGTAGCCGTTGAGTTGCCCCATGCCCCGCCCGAGGCCGTTGGCGGTCCGGCGCAGCAGTTCTTCAGCGTCGTCGGCAATGTGAGGATCACTCCAGGTCGCATCGTTGCGCAGTGACTGGGACAGCTCGACCTGAATACCGCCGTGCTGGAGGCTGCCACCGGGAGCCAGGCGGTTGACGATGTTGCTGCTTGCCAAGCCGGTAAAACCACCAGTCTTGATCACGCCGCCGAGCCCTGGCACCTCGTACTTGCTCGGGTTACTCGAACTGCCGTAGTAGACCGTGATGGCGACGTCGTTGCGGCGGCTCAGCAGGCGGTCGCGGATGGCCAGTGCCAGGTAGCACTTGGTGTCAGCATGGGCTTGACCACCAATGATGATGCCGTAGAAAGCACCGCTGGTGTCGTTCTGCAGGGAGGGCGTCGCCGGATCCAGCGTCAGGACGCGGCCGGTGTAGCCGTGCAGGGCGAGAGCCCAGCGGAAAGGCTGTCCCGTGTCGTAGTCCGGCTCGTCGAGGAGATCCTGCAGGCCCGGGAAGGACGGTGCGTGGACATCACCAGCAGTAATATGCCACCGGCGATGGGTCTGCCCGCTCCCCCAGTGGCCACGAGCCTCCCAGACACTCGGGTCGAGGTTGTAGCTTCCCGCACTGTTCAAGAGACGAGGAATCACGTCGCTCACCTCGGTCTCGATGGCACCACCGTGCGGCACCAACAACACCATGTCCTTCTCGCTTTCGATCTGCACGTACTCTTCGAACTGCTGACCCACCTCGCCGGTGGGGTTGGCATAGTGGGTGTCGACGGTACCGATCGACGTCCCCCACCACAGGCTGTAAGTCACCTGCACCGTGGCGTGCGGGGCCACGCTGTAGACTCTGGCACTGGCGTTGTCGACGTCGAAGCTCGACGTACGCGTGTAAGGAAACAGCTTCACCAGGCCGTTGTTCTTATCGCCCGAATCCAAGGGATCGATGCCGTAGATCTCGATCCACTTGGCCGAGCTACCTGTATCCACAGAGGTGAGAGTGAACAGGCCGCTGCTTGGCAGACTGCTCGGAGCGTTGGTGTTGCTGTCGCTGGTGATCACCACCCGCACCTGCGGGCTGTCGTCACCGTTGGAGGCGATGTTGGAATTGCTGATGCACAGCGCATCGAGCAAGCCCTGCGAGACACGGAGATGTTCGCGGCGGGTGGTGTCCGAGATCGAACTGGGCGCGGAGCGCAAGCGCACCTCGACCGAGTCGGTGCTGACACCGCAGGTTTGCGCACCAGCCGGGATGGCGGCCGGGACGGCCAGAGAGGTCAGTATGAGAAACAAGCTCAGGAAGAGAAGTTGCAGTCGGGTGTTCATTTTGGGACTCCTTGCCGGCTCGTGGCCGGCGGTCAGCGGAAAGCGTCACGGGGTTCCGGATGGGTGCCTTCCTGGGCGCCTCAGTGCGCCCTCACCTGGTCCTATGCAAAGCGACGGCGAATCCCGCCAACCTTTCTTCAACTTCCTTCGACATTCTTCCGTTCCGCCCCGGGCAGAGGCTCACGCGGCGTGCGGCCTCGGCTGTGCGACCTCCTCAACCGTGGAACAATGCGCAAATGGCCAGAAATCAAAGCAACCGCACACGCACTCACGACGACAAGGACATCACCCAGCTCTTGCACGACTTTGCCGCCGGTGACGCTGCCGCCTTCGACCGGCTGGTGCCGCTGGTCTATGACGACCTGCGCCGCATTGCGCGCTCGCACTTGCGACGTGGTCCGTCGGGGCGCACGCTCGGCGCCACCGGCATCGTCCACGAGGCGTACTTCAAGCTGGCTGGCCAGGCGGGGGCTGAGTGGCAAGATCGTGGCCATTTCCTCGCCGTTGCCGCGCGCGCCATGCGGCAGGTCATCATCGCTTACGCCCGCCGCGGTTCGGCGGCCAAGCGCGGCGGCGAACAGAGGCCAGTGACGCTGGACGAAGCGGCCCACATCGCCATCGATCAGCAAGCAGAAAACCTGCTCGACCTGGAACAGGCTCTGCTACGCCTGGGCAAACGCGACGCGCGCCTGGTGCGCATCGTCGAGTGCCGCTACTTCGCCGGCCTGAGCGAGCCCGAGACGGCCGAGGCATTGGGCGTGTCCGAACGCACGGTACAGCGCGACTGGGCCCGCGCCCGCGCCTGGCTGCGCGAGGAGATGTCGGCAACTGCGGGGGACGCTCGGCGTGGATGACCGGCAGTGGCGGCGGGCGGACGAGATTTTCGTCCAGGCATTGGACATGCCGGCGGCCGAGCGCGACGCCTTCGTGCGGCACACGGCCGGTGAGGACGCGGATCTGCTGTCGCTGGTGCAACGTCTGCTCCGTCACGCCAGCGACAGCGGCGGCGAGCTGCTCCCGGGCATGGGCGCCGATGCGGCGCGCGGACTCGACTGGGGGCTCGATCGGGGCGGACGCGATAGCGACACGATGACCGGTAGCGAATCGCAGGCCGCGATCTGGCAGCCGGGCAGCGTGATCGACCGCTACCGCTTGCTCGAAGAGGTCGGTCGCGGCGGCATGGCGGTGGTCTACCGCGCCGAGCGCGTCGACGGCGACTTCGAGCAGCAGGTGGCGATCAAGCAGCTGTTCGGCCCACTCAGCCAGGAACAGGTGCGGCGCTTCGAGCAGGAGCGGCAGATCCTGGCGCGCGCCAGTCACCCGGACATGGCGCGGCTGCTCGACGGTGGCATCGACCACGACCCCCGGGCTAGTGGCCAACCGAGTAACGGCCGGCCATACCTGGTGATGGAGCTGGTCGACGGCGTGCCGGTCGACCAGTACTGCGACCGTGAACGGCTCACCATCGTCCAGCGTCTCGACTTGTTCCAGCGCATCGCCCGTGTGGTGCAGTACGCCCACCGCAACCTGGTGGTGCACCGCGACATCAAGCCCTCCAACATCCTGGTCACCGCGGACGGTCACCCCAAGCTGCTCGACTTTGGCATCGCCCGCCTGCTCGACGACGGCACGGGCGGCGGGGGTGCCAACGGCGGTGGCGAGGCACTCACCCGAGGCGCGCAGCCACTGACACCGGCCTACGCCAGTCCCGAGCAGCTCCAGGGCGAACCGGTGACCACCCTCTCCGATGTCTACCAACTCGGTCTGCTGCTCTACTTGCTACTCACTGGCCGCTCGCCCTACGATCAGGGCGGATCCGCGTCGCCACAAGCGGCTTCTCCGCTGGAATGGGCGCGCAGGATCAGCGAGAAACCGCCGACCCGGCCTCACCGCGCGGTGCAGGACGACGACACCGCCCGCCAGCGCCGCACCACACTGTCACGGCTGACGCGGCAGCTGCGCGGCGACCTGGGCGCCATCGTGCTCAAGACGCTGCGCAAGGAACCCGAGCGGCGTTACGGCTCGGTCGAACAGTTGCTCGACGACCTCCAGCGCTACCGAGCTGGTCGCACCGTCGCGGCGCGTCCCGACTCGCTGGGTTACCGCGCCCGCACCTTCGTGCGCCGGCACCGCGTCGCCGTCGGCCTGGCTGCGGGACTGCTGCTGGCCCTGGTGACCTTCAGCGCCGTCACCGCGGTGCAGTCCCGGCGCCTGGCCGCACAGTCGGCCCACCTAGCCGCCGAGCGCGACCGCGCCAACCACGAGGCGGCGGTGGCGCTGGAGGTCTCGGACTTCCTGAGCGGCCTGTTCCGCATCTCCGACCCCAGCGAGGCGCGCGGCAACAGCATCACCGCCCGCGAGATTCTCGACCGCGGCAGCGCCGACATCGACCAGCGCTTGTCCGAGCCGTCCGCGATCAAGGCACGGCTGCAACGCACCATGGCACGTGTGTACAGTAATCTGGGCCTGTACGAGGCCGCGCTGCCGCTCTACCAGGCCGCCCTCGACACTGCCGCTGCCCTGGATACCATGGCGGCCCCGTCAGCGCTCGCCGAGGTAGCCCGCGCCCGTGCCGGCCTGGCCCGCCTCCAGATGTTACGCGGTCACTACGACGATGCCGGGGCCCTGCTCCACCAAGCGCTCGACGAACACCGCCAGCAGCTCGGTGACGACCATGTGGAGACCTTGGGCGTCACCGGCAACCTGGCCAGTCTGCTGTTTTTCCAGGGGCGCGCCGAGGAAGCCGAACCCTTGCTGCGCCAAGCCCTCGAGATCCGGCGCCGCGTGCAGGGAGCCGAGCACCCCGACACCCTGGCCGCCAGTGTCAACCTGGCGTCGGTGCTGTTCAGCCGGGGACAGCTGGAAGAGGCCGAAGACCTCTACCGTCAGGTGTACGAGACATCGTGCCAGCAACAGGGTTCCGATCACCCCCGCAGCCTGAACGCGGCCAGCAACCTGGGAAGTGTCTGGATCCAGCTTGGCCGCCTCGACGAGGCCGAGCCCTTGCTGCGCGCGACCCTCGAAAGTCGCCGCCGCGTGCTCGGCGACGACCACTCCGCCACCCTCACGACACTGAGCAACCTGGCCGGGCTGCAGCAGGATCGCGGAGATCTGCGCGCCGCCGAAGACCTCTACCGCGAGGTCCTGGACCGGCGCCTGCAGATCTTCGACGCGGACCATCCCCGCGTGCTCGACGACCGTGCCAACATCGCCGACATCGTCGCCCTGGATCCGGCACGCGGCACCGAAGCCGCGGAACTGCTGCGCCAGCTCCTCACCGACACCGAGCGCATCCGCGGCGCCGACCATCCGGTAGTGCACGACCTGCGCCGTCAGCTCGCAGCCGTCGAGGCCGGCGCGAACGACTGAGCGGAATCGCGTACACTCAGCGCACGCTTGATCCAGGAGGACTTCACATCATGCAGCAGGCCCCAACGCCCCCCTCTACAGCCGCGGAAACCCCGGAAACCTTGACCCTGGAGGTACCCGACTGGATACCGCAAGAGGTCGTCGATGTCTGGACCTGGATCGACAGCGTGCCGATCCTCGGCTTCGTCGTGATCATCCTCTTGTCGATGCTGGTCGCCAAGATCGTCGAAATCATCTTCCGCCGTGGCCTGCGGCGCCTGACAGCCAAGACCTCTACAGACCTCGACGACGCAATCATCCTGCTGCTCGACCGACCAGTCTTCAATACCGTCCTCTTCGTAGGCCTGGCACTGGCGATCGTCAGCCTGAAGATCTCTCCTTTCATCACTGACATCACGCTGCGTCTGCTGTTCACCATCCTGGTGTTGATCTGGCTGAGAGCCGCGATGCCGATGTGCCGGCTGGTGCTCGACTTGCTCTCGCGGTACCGGGAACGATTCCCGCTGATCGAGGAGCGCACCATGCCGCTCTTCGACATGGTGGCCAAACTGGTCACGTTGGGTGCCGGTGCCTATGCGCTGCTGCTGATCTGGGGCATCGACCCGACTGCCTGGTTGGCCTCGGCAGGCGTCATCGGTATCGCCGTTGGCTTCGCCGCCAAGGACACGCTGGCCAACCTCTTCTCCGGCTTCTTCATTCTGGCCGATACGCCCTACAAGATCGGTGATTGGGTGGTTCTCGACAGCGGCGAACGTGGGAGAGTGACGCACGTCGGCATCCGCTCGACGCGTCTGCTCACCCGCGACGACATCGAGATCACGCTACCCAACGCGATCATCGCCAACGCCAAGATCATCAACGAGAGCGGTGGCCCGTGGGAAAAGGAACGCATCCGCATTCCGGTGGGAGTCGCCTACGGCTCAGACGTCGACCAGGTATGCGACCTGCTCCAGCAGATCGCCGTCGGCCACGAGCACATCTGCCCAGACCCCGAGCCGCGCGTACGCATGCGGGCCTTCGGTGCGTCCAGCCTCGACTTCGAGTTGCTGTGCTGGATCGACGAGCCGGTGCTGCGCGGGCGTCTGCGTCACGAGCTGTTCATGGAGGTCTACAAGGCCTTCAACGCCGCCGGCATCGAGATCCCGTACGCCAAGCAGGACGTCTACATCAAGGAAATGCCGAGCCCCCTGCCCCCAAGTGAAGAGGAGGCGCCTGAGTAGTCTCTGATCTATGCGCGCGCAGCGCGGCGTGGTCACAGCCCGTAGACCAGCAACGGTGAGAAGTAGAGCAATTCAACCGGAACACGGACAGTCCGCGCGGCGAGACGAAGGCGTACCACCCCATCGGCTCGACGCTCACCATGAGGTCGGGTAGACTGGGCCTTCCACCACCCCCCAGACCTAGCTCCGAGGTGAACACCACGACCCCCTCCCCGACCACCAGCTACAAGGCCCGGTTCCGGAAGGTTGTCGCGGTCGTGTTCGTGGCCTGTACACTTCCAACCTGGGCTGGAGCCTTGCCGTCCGAGACACAACAGGGGGCGACTCCGCTTCGGCTCGATGTGACGGTGGTCCGCACTCTCGAAGCTGGCGAGACCCATTCCTACCGCCTGGATCTCGACGCTGGGCAGGCGACGTACGTGATTGCCCAGCAGCACGGCATCGACCTGGAGATCCAAGTCGAGGTGCAGAGCGAGACCGGCCAGGCTCGTTTGGAGCGGGCCGCGATCATCGACACCAGCTTCTTGGTCGACGGGCCGTTCGATCGCCAAGGCTTCGAATCCGTCATACTGGACGCCAACACCGAAGCCGCAACCAGCAGCTACCGCATCGCTCTCCGAGGTCGCGAGGTCGGTGCGCCAGCCGGCACCTACCGTCTACGTGCCGAGTCGATCCTCGACACCCGGCACCGGCAAGCCGCCTCAGCTTGGACCGCCGCGGCTCGGCTGTACCCGCGAGAAACCCCCGAGGCCTGGCGCCAGGCACTCCTTCACCTCGAGGCAGCGTACGACTTCTGGCTGGCGGGTCATGACCGGATCGAAGCGGCTCGCATGCTCTACGTGAAGGCCGTCCTGCACCGTCTGCTCGACGCACCGCGCAAAGCCTATGAAGCAGCTCGCTTGGCACGCGAGCTGGCAAGTCGTGTCGGCGAGGCGTCGCTCGCGGCCTACGCGCACAATGAACTGGGCCTGAACCTGTGGAGCCTGAGCGAGCTCGACGCCGCGCGAGGTGCTTTCCAACAAGCTCGAATAGGTGGCGAGAACCAGGAGGACACCTACCTGATCGCCGCCGCGCTGAGCAACCTCTGCCTGATGGACTTGGCCCAGGGCGAACTGGTCATGGGACGCACCTGCTACGAACAAGCCCTACCCAGCATCGAAGCAGCGCGGGCAGTGCAGAGCGAGAGCGCCGCGCGCACCAATCTCGGCCGGCTCGCCGAACATCTCGGCGAGCCCGACCAAGCGCTGGCGCACTACCAGCGGGCTCTCGACCTGCTGGCGACCCAAGGCGACCGCCTCGGCCAGGCACAGACGCTCAACAACCTGGGCGTCCTGCGACGCGGCCGTGGCGAGTTGGAAGCGGCGATGACCAACTACACCGAGGCAGCGGACATCTTCGCCCAGCTCGGCGAACGTCGCTGGCAGGCGCGCGTGCTCAGCAACACCGGCTACGCTTACAAGACGCTGGGCGAGTTGCACCGAGCGCGGGTGAGCTTCGAGCACGCGCGGCGCCTGTTCGAGCAGGTCGAGGACCGCCGAGGCGAGGCCAACGCGCTCGACAACCTGGCGCAGCTGCAGATCGACACGGAGCGCCATCGCGAACTCGGCATCGAGGCTGGCTCGGACGAGCCAGCGACAGTGGCGATCGAGCTGCACCGGCAGGCCCTGGCCCTACGCCTGGACGCCGGTGACCGTCGCGGCGAGGCGCTAACCCGGCGCCGGCTGGGCGATGCCTACCTGCAAGTCGAGGGTCCGCAGCCCCAGAATCTCGAGCAAGCTCGCGCCGAGCTGCAGCGCGCGGTCGAGCTGGCTGCCGAGATCGGTGACCGTGGCACCGAGAGCCAAGCACGCCACGGGCTCAGCATCCTCGACTTACGGCAAGGCCGGTATGCAGACGCCCGCCAACAGCTACAGGTAGCACTGGAGCTGGCGCAGGCCGGGAGGCTCGACACCTACGCCGCGGACATCCTGCTGCGGCTCGCCCGCGTCGAGCAAGCTGCCGGTCGGCTCGACCACGCTTTTGCCCACAGCAGCGCGGCCCTCGATCGGCTCGAAGACTTGCGCGCGCACGTCGAAGGTCCGGAGCTACGCACCTCGTACTCCAACCTGCTGCGCGACGCCTACGGTCTAGCAGTCGAGTTGCACATGGCGGCACATCGCGCCGCCCCCACCGCCGGTCATCAGCGACGAGCACTGGAGATCAGCGAACGTGGCCGGGCGCGCGCGCTGCTCGAAATGCTGCAGGAGGCGCGCGTCGAACCCTCCGTCGAGATGGCGCCGGAACTGCAGCGGCAGCGCGCCACCGTGCTGCGACGCCTGCGCGCCAAGACCGAACGCTTGCGTGACGCGAACCTCGACGCCGCCAGCCGCGACACCCTCGCCGCCGAGCAGCTCGAACTGCTGCAGCGTCTGGACGTGCTCGACGCGGAGCTACGCCGCCATAGCCCCGCCTACGCCGAGATCGTGCGCCCGCAACCGCTGTCGGCCGACGAGATCCAGGCGCTGCTCGACCCCGGCACGGTGCTCGCCGTTTACCACCTGGGCGAGAACTCCAGCACCCTGTGGCGCGTCACCGACCACGACATCACCGCCTTCGAGCTACCGGCGCGCGACCGCCTCGACACCGCCGTCCTGCGCCTGGTCGAGGGCTGGAACCATCTCGACACCGCCAGCCGCCGGCAAGACTTCGCGGCAGCGACCGACGTGGCCGCATGGCTGCGACTGGACGCCCTGTTGGACGCGTCGCTAGATGGACGAGACGCGCCGCAGCGCCTGGCCGTGATCGCCGACGGCAGTCTCCACTTGCTGCCCTTCGCCGCGCTGCCGCTCGCGGGTGATCGCCTGATCGCGCGCACGGAGGTCGTCTACCTGCCGTCCGCCTCGGTGCTGGCCCTCGACCGCCGCCTGCACCCGGCCTCTGGTGCCCAACAGCCCAAGCCCCCCGCCTCGCTGGCCATCTTCGCCGACCCGGCCTTCGCCGCCGACTACCCACCTCTGCCAGCCAGCCGAGGCGAAGCCGGAGCGATCGTGCAAGCGGCGCCCGGGGCCAAGACCCTGGTCGCTCTGGGTCCCGAGGCGAACCGCGCTCTGGCTACTGGTGGCCGTCTGCGGGATTTCGAAGTGCTGCACTTCGCCACCCATGGCGTCATCGACACCACTGATCCCGCCCTCTCCGGCCTAGTGCTGTCGGCATCACGGTCCTCCACATCCATGGCCTCGACTTCCGGCTTCCTGAGCCTGCACGACATCTACGACCTGCACCTGGACGCCGAGCTGATCGTCCTCTCCGGCTGCCGCACCGCGCTCGGTCCGGTGGTGCGCGGTGAAGGTCCGATCAGCCTGGCGCGGGCCTTCATGTACGCGGGGTCCCGCCGGGTCGTCGCCAGCCTATGGCCGGTCGAGGACCGCACCACTGCCGACCTCATGACTCGCTTCTACCGTGGCCTGTTCCTACAAGCACGACCGCCCGCCGAGGCTCTCGCCGAGGCCCAGCGCCAGGTGTCAACGACCTTGCGCTTTCGCGATCCTTACCACTGGGCCGGCTTCGTGCTGATCGGAGACTGGCGTTGACCCGCGCTGCCGGCCCTCCCCTTCCTTGAATGGAGTTCAAGAATGGCCAGACTGCTCAGTGAATTCGTCGGCACCTTCACCTTCCGTCACGGCGACAGCTCGCTCAGATCACCCGGTGAACCCCTCATTCGTCCCGGTTTCCAGCTCTGCCTCGGTACCGGGAAGCACCACGATCCGCCACCCGACGGCGTTCGAATTGGTCTGTCGGTGATCGACCCGAAGACCGGCGAACGCACGTTGCCAGCCGAAGGCCATCCGCCGGCCTTCGCCTACTTGGTGGACGGCACGCTCAACGGATCTACCTACTGGCTAGTCGATCAGCTGATGCCCGAGCTGATGTCGTACCAGATTTCCCTGATGACTCTCTACCAAGATGCCAACCAACCAGCCTACCGTTCCGCCACCATGAACCTCACCATCGGTGATCCGCGCAACGCCGGTGTGTGGGGCGCCGAGGACTCGGGCAACGGCTGACGGACCCCGCCGGTGCGGCGTGCTAGCATTCGCCGCCAAATGAACGCTTCCAGTCGGCCAGCCCAGAGTCCTGCACAGCTCGCCGAGCAGATCCGCCGAGGGCAGCCAGAAGCCGAGGCAGCGCTGGTCGAGCGCTACGCCCGTGGCGTGCGCATCGTCCTGCAACGCCACACGCGCACGCGGGTCGAAGCGGAAGACTTGTTCCAAGACACCTTCCGCCTGGCGGTGGTCAAGCTGCGGGCCGGTGAGCTGCGCGATAGTGCCAAGCTATCCAGTTTTCTCTCGAGCCTGGCGCGCAACCTGGCGACCGAGCACTACCGCAAGGCCATCCGCCGCAAGACCGAAGCGGACAGCGAAGCAGTGGAGACCGAGAGCGACTCTGGTGACGGCGAGCAAGCTCAGGGCAGCCCGCTGCGCGACCTGCTGCGCAACGAAGAGGCGCAGCTGGTGCGACGCACCCTCGAAGATCTACCGACCGAGCGCGATCGCGAGATTCTGTTTCGCTTCTACCTGGCCGACGAAGACAAGGACACCATCGCTGCCGATCACGATCTGAGCAGTCTGCAATTCAATCGCGTCTTGCATCGAGCTCGCCAGCGCTACAAAGAACTCTACATGGAGCGGATGAGAGACTTGCGACCTGGATCGTCTCAGGCTCACGTTCTCTTCCTGCTGCTCTTCGCCAGCGCCTGGTGGCACCTTTTTTCGCTCTGGATGCGATCCGTGGCCGTCTCGCATCACTAAAGGCTTAATGATCTGATTGACTTTGGAAGCGAAACAATGGAAAACCCTGACACGGACCCCGATTATCCACTAGAACCTACCGAGCCCCCAGCACCGAACCAGTTCGACGCACCCCTGGATCATGACGAGATCGAGGCAGCGAACGTGATCGAGCGCTACCACCGCGGCGCCCTGTCTGCCGCGGAGGAGGCCCGCTTCGAGGCACACTTCCTGGACTGCGCTCGCTGCCAGGAAGAGCTGGAAGTGCAGCGCAGTTTCGAGCGCGGCCTGCACACTGTCGCGGCGCAAGAGGCCGCACGCGCCGTGGTGCAAGCCAGCGTGCTGCGCGCCGGCTTGCTCGGCTGGCTGGGCCGCTACCGCCCGTGGCTGAGCACCGCCGCTGTGCTCGTACTCGGTCTCGCCCTACTCTTCTCCTGGAGCGTCAACCAGAGCCTGCGCCAGCAGCTGGCCACCACGCCGCCTGGCTCAGAATCGCCGCCGTCCGGCTTGCTACAAGCACCCCTCGTCCAGATCCCGACCACACTGCTGGGAGTGATGCGCGGCGACGAAGCTGCCGCCGGTGAACCAATCGTCGACGCAGGTACCCCCTGGTCCTTGGCCATCGACGCCGGAAGCGATCTACGCATCCAGTCTTACCGCGTGCGTATCCTCGACGCCGAGGGTACAGCTCGCTTCGAGCTGGATGACTTGCAGCCGAACGTGCTGGAAGTCATCCAGCTCACCTTTCCCTCGGGCTTCCTGCCCACCGGCGACTACCGCCTGACCGTCACCGGCAACCTTCCCGACGGCGGTACGGTCGACGTCGGCAGCTATCCCTTCCGTCTGCAGACGCCTTCCTGAACCCCCGCCTCTTCTCGAATCCCCGGCCTCTTCCCGAGTCCCACCTGAGCCGTGCCGAGGCCCTCGCCCGAGGGCTTCACCCCCCCTGCGACCGCTCCGATCCCTAGCCCCAGCCAAGAAAGTTTCCTCCCTGGTGCGATAGCCGCGCTGGTCATCCCACTACCCGGTTGTTCGCGGCAAGACGCCACACGGCAATTCGCCGAGACGCAACAACAACCGGCCGCGGCAACACTGCCGCAGACCACCCACATCGATCCAAGGAGGATCCCCCAATGGCCATCCGCTTCTCCCCCAAGCACTTCACCTTCGACAAGCCCGGTACCCAGAGCAGTTTCGCCGAGTTCGGCAACACCGTGCGCACCGCCGGCGGCGCCATCCAGGGCTTCAGCTCCACCTACGGCTCTTCGGACCACCACCTGAAGAACATCCAGTTCGAGGTCTCCAACGTCACGCCGCAGGGCACCGGCGTCAGCTTCGACGTCACCTTCGACATGCGTGACGACGGCGACCGCAAGGGCCGCTCCGAGGTCAACGTGCTGATCACCGCCGACGTCGAATCGGCCTGATCTCGCCTCTGCTCGCCGGCTTCGCCGTTAGGCGGCTTCGCCGCGGGTCGTGGCTTCCACCACCACGATCCGCGGCCGGCGGCTCTCTCCCGCGTTCCGCTTTCTCTACCCCCCGCAACATCGCGTTTCGTTCCAGCACCCTGGAGAGGTTTCACCATGTCCGATGATACGAAGACCCGCAGCTCGCAATCCCGCAACGATGCCCAGAACAGCCGCAACGACCAGATCCCGGCCATTCGTAGCTTCCAGTTCGACAGCGACGCGATCGGCGACATCGAGAACAGCGTCAACCTCTTCCGCGGCGACGTCAACATCCCGCTCAACCTGGTCACCCTGCCAGGCCGCGGCGACCTCGACGTCAGCGTCCAGGCGCTGTACCAGAGCAACGTGCAAGACGAGGTACAACGCTGGAACCTCGACGCCCCCACGGGCATCCTGGGACTCGGCTGGAGCCTCGGCTTCGCACGCATCGAGGTCAATACCGGCGGCACCCGCGCCCTCGACGCGCACAGCTACTTCCTCACCCAGGGTGGCAGCCGCATGCCGCTGCTGCGCTCGCTGCAGGTTTGGACGCTCTTCGACCTGCCCGCCTCCACCACCTCGACACTCGACAGCGGCAACGTCGATGTGGCGCTGGCCGGCGCCTTCGCCGAGCGTGGCGTTGCACTGACGACCGGCTCGGCAGTCGAACAGGACGAGGACGGCTGGCGGATTCTCGATGCCACGCTCGAGCGCACCTTCCGGGTCCGCAACCCGGGCGGCGGTGCCGACCTGCCGGTCGAGGACGGCGGCCTTGCCTTCGAGGCCCAGACCTACGACTTCACCAGGATCTGCTACTACCCTGAGTACGCGTGCTGGCGCAGCGTCCAGAAGGATGGCAGCGTCAACGTCTTCGGCGGCAGCAGCGCAGCGCCCGGCGACTCGAACAGCGGCAATATCCAGTGGGGCGTGCGCCGGGGTAACTGGTACGGCAACAGCGCCCTCGCCAGCAGCGAGATCCCCCAAGAACGCTACCCCCTGGCGTTCAACCTGGTGCGCCAGGAGAACCGCTGGGGCGACCGCGTCACCTACACCTATGAGTGCGTCGAGCAGGCAGTCGGCTCGGGCGGCCTGACCTACACCAAGGCGTGCTACCCGCGGCAGATCGTCGACACCTTCGGCCGCACCCTGACGTTCGCCTACGGCGACAAACTCTACACCGCGTACGACCCGGCCAATCCGGCGACCGCTTCCGCCGCGCGCGAGTACGCCGACCCGCACAAGCCAGTAGCGAACGACACGCCCAATGCCTACCAAGATCGCTACGAGACGCGCTACCTACAACGCCTGACGGTCCAGGACAGCGACGGTGGCGAGCTCTACCAAATGGACTTCGCCTTCGAGACCGCCAGCCTCGCTGGCGTGCCTGAGGCCGACCCGCTCTACGGCGACACCGTCAAGCGCTTCCTCACCGCGGTCACGCAGACGCACCCTGCTGGCGACTCGCTGCCCGGACTGGTCTACGCCTACGATCTCGATCCCGACGGACCGCATCCCGGCGCCCTGACCACCATCACCTACCCGAGCGGCGGCACCGCCACCTACAGCTACGAGGAACACGACCTGCCGCTGTGCGCGCGCAGCCTGAGGCTCGAACGACCAGCGACGCAGCCGCGCGAGAACTGGCGCCCGCGCGTCTGGTTCGGCACCGACTATGCCGTCGTGGCCTGGTACAACACCGACTCCACCACCCTGCAGCTCGAGATCTACACCTGGCTCGGCTTCTGGTATCGCTGGTCTGGTGGCACGAGCGGGGACGCCTTGAGCTTCAAGGCCCCGCTCAAACTCGACAGCCTGGCAGTGGTGCCGCAGGGGGACTTCTTCCTGCTCTCCTACCAGAGCAGCCGCGACGACCTCACCGAGGCCCACCTCTTCCACAAGCTCGACAATACCCTCGGCCAGTGGATCAAGTACAACCAGCCGTTGCGCTTCCCGTCGCTGCAGGTGCAGTTCCAGGCCGGCAACCAATTCGCCCTGGCGGTCGACAACGGCGGCCGGACCCTCGATCGCCTGACCTGGAACTGGGCCGAGCGCTCCTGGACGAGCCAGCGCTTCAACCTGTCCAGCGACTTCTGCGCCGGCTCGGCCTCGTCCGAGCGGCAGTGGTACATCACCGCCAGCGGTAGCTACTACCTGGTGCTGTGCTACGACCGCGGCGCCGACCCGGGCAACAAGCACAACCAGCTCAGCCTCACCTACCTGGACGCCCTGGGCGCCTGGCACGACGGCGGCACGACACAGCCGAACGACATCGTCATCGCGCAGGTGCCGAACCAGACCACCTTCGCCTGGGCCCCCGGCGCCACCTTCGCCGCCGCCAGCTTCCTGACCCGCAGCCAGGACGGCGCCTACGACGCAGCGCTGCAGATCTTCCACTGGGACGGCGACTGGCAGTTCCTCGACGCTCTCGAGTACCGCCACGACTTCAACGGCAAGGCACCCGTACCCTGGACCGCTAGCCTGCTCGACAACAGCCTGGTGACCGCCGGCCCGCAAGTGCTGCGCTTCAACGGTGAGCGCTGGCAGCACGGCGACCTCGGCCAGACGCTGCCGTCCACCAGCTCGAGTTCCTTCTGGTACGCCGAAGGCAGCGACCTGGCGATGGTGACCGAGAACGGCACCGGCCAGATCGTCAGCACCATGCTCGCCTACGACCCGGATCGCGACAGCGAGGCCTGGCAGGCGCAGGCCCAGCAGTTGCTCAACCTGACCGAGCCGCTGCCGTTCCAGAAGACCCACATGTTCCCGACCGCGGCGGCCGACTACGTGACCCTCGGCCGCGACGTCTACTTCCGTGGCAGCTCCAATAGCTGGGCCAGCCTGGCCGCGGGCGAGCCCGACTACCGCGTGCCCGAGGGCGAGACGATCGACAGCACGACGATGGTCAACGAGAGCCCTAGCTTCCTGGCCTACCAGCGCGTCGACGATCGTGACTCGACCCTGAAGCCACTGGGCATCAAGGTGCTCAACCTGGAGAACGGCCGCGTCGGCGAGATCGAAGAGATCGACCAGCAGATCTTCAAGGTCTACGACCTGAGCGGCCGGCCGCAAGCACGGTCCGGACAGGGGCCGCAAGGCTTGCAGGCAATGGTCACCTTCCCGCTCGACGCCGAGAGTCTCGATCGCGCTGCTTCGATTACCCTCTGGCGTCACGTCGACGGCCGTATCGATGGCACCGTGCGCGCCGCCACCGTGTCGCACTTGGTGATCGACACCGGCTACGAACAGCACCGCATCGCCTACGACTATGACCAGGACTCGGCCGTCTGTGATCCCACGGGCAAAGTCGTCAAGTACCTGCTGGCCGGGCAGTACGCCCAGGAAGCAGCCGGCAGCAGCGAGCGCCCCTACGGCACCACCGAATCCGTCTTCCTCAACGGCCTGCCGTCCGATCACCCTGTCTCCGGTAGCCCAGCCTCTCTCCAGCGCCGGCAGCTGGCCTTCCAAGGCTCCCGCCGGCTGGCGGTCGACACAACTGATCCCGAGACCACGCTCGACGTACTAGACGGCTTCCTCCAGCGCCAGAACCTCTACGACGCCGCGGGCTCGCTGGTGGCCTGGACCGAGAAGGACTGGCAGGTCGAGTTCGCGGCCCAACCAGCGGGCGGCGGCGAGCCGATCCCCTTGCGCGGCAACTGGGTCTACCAGAGCCAGGAACGCAAGCAGGTCGACGGCGTGACGTCGACGCAGATCATCGAAGTCGACCTGGCCAACGGGGAACGCCAGCGCGAGACCCACCAGTTCATGGGCTCGCAGGGACAGACCGAGACACACGTCCAAGAGACGACCTTCGCCTACGATCCCTACCCCGAACTGCTCGCCGTCCACCTGCTCAGCGCCCCGGCTCAAGTCCGCCAGCAGGTCTCGGTCGGCGCTAGTGCCAGCAGTAGAGACGCGGTACCGATCAGCGTCAGCGCCACGCGCTACCGTCCGTGGACGCGTCCGCTCGCGGACGGCAGTGGTTCTACCGGCGACCTGGTGGTGTGGGATACCGTCGACAGCTGGAAGTGGCGCGGCGGAGCCGATTCCCACTTCAGCGCTTGGAACGTCGCCAGTTCGCCGAGCGACGCCTGGCAGCTCCAAAGCACCACCAGCCAGCGCGACGACCGCGGCCAGATCAGCGAAAGCGTCGACGCGCTGGGACGCCCCGCCAGCGTGCTGCGCGACCTCGAAGACCGCTGGACCCTGGCCTCCTTCGGCAGCGCCAGTCTGAGCGGCGACGAAGCCTCTTATTTGGGCTTCGAAGCCTACGAGCGCGATGGCGGCTGGAGCCTGGTCTCCGCGACCAGCTCGGGTTCCGGTAGCAACGGTAGTTCTTGGCAAACCTGGGTCGAGGACGAGCGCGGCCATACCGGCCAGCGCTGCCTGCGCCTGGCGAGCACCGGCAGCCAGGGGCTCGAACGCACCTTCACGCCGGCCACCCAGGATGGTCACTACCTCTTCACCTGCTGGTACCAGACCGACGCCGGCTTCAGCCCGGCCACCGGCGCCGCGGCGGGCTGGACTGTCACCGTGCGCCGCGGCAGCGAGGTGCTCGACACCGTCGAGTTGCCGTTCGAAGCCACCGAGGGCGACTGGCGCTTCGTCAGTCAGGGCATCGACCTGAGCCGCTGGAACAGTGGTTCCTCCGGAACTGACCTGTCCATCACCCTACGCGCGGCCAACACCGGCAGCGTGCCTGCGCGCCTCGACGACCTGCGCTTCTCACCGCTGCACGGCAGCTTCGAGGCCCACGTCTACGACGCACGGTGGGACCAGGAGACCGCCAGTCTGGGCGCCGGCCCACAGACCACGCGCAAGGCCTACGACGACTACCAGCGTCCGATCGCCGCTGCAGGTCCGAGCGAAAACGTCAGCGGTCTGACCACCGCTTACCTGTCGCGTCAGTGGAACGACGCCTTCGAGGCCGCGATTCCCAACAGCGAGATCAAAGTCCAAGGCAGCGACGCCGGCTTCTATGCCGACTTCCTGCGTGACGGCGACTGGCAGCAGCACTTCAGTTCCGCCACGCCAGGGCAGTGGACGGTATCCGGCGGCAACCTGGCTCACACAGGCAACTCCGAAGGACGCTTGCAGCTGGCGTCGCCCGAGATCCTCGGCGACTGGGGCGCAACCGTGCTCGTGCGTCCGCAAAGCACGCCCAGCGGGAGCGTCGGCATCGCCATCGGCGACGAGATCAGCCTGCTGTGGGATCCGGCTTCCAAAGACTGGACGCTGACCGACCACGGCAGCAATAGGGCAATCAGCAGTCGCCGCACGCCGCCCAACCGCGGCCGCCGTGCTCCCCTCGTGCAGCAATCCCACCGTGCGCCTCTGGCGCAACAATCCCACCGTGCGCCTCTGGCGCAACAATCCGCCGCCCAGACCTCGAGCAGCTCGAACACCAGCACCGAGCCGGACGGCTTGCAGCGTCAATGGCTGCTGGCCGTGCGGGGTGAGACAGTCCTCTTCTGGGCCGACGGCGAGCCTCTGTTCGCCTACCTCGCCGGTCGTCCACTGAGCGGCGCCCCGACCCTGATCGCCGCCACGCCGATCGCCTTCCCGGTCTTCGCCGTCAGTGCCGGCGCCCAGGTCAGCGCCAGCTTCCGGGACGGTGCCAGCAAGGAGCGCCAGACACAACAGCTGCTGGCCGAGGGCGACGGGCACAGCATCACCGGCCCGGCGTCGATCATCAGCCAGGTGATCTACGATCCCGAGGGCCGCAAGGCCGTCACCACCAAGCCCGCGACCCTGACCCCATCCAGTAGTGCCCCGCTCCTCGCCTACCGCGACGCCTTCGTCACCGGGCTCGACTGGACCACCGGCGTCATGAGCGGTGAGGTCAGCACGTACTACAGCGCCAGCGGCGGCGGCTTCTCGGACGATCAAGGCTATCCCTACAGCCGCGAGCGCTACGAAGACTCACCGCTCGGACGCAAGGTCGAGACGGGCAAAGCCGGCAAGGACTTCGCCATCGATCTGCGTATCCCCGAGGCGGATCGTCACACCACGCGCCTGAGCTATGGCGCCAACGCAGGCAGCACCGGTGGGAACACCGGCTTCATGCCCTGGCTGCCCGCCGGCCAGTACCGCCAGACCGTGACCACCGACCCCGACGGTCGCCAGCGCTTCGAAGTCAAGGACGCCGCTGACACCACCCTCGGCCAGGGCGTGCTGCAAGACCCTGCGCTCGAAGGCGGCAACGGACAGCGCTACAACACGACCGCCTACGAGACCTCGTGGGATCTCGAAGGCACGACCAAGACCACGCACCTGCCCAACTCTTACGCGCCGCCCAGCGGCTCCACCGCCGACGATTGGCGCAAGGTGCAGCTCACCGATCCGCTGGGCAACGCGGTGCGCGAGCAAACGCCGGACACCGGCGTCAGCGAGATGGTCTACGACCCACTGGGCAAGCTTCGTTTCCGCCAGAGCGCCGAAGGAGCCGGCCAGGGCTGGTTCGTCTACCAGCGCTACGACAGCCAGTCGCGCCCCGTCGAGACCGGTTCGCTGGACCAGGGTTGGGACCGGGCCCAGCTGCAGCAGCTGGCCGATACCGACCCCGACTACCCACCGACCCCGGACACCTGGAGTCGCGTCTCCGACTATGACGGCGACGGTTCCGAGGCCCTCGCCCTGGGACGACTCACCGACATCGCCGTCGCCAGTACCGAAGCCAGTACCGAGGGCGAAACGGCCTCCCGCGAGCACTACAGCTACAGCATCGCCGGCAAAACCATCGAGTCCCGCGTCGAGTTGGTGGCCAAGGGCAGCGTCTACTCCCTGAGCTACGAGTACAACAACCTGGGCAAGGTCGTGCGCACGGTCTATCCTCCAGCTGCACAGGGCGGCCAGGTCCCAGAAGTTCGCAATAGCTACGACAGCGTCGGCCGCCTGGTCGCGGTCGGCAGCGGCGACGATGCACCGGACGCCTATGCGCGCTACCGCTACAACGCCAACAACCTCATGGCCCAGGAGAGCCTGGCGTCCGGCAGCGCCGCCGCCGTCGACCGCGCCTACAGCTATCTTTCCCCGGGCTGGCTCAGCGCGATCACAGGTGCGGGCTTCGAGCAGCAGGTCCGCTACACCCCAGACGGCGGACAGACCGGCTATTGGAGCGGCCTGGTGGCCGAAGAGAGCTTCCTGCTGGGCCACGACATCCCGGGCGGACTGCCCCAGGAGGCGGTGCGTGAGTACAGCTACCGCTACACCTACGATCAGCTCACCCAGCTGACCGAGGCCGCTGCCAGCTCCGGTGGCCAGGCTCGCCCCGAGTGGAGCCTGGGCAGCAGTAGCCAGCAGGTGACCTACGATCCAAACGGCAACTTCCTCGAGTTGCCCCAGGGCAACGCCCCCCTGAGCTTCGCGTACCATGCGGGTACCGACGAGGTGAAAAACACCGACGGCGGCACCGCCGAGGCCTATCTCTACGACGCCGACGGCAACGTCGTCTCGGCGAACGGACGCGAGACCACGGCACTCAGCTGGAACCGCGTCAACGGTCGTGCCCGCAGCGCCTCCACGGCCGCCGGTGAAGTGCACTTCGGCTACGACGGCCGCGGCAAACGACTGCAGAAGTCGACCGCGGAAGGCGACAAGCTCTACCTGCGCGGACCGGACGGTCGCACGCTGCTCAGCCTCGAACATAACGGCACTAGCGAACCCGTCCTGACGCGTCCGATCTACGGCCCCAAGGGGCTGGCTGGCGTGATCTCCGAGGACGGCAGCTTCCAGCCCGTCCTGCGCGACCGTCTCGGCTCGACTCGCCTGCTGCTCGCCAGCGATGGTGCTGCCAACGGCAGCTGGAGCTACCTGCCCTTCGGCGGCCTGCTCGACGCCGCCGGCCCGCAGGCCGAGGTCTTCTCGATCCTCTACACGGGCCAGGAACTCGACCGCGACCTCGGCCTCTACAACTTCAACGCCCGTCTCTACGACCCGGTGCTGGGACGCTTCTGGAGCGTCGATCCCAAGTGGCAATTCGCCAGCCCCTACATCTACGCCGGCAACGACCCACTCCTGTTCACCGACCCCAGTGGCGAGTTCAGCATGGCCGCGCTGGGAGTGATCCTGGGCGGTGCAGCCTTCGCTGTACTCGGGGCTGCTGCCATCGTACTCACCGCCGGCGCAGCAACACCTTGGGTGGCTCTCGCTGGAGCAACTGTGGGCGGCGCCCTCTTGGCGGGTGGCATGGCCAGCGTCAACTACGGGATTTCTCATCGCAACGAACACTGGACCGGCAAGACCTGGGGCGGCTGGGCTGCCACCGTCGGCATCCAGGCCGCGGTTGGAGCCGTCTCCGGCTTCACGGGTGCCAGCATGGCCGCGAGCTCCGCGAATGCTGTCCGCCAGGCCGGAGTCGCGGGAACGAGCCAACTACTCAAGACCGCTGGAAAGATTGGTCTGGTCCAGGGTGTCATCCAAGGTGTTGGCGGCGGCGGCGGACAGCTCGTCGGCAACCTCATCGACGACCCGAAGAAGTGGCACGACGGTGTCTTGACAGCTACAGTCAGCGGCTTCTTGACAGGCTTTGTCTCCGGCGGACTGATCGGTGGCAGAGCCGTGAGCACCGGCGCTCAGTTGGGACTGCAAGACACCATGCAAGCGGTCAACGACGATTTCGTCGAAAGACTCGCCATCACGACACTGCAGAGAGATGTCCTCATCGATCAGAACCAAGCCCTCCTGGCGCAGATTCAGAACCTCGAGGGACAGATGGCGGAACAAGAGGCGATTCAGGCCTTGATGGCTATCGGCGACGACATCTTCGCTTGAACTGGCAACCGGAGCACAACCATGAACAACGACACCAACACCCGCTACAACCAGGTGCGCCAGAAGGGTTCGCACAACTCCTACGAGCGCACCGAGGGCTACGACGACCAAGAGATCTACTGGCGCCTGCGCGGCGTCGAGATGGACATCCACAACGGCAAGGGATGCACCGGCGCCCCGACGCTCGACGGCAACTGGTACGTCTATCACTACTGCGGCCCCGGCGGTCTGAAGAGCAGCATCGAGACATTGTCCGACGGTCTCGACACACTACTCGCTCTTCAGCGCGCGGTGCCGCGGCACGAGCCGATGACCATCTTCCTGGACCTCAAGGACGGCTTCGACGCGACCCACACCCCCCAGGATCTCGACGACCTGCTGGTCTCGAAGCTCGGCCGCGACGCCATCTGGGGGCCACCGGACCTGATCGCCGCCAGCGGGGCTTCGACCCTGCAAGCAGCGATTCAGCAAGGAGGCTGGCCGCTGCTCGCCGACCTGCACGGTAAGTTCCTCTTCGCCCTCACCGGCGGTGACGTCGAGAGTTCGAAGTCGAAGCTCAATCAGTACGTCGACGGCGGCTCCAGTGCCAACCAGCGCCTGGCGTTCGTGGCCCCGGAGATCGGCACCTCGAGCCAGATCACCGACAAGTCCTACGTCGTCTTCTTCAACCTCAGCGGCTCGAATCGCGACCTCGGCCCGGACGTCTTCGACGCCGGCTTCGTCAGCCGCACCTGGGGCCTGAACAGCGCCGACGCGTGGAACGAAGCCGTCGACGCCAAGATCCACCACCTGGCCAGCGACAAAGTCAACACCGGCAGCGCCCCCTGGGCGCGCACGGACAACGCGCACGGCTACCCCTTCCAGGGCATCGACGTCGACCTCGACCCATCGCTCACCGAACCCGGCTCGATCTACGGTATCCGCGTCACCTCCGGCGACCTCTGGGGTGACGAAGACAGTTGCTACTTCGCCTACGATCAACGCAGCGGTAGCGAAGTCGACGGCAGCCAGGAAAGCTTCCTGGCCAGCCCCGCCTCGCACGTCGGTAGCTGGGCCAAGGCCGCGCTGATGGCACGCGCGTCGCTGGCCACCGACGCCCCTTACTTCGCGGTCGTGCGTCCGGCCCACAACGTGCTGAGAGTCCAGTATCGCGACAGGGCCGGCGAGGAAACCCAGGCCGTCGAGGTACCGATCGTGGCGCCCGACACGGTGGCGGAAACGTCGCTCATCTGGGTACGCCTGGAGCTGTTGCAAGGTGGTACCCAGGCGACCGGCTGGGGCTCGCTCGACGGAGGAAGCTGGACCAGGATCACCCAGCAGACCTTCGAACAACCCCTGTCTTTCCAAGGCTGGGCCGCCAGCTCCCACGGCGACGACAACGTCCGATTCCTGTTCGGTGCGCCCGAGGGTCAACCGGTGCGACTTCCGCAGCAGACAGTGATCGGCTCGGAGGCCTCCGGCACCTTCTTCAAAGGCGTCTACCCACCGAGTTCATAGCTACGGCATCATCTACCTGGGTAGTCCGACCCAACACAGCCGGGAAGTCACCGCGCGTCCTGTTCCTCTGCACCGGCAGTTCGACCTGATTGGCGAACCGCCGGTGGTCTGCGTCAGTTCACAACCCCGCCAAGAACTCCAACCACTCCGCCCACAACGCCTCCCGACTCTTCCCCACCACCTCGACGGGATCCGCCCCGCGGTAGATCCGCCAGTACTTCTCCACCCCGTCCCGCTCGATCAGGAAGCGAGTAAACGACCCTTCCTGCAAATACGCCAAGCGCCGCTCGAGACTGGAGCGGGTCCAGCGGCGGGTGCGCTCGGTGATATCCAGGGGCAGGAAGCCGCCGTGCTCGTTGGCCACCTGCACGGTCACCTCGTGCAGGTCTTCGCCGAAGTCCGGGTACGAACTCGCCCTGCCAAACTTGGTTTGCAGGTAGACGGCAAGACCATCGTCGTAAAAGCGGTTGGGGACGCCACGGTACGCGCTGACGGCCACGACGTGGGTGACCTCGTGGACGACGGAGATGCCGAAGCCGTCCGGGTCGCGCTCGGGATCGAGACGCTGGGCGGGGATCCGGATGGAGTTGCGGTGCTGGGCTGGCACCCCGTGGCGAGGGCTGACGTCGATCAGGATCCTGCCGTCGTAGTCAATGCCCAGGTAGCTGGTGACGTCGGAGAGGGCCTGGTGGGCACGCGGCAACACTTTCTCTTCGATGGCGCTGCGATCCGTGCCGTGGAAGATGACGTCGAAGGGGTCGGACGCTAGCACCCGGCTGCCGCCACGACCGCTGACCAGGTACATGGCGAAGCTGCCGAGCCAGTGGCCGCCCTCGTAGTGCTCACCGGTGACCGAAGCGAGGCCGGCGCGGCGGTGGGCACTGGCGGTGCCGACCAAAGGCGGGATGCGCGGATCGCCGTCGGGCAGACCGCTGGCGATGCCTTCGAGCATCCAGGCACGCGCCAGATTGAGGCCATCGAGATGGGCCAGCTTAGGATCTTCCGGATCGCTGACCGTCGCCGGTTCGATCCACACGGCATCAAAATCGTCGTGCGGGAGGGTCGGCAGGAAAGCCCCGAGCCAGGCGGCGAACTCGATCGGCGTCAGGAAGCGGCGCATCAGGTCGGCCTCGGCCAGGCACGGCGAGAGAAAATCGTGACCGGACGGCTCGTAGGCCAGGGGGCAGTCGCGATCTTGGAGATAGAAATGGATGGTCGCACTGCGCATCAGGCGTTCGACCTTGTAGTTCTCGGCGGTGCGCGCCCAGTCGGCGATCAGGCCAAAGGCGAAGGCGGTCTGCGCGTGCTCACCGATGCGAATCGGGTGCGTCAGCTTGGGGACCCAGTCCTCCAGTCGCTCAACGACGATGGCCTCCAGCGGCTCCAGCGCCGCCGCCCACTCCTGGGCCTGGGGATCGTCCCACTCGCGCAATTCGGCGGCCAGCTGCAGCAGCCATGCCAGGCCGTAAGGACGCTCGAACGAAACGCGCCCCTGGCCGTGGAAGTAGCGCACCTCGCCAGCGACGTTCTCCGGCGTCAAGGACCGGGCCAGCGATTCTCGGGCTTCGATGGCTACCGGACTGTCCGGATAGGTACGAGCCAGGCGCGCCAGCAGCCAGTGCCCATGGACGGCGGAATGCCAGTCGTAACACCCATAGAAGGACGGGGTCAGCACTCTAGGTGGCTGCACGTCCTCATCTCCCGAGAGCACGTGCGCGATCTTGTTCGGATACTCGCGGTGGACGCAGTCGAGCGCCAGGCGGCCGAAGCGTTCGGCGGCCTGCACGGTGAAGCCGAGATCTCCGGTGAAACCAGCATCCACCGTGAAACCGGCATCGCGGTTCTGGTCAGCCGGGTCTTGACCGGCCAGATGCTGCGGAGCAGCGGCCAGGGTCGGAAGGAGGCCAAAACCGACGGAGAGGAAGACGAGCAGCTTGTTGGTCATTGTCATACGATTCTATACGGAAGAGTAGCTCTTGGTGGTTGATCGGAATGTGGTAGTATCGCCACTGGAATTTACGAAACGTGTCAGAAAACACTCGCATTAAGGGTAGTGCGCTACTCGGAATACTCGCCTGGGCGGTTGAACATCTCGGACCCGAGATGCGCCAGCGCATCGTCGATGAGGTGCCGGCGCCACACTCCCAGGTCTTCGACCGTCCGGTCCGCAGCTCCGAGTGGTACCCTTACTCCGCCTATACAGCTCTGCTACAGAACCTGGAACGCGCCATCGGTCGGTCGGCTCGCCTGCTGACACTGCGCGATGTCGGTCGCTGGACGGGCAAGAGGGATCTTGGCGGCATTCTGCGTGTCGTCCTCGCCTTTACCTCGCCCGACGCCGTGGTGGCGCGGGGCTTCGGTGTCTGGGGACCAGCCTATTGGTCACGGTTCTGCGACACCGGGTCGATGCGTCTGACCGACCAGCACACCGGCGGCGCGTCGATCACTCTGGAAGGCTTTCCCAGCATCGCGCGCCAACACTGCGTGCTCATGGAGGGCTGGTGGGAGGCGATGGCCGAGGGTGCCGGCGCGCACGGCGCCAAGGTCTGGCAATCCCAGTGCGTCCACCGTGGCGATGCCTGCTGTCGCTATGTAGGCACCTGGTCGTGACGCATCGCTGTCGGCGGGCCAGTTCTCGACCTTAGGATCAAGCGTGCCATCCAGACCAGCCAAGGAGGCCCCCTCATGACCAGACACCCGCGGGTTGACGCGTGGCTCTGCCACATCCTTGCGATCTTGCTGCTCACCGCCACGACGGCCTGTACACCGAACGACACACCACCGGACGAGGCCACGCAGACGGATATCGAGGAAGCCAGCAGCGACACGACAGTAGCGGCCGGGAGCGAAGCCAGTACTACCGCCCCACCAGCGAGCGCGCGCTACGTCACGCTGAACCTCGACCCAAACATCGTCCAGGGTGCATACACCATGCCGATTCAGATCGGCACACCGGCAAAGACCTACAACATCGAGGTCGACACCGGCAGCTCCAACCTAATCCTGCTTGGCCCGCCGTCGCTGTGCGACAACTGCGACCAGGACATCACCCAGAAGCCTTACGATCCGAGCCAGTCGAGCAGCGCACAGCTCGCCGAAGCCGGCTTCTCGATCGAGTACGGTTCCGGCGCGCTGCACGCACGCTACGTCGAGGATCAAGTCGCGGTCGGCAACCTGCCGGCTCTCGACTACAAGTTCGGCGTCATGACCCACGACCAGAACATCGGCAGTATTCTCGGTCTCGCCTACCGTAGCGTCGCCCAGCCACAGGACAACCCACCCGCAACTTACTTCGAGACCCTGGTCGCCACCACCGGCATCGCCAATCGTTTCGCCCTCCTGCTGTGCGCCGAGGGCACCAGCACCATCACCCTGGGTGACGACGGCAACACGGTCGAGCAGGCGGTGCCGATTACCGAGGAACGCTGGTACGTGATCTCGCCCAACGAGCTGAGGATCGCACCAGGTACCCACACGACGGGCAGCACGACGAGCCTCGGGCGCCCATCGGTGCCGACCGTCGTCGACAGCGGCACCACCGACCTGGAGCTCCCGTCCGACATGTACCGGAACGTCATGGACGCCCTGAACGAAGTAGCGCACGCCCACGACGTCAGCCTGTCCGGTGAACTGCTGTCGATCCCGGACGACGTCATCCCGCGGTTCCCGACCCTCCAAGTGCTGATCAACGACGTCGACGGCCAGTCGATCACACTCGACATTGCGCCAACGACCTACTTCGAGAAAGTCAGCACCGTCGGCTACCTGCTGCGCCTCACCCAGCGTGACGAGCAGCTGATCTTGGGGCAGGCCTTCATGAAGAACTACCTCGTCGTCTTCGATCGCGCCAACCGGCGCATCGGCCTGGGCGCGAACACGGGGTGCTCGGGCTGAGACACTGCCCGGATTGAGCATCGCCATGGCTGAGAACTGGCATGTCCAGATGCGTGCGTGGACGTCCGGATCGATCCATCCGGACACCCCAAGCGGCGGCGCGCCGTAGGGTTGCAAGCCATGAACGAAACACCTCGCCCCTCCCGGCGCTCCTGGCGCCGCATCTTCCTCCGTTTCGCCCTCGCCGTGCTGGTGCTCGCCGCCGCCGCCGGGGTCTACGTCTACTCCGTCTCACGCACTCCTCTGCCGGCCCACCCGACGCAGCCGCCAGCCGAGATCCTCGACCTCGACGCCTTCGCGCGCGGTGCCTTGCAGTTCCCGGATGCGCAGTGGCACCCGGTCGATCCCGAGCCTCTGGGCTGGTCGACGGCCCACCTCGATGACGCCCGCCAATGGGCCGAAGCCCTGGACACCTCGGCCGTCATGGTGGTGCACCGTGGCGCCCTGGTCGCCGCCTGGGGTGCCACCAGCCACCGCACGAATAGTCAATCGATCCGCAAGAGCCTGCTGTCGAGCCTGTATGGCCGGCAGGTCACCGAAGGCCGCCTCGACCTCGACGCGACACTCGCCGAGCTGGGCATCGACGATCACCCCCCGCTCACCCCGGCCGAGCGTCAGGCCACGCTGCGGCACCTCCTGCTGGCACGCTCCGGCATCTACCGCCCGTCGATCTACGAGGCCTCCGGCTGGAAGCGCCGCAAACCCGAGCGCGGCAGCGCGGCACCGGGCGAGCAGTGGTTCTACAACAACTGGGACTTCAACGCCCTGGGCACGATCTACGAGCAGGCTGCCGGACGGCCACTCGACCAAGCCTTCGCCGACGAGATCGCCGCGCCGACTGGCATGCAGGACTATCGTCCGCGTGACGTCCAGTGGCTCTACCGAGACGACTTCACCGAGCGCATGCAAGGCAACGACTCCGACCATCCCGCCTACGTTTTCATGATCTCGGCCCGCGACCTCGCGCGCTTCGGCCTGCTGGTGCTGGCCGACGGCCGCTGGGACGGCCAGCAAATCCTGCCGCCGGGCTGGATCCAGCAGAGCACCATCGAGACCGCCCAGCCCACTGGCTGGGACGATCTAGAATACGGCTTCATGTGGTGGGTGGTGCGTGATTCCGAGATCTTCGGCGGCCCGATGCTGCTGGCGCGCGGCGGCCGAGGTCACCGCATCTACATCGTGCCGCACCTCGATCTGGTGATCGTCCACCGCTTACCTACCGGCGGCGTCGGCCTGGCGAGTCAACTCTTCCGCCGCTTCGTCTGGCGGCCCTCGGTCGACGACAGTGCCATCGACGAGTTACTCCGGCGCATCGTCGCCGCCCACCCCCAGGTTCAAGCAGGTGGCTCGAGCTGATCCCGAAACGCGGCCGGTGTCTGCCCCGTATGGCGCTTGAATGCGTCGTAGAAGGCTGAGCGGGAGCCGAATCCCGCTCGGCCGGCGATCGCCTCGACGGTCAGGTGCTCCCCTTCCGGCGACCCTAGCAGGCGCTCGGCCTCGGCGACCCGGCGCTGATTGACCAACTGCAAGAAGCTGACCCCGCAGTGCTGATTGATCAGCGCCGACAGGCGGCCGCGCGGCATCGCCAAGTGCTGCGCCAGCGCGTCGAGGGTGAGGTCTGGCTGCAGGTAGAGCCGCTTGTCGTCCAGGGCCTGATGCAGCCGGCGCAGGAACGGCCCCGCTCTCTCCGGGTCCAGCTCTGGCGCTCGGCGCGCCTTCTCGAACAGGCGCGAGTGGCGCACCGCCAGCACCGTCAAGACCAGAATGATCGAGGCCGCCGTCAACGGTACAATCTCACGCGTCAGCGGATGCTCGACACTCATGCGCAGCAGCTGCGCCAGGTGGATCAGCACAAACATGGCCACCGCACCGCGCATGATGAACCGATCGGAATTCAGGATCCGTCCACGTGGACGCACGAAGACACGCCACGCCGCCAGCAGTGTATAGAGCATCTGGTAGGCCACTGCGGTACGGATCACCGGTTGGTCGCGCAGCAGACTGGCGTCCCCGAGCCCCAGCGCCAGGAGCATCGCGTGCAGGCTCCACAAGGCAGCCGGCAGAAAATGCAGCCAATCCACGGCACGCAGTTTCCAGGTGTCGCGCCAGGCCATCAAGATCCACAGGTAGAACAGCGGTGCCACCAGCACCGACACCGTCACCTCCCCAAGCAAGATCCAGCCGCCTTCGCGACCCCAGGGTGAATGGGACAAGACAATGAGCCCCATCGCCACCCCGAGCAGAACCAGCATTGCTCCCAGCCATCGACTCTGGCGATCTCGCGTAGCCAGCGCCAGTCCGATGACCAGTGCCTGGACGGCACCGAGGCCACCGACGAAGAGAACGGGGGAGATCGAAGTCTGCATAACGTCTGCAAAGGCTATGCGGTCGTCGACGCCGTGTCGAGAGCGTTGCCATCGCGAGTCACTTCGACTTCGCTCAACGGGCAAGGCCTGTCACCGCCGCTGTCGCTTCACCTTTGGCGTTCCCGGCGGTGCGTGCTGCTGCACCACCACGTTGCCGAACTCTTCCACCGCGTCGAGTACCTGATCTTTGATCGCATCTTCCTCTTCGGGAGTCAGCTCGCGGTCGAGTTTGGCGGTGTCGTCGGTAATGTCGGAGGGACCGACGGAGCTGTTGTTGGTGTTCGACATGATCCTGCTCCTTATCTTCCAGACGTTGATGGCGCAGCAAACCAGTTTCGGTATGCACTGCTGCTCCTGCTACTAGTATGGAGAATCCCGGCGCGGCGATCGACACACGAACGGGTGGGTCCAGCAGCCACCGCCCCGGTACCGGCCGGCCGTGCTGGCGCCGCGCCCGAGACTCTCTTCGGGGATCGGCAACCTCCGGGGATCAGCAACGCCTACCCATACGACCGACCAAGGAGCCACACCATGCAGTACCTCATGAAGCAGAAGTTCTGGTCCTGGGGCGACAACTTCCACATCAAGGACGCTCAGCAACGCGACGTTTACCTTGTGCAGGGCAAGGTCTTCTCGTGGGGCGACAAGCTCAGTTTCCAGGACCTCCACGGACGCGAGCTTGCGTATATCTCCCAGAAACTCTTGTCCTGGCGACCGCGCTACGAGATCTCTCGCGACGGCAACCACTTCGCGGAAGTCGTCAAGAAGTTCTCGTGGTTCAAGAGCCGCTTCACGCTGGACGTTCCAGGCCCCAATGACTACACCATCGAGGGGTCGTTCTGGGAGCACGAATACGAATTCCAACGGGGTGGCCGTAGCGTGGCCAACGTCTCGAAGCGCTACTTCTCCTGGAGCGACACCTACGGCATCGACATCGTCGACGGCGAAGACGATGTCGCCATCCTGGCTACCTGTGTCGTGATCGACCTCGTGTGCCACAACGAGAAGTCGGACGGGTAATTCGGACGGGTAATAGAGCCTCGACACCAACCGAAACAACACCCCGGAGAATTCGAATGCAAGTACTCGGAATCAGATTCTGCTCGGTAACCCCGGAAGCCGAAGACCTGGCAGCCTTTCTCGCCAAGGTTGGCTTGCCCCAGCGAGACATGGGCGTACCAGAAGACGCCGGGTTCCAAGGGGCCGTCTTCCCCACCGGAAACAGCTGGGTCGAGATCTGGTCGGCCGGACCAGGCATGCCGGAAGGCATCATGCTGCAGGTTGTGGTCGACGACGCCGATGCCTTCGCGGAGTACGCCAGGAGCAACGGCCTCGAGCCCCAGGGTCCCACCGACGCCCACGGCGAGAGAATTTACTTCCTCCAGGCTCCATCCGGCCTGCAGATGTCGTTCCAGTCGCAGCTCCCGGAGTGATGTAGCCAGCCTCAAGGCACCAGGATCTCGACCTCTGCCTTCAGCGCCAGCAATTCTTCCCCACGCCGGACCGACAGCGTCACCTCGGTGCCCACCGGTAGCGTCCGAAACGACCAGCAAGATCGAGCATAGATCGACTGCCCATCGACTGCGGTCACCACGTCGCCCTGCCGCAGACCTGCGTGGGCCGCAGGCGTGTTCGGGAAGACCCGCACGACGTGCAGGCCCTCTGCCTTGGGGTTCCACGCCGCGCCGAGACCGAGGAAGGGTGGCGACTCGATCGCTCCCTCGTGGTCCGGTGTCATGCGGATGCGCCGGCTGCGCGTATCGAAGACCCACTCGAACCGACGCAGGACCCTGAAGCCCGCCAGACGCGTGCCGTCCGCCAGGTCGATCACCGGCTGCTCGACGTCGAGTGGCCCGAAATCGTAGGTCTCCGCTGATCGCCCCGTCTCTTCGACCCGGATCTCGCTGTATCGGACGGCCGCGGACAACGGGCGGGGCTCGACCTGCCAGCTCACCGGGTCCGAGGGCTGCAACTGTAAACCGCCCGCGGAACCTGAATCGATCAGCACCGGAACCCGCTCTCCTTGCAGTTCGAGAACCAAGTAGGGTCGAACCTTGCCGTAGTCCCTGAAGACGCGGGTCTCGTCGAGCGGCGGTAACGCTCCTTCAGCGACACGGATCTGTGCCTCTGGATAGTCGAGAGCTAGCAGCAGGTCCTCGAAGACGGGAAAGCCCAGGATGCCATCCATCTCGGTTCCGAGAGCTCGAGCCAAATGGTCCATTTCATGACTCTCCACCCGAATGCGCCGAACCTTCAACGGCCCGAGTTCGAGATTGCGTAGACGGGCCCTGCGTCCGGCTCGAACCCGGCGCCCAAAAACGCGCTCAATAGCGTCTGGGTCAACAGCCGTGACCGAGGCTCCGGTGTCCAGAATCATACGCAGGGAGGCATCAGGCTCCCCCTGCTTGCTCAGCTCGACCATCCACAGGCCACGACACAACTCAGACGGAATGACCTGCCAGTCGAGGTCGGCTTCGCTGGCCAGGGCCGGCATCGCACCAACGACCGGGAGCAGTGTGACACTGAGGACAAGCAGTACAGATCGCATCGAAACCCTCCGGGAGCGTGTTGAACCCATCAACCGGTACGACGCTGGACAGCCGCTGAAAGTTACACCTGATCGTCTCATCTCGGAGATCCTGCGGAACAAGAGTGTCTGAGCGAAGCGCTCGCGGAGAGGGCAAACCAAAGCGCGGTAGACTGCTTCCCCTGATCGGCCTCTTGCAGGCCTTGTTTTTGATGGTGACCAAAGTTCTCCGGGGAGCAGGAATTGAGCGTCAAGGATCTCTACAAGCGAATTGCGTCGCTGACGCCCGAGCAGCGTGCACTGCTGAGCCAGAAAGGTCGGCCCCCGGGCACGAGTCCTGCCTCGGTGGCACCAGTCACCACCACTGCGGTAACCCCATCCGTAGCGCCTGCTCGGCTAGCTCCGACTGCGCCCCCCGCATCGCGCTTCGAAGCTCCACCTGGACCGATCTTCAGCCCGCTGTCCGCCATGCAGCAGCGGCTATGGGTGCTCGACCAGATCGAACCCGGAAACCTGGCCTTCAGCTTGCCGATCCTGGCCTACAAGCTGATCGGCCCCCTCAGCCTACCGGCGCTGCGGTTCGCCTTCAATGAACTCGACCGCCGGCATGAGTCGCTGCGCACGATCTTCGGCGTGCAGGACGGGGAACCACGCCAGATCATCCAGCCGCCTCGGCCTCACCCGCTACCGTTGCTCGACTTCAGCGCCCTGCCCGAGGCGCAGGCACGGCGGCGTGCCAAGGACGTGGCGGTTCGCGACGGTCGCATACCTTTCGATCTCACTCGCGGACCGCTCTGGCGCGCCCGGCTACTCAAGCTGACACCCGACGAGCACCTGCTGGTGATCTTGATGCACCACATCAACAGCGACGGTTGGTCGCTGGGTGTTCTCTACACCGAGTTGACGACGCTCTACGAAGCCGCCGTCACCGGCCAGCCGTCCCCGCTGCCCGAGTTGCACTTCCAATATCGGGACTATGCCGCCTGGCAACGTCAGGCCCTGAGCGGCGACAACCTGGAGCAGCTGCTCGACTTCTGGCGCCGCGAGCTCGACGGTGCGCCGATGCTCCTGACGTTGCCGATGGACCGGCCGCGCCCCAAGAACCAGACCTTCAACGGCCTGCGCTGCATGCTGCCGGTACCACGGTCTCTGGCGCGCGACCTGGCCGTGTTCCACCAGGCCGAGCGCGCCACGCTCTACATGTGCACGCTGGCACTGTTCAACGTACTGATCTTCCGCCTCACGGAGCAGCGCGACATGCTCATCGGCTCGCCGATGGCCGGCCGTGACCTGCCGGGTAGTGACGGCCTGATCGGCTTCTTCATCAACACCATCGTGCTGCGCGGCCAGGTGTCACCGGAGATGACGTTCCGCGAGCTGCTACAGCGCACGCGTGAGCGCGTGCTGGGCGTTTACGAGTACCGCAACCTGCCCTTCGACCGGCTGGTCGAGGAAGTGCACCCGCAGCGCGACATCAGCTATCCACCGATGGTGCAGGTGATGTTCGCGGTGCAGAACATCGACATCCCACCGCTGGAGCTGAGCCAGCTGCACGTCGAGTCGACCTTCCTGCAGAACCGCGCCACGCAGGACGACTTGACGTTCTTTCTCAATCCGGACGACGGTCTGGTGTCGATCGAGGGCGAGTACAACACCGACCTGTTCGACGATTGCACCATCGCCCGCATGCTGCTGCAGTTTCTCAGCCTGACGCGCGGCGCCATCGACGATCCGGACTGCCGCCTGGCCGAGCTGCCCCTGCTGCCGCCGGAACAGCGCCAGCAATTGCTGGTGGAATGGAACGACACGGACTTCGACCCCCTGCCCCGCCAGTCAGCTGGCCAGTCAGCTGGCCCGGCAACTGACCAGCCGATCGGCGATCCACTCCCGGGCCTCTTCCGCCGCGCTGCCGAAGGCCGCGGGGACGCCGTCGCGGTGGTCGACATCGGCGCCTCGGGTGCGTCGCTCAGCTATCGCGAGTTGCACCGTCGCAGCGACCGGCTGGCCCACGAGCTCCAGGATCAAGGCGCCGGCCCCGAGACGCTGGTGGCGATCTGCTGCCGTCGCTCGCTCGACATGGTGGTGGCGGTGCTTGGTGTGCTGAAGGCCGGGGCGGCCTACCTACCGCTCGATCCAGCCTGGCCGGCGCAGCGCCTGGAGCTGCTGCTCCAGGAGAGCGGCTGTCGCTTGCTGTTGACGCAGCAGGCACTGCTCGACAGCCTACCCGCGAACCGTCCACGGACGCTGGTACTCGACTCGCAGCTCTTGCACGACGCCGCGCGCCCGCAGCCAGCAGCACACGCGGATACCACCCGAGAACCACACCTGCAGCCCGACATGGCAGTGCTCTACGGTTTCGCACCACCGCCACGAGCAGCTGCCGGCACGGCCGCCCCCCCGACCTCAGCTGCCGTGCCGGCCCCAATCTCCGTGGCCTTCCCGGCCAACCTGGCCTACCTGCTCTACACCTCCGGTTCGACCGGCACGCCCAAGGGCGTCCAGATCAGCCGTGCCGCCTTTCACAGCTACCTTGTGCAGGCCGCGGCCGCCTGGCGCGTCGAGGCGGGCGACCGCGCGTTGCAGTTCTCGGCGCTGAGCTTCGACTCGAGCGCCGACGAGGTCTGTCTGTGCCTGACGCGTGGCGGCACGCTGGTCCTGCGCGACGATCGCGTGCTCGACGCCCCGCACCGCTTCCTCGACGCCTGCGCGCGCTGGCGCACCACGTTGCTCTACCTGGCGACCGCCTACTGGCACAGCCTGGTGGCGACCGGCGAAGAGCTGACGGTACCGGCGTGCGTGCGCCTGATCGTGCTGGGCGGCGAAGCGGCCAATCCGGAGGCCGTGGCGTCGTGGCGCCAGCGCGTGCCGCACACGCGCCTGATCAATAGCTACGGTCCGTCCGAGACCACCGTCGCGGTGACCGAGATCGACGTCGCGGGTCCAGAGGCGGGTCCGGCACACGACGCAAGCCACCGCCCCGTGCCGATCGGGTTCCCGCACGCCGGAGTGCGCACCTACGTCGTCGACCCCCGCCGGCGCTTGCTCCCCCCCATCACCCCAGGTGAGTTACTGGTCGGCGGTCACCAGCTGGCGCGCGGCTACCTGCACCGACCACGCCTGACAGCCCAGCGTTTCATCCCCGATTCTCTCAGCGGGCGGAACCCCGGTGGCCGGCTCTACCGCACCGGCGACCTGGTGCGCTGGCTGCCCGACGGACCGCTCGAGTTCCTCGGCCGCACCGACCAGCAGATCAAACTGCGCGGCTTCCGCCTGGAGCCAGCCGAGATCGAGGCCGCGCTCACCGCCTGTCCGGAAGTCGCCGAGGCGGCAATCCTGGCGCGTCAGGAAGGCGGCGGCGACGCTCGCCTGATCGCCTTCGTCGTGCCACCGCCCGACACCGCTCTCAGCCCGGCGCGCCTGCGCGACGAGCTGCGCGAGGTGCTGCCGGCCTACATGGTGCCGGGTATCTTCATCACCCTCGAGGCTCTCCCCACCAACACCAGCGGCAAGGTGGACCGGCGAGCCCTCGCCGCGCGCCTGGAAGCCGACGCCGCCGAGGGGCATCTGGAAACCGGCGAGGGTGGCTTCTCGGCGCCGCGGACGCCGGTCGAAGAGATGGTCGCCGGTGTCTGGCGCGACGTCCTCAAGGTGCGGCGCATAGGCGTCCACGACAGCTTCTTCGAGCTCGGCGGACACTCGCTGCTGGCGACGCAAGTCGTGCTGCGCCTGCGCACTCTGATCGGCTTCGAGCTGCCGATCCGCCACCTGTTCGAGACACCGACCATCGCCGAGCTGTCGGCGCGCATCGACGTCGAGCTACGCCACGGCAGGACGCCTCCACCGCCGATGAGGCTACAGCCGCGAGAGGGGCCGCTACCGGCGTCCTTCGCCCAGCAGCGCCTGTGGTTCCTCGACCGCCTGTTCCCCGGCAGCGCGCAGTACAACATGCCGGTGGCCCTGGGCTGGCAGGGCAGCCTGGACGTCGAGGCGCTGAGCCACGCCCTCGATGCCCTCAGCCGCCGGCACGAGTCGCTGCGCACCACCTTCGGTGCCGTCGACGGCCAGCCGGTACAAATCATCCAACCAGCCCCCGGAGCCGGATCGCGGGCCAGCGCCCTCAGCCGCCACGAGCGGCCGTTGATCGACCTCTCCGGCCTGCCCCCTGCCACCCGCACAGCCACCTGCCAACACTTGATCGGCACCGAGGCCAGCCGCCCCTTCGACCTCGCCGAAGGACCACTGTGGCGCGCCACCTTGTTGCGCCTCGACCTTCACGACCACGCCTTCCTGCTCACCCTGCACCACATCATCAGCGACGGTTGGTCGATGGAGATCCTGGAGCGCGAGCTGGCGACCCTCTATGCCGGCTACCGGGATACCCGGTTCCAGGCAGCAGCAGGCCACAGCGATCCGGCTGACGACCTGGACCGACTTCCCGTGCAGTATGCCGACTTCGCCGCCTGGCAGCGCGCATGGCTGAGCGGTGACGTGCTGCAGGCCCAACTCGACTTCTGGCACGCTCAGCTCGACGGCTGTGAGCCGCTCGAGCTGCCCACCGACCGCTCCCGCCGGGCGGCTCGCCGCGGCACCGGCACCGGCACCGGCACCGGCACCGAGACGCCACAACACCGAGGCGGTCACGCCAGTCTCCATCTGCCAGCGGCGACCGTCGAGGCGCTGCGCCGGCTGAGCCAGCAGCAGGGCACCACCCTCTTCATGCTCGCCCTCGCCGGCTTCCAGACGCTGCTTCACCGCACCACCGGCCAGCGCGACCTGGTGGTCGGCAGCCCGATCGCCAACCGCAACCAGCCCGAGATCGAAGGCCTGATCGGCTTCTTCGTCAACACGCTGGCGCTGCGCAGTCACTGGCAGGGCGCGGCGCCGACGTTCAACCGATTGCTAGCGCAGGTGCGCGAGACCTGCCTGGAGGCCTTTACCCACCAGGATCTGCCGTTCGAAATGCTCGTCGACCAGCTCGGTCTGCAGCGTGATCTGTACCGCAGTCCGCTGGTGCAGACCATGCTCACTCTGCACCCCGCGGCCGGCGGCGACCTGGAGCTGGCCGGTCTGCGCCTGCGCCATCTGCCCATGCCCGAGGGCGCGGTACGCAGCCGCTTCGACCTGGCCGCCGACCTGTGGCCCCACCAGGACGGCCTGGTCGGCGTCCTGACCTTCGACCTCGACGTCTTCGACGTCACCACCGGCTGGCGCCTGGCCGGCCACCTCGAGCGCCTGCTCACCGACGCCGCCGCCCATCCGGACCGCCCACTGGCAGCGCTGCGGCTACTCAGTGACTCCGAGTTGCACCAGCTGCGTCACGAGCACAGCTGGACGCCAGAGAGCCAGCGCCTCGCCGCGCGCATCGCCGACGATCCGGTGCTGCAAGTGGCGCACCAAGTCCGCGCCCGCCCCGACGCCATCGCCCTGGTCGATGACGCCGACGGTCGCAACGTCCACCTCAGCTATGCCGACTTCCAGCGTCGTGCCCGGCGCCTGGCCGGGCAGCTGCAGCACCGTAGGGTCGGCCTCGAGAGCCTCCGCCCCGAAGACATCGTCGCCGTCTTCGCACCCCGCTCCGCCGAGACCCTGGTCGCCCTGCAGGGGATCCAGGAAGCCGGCGCCGCCTACCTGCCGCTCGAGCCCTCGTGGCCCCGTCCGCACCTCGACCTGCTGCTGCAGGAAACGCGAGCCCGCGCCGTCTTCACCTGGCCCTCACTGGCCGAGCGCCTGCCAGACGAGCACCCCGAGATCCTCGATCTCGGTGACATCGCCCGGCCCGTCACCACCTCCCCTCCCACCTTGCCGGTACCCGACGGCCAAGGCCTGGCCTATGTGATCTACACCTCCGGCTCGACCGGTCGCCCCAAGGGCGTCCAGGTGACCCGCCGCGCTCAAGCGCTTTTCGGCCGCCGCTCCGGCGACCTCTGGGCCCCCGAGCCCGGCGAACGCGTGCTGCAGTTCACCGCCCTCACCTTCGACGCCAGCGTCGAAGACATCTGGACCGCCTTCAGTCGCGGCGCCACCCTGGTGCTGCGCGACGATGCCATGATCAGCTCGCCGCGCCGCTTCTACGACACTTGTGCCCGCTGGCGCATCCGTAGCGGCGTCCTGGCCACGGCCTACTGGCACACCCTGGCCGGCAGCGGCGAGACTCCACCTCGGTGCCTGCGCCTGATCGTCATCGGTGGCGAGGCTGCCAGTCCCGAGAAGCTCACCGAATGGTGCAACTTGCCGGAGCACCACCGCTGCGAGCTGCAGAACTCCTACGGCCCCACCGAAGGCACCGTCAGCTGCGCCACCCTGCGTCTCGACCGTGGCGCCATCCAACTCGGCCGCGTCGCCATCGGCCGCCCGCGTCCCGGTGCCCGTCTCACCTTGATCGACAGCGCCGGTCGTCTAGTGCCTCCAGGCACTCCCGGCGAGCTACTGATCGGTGGCGACGGCGTCGCCCGCGGCTACCTGGCACGTCCTGCCCTCACCGCCGAGCGCTTCATCCCCGACGCCTTCAGCGGTAACTCCGGTACCCGTCTCTACCGCACCGGCGACGTCGTGCGCGCCCTGCCGGACGGCCGCCTGCTCTACGTGCAGCGTACCGACCACCAAGTCAAAGTGCGCGGCTTCCGCGTTGAACCCGGCGAGATCGAAACCACCCTGGAGTCGCTGCCGCAGGTCGCCAGCGCCGTCGTCGTGCCGCGCCGGGAAGCCTCCGGTGACCTGCGTCTCGACGCCTTCGCCGTGCCGCGCACCGACTCCGAAACCCCGCAGCTGCTCGCCGCTCTGCGCCAGCGCCTGCCCCCCTACATGGTGCCCGCGTCCCTCACCCTGCTCGACGCCCTGCCGATGAACACCAGCGGCAAGGTCGACCGACGCGCCCTGCTCGCCTTGACCGCAACCACCGGCGCCAGTACCAGCATCAATGCTGACAAGGATGTCGAAGCGACCGCACAGCAAGCCCCGCGCGACGCCCTAGAACTGCAACTCGCCGACCTCTGGCAAGACCTCCTCGGCCACCCCGTCGGCGTCCACGACAGCTTCTTCGACAGCGGCGGCCACTCCCTGCTCGCCGTCCGCCTGATGAGCCGCATCGAGCGTCACTTGGGCATCAGTCTGCCGCTGTCCAGCCTGTTCGAGGCCCCCACTCTCGAAGATCTCGCCCGCCTGCTGCGCCGCTCCACCGCGACCGCCCCTGCCCGCGGTCCTGTCCTCGTACCCATCCAGCGTCCCGTCTCAGCAGACAGCCCGCGTCCCCCCTTCTTCGCCGTCCACCCCGTCGGCGGCAGCGTCCTGTGCTACGCCGACCTCGCCCGCGCCCTCGGGCCGGAGCAGCCCTTCTACGCCTTCCAGGCCCCCGGGCTGGATGGCGGGCCCCTCTTCCCCGACGTCGAGAGCATGGCCGAGGCGTACGTCGCGAAGCTGCGAGAAACCCAACCCCAGGGCCCGTACCACCTCGGCGGCTGGTCCTTCGGCGGCCTGATCGCCCTGGAAATGGCGCGGCAGCTCCGAGCAGAGGGCGAAGACGTCCCGACCCTGGTGCTGATCGACAGTTACCTTGGCAGCACCGACGACAGCCCAAATGCCAAGAGCACGCAACTCAGCCGTGCCGAGTCCGCCTACGGCTTCGCCGAAGATCTGGCGGCGATGGCAGGTGTCGAGTTGTCCCTGAGCGTCGAGGACCTGGCCGCGATGGACGAGGACGAGCTGCTACCGTCCTTGCTGGGGCTGATCCGGGGGCAAGGCATCGTGCCGCCGGACTTGGGAGAGGAACGGCTGGCGCGACTCATGGCCGTCCACGAAGCGCATTTGCGGGCCTTCTTTGCCTGCCGGCCGACTGTCTATGGCGGTCCAGCACTCCTCGTGCGGGCGGGGGGTGAAGAAGAAGACGCCGAGAGCGTCGAGGTGTGGCGGCGGGTGTTGCCGTCAGGGGAGTGCGTGTGGGTCGAGGGGGATCACTATTCGATCTTGCGGAAAGACAAGGTCGACCGGCTGTGCCAGCACCTGAGAGCCTCAGCGTGCCTCAGTGATACCGCAGCCAGTAGAGAATCGCCGGCGCCAGCCCCAACGCTAGCGTCACCAGCTGGCCGACCCACCCCGGCTTGACGAGCAAGCTCTTGGCAGGCTTCTTCGGGTTGTAGAAGACCGCGACGCTCCCGTCGTCATACTGGGTGATCTCTTTCAGCTGGGCTTCGAGAACACTCCGCAGGTTGTGTGAAGCCACGACAACCCAGGCTGAAATTCGCCGCCCCCTGTGTGCCTCGCCATCGACCTCGTACTCGTAGAGCGCGTCCGCCACGTACTCCTGGTCCGACCTTGCCCACTCGGTACCACCCGACTTCGCGACTTCCGATCGCAGAAGGCGTCCGCGCACGCTGGGCCAGGAACTGACACGACGCTGATAGACGAATGAGTAGAGGCAGACGGCGAAGGCATAGGCACTAACGAGCAGAAAGATACTCTGCGTATCACCGTCCAATACCTTGGTGAAAATCGAGGTCAGGTCCATCTGTCAATTCTAGTGCACCGATCAACACACCGACGAGCCGTGCAGCGCCGCATCTGCTCGGCCAGACGGGCAGCAGCCCTCGCCAGTCGCAACACGCGCCACTCTCAAGATATGGGGCTCAGCCTGATCAACCCTTGGGACGGCTGACACTGCGTTCAGTCGCGGTCACTCGCCCGCAGTCAGGATCTGGATCCCGGCACACTCTGGTTCTTCGCACAAGACTCCAAACCATCTTCAGGTGCCATGCGTACTAGGAGCTAGTCCAACATCCATCGTGTCAACTAGTGAGGAACATCATGCCCCTGGATCCTAGTCGCCGAACCGCTCTCGTCTTTGCTTCCTCATGGCTCCTCGTCGGCAGCTTGGTAACTGCTATCGGCTGCCAAGCACCCAAGGCACCGGATGATCCGGATCTGCAGGTCACCATCCAGCAAGGGTACCCCTTGTTCGACGGTCGCTGTGACGAATACGCCGACCTGAGTGCCCAGTCCACAGAGCTGCCGCACGATGTCACGCTCTGGACGTTCCAAGACGCTGCCTATGTGTGGCTGTGCCTGGCGCTGCCAGAGGAGAGCATGGGCACCATCGACCTGCGCATCGAAGCACCGGGCCTGGAGGACGCGGTCAACCTGCACGTTTCAGCACAGCTGGGCGAGTGGCGTGCCGACTTCCCTGACGAGGCGCCGCAGGATGCAGCCAGCCCGATCTGGGGCACGACCCACGGTTGGTTTGCCAACGCCGCGACAACAGCGTACCGACAGGATGAGGAAGGTGAGCTCCAGCGTACCTGGGCGTACTCTGAAGGCCGGGAAGTGCAACTCGACAAGGACCGGTTCGGCCGAGGATCGTGGAAGCTGCACCTGCAGCTAGAAATGATTCGGGACGATGAGGGGCAATTCCAGACGGTCTTCCACCCACCCACGAGCGCTCCGTCTGAAGAAGGCCAATCCGAGGAAGGCCTATCCGAGAGCGCTGGGCCCGCACCCACCTGGCGACTCGAGGTCGATTGACGAGCCAGCAGTTCAAGCCGCGGCGCCGTCCTACTGCTCCTGGTAGTTCGGATGGTCCGTGTAGCCTTCGCCACCGCCGCCGAAGTACCAGGTGGAGGTATCCGGCACCGGCGCCAGCGGCCAGCCGTTGCGGAAGCGGTCGACCAGGTCCGGGTTGGCCAGGAAGGGACGACCGAAGGCGATCAGGTCGGTGTCGCCGTTGGCGATGGCGGCTTCGGCGCTGTCCTGGTCGTAGCCGCAGTTGCCCATCAGCGGGCCGTGGAAGACCTTGCGCAGCTCGGCGAGGGTCAGCGGCTCGCCCTGTTCGTGGAAGCCGAAGGCGAGGCCGTCCATGACGTGCAGGTAGGCCAGGTCGTAGGCGTCGAGTTGCTCGGCGACGTAGAGGAAGGTCTCGCGGAAGTCGGGCGAACCCATGTCGTTGAAGGCGCCGTTGGGCGCCAGTCGAACGCCGACTCTTCCGGCTCCCAAGACCTCTGAGACGCCCTCGACGATCTCGCGCAGCAGCCGGAATCGGTTCTCGACGCTGCCGCCGTACGCGTCCGTGCGCTGGTTGGTCTTGGACTGCAAGAACTGGTCGAGTAGGTAGCCGTTGGCGGCGTGAATCTCGACACCGTCGAAACCGGCCGCCTTGGCGCGACGGGCAGCAGCCACGTAGTCGGCCACGACTCCAGGTAGCTCCTCGGTCTCCAAAGCCCGCGGCACCTCGTGCGGCTGCTTGCCACTCGGGGTATGGACACCCTCGCCTTCGATCTTGATCGGCGACGGTGCCACCGGCAGCTCGCCACCATGGAAACTACTGTGCGACGCACGGCCCATATGCCAGAGCTGCAGGAAGATCTTGCCACCCTTGGCGTGCACCGCTTCGACCACGGTCTTCCAGCCCTCTGCCTGCTCATCGGTGTAGACGCCCGGCGCTTCGACCCAGCCGTAGCCCTGCTCGGAGACAGCTGTCGCCTCCGAGATCAGCAAGCCGGCACCGGCGCGCTGGGCGTAGTACTCGGCCATCAGGTCGTTGGGGACACGACTGGAACCGGCACGGGCGCGCGTCAGCGGCGCCAGCACGACCCGGTTGGCGAGGTCGAGGTCACCCAGTTGAAAGGGGCTGAGCAGGGCGGCATCTTGGTTGTTGGCGACTGAGGTGTTCGCGGTTGGGGTGTTCGCGGTTGGGGTCGACATTAGAACGTCCTTTCTAGATTTGGCAAAGCCAGGTGTCCTTGATCGTCCTGGCTGGATCGTCTCTCCATGCGCCGCATTCTAGACTCCGCTGGACAAATCTACGTACCCTGATCCGCGGCGCCGCCGCCAAGGCGGTGGAGTGCGCCAGCTGCGGTTGCCTGTCCGTCACCGCCATGGTAGAGAGCCGCGACGACCCGGAAGTGCTGGCGATCGCCGAGCGGCAGGTGGCGGCGCTGGAAGCGGGTTTCGTCGGCGCCCTGCAGCGCGCCCAGGAGTTGGGCGAGATCCGGCCCGACGTCAAGCCCAACCGCCTGGGCCGCGCCCTGATCACCGCCTTCTACGGCCTCGACCTGCTGCACCGCTTGCCCGGCAGCGGACCCCGGATCGCGGATACGGTGGCGGTGTTACTAGAATGGCTGGACGACGCGGCTGTCTAGAAGAGCGGAGGGCGGCCCCGGCCAAACTACTTGATGGCTTCGGCAAGGGCGATGTCCTGCCGCAGCAGGTCGTTGACCAAGTCATCGACCTCAACGCCTTTCGCCTCGGCCCGCGCACTCAGATAGCTGAGCACGTCGCTATCCAGGTACACCGGACTCACGAACTCCGCGTCCGCACGGTAGAACTTGCCACGTTCGGCAGCTGAGAAGTCGTACTCGTCTCTCATGATCTCTCTTCGTATTGCCGCCGTTCACGGCGGGTAGCTCGGCGCGCGGAGATGATTCGGATCAGCGCCTTGCGGGAACTGGCTTCTCGGAAGGTGTGAGCCAGCACGAGCAGCAAACCGAAATCTGTCTGCCCGAGCGTGATCCATCTGTCTTCGTCGGTGCTGTGATCAGCGTCGTAGACCGTCAAGGCGTGGGCGTCATTGAAGACGCTCATCGCTTGGCGAAACCCTACACCGTGCTTGGAGCGGTTGAGGTCATCTTTGGCCGGGTCCCATTCGAAAACGTACTTCACGGTCGCTCCTGGAGCTATTGTACTCGATCGTGAGCACACTCTCTCCGGGCGCCCAGGCCGCGCCCTGATCACCGCCTTCTACGGCCTCGACCTGCTGCACCGGCTGCCTGGCAGCGGGCCTCACATCGCGGACACGGTGGCGGTGTTGCTGGAGCTGCTGGACGACGCGGCAGCTTGAGACAGAGTCGAACGAGGCGCCGGCCACGCGGAAGGGCATGGCCGGCGGTACGGATCAGAAACGCGAAGGAGTCGATTTCAGTTTCCGCGATCGTCGATGGTCGCCGTGCACTTGGGGGCCTTCGGGTCCTTCGGATAGAAGTCCGGCACGATGTCCCCGGCGTTGAGCGGCCCGATGTCGCCACCGATCTGACGCCGATTCGGGCCGTAGATTCGGATGTAGTCCTGGGCGATGAAGAACGCCGCCGTGGTATGGGCGGGAATGTGGTAGGTGTCTGTGACCGTGGTCTGCTTCGAATAGCTCACGCTCGAGGAAGTCGTCATGGACAACTGATAGGACAGCTGGAAAGAGAGGCTCTCCTTGGCGCCCATACCGAGAATCTCGTCAGAGACCTCGATACCGTAGGTCAAGGAAACGCCCATCGTCTGCGTCATACTGTGGGACTGCGATTTCGTGACGCCGATCGAAGTGGAAACCGCATGCTCTAGGGGCGTGGGCGAATTGTAGTTCGCCTTGAAATAATCAGGACCTGGCGGTAGAACGAAGTGCGTCAGCCGCTCGACAAGGTAGTACGGCTGCAGAGCGAACTCGCCGTTCACGCCGTACGCCGTGCCATCCAGCGCTCTAGGGTCGTGCACCAGTTGAAACGGTACGAGCGTCGAGTCGATGACCACCGGCTCCGTAGTGTCCGTTGGCCGGTGATACGAGTTGAGCGGGCTAGGGCAGGGATTCGCGACTACGGGCTGGCTCGGCAAGGTGAGTTTCTGCCCTCCCGCGAAGAAGATGTGGGCCACAGTATTCTTGTGCCAGCTGCCGAAGATCGCTCTACCTTCGTCAGTCGCCATCTGCAAGTAGTCATCGCCGTGCTTGATGGCCCAAGTAATGCCTGCCGGCTCGACTTCGAAGAGATAGTACTCAAGAAAATTGAGATCAACCTCCGTGTGTCCAAACAACAGACTCTCCGTTCCCGGGATGAAGCCCCGCATCAGCGTCTTGCCGCTACCGATCTCGAAGATGAAGAACTTGTTGCCATAGGCCGGCAGGAAGGCAAAGTTGCCGGGAGCACTGCCCCAGCCGAAGAAGCTATCGCCTGAGGGAGATAGAACCTGCTCGGTGCTGTGGTTCGCCCTGTCGACAAGGTGAATCTCATAGGCAAACTCCCTTGCAAAGGGCAGATCTTGGAACGGATCAGACGTCGCAGCCACAGCGACGGGAAAGGAGACGAGCAACACAACAACTGTGATCAGAAAGCGGTGAGAGACGGACATGACGAGGCTCCTTTGTAGGTCGGTTCGCGAAACGACACACCACCAAGCACGCCCTGTACTGGAACGGGCAGCGGTTTGTTCAGCAGCGTGTCTCAGGTTTCCGGGAACATTAGTCGGCAACCAGATCACCGCCTTTGCCCCCAGGTCGCGACCTTTTGCCTGCACGTCACAGAGAGCCACAAAACCAAAAAAAAGACAGCACTTACAGCCCTTACTGGCGCATCGATTCGATCTGCCACGATCACCACCGAGAGCGGCAGTCGAGTTTAGTTGGGCCGCTCCTGCTTGCCAAAACCAGGCGGAGAACCAACCGCACCGCGTTGGAAGGCAGACGGCGTCACCCCGAAACGCTCTTTGAACCGGCGGGAAAAATGGGCCGCGCTCTCGAAGCCCACGGCATAGCCGATCTCGGCGACGGACCCCACCTCGGAGCGCAGCAAGGCCGCGGAGCGCTGCAGCCGTAGGTGCATCAGCAGCTGGGACGGAGACTGGCCGGTCAGCTCCTTGAGACGCCGGTGCAACTGTCCCCGGTGCAAGTGCAGCCGCTCGGCCAGCACACCGATACCGAAGTCCTCCTCGTCGAGTCCCTGCTCCATCGTCTCGCGCACCCGCTCCAGCCAGCGCCGGTCGTCGGGGGTTGCGAAGACTCCGGAGGCGACGGGTAGCGCGGACTGAGCCAGCCGCGCTTCGGGCAGCCGCTGCTCTCCGTCCAGGAAACGCTGGCGCAGCTTGTGCCGCGAGGCGATCAGATTCTCGACCCGGGCCACCAGCTCGCGCACGTCGAAGGGCTTGGTCAGGTAGTCGTCGGCGCCCTCCCCCAGGCCGGCAAGCTTGTCATCGGACGTAGCGCGGGCGGTGAGCAGGATCACCGGCATCCAGTCGAGTTCCGGGTTGCGCTTGACGGCCTGGCACAGCTGGAAGCCGTCTTCCGGGGCCCCGGGCGGGGCGGGTGGCTCCAGGCGCGGTGGCATCATCACATCGCTGACGAGCAGGTCCGGCATATGGGCGCAGGCCAGCTCCAGGGCCGTGGTTGCATCGGCGGCCTCGAGCACCCGGTAGCGGTCCGCGAGGTGACGGCGCACGTACCGCCGTAGGTCCGGATGATCGTCGACGACCAGGACGGTCGTGCGATCTTCTGCCCCGAGTTGCCCCGGCTCGGGCAGCTCGATATCGACGCCGGACTCCGGAACCACCGCGGTGGTCAGAGCCGACAGGTTCCCAGCCCCCGAGGTTCTCGCGGCCGGCGGTTCCGTCGCGAGCTTCGTCTCTGACACTGACGCGGGCTGCTCCTCGGGGTAGGCCAGTTGAGAGGTCGAGAAGTGATCTCGCCCGCGGCGAAGCAGCACCTGGAAGATCGCCCCCTCCCCTTCCCTGGTGATGACCTCCACGCGCCCCTTGTGCAACTCGACGAGATCGCGCACAAGCGAGAGTCCCAGTCCGGTCCCGAGCTGGCTCGAGCCTGGAGCGGGAGTGGCACCCAAACGTCCTGCCGTCGTAGACCCGGCCTGGTAGTAGCGATCGAAGATATGAGGCAGGTCGCGCTCCGGGATGCCCGGACCGGTATCGCCGACCTGGATCCGGACCCAGTCCTCGGACGCTGTCACACTCACCTCGACCCGCCCTCCTCTGGGCGTGAACTTGAATGCGTTCGACAGCAGATTGCTGAAGATCTTGTCCAACTGCTCCGGGTCGAGGTGAACTTGCAGGCTCTCGGTCGGCACCCACACGTCGAAGTCGACGCCACGGCGTTCGGCGAGCGAAATGAAACGATCGGCCAGTCGTCGCACGGTCGAACCCAGCTCGCACGGTTCGATCCGCAGCTCGAGCCCTCCTGCCTCGAGTCGGGACACGTCCAGCAGCTGGTTGACCAGTTCGAGCAAGCGGGCCGCATTGCCATGCGTCCGGGTGAGTTCCGCTTCGAGCTCCGGCCTCAAGCTGCCGAAGCGGCCGTCTCGCATGTCCTCGAGCGGACCGAGCGTCAGCGTCAGCGGAGTACGCAGCTCGTGCGAGAGATCGGCAAACAGACGTGACTTCTGGCGATCTAGCTGGACCAGTTCCTCGGCCTGCCGACGCACCGTATCGCGCTCCTGGGCCAACTCGTCCGTGCGCCGCGCGACCAAGTCTTCGAGCTGCTGCCGTCGCCGCAGCTGGTGGCGCTCACGGGCGCGGGCGGCAGCGAAGGCCAAAGCCACGAGGGTCAGCACCGCCAGGCCGCGCACCCATGCCGCTTCCCAGAGGTACGGCTCGATGCGCAACTCCAGTGCGGCGCCGGCACGATTCCAGACACCGTCGCCGGAACGCGCCTGCACCTGGAAGGTATAGCGTCCGGGTGCGACGCGAGTGTAGAAGGCACGCCGACGAATTCCAGCATCGACCCAATCCGCATCGTAGTTCCTCAGGCGATAGCGAAAGCGCGAGCGCTCTGGCGCCCGAAACCCCAAGGCGGTGTAGGAGACTTCGAAGGTGCGCTGGTCGGGCCTGAGAGCAACGACATCCGAAGCCGATCGCAGAAACTCTCCCCCGGACGATATTCCCTGCACGAAGACCGGTGGCGGCTGGCGAGCTCGCACGCTCGACTCCGGCGCGACGGAAGCTGTGCCCGTGGCGAAGCGAGACGGATCGACAACGACGACGCCATTCTGGGTGGGGAACCACAGCGTGCCGTCGCGAGCGCGCAAGCCAGCGTCCTGACTCCCGCCGTTGCCTTCGCGGTTGACCATGCCATCCGCCTCGGTCAGACCTACCGAGTCGACCACGACCACGCCGCCTGCGAAGTAGGCGTCCAGCTGGTCGCGCGCGACATGGAACAGGCCTCGGTTGGTCGACATCCAGAGCCGCCCCTGCTCATCCTCCAGAATCCGGTGGATCCCGTCGTCCCAGAGCCCGTCTCGATGATCGATCGAGTCGATAGCCGGCGCTGCCCCATCTTCGGCGTCGGCAAGGCGCAAGCGAGCCAGTCCCCGGTCTTCGGTGCCGATCCACAGGTTCTCCTCGGCGTCTCGATAGAGACTACGAAGCAAGTTGCTTGGCAGCCCCTGCTCGACGGTCCACCATTCGACACGGTCCTCTGATTGACTGGCCTGTCCGGACCACCGCGCCAGACCACCACCCGCGGTCGCAATCCAAACGCTGCCGTCCGCTTCCTCGACCGCGGCCCGGATCGGCCACTGCCCGAGCTCGTCAATCCAGGCTCCCGCCCAGGCGTCGCTCCGGAGCACCGTTTCACCGGCTGGCAGATCGACCTCTGGACGTTGCGGGTCCCCCGGGCGCGAGATCCATACACCACGCTTGGTCCCGAGCAGCAGCCGTCCATCGCCGAGGCGCAGGATCACATTGATCCTTGCCCCTGGTGGAGTTCCGGCTCGCAGAGGGTCGGAGAGTCGACGCCTTGCAAAGCCGGCCTCCACGGCGGGGATCCGACCGCTAGTCTCGAGCACGAACAGGCCGTTGCGCGAGCCGAAGAGCAAGCCTCCGGTCACCGGATCGTGGTAGATCGAGTGCACGATGTCGTCCGGTGAGGCGGGCGAGGGCAGCTCGAGGATTCGGTCACCGGCAACACGGGAGAGCGTGCCGCGCCAGTCCCCCAACCACACGACTCCTTGCCGATCTTGGACGACCGCGTAGAGATTGCGGCTGGCGAGTCCTTGAGACGGCCCCAGCACGCGGACCCGAGGCGGAGCCAGGTTGTAGAGACCGCTGTCGTTGGCGGCAAACCAAGCGGTTCCCTCGTGGTCGAGCACCAAGGCCATGAAGCCGCTGGGCGGCGGCGTCGGTAGCCGGAACAGCTGCTCATGGTCCCGCCAGACACGATCCCCGTCGATGCTCCAGATCGCTCCTTCGGCATCGCGCGTGCAGTAGCGCCGCCGCGCTGCTTCCACCCACACGATCCCCGGCACGGGACACCCACCCACACCAGGCCGAACCCGTTCCAAGGGACGATTCGGAGGCACACGGAACAACCCGTGCGAACTGCCGAGCCACAGAGAACCATCCGCTCCCACGGTGGCGTCCAGGACAAGCCTGCTGGGATCGCCGACGATGGATCGAATCTCAGGCGAATCCAGCCAGCGTACACCGAGAGCGTCGCGAGTTCCCAAGCGGCGATCGTGCGTCACCCACCACAGGCGAGTACCTTCCGGCACGCGCGAGCCCGCCGCCACCAGCGTATCGACACGGGTGCCGTCGAGTTCGGGCACGCCGGGCAGCAGGCGCTCGTCATCCACGCGCAGGATGCCGTTCTTGGTCGCGACCCAGACCTGGCCGGCCTGGTCACTCGTAAGATCCAACGCCGCAACGGGCTCGACCGACCCTCCCGTCGAAGCCTCGGAGGCCGTCACCGCGGTGAAGCGTCCATCCCGGAACCGCGTCAGGTGCCCCGTCTCACTCAGGATCCAGAGCGTGCCATCTCCTCCGACTTCGAGTTGCTCGATCCGGTTCGACCGCAGCTCCGGTTCGCGAACCGAGTCGAAGCGCTCGAACTCGTGCCCATCGAAGCGCAGCAGACCATCGAAACTGGCGATCCACAACCAACCATCCGGGGTCACGGCGAGGTCGCTGAGGGCATTGACCGGCAGGCCATCGTCGACGGTCCACTGGCGTTGGTACCAGTGCTTCGGTTGGCCGTCCAGGAGGGAATCCAGATCCGGCTCCTGAGCTGCCAGCGTCCCACCACCGTGCAGGCAGACTCCGACCAAGAACAGAGCGCCTAGCCAGTTTCTCCTCCCTGCGGCAAGACAAGAGATTTCTATTTCGAAATGCACGTTTCAGGAACCTTGGGGCACAGTCTAACCCGAGTCTTGGATCGACTCGTAGCGACTTGTGATGAGTCCCCTGAGCTAAGCCCCAAGGTTCCAGGTCGACTCGGGCAATGATCGAGAGCCGTGTCAGGGCAGCGGCGGCTCGATCGTCGACCACTTGTCCAGGTTGCCTGCTTCGAAGTCGTCGCTCAGAATCCCGCTGGTATCGACGCGGAAGTTGGCAACCGTCCAGGCGGTCAGGTTCAAGGTCATACGATTGTCCGCCGCCTGCGGCTGACCGTCTGCGATTCCCAGCGGTGCCCCGGACACCGGCTCGTTGAGGTCCGGGTTGGACCAGTACAGCAAGCGCGTGCAGTCCGGGCAGCCCTGCTGCCAGTTGGTGGCCATGATGGTGTGGAACTCGTTGGCAATGTCGCGGTAGCCATGGTTGAAAGGATAGGGCATGTCGATGGTCGTGTCGCCGACCCAGGAATGGCGGCCACCTTGCACATGGCCAAGCTCGTGCTGGAAGGAGTAGGTCGGGGAGATGCAGATGTGGTTTGTGCGATCGAACGCGAACTCGGCGTGCGCCAGGGAAACCTCGCTCATGATGAAGGCACGGCCACAGCCACCGCCGGCATAGACCAGCTTGACCAGGTCCGCCGCGTACTGATCGCGCAGCGGGTGCACTTCGTCCATGTGACCATCGTCGGTCAATTGGAGGCGATCTCGTAGATCGACCGCGGACGGTGTCGACTCGTCATAGTTGATCAGGCCCTTGTAGACGAGGCGGATGCGGTGATTCACGCCGCTGTTCTCGTAGCTCAGGTTGGTCTCGGTGACACCGAGGTCGATCAGGTTCTCGATCGCCACCACGCCGCCAGCCTCGTCCCGAGCAGCCGGCGTGTAGACGACCATCAGGTCTTGGATCGAGCCATCGTCCTGCGCCACGTCGCCGGCGGCCTTGGCCTGGGCGAGGCGTTCCGCCGCCAGCCAGCGCTTCGACTCGAAGGTCGGCTCAGTCGGCGGATCTTCGCGGAACCGAGGATCGCTCTCGTCGACCCGGTAGAGCGTGTGCAGATGACCGTGACGATCTCGACCGGCGTAGTACAGCATGTAGAGCTCACCATGAGCCCGGATCGAACCAACGGTGACGCCGCTCCGGTGCACCAGCACCATCAGCGAGCGCGAATCCGCCGGATCTCGTCCGATCCAAGAAATGCTGCCCGAGCGATTGCGCAGCGAGTGCCAGCGCTCAAAGCGTAGCGGAAGATCCATCACCATCAGGTCGACGGTCAATCCGGCTTCCGTCTCGATCGCCGCGCGGAGAGCCTGCTCGTCGACCCGCACGTGGCGGGCGCTCAGACTGGGCATCCGCAGGCTGCGTGGCGCCAGGACGGGTCCGCCGTCCGTGAGCAGGACACCCGTGGGCAGGCTGGATGCTTCCAGCTCTTGCGCCAGGGACGGCGCCTGCCACGACAGCAAGCCAGCCAGGATTAGTGGTAGAGCGAAGAACGGCACGAATCGGCGACAAGGCTGCATGGGATCTCCTTTGTCGACATGATACCCAAGAAATGGTGATTCCCCATGGACCCGCCCAGCGGCCCTGCCGAGACGCTTCGGGGCGGAATAGTTCGGTACCGCCAGGCACGTGAGCCCCGTGATTGACAAGCTGGGATAGATCTGACTACTCTCAGCACACACTTTCCCATGTCCTGACTTCCAACCGAGTCCACAGGTTTCCTGAAGAGGAGGAACCCCATGAACCGTACGTTCGTACGTAGTCTCGTCCTGTGCGCCCTGGTGGCGCTGATCACCGTTCCCGTTTTTGCTCGGGGCCCCATCGACACCGAAATCTCGATGGCGGAGCCAGTCCTCAAGAGCACCCAGAACGTCGAAGTGACGTTCAACCTCACCAACACCAGCGACCGCGCGCTGCACCTGCTGAAGTGGAATCTGCCGTTCGACGGGGTCGAGGGCAACTACTTCGACGTCGTACGCAACGGCGAGCGCGTGCCCTACCTCGGCCGCATCTTCAAGCGCGCCGCACCAGCAGCTTCCGATTACCTCGTGCTGTCGCCGGGCCAGTCATTGTCGACCGTGGTCGAGCTGTCGGCTTACTACGACATGCAATACACCGGCGAATACAGCGTGCGCTTCCGCGGCGAAGACCTGGAGCACACGCCCAACAAAGCACACCGCGCGCAGCTGATCGACCTGGCGTCGAACGAGATCACCTTCTGGATCGACGGCATCGAGGCTCCGATTCGCCAGCAGGCCGCGCCGCAGCTCTGGGGTCGCAAGAAGCCAGCCGGCGCTGGTGGCGGTAACGGTGGCGGTAGCACCGGTGGCGGTAGCTTCACGACGGTGAACTGCAGCAACCAGCAGGCCAACAAGATCGGCAGCGCGCTCGACGCCGCGCGCATCATCTCGGACGAGAGCTATGCCTACCTGAACGGTCCGCACAACGCGAACAGCCAGCGGTATACCGAGTGGTTCGGCGTCTACAGCTCCAGCCGCTGGAACACCGTCGAGAGCAACTTCCAATCGATCAGCGACGCGATGAACAACGCCGCCATCGAGTTCGACTGCGGCTGCAACCTGAACGCGTATGCCTATGTCTATGCGGGGCAGGCCTACACCATCTACCTGTGCAACGCCTTCTGGTCGGCACCGACCAACGGCACGGACTCGAAGTCCGGTACGCTGGTGCACGAGATGAGCCACTTCAACGCCGTCGCCGGTACCGACGATGTCACCTACGGCCAGAACAGCTGCCGTGCCTTGGCCGACAGCAGCCCGAGCTCGGCGACCCGCAACGCGGACAGTCACGAGTACTTCGCCGAAAACAAGCCGTCGCTACCCTGACGCAAGCGGTCACATTCACTACTGACGATCCCGTCCCGACGCCTCAGCAGAGGCAACACCTCGCTGGCGGCAGCGGGCGGGGTCGTCCGCCGTTTGCGGTATCTGCGGTAAGATCAGGGCCACATCACGAATCTGCAAACGAGGGCTCTGATCATGGACAAGCGTGCCCCCATCCCGGGTGGGACTGTGCCTTCTGCTGAAACTGTGCCTTCTGCTGAAGCTGGGCCCCGTGCCGAAGCCGTGGCCCCAGAAGGTAACGACGGCAGCTTCGACCTGCCGCCCTTCGCGCCACCGCCGGACTACGGCTTCGAGCCCGAGCTGATCGGCCCCGTGCCGCGTCCGGTCCCAGACAAGGTCCAAGAGGGCCTGTGGGCACGCGGCCAGCGCTTCACCTTCCACGTCCTCTTCGCCAGCGCCCTCCTGTGCACCGTCCTGCACCTGATTCCGGCAGTCCGCGCGGCCGGCCTCTACTTCCTGCCACTCGCCTACCTGCTGTGGATCGCCGGTGGCCTGGGCCTGATCGCCGTCGGCCAGTGGCTGTGGGGTCAGTCGGGACGCTTCGGCTGGACTTGGATCGAGACACTCGCACCCGCGGACCCTACTCTGTGAGAGGACCCTTCATGCCTTCCACCTTCGCTCTTCGCCTTCCTTCGGTCGCCGGCCAGCTCCTGGCCACGGCCTGCCTCGTGCTCCTTCCTGGCCCCACTGCCGCGGCCGAGACCTTCCACAGTGAGGCTCACGGCTACAGCGTCGAGATCCCTGACGGCTGGACCCGTATCCCGGCCAACATCATCGAGGATTCCAGCGCCAACGCCGGCTTGAAGGGTTCCCCGGTCACGATTGATGCCGCCTTCCAAAGCACACAGCCGGGGACCTGGTTCGTCTACCCCTACGTCACCGTGCAGGTGCTGCCCTACTCGAGCGCGGGTCTCGACCGGCAGATCCGGGAAGACGAGTTCCAGTCCGTCCTCGACGCCATCTCGGGAGCCGCCGATGGCGACAAGAAGACAAGCTCGGGCAACGTCGCGCTGACGCGCCCGAAGCTCGACCGTGAAGGTCGAAGCTTCAGCTGGATCCTGCGGCTCAGCGCCGGCAACCTCGGCCGAGTGCGCGGCGAAGTCCACGGCTTCTTCGGTCGGCAGGCGCTGGTGCAGGTCATGTTCTACGTTCGCCAGAGCGAATGGGCCCTCTACCAGAGCCAACGACGCAGCGTGCTCGGTTCGTTCCAGTTCGATCCAGAGCACGCCTTCGACGAGACGAGCGGCCAGCCTACGCCACAGCCAACAGCACAGCCGTCGAGCACCGCGCTACCCACCGAGGATGCAACGCCGCGTTGATTTCTGCGTACATCACCGTATGAACGCCAGCCAACTGCACACCCTCCTTGGCCTGTGTCTCTTCTTGCTCCCAGCCAACCTGCTGGCCAGCCAGCCTCCTGAGCCAACTACTCGCGAGCCAACTCGCGCAGGAGTCGAGATCCTGCACCTCGGGAACGAAGGCTTCCTACTGACCGGCAAGACCCCGGAAGGCGACACGCAGAAGGTCGTGATCGATGGCCTGTACGGCGACGGCCTGAGCGGCTACCCGGCCGTACCGATCGAATTGCGGCGCCCGCTCGAAGCCGCGGAAGGCCGCTTCGCCGATGTAGACCTGGTTCTGGCCAGCCACCTGCATCCCGACCACTTCAACGCCGAAGCCGTCGCCCGCCATCTCGACGCCAACCCCGGGGCGCGCTTCGTCTCGACCCTGCAAGCCGCCGAACTCGTGCGCGAGGCAGGCGCCCCTGGCGAGCGGGTGACCGGCTTCTGGCCCGCCGAGAGCGAGCGCGAACTCGTCGAACACGCGGGCATTCGCGTGACGGTACTGCGGCTACATCACGGACGCGCACCCGCTCAGAACCTGGGCCTCGTGATCGACATCGGCGGCATCCAGGTGCTGCACATGGGCGATACCGTCATCACCGGCGACGAGGTTCGACCTCTACAGCTGGCAGATGCGGGGATCGATGTGGTGATGGCCCCTTACTGGTACATCACCTACAACAGCTACGGCTGGAAGCTGGAAGACCTCGGCCCCGTGCAGATCATCGGCATGCACTTCCCCAGCTCCGGCGCACCGGACACCTACTTCGAGCCCCACGGTGACCTGGACGGCGTGATCGCAGCCTCCCAGGAAGTCTATCCGGAGGGCTGGATGGCCCGAACGCCAGGCGAGACGCGCCGCTTCACGGCTTCAGACTGAAGCCCCCCTCTCACAGGAAGCACGGTCGTAGGGAGCACGCTCACAGGCGATCGAGAATCGCCTGCGTCATAGCTTCCGTCCCCACGCTCTCGCCACTCCCCAGGTCGGGAGTCCGCAGCCCGGCATTCAGTGCGGCTTCGACCGCAGCCTCGACGGCGTCGGCTTCTTTCTCCAAACCGAGACTGTAGCGCAGCAGCATGGCAGCAGAGAGAATCGCCCCGATCGGATTGGCTTTCCCCTGGCCGGCAATGTCCGGCGCCGAACCGTGCACCGGTTCGTAGAGCCCACGCGTCCCCTCCGACAACGAAGCGGACGGCAGCATGCCGAGCGAGCCGGCGAGCACCGAGGCTTCGTCGGACAGAATGTCGCCGAAGAGATTGCCCGCAAGCACGACGTCGAAGTCGGCCGGACGCTTGACCAGGTACATGGCCATGGCGTCGACATACAAGTGTTCGACCTCGACGTCGGGATAGTCGGCGGCGACGCGGGTGACGACGCGACGCCATAGGCGCATGGAGGCCAGGACGTTGGCCTTGTCGATCGAAGCCAAGCGCCCCCTTCCTCCAGCCTGGCGACGCTTCTGCGCCGCTTCGAAAGCGACGCGGGCGACACGCTCGATCTCGGCTTCGCGGTAGACCAAGGTGTCCCAGGAAGCATCGGGCTGGTCAGCGTCGTCGCCGGCTTCGACGCGCGGGCCGAAGTAGAGACCGCCAGTGAGTTCGCGCACGATCAGCATGTCGACGCCTTCGAGCAACTCGGGACGCAAAGGTGCCGTCTCGCGCAGGCCGGAAAAGACCTTGACCGGACGCAGGTTGGCGAACAGGCCGAAGTGGCTGCGCAGCTTCAGCAGCCCCTGCTCGGGACGCACCTTGGCACTCGGGTCGGACCACTTGGGACCGCCAACGGCGCCGAGCAGGAGGGCGTCGGCGCGTTCGCAGGCGGCGAGGGTACCCTCCGGCAGTGGCGAGCCGGTCTCGTCGATGGCCTGCCCGCCGATCACCGACGTCTCGAAGTGGAAGTCGTGCCCCCCGACGGCCGCGACGCTGTCGAGCACGCGGCGGGCGGCACCGGTGACCTCGGGGCCGATGCCGTCGCCGGGCAGCAGCGCGATCGTCGCCTTCATGCCGAGGCTCCCGTGGCTTCGGTGAAGCGCGGCTTGCGCGTGTCGAAGGGCGCCGGGTTCGCGGCCTCGTAGGCTTCGATCTGCGGCATGCTGGCCTGCAGGAAGCCGAGGGCGTCGATACCCTCGAGCAGGCAGCGGCGCGCGAAGGGGTCGACCTGGAAGTCGATCTCGTCACCCCAGGGCGTGGTGAGCACCTGCCGCTCGAGATCGAGCTTGGCGGTGGCCGCGGGGTTCTCTTCGGCGGTGGCCATCAGACGCTGGTGCACATCGACCGGCACGGTGATGGTCAGCAGACCGTTCTTCAGTGAGTTGGAGCGGAAGATGTCGGCGAAGCGGGTCGAGATGACGGCGCGGAAGCCAAAGTCGAGCAGCGCCCAGGGGGCATGCTCGCGCGAGCTGCCGCAGCCGAAGTTGTCGCCCGCGACCAGGATCTCGGCGCCGTCGAAGCGACTGTCGTCGAGCACGAAGGTCTCTCCATCCACCTTCTTGCCGCGCCAGCTGGCGAACAGGCCTTCTCCCAGCCCCTCGCGCGAGGTGGTCTTGAGGTAGGCGGCGGGGATGATCTGGTCGGTGTCGATATTCTCCAGCGCCAGCGGCGCCATGCGCGCTTCCAGGGTGGTGAACTTCGGAGCACGGGTTGCAGAACTCATTGCAGGATCTCCCGAGGATCGGTGATGCGGCCGGCGATGGCGGTGGCGGCGGCGGTGATCGGACTGGCCAGCAGGGTGCGCCCCCCCGGACCTTGACGCCCCTCGAAGTTTCGGTTGGACGTCGAGACGGCGAGCTGACCAGGGGACAGCTGGTCGCCGTTCATCGCCAGGCACATCGAGCAGCCGGCTTGCCGCCACTCGGCGCCCGCGGCGCGGAAGATCTCGTCCAGCCCCTCGGCTTCGGCCGCGGCCTTGACCTGCTGGGAGCCGGGGACGACCAACATGCGCACGCCCGCGGCTACCTTGCGACCGTCGAGCACGCGGGCGGCGGCCTGCAGGTCGGACAAGCGCGAGTTGGTGCAGCTGCCCAAGAAGACGACATCGATCTTGCGGCCCTGCAGCTCGTCGCCAGCTTCGAACCCCATGTAGGCCAGCGCCTTCTGGAAGCTCGGTCGGCGCTCGGGGACGACGTCGCCGAGGCTCGGAATGCGACCACCGACGGGGACGGCGGTACCGGGGTGGGTGCCCCAGGTGATCATCGGCTGCAGCTGCGAGGCATCGAGCTGGACGCGTTGGTCGAACTCGGCACCTTCGTCGGTGGCCAGCGACAGCCAGGTCTCGGCGGCAGGGGTCCAGGCGTCACCGGTGGGTGCGAACGGGCGGCCCTGCAGGTAGTCGAGGGTGGTCTGGTCGGGCGAGATCATGCCGGCGCGGGCGCCCGCCTCGATCGACATGTTGCAGATGGTCATGCGCCCTTCCATGGTCAGCGCGCGGATCGCTTCGCCACTGTATTCGAGCACGTAGCCAGTGCCGCCGTCGACGCCGATCTTGGCGATGATGCCGAGGATGATGTCCTTGGCGGTGACGCCGTGGCCGGTCTGGCCGTCGACACGCACTTCGAAGGTCTTGGGGCGCTTCTGCAGCAGGCACTGGGTGGCCATGACGTGGCCGACTTCGCTGGTGCCGATGCCGAAGGCGAGCGCACCGAAGGCGCCGTGCGTCGAGGTGTGGCTGTCCCCGCAGACGACCGTCAGGCCGGGCTGCGTCAAGCCCATCTCCGGGCCGATGACGTGGACGATGCCCTGACGCCGGTTGCCGAGGGCGAACAGCGGCACGTCGTGCGCCTCGCAGCTGCGCGTGAGCTGCTCCAGCTGGCTGGCGGCGGCAGGGTCGAGCACGCGCAACTTGGGAATGTCGACGCCGGCTTCGGTGGGCGTCGAGTGGTCCATGGTAGCGACAGTGCGGTCAGGACAGCGGACCTTCAGGCCGCGCCGCTCCAGCTCGGTGAACGCCTGCGGCGAGGTGACTTCGTGCACCAAGTGCAGGTCGATATAGAGCACCGACGGCTCGCCGGGCGCGCTCGGCGCGACCACTTCGTGGCGCTGCCAGATCTTGTCGAAGAGGGTCCGCGGTCCAGAGGAGGACGAGGTATGTGGGTCAGGCATGGATGCAATCTCAGGGAAATCTCCGCAGCGCCCTGGAGAGCGGCTGCTGATGTAAAGATCCCGCGGGACCAGAATCGGTGGACCTGGATCACCGCGGGTACGAGTTGTCGTGCGGGAGGGTCGAGCTGCCGGGAAACCTCAGCGGGGACCGCCCAGGGCGAAGGCTAGGCTCCGACCAGGGGCGAGATTTCTTCACCGATCAGGCGCAGGTCCTCGTCCGTGACCTCTTTGGTGCAATCGGCCAGCTCCTTGAAGCGCCGGAAGGCCGCCTTCAAGGCCTCGTCGTCGAGTTGGAAGCCGAGGTGTTCGAGACGCTGGCGCAGCGCGGCGCGACCGCTGTGCTTGCCCAGTACCAGGCGGCTCTCGGTCAGACCGACGCTCTCCGGGCGCATGATCTCGTAGGTACGCTTGTCCTTGAGCATGCCGTCCTGGTGGATGCCGGCCTCGTGCGCGAAGGCGTTGCGGCCGACGATCGCCTTGTTCGGCGGCACCAGCATGCCGGTCAGCTCGCTCACCAGGCGCGACGTCGGCACCAGGAGGCGGGTATCGATGTTGGTGGTCAGGCCCATCAGGTCCTTGCGCGTGTGCAGCGCCATCACGACTTCTTCGAGGCTGGCATTGCCGGCCCGCTCACCGATGCCGTTGATACACACCTCGCACTGCCGGCAGCCGACGCGCAGGCCGGCCAGCGTGTTGGCAGTAGCCAGGCCGAGGTCATCGTGCGTGTGCGTGGACCACGTCACGTCGTCGCCGTGCTCCACGTTGTCCATCAGGTACTTGACCAGGCCGCCGTACTCGTCCGGCATCAGGTAGCCGCAGGTATCGGCGATGTTGAGCGTCACGGCACCGGCCTGCACGGCCACGCGCAGCGTCTCGGCGAGAAACTCGGGATCGGCGCGGCTGCCGTCTTCGGTGGTGAACTCGACGTCCGGGCACAGCGACTTGGCAAAGGAAACCGTGTCGCCGATGCGGTCGAGCAGCTCCTGGCGGGTGATGCGCAGCTTGCGCTCCAGGTGCAAATCGGAGGTAGCGACAAACAAGTGCAGGCGCGAGCGCTGTGCGTGCCGGACCGACTCCCAGAGCACCTCGATGTCCCCGCGCGAGGTTCGTGCCAGGCCGGTGATGATCGGGCCACCCTGGCCACCGACCTCGCGCGCGATGCGCGCCACCGCCGCCGCGTCGTCATCGCTGGCGGCCGGGAAACCGCCCTCGAGAATGTCGACACCGAGTTCCGCCAGCTGGTGCGCGATGCGTAGCTTCTCATCGCTGGTCAGGCTGGCGCCGGGCGATTGCTCACCGTCGCGCAGGGTGGTGTCGAAGATGAGAATCTGCTTCTCCTGGCTCATGGGGCCGTCCTCCTAATCAACAAGGTAGCGCTCTGCTCCTGAGATGCCTCGAGGGCAAGATGAGACGAAATCAAATCCGAGCCCGCCTCGCGAACGACGGGTATCCAACAGGATAACGCGACTCGGGGGCTTTGTGCCAATCGAGATGTCAAGATCTCGTGGCGGCTCGCCTGTCTCTACCCGTGTTTCGCCGCCTGGACGCGACTCCTGACTGCAGTGGCGGTCGATCTAGCTCGTAGCACCAAGGCCTACTGCTCGAACTGGAATCTCATCGATTCCTCCATCCACATCAAATCCCAAACCGAACGGTCGACGTTGCGCGGTCCTCCATTTGAGGATTGCGGAGATGAAGAGTATGAGGGCCGGGCGGCGACGCGCCGACCGGCGAAGGGAGGAACTAGCGCGCGTGCTGCACCAGGCTGACCAGCCGTTCGGCATCCTGCTGGATGCGATCAGCAATGCGCCCAGCGCCTTCACGGGTAGCTCGAGTTTCGCTGGTGTCGCGCGCTGCTTCTTCTGCCGCCTGTGCAGCCAGCACGGCCAGTGACATGGCGGTGAACAGAGGGCGCACGCCAGGGCGGCCGCCGCCGCGTAGCGCGAGGTTAGGATCAGACATGGCTCACTCCTCGATTGGACCAAAAGGTGGCCTGCTCGACACCTTGAATGGTATTAGAGTGGTACCACTATGGTACTAGCTTAGCTCCATGCTGGTACCGGCAATTTCGTACACTGCCGGCATGGACAGGAAGAGCGAGGGACAGAAGGTCATCCGGGTGACGACCTACCTACATCCGGACGAAGCGGAAGCCGTCGAGGAGGCGGCGCGGAAGCGTCGGTTGTCGAAGGCAGCGGTGATCCGGGCGGCGGTGCGGGAGCATCTTGGGATCGAGGATTGAGGGACGACAAGCCAGGAATGCAGCCCAAGCGATACGGCCGGATGTACCGAATTTCGGTTCAGGTTCACGGCGATGAACTGGATGCGCTGGACAAGGCTGCCGAGGAGAGAGACAGATCGCGGGCGGAAATTGTGCGGTTGGCGATACGGAAGTATTTGAAGATCGAGGACTAGAGCATGGACAGCTAAGGCCTCTCCGAAGGCAGCATGACGACTGAAGGCACCAGCTGTTCATCACTGCTGCCGCACACGACACACGACAGCCAAACTGGCTATTGACGGCAGGAGAGCCACCTGAATGGCGAGCAGAGACACGTCAAGCGATTCAGACACGGAAACAGAGACTATGAAGTGGGAGCCAACCTCAGAAAGTCGAGGACAAAGACCCCTACGCCTTCCTAATTTTAGTGACACATTTTATCGGGTTCTTTCATTACTTGGGCTCGCTTGTATTCCATATGGATTATTTGCCATTCAAGAAGTTGTGCGCCTAGGAATTGAACCGTCTGACCCTGTTTACCCTCGCCCACTCATATTCTTTGCTTTGGCAGTTATCCTATCTCTGCCCATCATTTTAAGATCTATAGTAAGATCAGGGGGTATTCCGCAAATAGGAGCATTTTCCAGGATCGACGAGAAGAAACGATCCACGAGAGACAGTGAGGCCATCGAGAGACTCTGGAGAGAAATCGAGAGTCTGAAGGCATCAGCGCCCGATGAAGACTTCACCGAGAAGCAAGAAGCACTAGTCAGAGAAATATCTGGCCTACGCTCTGACCAAGAGCTAGTGAGAACATTTACCAATTACTTCAACGGAATCCGAACTACTCTGGAGGAGAATGCATCAGTTGCCGATAGAAAGGCCTCCGTTCTGCTGGAACAGGGGACGGCCTACTCCAAGGCCGGAATCTGGTTCTTCATCATCTCTATCGTGGCTTGGCAGACTCTTGCCTGGATCAGAGGGGAGCTGGCACCTCAGTTCATCTACGGGATCGCGTCCTGCTCCCTGCTCTTCATCTTCATCGAATTCCTCAGCGCCTGGTTCCTGAAGCAGTACCGCCACTTTGTAGATACCTCGACCTACTTGATCAAGGTCAAGTCGATCTTCGATCGCTTCATGCTGGCCTATCTCGTTCTCAGCGAAGACTCTGAGGACGGGAAGAAGAAGACCTACGAGATGCTCCAGATGCTGAAGGCAGACATCAAGTGGCCGGACACGTACCTCGACCAGAACATCGACGTGAGCTTCGCCAAGGAAGCCATGCAGACTCTGAGCTTCTTCTTGCAGAATGCGCGGGAGACGGCGACCAAGGAGAAGAATGAGGCCAAGGAGAAGGCGCCGGCTTAGTCGGGAACAGAGGGTGTCTCGCGCGGAGCTGATTCGAAGGTTGATTCGGGAGGCTACGGGGATTGAGACTTAGTCTTCTTTGGGTTCGAGGAGAGTGCCTTTGAGATAGACCCACTCGAGGTCGTCTTCTTCGAATAAGACTTCTTCCAGGTTGGCTCGTTCCAGCTCGGCTCTTCGAAGGTTGACTCCGGCCAGGTAGGCTCCGAACAGGTTGGCTCCGAACAGGTTGGCTCGTTCCAGGTTGGCTCCTCGCAGGTTGGCTCCTCGCAGGTCGGCTCCTTCCAGATCGGCTCGTTCCAGACTGGCTCCGAACAGGTTGGCTCTTCGCAGGTTGACCTCGAGCAGGTCGGCTCCGAACAGGTTGGCCCTGTACAGGTTGGCCTTGTACAGGTTGGCTCCGACTAGATTGGCTCCGGCCAGATTGCCTTCTGTGAGCCTGATGCCTTGCATGTTCACTCCAGACAAGTTCATCGGCACCCGCCCAGTTTCAGACCGGCTGTTCAGGCGGCTTAGAACTTCACAGATAGCCTGGACCTGGGTAGGAACCCTGTAGTTTTCCGTTGCATTCTGTGGGCGCTTCACGTCTTCCGTCCCGGAAGCCTCGTCGGGAATCTCCGTAGCCGGGTGCCGTTCGCGCAGGAAGGCACAGAGCACCTCGGCGACGGGGCCATGGTAATCGGCGGGGTTGTCGAGGGCGATCTTCTCCAAGGCAAAGATGCCACCAAGTCGAATGGCTAGCTCTTTGTCTGCCAGCTGCTCGATGGCCTTGCTGTACCGGTCCGTGATCTGGCCACGCTCTTGGACTTGCAGCTGCCCTTGTTGGACCTGGAGCTGGTCCTGTTGGACCTGAACGCGGCGGTAGGCGATATAAAGACCGACCAGCACAACCAAGCCGCCAATGCTTGTGAGACCGTCTTTCACGTTGGCGGTTGATTCGGGGTCTTCGAAGATCACCCAGAAGACATAGACCAAAGCGATGATCGCAGCGAGAGATGTACCGACAACGGTGTGTTCCGGGAGACTTCGCAGCCGGGCGACTAGCTTCTCAATGAGTTTCATAGATCAGAAGAGTATCAGTCACCTGTCAGCTAGCCCTGTGCCGTTTTCTTCCCCTCGATCGAGGTCGCGAAATCGGCACACCCCAAGTTGCGCATTCTGGCAACCTAGCCGCCGATGCTTGACCAGCTAGTCGATCCAAACCACCAGATACCCACGCGTATCGAAGTGCACAAACCCCCGCTTCGGATACACCCCAACCGCACCCTTCAGGTAGAACTCCCACAGCCGCGCCGGATTCCAGCTCACATCCCGAATCAGCTTTCGGTACGGAATCGACACAGCCCGATCCAGTAGCGCCGCAGGAACAGCCGTAGCGCCCTGGCGCAGACGGGCCAGCGATACCGGCACGCGCGGCAGCCCGGGCTGCCGGAAGGCGCGGCGCAGCTGGGCGTATCAGTCGAGTCGCTCATCCATGACTGAAGGTCCCTGGAAGGCCGGCGGCATTGGCCAGGCTCTGCCCTGCCGCGCCGGCGTTATCAGCGCTTGCGAATCAGGGGCTCTGGCAACCCTGACGCGGCTCGAGCCGTAGTACCCTGGGCAAGCCCTTTGTGTGCCCTACACTCGGTCGTTCAGGAGATCTACCATGCGACGGAATCCCTACCGCGTTCTAAGTTCTTGGCTAGTCATCACTTTCGTGCTCGCCACCGCTCCAATCGTCGCGGAAGCCAGCCGGGTCCCCGGCGTCACCTGGATGCAGTACGCCGACCCCACCGACGCCGGCTTCGACGCGGCCAAACTAGAGGCGGCGCACAAGACCTGGCAAGGGCTGCCGTCCTCGGCCTTCATGGTGGTCGCGGACGGTGCCGTGGTAGCGGCCTGGGGTGACGTCGAGCGACGCTTCATGTGCCACTCCGTGCGCAAGAGTTTCCTGTCCGCGCTCTACGGCATCTACTGGGATCGCGGCGAGATCGAGCTCAACAAGCGCCTGTCCGACCTGGGCATCGACGACTATCCGGATCCTCTGCTCCCGGTCGAGCGCGAGGCGCGAATCCTCGACTTGCTCAAGGCGCGCTCGGGCGTCTTCCACCCCGCCGCCTACGCCGGTCGCACCGATTCGCAGCCACGCGGCAGCCAGGGGCCCGGCCGTTACTTCGCCTACAACAACTGGGACTTCAACACCCTGGCGACGATCTTGATGCAGGAGACGGGCGAGGACGTCTTCGAAGCGTTCGACCAGTACTTCGGCCAGCCGCTACAGATGCAGGACTGGCGGGTTTCGGACGGCTACTACCACTACCAGCGCGACCTCTCGAGGTACCCGGCCTATCCCTTCCGCATGTCGGCGCGTGACGCCGCGCGCTTCGGTCTGCTGTTCGCGCGTGAAGGACTCTGGGGCCCGGCCCCCGGCACCGAGAACGGCGAGAACCAGCGGATCCTGTCGCACCACTGGGTACGCCGCTCGTCGGCCCTCTACTCGATCGACTCTGAGATCATGGGCTACGGCTTCATGTGGTGGGTGTTCCGCGAACCGCGTTTCGAGCGGCACGGCATGTACTCGGCACTCGGCGTCGGCAACCAGATGATCGCGGTGCTGCCGGAAATCGACATGGTGATCGTAAACCGCGCCGACACCTACGCTGGCGAACGCACGCCGATGCCCGAGTTGCTCGAGCTGATCGAACAGGTGCTCGAAGCTCGCACCGGTCGCGCCAGTACGGACGCGGAACTCGTTGCACTGGAACCAGGCACAGCCGACCCGCTGGCAACCCTAGCGACCGAAGCGCGGCTGGCGGGCATGGCCGGCGAATGGCCGTACCCACCAGCTGCCCTCGGGATGCGGGCACAGACCAGCGTCCGGATCACACCTGGCGAGGGATGGCTCGAGGTGTACTCGCCCAACTCCGGTACCTTCCAGCACTACCTACAACCGGACGGCTCGCTACACGAGGAAGACAGCCACGAACGCTACTTCCCGATCGAAGACGCAGACGGCAACTTCTCCGGCATCGCCGACAGCAACACGGTGATGCTGGCGGCACTCGGCGCCGCGGCGGCTGACCAGGAGGAGCGGGCACGCCAGTTGATGGTCAAGATCGAGAGCCAAGAGGGCGTCAGAGTCGACATCGGCCGTGCGTTGCTCGACTTGCTCACCGGCCAAGCTGAAGCCGCCGAACATGCCATCCGTGGAATCGTCCAAGAAACCGATCCGCAACTGGTCGAGCAGATCGTCGGCTTCGTCGGCTACAACTTCTTCCAGGACGAAGAACCTCGAGCCGCTGGTGAGATCCTGAGGCTCAACACGCGAGTCTTCCCGGAATCGTACCGCTCCTGGGGAACCCTCGGCAGCATCCACGCGACCCTCGGGGAGACCGCCGAGGCGATCCGCTGTCTCGAGCGTTCGCTCAAACTGCACCCCGACAACCCCACCGTTCGCCAGGAGTTGGAAGCACTGCAAGCTGAGCCAGTCGAATGAAGAGGACCCAATGAAGGCAGTACAGTAATGGCAGCGACTTCGAGCTTTCTCCCAGCCACTTTCCTGACGGCACTGCTGGTTGTCACTCCGCTCGCCGCCGAGTCCGGAGCCACGCCTAGCCGTGTCCCCGGTGACACCTGGCAGCGCTACGACGATCCCGCCCAAGCCGGCTTCGATCCGGTGAGGCTGGAGTCGGCGCGCCGGACCTGGGAGACGCTCCCCTCCTCCGCTTTCCTGGTGGTTGCCGACGGTGCCGTGGTGGCGTCCTGGGGCGAGGTCGAGCGGCAGTTCATGTGCCACTCGGTACTCAAGAGCTTCCTGTCGGCCCTCTATGGCGTTCACTGGGATCGCGGAGAGATCGAGCTGAACAAGACGCTGGCCGATCTCGAAGCCGAGGGTTGGACGCCCGATGGTCTGGCTCTCTTAGAGAATGAAAAACAAGCCCGCATCCTCGACCTGCTCAAGTTTCGCTCCGGCATCTACCCGGACGAAACCTTCACCCGCGGAGGTCAGCGCCAGCCTGGTGTCCCCGAGCGCGGCAAAGTGACGCCTGGACGCCACTTCATCTACAGCAGCTGGGATTTCAACGCCCTGATCGACATCCTCGAGCACGAGACCGGCACCCGGCTCTACCCCGGCTTCGACACGAAGTTCGCCCGCCCCCTCGGCTTGCAGGACTGGCGGCGCAGTGATCCCGAGGACGAGATCCCGTCCTGGCCCTGCCGCGCCTCGGCTCGGGACATGGCGCGCTTCGGATTGCTCTATGCACGTCAAGGCTTCTGGGGCGGCGCGGAGAGTGGTCAGCGCCTGCTCTCCCGGCAGTGGATCCAGCGCACGACGGCCCTCTACTCACCGGAGAGCGACTTCCTCGGTGAGATGCTCGGCTACGGCATGCTGTGGTGGGTCTATCGTGAGCCCCGCTTCGAGCAATTCGGTATGTATGCCGCGTTCGGCGTCGGCAACCAGATGATCGCGGTCGTACCGGAACTGGACTTGGTGATCGTCAACCGGGCCAACACCTACGACCGCCAGGGCACGCCGATGCGCACCCTGCTGGACCTGGTCGAGCAGATCCTCGACGCTCGCACCGGTGAGCCGGTGGATGCACCTTCGCTGTCTCCCCTACCTACTTCGCCCGACCGGCATCACACGGAGGTCTCGAGCGCTCAGCTCACCCCCATGGTCGGCACGTGGGCCTGGCCCCCGTCGACGCTCGGACTGCCGCAGCGGACCACCGTACACCTGCGCGTCGAGGGCGGGCACCTGCTCGCTGTCTCGCCAATGTCCGGCAGCTCGCACCTGCACCTGCAGCCGGACGGCACGTTGATCGACGCCGACAGTCACGAGCGGTTCTTCGTAGTGCGCACGGCGGCCGGCCAGGACGGCGGCGAGGACTTCGCGGGCCTTGCAGACGCCGAAACCTTGATCACGGGCGCTATCGCCGCCGCAGGGAGCGGCCGACTCGCACAAGCCGAAACTTGGCTGACACACGTCGAGAACGTCGAGCTACCACCTCGAATCGAGGTCAACGCCAACGTCGGACGCGGCGTGCTGCGGTGGCTCACGGGAGAACGGACCTCCGCTCTGGAACTGCTCGGCGCCCTGGATCTAGACGCCACACGACTGCAAGCGATCCTACAAGGCATCGGGCGCGGCTTTCTGCAAGCTGGACACGGAGCCGCGGCAGAGAGCATCGAGCAGCTCAGCCAAGAACTCTCCGCGACCCCGCACCCCATGCCCTAGACGCCTTGCGAGACCCTCAAGGTTCGAACGGCTTCCACTTCTCCTCCGGTGGCTTCGGTGTCACCAGGCTGACGATTACCAGCGTCAGCACCGACAGGATGAAGGCCGGGTAGATGATGTAGTCGTAGGCGTTGTCCTGCGTCACCTGGATGAAACCGAGGTCGATCTCGGCGCCGCTATTGACGGCGACCGCGAACGCGACCGTCGCCAGGATGCCCACCGCCACCGACGCCATGCCGCCGACAGGGGTTGCACGCTTCCACAGGAAGGCGGCCAGCAGGGCGGGCGTCACGGCGGCGCCGATCATGGTGTAGGCGTAGAGGGCCATCGACAGGATGTCCTGGAATTGCGTGGTGAGCAGCAGTGCGACACCCGCCAGCACGACGATCATGACGCGCTGGAAGCGGATCACCTGCGACTCGCTGGCCCCCGGGTTGACGAAGCGCTGGTAGATGTCACGCGCCAGGTTGGTGGACGGCACCATCAGGAAGGTGTTGGCGGTCGAGAAGATGATCGCCGAGGCGCCGATCAGCAGCAGGATGCCGACGATCGGAGGCAGGAACTCGCTGGCGCCGAGACTCAGGATCACCGTCTCGGTGGCGGCGCGGTCGATACTGCCGTCAGCCGTGCGGTGAGCAGCGTCGTTCCAGAAGATTCCGGCACCGAAAATGGCCACGGAGACGAGCAGCGTCTCGACCACCACCACGCCGGCGATCATGCCGATCACGGCGCGCCGAGCCGTGGCGCCGTCTTTGGCGGACATGAACTTCTGGTAGATGCTGCTCTCGCCGAGCAACAGGAGGAAGGTCGGCAAGAACAAGCCGATCGCGGACGCGGCCCCCAAGCTACCGAAGAGTGAGAAGTGCGCCTCTGGCAGGGTGGCCGTCAACTGGCTCCAGCCGCCTGCGGCCTTGAGCGCGAACGGTGCCGCCAGCAGCACGCCGATGGTGATCAGGAGACCGTTGAAGACATCCAGCGCGACGATCGAGGCCATGCCGGCGACGACCGTGTAGACGATCACCAGCGCGGCGACGATCAGTTGCCCGGTCTCGGGAGACACCTGGCCTTCCGTGAGAATCGCCAGGAGGCGTCCACCGCCGATGAACTGATAGCCGGCGATCGTCAGGTAGGCGATGATGATAGCGATGGTGCCGAGCACGCGCGACGTCGCGTTGTAGCGCGTCTCCAGGATGTCCGGCACGGTGAACTGGGCGATCTTGCGCACCCGCGGCGCCAGCCAGTAGACGATCGCCAGCCCGGCCCAGGCGCCGGCACTGATCCACAGCGCCGAGAAGCCATTGCGAAACGCCCGGCCGGCGCCGCCGAAGAGGCTGCCGGAACCGATCCAGGTACACACGAGCGTGCCGACCAGAAACGCCGCCGTGACACCACGGCCGGCAACCATGAAGTCCTCCTGCGTCTTGACGTCGCGTCCCTTGCGCACGCTGACGAAGACCAGGAACGCCAGATAGATCACGATCGCCCACAAGTACACCGCCACGGTTGCCTCCTTTGCTCTCGACTCACTGGGCCGTCCGGAAATTGGGGCGTGCCCAGGTTCCGAGTTGCCTTGGGATCAGGTTGCTCGCTCGACTCCGTGACGTGAGCCTAGCAGAGCCGTCCCGGTGCTGCTCATCGACAACTGCCTGTGAAATCGACCACGGGGTCCGCTTCGCAGCTGTACTTGCCGATGCGCGATGAGAAGGTTCCATCGGCGTTGCGGAAGTGGCCACCGGCGAACAGGGCGGGACCGCTGCCATCGTCATGCTGTAGCAGCGTCCGCACGGTCTCGACAGCCGCGAAGCGCTCCCTTCGCCACTCCTTGCCGTTCCAGTACGCCAGGCCTCCAGCTTGGTCTCCGTTCTCGTACAACAGGCCCGCCGCATACAACGTCGGACCGCCAGCTGCGTCGACAATCTCGAGAGCGAAGACCACGCCCTCGAGACCCTCCAGCACTTGCCAGCCCGTACCGTCCCAGCGTGCCACCGTGGCCGATCCCTGAGAGTCGTTCAGCGTCACGTAGAGGGAAGGTGCGTAGGTACCGAAGAGCGCGGTGTCGTCGAGCACATGCACCGAAGAGACATCGCCGGGGGGACGGCTCTGGTCCACCTGGCGCCACACGGTACTGTCCCACTGCAGCAAGCCAACCGGATCTTCGACCGTGCCGAAGGCTCCCAGGGCATACAGCGCGGGCCCGTCACCGTCATTCCACACCACCAGATCATAGACGTCGCCTCCCGGACCGTTGCCGAGCGCGGACCAGGCTTGGCCGTCCCAGCGCGCCACGCGATCGGCCTCGACACCCCCAGCTCGGCGGAAGCGCCCGGCCGCGTACAAGGCGTTACCGGTGCCATCGTCGTACACCGCGAGCCTCTGCGCCACATCGTCGAGGCCCGTACCCAGGGGCTGCCAGGCCGAACCATCCCAGGCCGCGATGTAGGAGGCCTCGGCACCGCCAGCCTCGGTGAACCAGCCGGCAGCGATCAACTGCGGCCCGCTGCCGGCGTCGAACACCGCGAGGGCGCTGGCCGAGTAGCCCAGTCCGTCTCCCAAGGCCTGCCATGCTTCTCCGTCCCAGCGAGCGATGAACTCAACCGGTTCACCCCCCGCGTCGTTGAAGAAACCACTCGCGACCAACGCCGGGCCGCTGCCATCGTCATAGACGGCCAGCGATTCCACCCAGTCGTCGAGCCCTTGGCCCTGTCCCGTGGTACCGGGCGGCGTCGACCAGTCGACGCCGTTCCAGCGTGCCAAGCCGCTGGAGACCACACCCCTGGAGAGCCAAGGAATCGGACCGCTCGGACTCCAGGCGCCCACATTCGTGAAGGTGCCACCGACGTAGAGCACGCTGCCCTGCGCTTCCTCGCGCACCCACAGGGTCCGTACCCACTCGTCGACGCCGCCGCCCGCCAACTGCCACGATGCTCCGTCCCAGCGCAGGATACCCGCGGCCAGTCCGCCGCTGTCCTGCACCATGTTGCCGGCCGCATACAAGGCCGGACCGCTGCCGTCGTCGAAGGCTGCCAGCGTCCAGATGGTGCCACGGTAATCGCGAGTCCCCAGGATCTCGTAGGAGCTACCATCCCACCGCAGTACTCCTTGCGCCGCGCTGCCGGTCAACCGGGTGCCAATATACAGCGCCGGGCCGCTCCCCAGGTCGAACACCCCCAAAGACCATATCTGGGGATCGACACCGTCCCCCGGCACCTGCCAGGTCGACCCGTCCCAGACCAACAACCCGTGACTCTCGAGCTTCGATGCATACGGAATGTCTGGATAGGGATCGTCCGTGCCAAGGGAGAAGCTGCCACCCACGAAGAGTCGGGGACCGTCACCGGCGTCGAAGGAGGCCATGCTGAAGACCGATCCCGGCGGCGATAGGAAGACCCAAGAGCGCCCGTTCCAACGCGCCAGCGAGGACACCTCGTCGGAGGAGCCAGGAAGGTCGAACGAGCCGGCGGCGTAGAGCGCCGGTCCGCTGCCGTCGTCATGAACCTGCAGGTCCACGACCTGCCAATGGGCGCCGTCCGCGAGTGGTCGCCAGGCGTGGCCGTCCCACATCGCAATGTAGGGGGTCGCCATCCTGCCGCTGCGCTTGAAGGCACCGCCCGCGTAGAGCGCGGGACCGGTGCCATCATCGTAGACCTCCAACGTCAGCACTGCGGCGTCGAAACCGACCCCGACCGGGCTCCAGGCGCTGCCGTTCCACTTGGCAACGCGCGGCAGGGGCTGGTCCTCGAAAGCCGTGAAGTCGCCCGCCGCGTAGACGGCACTGCCGCTACCATCGTCGAATTCGAGGATGGCGTTCACGGACCCATTGAACCCACGGATATGAAAACCAGTGTCCCAACTGCAGACGGTGTTCGGATCTCGGGACTCGCGCAGCGCCGCCCGTTCTTGGGCCAGCGTCGGCAGAGTCGGTAAAGCGAGCAGGGCGAGGGCGATGCCGAAGGCAGAAGGGCCGGTGAGAATACGATTGAGCATGGGATGAATCTCCTCCACATTGATTATGCTTTCGCACCATAACACTCCCTCCCCTTACAAAGCAACGGCACGGTGCCGAGATCGACGCGGCCGCGCCGTCTCGTCACCGTGCCGTCTCAGCCGGGAGAACGACCGGTCAGCAGAGCGGTCCGGCGACCGTCACCTGGCGGGTCATCACCGACTGCTGGTTGTCGGCGTCCGTCACCCGGACCTCTAGATCGAGCACGACGCCACCGCACACCTCGCTGACGTAGGACGACGGCACGAAGCTGAACGATGTCGTTTGCCCATTGTTCGCCGTCGTGGTCGCCAGCGTCAGTTCACCGTTGGTGCCGCCGATCAGGTTCGGTCCCTTGAGCACCCACTGGAAGGTCAGCGGACTCTTGCCGTCAGGATCGGTCGCGTAGCCGGACACCTGCTGGAACTCGTCGCGGGCCAGCAGTGGGTTCACTTCCGGTGCTAGCAAGGTGATCAGCGGCGGTCCGGTGGTCGGCAGCGGCACCACCTGGACCCAGATCGACGCCGAGCTGATCTCACCGTACGGATCGATGCCGCGGAACTCGACCTGTCGCAAGCCCAGGCTGTTGAAGGTCAGCACCGCGGAGCAGCCGAAGGCCCCCTGGTCGCCCGGTCCCTTCGGGAGCCAGACCACCGCGTTGCAACCCAGTGGCGCGCCCATCATCTCCGGATCGGCGCTGGAGCCCGAGAACGTGACGCCAACGCCAATCGGCACCTGCGCGTAGTTGGCCGGCTGGTCGATCCAGATCGAAGCGGCGGTGTTGCCGGTGTGCACCGTCACCTCGTCGATACCGACGCCGGTGCCGTAGTCCTGCGCGGTGGCCTTGATGGTACGCGTGCCCGGACCGAACAGTTCGGTGGACAGGCTCGTAACGCCGCCACTGACCACCGTACTGCCGAGATAGCCGTCGAGCGTCGACGTCCAGTCGACCAGGCACCCTTCGCAAGCAAAGCCGCTCTCGAAGTCGTTGACGGTAGCACTCAGCACGATGGGGTAACTGCTGCCGGTGCCGATGGTGTCACCCTGCAACGGACTGGTGATGTTGACAATGGGCGGATCGTCGCCCGAGGTGGGATCGAAGCTGCCGAGGTCGGCGATCAGACCGCTCATCGGCGAGATCAGCGCGCTGCCATTCCAGGTCTTGCCCCAGTTGAGGCCGATGAAAGTGGCTTCGTCATCGTGGAAGTAGGGACCGGTGGGTCCGTCCTGGTAGACCGGCCCGCCACTGTCGCCGAAGTCGGACTGCGCGGATGCCTTCAGCTGGCACAGCTTCATGAAACCCACGTTGCGATCGGTGCAAGTCTTGGTGATCTCACCCAGTTCCGCGCCCGTGGTCTGCCCGGACTTGGTCACCGGATCGCCGCACAGCGGGTTCATCTCGACGTTCTCGATCCAGCGGAAGCCATGCACGCCAGCGCTCGCCGAACGACGCACACGACCCCGAACGCTGGTGGCCAGGAAGTTGGTTCGCACAAAAGCAGCATCGCTGAAGCGGCAGACCTCGCCGCTCGGGCACGCTGAGTTCGTGGCACTGGTGAACAACGGTGGGTCGAAGATCTCCGTACCCACGCCGTCGCCTGGAATGCCACCGGGCTGGAAGAACTGGAAGCCGTCGACCATGCCACTGGTGGCGGTACAGTGCGAGTTGATCAGGAAACCGCGCTGCCCCAGCATGTTGAGCACGACACCGATGGTGCAGTTCTGCACCCCGATGCCACCCATGATCGGACGCATCTGCTCGATGAATCCGGTAGCCTGCGTCTCGACATCGAGGCCGGTCTCTTCGAACTGCACCAGCGCCAGCGGTACGCCCGCATTCTGCAGGTACAGCTCGACGGACTCGCGATAGTCCCAGCTCTCGAGACCGATCCAGTAGCGATTGGCCACCTCGTCGGTATCCACCGCCACCACGCCGGGAAGAGTCAGCACGTCGCGCGTCTCGACGCGCCAGCCGTGCAGCTCGTTGAAACCGTAGTCGCCGGGAACGACGCGCAGTGTCTCGGTGCCCAGGCGTTCCTGGTCGAAGTACTGGAACACGACTTCGGAGGCCACCTGCACGACCTCTTCGTCGTCCTTGGTGAGCACGATCGTCGCCGCGCCCTGGCTATCGAAGTACAGGCCGCCGAACTCCGGTACCTGCTCGCCGATGTCCCAGAAGATGTCGTCGAGCGTCACCGGGTCACTCGGGGGCTCCGGCTGCGGTAGAGGTGTTCCGATCGCCACGCCGTGGCAGACGGAAACGACCGGCGCCTCGCGTGGTCCCGTGCGAGCGGCTCGATCGATCAACGCCAGGTCGGCACCGTCGACATAGCCATCGCACGGCACGGCAACGTCGGTGAGGGCGTAGGGCTGCGTCTGCGCCGTCTCGCTATCGATCGCCGCCTGCACGAAGGCGACATCGGAATGGTTCACCGAACCGCTGCCGTCGGCGTCACCGACGATCGACGACTGGGCCAGCGCGTTACCGGTAACGAGACTGCCCGCCACGAGCGTGGCGCAGACGAGAACGCTGCCGAGACGGTGGGAGATGAAGGGCTTCGGATTTTGACTGCGTGTCCGGAAAGAGGACGTATGGATCATGATAGATCTCCTTTCACCCTCTACTCACGGAAACGAGCGGAGAACCCTGCCAAGAAACTTGCTCCGAACTCAGAAACTCACTCGACAACCCTCATCTGCCGCCCCGACGTCGTGTCGCCGCACGCCACGCCGACGTTCTTCTCCGCCGTCGCCCCGGTGGCCCGAGCCTGCGACGCCAGGCGGGCTCGGCCCTGGCCGGACGCGGACCCGCCACCGGTGGTCAGGGTCACGACCTGGTCGGCAGGGACGTTACAGAACGAGGTCTGGTTGCCATCCGGCCAGGTGACGGTGACCTTGTCGACCCTGGTCGCGGAACCGAGGCCGAAAAAGGCCTCCGCCGGCTCCTGGCCAAAGAAGCTGATGCCGGCGGTGATCCAGCGCACCAGCGTGCGACCAGCCACCTCGACGCTCACCTTGGCACCGAGAGCACGCCGATTGCGTTGCGCGGCAGCGCTGTGCTCCTGGCGCGGGCGCACGACCAGGTAATGGCTGTTCGCGCCGCCGGCGTTGAGCTGATTCTGGTAGAGCTGGAAGCCCCCGTCGCGCAGGTTCTGCAGCAGGTCGAGGTCGCCGTCGCGATCGACGTCGAAGGCGATCAGGGAGCTGCCCCAAGCGGGGTCTTGCAGTCCGGACGGGCCGGCGAGCTCCAGGTAGGTGACGGGCGCAGTGCGTCGGTGCACGAACAGCCGCGGCGGCTGCTCCCACTTGGTGCTCGTCCAACCGTTGGTCTCGGCCAGATCGAGGTAGGTGTCGTTGTCGGCGTCGAAGAAGGTGGTACCCCAGCCCCAGCCGCCGTCGCGCACGCCGGCCTGGCGCGACACCTCGCGGAAGCTGGCCGTACCCGGGGTCGAGTCATTGCGCTGCAGCACGTTGTAGAGGATGTTGGTGTAGATGTTGCTCACGTAGACATCGGGATCGCCGTCTTCGTCATAGTCCCCGATGGCCACACCCATGTCGTTCATGGAGTTGGCACAGCCGGCAGCGACGGCAACTTCCTTGAACTTGGGCATGCCGCTCTGCGTGCCTTGGTGCTGCCACAGACGGTTTTTCTCGAAGTCGACGGAAGTGTAGATGTCGAGTCTGCCGTCGCCGTCGAAGTCCAGAATCACCGGCTGCAGGTGGCCGACGGAGGCGGTGCCGATACCGGCGGCGACGGAGACGTCCCGGAAGCGCCCGTTGCCCTGGTTGAGGTACAGGTGCAGCCGGCCCATCCAGAAGCCGGTGACCAGGTCCAGGTAGCCATCCCCGTTCAGATCGGCCGCCGCGGCGCCGGAGCGGTGCTCATTCGGCGATTGTCCCTGCTCGGTGAGACCGGCAGCGGCCGTGACGTCGAGGAAGCGGCCGTTGGGCTGCTGACGGAAGAGGCGCAGGAGCGAGCCGGCGGACGCACAGTCGACCTGGTAGCAATCGCCGCTGACCAGCAAGTCGAGCCGGCCGTCGCCGTCGTAGTCGAACCACAGCCCTGCGCGCGAGCGCTGCGTCCCGGCAACGCCGAGCGCCGCGCCGACCTCTTCGAACTGCCCACCACCCAGGTTGCGGTAGAGCTGGTCGGGCGTGTCGGCCGCGGTCGGCACGAAGAGGTCGACATCCCCGTCGTCATCGAAATCGGCGGCAGCCAGGCCAGCTCCGTAGCCCTGTCGCGCCATCTCGAAATATTGCAAACCGCTTTGATCGGTAATATCTATGAAACGAATTTGTGCTGCAGTGGGGAGCCCTGACACGAGAACCAGGCTGCCAAGGAGAACCGCGGACACAAGGCGGGCACGACAAATCCCCGAGCGGGAACGCTGCTTCATGAGAACCTCCAATGGAATATTGGAAGTGTAGCGGAGTTCCCGCAAAGAAGGCAATGCCGACTGCCGCCGACCTTGTGCTGCTACTTGGGAATGCGCAGCTCACGCCCGGACGGCGGCGGGGCCGAGCACAGGGTGCCAACGGCACGCGCACCCGGATCGGTCAGACTGGTCGGCGTGAGAGTCAGCACGTCGTCGCCGGGAACGTCGCAGAAGGCGGTCTCCGAGCCGTCCGGCCAGAAGACGGTGACCTTGTCGATGCTGGTGGCGCCACCCAGGCCAAAGTGAGCTTCCGCCGGTTCTTGCCCCAGAAAGCTGATCCCAGCGGTGATCCAGCGCGTCAAAGTGCGCCCACTGAACTCGACGGTGACGCGCGCTCCGATGGCACGAGCGTTGCGGCTCGCCGGAGCGGTCGTCTGCCGCGGTCGAATCACCAGGTAATGACGGCTGCCGGTGCCAGCGCTGAGCTGGCTCTGGAACAGCTCGAGGTTGCCACCCGAGACTGTGTGCAGCAGGTCGAGGGCGCCGTCGCGATCGGCGTCGACAGCGACGATCGAGCTACCCCAGGCTTCCTGCGTGAAGCCGGCGGTGGACGCGAGGTCGAGGAACTTGGGCGGCGACTGGCTGTTGTTGACGTACAGGCGTGGTGGCTGCAGCCATTGGGGCTGCTCCCAGCCGTTGGTCTCGACCAGATCGAGAAAGGTGTCGTTGTTGATATCGAAGAAGGTGGTGCCCCAGCCCCAGCCACCGTTGCGCACGGCGGCTTGCATCGAGCGCTCGGCGAAGGCCGCGTTACCGGCGCTGGAATCGTTGCGCAGCAGGATGTTGTAGAAGAGATTGGTGAAGATGTTGGTGACGTAGAGGTCGGGATCGCCGTCCTCGTCGTAGTCGCCGAGGGCCACCCCCATGTCGTTCATCGCGTTGTCGCAGTTCGCCGCCGCGGCGACGTCGGTGAAACGCGGCACGCCGCCGCTGGCACCGGTTCCCCGCCACAGGCGGTTCTCGGCGAAATCGACCGCCACGTAGATGTCGAGACGGCCGTCGCCGTCGAGGTCGGCGATCACCGGCTGCCAGTGTCCACGGAAGCCGAGGCTGAGACCGCTGGCAGCGGTGACGTCACTGAAGCGACCGTTGCCTTGGTTGAGCCACAGCCGCATCGGGCCCTGCCAGACGGCGGTCACCAGGTCGAGCCAGCCGTCACCGTTGAGGTCGGCCGCCGCGGCACCACCCCGATGCATGATCGTGGTGAGGCCGGTCTCGGTCAGGCCGGCCGGTGTGGTGACGTCGCTGAAGGTACCGTTGGGGCTCTGGCGGTAGAGGCGCAGCATCGAGCCGTTGCAGGAAGTCTCGAAGCAGTCGCGCGTCACCAGCAGGTCGAGACGGTTGTCGCCGTCGTAGTCGAACCACAAGGCACCACGACCGCGCTCGGTCAGCGCCAGGCCCCGAGCGGCCGCGATCTCCTGGAACACACCGTTGCCCAGGTTGCGGTACAGCTGGTGCGGTGTACCTTCGGCGGTGGGCACGAAGAAGTCGACATCACCGTCGTCGTCGAAGTCGGCAGCCGCGACGCCGCCGCCTTGACCGTCGGCCATTTGATAGGGCGCGATACCGCGCTGGGCGCCGATCTCGACGAAGTTGATCTGCGCCTGTAGTGCCGAAGACGCTGCCAGGACGCAGACAGCGAAGAGCAGGGAAGTGGTTGTGAAGTGCAACGGCTGGCGGGTGGCGATCATCGATTCTCCTGGTTTTGGGCGGCTTGCCGCTCGACAGAGAGCGCCATAGTATAGCTGGCTATGCCAACCATCTTGCGAACCCTTCTTGCCGCTCTGCGAGGCACCACTCCGCGGGTTATCACTCGGTGGATGATCACTTCGTGGATAATCACCGGCCCCTTCCTGCTAACCAACACTGTCGAGGCTCAGATTCGCTTCACAGACGTCAGTAGCGAAGCCGGAATCGCGGGGGACGAGTACTTCTCCCCCACCAACCACAGCTTGGGTGTCAACTGGCTCGACGTCAACTCCGATGGCTGGCCCGACCTCTTTGCCGTCGGCGGCGGCCCTGGATACCCTCCGCACCTCTTCCTGAACAACGCCGACGGCACCTTCAGCCGTGCCGACTCTCGACTGCCGGTCCTGCCAGATGTAGAGATGTCGGGTTCACGCTTTGCCGACTACGACCGCGACGGTGATCCAGATATTTTCATTTACACCGACAACGATCGGTTCCGGCTGGGCAATACCAGGAACGACCCAGATGGCCCAGCCAACTTGTTGTTGCGGAACCTGTGGGTGGAAAACGGCGCCACGTTGCTGCCGGGACAACCGTTGTTCGAGGAAGTGGCAGCAGAAGCCGGCGTGGACGATCTCGCGGAGCCTGCGTTGGGACAGCTGCCAGCATTCCGCAGCAAGACCGCTGCCTGGCTGGACTACGACCGCGATGGCTGTATCGACCTGTTCGTCGGACACATGGTGATCAATGCGGGCGGCGATCCGGCGAATCAAGATCGACTTTACCGAAACCGCTGCGATGGCACCTTCGAGGACGTCTCGATCACCAGTCGCCTTCAACCCGGCACCGACGCCTTGACCTACCGAGGCGCCTTGATGGCGGGCGGCTTCCAGCTCGACGACGACCTGTGGCCCGACCTCTACGTGGTCAACGTTTCGAAACGGGATCCCATCCCGTTCCACGTCGACTTCCTCTACCGCAACCTGGGCCCAGATCCAGACAGCGGCCTGGTGACCTTCCGCGAGGAAATGGCCCAGCAACTGACGCTCGGCGACGATGCGCAGGCCGGCATGGGTATCGACGTCGCAGACGTCGACCGGGACGGCGACTGGGATCTGTACATCTCGGACATCTACGCGACGACCCTGGACGCCTTGCCACGCGGCAACGTGCTGTACTTGGGCGACGGCAGCGGCGGCCTCGAGGACAACTCGGCGCCGCAAGCCGGTGTCGCTGCCGCTGATTCCTGGGGTGTGAACTTCTTCGACGCCGACAACGACGGATGGGAAGATCTGTTCGTGGCCCGTCTGAGTGCGGCTCAGTCAGAGTTCCTCTTCCGCAACGAGGGTACGGACACCGCAGGCCAAGTACACTTCACCAACGTCGCCGAACAAGCCGGTATCGTCACCGGCAGTCCCCGAGGCGGAACCCGCGGCAGCGCGGTCGCCGACTATGATCGAGACGGCGACCTGGACCTCGCGGTAGTCAATCAGCGTGGCCCGCTGCAGGTCCTGCGCAATGACACTCAGACCACGGCGCACTGGTTGGCCTTGGAACTGCGAGGCACCCTCAGCAGTCCAGATGCCATCGGCACTGTGGTCGAGATCCGCACGGGTGGACCGGACGGTGCCACCTATCGCCGCCAGGTCAAGGGCGGCTCGAGCGCCCATTCACAGGACAGCCTGACGGTGCACTTCGGCCTCGGCGAGGCAGCCGTGGTCGACGAGGTGAAGGTTCGCTGGCCGAGCGGCCAGGAAACGATCCTGCGCGGCGTCGCTATCGACCAGTTCCTGGTGTTGAACGAGCCCCTGCGCGAGTCCCGCCTTCCGACTTCGGCTGGACGCTGACGCCCGGCATGAAGGAGCCCTGGCAGGTATCGAGGCGGCGAATCGCCACCTCGATACGCTCACAGGGAGCGGGAGCAACTCGGGCTCGCAGCGGAACCCGTCAGCGCAGCGGCGCGCTCGCCCGGCTGCGCCGGAGCACCTGGAAGGCCGCGATCATCAACAAGCCGGCGAGGAGAATCAGAGCCACGTTCGACGCGGTCGGGATGTCCAGAGCGCTGCTCACAACGCCGGTCGCCACGTTCAACGTGTTCTGCACGAACGAGGTCGTGAAGGTGGTCGGGCCGAACGGCCCGGTCGTCGTAACGGTCGTGGTCAAGATCGTACCGCTGACCAGGGTGTAGGTCGGCGTCGTGATCGGGCAGCACCCCGTGTTCGCCGAGATCGTATAGTTCCCGGCCGTAGCGTACGAATGACTGAAGCTACCGCGATACGCGCGCGCGGGAATACCATTGACCACGGTGCTGGTCGCGACCAGCGGAATCCCGGTCGACGATCCGTAGCCATAGCGCGGTACAGTCGAACCATCCCCCCAATCGACGGCGGGAACCTGGTTGTAATAGGTCCCGAGATTGGCAGTGGTCTCCGTGGAGCCGGTGGTGTAGAAAGCGGTAACGTCGATATCGACGTCGAGACCAGCTACAGCCGTCTGGGTGATACGAATCCCAGAAATGTGGCTGGCGTCGGCGGTTACGGGAACCACCACCAGAAGCAGTGCCAGCAAGGCGGCCCGGAGAATTGGATGGGATGTCATTGGCGTCTCCTTCTCGAGCTAGCTGAGCGCCGAGAAGTCTCTCTTGCGCCCGAACCGGCAAGCAAACTTGGGGATTTGCTGTAAGGGGTTAGGAATTTAACTTCCGTGGCGACCGAGTGTACTGCAAAGCACCTGCGACCTTCAAGGAACCAGGCTCATGGGAGAACCAGCGACCGCAGCTCACGCTGGGCTTCCGGACAAGGGCCTATCACGAAATCATCGGTTGCACCGCGCAACTCACTCGGCGTCGCCGTCAGAACCTGTCCGGTAGGCACATTGCAGAAGGACGTCCGGCCACCTTGGGGCCAGTAAACGGTGATGCGCTCCGCCAGCGAGGCCACCCCCAAACCGAAGTGTGCCTCGGCCGGTTCCTGGCCGAGGAAGCTGATACCGGCGGTAATCCAGCGCGTCATCGTAGCCAGCTCAGTTTCCACCACGATCCTGGCACCGATCGCGTGCACGTTGCGCCCACCGCGCGTCTCGCCACGCTGCCGCGGCCGCACGACCAGGTAATTACGATCTACCTCCCCTTCCCCAAGCGGCGAAGGATCCAGCTGGTTCAGGTACAACTGGAGCGGCTCGTCGCGAACGGTCTGGAAGAGATCTAGATCACCGTCGCGGTCGGCATCGAAGGCAAGTAGCGCGCTGCCCCAACCATTGTCGGTCAAACCCGCCGCCGCGGCCTGCTCGATGAACACGGGACTCGCCGATGTGTCCTCCTCGTTGAGGAACAAGCGCGGCGGCTGGCGCCAGCGCTGAAAGCGCCAGCCGTTGGTTTCGGCCAGATCGAGATCCGTGTCGTTGTCGACGTCGAGAAAGGTGGTACCCCAACCCCAGCCACCGTCCCGCACGCCAAGGTCCCCGGAGACTTCCGCAAAGAGCACCCCAGCGACGGCCGAGTCATTGCGCAGCAAGATGTTGTGCTCCTCGAGCCCACTGGTGCCAACCGTGCCGAAGATGTTGGTGACGTAGAAGTCCGGATCGCCGTCAGCGTCGAAGTCTCCGACCGTGACGCCCATGTCGTTCATCGCGTTGTCGCAGCGAGCGTCGGCACCGGCATCGACAAAAGCAGGCACCCGAGCCTGCTTCCCCGCCCTGGCTTGCACTTCCGCGGACCCGAAGCCCTGGTTCATCCACAGACGATTCTCGGTGAAATCGACCGCCACGTAGATGTCCTGCCAGCCGTCCCCGTCGACATCGAGAATCACCGGCTGCCAGTAGCCGAGCACCGCATCGTCGATACCAGCCAAGGCCGAGACCTCCTCGAAGCTGCCATCTCCCTGGTTCAAGAAGAGGTAGAAGGTACCGTCCCAAAAAACGGTCACGAAGTCCAGGTAGCCATCGCCGTTGAGATCCCCGGCCGCGCTGCCGCCGCGATGCTCGCCACTGTGGTGCTCGGCGTCGAACAAGCCGGCCTCGGCGGTCACCTCGACGAAGGGTCCGCTCTCGGTCTGACGGTAGAGGCGCTGGAAGGACACACCGCGGGTGCAGGCTGCGTCGTCCAGGTAGCAATCGCCGGCCACCAGCAGGTCGAGGCGACCGTCGGCGTCGTAGTCGAAGAACAGGCTACTTCCAGCGCGTTCGAGACTGTCCACGCCGAGTACGGCCGCGACCTCCTCGAAGGTACCATCGCCGTGGTTGCGGTAGAGCTGGTCGGGAAACCCATTGGTGTTGGGAACGAAGAGGTCGATGTCTCCGTCATCGTCGAAGTCCGCCGCAGCGGCGCCACTGCCGAAGCTGCGATTGTCAGCCCCTACGTAACGCTCAAAGCCGCTGCTGTCACCGGCCTCTACGAACGAGACCTGCGCCGCAGCCTCAAGCGTCCAGCCCAAGGCCGGAACCAAAACTGGGGCCAAGAGAAGAGGACAAACGAACGCGGCCAGACTCGGAAGCGAGCGCTTCCGAACTGGCCGCATCGAAAGGCTGATCCTGCCGAAAGCTTGGATCACTGCCGGAGCGTCGACCTCACGCTGTCCCGAACCCGACTGCGCCGTAGTACATAGAAGGCCGCGATCATCAGCAGACCGGCCAGCAACACCAAGCCGACGTTAGACGCGGTCGGAATGTCGAGCGCGTTGCTGAGCTCTCCGACAGCAACGGCGAGCGTGTTCTGGACGAACGACGTGGTGACCGTTGCCATGGTCGAGAACGGGGTCGAGGTGGTGAACGTCGTGGTGAGAATCGTGCCAGATACCAGGGTGTACGTCGGCGTCGTCAACGGACAGCAGGCCGTGTTGGCCGCGATCGTGTAGTTGCCGGGAGCTGTGTAGGTGTGCATGAAGCTACCCCGGTAGGCTCGTGCGGGAATGCCGTTCACCACCGTGCTGGTCGCTACCAACGGAATTCCCGTCGAAGAACCGTAGCCATATCGGGGAGTCGTATTGCCGTCACCCCAATCGATCGCCGGAACCTGGTTGTAGTAGGTGCCAAGATACGCCGTTGTCTCCGTCGAACCGGTGGAGTAGAAGGCGGTCACGTCGACGTTGACCTGCAGGCCAGCGACGCCGGTCGGCGTGATGCGGATACCGGTAATGTGGCTGGCCTCGGCTGCCAGTGGCGCGAGCACCAAGACGACAGCGAGCAGCAGTGTGGCCTTGAGCAGTGACTTCGACATATCGATTTCCTTCGAGGGCAGAGGGCGACTCCGAGTATCTGACTCCTGAAGCGCCAGACCTACCGAAATTCGAACCTCTAGATCCTAGGATCTTTCAAGCAATCAGGATGTTTGGCGGAGGTGTCCTTTCGGACTCTGGGAGTCTACTTTAGAAGGCGTTCATGTGCAATGCCGGCGTGCACCGTTCGGACGATGGCGCACCGGATCGTCGCCTGCCCAAGCTCGACACTCAGAGGGCCGCCAGACGCTGCCGGATCTCCCCACCGCGCGGGTGTGCCGGTGCGTGGCGCAGAAAGGCATTCCAGTGCACGCGCGCTTGTGCCAAGTCGACCAGCGCTTCGCTGTAGAGTTCGCCCAGTTCCAGGTGCGCCTCGGCATGGTTGGGTACCCGCGTCAGTACCTCGTTGAAAGCGGTCACGGCTTCACGGGTCGCACCAGTCTTCTTCAACAGCAAACCAAGGTTGAAGAACCCGGGCCAGTATTCGGCGTCGATGTCCAGCGCCTTCTCGTAGGCTTCGCGTGCTTCGTCGACCTGCCCGGTTTCCTCCAGCCCGATCCCCAGGTTGTTCCAAGCCTCGACCGCCGTCGGAGCCAGCTCCAAGGTCCGCCGGCTGTGTCGAATGACGTCCTGCCACTGCTGCTGGTCGACCGCGATGGCGGCCAGGTTGTTGTGGGCATCGGCGAGGCGGGGAAAGTCGGCAACGACCTGATTCAGCATCGCCTCGGCATCCTCGGTGCGGCCGGAGCGGTAGAGAGCGATCGCCGCGTTGTTGCGGGCTCCCGGATGCTTGGGCTCCAGAGCCAGTACTTTGTCGTACTCGAGGCGCGCTTCTTCCAGACGCCCCAGTTCGGCCAGCACGCCGCCCAAGCTGACGTAGAGTTCAGAGCGTGGCTGTGGACTCAGGCGGATCGCCTCGCGCAGGTGCACCACGGCTTCCTCGTGCTGCCGGAGCCGCGCTTGCAGATGCCCGATGGCACCGTGCAGGTCGGCGTCGTCGGCCCGGCTCTGCAGACCACGACGTAAGCTGGTCAAGGCATCGTCGAAGCGCTGGCCGCGCTCCTGGATGCGACCGAGGAACAGCCATCCTTGATCCAGATAGGGATCGTTTTCCAAAGCTTGGACGAGACGGCGTTCAGCGGCCTCGACCTCGCCTAGCCGAGCCTCGACCATGTGAGCGTAGACCGCATTGGTTCGCGGATGTTCGGGGTTCTGTGTCAGGCTCTCGGCGAGAACATCGCGCGCTTCGTCCAGGCGACCCAGGCGCTGCAGGAACGAGGCTTTCTGAATCCGTAGGTCTGGATGCTGTGGGTCACGCCCGATCGCCAGATCGACCAGTTCGATCGCCTTGGGCAGGTCGTCGTGCTGGGCTTCCAAGCGCGCCAGCATCATGTACGTCTGGGTGTACTCGGGATCCAGCGTCAGGGCCCGCTCGGCAAGACGCAGCGCTTCCTCGATGTTGCCCAGCCCCTCGTGCGCACGCACCAGGTCGATCAAGGCCGCCAGATTCTGAGGGTCACGCCGCAAGACGCCCTCGAGTTGTCGCACCGCCTGGTCGTACAAGCGATCGGCAAGGAAGGTGCGGGCCCGCTCCAGGCCGACGTGCTGCTCGATCATCTCCATCGGATTCGGCCGCTCGCTGCCGTCGTCCTGCCGCCCGCTGCCCACCGAGGCATACCCCAGGCTGCGCAGTTGCGCCAGCGCTTCGCTGTCGAGCGACAGGCTGGCCTCGCGATCACCATCCCCGCTAGCTTCCAACCATTCGTCGAGATCGCGCTTCAGGTCATGCGTCAAGCCACTCTCCTGGCCGTGCTGATCGGTCAACTCACGGGGGTCTCGCACCAGGTCGTAGAGCTCGGGAGCGGGGGCGTCGATCAGTTTCCAGCGACCGCGACGCATCACGCGCAGCTTGGCCCAGCCGTAGGTGTAAAACGGCAGGTAGGTCTCGGAGTAGTAGGGACGTTCCGGCTCGTCGACGCGCCCCTCGATGAGCGGTACCAGGTCACGGCCAGCGAGTCCCTGCGCGGGAGCAAGCTCGAGCAGGGACAGCACTGTCGGCATCAGGTCGACTTGCCCAACATGCTCGCTGATGCGCAGCCCGGAGGGGCCGCCCGGCACATGCAGAACCCACGGAACGTGCAGGGTCGAGTCGTAGGCCAGAATGGCGTGCGTACGCTCGCCGTGTTCGCCCAGGCTCTCACCATGATCGCCAATCACCATCACGATCGGCGGTTCGCCACCGCCCTCTCCCTGCGTCGCGCCCCAACCGCCAAGCAGGCGCGGGTGACTCAGCAGCTCGCCGAGCTGCGCGTCCATGTAGGCGATTTCACCGTCATACAACCGCTCTCGATACTCGTCGCGATACGGTGGTGGCGGTGAGTAGCTGGCGTGCGGGTCGTAGAAGTGGACCCAGGCGAAGAAGTTCTCGTCCTCGTCCAAGCCATCCAGCCAGGCAGCCGCGGCCGCGACCGTGTACTCGGCAGGCCGATCCGCGACCATGCGCGGGCTGACGTTGCGCCGCTGCGACAGATCGTCATCGTAGACCTCGAAACCCTGATCGAGGCCGTAGCGTTGGTCGAGCACGGCAGCCGAAACAAAGGCAGCCGTTCGGTAGTCCTCTGCCTGCAGCCGCTCGGCTAGCGTGGTCACCGACTCCGAGACGTATTGCAGGCCATTGTTGCGCACGCCGTGCTCGAACGGATAGAGACCGGACAGAATGCTGGTGTGCGCGACCAGCGTGATCGGTGCCACCGCAGAAGCGTTCTCGAACACGATGCCGCGCTGCGCCAAGCGGGACAGTACCGGTGTCTCGACGTTATCGGCACCATAGGGCTCGAGTCGATCGGGACGCGTGGTGTCCACCGTGACCACCAACACCGAACGCTCGCCGCGCGGCAGCTCACGCCCAGCACGTGCCGCCCCCTCGGAAGCCGATGGTGGCTGGCGCACGAAGACAAAGACAAGGATGGCGGCGGCGGCTACGAAGAGAGCCAGAGCGAGGAGTCTCAGTGTACGCATGAGCTGACGATATCTCCGGGGGGACGTGTGCGAGGACGTTGCAGGCTTCCTGATCGGCCCGATAGTATACCGGCCCCGGATACAACACTACTTCCTCAGGAGCTCACCATGTCCCGCACCCGGCAAACTCTACGCCACCTCCTCTTCGCCGGTACCTGCCTGGCGCTTTTCACCCCAATCACAGCAACGAACGCGCAAGCTCAGGCATCACCGGCCGAGGAGCGCGCCGCGACACAGACCCAGAAGTTGGTGTCGAAGCTGTGGTGGAATCAACCACAGAAGGTCGAGGAACTCGGTCTGAGCGACGCTCAGCGTTCGCGCATGGACGGCCATCTGGTGGCCTTCCTCGAGCAGCGTGGAGAGGAACTCAAGAAGCACCGCGAGGCTCTGAAGAACCTGGGCGAAGCTCTGGGCCGCGGCGACACCACGGCTGCTCGCGCGAGCCGTGACGAGATCGCCACCACGACCAGCACGCCCGTGCAGCAGCAGATCGACATGATGATCGCGGTCATCGCCGAGCTGACCGCCGAGCAGCGCGGCAAGCTGAGCGAAAGCTACCCAAGATTGCTCTCGCGCCTCTGGGTGCGCTCCGGGAACCTGCGCGGGAGAACCGGGCGCATCGGCTAATTCGAAGGCTTCGAAGCTACCGTGCGCCGCAGCGCTCTGGTGCGGCGCCAAAGTGCCACCGCCAGGCCTCGGATGCCGGTAAAGCGCACGCGCCCTCCGAGGCGTGCCACGACCCAGCCGGGGCTGCCGGGATCGACACGCGGCGCGTGCGTCGACCCCTCGGGATAGAGCTGATAGTCGCCGGCACGGAAAGTCCCCTCAGGGTCTCGATGGGCGCCGATGTCGAGCGCGATGAAAGGCGAGTTCTGACGGAAACGGAAGCGAAACGTCAGATCCTCTTCGGCGTCCCCGTTGTTGGTGATGTGGATGTCGTAGAAGGCGTCCGGATCGAGCGGGAAGTAGTTCGGACCCCCGTAGGGATCCTGCAACGGGTTGTAGTTGGCGATCAACGTCACGAAGCCAGCACGGCCGGGCTCGTAGCTGCGGAACATGTAGAAGTCAGTGCCGTCCACTTGCGGCATGGACAGGATGCCCGGAGCTTCGCGGTGACTCGAAGCAGCCAGGGGGGCGACCGCCAACAGAGTGCAGCCGAGCAGCGCCAGGGCAGTGCAGATCGGTTCGAGTACAGAATCTCTATGCATGTTGATTCATCTCCCTGAGAGCGAATTGGCCATTCTTGAATGAATCGAGATTTGATGATCCCTATGTATCCCTACGCCAAAACACCCATTCTGGATGAAGCACGAGCAAGATCCCCGCCGGATCCGAGCTCGCCGACTATCAGCTCGACGACGACCAGTTCGACGACGGCCAACTCGACGACGGCCAGCTCGCGCTAGGGTCGCGGCGACGGCGGAAACACCACCTTCCAATCCTTCTTCATATCCACCACCGTCCACCCCTGCGACGGTGCCGCATCCAGCGCCTTGTCCAATTTGCCCACGTCCGAATCCCGGTCGTACTCCCACTCGCGCTCCGCGTCCGTGTGGTGAACCAGCAAACGAAAGCGCCGGCCGCTGCCGGCCGTCGTCCACTGCAGCATCTGCAAGGTCCCCATCCGAGTTGCCGAACGCGGCGATCGGACGGCGACCGATGTGGTGCTGGATCGACACCGGCTTGCCGCCCTTGTCGTCGAAGAAGAAGATCTCCGATAGACGCTGGTCAACCGGTTCTGCGTCTACCATCCGAAACTGGGCCTTGACGCTCGTACCAACGACGTGCTCCGGTGCGATGCCGTAGATAGGCGCCGCCCAGGGCCGCATGAAGTCGACGCCACCGGCGGAGACGATGTAGATGCGAGAGCCGTTGCGCTGCAAGCAGGTAATCAGCTCGAGCATCGGCTAGTAGCCCATCCGATACGGCCGGCAAACGGGTCTGGGAGACCTACCTGCGCAACACCGATATCTTCTCGGAAGACGGAGCGGCCCCGTGGTGCTCTCAAGCCCTGGTGGCAAATGAGTCTCCGGACTTCCACGGCCTGTCGAAGATTCCTGACAGCGGGCAGTTTCATGGCGTACTCGAAGCATTCACCGGTCCGCTGGTCGACCGTAACGGGCGCTGGGTACGCTACACCATCCACGTCAATGAGGACGAGTACAACTACATCACGACCAATGATCTCAACTGGGTTTCCGGCCAGGTCGGCAAGACCATCGACTTCCCCTACGCCGGTCAAGAAAACTGCTTGAGCCCTGCAGGCGACAAGATTCCCTGTGGCACCGCCGGAGCGATCGAGATCAAGGCAGCCTGGAAGGTATTGAGCGAGGAGGAGAAGAACCATCAACCCATCCGCTTCTACACCACCCAGGGAGTGATCTACAACGACGTCGCGGGCGAGGCCAGTCCCGAGCCGCAGCCGGTGACACTCGGCCTGGTAGGCCTCCACATCGTGCACAAGGACCCGACCTTCGGCTTTGTCTGGTCGACGTTCGAGCAGGTCGACAACACCACCAGTTCCTTCTTCAAACCGGACTGCAGCGACTGCGCACCGGTGAACACCGAGACCGTGCCCCAACCCTGGACTGCCGCCAAGGAACTCAACCCCGACGGCACACCGATCCAGACTCCCGCGCAAGTGGTGCGCGAAACACCGATCGAAGACAACGCCGCTCAGCTCAATGCGTACTACCGAGGGCTACTCGTCGGCTCGGTCTGGGAGCACTATGAGCAAGTCAGCACACAATGGGCAACCGGCGCCGCGGCAGCGGGCACACCAGAGTTCGTGTCCAATACGACTATGGAGACCTTCTACCAGAAGTTCCCGCACACCTGTATCGGTTGCCACACTGGAGCCACCACGACCTACTGCCCACCGGATCCTGAAGGGAAGCCGACCTGCACGAGCGCGGACTTCAGCTTCCTGTTGGGAGGCGCCAAGAAGAAGCCTGCCGACGGATCGACGTACTAGAGGCTCACGCCGCCGGCTCTGCGGGAGATCCCGCGGAGCCGGTGCGCCTTCGACCGCCTTCCAAGAACAAGACCTCACATTCCCCCGCCGGTTCGAACCCCAAACGACGTGCCAAGCGCTTGGACACCGGATTGGCCGCGTTCCAACACGGCTCCAAACCTCGGCGCAGAGCCTCCAGGCAGAAGCGGGCAGCCACAGCAACGGCCAGACCGCGGCCTCGATGTTCCGGTCGCGTGGAGATCGCCACCTCGACGCTACGATTCGACATCGCGTAGGAACTGGCGATACTGACCAGGCGAGGCTCAGCAGCGGTGGTGAAGAGGCCCCAAGCCATGCCGTCTCGAACCAGTACTTCCGGGTCCCTGTAAACCTGCAGTCCGTGTGGCTCCAGACCGGCATCGAGCTGCGTCGCGTCGTCTGCATTCAGCGCAGCGCACCGGTATCCGGCTGGCAACGCCTCGGCGAGCACCTGCAGCCGTGCGGGCGCCAGACGCGCGCCGGAAAAGGCCTCCATGGGCCGATCCTGCAGCCTCGACTCGAACGCCTGCAGCAGACGCCGTCGCCACGCGGTATCGGGATAGATCAGTTCTCTCGGCGCGGCGACGCTCTCGATGAGTACCTGGGCACTGTCCGCAGTCGAGTCTCCACCGAAGATCGCATAGCAGCCCAGATCCAGTCGCGCCACGGCTGGCCGCTGCGCTTGATCCACCCAGGCTCGACCGAACCGGCCTTCGAGAACAGCGTCTCGGATCGCTCGTAGCTGCTGGTGATCAGCAAAGAGGGGCAGCAAGCAACTGGAGTCAGACGTGGTCGTCAGATCCATCTGAAACATGTGACGATGATAGCCGAGGCTTACCCGAGAGCCAGCGTGGGCTTCTTTCTGTTGGACCAAGCCCAGAAGAAGCCCGCAGCAGGAACCAGAAGAGTGAGTCTGGTAGTTCAGGGCTCGGAATCTGGCTCCGACCATGCGCTTGTATCACCGCTCTCGAAGCCGTCACGGAAAATCGCGGTAGGACAACGATAGTTGGCGATCATGGCAGATGGAATAGCTTCGGCGAAGCTGAAGTTGCCCCCGGCGAACAAAGAGCTGTTACGGCCGTCGTCATAGGCCGCAAGAGCCCAGACGTGACTGCTCATTCCAGTGCCCACAGGCGCCCAACTCACCCCGTTCCACCTGGCGATACGTGGTGCGTTGACGCCACCGATGAAGGCGAAGAAACCACCAGCGAAGAGTACGGGACCGTTGCCGTCGTCGTAGATGGCGAAGGTCTTGATGCCGCCGTTGTCGAGGTTGGGGCCGGCGGTGCTCCAGGCGCCGCCATCCCAACGCGCCAGGCCCGGCACCGAGATGCCTCCGGCGGTAAAGAAATGTCCCCCGACATAGAGCTGTTCGCTGGCGCCGTCGTCATACACAACCATCGCGTCGACCCGGTTGTCCAACCCCGCGCCCAGCGCGTGCCAACTCGTGCCGTTCCACCTGGCGATGTTGTTCACCATAGTGCTGCCGTTGTTGAACTCGAACTCGCCCCCCACGTAGAGCGCCGGACCGGTGCCATCGTCGTACACCACCAAGGCCGAGACTGAACCGGGCACGCTGATCACCAGGTGTGCCCAGTCCGTGCCATCCCAGCGCCCGATACCACGGGAAATGTGACCACCGATTCGGTCGAAGGCACCACCCGCGTAGAGGGCTGGGCCGGTGCCGTCGTCGTGGACAATCAGTGCCCGCACGGGGCCATCTGCACCGGAACTCAGTGGGCTCCAGGCCGTGCCGTCCCATTTCGCGATTCGGTTGGCGCTCACCCCGCCCGCTTCGGTGAACTCGCCGCCTGCGATCAAGGCCGGGCCAGTGCCGTCGTCGTACACCGTCAGAGCCAGAAGTCGGCCGTTCATGCCCGAACTCAGCGGCGTCCAGACGCCACCGTCCCAACGTGCTACCCCGTGTACCAAGGTGCCACCGGCAGTGGCAAAGCTACCACCGGCGTAGAGGTTCGGACCTCCTCCATCGTCAAAGACGGCAAAGGCTCTGACCTCGTCACTCAAACCGGCGCCGGCGCTCGGGTCGGGCGAAGACCACACGCTGCCATCCCAACCCGCGATGCGACCGGCAGCGACTCCACCTGCGACCGTGAACTGCCCCCCTGCGTAGAGCACTGAGGCAGCGCCCGTGTCGAAAGAGGTGAGCGTCTTCACCAGATTGTCCATGCCCGTACCGACGTCCGACCAGGTCACGCCGTCCCAGCGCGCGACCCGGCCCCCGTTGGGGATCCCACTCGGAACTTCGACCGAGGCATAGAGCGCCGGGCCGCCACCGTCATCATGAACCGTCAAAGCGTGGACGATGAAATCCAGACCACCCCCAACAGCACTCCAAGACGTGCCATCCCAACGCGCAATCTTCTCGACACTGAGGCCGCCTGCCGAGGCAAAGTAGCCGCCGGCATACAAGGCTGGTCCGTCTCCATCGTCGTGTACGGTCAGCGTCTGCGACGGCCTATCCAGGCCAGTCCCGAGGGCTGCCCAGGAACTCCCATCCCAGGCCGCTATTCGATTGGCCGGAACACCATCAATCTCGGTGAAGTGCCCCGAGGCATAGAGCCGAGGCCCAGCGCCGTCGTCGTACACCGCCAGTGCCTCGAGATGCACTGAGCCACCTCCGCTGACGGCAGACCAGGCTGAGCCCTGCCACTTGGCGAGTCCTTCAACGTTGACACCGCCGGCCGTCTGGAAGCTACCTGCAGCGTAGAGTGCAGCACCGCTCCCGTCGTCGTACACCACCAGCTCCTCGACCTTGGCATCCATTCCGGTACCCAGCGCCGACCACGACGAACCATCCCACTTGGCGATGTAATTCACAGGAACGTTGCCCGCGGTCGTGAAGTAGCCACCAGCGTAAAGCGCCGAGCCAGCGCCATCGTCGTACACCGCCAGCGCCCGAACCTGCCCCTGCAACCCACTGCCAAGGGGCGTCCACATGGAGCCGCTCCAGCGCGCGATGTTGCTGGCCGATACATCTCCGATGGCCCCCAACGAACCGGCAACGACCAGAGCCGGGCTATTACCATCGTCCCAAACCACGGAAGCGTTGACCACGCCACTCGGAATTCCAGTGCCATGGAAGCCAGCGACCCATGCGCAGCGCGGATCCGGCTGCGCCATTGCCGGCGCCGCAATGGAGACCACGGCGCTGAACATACAGCACAAGAGAACGGGCAGAGATCGATACAAGAAACTCTTCATGATCATTGATTGGCCTCCGTGCCACGCAGTTGGACATCCTGAGCCCACCCTCGGCGACATGCGAAGAGCAGACCATGACTCAGGTTAGTCACACACCGCGTCGCAGCGTTACCAATCAAGCGAAGAAAACCTGCAGCACGCCTTGCGTCTCTTCACGAAAAGCGCGGGCGAAGAAGACGGCCACGCTCCCCCCATCCTCTGGCCCCGTCGAGCTAGGGCGCCACCGCGACCACCCAGGCTTCGACCCCCGCCCGCTTCAGCTGGCGCACCAGCTCGGCAGCCTGAGAGCGCACGTCGTAGCGACCGATGTGGACGCGGTGCCAGCCATCTTCACTGTTCACGCGCACATCGAGCTGCGGGAACTCGTCCTGGATGCGGCCCTGCAAGGACTCGGCCTTGCCCCGGCTACGGAAAGCTCCGGCCTGCACCAGGTAGACGCGGTCGTCGGGCGGTGGTGGCGACACCAGGTAGAGGTCGACACGTGCCGTGCCGGGACCGATCATGCCCAAGGCTTCGGCACCGGCCTTCGATAGATCCAAGATGCGCCCCTTGGCGAACGGCCCGCGATCGTTGACCCGCACCTCGACACTACGCCCGTTGTCGCGGTTGACCACCTGGAGCACCGTACCGAACGGCAGATGCTGGTGCGCCGCGGTCAGCAGGTGCATGTCGTAGACCTCGCCGTTGGCGGTGCGCCGGCCGTGGAAGGGGTGACCGTACCAGGAGGCAACGCCGCTCTCGATCTTGGTCCCTGGCTCGAACTCGGCCAGCTCGGCGATGGTCGACGGGCCGCGCTTGGCACCGCAGCCGAAGGGGGCCAGCAGCACGAGCGTCGTGGTCAACAGCAGGGCCAGGCGAAGGAGGCCGAGACGCTGGTCCCGATCAAACACGCGGCGCCTCGACGTCGGCAGCCTCCGCCCCGCGCAGCAGCGGCTCCACCACTTCGTCCAGGAACTCCTCGACCTGTCGCGGCGAGCGACCACGGAACTCTTCCGGTCGCAACCATGCCTCGACCTCGGCGCGTTCGAGACGGAACGACGAATCGGCAAGGATGGCATCGATCAATGGATTGGCGTCGCCCCGCTCCACCGCCTCCTGGGCCGCCAGGCTGTGCACGCGCAGCGCTTCGTGCAGCTCTTGCCGATCACCGCCACGCTTGACCGCTTCCATGAGCAGCTTCTCCGTCGCCATGAACGGCAACTCGCGCGCCACCCGTGCCGCGATCGTCGCCGGCCGCAGTCGCAGCCCAGCCGCGATATGGCTGGCCAGCCCCAGCACCGCATCAGCACCGAGCAACGCATCCGGCAGCACCAGCCGCCGGTTCGACGAATCATCGAGACTGCGCTCCAGCCACTGGGTGGCGGTGTTGAGCGGACCGTTGAGGCTGTCCGTCAGCAGCCGGCGCGACAGGCCGCACAGCCGCTCGGCACGCACCGGGTTGCGCTTGTAGGCCATCGCCGACGAGCCCACCTGGTGCTCGTCGAACGGCTCGGAAAGTTCCCCGACGCCCTGCAACAAGCGAAGATCGGTGCCAAATTTGTGCACGCTCTCGCCGAGGCCCGCCAGCACGTGCAGGATGCGCGAATCCTGCTTGCGGCTGTAGGTCTGGCCGGTAACCGCGAAGCTGCCGGCGAAGCCCAAGCGCTCGGCGAAGCGGCGGTCGAGCTGCCGGACCTTCTCATCCTGTCCATCGCCGAACAGGGCCACATAGCTTGCCTGCGTCCCCGTCGTCCCCTTGACGCCCCGGCAGCGCAGGCCGTCGAGCAGGTGCCGCAGGTCCTCCAGATCCATCACGAAGTCCTGCATCCACAGGCAGGCCCGCTTGCCGACCGTGGTCAGCTGTGCAGGCTGGAAGTGCGTGTAAGCCAGGCACGTGACGTCCTTGTGGGAACGCGCGAAGGTCGCCAGGTTGCCGATCGTCGCCACCAGCCGCGTCTCCAGCAGGCGCAAGGCGTCGCGGAACAGCAGCATGTCGGTGTTGTCGGTGATGAAGGCGCTGGTCGCCCCCAAGTGCAGGATGCCCCCGGCGCCGCTTTCCGCATCGACCTCGTCCGCCTGCTCCTTGAAGTGCCGCAAATGCGCCACCACGTCGTGCCGCGTCTGACGCTCCAGCTCCGCCACTCGCTCCAGATCCGGCGGCGCTGCCTTCTCCAACGCGTCGAGCTGCCGATCCGTGATCGCCAGTCCCAACTCCTGCTGGCAGCGCGCCAAGGTGACCCACAGCCGGCGCCACTGGCCAAAGCGGTGAGAGGCGGTGAACAGGCGCGCCATATCGCGGGAAGCGTAGCGCTCGTGCAGCGGATTTTGCGGCGTTTCCATGGGCCGGGATTGTAGCAGGGGTCGGTAGCAGGGGTCAGATGGATCTGGAGCCACTACCGACCAACCTGTCGGCTATCCGACGTTTCTAGCTGCGAAGACCAGCTGGTTCTCTTCGGCGGCGTGCAAGCCGTAGCCGAGGAGGTAGAAGAACTCGACCGTGTACCAGCGGGCGAGACGTTGATCGACCACCAGCGAGTCGGGTAGCTCCGGATGCGCACGCACGCCGGGGAGCCAGGGAGCCATCTGGTCCAGGCCAAGCCGGCGCAGCAGGGCGGAGAACTTCAGCCAGAAGGGGCGGAAGGCTTGCCCCACGAGAAAGCCCTCGGTGCCCTGTGTCTGGTAAAGAGGCTTCAGGAGGACACCGCTCGCGGGGCTGCACACCGGACCGTTCTTGTCGTGCGCCAGGACCTGGCCCTCTTGGACCAGCGAGTAGTTGGTGTACCCGGGCTCCATCACGAAGGCATCCTCCGGACTCACGGCGTGGCGGTAGCGGGCCTGGACGATGCGCGGCAAGCCCTCAACGAGGTCGCCGAGGAGACGTCGACCTTGTTCGGCTCGGGGTACCGGGCTCGGCAGGATACCGGTCTCTTCGAGCGCGACCCAGATCACGGCTTCGAGGAGGTCGACAGAGGCGGGGTCGTCGTGCTGCCCGCCCCGGATGCTGACGGCCGCGTGACGTAGGCTGCCGACGTAGTCGGTGAAGGTGCCGCGTAGCTGCCTTTCCGGCTCGGCCAGGATCGGGGCAGGGAAATACAGCGCGAAAGCCAGATCGCGCAGCGAGTCCGCAATGGTGCTGAAAGGGATACTGGGGCCACCTGTGGTGTGCAAGTCGATCACGAAGACGGGCCCCCGGGCGCGGCCGAAGATCAGCTCCAACTGCTGGCGCAACGCGTCGAGCTGACGGTCTTCGGGCACCGGGCTGTCGATCAACTTGCCAAAGCGGCTAGCGTGAACGCGGCTGGGCTGCCAGTGGTGCTGCAGATCGACTTCCAGGAAGCGCTGGCCAGCGGCGAGAGCTTCGGGATGACCGCGCAGGCCGATGAACTCGCCGTGCAGATCTCCGGTGGGCTGATCCGCTGGCGCCTCACCGAGGGCTCGAAAAACTCTCTCCAGGGCGATGACCCCAGCGGGTTCGTTGCCGTGCAGGCCGCCGATGCACACCAGCGTCGCACCAGGCCGGTCCCCCAGCCGGTGACCGATAACGGCCGATGCGATGGCCGGTGAGATGGAGGCCCGATGCTCGGTCGAGCCGGAACGCTCTGGCTGGCTCGCGGCCACCACGGACTCCCCGCTACGCGCCGCCTGCAGGGCTCGCGCGAACTCCCGCACGTTCTTCCACCGTTCGTGTGGCTGCCAACCGATCGCCCGCGACGCGACTTCTTTGACGCTTTCCGAGCAGGTGATGCCCGACAGGATGACTTCACCTTCGCGCATCATGGTCGGTGGCAGGTCCTGTCCATGCAGCGCAAAGACCAGGCTCATGCCCAAGCCGTAGACATCCGCTTGCGGGCCAGCCTTCTTGGCGTCGACCAACTGCTCGGGCGCGGCATAGACGAAGGTCCCCATGGACCCGGTGCGTGTGCCACCGGTGGTGCCCTCGGCTCGCACCAGGTCGAAGTCGGTCAGCTTCGCAGCACCACCCGGCTCCAAGAGGATATTCGCCGGCTTGACGTCGCGGTGGATCACGCCTTGCTCGTGGGCGTAGGCCAGCGCATCACTCACCTGCACGATCAGTTCGACGGCGCTGGTCTCGTCGGTGATGCGCCCCGCGAGCACGGCGCGCCGCAAGTCGCCCCCCGCGACGTACTCCATGACGAAGAAGTGGTGCCCGTCCTCCTCCATTCTGTCGGTCAGCACGCGCACGATCCCCGGATGGCGCAGCGCCGCCATGCGCTTGGCACCTCGGAAGAAGCGGTCGCGGCGTGTGCGATCCTGGACGTACTGACCGTGCAGCACCTTGACGGCGACAGCTAGCTGATCTTGATGGTCGTAGGCACGCCAGACCTTGGCGAAGCCTCCACTGCCGACCACTTCCAGTAACTCGTAGCGTCCGGCCGCGAGGAAGTCACCAGGGTCGAGACGACTACCCTCTCGGCTCTCACGCTTGAGCCGCAGGATGCGGGTATCGATGTCGCTCGTGTCGTCCCCTCGGGCGACGGCGTCCCGCTTCGCGGCATAGGCCGCCTGTAGCTCGGTCGTCGTCGGTGGCGGCGCGGCGTTCCCCGGTTGCAGCTCCCTGACCGGTAGCTGTCTGACTGGTAACTGCTTGACTGGTAACTGTTTGACTGGGCCCAACGGCCGCTTGACGAACTCGGGCTGATCCGTGAGATGCCGGTACAACTTCTCGTAGTCCCGATCCAGTTGGTAGCGCGTCGCCCCACGCAGGACGAGCGGGATGTGCTCCGTGTCTTCGCCCGACAGCACGATCGGCACGAAGCGGGTGTTGAGACTCCCAGCGTCATAAAGACTCTGCGTCAAGATCGTGCCTTCCCAGGTCGCGCCCTGACCGCGCCCCGGCCCTTCCTTACCCCGGAAGCGACGATGGTACGTCTCGGTACACACCACCAGCACGAAGTCCGCATCCTCGACCTGGTTCCACATCCAGTTCGGCCAGCTCTCCGGCGGTGCTACCTCGTACTGGTCGAGCTGCGCGTCGATACCTTGATCACGCAAGCGCTCCGCCAGCTCGAATACCCGCTCCTTGTGCGCGTCGGAATCCCAGCTGTAGCTGATGAAGACGCGCGGCGGAGATTCGCCGTTGGAGGAAGAATCCGACATGGTATTCGCACAGAAAAGACATCGGGAGAATGCCACAGTGCCGCCCTGCACTTCAACTGGCCGGCATCCACCGCCTGCCGGATCTCAGCGCAGCCGCCGGTATAGGAGGCCATCTACCTTCAGCCGAGCCACCACTTCCTCATGAGCCACGGGCGTCTCGGACCGCCGCTCCGCGATGACGGCCAAGTCTTCCAGATCTTCGAGCAGCTCCGTGTACGCTTCGAGCGACAAGAGAACACCCGTCCGTTCGCCATCTTCGTTGGTGACGAACTGGGGCTGGTAATCGTGGCTTGCTGTTGCTTTGGCTGGCACTGCGACCTTCTGTGCAAAGTGTACAGCAACGAGGCGGCGCTCAAGTGCGGTGCTCCCCTACCCCGGCCGCGGCACGCAGCGCACACCTCTAGCGCAGAGTGAAACTCTGGCCGAACGTCCGGAGAGTGCCACAGCGCGGAGGTGGGATTCGAGGATCGAGCGGCAACACCGCCCTACAAACAATTGCACCAAGGCAGCCTTGAGTGCCACGGCAATCCCATCCGCAACCCATCACAGGATACTCCGACTACGCTCATCAGCGATCAATTTTCCGTGAAAGAGAACTAAGGAATTGCCACAAGATCCTTTTACGATGTAAGCTGTAGATAGAAATCAGCCAGCGAGCACGCAAAATTGGAGACCCATGCAATGAAACAAATGCCAGCACACCTATCACGGAATCCCCCTCGGCCAGCTAGCGGGGTGACAGCGGAAACACCGCCTCGACGCGACGAGCTGGCTGCGCAGGCGGCGGCCTATGCTCGCCAGGGGTGGGCGGTGCTGCCGGTGCGACCGCGGGCGAAGGCGCCCTTGACGGCGCACGGGGTGAAGGACGCGAGCACACGCGTGGACGAGGTGGAGGCGTGGTGGCGACGCTGGCCGACGGCGAACATCGGGTTGGCGATTCCGCCGGGATTGTTGGTCTTGGATCTCGACTCGCCGGAGGTCTGGCAGCAGCTGGCGGCGCTGGACCACGAGTTGCCGGCGACGGCGCAGGCGCACACGGCGCGCGGGGCACACTTCTGGTATCGACTGGCGGACGGGGCGCGCAATCGCGTGGGCCTGCTGCCCGGGCTCGACGTGCGGGCTGACGGCGGCTACGTGCTGGCGCCGCCGAGCGTACATCCGTCGGGGGCGCGCTACCGCTGGCAAGTGCCGTTGACGCACGGGGCGATCGCGCCGGCACCGACGTGGCTCGTGCAGCTGCTGCGCGGTGATTCGACGAGTGGCGATTCGACGAGCGGTGATTCGACGAGCGCGGTCGAGGTGCAGGGAGGTCCGCAAAGTGGACACCGGCGGCGCGACTGGCGGGCGACGCTGGCGCGACCGGTGCCGCGCGGACGGCGCAATCAGACGCTGGCGGAGGTGTCAGGACTGCTGTTTCGCTGTCTACCGGCGGATACGGCGGCGGAGCTGGCGTACTGCTGGGCACGGGTGAAACTGACGCCGCCGCTGCCGGAGCGAGAGACGGTGCGCACGATCGAGTCGATCGCCGGCCGCGAGCTGCGGCGGCTGGAGGGTGGGTGATGGCCTCTTCGAAGAGCCCAGCTTCGAGTTCCGTCGAGCGACTGGCGGCACTGCAGGCGCGGCGACACCAGCAAGAACGGGGACACCAGCAAGAACGAGGACAGCAGTACCCTCGAGCCCAACCCCGGGGACAGCAGCGAGAGCCGTTCCTGCTGCCCGAGTTACAACCCTGGCCGACGCTGCCCGACGCCGCGATGTACGGACTGGCCGGACGCTATGTGCGCAAGCTGGAGCCGCACACGGAAGCGGACCCAGCGGCGGTGCTGGTGCAGTTCCTGGTCATGTACGGCAACGCGATCGGGCACGGCGCGCACTTCCGCGTCGAGGCCGACCGCCACTACTTCAATCTCTTCGCGGTCCTGGTCGGCAAGTCGTCGAAAGGGCGCAAGGGCGTCTCGGCCGGGCAGGCCAAGCGCCTGCTGCGCGTCGCGGACGCCCACTGGAGTCAGAAGCGTTTCGAGCAGGGGATGTCGTCGGGCGAGGGCTTGATCTGGAGCGTGCGCGACCCGGTCGAGCGGACCGAGGCGGTGCGCGAGAAGGGCAAGCCGACGGGACAAGTACGCAGCGTGGTGAGTGACGGTGGCGTCGAGGACAAGCGGCTGCTGGTGCTGGAATCAGAGTTCGCCGCCACGCTGCGCGTGCTCAAGCGCGACGGTAACACGCTGTCCGCCACCATCCGCAATGCCTGGGACCACGGCCGGCTCAGTTCACTGACCAAGAACTCTCCCGCCCGCGCCACCGGCGCGCACATTTCGATCATCGGCCACATCACCAAGGGCGAGCTGCTGCGCTATCTGGAAACGGTGGAGACCGGCAACGGCTTCGGCAACCGTTTTCTGTGGTGCTGCGTGCGCCGCTCGAAGTGCCTGCCTGAGGGCGGCAGGACGGACGAGCTGGACTTCCGCGCCGAACAGCACGAGCTGAACCAGCGCCTGGACTTCGGGCGCCAGACGGGCGAGATGCGGCGCAGCACCGAGGCGCGGCGACTGTGGGCCGAGGTCTATCCCGAGCTGTCCGCGGGCAAGCCGGGGCTGCTCGGCGCCATGCTCGGACGCGCCGAGGCGCAGACCATGCGCCTGGCCTGTGTCTATGCGCTGCTCGACGGCTCGGCGGTGGTCGACGCGGTACACCTGACGGCGGCGCTGGCACTGTGGCGCTACTGCGAGAGCTCGACGCGCTGGATTTTCGGCGACGGCGTCGGCGAGCCGCTGGCGGACGAGATCCTGCGCTTGTTGCGCGACCACCCGAACGGCCTGACCAAGGGCGACATCGGCGACCACTTCCACCGCCACCGCAGCAAGACGCAGCTCGGGCGCGCCCTGGCTCTGCTGCTCGAACACAACTTGGTGACGCGCACGAAGGAGCCGACCGGCGGTCGGCCGCTGGAGCGCTGGCGGGCGATGTCGAGACTCGGCGAGGAAAGCGAGGGAAGCGAGGAAAGCAAGGAAACTCCGTGAGACTTTACGCGCTTTTCTCGCATATCTCGCTTTCCTCGCTCCTCCCATCCACGGTGCCTCGGGGCACCACCCGCTGGTGGCCGTCCAGATATTCCCCCTTAAATCTGGACAAAACATGAACGAACCTGTATACTGCTTGCATCATGGAGCTGAAACCAAACACCCTGAGCGCCTCCGGCGCGCACCTCCCGGCAGTTTCCTTGCATCGCAAGCGTGCCGGCATCGGCGTGACTATGGGTTCGGACAGCTCCCTGCAGGGTGCGTGGCTCCGGCCACGTGACGGTGCTTCGGTACCGTCTCCTGCTCTTCCGCCACGTCAATCGCTAGCGTCGTCGACCCTGACGAACGCTCCCGCCACGACATCCCACCGTAGTACACCGAGCCTGCACCACGATGGTGCGGAAGCTGTCGGTCCTTCCCACGACCTACCCACCACTTTCCGCCCTACCTGATTCGTCCCCTCGGGGACTCGGAAGAGTACAGAACGCACTTGGACAAGAGGGAGTGGCCACCGGGCCACTCCCTCCTGCTATTGGCTCCTGCTATTGGCTCCTGCTATTGGCTCTTGCTACTGGCTCTTGCTATTGGCTCTTGCCATCGGCTCTTGCTAGAGCGGACTCAGTGATCCGAGTCTGGTAGACCCATGCCGCTGCGATCCGGCTCGGGCGGACGTGGCACGTCGAGAGGCGGATTGCGCTCGAGTTCCTCGAGCAAGTGCTCGACGGCGACGTCGAGCTGCGGATCTCCCCCATCGAGCATCAGAGCTGGATCGTCGACGACTTCGATATCGGGATCGACGCCGTGCCCCTCCATGCCCCACGTGCCGTCGAGTTCGAAGACACCCCAACGCGGTACCGTGACGCCATCACCGTCGATCAGTTGCGGACCGCCGGACAGCCCAACAACGCCGCCCCAGGTGCGCGTGCCGATGAGCTTGCCGAGACCAGCAGCGCGGAAGAAGTAGGGGAAGGAGTCACCGCCGGAGGCCGAGTTGCCGTTGATCAACATGGCCTTGGGGCCGGAGTGCGACATCGGAGGCCACGGCATGATGGTCTCCTTGTCGCGCCCCGCCAGGAAGTACTGGACGGGCCGGTTGAGCAGCTCGATGAAGCGGGTGGGGATGGAGCCACCACCATTCCAGCGGTCATCGATGATCAGCGCATCGAGATGACGCTGGGCGTGGAACTGACGGAACAGGTTGTCGCGCCCCCAGGTACTGGTGTTGGGCACATAGATGTAGCCGATCCGGCCGCCGCTCGCCTCTTCGACGTGAGCGCGATTGGCTTCGACCCAGGCCCAGTAGCGGTGCATGAAGTCGCCATTCAGCAGTTCGACGACGACGTCGCGAGGCTCATTCTCAGTGTCTTCGCCGCTGTTGGCGTCTTCGCTGTGCTCTCCCGAGGCAAGGGTCAGCGTGACCGTACGACCGGCGAGGCCAAGAAACGCGGCCCATGGATCCTTGCCGGTATCGACGGGCACACCGTTGACCGCTAGCAGCAAGTCCCCTTCGTGCACATCGACGCCAGGGGCTTCGAGCGGGTTGCGTACATCAGCGTCCCAAGGACCACCACGGTAGATGCGATCGATGCGAAAGCCGTTCTCACCGGGGCGCAGATCGAAGTCGACGCCCAGCATGCCGACATTGCGCCGCGGCACGTCCTCGTGGCCCCCACCCTGATAGTAGGAGTGACCGACATTGAGTTCGGAGATCATCTCGGCGATGACGAAACCGACGTCTTCCCGTGAGTTGCAGTCGTCGAGCAGCGCGGCGTATTGGTCACGGATGGCCGGCCAGTCGACACCGTGCAGGTTCTCGGCGTAGAAGAAGTCACGATAGAGGCGCCAAGCTTCGTGGAAGACCTGGGCCCACTCGGCACGAGGATCGATGGTGGCCAGCATACCGTCGGTGGATACCGGCGTGGGTTCTGCTCCAGGCTTGGCGTCGAGGATACTGAAGCGCATTCCCCGCGGGCCGCTTTGTACGATCCCCAGCCGTTTACCATCGGCGCTCAGCTGGTAGCTGGCGACGTCTTCGAGCAGGGTCGTCTCTTCGCCCTCGGCCAGATCGTAGACCTTGAGCGCCCATTCCTGTTCCTCAGCAGTGCGGAAGCGGTAGAAGAGCTTGCCACCGGCGGCTGCGAGCTGGCTGTAGAGGCCTTGCGGCGTGTCGAGCAGACGTGCGCGGCGTTCGAAGCCATCGAGGTCGATCTCGAGCGGCTTCTCGTCCTCGTCCTTGCCATTTTCGTCTTTGCCATCCTCGTCTGCGCCGTCCTCAGCCTTGGCGCCATCTTCTTTCGAGTCCTTGGCGCTCTCCTCCCGCCCATCACCCGACGTGTCATCCCAGGTCTCTTCGTCGCTCTTGGCGGCCAGCGGCCACTCGACGTCGGTGCGCAGGGGCACAGCCAGCAGGCGTTCGGTGTTGGCGTAGGCGAAGTCCATGCTGCCACTGGCCGTGGACGGATTGGTGAAGTCACGGTGACTGGTGTGAAAAAGGAAGTTGCTGTCGTCGCTGAAGGTAGGTTCGCCGTTGCGGAAATGAGCACTGGTCACCTGGTGCGTGGCACCGCTGGCAACGTGGTGCAGGAAAATAGCGGTCAGGCCGCGGCCGTCGAGAGTGCGCGCGTAGGCGAGCCAGGCGGAGTCGGGCGACCAGTGCACTCGTGGCCCTTCGAAGGTCATCCACACGCTGTGATCGATTTGCTCGAAGGACGGTGCCTCGCTGGCCGTGGCATCAGCCAGGTAGAGACGGCCGGCGCGGTCCCAGAAGGCGATGTGCTCGGAGTCGGGCGACCAGGTGGGCGCGTAGAAGTAGCCTGGATGCTCGGGATACGCCACGGAGCCGAAGTCGCTCAGCGCCCGAGGCTGGCCGGAGCCGTCGGACGGCCGTACGTAGAGCTGGTACTCACCGCCGGTGTCCGCGAAGTAGGCGACGAGGCGACCATCAGGACTCCAAGCCGGCGAGCGCTCGGCGACGCCGCTGGTGCGCGTCAAGTTGCGCGGGCTACCGTGCTCGGCGGGCAGGGTCCAAACATCACCGCGCGCTTCGACGATCACTCGCTTGCCGCTCGGCGAGATGCCGCCGCCGCTGATCTGGTCGCCAACTTCGAGGCTCTGCGGTCGCAGCTTGGGCCGGGCGCCAGGAATGACGACCTCGACCGTCGTCTCGCGCTCGCTCGCCAGGTCGAGCAGACGTAGCTCGGTCCCGAGCTGGAAGACGATCTCGCCTCCCCCACCGCTCGCGGGATCGCTGGCGGCACCGGGACCGATCGACGGCCACTTGACGTCGTAGTCGGCATGGTGCGTCACCTGCCGGCGCTCGCCGCTCGTCGGGTCGTAGCGCCAGATGTTGAGGCGATGGGCGGGCCCGGCGTCAGAGAGATAGTAGAGGATGCCGCCCTGCCACATCGGCTGCGTGTCCGTACCCTCCCACTCAGTGACCCGGCGAGACGCGCCGGAGCCGTCGAGCGCCAGCAGCCAGATATCCGAAGCGAGGCCGCCGCGATAGCGCTTCCAGGTGCGCTGATCCCGGTTGAAGGGCGTGTAGGCCAACCACTGACCGTCGTCACTGACGGCACCTGCGGAACCATAGGGAACGGGTAACGGCTCCGGCAATCCGCCCTCTGCCGACACCGTGTAGAGCGCCGGCATGCGCCAGTGCGAGCCCATGCGTGCGGCGGTGAACAGCAGACGCCCATCGGGGCTCCAGCCGTCGAGCCTCTCGTTGGTCGGATGGTGGGTCACCCGCCGCGGCACACCCCCCGCGACCGGCACGGTGTAAACGTCGCTGTCACCGTCGTAGTTGCCGACGAAGGCGAGCGTCGTGCCGTCCGGGCTGAAGCGTGGGTAGCGTTCGAGCCCCGGCGGACTGGCCAGCGGCGTCGCGGTTCCCCCTTCACGCGCCACGAGCCACAGGTCGTTGGCGTAGGTGAAAACGATGTGTGTGGCACTGACGTCGGGAAAGCGCAGCATGCCGGCATGGGGCTGTTCACTCTCTTGGGACGAGCCGTCGCCCTCTTGGGAGAGGGCCGGAAACGAGAGAATGGGTAGCACCGTGCAGGCAGCGAGGGCCAGCACCGTGCGGCGCAGAGTCTGAGTCGAGAACATGGAAGATCCTTCCTGAGAGGTCGGCGGGACCGGAGCGGCTCCGGAGGCCCGGCGCGCGGGCCATCGTATCTGGGCTCGTCGTAGTGTACGCAAAGAAGCGCCCACGGTTCTGCACCGCCGGCGACAAGGGCGCATCAAAAGCAAAACGCCCGCCCGACCACGAAGGCCGAACGGGCGCTTGCAGCACGGAGTCAAGCGCCACTCAGGACACCCGCTCCGTCAAGGAAGTCGACTTCAGGGGCGAACCAGCCAGAAGTCGTAGGCACCGCTGCCGCTGTAGGACAGGATCTTCCAGTAGTAGTAGCCGGAAGTGCCGCTGTAGCTGATCGACTCCGAAGAGCTGGCGCTCTCCGAGGACGCAACCTTGGTCCAGGAACCGGTCCACTTGTAGAGTTCCAGATCGAAGTCGGCCGAACCGGGGCCTTCGAGCCAGCCCTGGTGGGTGCCGGAAACGGTGGACTGGTAGTAGGTGCCGTTCGGATGCGCGTCGCTGTCACCGGTGCCGGTCAGGCTACCGGAGTAGGCTTCGCAGCTGGCGCCGCCGGTGCAGGGGCTGGAGCCACCGCCGCCAGCGGTGTAGCTGCCGGTCAGGGAGACACCACTGAAGGTGCTGTAGGCACGGATCATGACGTGGTAGGTGCCGGTCTGCGCCGGGCTGATCGGGCAGCTCTCGCTGTTGCCACCAGCGTAGGGACGGCAGTCCCAGCTGGAGGTGGTCGGCGCGCTGCCGAACTTGACGTAGAGGTCGGCATCACCCGAGCCACCGCTCATGACGAAGCTCAGGTTGGTGGCGCCGGAGGGCACGTCGAGGGTGAAGAACTGCTCGGAACCCGTGGAACCGGAGAGACCGGTCTGGGCCACGCCGTTGGTCAGCGCGGTCGGACCACCGGTGCCGCCACCGCTGCCGCCGTGGGTGCCGTCGACCAGACCCGAACGGTAGGCGTCCAGCGAGCAACGCGCACGGTTGGCCTGCTCGGCGGTGTACTGGTTCATGCAGGTGTCCTGCGTGTAGTTCATGTAGTTGCGGATCGGGTCCGCACTACCGCAGGAGGTGGCGCTGGTCGGGCAGTTGTAGTTGGGCGCCGAGTTCTGGGCGGTGTCAGAGATCAGGTCACCGGTGGTGTACGGCGAGCTGGCCGAGCCGCAGCCGCTCTGGAAGGTGTGGAACAGGCCCAGGTAGTGACCGACCTCGTGAGTGGCGGTACGACCCTGGTTGTAGATGCCGCCGCCCGGGGAGTTACGACCCACGGACGAGTGCAGCAGGACCACGCCGTCCAGGTAGGTGCCCGCGTCCTGCGCCGGGAAGGTGGCGTAGCCGAGGTTGCCAGCGGCGTCGTTGGTGTAGACGTTCAGGTAGTCCGTGGGATCCCAGTTGAGGGCATCCTTCATGTCGTTGTACGCGCCCGGGCCCGGATCGGTGAAGTAGGCATTGTTGGTCACACGGTTGATACCGGTGGTGGCGTTGCCGTTCGGATCGGTGCTGGCGAGCACGAACTGGATCCGGGTGTCGACACCCGGGGCACCCGGGGTGCCGGAAAGGGCCCGGAAGTCCTCGTTGAGGATGTCGATCTGGCTGTTGATCAGGCTGTCAGAGATGTTGCCGGTACCGCCGGTCTGGCTGATGATGTGGAACACCACCGGGATGGTCAGCACCGAGCCGTTGGACGGCACGAACTGCGACTGGATGGTGGTCGAGCTCATCGAGCAATCCGAGGCGGCCTTCTCGCCCCACAGCGCAGCTTCGCTACGGTTGTTACGGCTGTTCTCGGTGGCGCAACGGTGGCCACCCTGCTTGAACTCGTCAGACAGCTGCCAGGCGAGGTTGTCCTCGAACCACAGGCCGTTGACCATGAGGCTTCCATCTTCATAGACCTCGATGTCGTTGGCCGACTGATGGGCATCACGCTGTGCCGTGGCGGGCAGGGCCACCAGGCCCAGGATCAGCAGGCCCAGCAGGGCCACGTACAATGGGGTCGAACGCATAGTTTCTCTCTCCTCTCGGACTTACGATTCCGAATGTATGGTTATAAAAGGCAGTAATCTGCTCGCCCGGCGTCTGGTAGACGAGCATAGAAATACTGCTGACGTACAACCTAAGTTGAAGCCGTGGACCCTTTGTGTGTGGAATGAGATAGAAAGGAAGCCGCGACGGTACTCATGGACTGCGAATCGAGTTGTGTACCGTCACCGGTTTGAGGAAGCTAGCACACACCGCAGGAACGATGCAAGACTTGCCTTCGAATTTCCTCGCCACGCCTCCGTCAGCCTGCGGCGTCACTCTTGGAGACACTCGTGGAGGCACCGTCGGCGGACTTCGCGGCGGCGGCGAAACGACGCACGATGTCCCCCGCCGGCTCGATCGCCTTCACGCCAGCGACACTCTTGCCCGCCTGCAGGTAGTCCTTGTAGGAGAACGAACGCAGCGACGAGCGCTTGAGCTTCCACAGCGACTGCAGCGAGTAGATCATGCGCATCCAGTGCTTGGTGCGCCGCCCCTGCAGCATCCAGCGTGCGATCGGCCCGGCCTTGGTGCCTTGCTTCTCGACGAAGGGCGTCTTGATCACCGCTACCGGCACCCCCGTGATGCGCTCGGTCAGCACGATGTCGTCCTCCTGCGCATCGACCACCGCCTGCTTGTAGTCCTGGTGCGTGCTGCACTCGGTGGTGGCAATGAAGCGCGTGCCCATTTGCACCCCCGCGTAGCCCATGCGCAGTGCCTCGACGAAGTCCTGCTCGTCACCGATGCCACCCGCACACACCACCGGCACCCCGAGATCGCCCATCTCGTCGAGCAGCTCGCGGGCACTCTTGGCCCCCGCGTGGCCACCGGCGCGTCGATTGACCGCGATCAGCCCGTCGACTCCGCCTTCGAGCCCCTTGAGTGCCCACTTGCGTTCGGTGACGTCGTGGTACACGTGCCCCCCCACCGCGTGCGCCTTCTCCACCACCCAACGCGGATTGCCCAGCGACGTGACAAAGAACCGCACCCCCGCTTCAATCGCCTGGTCGGTGTAGCGCTCCATGCGCTCCTGGTACACCTTGGACGACTTCTCGACGATCACGTTCATGCCCACCGGCTTGGAGGTCAAGCTACGCATCAGCCGCATGCCCTCCTGGAAGTCGTGCCCGTGCACGTAGACCATCGACAGCGGCTGGATCACCCCGATACCCCCCGCTTCCGACACGGCCGCCACTAGCTCCGGATTGGAGCACGGATACATGGCGCCACAGATCAGGGGGACGTCGATGCCGAGGTGGTCGGTGAGCGGGGTTTGGAGTAGGGACATGGAGGGTCTCCGGGCGGGAGGTTGCGGGTCGACGCGGCACAGGCCAACACTCTACCTCGCGGCGCTCCTACCTCGTTCCAGAGGCGCTCGAAAACCCAGCGAGAGTTCCGACAATCCCGCTACGGCGACTGCTGAAACGGCCCACTGCCGTCGCCGTCGCAGCAATCTCCGACGCAGCACGACGTGCCGTTACAGGAGACCGCGCAACCACAGGCCGTCCAGGTGCCACAGCCCAACCAGCAAATACTTGCTTTGTCCGGGCTCTCCGCATTCGGCTGCAAGCGAGTCGCACGCACATCGGCGACCGCGCCGTCCACGTCCAGGCGAACACCGGCATCGGCGGTCGACTCGAACGCTTGTAGGTGCTCGAGCCCCTCGCGACCGTTCCCCAGGAAATGAATCTCGAACACCTGGAGCGAGACCGAGTCGGCCTGCGCATCGTGGTGTGCGCTCAATCCCAAGACCGGCCCTTCTTCCCCCGTACTCAGCCGGAAGAGTTCACCTTCCTGCACGACCCCCCTGATGCTCTCGCCGTCCTGCAACGTAATGCAAAGTCCTATCAGCGCATCGGAGGTCGCAACCGTGTAAGCCTGGCCAGGGTTCGGCGTGTGCGCCGTCGCACTCAGAGCCATCGCCGGTACATCACCGACCGCCGGCACGCTCAGTCGAGCCCCCAGTGGCAGCGCGTACCGAGCAGAGCGCCCAGCGCGCTCGATCACCACCTCAGTCAAACTACCTGGCAAGCCACCGGCGACCGTGGCTCGCAGCACGGCCTCCCCGCGGCTCAGCTGTACCGGCTCGCCCGGCATCGCCAGAGCGACCGCCGGAGTGTCCCCGAGGCCCCAATCGATTTCCAGACGTACCATGCCGGAGTCCGCATCCGGGCGCTCGTTCCGTACGGCCTGCGACGCCTCAGGTCGGGCGATCTCGATGAACTGGCCGTCGCGTCCCGCAGTCGTCCGCTCGCCTCCGGCCAGCTCGACGCGCTGCACGAGTTGATCTTGTCCGTCGAGAAGCAACAGCCCGACTCGCGATCCGGCCTCCGCTCCCTCTTCGAGACGCAGGCGGTAGACGGTGCCTGTCAGTTCGTCTTGCAACTGGATGTCCTGATTCTGTGCCAGTTGCACGAGAACCGCGGTGCCGTCCGGCATCCGAACGTCCAGCTCCACCTGTCCGGCCGCCGGCAGAACCCACGCCAGTGCCGACACCAGCAGACAACACACAACCCTGGCACCATCTTTGATATTCACCCGGGATCTCCTGGAAGCACTACGTTCGAGTCATCTTGCGGCACAGAAAATGTACGATCATCGACATGTTACCACACACGTACTTTCGGACTTGACAGGACGACCTTCTGGCCAGGGGCGGTCGGGAGCTTCAAGGGTGGACAAGGGGCCCTGAGCCTGATCCCGCCGGGAGCGGTCCCATCCCCCGCTCCACCTGACGATACCGCACCTCCCCGGCCCCCAGCCGCGACGCCAGCACTTCTCCCGCCGGGCGCGGGTCACGGTCGCCGCAGAAGAAGATATCGGCGGCGAAGTAGGCGTGTTCGGGCCAGGTGTGGACGGCGATGTGACTTTCGGCGAGGGTGGCGGTGGCGGTGACGCCGTGGGGGGCGAAGCGGTGGACGTGGAGGTCCAGGAGGGTGGCGTTGGCGGCGTCGACAGCGGCTTGGACGGCGGCACGGACGCGGTCCGGGTCGTCGAGGGCTCGTGCGTCGCAGCCACTGGCGTCGACCAGCAGGTGGTGCCCCAGGCTCGTGCCCATCACCAGAGCGACCGGTTGGCCGAGCCGTAGCGCTGCAGGTACTGCGTCAGGCGCAGTTTGCGGCGGGTGCTGTCGGAGGTCATATAACGGATCTTGCCGAAGATCGGACGCTCGGGACCCCAGGCGCGGTCGTAGCGGCCGAAGACCCAGAAGATACCGCTGTACGAGTTCGGGTTGCGACCATCGAGGGCGTACTTGTTGTTCAGCTCGACCAGGATGTCGACGGCGGTGCGTGGATCTTCGGTCCAGTGCAGGACCTTCTTGCCCCACAGCATGCGCAGGTAGTTGTGCATGCGACCTTCTTTGACCAGTTGACGCTGGGCGGCGTTCCACAGCTCGTCGTGGGTCTCGGCGCGCTCGAACTGCTCCAGGGTGTAGACATGCTCACGCTCGTCACCCTGGTGCTCGGCGAGAGTTGCGCGCGCCCAGTCGGGCAAGCTGTCGTAGCGGTCGTAGGCGGGCTCTTGCCAGCACATGTTGTAGCCCACTTCGCGCCAGGTGACGAGCTCGTCGAGGAAGGACTCGGCAGACGCACTCATGCCCCACCAGCCCTCTCGTTGACCGCGCGTGGTGTCGCTCAGCCGCTGCGGCGTCCAGCCTTCGCGCTCGGCGAGGGCGGTGAACACCTGGTGTGCGCCGAGGTGGCCGAAGTGGAGGTAGGGTGAGAAGCCACTGGCCGCGTCGTCGTCGGGATGGTTGCGACCGTCACCGTAGGAGGCGAGACGCTCGTCGAGGAAGCGCTGCAGCGCCATGGCCGCTTCGCCGTCGCCGCCGCGCAGGCCGTCCCAGGGACGCACATCGTGGTCGATCGGCAGGCGGGCGAGCAGGTCCGCGGGGGCGTCGAGCACGTCGCGCGGCGTCGGCGGCCAGCGCTGCTCGATTCCGTCCAGCTGGTGCGCGTCGAGGGGCGGCAGGCCAGGACCGCCGTCTTGCAGGGACAGAGGGTCCACACGCGGCAGGTCACCCAGGTGACTGGGCAGGTTCTTCTGCAGGAAGCGACGGAAGTCGAAGGCGCGGGCGAAGACCTTGTCGGCGGCGCGCAGCGGTAGCAGACCGTTGGCGTCGACGGCTTCCAGGCGCACACCGGTGCCCTCCGCCAAGCCGCCTGGCTCGAGACGGGCTAGCTGGCGACCGGCCGCCTCGACCAGGCGCGGCAAGAAGAAGCACGGGAAGTCGTCCGTGACGACCAGCGCGGCCCGCTCGGCCAGCGCTTCCAGGAGTCCCTTGCCGGCGTCCGCCTCGGGCTCCAGGTAGGGGTAATAGACGACCCCTTGCCGCTCACTTCCGTCGAGCTGACGTGCGTGGTCGGCCATGCCGTCGATAACGAAACGATGCAGACGGTCGCTGGCCCAGCGGTAGCCACAGCGCAGCGCTTCCAGGATCACCAGCGGCTTGTCCAAGCGTGACGCCTCGTCGACCGCCCGCTGCAGGGCGAAATTCCAGCCCAGGCGCCGGTGGGCGATCATCCAGTAGAGGACGAAGTCTCCGTCCGGGCGCGCCGGGGCGTCGTGGACGGTGCGCAGGCGCAGTTCGGGGACGCTCATGCCGACGCGGCCGCATCACTGGCAGTCGCATCACTGGCATTCGCATCACTGGCAGTCGCATCACTGGCATTCGCATCACTGGCACCCGTCACGCAGTCCGGGCAGCGGCCGTAGAGAATGATCTCGTGCTCTTCCAGCTCGAAGCCGGCTGGCAGCAGGTCGGACAGCTGACCGGGACACTCCTCGACTTCGAACACGCGGTCGCAGCGGCGGCAGTGGAAGTGGTGGTGGTGGCCCTTGCCAACCAGTTCGTAGCGGCTGGGGGCGCCGGGGAGATCGACGGCGTGCAAGTGATCTTCGTCGACCAGGACGCGGATGTTGCGATAGACAGTAGCGATGCCGAGCGTCGGGGTGTCTTCGCGTGCCGAATCGAGGATCTCCTGCGGGCTCAGCGGACGGTCAGCGTCTTCCAGGGCTTGCAGGATGGCGGTTCGTTGTTGAGTCTTGCGCCGCATCGCTCGGATCCTACCCCATCCGTTCGCGCAGGAAGAGCTGCTCGATCGACTCGACGGTGTCGGCTTCGAAGGCGGTCTTGTCCGGGCGGATCACTACCAGCTTGGGATCGCGCAGACTGAGGACTCCGGTGGTGGAATCCTTGACGATGCCGTCGAAGCGCACGGTAACGACGATGTGCGGCATCAGCTCGAATCCCGGCCGCACGCCGCCGGCGCCCTTGCGCTCGATGCGTTGGCCGGTGAGCAGGCCCTCACTCATGATCAGCTGCTGGATCTGGGCGTCGCGCTCGCAATCGACACCGGCGACGTCACCGACGTCGAGAAAGCCGACTTCAGCGCTGCGTGCGGCGATGATGTAGGAGCCGAACATGCCGGTCTTCTCTTTGGTGGTGACCGCCAGCACGGCGCCCAGCAAGACCAGGTCGAGCGTGATCTCGGGTTTCTTCTTGAGCCACGACGGGTCGCGACTGGCCAGGCGATAGGGGGCGTCGAGGTCTTTGCTGATGATGCCCTCGTAGCCCTGGGCGCGGAAGTGCTGGTAGAGACGCTTGACGTCGTCACCGCCGGACACCATCTGTCCTTCGGCCAGCGTCACCGGCACCGGCAACCAGCTCGACACCGCCAGTGGCGCGATCAGGTTGGACAGGTACTGCCGACGCTCGGACAGCGGCAGCCCCGTGAGGTCGTGGCCGTCGAGGTAGAGCAGGTCGAAAGCCGCATAGCGCAGCTGCACGGGTCTGCTGAGGTCGCCCTGAATGACGCTGAACAGCTCGTAGACCTGCGCCGGTCGCGCACCGTGCAGGTCGACGATAGTGCCGTAGAGTTCGCCGTCGACGATCGCCGAGCGCACCGGCAGCATCTTGATCACCGCGTCGAGGCCGCGCACCAGCTCCAGGTAGTCCCGCCGGTTGCGGCTGTAGGCGCCGCACAGCACTGAGCCGAGCGCGTCGGTGGTCTTGTGCAGCATCATGCGAATGCCGTCGTACTTGCGCTCGACCCACACGGGGAAGCGCTTGATCGACTCGGTGCCACCACTAGCGCCGCTTCCTTTGACTTCGCCTCCGGCGAGGGCGGGCCGCACCGGCACCAGCGGCTGGAGCTGGATCGACCGCAGGCCCTCGACGCCGTCCTGTTGCAGCAGGCGCACAACGTGGAAGGCGTCGGTAAGCGCCATCGCGTGACTGACGGCTTCCGGCTCGACGCCGAACTGCTCGCCCACCAGGCGCGCCAACAGCTCGCTCTCGTAGCGCAGCCCGGCGCGGCGCTCCATCAGCCGTGCCAAGAAATACGCCTCCAGCTTGCCGCAGCGTTCGAGCAACGAGCGCAGCAACTCGAACTGAACCGTGCGGCGAGCGTCCGGCAGGCAGCGCAGAGTCTCGAGCACTTCCGCCGCCGTCAGCTGGGGGTCGGCCCGGAGCGCGGGACGGCTGCGTGCGAACAGCACCGCGACGTCGCCGACCAGGGTCAGCTGATCGAGCAACTCGCGCCGCGTCACCAGCCCCTCGGACTGCAACAAGCGCAGCAGGCTGTCGCGGCGCAGACGTGGCGGCTTGCCCTCGAACGGATCGCCCAGCAGGCAGGCCAGCTTCTGCAGCTGCGTCAAGCCGAGGTCGCGCTGCAGGAAGCGTCGCAGCACTTCCTCGCGCTCGGACGTGCTCGGCGGTGCCGGCGCCTGCAAGCCGAAGAAGGCGGCGCTGCGCTCCAGTGTCAGGCCAGAGAGCGGCAGCAGCAGGCCACGGCAGAGGCTGTAGAACGGGATCGACGCCAGCGTCTCGAGGTCGAGTTCAGGCGCCTGCTGCACCAGGAACGCCACGTGCGGCGGCACCTTGAGCTCGTCGGCCAGGAAGTGCTCGTCGGGCACGCGTCGCCCCACACCGCCACGGCGCAGCCGTTCCAGGCCATCGAGACCCCGGTACCAGCCCCGGATCTGCTCCAGGCCGACCTGTTGCAGCCGTGGGCTTGTCGCCGTTGGCGCCATTGCTACCCGCTGCCCTTCAGCCCTTGGCGACCGGCGGTAGCGCGTACTCTTCCGGCTGCGCCTCGTGCGGCTGCAGCACGCCGTTCGCCGGATCCTGCGCCACGCGCAGCGGGTGCGGGAAAATCGGCGTCGTGACGCTCTTGACCGCGCGGATCACCTCGATCTTCTCGCGGTACTTGCCGCCCCACTGCTCCGCCATGTCCTTCGACGTCAGGCTCAGCTCCTCGATCAGGAACACCGCGTCCGCCGTGTGCTGCAACGCCTCGCCCCCCACCGGCGAGCCGGTGTCACGGATCTGGCCGATGCAGATGCAGGTCACACCGTGGTCGTGGTTGTAGGTCTTGAGCGCCGCCAGATTGTCGGCCGTGCGCTGTTTGCTCGGGTCGAGCATGTTGAGCGAGTCGATGACCACGAAGTCGATTTCTTCCTTTTCCACCAGGTAGCGGTAGCGGTGGATGAAGTCGTCCCAGGTCTGGCTCTTGTGGTACTGGCTCTCGAGCACGTACATGTTGGCCAGTACCTTGTCCGCGAAGGCTTTCTCCTTCAGCCCCGAGACCTGCATGCCCAGCTTGACCAGCCGCGAGCAGAGGTCGTCGCGGCCGAAGTCTTCGTCGCTGTGGAAGCCCTCCTCGGCCACCACGAAGGCCACCTTGTGCCCCGCCAGCGCCACGTTGACCAGCGCCGCCAGCGCGCTGCGCGTCTTGCCCTTGCCCGGCGGTCCCGCGAACGCCATCGTGCAGCCCATCGGCACGCCGCCGAGCGACGTCGAGCCGTCCTCGGTCAGGCACAATCGATCAAGCACCGAGCCGAGCGTCAGCGCCTGCTGGGTGCGGATCCGCTCGGTCAGCGTCGCCGGCCGGATGATCTCCGCTTCCAGCCCCGGGTCCCTATCATCGACCGCCTGCTGACCACCCCCCGCGAAGGGCAAGGACGACGGATCCACCGCCATCGAGGGCATGCCGCCGCCCCCCATCATCATCTGCATCATTTGCATCATCTGCATCATCGGGTTGCCACCCATACCGGGCTGCATACCCGGTTGCATCTGAGGCATGCCGGGCATCTGCCCGGGAACTTGATTCGGCATCTGCTGCGCTTCCGGCTGAGGTGGAGTCTTCTTCGGCACCGCGCGTTCCTCCCTGTCGCCTGTGATCAGGCGTTGAGTCCGAGATCGAAGTGCGAGCATGCTAGCAGAGGCTGAGGGATGGGAGAGGAGATGACGGCTTGCAGCTGCAACACCGTACCCGGTGACAGGGAGCTGACTTCTGCATGTAGGGGCCTCCTGCGCCTGGCCACTGGTACACTAACCTGCAACAGGAGGTCCCATGAACGTTTCCATCTCCCTACCCGACGACATCGCCCACCAGCTCGCTGACCAGTGGCGTGACCTCGCTCGTCACGCTCTAGAGGCTCTGACCGTCGACGCGTACCGCCGTGGGGTGATCACCGCTGCCCAGGTCCAGCGGGCACTAGGGTTGGCGTCGCGCTTCGAGTTGGAAGCCTTTCTGAAGGAGGCCGGAGCCCATCTCGACTACACCGAGGACGACCTACAAGCCGACTTGGCGACCTTCCGGGCCGCCGCGTCGGCATGATCGGTGTCTTCGACACCTCGGTGATTTCCAATCTCTGTGCGATCGACACGATCGAAATCCTGCCTCGGCTCTTCTCCCGCGTCTTGATCCCGGAAGCTGTCCACCTAGAGCTGCTGCACCCACATGCCCCGGCCGCGACGGCCAAGTGGATCGCTGCTCCGCCTCCGTGGCTGGAGATCTACCCAAACCCCGAGTCTCAGCTACCGGGATTGGAGAACTTGCACGACGGTGAGCGGGCGGTGATCGAGTTAGCTGCCGTGCTATCGGCGACGGCGGCGCTTGACGAAAAGGCAGCACGCCGGGCAGCTCGTGCACTGGGCTTGCAGATGGTAGGTCTGGTGGGCATTCTCGGGCAGGCAGCGATGGGAGGATGGGTAGACCTGCCAACCGTGGTAGAGCGATTGCGGCAAACAAACTTCCGCGTGGCACCCCAGCTATTGCGCAGGTTGCTGCAAGGGGACTTCAGCCACTAGATCCTCCATCGCGTACTTTGCCGCCACTGCCGGACTTCGACCATCGCCACCCCATGCCCGCTTGCCGTGGCGCTCCGCCCTCCGCCCAAAGATCGTAGGCAGGGTGCACCGGATCAGCGTGCAGGTGCACACCGACGAACTCGACAAGCTGGCCCCCTCCTGGAGGCGCATTCTTGCTCTGAAGGGCGCATAGCCGCGCCTCTCCACTCCTGCCCTCGATTCGATTCGCGCATGGCTTGCAAAGATATTCACAAGCAGCTATAAGTAGCAGTATGTCGTACCCACCCCTCCCGACCCCTCACGTCACAGTCCAGGTGGACGGCTACGCCCCGCAACGAGCGCTGCCCGTAGCCGCCATGCACAGGATCCACAAGACCCTGCAACTGAGCCGCACGCAGCGCCACACTTTCGAAGTGTTCCTGCGCGAGGCCCTCCACTACACGCTACGCCCCGGTCGTCGCAGCACGGACGTCAACGGCGACGCCGAAGTGCGCGTCCACCTCTACGTCGACCGCCTGGAAGTCACCATCCGCAGTGACCGACAGGGACCGGGAAGCCCGCTCACGCGCCCGTGCGGCCAGAAGAATTTGCTCTTCGGGCTCATGGACCGTGTCGAAGTGAAGACGACGAGCACGGGCAAGGAAGTCCGCGCCGTCAAGTTCCTCTACCGTCGCGGTCAACAGGCTGCGGAGCCCACCGCGGCGCAGCAGCCTGGTCGCGGCGGGCCCTCGAGCCCGAGCGCGACCGTCGAGCCCACACCGTTCAAGCCCACCGCACCGTTCAAGCCCAAGAGCGTGCGGCTGAGCACGAACTAGCGCTAGACGCCGACCTCCGCCTCGTCGATACGCTGCATCAGGTCGGACAGCGGTACTTCCAGGTAGGCCGGCATCTCGCCCTGCGCGCGCGCTGCTTCGAGGATCGCCAACGCGTCCTCAAAGCGCGCTTGGGACTCGGCGAGGGCTTCGCGGAAGATGAGGTTGTCGCGGATGGGTTCGAATTCGGGCAGCAGCAGCAGGTAGTCGTAGGGCTGGAAGATGTCCATGCGACTGCGGTAGCGCAGCAGTTCGGCGGCGTCTTCGTGACGGCCCCAGCGCGCCAGGTGCGCCGCGACCTGCATGGTGCCGCCCTGCCAGCGGGCGAACGGCACCTCGCCTCGGGCCATGGCGATCAGGCGCGCGGCGGCGGCGTCGGCGGTGGCGGTGGCGCCGTTGGCGGAAGCCTGGCCGAAGAGAGCGAGGTCGCGAGTCAAGTCGACCCATTCCTTGCTCAGCGTGCCTTGCGCCACCAGCGGTTCGAGTTCGCTACCGACGAAGTCGAGGGCATCCTGGTCGCGGCGGTTGAAGCTGAGCAGCATGCCTCGGATGAGCAGGCCGAGCGGCAGACCGGGTTCGATGCTCAGCGCGTGCTCGACGCGCGCCAGGGCGCCTTGCTGGTTGCCCAGGGCACTCAGGCACATGGCCTCGAAGACCTGGGCGGTCAGCACCAGCGGGTCGACGGACGAGGCTTCGCGACTGGAAGCCAGGGCGAGAGTGAAGGAGAGGTAGGCGAGCGGCGCCGACAGTCGGTTGGCGGCGTAGCCGTCCGAGGGGGCGTAGGTGGCGGCGCGCAGCAGGTATTCGAGCTTGCGACGCATGCTTTCGTCATCAATGCCGGGCTCGATCTCACCGAGGGCAGCCCAGGCCTTCGAGCAGTTGGGGTCGAGATCGAGGGCCTTGCGCGCCCAGCGTTCGACTTCCGCCTGCACCTCGGCGATGGCGACGCCACGGTCGAGGCTGAAGGTGTGCAAGACGGCGATCTCACCGGCGGTGTCGGCACGCCGGGGGTCGAGTTCGAGCGCCCGCTCGTAGGCGGCCAGCGCCTGCGCCATGTCGCTCTCGCGTCCCAGGTTGCGGTAGAGGTTGGCGTAGTAGCGGCCCTGTTGCAGCTGCATCTCGACGCCTGGATCGACCGGCGCATCGAAGCGCAGGCCGCCGGCGCCGGGACGCAGAGCTTGCTGCAAGCCCTCGGCAGCGCGCCGGGCGAGGTCGAGGAAGGCCTCCTGGTCCCCCTGGTAGACCTGGCTCCACAGCAGGTTGCGGGTACCGGTCTCGACCAGCTGCAGATCCAGGACCAGGCGTCCTTGCTGGATGCTGGTGGTCGACAGCACCATGGTCTCGGCTTCGTAGGCCCGCGCCACGCGTGAGACGTCGCCGCCCAGGCGTTCGATGTCGTAGGCGGTGGGCGGCAGCTTGGCTTCGAGCCCCTGGACGCGGCTCAGGTGGCCGGAGATGGTGTGCGGGATGGCGTCGGCCAGGTAGGGAGCTTCCGTGATGTTGAGCAGGCGGCTGGGCATGACCACCACCGAGTCGACGTTCGTGAAGCCGGCACCAGTGCTGCCGCCATCGAACCAGCCGCGCAGCACGGCGACCACGACGAGGGCGGTCAGCACGATGGCGGCAACGAGGGCAGCGGCGAACCAACGACGTCGCGGGATCGGGGTCGGGGGCACGAAGCTGGCCGAGGCACCGAGGCCGGTGACCACGCCATCGGCCGACTGCCAGGGGGCGTCGGTGACCACCAGGCCGGACGGCGGCGTCAGCTGGGCCATCTCGTGCAGCTTGTCGCGCACCGCGTTCATCGACGCTGGGCGGTCCGCCGGGTCCTTCTGCAGGCACGCCTGCAGAAGCTCTTTGAGCGGCTCGGGGGTCCGCGGCGGCAGCAGTTCCCAGAGCGGTTCCTGCGTCAGGATGGAGGTGAAGGTGTCGAAGCGGTTGCGACCGGTGAACAGACGGCGGCCGGTGAGCATCTCGAACAGGACGCAGCCGAAGGCCCAGATGTCGCTGCGCGAGTCGATGGTTTCCTGGCGGATCTGCTCCGGGCTCATGTAGGGCGCTGTGCCCATCTGGCCGACGGTGAGCGATTCTTCGACGGTGACCAGTAGCGAGTCGGTGGTTTCGGTGAGCGAACTCAGCGCCTCGCCGCGCACGTCGGTGCCGCGCACGTCAGCACCCCGTACATTGGCACCGAGGGCCTTGGCGAGACCGAAGTCGAGAACCTTGACCCAGCCTTCCGGCGACTGCATGACGTTGCCCGGCTTGAGATCCCGATGGATGACGCCGCGTCGGTGCGCCGCCGCCAGCGCCGAGGCGATCTGACCGCCGATGCGGATCGCGTCGCCGGCCGGCAGCGGACCACCGCCGCGCAAGCGGGCGTCCAGCGTCTCGCCCTCGACGAGTTCCATGACCAGGAAGCGCACGCCTGCGGACGTCTCTTCGAAGCCGTGAATGGTGGCGATGTTCGGGTGGTTGACGCTCGCCAGCAGCCGTGCCTCGCGGCGGAAGCGGGTCATGGCCGCGCTGTTGCTGGCCAGCGACGCCTGCACCACTTTTAGCGCCACGTCGCGCTGCAGCTCGGTATCGTGCGCCCGGTAGACCTCGCCCATACCGCCAGCGCCGAGCTGCTCGATCAAGCGATACTGGCCAAGTGTCGCTCCTGGTACCAGATCTTCCGGAGCCGCCGCCAAAGATTCCGTCGGTGCACTAGCCATCGGTGCACTAGCCACAGGTGCGGCAGCTGGTGGTCGCGCACCCGGACGGGCTCTGTCAGCACGCGCGTCGGGTTCCTGATCGTACGGGTCCGGAAGGTCGTCGGCGAGGCTGTCACCGTACGCCAGCGCCGGCACGCGCTCGCGGCGCCCGGCTCGAAAGGCTCCGGGGTTGGCAGCTCGCGAGCCAGCACTCGCCGGCGGGACCTCTAGGAAAGTCGGCGCCGAGGTCGGCAAGCTGGCACTGCGAGGATCGGCGTGCGGGTCGTCGTCAAATCGCTGCTCGCCCTCGGCAGGCTCCTCACGAGCTTCGTGCTCCCGCAGCTCCGCCACCGGCTCACGCTCGGCCGCGACCACATTCCCGGATGTCGATGCGCCTCTTGCTGTTGACGCCATACCGCCTTCGCTTCGTGGGTTGCAACTCACTGAACCCAGCGACGATATCACGCGCTCCCCTACCCGCGGTCCGAAGCGGCAGCGGCAGAAGTGCTACGATTCGACCACTCCTCCAACACTTCGCACGAATAAACTCCGGCCCTGGTGCGTAGGCTGAGATATGAACACCGAGATGGCCCTGGCCACTCCTCCACGCCTTGCCGCGCAGCTCGAACCCTGCGAGCGGGAGACTACCGAACGTCAGCTCGTCGAGCAGGCACGCGCGGGCCAGGCCCAGGCATGCGAGACCCTGGCCGAGCATCATCGCCGCGACGCCTACCTGCTGGCCCTGCAGCTGCTCGGCAACCGCGACGACGCGCTCGACGTGGCGCAGGACGCCATGCTGCGTTTCTTCCACACCCTGCACCGCTTCGACGCCGCACGGCCGGTGCGTCCCTGGCTGCTGCGCATCGTGCGCAACCGCGTCCACGACCTGTGGCGGCGCCGGCAGCGGCGGCGCGCCGAGTCGCTCGACGACGCACTGAGCAGCCAGCTGCTCGAGCCCGTCGCGGGCACCGAAGACCCCGAGGCCGCGGCGCAGCGGGCAGAACTGCGCCGCCAGCTGTGGCGAGCGCTGGCCAGGCTGCCCGAAGCCAAGCGCGAGATCCTGGTACTGCGGGACTTCCACGACCTCAGCTACGCCGAGATCGCGCGCGTCCTGGGCATTCCGATGGGCACCGTCATGTCGCGACTGCACGCCGCGCGGCAGTGCCTGCGCCAGGAGCTGCAAGGAGACGACCATGCGTGAGACCTCGACACCGCCCCCAGTTCCGACGCGCGCAGCATCCACGGCAACCTCCAGCTGCCGGCGCGGCTTCGACGAAGCCCTGCTGTCCGGCTATCTCGATGGTGTTCTCACCCAGCAGGACGAGCAACGCGTGCGCCTTCATCTCGAAGATTGCGCCGCCTGCCGCACCCTGCTCCACGATCTGACCCACTTGCGAGAAACCACCATGAGCACACACTTCGACCTTCCGCCCGACGATCAGTGGGACGAGGCACCGCGCGGCAGACTCAGCCACCTGTCCCGTCACCTCGGCTGGTGGCTCGTCGCCCTCTGGTTCTTCATCAGTACCGGCTTCGGCCTGTGGCAACTGCTGCACGAGCCGGGACCGCTGCTGCCCAAGCTGCTGATCGTCAGTGGCCTCACCGGCGGCGTCCTACTGCTGCTCTCCGTCATCCTCGACCGCATCCGCACCTTGAAGCACGATCGCTACCGGGAGGTTCAGAAATGATCATCGTCACCACGAATCACATCGAAGGCAAACGCATCACCCGCACCCTCGGCCTGGTGCGCGGCAACACCATCCGGGCCCGCCACGTCGGCCGCGACATCCTGGCTGGACTGCGCAACCTGGTCGGTGGCGAAGTCAGCGAGTACACCAAGCTGTTCGCCGAATCGCGTGAACAGGCTCTCGACCGCATGGTCGATGAAGCTCGCGGCCTGCGCGCCAACGCCATCCTCGAAGTCCGCTTCTCCACCTCCATGGTGGCCCAGGGCGCCGCCGAGCTGATGGTCTACGGCACCGCGGTCGTGGTCGAAGACGCCTGAGACGCGCCACCCACCGTAGAATGGAAAACCTATGAAAACCCGTATCGCCTTGCTCGCTCCCCTGCTCCTCGCTCTGCTGAGCGTGCCGCTGATCGCCGCACCCTGGCCTGCGACAGACGAACCACCCACCGCAAGCCAGGAGACCAACGATACCTGGGCGAACGGTTCCTGGAAGGGCACGCTGGAGATTCCCGGCGGCAGCCTGGTTTTCCACATCCACCTCGATGCGCAGGACGGCAGCTGGAGCGGCACCGTCGACGTACCGCAGCAAGGCGCCCAGGGCGTGGCGCTGCCGAGCGTCCAGGTCGAGGGCGACCAACTGCGCTTCACCCTGCCCGGCATGGGCGAGCCACGCTTCGAAGGCAGCCTGCAGGAAGGCGAGATCGTCGGCACCTTTCACCAGGGCGGCGCCAGCTTGCCCTTGACCTTCCAGCGTCCCGATCCCGCAGCGCCCGCACCGGCCGCACCCGTGCGTCCACAGACGCCCGAGCCACCCTTCCCGTATCGCAGCCAGGATCTCGTCTACGGCCACGACACCAGCAACGGCCCCGTCACCCTCGCCGCCACGCTGACGCTGCCCGACGAGGAGACCCACGGCAAAGGTCCCTACCCCGCTATCCTGCTACTTTCGGGCAGCGGCCAGCAAGATCGCGACGAGACTCTGTTCGGACACAAGCCGTTCCTGGTGCTCGCCGACCACTTCGCTCGCGCCGGCATCGCCGTCCTGCGCGTCGACGACAGGGGCGTCGGTGAGTCCGAGGGACCGCTCGACAACGCCACCATTCTCGACTTCGCCGACGACGCCGCGCTCAGCTTGCATGCGCTCATGAGCCGGCTCGAGATCGACACTTCCCGGATCGGCATCCTGGGCCACAGCGAAGGCGGCCTGATCGCCCCTCTCGCCGCTCAGCGCTTCCACGAGAAGTACGGCGTCTCGGTCGCCTTCTACGTCTTCTTCGGTGCTCCTGGCGTGCCCGGCGACGACCTGATCGTGCGCCAGGTCGAGCGCCTCAACCTGGCCGCCGGCTTGCCGCCGCAGGTCGCGTCGCAGAACGCCGCGCTGCAGCGGCAGATCTTCGACCTGATGGAGAGCGAGGCCGACGAAGCCGTGCTGCGGCAGAAGCTGATCGACAAGCTGACGCCCTTCATCGGCGCCGAGGCCGCGGCGGCCCAGATCCAGCCCCTGCTCACTCCCTGGTACCGCCACTTCATCGCCTACGATCCGGCCCCTGCCCTACGCCAGGTCAAGTCGCCTGTGCTCGCCGTCAACGGCAATCTCGACTCACAGGTCGACGCCGAACAGAACTTGACCGCGATTCAGGCCGCGCTCGAAGCCGCCGGCAACGACGACGCGACGATCCTGACCGTCGCCGGAATCAATCACTTGATGCAACCGGCCAAGACCGGAAGCGCCCAGGAGTACGCCGAGATCGAGACGACGATCGCGCCGCAAGTCCTGGACACGGTGACGGCGTGGATCCTGGAGCGCGTGGGTCCGGCCAAGGAAGCCGGTGACGCTTCAGCGGAGGACGCTTCAGCGGAGGACGGGTAGCACCGGCTTCGCCACCACTTGCCCCTCCGGGATCGGTGCGGCGGGTTTCTCGGCGAGCGTCGCCATGTCGAAGTGACGGTCGAAGAACTCGTCGCACCACAGGCAGACGTTGCCAAGTTCGAGCGCGCGGCGCAGGCCGTAGGCACGATCGACGCCATCGCTCTTCTCGAGCGCTTCTCCGAGTGCGTACGCATCGCCTGTGTTGAGCTTCTGGAACACCGGCGACTGGGCCACCCGGCGCAGCACGTCACTCACTTTCTCGACGCGCGCATCGCCCATCGGCTCTTTGGTGCCGGGGCAGCACGGGTTGATGCGCCAGAGCTGGATCGAGATCTCCTGCGGCAGGTCGGTGCCGCCGAGGAAGCCGCGGCCGCCGCTGAGGATGGCGCAGAAGTTGTGACTGCCGTCGCGCTTCCAGATCCCCGTCTCCATCGCGCGGCCACGCGCCCAGTTGCCACCCAGCCACATGTCTTCGGTGGCGCCCCAGAAGCCGAAGCTGGCGGCGTCGGGCTTGAGGTAGTCGTCCTTGGTGATCAGCGGATCGGGGTTGTCGTCGACCATGCCGCGCGAGCGAAAGAGGGCTTCGAGGTCCGCTCTTCGCTCGCCTTGCTTCTTGTGGTAGCGGTCGATGGAGGCGATGTCGATGCGCGTGACGCCGCGCTCTAGGATCTCGTCTAGGCGCTGCTCGTTGAGCAGGTCGCCGTTGGTCTGCAACATGACCTGGGTGGCGTCGCCGTAGCGCTCGCGCACAGCGTCGAGGATGGCGTAGAGCTTCTTGCGCTCGGCCAGTGGCTCGCCGCCGGAGAGGATCAGGCGGTCGATGCGCGACGGCAGGTTGGCGACGATGGCCAGGCATTCCTCCAGCGTGAGGGTCGCGCCGCGCGGGCCGCTGAGGTTGTAGCAGTGATCGCACTCGTCGTTGCACAGTTGGGTGAACACCCAGTAGACCGACTCGCAGTGGTCGTAGTCAGCCTGTTCGAGTTTGGAGGGGCCGGTTTGGACTGCTAGGTGGACTGCCAAGGGATCGTTCATGGTTGGGTCTCAGCGTACCAGGTCAGAGGGCCTAGTCAGAGGGCCTAGTCAGAGGGCCAGAGCAGAGGGCCAGATCAGAGGGCCAAGCGATCGACGCCATAGACGGCCGGGTCGAGCGCGAAGGCACCGCCAGGCGTCGTGCCGCACAGCCAGGCGGTGAGACGGTCGCAGTAGTTGTCGAGGTGGCGGATCTGCTGGATGCCGTGCTCGACGATCGGGTCGAGGGTGGAGGCAAAGAGGACGCCACCGTGGGCCTCGGTCTGCCAGGTGATCGATTCGCCTTCTTCGTTGCGCTGGATGACGCGGGCTTCGGCGGGCACCTGCGTGTAGACGCCGTGCACGTGCCAGCAGGCATGGCGCGGGATCAGGCCGGTATAGACGGGGTGGCTGTAGTCGGTATCGCTGATCGGCGGCGACGTCGGGTCTGTGACCCACCAGTAGTTGTCGACGGGGCGGCTCTCCCAGGTGGCGTCGATCCAGTCGCTATCGGAATCACCAAAGACGGCGACTTTCTTGCCGTCGGCGAGGAAGCGGTAGATCGCCTCTCGACGCGCGGTGATGGCCGGCTGGTGGCTCTGGAAGGGGACCACGAGGGCGTCGAGGTGGCGAATGCGTTCGTAGCTCAGGTCGTGGACGTAGACGAGGTCGTAGAGGCCGCGATACTTGGGCGCGGTGGCGAAGGCGTATTGCGACCAGACGCCGTTGAACAGCACGCCGATACGAGCGTCGTGGTTGATCCTGGCGGACGGGTCGGTGTCGGAAGCACCATCGCGCGCCGGCCGCGAGGGCACCTGGTCCCCCGGACAGTGATCGAGCCGGGCGCGGTGCGCGGCGACCCGGTGCAACAGTCGGTGATACAGCGGCACCAAAGCCGGACCGCCCACGTCGTCGGTCAGGGCGCCGGCCAGGGGACCGCTGGCGGTGAGCGCGAGCAAGCCGGGGGTGGTGGTCTCGTCGAGCACGACCATGGCGCGGCCCCAGGTGTCTTCGAGCAGCACGTCGGCGCCTCCGGCCGGCTCGATGGCGCCACAGGCCCACCAGCCGCTGATGCCGTGGTGGAAGATGAAGGGGTCGAGGTCGATGCCATCGAACAGGCCGTGACGGTCGGTGGCAACGCGGTAGCGGATGTCGCGGGTGGCCTTGCTGTTGTCGTGACGCCAGCGGTGGCCGGGGACCCAGTCGGTGAACCAGCCGTCGAAGCAGAAGACGGCACCGCCAGCGTCGAGGAAAGCGCGCACTTGGTCGCGTACACCGAGCATCGCGACGTGGTCGCTACCGTTGGGCACGATCAGCAGATCAGCACCGGTGAGGTCGAGACGGAAGCCGGCCTCGACTTCTTGGAAGCGGTAGTCCACCTGCAGAGTCTGCCCGCCCGCCGCAGCCGGAATCCCGTAACAGGGAAAGCACTCCCGCAGCCCCTCGAGACCGTTGGCGACGACGACAGCGGTCAGCCGAGTTGCGGACGAGGACTCGAGGGCAGCGGTCATGGTGCGTCTCCTTGCGTCGGTCGAGGTAGGGATGTCCAGAAGTCGAGTTCTTGGCGCACACCGAGGTCGGGGTCGGCGACCATCTCTTCGAGGTGTTCGAAGAGGCGCAGGCGGCCGGCTTGCAGGTGCGCGACGCGGTCGCCCATGAGGATCGCTTCTTTGAGGTCGTGGGTGACGAAGAGGGCCGAGATGCGGTACCGCTCGGCGATGCGGCGGAAGAGGTCTTGCATGCGGGTGCGGGTGTCGGCGTCGAGGGCACCGAAGGGCTCGTCGAGCAGCAGCAGGCGCGGCTCGACGAGCAGCGCGCGACCGAAGGAGACGCGCTGGCGCTGACCGCCGGAGAGCTGGTGCGGGGCTTTGGCCGCATGCTCGCTGAGGTCGAGCTCGCGCAGCATGGCGTCGACTCTCTGGCGTGCCTCGGCAGCGGGCACCTTGCGCAAGCGCAGGCCGAAGGCGAGGTTGGCGCGCACGTCGAGGTGGGGGAAGAGCAGGGGCTCTTGGTAGAGATAGAGCACGCCACGCTGCTGAGGTGCTACCCCTGCCAGGTCGCGCCCTCCCAGGACACACCTGCCGGCGTCGGGAGCTTCGAGGCCGGCGAGGATTCTGAGCAGGGTGGTCTTGCCGCTGCCCGAGCGACCGACGACGGCGAGGGTCTCGTGCTGGTGCAGGTCGAAGGTGACGTCGTGCAACACAGCTTCACTCGCGTTGCTACCTTGGCCGGCGAAGGCCTTGCGCAGGCCGTCGACGCACAGCAGGACGCGCTCGCTCATACTCGGGCCCCTTCCCCAGGGTCACGCAGAGGTTCGGGCAGGAAGTGTTTGTTGACCAGCAGCAGGAGGAAGGGCGGCAGGACGAGCAGGCAGGCGGCGAGGGCGGCGTAGTACGGGTTGGCTTCGCGGATGCTGTCGAAGACTTTGAGCGGCAGGGTCTTGATCTTGCCGGAACCGACGAGCAGGGTGATGCCGTAGTGGAACCAGGAGATCAGGAAGCATTGGAAGAAGCAGACGAGGAGCATACCGGTGGACAAGGGTAACAGCGCGTGGCGGTAGGCGTCCCAGGTGCTGCCGCCGAGGGTATGCACGAGGTCTTCGTAGGCCTTCTTCTGCGGCGTCCAGAAGCTCATGAAGAAGACGATGGCGAAGCCGTAGGAGAAGAGGGTCTGCGCCAGGATGACGCCGGGGACGGTGCCGGCGAGGTTGAGCTTGATGAACAGGAAGAGCAGGCAGGTGCCGAGGATGACCGGGGAGAAGGCGAAGGGGATGTAGGCCAGCAACAAGAGCTGACGCCGGTGCGGGGAGTAGGCGATGGCGCGCGAGGTCAGGTAGCCGGCGACGGTGCTCAGGGTCGCGACGCTGAGGGAGAGGGTCAGGGAGAGCGCCAAGCTTTCACCCAGCTGGCCTTGGCCGGTGAGGACTTCTTGCCAGCGGCTGGGATCGAAGCCGGTGGGCAGGATGTGGGGGACTTGCCAGCGATGGGACAGGGAGAGGGCGGCCAGGAAGAGGAGGGGGAAGATGCACAGTGCACCTACAAGCCACGAAGAGGCGGAACGGATGGGAAGAAACTTCTTGCTACTCCGTCCTCTGTGACCCCCACCGTCGGAGGTCGAGGTCAACGCAAGCACTCGATCGACAGATCGATCGGCAGGCCGCCCCACGCTCGGTCGGCCGTCAACGCGGGCAGCTTCTGACGCCCGGCGAGCGCGAGACAAGCCCGATCACCGAGCGACAGGCCGTGGGTATGCGTCACCCGCCAAAGCTCGGCGGCGGTCTCGGCGTCTTCTGCGGTAAAAGGAACGATCTGCAACCCAAGCGCTTCGAGGTCGGCCCGGATTGCCTCCGCATCGAGATCGTAGGCGATCGCCTTCTGGACGACCTCGGACCAATTGACGGCGCAGAGCAAGGAGTTCTCGATAACGGCCTCGACGATCTCGCCTCCGGGTTCTTCCCGCAGCATGGCTAGAAGCGCGGATGCATCGAGGACGTAGACGCGCTCACGATCCGCAGCGACTTCAACCATCCTCACGCTCCCGTGCGGCGTCCTGCCGTCGATCGGCGATGAGTTCTTCGGAGAGACGGATATCCGCCGGCACAGCCCTGAAGCGTGCCTTGAGACGCTGCAGGATACTGCCACGCTTCTCCAGGATCAACCTGCCGCTCTCGGCACGGGCGACGAGCGTCTCTCCTTTTTCCAGGTCGAGCTGACGCCGCAGCTCCGAGGGAATGACAATTCGGCCCTGGCCGCTCAGACGAACTTGGTGGGATGTTGCGCCGATCATACTGGCCTCCATTCTCAAGTGATCCTTCTTTGCGAGCAAAATCCACGCCCAACAAATCATGGCACGCCCAAGCCAACATGGCAATATCTGCAACATCTGCCACGATGACCCGCTCCTACCATCGCGGCGCCGCCAGCGGGGTTCTGCCTCACGAACGGGCTTCCTGGCGGCCGAACACTGTTCCCAGGATCACGAACACCAGCAGGGTGTAGAGCAGAGCCACGACGTAGGCCTGTGGCTTCTCCATCAGGTCGAACATCGAGAACTTGCGGTAGGTGACGACCGACAGCATCTGCGGTGCTTGACGACCCAAGAGCAACGGAATCTCGAACGACCCCAAGACCCAAATGAAGTAGAGCACCAGGTTGGTCGACGCTCGATAGAGCAATACCGGCATCGCGACGCGTAGCACCGTTTGCCAGCGACTGGCTCCCAGCGACACCGCCAGGCGTCGCAACTCCCCCACCCGCTCGGTATCGTAGAGCTGCACGAAGAGCAGCGTGAAGAACGGCACCGCCGCGATCACGTGCGCCACCACGATGCCGACCGCCAACCGATCGTGCACCAGGGACACCATCGCCGAGGGTTCCTCCACCACCCCGACCGCCGCCAGCAACCGCGCCAGCAAGCCACCACCCGACAGCATCTGCAGCGTGAAGAACGCCGCCACCGCCCCGGGCAACGCCAGCGGCAGGTAGATCAAGGTCGACAACGGCCCGTGGCGCAGCGGCTCGCGCAAACCGAGCGCCAACGCCAGCGCCAGGCCGAACGTCAGCACCATCGTGCTCACCGCCACGTAGAGCGACAGGCCGAACGCCGCCCAGATCTCGCCGCTGCCCAGCACTGCCCGCCAATGCTCCAGGGTAAAGCCCTGACTCAGCAGTCCCGTCAAACCCAGGCTGTACAGCGCTGCGTAGACCAGACTGAACACCACCGGCGCCGCCACCACGACCCCGAGCAGCCCAAGTCCCACGACATCCGGGACGGCGAGCGCTCGAGCCCTATTGCGCGACCCGTTGCGAGATTGAGTGCGCGACGCCAACGGAGTCAGGCCCCCAGTAGCTCGCGGCGGAAGTCGTCGTAGAGTCGGATCATCACCTCCGCCGCCGGTTCCTCGAGTGCCCTCTCGCGGATCTCTTCGCGCCGCGGTGCGCGCTCGCGCTGCGGTACGTTGCGGAACTTCTCCTGCCACTCTGGCGGCAAGCGCTCGACGTCCAGCACCGTGCCGTCCCCCCACACCGCCGGCTTCAGCTTCTCGTACTGGGCCTCCGGGGACTGCAGGAAGTCGATCGCCACCAACGCCGCCGCCGTACTGCCACCACGACGCACCAGGCCGAAGTAGTGACTGTTCTGGATCGTCCCGGAGTCGAGCACGTACGCCTGCGACGACAGCGGCAGCAGTCCCTGCAGCACCTTGTTGTCCACCTCGCCGTCGTTGTTGCTCATCGTGAAGTCGACTTCGCCATGGGCGAACAGCTGGTGCAGCTCCGCCACCTGCGCCGGGAAGGTCGAGCCTTCGCGCCACAGGAACGGTTGCAGCTCCTTCAGGTAGGCGAACAACTGTGCACTCGCCCGCTGGTAGGTGGCCTCGTCGAACGGCCCGTCCATCGACCCGGGGCCACCGGCGAAGTCGATCAGCAGCGACTTCAGGAAGGTCATGCCGGTGAAGGAGGTATCGAAGGTGAAGCGTCCTGGATTCGCCTGCACCCACGCGGCCAGTTCCTCGGCGTCGCGCGGCGGCGTCTCGACGCGTTCAGCGTCGTAGATCAAGGCCAGCTGCACATTGCCCCACGGCGCCTCGTAGCCCTCGATCGGCTGCTGGAAGTCGGTGCCGATGAACGGGTTGTCGTAGTCGATGTACTGGGCCGACGGCAGTTTGTCCGTGAACGGCCCGAGCAGCGCATCGATCTGGCGCAGCTGGTAGAAGGTCTCGCCGTTGATCCACACGAAGTCGAGCTCACTCGTCGCCTTGCCCGCCTCGATCTCGGTCAACAGCAGGTTGACGACCTCGTTGCCCTGCGCACTCACCACGTCCAGCTCGATGTCATAGCGCGCGCGCAGCGCCGGTGTGACGTAGTCCTGGATGTAGGCGTTGATGTACGGATCCCCCGTCCACATCCCCAGCGTCAGCGAAGCCCCCCGCGCCTCCTCCACCACCTGCTCCCAAGGCAGCCCCAAGACGTCCTCCCCCGTCAACCCCTCATCCTGAGCTGGGCCGCAAGCCAGCACGAGAGTCGACAGCAGAATCCCAGTGATCACCCCAAGAAGTGAGGAGCCGGAGAGGGAGTGTGAGGACGGAGCGCTTCTGTTTGAGCGGCGCGCAGCGCCGTGAGTTGGAGCACCGCCCGCAGCACTCCCCCTCCGGCGGCCCAGCAAGATCTCAGAACGCATACGACACCCCAATCTGGAACTGCCGCGGCGGCCCCGCATTCTTGAACTCGATCCCCGACCCCGGCGGCCCGATCTGGATCTGGTTGCTCTGCGTCGCATTGTTGCTGAAGCCCGAGAGATTCGTCTCGTTGAACAGATTGAACACATCCAGCCGCAGCTCGATCCGCTTGCCGGCCATCGGCAGCCGGTACTGGATACCCAGGTCCCACACTTCCGACGACGGTAGCCGGTCGACATTGCGTGACGCTCCCGGGTAGCGGTCGCTGTTGCCCACATAGGCGTCACCGAACGAGCGACCATCGCCGTTCAAGTCCGTCGTGCCGTACAGACGCGCGTCCGGAATGCGGTTGATCGGCTGACCGCTCTGCCACAGCCCCGCCAACGACACCGACAGATCCGGCGTCACGTAGTACTGCAACAAACCGCTGACCACGTGCTCGCGGTCATTCACCGACGGCCCCCACTCGGCGGCGTAATTGTTGGCGTCCTGGGCCCGGAAGTTGATGTCGTCCGTGTCGTTCTCCAGCTGCGACCAGGTGTACGACAAGCGGACGCTGAACGGGCTCTTCGACGTGCGGTCCTTCAGGAAGCTGAACGTCGCTGCCTTGTAGCGCGCCTCGCCTTCCGACTCCGTCATCACGATGTTGCGTGCACCACCGTCCACCAGCGGCACCGGTCGCGTCGCGTCCGCCTCGGCCGGCGTGCGCACCACCACATTGTTCGGATCGTCGAGCGGATACGGCGCCGCCGCGTTCAGATTGCGCAGGCGTAGCAGGTTGTAGGAACGCGTGTGAATCAGGTCGACATAGAACAGCATGTCCGAACGCAACCGCCGCTGGTAGCCGAGCGAGTACTGCTCGGTCACCGGGTTGTCGTAGCCGTTCGGGTTGAGGATACGCCGCTCATTGCTGAACACGGCCTCGCGCTGCGCCTGCACCTCGGCCGGTGTCGGACCACCGAGGTAGGGCACGTCGTCGAAGCTGGCCACCAGGTTGCCGTTGAACAGCACGTCGCCCAGATTCGTGCCCGCCGGCAGCAAGCCGAGGTCGATCAGTTGCTGCACCTGCCACTGGAAGCCCGCCGACGTCGAGTTCTGCTGCAGCGCATCGCTGTAGATCGCATAGGCAACCTTCTCGTAGAAAACGCCAAAGCCGGCGCGCAGCGTCGAGCGGTCATCGAGTTGGTAGTTGAGCGCCAGCCGCGGCGCGAAGTTGTCGGAATCGCCACTGGCACCACCGCCCTCGCTCAGGCTGTCGTAGTCGTAGCGCAGGCCGAGCGTCACATTCAGGCGCGGCGACACCGACCACAGGTCCTCGACGTAGGCGCTCCAGTAGTCCTGCCGCTCGCCGAACGCCTTCGGCTGCAGCTCGACGTCGTAGCGCAGCACGTCGACGTTCGACGGGATGTCGTTGACGTTCAGCGACGAGCCCAGGTTCCGCGCCCGCAGCGCCGCCTCCTGCGCGGCGCTCAGCTGCACCAGGTAGTTGCCGTTGACGTTGCCACCACCGGTCAGCTCGAAGTCCGACGAGATCAGCTCCGCCCCCAGCTTCAGCGTGTGATTGCCGAGCAGGAACGACGCCTTCTCCTGTACCTGGAAGGTCTCCTCGATGTCGTCGAAGATGTAGCCCGGATGCCCGAGCACCGCCACCGTCTGGCCATCGGCCCCGAGCACCGTCACCTGCGGTCCCTCGTCGATCGGCCGGCCATAGTTCCAGCGAAAGCGGCTGAACTGCACATTCGCCTCATTGACGAAGTCACGACCCACCCAGCTGGTGCGAAAGGCGGCGAGCAGTGAGTCGCGGTCCTGGAAGTTGCCGGCCGACGGGAACGTCACGCCGCCGTCGAGCCCGCCCCCCTGGCGCTCGATGTCGACATCACCCCAGTTGACGCGCAGCGACGTCTGCAACGACTCGGTGAGACGGTGGTCGAAGCGTGCCGAGGCGTAGAGGAACTCGTTCTCGCCCGGCACCGTCTCGTTGACACCCAGCGCCGGCACGTTGAGCAGGTTGTCCTTCTCGTCGCGCGTGCCTTCCACGTTGAGATGAAAGAAGGTGCGGTCCTGGGTCAGCGCACCACCGAGCGAGAAGCCCAGCTGATCACGACGGAAACCGTCCTTCACCGCATTGCCGCTCAGGTCGCGCCCGGCGAACGGTGACGACGAATCCCACTTGGCACCGGGCCGGCTGAGGTAGAACGCCTCACCGCGCAGATCGTTGCTGCCCGAACGGCTGGTGACGTTGAAGACACCATTGCCGGTGCGCCCGAACTCGGCGCTGTAAGTGCTGGTCAGCACCGTCACGTCCTGCACCGCACCCAGCGGCAGCGCGAACTTCTGACCGCCGAGGAAGTTCTCGTTGTTGTCCAGACCGTCGATCAGGTAGTTGGTGAACAACGAGTTGGCGCCGTTGATCGACACGTTCGGCGCCTCCGGATAGAAGCCGGTCGCCTGCGTCACGTTGGGCAGCCGGTAGAGCGAGCGCGTCAAGTCCCGGCCCTCGATGGGCAGCAGCTCCAGCTCTTCCGACACCAGCGTCGACGACACCTCCGCGTTGACCGTGTTCATCGCCACCAGCTGGCGCTCGGCGGTCACCAGCACGTCGTCGCTGAAGGTCTCGACCCGCGGCAGCCGCAACGTCACCGCGCTGTCAAAGTTCGTGCGCAACGTGATCGCCTCCGCGCGCGCCTCGCGATAGCCGTCGAACGGCTGCGTCACCAGCTGGTAGCCATCACCGGTGGTCAAGGCCGAGAACCGCGTCTTGCCCTGCACATTAGACACCTGCTCGACGCGGTAACCGGTGGCATCGTTGAACAGGGCGACCGCAACGCCGGGCAGCGGTGCGCCGTCGGCGGCGTCGACCACGGTGACTTCGAGATTAGCTTGCGCCATGGCTGGCACACTGAGCAGCAGGATAGCGGCGAGAGTCAGGAGAGACGACAGGGCGAGACGAAGGGCCGGACGGCCCACGGATGCGAGCATGGGAAGACCTCCAGGTCGACGGATAGCGGAAAGAGGGAATGCGTCAGACGGTCGAAACAGCGCGGATTCAGGCAACCCGCGCGGGAGGTCCGCGTCGCGAGAGCGGCAGGTGGGGGCACCAGAGCGGCGCCGGCAGGAAAGAGAGAGCCGGGGTCCACGGCCGCGCCAAGAGCGCTTCCAAGACCACACGCAACTCGAAGTCGCGCACCAGGAAACGGGCGAGACGCTGGGCGTCGGCGCGCTGGTCGACATCGGTCAAGACTTGCGGCAGCACTCGAGCTGGCGCGTTGAGCTGCAGTTGCCGCAGGACGAAACGCGTCTGCCAGCGCACGCCACGCCAGAGCGCGACCCGATCCGCTTCGGCACGGAGGCCGAGCAGATAGACGCCACCGTCCGCGGCAGGCCCGAGCACCACCGGCGCCTCGCGCAGCGCACGGAACGCCGCGTCGAGATGCTCGTCCGACAGCGACGGCGCGTCGAGACCGACGGCCACGACCTCGTCGAAGCCGAGCGCGAAGGCATCCTCGAGCCCGTTGCCGAGCCGCGCCCCGAAGCCACGGCCTCGCTGCGCCAGCACGAGCGTCCCGGCGGGCAATGTCGCGTCCCCCGGATCGCCGAGCAACACCGGTGTCACGTCCGGTAGCTGCGCCGCCGCCGTCAAGACCCGGTCGCGTCCCAGCTCGAACAGCCGCTTGCCCCGCGTCAAGTGCTTGCGGCGCGCCTCCTCACCCGGCCGGCGGGCAAAGAGCAGCACGGCCCGGCGGGCGGGGCGGTGGCGAGCAGGAGCGGAGTCGAAAGCGTGCGTCATCGGGTTCCAGAATCGGATTGCGGGATACGTGTGGCTGATCCTATCTGGGTACGGCGGCGGGGGCTAGGTGGATTTGCTGGAGTGCTAGCATCCCGCCACGTCATGCGCACCTCAACGTCCCTCGTCGCTGCCTCCCTCGTCCTCCTCACCCTCCTGACCACCGCCTGCCTCGACGATCGCCGTCCCGCGCCCCCGATCGACAACCGTCTCGTCGTCGCCCAGTCCTCCGCTCCCCTGCATCTCGACCCGCGCGTCGGTGCCGACCAGGCGTCCGCACGAGTATTCCAGCTGATCTACAACGGCCTGGTCACCAAGGATCCCGCCGGCAACCTGGTCCCCGACCTCGCCACCGCCTGGGAGATCCTCGACGACGGTCGCCGCTACCGCTTCTACTTGCGTCCCGGTGTCACCTTCCATGACGGGCGCCCGTTCAGCGCTGCGGACGTCGTGTGGACCTACGGCTCCATCCTCGACGACACCGTCGCCACCACCAAGCGCGCCAGCTTCGAAACGGTCGAGCGCCTGGAAGCCGTGGACGAGCTGACGGTTGATGTCTTCCTGCGCGAACCCTTCGGCGCCCTGCTGCCGGAATTCACCCCGGGTCAAGGCATCATCCCCGCCGGCAGCACTTCCGGACAGCTCAACGATCACCCCATCGGTACCGGCCCTTTCCGCTTCGTCTCGCGCACCCCCGAGACAGTCGAACTCGCCGCCTTCGACGCCGCCTGGCAAGGCCGCCCGCATCTAGACCGCGTCCTCCTGCGCGAAGTCCCCGACGCCACTGTGCGCGCGCTCGAACTGCTCAAAGGCTCCGTCCACCTGGTGGTCAACGACCTCTCCACTGACGCCGTGCCGCTCTTCCGCCGCAACCCACACTTCCAGGTCGTCGAGAGCCCGGGCGCCAACTACGCCTATCTCGGCGTCAACCTCGAAGACCCGATTCTCGGCGACCCTCGAGTGCGGCACGCCTTGGCGCTCAGCCTGGACCGGCAGAAGCTCGTCGACACGCTGTGGAACGGCCTCGGCGTGGTCGGCGAGACGATGATCCCCCCCGGCCTGTGGGCACGGCACCCGGACCTCGAACCCATCCCCTACGACGTCGAGACCGCCAAGCGCCTGCTCGACCAAGCCGGCTATCCCGACCCGGACGGCGACGGGCCCGAGATGCGCTTCACGGTGACCTACAAGACGTCGACCAGCGAGCCCTATGTGCTGCAAGCGCAGATCCTGCAGTCCATGGCCGCGCAAGCCGGGATCGGCATCGAGATCCGTTCCTACGAATTCGCCACCTTCTACGACGACGTACGCAAGGGCAACTTCCAGCTCTTCTCCCTAATCCGCACCGGCATCATCGACCCCAACATCTACCGCCTGGTGCTGCACTCGGACGCACTACCACCGAATGGGCAGAATCGCGGCCACTACCGGAATGCACGCTTCGACGCGCTGGTCGAAGAAGGGGCACGGTTGACGTTGCCGGAAGAAAGGATGCCGATCTACCTGGAGGTGCAGGAGATCCTGAAAGAGGACCTGCCCTACATCAGCCTGTATACGCGCGTGAACTTCGCGGTCATGCCGGCCGACGTCGAGGGGTATGTCAACTATCCGAGCGGGGAGTTGTTGGGGTTGCGGTCGGTTTGGTGGCGGTGAGCAGACCAAACACCCGCCCATCCCCAGAGGGCGCAATGCCTTGCGCCCCTACGGCCCCACCCAACCCCCGAACGATACGTGAGCAGAAACGGTCGTGCCATGCGGAACGTTCGGGCGTGAATCTCGTCTGTGCCCGACCCTGACAACGTTAGATGCACAGGAACATTCGTGCCATGCGTAACGTTCGGGCGGGGGCGAGGGTCTGTAGGGGCGCAGGGGTCTGCGCCCTCTGAGGGTGGCTGGGACGGTCCCTACGCGGAACATCCGCGCAAATTCAAGGATTCAATGCCGGGTTCTCCGAATCGACGGCCCAACGGAGCGGATTCTCCTCGATGTATCTCCGGATTGCCTGGAGTTCATCCTGGTTTCGTACGATCCGATCGTGAAAGTTGCGCTGCCAGACTGGGCCAGCCGGCGTGCCACGCAGGGCGTTGATTCGGCGAGAGCAGGCACTCTTGAATCCACTGACAAACGTGCTCAAGGACCGAGGTCTACGCTGGGGTCCTTCAGGGGGAAGCGGTGGCTGTCCCAACAAGAACAGAACTCCATGAACATGGTTGGGCATGATGACGAACGCATCCAGTTCGATCTCCCGCCGCAGACGTGCAGAAGCGAACCATTCTTCCTGAACGATCTTGCCGAACAACGACAGGGCAACTCCGGCCTCAGTGATGTTGCCAAGGACGCACTGGCGCTCGAAGGTGCAGATCGTCACGAAGTAACCACCTACAGCAGCATAGTCATAACCACGCAGCCTGGTGGAATGGCGCCCAGGTCGAGGATACATGCCTGGAATTTACCACCCACCCCGGAGGGCGCAATGCCTTGCGCCCCTACGGCCCCACCCAAACCCCCGAACGGTACGCAGGCGGAAACGTACGCAACAGTGAAAACACTCGTGCCATGCGTAACGTTCGGGCGGGGGCGAGGGTCTGTAGGGGCGCAGGGGTCTGCGCCCTCTGAGGGTGGCTGGCGGTCCGATCCACCTCACAAATACCCCAAAGACCGCAGATTCTCCAGGTACTCCGCGTCTTCCGTATCCCTCCCGGTCTCCGCTTCCCGTGCCCCGAAGCTCTCCAGCACATCCGACGCATCCGGCCACGGGCACAGCGACGGTGGATCGGGCAGCTCGCGACTCTGCGGCAAACCGGACGCGCGCACGACGGCGGCGGCGGCGGATTCGGGGTTGATCGCGGCGGCGGCGCACGCCTCGTCGTGGCGGTGCACGAGGATCCGCCCCTCCGCGCTCTCGCGACGGCCGGGGTCGAGCACCAGGACGACCGTTTCGAAACTCTCCGCGTGCCGGTTCAGCAGGTCGTCGACCTGGCTCAGCGTTCGACGCACGAGATCACCGTAGGCGAGGGAGCCTTGATCGTTTCCACCCTGGCGCCACTCGGCGGCGATGATGTCGAGACCGGGAAGGTACAGCGCAGCGACGCGGGGTTGCAGATTCAGAGCCTGTTCGAAGACGGCGAGGTAGTAGTCGTCGGGACGCACGGCGTGGGCGTAGAGTTCCTGGCCTTCGGCTTCAGCCATGCCGGGCAGAGTCAGGTGCCCGAGGGGGCGCGCCGCCAGATCGGCGTGCAAGACTTCGGCGGCGGCGGTGGGTTCCGCGGCACTGGAGGCGACAGCACCCGCGCCCCTGTGTGAGAGCAGCTGGTAGGCACCATGGGCGACGACCAGGCCGGGCAGCGGCTCGGCGGGATAGGTCGACCACCAGTTGACGGCGAGTACCGGCCGTCCCCCCCGAGCCACGAGCTCCCAGGCGGTGAAGGCACGGCGACGGTTGGCCAGGATGGGTCGATGCTCGACGACGCCGAGCGCTTGGCCGATGCGCCACCAGGCCCGGACGGGGCCGCTCTCGGCGAGCGGGGTCGAGACGCCCAGGGGACGGAAGCTGTCGAGCGCGGCGACGCCGTGCTCGCTGGCCGGCAGGCCGGTAGCGACGGAGGTCCAGAAGACGGCGGGTTCCTGGCGCCGGTGAGGGTAGTGCCCCACCGCGGCTTCGCCGCTGGCGAGCCAGGCCTGCAGCGTCGGCAGCTCGCCACGCTGGAGTAGATAGTCGAGTTCACCTGGCAGCACCCCATCAATGCCGAGCAGCAGCACGCGCTGACCGGGCACCGCCGGCCAAGAGCGCTTGGCGCTACTGGTCTCGACGTGGGGCCGGGCCGTCAGCCACGCGGGCAGGACGAGCAGACCGCAGCCGAGCAGGACGGCGGCGGCGATCCAGGCGCCGGTGCGCTGACGATGGTGCGGGGCTTCGTCGGTCAGCTTGATGGCCAGCGCCAGCAGCCCCGAGTAGAGCAGGTCGAGCAGCAGGTAGAGCAGCGGCGGCAGGGTGAGGGCGAGGATGACCAAGGCCGAGGTGCCGAGGGCACGGAAGTCGCGCACGGTCGAGAGGATGCCATCCGGACCGCTGAGCAAGGCGAGCACCACGCCCGCGACGCCGAAGATCGCGAGCGCCAGGCACAGCCGCTCTTCGCGCTCGACGTAACGGCGACGCAGCGTCAACGTCAGCACGGCCGCGAGCAGCAAGAAGAGCAGGGCGACACCGAAGCCGGCCGGCGGCACGAGATGCAGCCACAGCGGCAGCACATCGAGCGGTGCTTCGGTGAGCAGCGGTCCACTGACGCCGATGTTGTGCGCGGCGAGCAGCAGAGCCGCGCTCAGAGCGGCGGCGAGGCCGCCGGCGAGCACCACCTTCCACAGCAATTCGACCAGGGTCCCGGCCAGGTGACGGGGCCGCAGAGCGTCCTGCAGCAGCATGCGCTCGAGTCCGTGATCCAGGTAGCCGAAGCGCTTCAACTCGGCGCGCACCTGGTCGAGCGCTCGAGGGGCCTGGGAGTTACCTTCGTCGTCGCGCGGCGCGGATGCTTGGCTCATCCTTCTATATTAGGACCACCGGCCCTCTTGGTGTGCGCCAGGATCGGAACTCAACGCTTGCGCGTGCGCACGTAGTCGGCGAGAACGCGCAGCGGTTCGGCACGCGGGCCCAGTGGCTCCAGCGAGTCGACGGCGAAACCGAGCAGTTCGGTGGTGAGAGTACGCGCCCCCTCGACGCCGAGCAGTTTGACGAAGGTGACCTTGTCGCGGTCCTGGTCGGCGTCCTTGCCCGTTTCCTCGACACTTCCGGTGACGTCGAGCAGGTCGTCGGAGATCTGGAAGGCCAGGCCCAGGTTCTTGGCGTAGCGGCTGATCAATTCGAGGTCGCGGCGGCGAGCGTCGGCGGCCATGGCGCCGAGTTCCCCGGCGGCGATGAACAGCGCGCCGGTCTTGTGGCTGTGGATGTACTCGAGCTGCTCCAGGTCCATCGCGGCTAGGTCACCACGAAGGTCGAGGGCCTGCCCGCCGATCAGGCCACGGGTGCCGACCGCCTGCGCCAGGTGGTGCACCATGTCCTCGGTGGTGTAGCGACGCAGCTTGAGCTTGGGCCCGTTCTCGGCGACGGTGGCGAAGGCCTGGTTGAGCAGGCCGAAAGCGGCGAGCAAGGCCATGTCTTCGCCGAACTCCCGGTGGGTGGTCGCACGGCCGCGACGCAGATGGGCGTCGTCCATGCACGGCAGGTCGTCGAGCACCAGCGACGCGGCGTGCACCATCTCGACGGCACAGGCCAGATCGAGCGTGCACTCTCCACGGCCGCGACTCAAGCCACCCCCCAGCAACTCGGCGACGGTCAGCGTCAAGACCGGACGCAGCCGCTTGCCCGGCGACAGCAAGGCGTAGCGCATCGCCTCATGCACAACCGCCGGCCGCTCAGCGGCCGGCGGAAGGATCTCTGGCAAGCGGGCTTCGACCGCCCGTGTCCATGCGGCGAGCCCCGTCACTGGGTACGTCCCGTCACTAGGTCAGTCCCGTCACTAGGTCAGTCCCGTCACTGGACAAGCACGGCCGCGCTTGGTCACGAATGGACCTTAGAACGACGCGATGGCTTCGGCTTCGTTGTCGAACACCTCGAAGACCGTGATCAGCTGCGTGATCTGCAGGATGTCCGCCACTTTCGACGGCATGTTGAGCAACTTGAGCTTGCCACCGCGGTTGGTCACCGTCGTGTAGGCGCTGACCAGTTCACCGATGCCGGAGGAATCCATCGTCGAGACGCCTCCGAGGTCCATCAGCAGGTTGCGCCCGCCGGCTTCCAGCGCCTCGTGAACCGCCTGGCGCAGAGCCACGTCGCCCTGGCCGATGGTCACCTTGCCCTTGGGAGCCAACACGGTGACCCCGCCCTTCTGGTGCACGTCAATCTTCATGAATCCACTTCCTCCGTAACTAGGGTCGAGGGGCTCCGGTGGGCGCCCCGTTGTTGGCTGTTCTATAGGTTGGCTGATCGAAGGTCACGTGGCATCGTCCGACTCGCTTTCGCTGTCGGTCAGCCCTTCCAGATTCTTGCGCAGCGTCACGATGGTGCCGCCCTTCGGAGAGGTGCCGAAGTCTATGGCGTCCATGAAGTTGCGCATGTAGAAAATACCGCGACCATTCGGACGCAGCAGGTTTTCCGGCGACAGCGGATCTTGCAGCTGCGAGGCATCGAAGCCTTCGCCTTCGTCGTGCACCTCGATCACCAGGTGACCGTCCTGCAACTCACAGGTGACGCGTACTTGCTTGTCAGCATCCTGGCCGTTGCCGTGCTTGATGGCGTTGGCGACCGCCTCGCGCACCGCCAAGTCGATCCAGTGACGGGCGTCCTCGTCGAGCCCCATCTCTCGCAGGGCGTCGTCGAGCGTCACCTGCACGAGATCGATGTTCTCGAAGCGACTGCCGATCTTGAGCTGGAATTGTGACCGTGCCGTTGTCATGTTTCGTTTCGCTTGCTGGGCGTCGCGTCAGGCCGCTGGAGCGCTGGAGCCATCGTGACGAGCCGGCGACGTAGTTTACCAGATCGCCCCCACTTGCCAGACCGAAGCCTCTGGCCAGATTCGGTCTCCGAGCGCACACCTACCGAATCCCGCCCGGAAGTCATCCTCCCAGGAGCAACACCGCGGCACCACTCAGCTCTTCCAACTCCGGCAGTATCTCCTGCAATTCCGTGAACAGCGGGATCATCACCAGCATCTGAATCAGATCGAAAACGGCGTGCGCCACGATCACCGCCAGCACATTGCCGCGCCAGCGAACGATGAAAGCGAAGGCGAAGGACAGCATCGTCAGCCCGATGAGCATGGTCGGCTGACCGTAGCTCAAGTGGGCGCAGGCGAAGAGCAACGACGCCACCAAGATCCCCACGCGTGCTTGCAAGAAGCCACGGAAGAAGATCTCCTCGCTCACCCCAGCCGCGACGCTGAGCGCGATGCGTACCCACACCGGCAGGCCGACGATCAGCATCACGCCCTCGGCCGCCCCCTGCTCCGGTAGCGCGTCGGGGCCGAAGAGCAGCACGAAGAGGCCTCCCAAGACCATCAGCGTCACCATCAGCGCGAACCAGACGCCCACTCCGAGCCCGATGCCCAGGAGCAATTCGTGGCCTGGACGCTCCGCCTCCAGGCCACATTGACGTCGCAGCTCACGCCACCAGCCTTGATGCACCCGTTCCAGAACCTCGACCGGCTCATCGGCATCTTCCGTCGCCGAAGTCTGCACGGATTCCGCGCCAGAAACCACAACTTCCTCGGGCTCAGCCCCCTCAGCGCGAAGATCTTCGCCACCCAAGAGCTCAATAACCGAATCTTCTACGGAACGCGGCCGCACCCACACGCGCCGGGTTGCGGGCCACCCAGCGAAGGCCGCGAGGAACCAGCCGGCGACCGTCAGCAGCAGCAGCGTCTGCACCAGGAAGAGGGACGGAATCCAGAGCTGTTCCGGATCGATGTCGGGTGGCTGGTCCCAGTACACCAGCGGGTAGAAACACGCCAGCAGCAGCATGCAGCACAGCAGCGCGAAAGCCACCAGCCGGCGACCCGGATCCTGCAGCCCTGGCGCTGCCAGCCGCCCCTTCGAACGCTCCACGACCCAGGCGGTGAAACCAATGGCGGCAAGAAGAGCGGCGAGCATGCGGATCGTGCTGAAGTCGGTGTCCATGGCCGCCGATGTTACCGCGAAATCCCTGCCTAGAAGGCGCCTGCCCCATGCTATGATCTCCCCTCGGCCCCAAGCTCGTCTCGATCGGGTGCCGCGATCTCGCCTGTTCCAGGGCTCGTCCCGAAACCCTGACTGAAATACCCCGACCCTACCCTCCCGGAGGATCCCGTTTTGAGCCGCTTTCCCGGTGTGGATTTCATCGACTTCGATACCCTGCTGACCGACGAAGAGCGCTTGGTGCGCCAGACCGTCCGCGACTTCGTGGACGACAGGGTCATGCCCATCATTGAAGAGTGTCACCGCGAAGCCACCTTCCCGATGGAGCTGGCGCGTGAGATGGGCGAACTGAACCTGTTCGGCGCCACCATCGACGAATACGGCCTGCCCGGCCTCAACAACGTCGCCTACGGTCTGATCATGCAGGAGCTGGAGCGCTGCGACTCAGGCCTGCGTAGCTTCGTCTCGGTGCAGAGTTCGCTGGTCATGTACCCGATCTACGCCTTCGGCTCGGACGAGCAGAAAGAGCGCTGGTTGCCGGCACTCGGCTCCGGCGAAGCGATCGGCTGCTTCGGCCTCACCGAGCCGGACTTCGGCTCCAACCCCGGCGGCATGCGCACCACCGCCCGCCGCGACGGCAACGAGTGGGTGCTCAACGGCTCCAAGCAGTGGATCACCAACGGCTCGGTCTCCGATGTCGCGGTGGTGTGGGCGCAGACAGACGACGGCGTCCGCGGCTTCCTGGTCGAGAAGGGCACGCCCGGCTACACCTCGTCCGACCAGCACGGCAAGTTCAGCTTGCGCGCGTCGGTGACTTCGGAACTCGGCTTCCAGGATTGCCGCATTCCGGCGCACAACATGCTGCCCAAGACGGTCGGCCTGAAGAACGCGCTGATGTGCCTCAACCAGGCGCGTTATGGCATCGCCTGGGGCGGCATCGGCTCGGCCATGGAGACGTACCATACGGCACTGACCTACGCTGGCGAGCGCATCCAGTTCAATGGTCAGCCGATCGCCTGCCACCAGATGGTGCAGGAGAAGCTGGCCTGGATGATCACCGAGATCACCAAGGGACAGCTGCTCGCCTTCCAGATGGCCAAGCTCAAGGACGCCGGTAAGATCAAGCACTACCAGATCTCGATGGGCAAGCGGAACAACGTCTGGGTGGCACGCGAGTGCGCTCGCCTGGCGCGTGAGATCCTGGGTGCCAACGGTATCGTCGACGACTACCCGGTGATCCGCCACATGCTGAACATCGAGTCCGTGTTCACCTACGAGGGCACGCACGACATCCACGCCTTGATCATCGGCGAGGCGGTCACCGGCATACCAGCGTTCAACGCACCGCAGCTGTCGAACAAGGCCTAGATCTCTAGCCAGCAGATCGAGGCACGCGGGCCGAGGCACGAACTAGCCCTGCCCACCGGCTCGAAGTACCGAAGGCCCGGGCGTCGACCGTGACCGCCCGGGACGCAAGATCTGAACACGCAATTCCACGGCCCGGGTCCGATCGGCCATCTTCGGCCAGAAGAAGCGACGAGACGAAGCGGCCAGACGAAGAGGAGCCCTCCATGCCCTTGAATGCATTCCTCGAACAAGGCTTCATCCAGGTCACCGAACGTGCCGCGTTGGCCGCCGCGCAGACCATGGGCTTCGGCGATGCCAAGCACTCGGACCGCGTGGCGGTGGAGTCGATGCGCCAGGAACTCGGCGCCATGCCGATCGCCGGCCGCGTAGTGATCGGTGAGGGTGAGCGCGACGAAGCGCCGATGCTCTATATCGGCGAAGAACTGGGCGCGTCCAAGAACCGTGAAGAAGACGGCGTCGATATCGCGGTCGATCCGCTCGAAGGCACCGACCTGTGTGCCAGCGGCGCGGCCGGCGCGGTGGCGGTGCTGGCGGCGTCGGAGAGCGGCGGCCTGCTGCACGCGCCCGACACCTACATGGAAAAGATCATCGTCGGACCGACGGCGCGCGGCCACGTCCATCTGGACGCCCCGGTGGCCGAGAACCTGCGCAACATCGCGCGCGCCTTCGACCGCGAGGTCTCCGACCTGACGATCATGGTGCTCGACCGTGACCGCCACCGTCAGCTGATCGCCGACATTCGCGCGGCCGGCGCGCGCATCCGCCTGATCCGCGACGGCGACCTCTCCGCGGGCATCGCGGCCGCCGTCCGCGGCACCGGCGTGCACGCGGTGATGGGCACCGGCGGCGCACCCGAGGGTGTGCTGTCAGCAGCCGCCATGCGCTGCCTGGGAGGCGAGATCCAGGCACGCCTGAAAGCGCTCAGCGACGCCCAGGAGCAGCGCCTCACCGACCTCGGCATCACCGACCGTGACCGCATCTACAGCACCGAGGACCTGGCACCCGGGGAGCACCTGATCTTCAGTTGCACCGGCGTCACCGACGGCGAGCTGCTGCGCGGCGCCCGCTTCTTCGGCACCGGCAGCCGCACCCACACGCTGTTCATGTCCCTGTCGCGCCGTATCATCCGCTTTGTCGACACGATCCACCGCGATACCGACGAGGGCGTCGTCAAGCTATGATCAAGCCTGATCGCTGGATCCGGCGCTGGGGCGAACAAGGTGGAGCCGCCCCTTTCGCGCCCGAGCAGGTGAACTCCGCCAGCTTCGACGTGCGGGTCAGTGAGCACTGGATCTGCCCGACCCGCGACCCGGAAGAGTTCAGTGCGCCACACATCAAGCTGTTTCCTGGCGAGGTCGTGCTGGCGTCCACGCTCGAGTACGTCCGTATCCCCAAGGACGTAGCGTGCGACCTCAAGCTGAAATCGACCCTCGGGCGGCTCTGGATCAACCACAGCCTGGCGGGTTGGTGCGATCCCGGTTTCGAAGGCAACATCACGCTGGAGCTGCAGAACCTCGGCCCCGAGCCGTTCGTGCTCGAAGCCGGCCGGCGCATTGCGCAGCTGATCTTCATCTCCATGGAAGCCGAGCCTGAAGTGCCCTACGGGGCCCCGGGTTCCTCCAGCCACTACCAGGGACAGACGGGCACGACGCGCGCGCGCTCCTGATCCCCCGACCCAGCCAGCCACCCAGGGCAACACCACCGCATGAGCACCACGGCATGAGCATCACTGGCAACCTCAAGACCATGCAGCTCGCCGAGCTGCTGCAGTGGTTGTCCCAGGGGCAGAAGACCGGAACTCTGGTCATTCACAGCGGTGAAGTCGAGAAGCGCATCTTCCTCAAGGGCGGCAAGCTGGAGTCCTCCGCCTCGACCGATCCCAACGAGTACCTGGGGCACTTCCTGGTCTCGCAGGGCTTGATCTCCGAAGAGCAACTCAACGCCGCCATCCAGCAGCAGGAAGTGCAGAAGCAGCTGCTGGGAAAGATCCTGGTCGACCAGGGCGCTGTCGAGCAAGCGCAACTGCAGAAGCTCCTGCGCCTCAAGGCCGAAGAGAGTATCTACGACATCTTCACCTGGTCCGAGGGCGAGTTCCGCTTCATCGACGACGAAGTGCCCGACAAGATCATGGTGCCGCTCAACCTCGACGTCACCGGCATCATCATGGAGGGGGCGCGCCGCGTCGACGAGTGGCACCGCATCCGCGAGCGCATCTCCAACAAGCACTGCGTCCCGGTGCTGGTCAGCGACCCGCAGGACCCGGACCTCGACCCCGCCTCGCGGACCGTCATGATGGCGATCAACGACGAGCGCACGGTGGAAGAGATCCGCCTGCAGACACACTCCAGCGAATTCCACGTCTGCAGCGTGCTCTACGGCCTCCTCAACGCCCATCGCATCAAGGTGATCAAGCCGCGCATCATCCGCATCGAAGTCCCTGTCGAGACACCGGCACAAGACCAGAACCAGCCGCAGCAACCCCAGCAGCAGCAACACCAGAACGGGGGCCAGCAGCACCAGCAGCAGCAACACCAGAACGGGGGCCAGCAGCACCAGCAGCCGATGATGCCACAGGGATACCAGATGCCGCCGCAGGGATACCAGATGCCGCCTCAGGGATATCAGATGCCGCCTCAGGGATATCAGATGCCTCAAGGTTACCCTCAGGGACCACCGCAAGGTTATGGTGGTCAGCCAGGCTCCGGCGGCTATCCGCAGCAGCAGCCACAGATGCCCCAGCAGGGCGCCAACAGCGACGGAGGCGCAGCTGGTGGCGTCTCCCCGCTCGACCCCGACTCGCTGCTCAACGCCGCGTCCGAACGCATCGGCAACAAGGATTTCGACAAGGCGCTCAAGTACCTGCGCTCGGCCAAAGGTCTACGCCCCGACGACAAGACCTTGGCCAGTACCATCCAGCACGTCGAGGGTCTGCTGCGCTCCTCGCTGGAGAAAGACGGCGTCAACCTCAGGGCAGTGCCCAAGCTGGCAGTCACCATGGACCAGCTGACCAAGCTCGACGTGTCGGCGCAGGAAGGCTTCATCCTGTCGCGACTCGACGGCCGCTACGACATCAAGTCGATCCTCAAGATCTCACCGATGGACGAGACCGAGGCGCTGATCCTGTTCTGGCGGCTCAAGACCGCCGGGCACATCCAGCTGTAGAACAGCCTCCAATCCCTGAGCTGTGGGACGGCTCGGGGCCGTAGGCAGCCCTGGAACCGCGACTCAGCTCACCGCGCGCAGCTGCTGCAACCAGGACGATACCTGGAGCAGCGACAACTGCTCCGTCAAAGCCGCACGCTGGAACAACTCCAGGGTGCCGCGTGTCTCGCGGTCGACACCCTGCTGCTGGAAGACCGGCAGAATGTGCGACGCCAGCCGCCGCACCTCCGCCGTCTCGCCGCGCTGCAGCAGCAACGTCGCCAGCTCCAGCGTCACCAGCGCCACGTCGTAAGCCCGGGCCAAGCCCAGGAAGCCATCGATCACCGCCTGGTAGCCCTGACGCGCCTGCGTCCACTCGCCGAGTTGCTGCCAGGCACCGGCCTCGATCCAGATCGAGCGCACCTGGTCCGCCGGGCTGCCGTGCTGGCGGATCGCTGGCCGAGCGTCGCGCAGCGCCTGCAGCGCTTTCTCGGGCGCACCGCACTGTGCCAGCAGCATCGCGCGATTGCCCAGCGCCTGCACATACCATTGTTCGTTCTGCTCACTGCGCTGTAGCCCCTGCAGCACCGGCATGCAACGGTCCAGTTCCTCGAGAGCCTGGCCTGGGTGGCCGGAGAAGAAGTGGATCGACGCCAGGTTCATCGACGCCCAGACCTCGATCTTCGGCCGCTGCCCGCGCCGGGCCAGGCGGCGGGCTTCACTGGCCAACGAGCAAGCACGTTGAAAGTGCCGCTGGTCGCGCAGCAAGTAGGAGTGCAACACGCTGACTTCGGCACCCAGGCCGAGCAGCGTCCAGCCCCCCCGGAACACCGCCGAGTCCGCGTCCTCGAAGCATTCTTCGGCCTGGCGCAGCCGCCCCTCGACGCGGTACGCATTGCCGACGTGCGCCCGCGCCAACGCTGTCAGCTGACGCCGCTCAGCGGCTGTAAAGTCCTGCGCCGGCAGCCCATCGGCGAGGCGAATGGCCAGCCGCGCCAGCCGCCGTGCCGACGCCGGCTGCCGGTGCACGAGATCGAGGGCCAGCTCGAGCAACCGCACGCACAAGCTCCAGCTGTAGAGCGTTTCGGCCTCCGGCTGGGCGAGGTACACATCTCGCTCGTCGGGCGACAGATCCAGCAGCCAACGCACATCCTCTTCCAGGCCCTGCAACTCCCAGCGCAGGACCGACCGGTGCGGGTGGCAGAAGCGCCGCTCCAGCGCCAGGTACTCGGCGTAGGCGTCGCGGAAGCGTGGATGGTCGACCAGCAAGGGCAACATCACCTCGGTGAAACTGCCGTGTTCGGTGACCACCTCCAAGAAGTCCGCGATCGCATGCATCGAAACCTCCGGGCCGTCGGCTGCCGGGGGCGCGGAAATGGGATCGATCAGGGCTGCGTCCAGGGCGGCTGGTTCCATGCTGGCTCCTCCGAATCGGCTCGCGAAACGCCGGAATTCACTACGATGTCTGAGATGCTATACCGGCCCTGCCGCCAGTGCAACTGATCGCTCCCGGTGGCCCGAGCTCTGCCGGCACAAGCCCAACCGGGCCGCGGCACCTACCGCGGCCCGGAGAGCCTCGCTACCTCAGATAGCCGCGAGGATCCCTCTTGATCCGCTGCCGCGGCCACACAGGTTTGGACTGCCGACAGGATCCATCCACGCTCCCCGCGCCCTTCTTGTGTGCTGTCGGGTACTCGGTACGGTCGCTCGATTGCCCAGCGTCGCTTGCTCACTCATGACATTTCCTCCATGCGAGCGACGCTCCACCGGTACCACCACGGCCCGGAAGAACGCCGCGGGTTTGCTTGGCGCACCGGCGATGCGTGCCGGTGCGACTCTGGGGGGAAGCCTGCCTGATATTGAAATATCAAGCTTCACGATGTAGACTGCGTGTATGGCTCAGGGCCGAAAGGTCCATGAGCCACCTTGATCTCCCTAGGCTGGAGATTTGTTTGTCCTCCAACCGCGCCGCGGCAGCGCTGGCAATCGTCTTCCCGGCGCGGTGTCTTTGAGTTTCCATGGTAGCCGCTTCCAACTACTTGGTCGAACGAGGGTTACACCTCGAAAGTTGGCCTACGGTCGAGACATGTCGAAGCGGATACTTCGAACAGAGAAGCTTGCTTTCCAAGGAGTCGGTTCACATACGTCGATACGCATATCCCAACAGAGGTCCAGGCAGTCAGAAGGAGTTCATCGTTGCACCGTCTCTCCGAGTCCGAGTGGGGACAGACCCAGACCCTGCGCCACAAGATCGGCGCCGAGTCGGAACCGGAGCTGATCTTCCTGCTGGCCCTGGACGAGTTGTTGGAGCAAGGTTCGAACTGGATCCGCGGCTGGGAAGAGTACAGCCAGCACACTGGATTTCCCCGTCCCCCTCGGCAAGTCGAAGGGAAGCGGCGCCTGCACCTGCTGCGCCACACGTTGGCCCCCGAGCGTCTGAGCCAACCGAACTACCGCGACTTCCCACGCAGCACCGGGGCCCAGCTCGACACGCTGCTGCAGGGTGATCCGGCCACCCTCCCCAAACGGCTGTCGCGAATGGACAGCGAAGTCCTGCGACCGCAACTCGCCCACCTGTGCTGCGCCGAGGCTGCCTTCCTCGCCACTTCCGGGAAGGATCTCGAGCCGGCGCGTCAGCTGCTCGGCCTGGCCGAACTCATCCTCCAAGAGTTGAGCGAACGACGGCGCGGCGAGCGGTCGACCCTGCGCGTGGTGCAAGCCGAGATCGACAGCGTCGGTGGCCTGATCACCGCTCTGCAGGGCCAGCTCGACGAAGCCTTACGCCTGCTTCGTCGCGCCGAAGACACCCTACGAACGCGCCGCCGCTTGCAGTGCTGGGGCCGCGGCAGCGACGGCACCGTGCAACCACCACGCCGCGTCCACCTGCCGATCCGTAGCCACGCGCTGTGGCTCAGCTGCAGCGCGGCGACGCACGCCGCCTATGGCTACCTGGACCACGCTCGCGACCTCTGGCTCGACGCCGCCGAACTCTACTTTGACATCAGCAGCTTCTTCGCCGCCGGTCTGCAGTATCGCCAGCTGGCCCAGCTCGCCGCCTGGAACGGGCTACCGCGTCAAGCTGCCGTGCGGCTCGACGCGGCGCTCCAAGTCCTCGACCTGCGGCGTGAACCCGAGCTACGTGGACGCCTGAGTCTCGAGCTCGCCCTGCTGCACTTGGAAGCCGGCAACATCGTGCAGGGTTCGCAGGAACTGGAGCTGGCACGCACCACTCCCGGCAGCCCGCGCAGCGGCGTCGAGGCCGCGCAGGGCTTTCTGTTCCTGGGTATGGACAACCCCAAGAGTGCCCGGCTGTGGCTGCAGCGCGCGCGCACGTCCGCCGCACAGGAAGGCGCAGACGACATGCCGGCAGCGCAGGGGATTGCTGAGACGGCACAAGGCTGCACTCTTCCTCTCCCCCGGAGCCTCTTCGCCATCACTCTCGACCTGGTCGAGCTGGAAGCAGCCATGCCCTGGCCACGCCCAGACCCGGCACGCTGGCTGGACGACGAAACCAGCCGGGCCCACCTCGACGGCGCCCCCGCCGAGCTGCAACGTCGCTGGTGCGCTCTCGTGCCGCGACTGCGCGACGCCAGCGCCCCGAGCGCCTCCATCCAGCAGTTGCGTGCCGACCTCGAACGGTGGCAGCACTACCCCAGCTGCCCCTGGCATGCCGCGCGCGATGGCTGCCTGTGGACCACCCCCGACATGCCCGCACCCGACGCCGCCTCCCTGCTCGTGCCGACCGAAGTCCTGCCGCTGCCCATCCGCACCTGACCCCCGGCTCGCCGTGCCGTCAGGCGTTGTACTCGCCCGTGCCGTCAGGCGTTGTTCTCGCCCGGGCCGTCAGGCGTCCTCGTCCGCACGCCTTCGCGCCACCGACGCGTCCAGTTGCTGCCGGCAGTCGTCGAGAATCTCGAACAGCCTCTCCTCCTGCCGCGCCGACGGCCGCGCGTGCCCGAGACCGAGTAGCGCCAGGCGCAACTCGTCCAGCTCGGAGCGCTGCCAGTCTTGGCTCGGCGGCTGTGCGGCCGTCAAGATCAACGCTTCGTGCAAGTCGCCGAGCCCCGCTCCGAGCGCTGTCAACAGCTCCACCAACTTGCCCACCATCGGCCGGCTGCTCGCCTTCTCGTAGACCGAGATCTGCTGCAGCTTCATCCCCGTTCGCTCCGCCAGCTCCCGCAAGCTCTGCCCCCGCGCCTCGCGAAGCCAGCGCAGCGCCCGGCCACAGCGCGCCGCGTCGCCGAGCATCGAGGGACAAGGGTCGCGCAACTGCGCCTCCCCGATGAACTCCCGCGCCGCGGCCTCCAGCTCGTCCTCCTCCGCTACCCCAGCGTCCGCCACCGCCAGCGCCAGCTCGACGTCACACAGATTGCACTGCAACGCGTCGAGCACCTCGCCCAACTTGTGCAACTGCATCGGCTCGCCTCGCTCCCAGCCACGCAGGTAGTAGGCGTCGACTTTCAAGCGCCGCGCCAACTGCGCGCGCGTGCACCCACGCTGCACCCGCAACCGCCGGAGCGCCGCCCCGAGCCTCTTCGTGTCGAGCATGCGGGGCAGGATAGCGGAGATGTACCGCCGGCAACAAGAGAATTCAAGGTCGGGGCGGTGGTAGCGCTCCAGGTGGGCGTACCTACACCGGCACCAACTCCCGTAGTATCCCCGCCAATCCCGGACGCTCTTTGTCCGACTCGCCTTCTGCCAGCGCTTGACGATAGCCTTCCTGGTGCTCTGGGTCGTCCGGGTTGTGCAGGAGGTAGCAGAGGTGCCACTGGGAGCGCGGGAACCAGTGGTCGGGACGCTGGGAGACTTGTTCGATCCAGGTGTCAGTGGCGGGCCATTGGTGGGTGGTGGTGGCTTGGGTCCAGCCGAGGGCGAGGTAGAGGGCGGTCGCGTCGTCGGTCCAGGAATACGCTTGAGGAACTCTAACTCTCAGCACGTCTACACGGTGCCAGATAGTGAGTAGCCAGCAATTGAAAACCCGATAGTGAATAAACATCAGGCGGTAGCGATCTTGCTCATCATGAGTAGCTACCATGGCAAGCCACGCCTCACTCGCCAGACGAGTTAAGACCACACCGGCATGGCGACCTTCCGCAGAGTCCTTTCCTTCAAGCCTACACGCTCCTTCCCGAATCTCCAGCTCTGCGGAACGGGACTCAGAAGCTGGCTCTACCAATATATTATCTCTATCATTCAAAAACTCTAGCCGAAATCTCTTTTCATTATATCTAGTGAAGTAGCGTCCAAATTGCCCCGCGAAATAGCGCATGAAGTCACATGCAAAGCGGTGGGCCACTTCGCTGGACAAGATTGTCTCATGATCCATCAAAAAATACTCTTCAAACCACAGTCTGAAATTCCGGCCAAAGGCAGCGGAAAAATACTTCGGAAAAGCGTCCAACAAGAACCGCTCAAAAGTACTGACTCGGGCAGATTCATAACCCAACCATGAACAATAGTCGAACGACTCCCATAATACATGTCTTGCAAGTGGCCGCTCGAAGTACTCGTCATCTGCTGGCCTGCAGTTAGCTGCAGTTTTTGGCCAAGAAGGCACTACTACCAGGTCGATGCTCTCGTTACTCAGCCGGAAAGCGGCAGGTAGACGAGTACCATTCCCCCCCAGATCATTTCGTAAACAATCAGTGCTCCTGAGCGAACTCAGAAGCCCTGCTAGAGATCTACGAATGATTGAGACTGCTAGGGGCGCATAGCAAGACTTGCCAACACTTCCCATTGCAAGTGCTGTAAGAGATCGGTGCACTGCAAGTTCCGGTGGACCTTGGTACGCCCACTGTAGTACCTCCTCGGTTGGCAGGACATTGGTAGCCCAACGCCCTAGCTCGCTGGGCCAGAAGTCCAGCAACGCCGGTGCAATCACTTCTGGTTTGGCAACCACTTGGAGTTCTGCCAGAGTCTCGGACCGGCGGTGAAGACGAAGTGCGATGGCACCCTGAATCAGACTGGCCTCCCTTCTCTCCATCTGGTGCGCTAACCAGGCTCTCGCTGCCGCATGGTGTCGACGAGAGAAGCGGAGCAACTCGTCGAACATGCGCTGCTCCATCTCCCAAGTGCCTACATCACGGTCCAAAAGGTCTCTCGCTGCACCATCCAAAATCTTGGAACGCTGGCTAGCAGAGAAGTTCGCCTCCTCCCGTAGGCAGGCAAGCAGAAAACTCCAACTACCTGAGCGCCCTGCTACCTCCTCAAAAAGGTTGTCCAAAAAACCCTTGTCTACCGCATGAACTCCGACTGTCAACAGACACACCTCCCGCCATACCGGATCAACAAAACGTGCAGCAACTTCTCGTGCAAGCTCCTGACTAGCTTGATAAGCTTGGCGCTCCAAGCCGCAAGCAGAAAGATACTCAAGCAAGGACAAATGAAAAAAGGAGAATACGTGCAATTGCTGCTCAACGAGCAACCCAGTACCTTCTTGCAGGAATCGAACCCACCGCCTGACCAGATGGCGGTGGCCCGGCGGATAACTCCCAACATCAAGTAGCTCACTCGCGATTTCCGTGAGATCTAATATTAATTGTTCCTCTGTCGTGGAGACCTCACCATCATCACCGTGTGAACGGCGCTCCTGCATCCGGAATGCTAGCTGCTCCAAGAGAAATCTCTGCAGGCCTTCATCGATATCTAAAAATTGCATGCGCCGAGCTGCGGGCCACGTCTCCAACATCGTCTTGACACACAGTTCATAAAGCTTGGCCCGCTCCCCCGGAAGATGTGCCTCATACCTATGAACCAACGCTATCAGGGTCGCCAACATTGGATTTCGCGCCAGTTCCTGAACGCGCGGATCCGCTGCGAAGGCTGCTAGGAGTTCAGTAGCCCCCTCATCCTGAGCCCGCACATCCCCTGCCTCAACTAATCTATACCAATTACGAACAAACAACTTCAAATCAACGTTCGAGAAGGCGGCGAGCTGCAGCGCAGGAAACATCCCATCACTACTCTGCAGTGGTGCTTGATCATAGCCAGCAATCCGGCTTGTGACGAGAACCGGTACACGTTCGTATAGCCGGCAGAATGCCACGACCCGAACTCTCATCTCCTCCCTCTCTCCTGCAGAGCCGACCTCGTCTAGACCGTCGAGGAGCATGACAGCGCCGCCATTTACGAGTATTTGCTGAAAAAACATATTCGGCAACGGCACTTGTAGATGCCCAGTAGCTTGCCTATATAGGTAATCTACCAGACTCAGACTACTATCCTTGCGCTGCTCGCGCACATAGTCTCGGAAGGGCAAGAAAAGCGGCAGTAGTTCGGAGTCATCAAACACGCTGCGATTCTGAAGACCGGGGACACCTCCTGCAATCGCACTGGCCAGGAAGCGGCAGAGAGTTGTCTTTCCACTTCCGGGGTCGCCCAGTACTACGAGCCGATTCGGTCTGCGAGAGGTCAAGAGCCGAGAGAGCAATTCTTGCGTACTCAAATCATGTTGCCTTGCAGCACCGCGCCAGACAAGCCTCATTGGTACAAAGAGCTGTTCTACCTGAACATTGGGCCGGGGGCTGCTGTCACCAAAGCCAACAAAACGTACTGCCCCATGGACTGCTGCGACAGCAGCACGATAGTGCTTCACGGCTACACCAAATCGAACTTTCCCTATCGTCATACCGTCATAGTTCCTTTTGCCTTCGGCCACCATCTTCTTCCCTGGCAAGGCGAAGACACAACCTCCGCTCCTAAACGCACGATGACTTCGGGTATCAGGCGCCCAGAAGCCTCCGTCTCCAGAGCTGTACTCGAAACTTCGCAGTTTCCCGCTACCTGCCTCGAAGTCCAGAGATAATAAATAGAAATGCTTTCTCCAACCAGTTCCTGGGTAAGTAGCACCCGCCGCCAGTTCCGTATAGCCTTCGCCTCCTGGCACCCGAAAATCAAGCACCTCATTCTCATGATAGTGCCCCCGAAACAGAAAGTGAGTTCCCATCGGCCCCATCATCAGACGTCGAATTCCCAACCGGTCCCAACTCTGCAACGCTTCCAGTGGATGGTGCACTAGCACGAACGTAACGTGCGCATCCTCAGCCTCTTGTAGTGCTTCATAGACCTGAACCTCCCCGATCACTAAGCTCCCATCCTCGCCAGCCTGTCCTGAGGTCCATGCAGAATTCAACTGAACCATGCCGACACGAATACCATTGACCTGAGGCACAACAACATGCCACGGCCGGTTCAACGGCCAAGCCCGCGCCGAGCCGCACAGGCGCTCAGTAAAAGCATAAAACTCTTCGAGCCGGCGCCCTAGTACGCCCGTCATCACACCTCGATCGTCCAGTATGCTTGCGACGCTCTCCGAATCCGTCAGTGCCGCCTGGATCGCTGTATCGCCCAGCGTGACCTTGCTTCGATCCACGTCGTGATTGCCCGGAACCACGAAGAATCGCTCGCGCGGTTCCAGTTCCAGAACTTCGGCAACTTTATGGAAGTAGCGCTCGGCTTCCTGAAACTCCTCACGCTTGCCGTGGTTGGCAATGTCCCCGGTCAGACAGACGAGATCCGGTCCCAGCCCTTCCGCCTTCAGCTCTCTTAGCTTGGCCAACAGCGCCGTCAGCGTGGCGCGCCGTTGCCATTCGCGAAGCGGAGGTTCATCGCGTGTAGCGTTGTCTTCTGAGCCGCTCGGGCGCGCGATGAAGTGAAAATCTGACAGGTGTAAAACACGTAGTTTCTTGTTCATGAGCTACGCAATCTTACCCCCCAGTCCCCACCCTCAGCGCACGAACGTCACCGTCAGCGTCTTCGACGCCTTGCCCCGCACGCCGTAGGACATCAAGTCTTCCCGGCCGTCTCCGTCCAGGTCCGCATGCAGGAAGGTGGCGAAGGGGCTTTCAGGGATGCACTCCGAGGGCCGCGACGGAAACTCCCAGCGCCCGTTCTCGACGCTCCCTTGATGGACGCATACCGCGTCGTCCTGAGAACCGATCAGCAGATCGAGCACGCTGTCTCCGTCGACATCCGCGAAGAACACCACCGAGACGTCGTTGCGCTCCGAGATCAGGGCGCGCAGTGAGGTGCGGGTGTCGCGTCCGGTATCGTAGGCCCCGTCGGCCTTGGGATCGAAGCTGACGAAGGTGAAGGACAACTTGCGACCAGTCAGCAGTTTGATCAGACCGAAGACACCGATCTTGGCGGCGGGCATCAGGATCTCTCGCCGGCCATTGCCGGTGAGGTCTTCGATCAGCGTCAGGAAGTACTGGCCACTGTCGACGGCCAGCTGCTGGTCGGCCTGCGCGGCGAAGGTGCCATCGGCGCGGCCGCGGAAGACCATGATGCGACCTTCGGGCTCGAACAGGCCGGCGTCGCGGAAGACGGCGGCGACCAGGTCGACGCGGCCGTCGCCTTGTAGGTCGACCAGGCGGTGCAGCACGGTGAATGGCGCTTCGTCCGCGGCCTCGGGGTCGAGGATGTCGACTTCGAAGACGTCCGCGGCGGCACGACCCTGGGCGTCGACCTGGTCGAGGTGGACGACAATCAGACGCTCGTGGCGCAGGAAGATCAGATCGCTGCCGCCGTCGCCGTTCTGGTCGGCGGCGGTGGGCAGAGGCAGGCTCAGGCGTCCGATCACCGAAGCGGCGGGGGCATCCCACAGGCTGCGCGTGCCGTAGCTCGCCTGTGGCCGCACAGGTACTTCGATGCGGGCCAGCTCGTCGCCAGCGTTCGGCGCCTGGCGCAGCAGCGTGAAGTTGGGCACCGTCGGCAGCAGAAACTCGGGGGTCCCGGGCACACCGGTCGTGGGATCGAAGTCAGCCGCGAAGTCGAAGAGAACGAGATCGTCGGGTGCCGGTTGCAGGTGCCCCAACGCCGCCGTCGCGACACGGCGGGCCCGCGGCGGCGTGCGGTGGCCGGTGAACTCGTGGCGGTAGACCCCGTCCGGACGCAGCGAGAAGAGCTGCGCCCGCGGTGCGCTGGCCTGCCCGTCCCGTGTTCCCTCCGGGGACCGCGGGGGCACCACGGGGGGCTCGTAGATATCGACCGCCACGACACCGGGGTCGAGAGTCCACGTGATGTCCGGCACGGCGCTGAACTGTCCACCGACGCGATGCCGGAAGACGGATGCTCGGCGCACCGCGCGACGGCCTTGACCGCTGATGTGGAAGACGACCAGGTCGCGTCGTGGATCGTCGTCGAGGTTGGCGGGAACGACGTAGAGGATACGACCTTCGACCTGCAACTGGCGTTGACTGAGCCCCGCGGCCTCGGCCTCCGGTGGCACCCACAAAGCCCCTGCGAGCAGTGCCGCCAGCACCACCAGGCCTGGTTTCCATGGGCGCGGAACACGCGGAGGGCGCGCAGCACGAGTGGGACAGCTGTCGAGGGAGCGGTGGGGGGTGCTCATGGTTGTAGGAATCCTCAGAAGAATAGGGTCCATGGCGGTCTTCGTCAACCGCCGGGCCGTGGATTCAGGGGGTCACGGCGGAGGCGGGTCGCTGCGGCTCTACTCTACGGCTCTCCTTGACCCTCCCGCTGCTTTGACGCTAGCGTGCAGGGATCATGTTTGAAGCTGCCGAATTGGGTCGAACGATCGACAAAGAGTCCTACCGCGAAGCCGTGCCGGCCTTGCGCACGGCCTTGGTGCAAGCCCAGCACCGCTTGCGCAAGGCCGATTTCCCGGTACTCCTGTTGCTCGCCGGTGACGACCGCGAAAGCGTCAACCAGGTGCTCAACGAGCTGCACGACTGGATGGACGCCAAGTTTCTGGCCGTCCATGCCTTCGACACCCCGACCGACGAAGAGCAAGAGCGTCCCGAGTACTGGCGGTATTGGCGCTGCCTGCCCGCCGATGGCCACATGGGCGTGTTCGTCGATGCCTGGTCGATGCGTGCCGTGGTCGAGCACGTCCACAAGCGCATCGACGACAGCCAGCTCGACCGCGCCACCGAGGACATTTCCCGCTTCGAAACGATGCTGGCCGACGATGGCTTCGTGCTGCTCAAGGTCTGGCTCCACCGCAGTCGCGAAGAGCACCGTCGGCACCTCGAGGAGTTGGAGAACGGCGAGCACGTCGACGGCGAGACGTTGGACGGCGACGACTGGCGCGCGCGCGACTGGCAGCTGTCCGCCTTCGACCGCTGGGTGACCGAGGACTATGACCACGGCATCCGGGTCGCCGAGCGGATTCTGCGTCGCACCAGCACCGCTGAAGCTCCCTGGCAGGTGGTCGAGAGCGGCGACGAGCGCTACCGCAACCTGACCGTCGGCCGCCTGGTCCTGGAGGCCCTCACCAGTGGCCTCGACGCCCAACCACCCGAGAACCAACCACCCGAAGCACCGCCAGCACCCGCCAGCGACGAGCCCGCCAGCGACGAGCCCGCCAGCGACGAGCCCGATCTCCTGGAACGCAAAGAGCCCCCGACTCTGGTGCTTTCCCCACTTCTACCGTCGCAGCCGACGGTCCTCAGCCACCTCGACCTGAGCCAGCACCTGTCGAAAGGCAAGTACCGGCGTCGACGCGACAAGTACCAGGGCCTGCTGCGCGGCGCCAGTCTGGAAGCGCGCCGACGCGGTATCTCCACCATCTTGGTGTTCGAAGGCTGGGACGCCGGCGGCAAGGGCGGCGCCATCCGCCGGCTCACCCGCGCCCTGCACGCCCGCTACTACCGCGCCATCCCCATCGGTGCCCCTGACGCCGTCGAGCTGTCGCACCACTATCTCTGGCGCTTCTGGCGTCACCTGCCACGCGCCGGGCACACGACCATCTTCGACCGCAGCTGGTACGGACGCGTGCTCGTCGAGCGCGTCGAGGGCTACGCCGAGGAGCCCGAATGGCGTCGCGCTTACAACGAGATCAACCACTTCGAAGAACAGCTGTGCAATCACGGCATCCTGCTGCTCAAGTTCTGGTTGCACATCGACCCGGAAGAACAGCTCCGTCGCTTCCGCGAGCGCGAGCAGGTCGACTACAAGAACTACAAGATCACCCCCGACGACTGGCGCAACCGCGAACGCTGGGCGGACTACGAACTCGCCGCCGACGAGATGATCGCCCGCACCAGCAGCGAGTTCGCCCCCTGGCACCTGGTTCCCGCCAACGACAAGCGCTTCGCGCGCGTCGAGGTGTTGAAGACGGTGGCGAAACGGTTGGCGCGGATGGTGGATTAGGCGCGGATCCAGATCCGGAAGGGCGCACGTCCGTGCGCCCCTACCCCCCGCCCTGGCCCCCATCTCGTTGCGCATACGGACAAACAACCCGGCACAGAAACGCATTCTTACGATCTACTACCGGTGTTGTGCGGCCCGACGAAAGGACCAGACACCGGCACGCCCATGCCATGCGTAAGCGAGTCGGGGGAACGGGTGGGATGTAGGGGCGCACGGACGTGCGCCCTCACCGGCTCCATTCACCAGAGCTGTCCCAACACCACCCGCACCGCATCGACGGACAGGCTGTTGCCCGCGAGCCGCCAGGCGTTGGCCAAGGACACCTGGTCCGGCCAGCGGAAGGTGTCACTGAAGCCGAGCAAGCGCACGATCTCGGACGGCGCGAACCGGCGCACGCGGCCCTCCGGTAGGCGTAGATAAGAACCGCTGCGGACTGGCGAGCGGCCGTAGGCGGAGGTGAAGCAGTTGGTGACAGCGTCCGGATCTTGCGCTTCGACGAGGTGCAAGGCTCCTTCATAGCGACGCAGCAGGTCGGCGTCGACGTGCAGGCGGGGGTCGTCGTCGAGCGAGTGATCGACGAAGCCGGACAGCGACCGGCGCCTTGGTTCGAGCGCCATCGCAGGTGCCAGACGGGTCCGCGACGCGATCAAGTAGAAACGCTGGCGCCGGTTCGGGATACCCAGCTGCGTCGGGCACAGCAGTTGCTCGCGCAGGTCGTAGCCGGCTGCCTCGAGAATCAGACGCAGACGCGCGTGCGTGCGGGAACCGTCGAAGCCCGGAACGTTCTCCAAAGCCAGAAGGCGGGGCTGGAGTGTCTCGATCGCCGTCAACAGGCGCAGCAACGTCTTGGCGCGCGGGTCTTCGTCATCGCGCTGCAAGCCGCGGCGCGTGTAGGGCTGACAGGGCGGTGACAGCCACCACAGGTCGGCGTCGAAGGCCGCCAGCTCGGCGATCGGTAGGTGGTCGAGCAGCCGAGCCTGGACGGGATGGTCGAAGTTGTGCCGGTAGACGTCGAGTGCGATGGGATTGACATCCAGCGCGTGCACGACCTCCGACTCCTGTGCCCAGGCATGCACCGCCGCAGCACAACCACCGATGCCACAGAATAGTTCGAGGACACGCAACATTGTGAGCGCAAGCTATCACCGCCAGCACAAGCCGATGCTATACTCTAGCCGCGCCAATCAAGGCGCCCGCGACCCTCCGAAGCGCCCCACCACCGCCTCCCAAACGCCCTCGACACTCAGGCCGAACGCACCGGCATTCCCTCCCGCCACCACGACAAGCAAGACAGGTCTACGACGATGTCCAGTACCCTGATCCGCGACCACCGGCGGCGCTCTCCCCGTGCGCTCGTCTTTCGGCTCATTCTCGTGCTCGCCGTGGTCGGCCTCGCGGCTTGGTTCTTGGTCGGACAGACGCCGACCCTCGATCTGCAGCTCGACCGCCCCGGAATCGGACCGAGCACGCAAGTGCAGGTGACCGCGACCGCCGGCAAGCGTGGATTGGGACCGGTGCGAGTGTGGCTCGAACAGCAGGACACGACGTACGAACTGGTGTCGGAAGCGTTCGAACCAACCTCGTTCTGGGCGTTCTGGGCTACCGGCACGCGCACGTGGTCGACGCAGGTCGAAGTGGGCAAGGAGACCCTACCGGGATTGGTGGAAGGACCGGCGGTGCTGGTGGTCGAGGCGGAGACGGCAGGGACCTGGCTGCGACGGCCGGCGCCAGCCCTCGAGCGACACGAGACGCACGTGCATTTGACGCCGCCGAGCATCGCGGTGACCTCGGGCAACACCAGTGGCATCCAGGGCGGTAGCGCACTGGTCACCTACCGCGTGGGGCCGACGGCGACGCTGCATGGTGTGCAGGCCGGCGACTGGTGGTTCCCGGGCTACGATGCCCCCGGTCGCGACCGGCCGGGTGAAGAGAAATTCGCGCTCTTCGGCCTACCCTACGACCTCGACGGCACGGCGCAGCTACGCCTGGTGGCCGAGGACGCGCTGGGCAATCGGGTGTCGATCCCGTTCGTCGACAGCTTCCGACCGCGGCCGCTGCAGACCGGCAACATCCGGCTCGACGACGCCTTCCTGGCCAAGGTCGTGCCGGCGATTCTGGCCGCGACACCAGAAATGGCGGGCACGGGTGACCTGCTGGCCGACTACCTGAAGATGAACAGCGAACTGCGCGCCCGCAACGCAGAGCAGCTCCAGGCTTTGGGCAAGAACTCGGTGCCGGAGCAGCTGTGGCAGGGGCGCTTCCTGCAGCTGCCGCGCAGCGCCGTCATGTCGCCCTTCGCGGCGCGCCGCACGTACGAGTACCAGGGCCGGCCGGTCGATACCCAGGACCACCTGGGCTACGACCTGGCGTCGGTGCGGCGAGCGCCAGTCCCGGCGGCCAACAGCGGCCGCGTGGTGCTGGCCGAGTACTTCGGGATCTACGGCAACACCGTCGTGCTCGATCACGGCTACGGTGTCATGAGCCTGTACGCCCACCTGTCGGGCATCGATGTCGCCGTCGGCGACACCGTCGAGCGCGGGCAGGACGTCGGCCGCACCGGGGCCACCGGCATGGCGGGCGGCGACCACCTGCACTTCACGCTGATGCTCCGCGGCCTGGCGGTCGATCCGAAGGAGTGGTGGGACGGCGCCTGGATGCGCACCTTGCAGGAACGGCTGCAGCCGGCGCTCGACGACTGACCCGTCTGCTGATCCCCCCACCGGGCGCCGATCGACAGATCTCTTCGAGGGTCCCCCACATGCCCCCGACTCGGGACATAATGGTTCAGCTTTCTCTATGATGATTTCAAGAAGTGCAACTCTGTACTGAGCAGGGCCACCCCCTGACTGCAAGAGGTTCGAGTTCATGAACTCCACGGCCGAAGCGTTGAAGGCGAAACTCCTGGACGAATTGACCGAGGGACTGCGCGAGCGGGTCGCCCCCGACCGGGCTCCGGAGGCCGAGCGCTTCCTGCGCAGCTACTACTCGACGGTGCTGCCCGACGAGGTCCTGTCGGCGCCGCCGGAGTCTCTGCTCGGTGCCGTCCTGGCTCTCTGGACGCTCGGCCAGCAGCGCACCGCCGAGGCTCCCAAGCTGCACCTCTACAATCCGAACTTCGCCGAGCACGGCTGGCAGAGTCGGCACACGGTGCTCGAAGCGGTCAACGACGACATGCCGTTCCTGGTCGACTCGCTGTCGGCGGCGCTCAACGAGGCCGACCTGACGCTGCACCAGGTCATCCACCCGGTGATTTACTGCCGTCGCGACGCCGACGGCCAGTTGCTCGAAGTGTGTCCGCGCGACACCGAAGACGCCCGAGCCGAGTCGTTCATCCATATCGAACTCGACCTGGTCGCCGACGCGGCAGCCTTGCAGGCTCTGGCCGACCGCTTGCATAGCGTGCTCGAAGATGTGCGGCTGGCAGTCCAAGACTGGCAGGCCATGCGGTCACAGCTGCACAGGTTGCTCGAGGAGCTGGAGACCACGCCGCCACCGCTGGCCGAGGAAGACTGCGCCGAAGGTACACAGTTCCTGCGCTGGCTCGACGACAACAACTTCACCTTCCTGGGCTACCGTGAGGCGGTGATCGAGAGTGACGACCAAGGCGACTCGCTGCGCGCCCTGCTCGACACCAGCCTGGGCATCCTGAGAAAACCCGAAACGCTGGAGCACTACTCGGGACCGCAACTGCTGGAAGAGACGCGCGCCGACTTCGCGCAACGCCGCGAGTTGTTGCTGGTCACCAAGTCCAGCCACCGCTCGACCGTCCACCGGCCGGTGCACCTGGACTACATCGGCGTGCGGCGCTTCGCGCCCGATGGCCGGGTGATCGGCGAGGTGCGTTTCCTCGGACTGTTCACATCGACCGCCTACAATTCGAGTGCGCGCAAGATCCCGCTGCTACGCCGCAAGGTGGCACGCACCGTCGAGCGCGCCGGCTTCGAGGGCGCCAGCCACGACGGCAAAGCCCTGGTGCACATCCTCGAGACCTATCCGCGAGACGAACTGTTCCAGATCTCCGAGGACGACCTTCTGCGCACCAGCCGCGGCATCCTGCGAATCCAGGAACGCCAGCGCCTGGCGATGTTCGTGCGTGAAGACCCCTTCCAGCGCTTCGTCTCGTGCCTGGTCTTCGTGCCGCGCGACCGTTTCAACACCGAGCTGCGCCTCAACATCCGAGGCATCCTGGAATCCGCCTTCGACGGCCAGGTCACCGCCTTCTACACACAGCTGTCCGACTTGCCCCTGGCGCAGGTCCACTTCGTGGTCAAGACCACCGCCGGCCGCATCCCGCGCTACGATCCGCGGCAGATCGAGGAGCAGCTGGCGAGCGCTGCCCGTACGTGGCAGGACCGCCTGCAACAAGTGCTGATCGACAAGCGCCCCGAGGCACAGGCCCGCGAGCTGGCACGCCGCTATGGCGACGCCTTCTCCGTCGCCTACCGCGACAACTTCCCGCCGGAATCCGCGCTGGCCGACATCGATACCATCGAAGAGGTTCTCAGCGGTCGCCCCCTCGGCCTGTCGCTCTACCGCAAGCTGACCGACAAGGCGCACGAAGCGCGCTTCAAGATCTATCACCTCGGGCGCGCGCTACCGCTGTCCGAAGTCCTACCCAAGCTCGAGAGCATGGGGCTGCGCGTGATCAGCGAGGTCCCGTACGAAGTACAACCGTGGCTGGAAGACGACGAGGCCCCACAGCTGAGTGGCAGTGGGAGCACGGCCTCGGTCTGGATCCGAGACTTCGACCTGCACCAGGCCGAGGGCGTCGGCTTCGACGTCGGTGCGGTCAAGGAGAGCTTCGAGGCGACGCTGCGCCAGGTGTGGGCCGGCGGCATCGAAGACGACGGCTTCAATCAGCTGGTACTGCGCGCCGGCCTGACCAGCCGCCAGGTGGTGGTGCTGCGCGCTTACTGCCGCTACATGCGACAGATCGGAATCACTTTCTCGCAGCGCTACATCGAAGCCACGCTGAGCCGCAACGCCGACCTCGCCCGTCTGCTGATCGAGCTCTTCTATCTGCGCTTCGACCCGCATCCCAGCTCGCTGAAGAGTGGCCCGAAGAAGGGCTCGCTGCAAGAGGCTTCGCTGGACGGTAACGACGGTAGCCGCGACGAGGCGATCCGCGAGCTGCGACGGAAGAAGCGTCAGGCGCTCGACTTGGTCCAGAACGTCGACGAAGATCGCATCGTGCGGCTGTTCTGGGAGCTGATCGAGGCGACTCTGCGCACCAACTTCTTCCAGACCGTGCACGACGACCAGGGTGTCGAGCGTCCCAAGAGCTACCTGTCGTTCAAGTTCGACTGCAGCAAGATCAGTGAGCTGCCGAAGCCGCGCCCACGCTTCGAGATCTTCGTCTACTCGCCGAGCTTCGAAGGCATCCACCTGCGCGGCGGTAGCGTCGCGCGTGGCGGTCTGCGCTGGTCGGACCGGTTGGAGGACTTCCGTACCGAAATCCTCGGCCTGATGAAAGCACAGATGGTCAAGAACGCGGTGATCGTGCCAGTCGGCTCCAAGGGCGGCTTCGTGGTCAAGCACCCGCCGGCCGAACGCGAGGCGCAGTTGCAGGCCGGGCAGGACTGCTACCGCGGCTTCATCCGAGGCCTGCTCGACGTCACCGACAATCTGCGCGACGGTGCCGTCGAACCCCCACCCGCGGTTGTCCGGCACGATGGCGACGACCCCTACCTGGTCGTCGCGGCGGACAAGGGCACCGCCACCTTCTCGGACCTGGCCAATAGCGTCGCCGCCGAGGTCGACTTCTGGCTCGGTGATGCTTTCGCCTCGGGCGGCTCCGCCGGCTATGACCACAAGAAGATGGGGATCACGGCGCGCGGCGCCTGGGAGTGCGTCAAGCGTCACTTCCGCGAGCTCGGCGTCGACGTGCAAAACCAGAGCGTCACCGCGGTGGGCGTCGGCGACATGTCGGGTGACGTCTTCGGCAATGGCATGTTGCTGTCGAAGCACCTGCGCCTGATCGGCGCCTTCAACCACCTGCACATCTTCGTCGATCCAGACCCCGACCCGGCGACCAGCTTCGCCGAGCGCCAGCGCCTGTTCGAGCTGCCCCGTTCGTCCTGGCTCGACTACGACACGAAGCTGCTCTCCCCCGGCGGCGCGATCTTCGATCGCCAGGCCAAGACGCTGAAATTGACACCGCAGATCCGCCAACTGCTGGGGCTGGAACTCGACGAAATCACCCCCACCGAGCTGATCCGCGCGCTGCTCACCGCCGAGATCGATCTGCTGTGGTTCGGCGGCATCGGCACCTACGTCAAGGCCAGCAACGAGCATCACTCGGACACCGGCGACCGGGCCAACGACGCGGTGCGCGTCAACGGGATCGAGCTGCGCTGCCGCGTCGTCGGCGAGGGTGCCAACCTCGGACTGACGCAGCGCGGCCGTATCGAGTACGCCTTGCACGGCGGCCCGCGCCAGGACGACGGCCGTGGCTACGGCGGCCGCCTGAACACCGACTTCATCGACAATTCGGGCGGCGTCGACTGCTCGGACCACGAGGTCAACATCAAGATCCTGCTCGGTGGCGTGGTCGCCAACGGCGACTTGACGATCAAGCATCGCGACCAGTTGCTCGAAGAGATGACCGACGAAGTTGCCGACCTGGTACTGCGCGACAACTATCTCCAGAGTCAGGCGATCTCGGTCGAGGCGGCGCGCGGCCTGGAAGCGCTGAGCCACCAGCGACGCATGATGCGCCGGCTGGAGCGCAGCGGCAAGCTCGACCGCGCACTCGAGTTCCTTCCGGACGAGGAGAGCCTGACCCGGCGCCAACACGAGGGCGGTCAAGGCTTGTCGCGACCGGAAATCTCAGTGCTGCTCAGCTACTCCAAGCTGGTGCTGTTCGAACAATTGCTCGACTCCGACCTGCCCGACGACCCGCTGTTGCTCGAAGACCTGGTGCGCTACTTCCCGACGCCGCTACAACAGCGTTTCCGGCCACAGATCGAGCACCACAGGCTGCGCCGCGAGATCATCGCCACGCACGCCACCAACAGCATGGTCAACCGCGTCGGCCCGACCTTCGTCACACGCATGGTGGAGAGCACCGGCATGCCGGGCAGCCAGATCGCACGCGCCTACCTGGTGGCGCGCGACGCCTTTCGCATGCGGCCGCTGTGGTCGCAGATCGAGGCTCTGGACAACCAGGTCGACACGCGCTTGCAGCTGCGCATGCTGCTCGACACCGGCGAGATCGTCAAACAGGCGGTCGCCTGGCTCCTGCACCAGAACCGCAGCATCGACATCACCGCCGCCGTCACCGAGCTGGCGCCGGGCGTCGAGGCGCTGCGCCAGCACCTGGACCAGATCCTGCCCGCCAACCGCCGCGAGCACCTGGAAGCGCGCGCCACCGAGTTGTGCGAGCAAGGCGTGCCCGACGAGCTGGCGCACCAGATCGCCAGCCTGCGCTTCCTCATCTCGACCTTCGACATCGTGCGCATCGCGCGCGAAGGCCGTAGCATCCCCGAAGTCGCCGAGGCGTACTTCCAGATTGGCGAACGCTTCCACCTGGTGTGGCTGCGCGAGGCCACCGCGGCCCTGGAGCACCACACGCCGATGCAGCGCGACGCGATCTCGGCGCTGATGGAAGACCTCTATGCCCACCAGCGCGACCTGACCCACCTGGCGCTGCGCAGTCCGGACGGTGACGCCTGGACCGCCACCGAGACCTGGCTGGACCAGAACCGCGAAGAAGTCGAGCCGGTGATCGAGGTGCTGGAGGAGGCCCACGGCGCCAAGACCGGCCCCGATCTGGCAACGCTGACCGTCGCCAACCACCAGCTACGACGCCTGGCTTCGGCCTATCGTCTGCAGCGGTGAGTGCCTGTCCAAGACCTGGCTCTCGAGCTGAGATCCAGCGAGCTGAGATCCAGCTGCTTGGCGCAGGTCGATCCCTGATGCCAACGTCGGCGGCAGGAGGGCGACCATCAAGGCAGCCCAGGGCATGACCTTGCACGGCCAGCCACGAACCCGGCCCGTCCCCACCGCGAACAGCGGACAGCGCTGCTGCATCCAGCGCACCAGGCCAGCGAGTCCGACACCGAGGAAGGCGGCCAGCAGCGGTACCAACAAGCTCAAATCGTGGTGCTCGCCCGCTCCGGTGAACAGCAGGAACGCCAGCAAAGCGGCCGGAAACGGCAGCAACCAGGCCATGCGCTTCCGGCGGCAGGCAGGCCACATCAACCACGCGCCCAGACCCGCCAGCACCAGCGCTGGTAGGCCCAGGGAGTCGAGCAGTGCACCGAGATAGAGTTGGATCGCCACTTGCCCCCCGGCGCTGACCGCCGAAAGATCCACTGACGTCCCGGCAGAGGCCAGCAAGAAGGGCAGCAGCGCGGCCAGAATCGACGCCGGTAGGTAAGCCAGCTTGGACAGCTGCCAGCGACGGCCGGACGCCCGCAAGCGAGCCCGCAGCCAGACGCTCGGCACCACCAGCAACACCAGGCTGGCAGGCCAGCTGGCTGCCGCCGCCAGCCCCCCGCAGATACCAGCCAGCAGGTAGCCTTGCAGGCTCTCCCCCGCCAAGAGCCGAGCGGCGGTGGCCAGGCAGCAAGCGACCAGCAGAGTCGCCCACACCGTGCTGGCACTCTCGCGCATCGCAAGGTTGGACAGCGTCGACACCACCACCAACCACGAAGCGACCCACGCCGCCAGCGTGCCGCCCAGGCGTCGCGTCAACCGGTAGACCGGCCACACCGTGAAGCCACCGGCCAGCACGGTGAGCACCGGCGGCAGGCTCAGCCAGCTCAGCGCCTGCCAGCCGAGGTCACGCGACGCGGGCAGCAGCAGGTCGCGGAGCGAGACGCCACAAGCCAGCCAGCGTACGGCCACAGCGGCCAGAAGGAATGCCGGCAAAGCGAGCGGTACGAGGGTCCGCCGGCGCCGCGAAGAGCGCAGACGTCGCCAGGGATTCATGCCCTGTAGTTTAGCAGCTTCCACTGCTACACTCGGTGCTACATGGACGATCGCCGCCCCCCCGAGCCAACGTCCCGCCTGCACCAGCTGCGCGGCAAACTGGCGCGCCTGCGGCCTCGGCGTCTGCGCGCCACGTGGCGATGGCTGGGTGAGATCGTGGCTTCCGTACGCCGTCGGCGCGGCGAGGCTCGCCTCACCGTGGCCATCGACATCTGCCCCCTGTGGATGCCGCTCACCGGCATCGGCTGGTACCTCTACCAGCTCTTGATTCACCTCGCCGACCGTGACGACGTGCGCGTTCGCCTCTACGGCCCCTGGATCGCGACGCACGAGGGCCTGCCCGAGCCGCAGATCCCTCTGCCGACCGGGCCGGCACTCGAATACGTCTGCTACCGGCCGCCGCACGAGCTGAGCATGGCGCCGTGGCGCTGGGTGTGGCTGCTGCAGAAGCTGCAGAAGCTGCTGCTGCGGCTCGAACGTAACGACGTCCTACACGCCCCGAACTACCTGCTACCTCCACACTTCCGCTTCGCCCGTGGTGTCCGCGTCGCCACCATCCACGACCTCGGCTTCGTCAAGGTACCGGAGACCCTCAAGCCGAGCGTGCTCGAGGAGCTGCAGGGCAAGTTGCAGCGCACCTTCCAGCGCACCGCCTGGGTGATCACCGACAGCCACCAGGTTCGCCACGAGCTAGCGGCACTCGGACAGATCCCTGCCGAGCGTATCGCCACCGCCCAGCTGGGCTCGCGCAGCCTGGCAGGTGACGCCGAAACCGACGCTCGGACGGGCCACGACCTCGACATCGACGCCGCCTTGCCGCTCGAGCTGCACACGCCCGGCGGTGGCGTGGAGCCCTTCGCGCTGCACGTCGGCACGATCGAGCCGCGCAAGAACCTGGGCGTGCTGCTCGACGCCTGGCAGCGCCTGCCGTCGCGCCCCCGCCTCGTCCTGTGTGGCGGCGAGGGTTGGAAGATCGAGGCTCTGTTGCCGCGCCTGCAGCGGGCGCAGGAGGAAGGCTGGCTGCTGCGCCTGGGCTATACCACCGACGCGCAGCTGCTCACCCTCTACCGGCGCGCCCGCCTGGTCCTCTTCCCGACGCTCTACGAGGGCTTCGGCCTGCCCGCCCTGGAAGCCCAGGCGGCGGGAGCTCCGCTGGTGTGCAGCGACATCCCGGTGCTGCGTGAGGTGGCCGGGGAAGGTGCCGTCTACGTGCCGGCCAGCGATGCCGACGCCTGGGCCCAGGCCGTCGCGCAGTGGTTCGCCGACACCGCCGAGGAGGCGCGGCGACAGCTGGCAGCGCGCGGGCGCACCAACGTCGAGCGCTTCAGCTGGCAGCGCTGCGCCGACGAGACGCTCGCCGTCTGGCGCGCTGCGGTCGACGGCTAGCGTCGAAGCCTCAGCGAGGCACCAGCTCGATCACCACGACCCAGGCGGATGCCGGGCTGGCAGCACGGAAGCGCAGCGGCTGGTAGTACTCCGGGCCACCGCAGAAGGCACCATCGAGATGCTGTGCCACTGGTGGTCCCAGCGCCAGCGTCAGTGGTACGCCGCGCCGCTCGGCTGGCGAGTCGATGACCATCCGCACCGAGCCGGCGCCCGCGTCGAGTTCGAGTTCGAGTTCGTCGGGCAGCTCGTCACCATCGATCGAGGCTATGCGCACGTCGAGTGTCAGCGGCTGCCAAGGGCAGATCAGCACGCCGTCGCCCTGGCTGGGGCCGAACCACAAGAGCTGCGCCCTCCGTCCTCGAGTCCCTCGCTGGAACGCGGAGCTCGGCACCAGCAGGCGACAACTGCCCGTGTCGGCCACACCTGCCTCCGGAGCGACCGGGACCGTGAAGGTCTCGTAGCCGGCAAGCCGACCGTCCACCAGTGCGGTCAACTCTTGCGGCAGCCGGTCGGCCGGAGCGTGCCGCGTGTGCCAGGGCGGCGCGTCGATACCCGAAGTCATGGCCCCGACGGACAGGGCCGCGACGCTGAGCAACCAGCCGAAGTAGACAGCGACGAGCGCCGCGGCCAGCAGTCCGGCAACGAGTTTCGAGCTAGCCGTCGAGCCCGCACTTGTGCCACCTGCCGGCCGCACCGCCAGCAGCGCCGTCGGCAGCAGCGCCAGCAAAGCCGGATCACCGAGGCTACTCAGCACCCGCGGATCTCCCGCGCGCAACCACCAGACGAGCACCGTACCCACGGCCACGGCAGCGGCGAGCAGAACTCGCAAGTCAAAGTCGCCGGACGCCAGCGCACGGCGTCGGCGCCAGCCTTCCGCCAGCAGGAGCAGCGGCACGACCAGAACCAACGGCAGGTAGAGCAGCACCCCTCGGTGGCGTCCGAAGAGCAACGCCTGCCCCTCCAGCAAGAGCCGCCGAGCGCGCAACTCGGGCGCCGGCAGCGGCAGCGGTCGTCCCACCGCCCAGGCCTGCACCACATCGACCTCCGCCTGCTGCAGGGGCGCCGTCGACGCGAACACGTGCCGCGGTACCTGCAGGTCCGGGATGCCGATCTCGCTCCATTGCGCCGCCCACAGGACACCGGTAGCCAGCAGGAACACCAGCAGCACGCCCAGGCCCTGCTGCCACCGGCGTCCACCACCCGCCGCCTGCCCGCCACCCAAGCGCCAACCGAAGGCGTCCAGCAGCAGCGGCAAGGCCACCACGAGCAGCAGGAGACGTTGCGCCACCGCGGCCGCCAGGAGCAACGCCACCACCAGGGCAAGGCACCAGTGTCCGAGCCGCCACCGCCGATCGGGGTTCCCGTCCGGGCGGCGCAGATCGAACCACAGCGTCACCGCTATCACCAGGCATGCGGCTTCGAAGATCACGGGCCGTGCCAGGCCCACGTGCAGCGTCAAGCCGGAGAGCACCAGCCCGCTCACCACGAACAAGGCTCCCGACCGGCTTGCAGGGCGCTGGCCCGGCTCGCCGCGCGGCCACAGGAGCAGAACGACCGCCAGGAGCAGCAAGAGCGCGTTGAGCACCACGAAGCCATCGCTGCCGAAGGCCGCGAACAACGGCAACGCCGCCAGCGGATAGATCCACGGCTCGCCGTACCGCAGGGTCACGTCATCTCGATCCGGGCCTGCCGCCATCCGTCCCGCGAGGACCAGTCCTCGAGCGCCACCGGGCCAGCGCTCGAGCGCGCGGGCGGCGTCGCGGTGGTCATAGCCCAGGTCGTGGTCCAGCCACAGGCTCTCGGCCAGAAGCACCGGCGTCGCCTCCCCCGGCGCCGGCACCTCGCCGGCGCGCGGCCGCAGCACGATGACCAGCGTCAAGATCGCCACCGTCACCGTCACCCCCGCCGCCAGCCACGCCCACGGGCGCCACCGGCGCCAACCGCTGCTCAGCTCTCTACTTTCGGTAGCAACGGGACCTCCGGCGGCGGCTGTATCTATGGCGGCTACCTTCATGGCCGCAACTGTAGCCCCTCGCCCCGGCAGGAACAAGTCACCCGCCGGCGTGTCGCCACCGACGCCCAGCGGGTAGAATCCAGCTCTATGACAACCTCACCCACCATCGCGGTGGACCTGCGCGCGCTGGTACCACAACCCACCGGTATCGGCATCTACACCCGCTCGATGCTCTTCCTGCTCGGCCGCCGTGGCAAGGGACACTACATCGGCATGGCCCACAAGGCGCCGCATTACGAGACCAAACTGCGCGAAGTGGGGCTCGACCTGGAAACGCAGCGCGCGCCACTCGGTGTGCTGTGGCAGCAGCTGCAACTGCCGCGACGCCTGGCACGTGGTGACATCGACCTGCTGTGGTCGCCGATCAACACGCTGCCGCTGCACTGCCCGGTGCCCGGCGTCGTCACCGTCCACGACCTCACCGTGCGTCTCTTCCCGCACACCCACAGCCTCAAGGTGCGCCTCTCCACCGCACCCTTCCTGCGCCCAACCCTGCGCCGCGCCGCCGCCATCGTCGCCGACTCCGAAGCGACCGCCGCCGACCTGCGTCGTTTCTACCCCTTCTGTGCCGACCGCCTGCACGTCATCTACCCCGGTGTCGACCCCAACTTCCGCCCCGCCTCGCGCGGCGAGATCCGCGCCATCCGCCAGGAGCTCGGCTGCCCGCAAGGCTACCTGCTCTACGCCGGTACCCTGGAGCCGCGCAAGAACGTCGGCCGCGTCCTGGACGCCTGGGAAGAGCTGCGCAAGTCACGTCCGGCGCTGCCCCTATTGCTCACCGGCTCCCCCGGCTGGCGCAACAGCGATCTGCGCCGCCGCATCGCCAGCCTCGAGCCCTTTGGTCTGCGCTATCTCGGCCGCGTCGAGCGCCAGCAGCTCGTGCGCATCTTCCAGGGTGCCCTGGCCTTCATCTACCCGTCCCTCTACGAAGGCTTCGGCCTGCCTCCCGCAGAGGCCATGGCCTGCGGCATCCCGGTCATCACCTCCAACGTCTCCAGCCTGCCCGAGGTCGTCGGCGACGCCGGCATCCAGGTCGCCCCGGACGACGTCGAAGGCATGGCCCTGGGCCTGGCGCGCATCCTGGGAGAACGCGGACTGGCTGAAGACCTGCGCGAACGCGGACTGGAGCGGGTCCAACGCTTCAGCTGGCTGACGGCAGCCCAACAGCTGGAGAAAGTCTTCTTCGGGGTTCTGGGTTGAGGTCTCTGCGCAGGAGCACACGAGCCGCATTGCCAGACGAATACGTACGCTCTATACTGAACGGCGTACGCCCTTCTTTGAGCGCCGGGCCACATAGGAAAAAACCATGGCTACCCCACACCCACTCACCGCGACCGAGCTGAGACGCAACATCTACCGCGTTTTGGACGAAGTGCTCTCGACCGGCGAAGCCCAAGAGGTCATCCGTCATGGCCGCAAGCTCCGCATCGTGCCGGAACAGCCGGTTCGCCGCGACTTGACTCGCCTGCCGCGCCGCGAGGGCTTGCTGTGCTCGCCGGACGAGTTGATCGAAACGTCCTGGGAAGACGCTTGGACTCCCTGAAGCCAACGTTTCTCGACACCCACGCGGCCGTTCTTCTGTGGAGTGGACGCATTGAGGCTTTCGGCAGTGCCTCGACGGAGTTGCTGGAGCTGGCCCCGTTGAAGGTATCTCCGCTTGTCGCGCTGGAAATCACCTACTTGCGGGAGATCGGCCGCCTCGAGGCCAATGCCGATCGCCTGCTCGGTGATCTCGAATCAGACCTGGGTGTCGAGGTGGTCGATGAGAACCTCGGCAAGATCGTGGGCAAAGCACGACTCTTGAGCTGGACGCGCGATCCCTTCGATCGCCTACTCGTAGCAACAGCGCAGGCTCACGACGCTCCCTTCATTACCCGAGATCGGCTGATCCGCGAGCATTACTCGGCCGCCGTCTGGTGACTCTGATGCTGGATACCACTAGAATTTTCGCTCGCTTCGGGATCCACCCCCCCCTCTCCCAATCCGCCTCGAGAAAGCCCGAAGATCATGAGCAGCAAAACCAGCGAGACCACCGATCACATCTACCGCATCACCTTCTTCAACCGCGGTGAAATCTACGAACTGTTCGCGCGCACGATCACCCAAGGTGGGCTGTTCGGCTTCATCGAGGTCGAGGAACTGCTCTTCGGCGAACGCTCACAGCTGGTCATCGACCCCGGCGAGGAGCGCTTGCGCACGGAATTCGAGGGCGTGCGACGCACGTACATCCCGATGCACTCCGTCGTGCGCATCGACGAAGTCCCCAAGCAAGGCGGCGGCGGACGCATTCTGAGCGACGGCGATGGCAAGGGTGAGAGCAAGGGGAAGGTCACACCCTTTCCCATGGCCATGCCACCCAACTTCAAGCCACCCGGCAAGGACAGCTGACCGAAGCTAGACCAGCTACTCGTGTTGCGCAGCCTCGCCTGCCGTCTGCGTGACAAAGGTGTGCCCGGGCAGGCTCTTGCCTTCAGCTCTCGCTGGTAACGCGGCCAGTTGAGCTTCGATCAGCGTCAAGCTCTCGGCGTCCCCTACCAGCCGATAGAGTTTGACAAGGTCCTCCAGGTACTTCCGAATCACCGTGGGCTCCGTAGCGTCTTGTCGATACAGAATGTCGAGAGCCTCCTCGGCATACGCAATCGCTTGCTGAAGATTCCCAAGCTCTCTCTCGACCTCGCTCAAGCTGCCGAGACTCGCGGCAACGGATGGGTGGTTCGAACCGAAATGCTTCTGATGAATGATCAGGGCGCGCTCGAACTGGCGCAGCGCTTCTGGCAAGCGACGTTGCAACCACAGAAAGACACCGAAGTTGTTGTGAGCATGGGCAAGTTCAGGATGGTCCGAACCGAGGCTGCGCTGCTGAATCAAGAGGACTCTTCGATGCAGAGCCTCGGCTCTCTCGACCTTGCCAGCCTCCCCGTAGACACGCGCAAGACCATCGAGCGTCTGCACTGACTCGAGATGCTCCGGGCCCAAGAGAGCCTCCTGGAGAACCAGACTCTCTTCCAGCAATCGCTCCGCGTCCTGCATGCGACCGGTCCTCAGGTACGCCATGCCCAGCCCCGACAGGACGTCACTCCGTAGCAAGTCCAAACCCGGCCGGTCGCGGAGCTGCTCCAGCAGCCGTTCAAAGTGGGCGATCGCCTCTGGCATCTGATCGACGTAGACCTGAAAAAGAGCCAGCCGCAGCTTTAATTTCAGCAGGTCCTCATGGCCTTCGGGCAGGTAGGCCTCGTGGACTCTCAGGGCCCGCTGCATGTGTACCTCTGCCTCCTCGAACCGGCCGAGCCCGAGCTGCACAATTGCCATATTGCAGAGTCGTCTACCATGCTGAACAGGTGACTCCACACCGAGTCGCCCCTGCAAGTCTTCTGCTTCTTCGAGCAACTGTAGGGCCAACTGGTAGTCTCCCAAGCGAATATAGACCTCGCCCATGGTTCCAGCCAAACGAGCTCGAATCTCCGGTTTATCGACAAAGTGACTCTCGAGGCGCCTGCTACCGTAATCCAAGACCTGCCGTAGCGTCACCTCTCCACCGGCGGCTCCTGGTGACCCGGCATCCGCAAAGATACTCAACAAGAAATCTGTCGCCGCCTGTGCCTCGGCTTGGGCCAGGCTCGCCTTGTGCACTTGGTGACCACGCGCGAGCAGGCTACCGACCAATGCTGCCAGCAGCAGGGCAGTCGCCGCAACCACAACCCGGTTACGGCGCACAGCCCTGCGCAGCAGGTAGAGGCGTCCGGGCGGGCGGGCCTGCACGGGTTCGAATGCCAGGAAACGACGCACGTCCTCGGCAAACTCAGCCGCCGAACCGTAGCGCCGGTCTCGTTCGCGGGCCAAAGCCTTGGCTGCAATGCAATCCAGGTCTCCGCGCAAACGATGACGCAGACCTGAAGCCGTGGTGGCTCGCTGCACAGCGAGCTCGGCCAGCTGGACGGCTGGAACCTTGCCAAGAAATGTACTGGGTACCAGCGGATCCTGGTGCGCCACGCGTTCGAGATACTCCAGCAAGGTTGTCTCACTCGATCCGCCATGCGGTAGAGCCCCTACCAGCAACAGGTACAGCAAGACGCCCAGACCGTAAACGTCCGAGCGGATATCCAGGGGCTCGTGGTCCTTGCCAGGAGCGTGAACAGCGGCTTCCGGACTAGCAAAGGCTGGCGTGCCGAGAAGCACTCCAATGGTCAGCTGGTGGGTAGCCACGGGAGCGTCGAGTTCTTTGGCGATCCCGAAGTCGAGAATCTTGACCACCGGCTTGCCGTCCTCATCGCACACCAGCACATTCGAAGGCTTGATGTCTCGATGCAACACCCCTTTCTGGTGTGCGTGGTGAATGCCGGCGCAAACCTGCAGGAAGAGTTCGAGACGCGCCGCGACTGCCAAGCGGTTGATGTTGCAGTACTCGTCCAGCTGCACCCCCGGCACGTACTCCATGACGAAATAAGGCCGACCATCTTCAAGCTCTCCGGCCTCGAAGACCTGAGCGATGTTGGGGTGACTCATCCGTGCCAGCGCCCGACGCTCCACTTCGAAGCGCATGCGCAGACTCTCGGAGCGCCAGTGCTGACGCGTCACCTTGATCGCCACCTGCCGCGGCATCGGTTCCTGCTGTTCGGCGAGGTAGACCTGCCCCATGCCGCCCTCACCGAGAAGGTTCAGGAGCCGGTAATCCCCAATCAGCTCGGGCACATCGAATACCAGAGAAGGACCCAGGTTCCTGGAACTCTCTACTTCTTCCAGGTGGCTTGCAGCGTCAGGAATCTTCTTCATCGACAACCGCGGGACTACGCCCCATGATTGGAATGCCGCCTTCTTGCTGTATGGGTTGGGGCGCCTCTTGCAGTCGCAGAAACTCCGCCCGCTCCAACTGCCCCCACTGCTCATGGTAGTCGATCAGCTGCTGCCGGGCACGGTGCACCTCCGGGTTGGCGGGCTCCAGGCGTAGGAGCAACAACCGCACTAGTCGCTCCTGGTAGTCAATGGCTACTGAAGGGCGCCCCAGGTCAACAGCATTCCCGGCCAGCAGTTCCAACGTCGGGGCCAGCTTGATGTGGTCCTCACCCAGGACCCGAAGCTTGAGCTGCAACGCCTCCTCCAGGACTTCTCTCGCCATGTCATACCGAAGGGTAGCTTGGTAGATCTCACCGAGATTGGTCAGGTGCGTCGCCACGGTCGGATGCTCGGGGCCCATCCTACGGCGGGTGATCTCCAGGGCTCGATGAAGCCATGGTTCGGCTTCCGCGTGCCGATGCTGAAATATGCACGTGACCGCCAGCAGCGCCATGGTGTTCGAAATCTCGACCTCGTTGGCACCAGGTAGATTCTCTTGCTGCTGCAAGACCTCCAGAAACGTCTCGTATGCTGCCTCGTGTTCTCCCTCCCGCAAGCGGGTGAAGGCGACTTCGCGACGCACCAGCAGCACCAGCTCTGCGTTGTCAGGCAGCCACGTCGACCATAGGGACTGGGCTTCTTGCAGCTGCTGCCGAGCTTCAGCAGGCCGTCCCAACACGGCATGGTGACGACCGAACTGAAAGTAGGTCTGCGCCAGTTCATCGCGGGTCTCGGGAAGGCCCCTGGAAAAGACGCGAACGGTCTCGGCGAACAGCTCGCGGGCTCGTGGGTAGTCTCCCAGCAGATGGGTCGAATCGGCCATGAAGCGCAGTGTCGTGCCCAGATCCAAGGCCGACGGAGCGGCTTGCTGTCGGTAGAGAGCAAGTGCCTCTTCGAGTCTTGGCAACGCGGTATCCGCTAGTCCCAGTTCGACATAGACGCGCCCGAGAGTGGTCAGCAGGCGGGCCCGCACGACGGGACTGCCGGTGAATTCCTGATCGATCCGCACGGCTCCACGATCGAGGACCTGGCGTAGGGTGACTTCCTCAGAGACCGACCCGGGAGGCCTGGCATCCTCGAAGAGATCCAGCAAGAAGTCGGTCACCGCCTGCGCCTCGGTCTGAGCCTGGAGCGCCTTGCGGGCCTCATGACCACGCGCGATCACGCCTCCGACCAGGGTCACCAGCACCAGCACGACCGCGGCGACCGCGGCCCGGTTGCGGCGTACGAATCTGCGCAAGAGGTAAAGCCTTCCGGGCGGGCGGGCCTGCACAGGCTCGAAGGCCAGGAAGCGGCGCAGATCATCGGCGAGTTCGGCCGCCGAGCCGTAGCGCCGGGAACGCTCGACGGCCAGCGCCTTGGCGACGATCCGGTCCAAGTCCCCTCGCAATCGATTCTGCAAGCGTATGGCCGTCGTGGCCCGCTGTTCAGCGACTTCACGCCGCCGGTCTACCTGCAACCTCTCGAAGCACGAACTGAGCAGTGGCGGCTCGTGCCGCGCAACACGATCCAGGTACTCCATCAGGGCAACGTCACCTTCCTGGGCGTGCGGCAGCTGCCCGATCAGCAGCAGGTGCAACAACACCCCCAGGGCATACACATCCGAGCGAATATCGAGACTGTCGTCGTCACTGCCGGGAGTGTGAGCAGCCGCCTCTGGACTGACGAAGGCAGGCGTACCGAGCAACACACCGATGGTCAACTGCTCGGCGTCCGCGGGAGCGTCGAGATCCTTGGCGATCCCGAAGTCGAGGACCTTCACGATCGGCTTGCCGTCCTGTTCGTGTACCAACAGGTTCGCCGGCTTGATGTCACGGTGCAAGACACCTTTTTGGTGTGCGTGGTGGATACCGGAACAGACCTGCAAGACGAGTGCGATGCGGGCCTCGACATCGAGCTTGTGCCGATCACAGTACTGGTCCAGCTGTACCCCGGGCACGTACTCCATCACGATGTAGGGCCGGCCGTCGTCCAGGTCGCCAGCCTCATAGACCCGCGCAATGTGGGAGTGACTCATGCGTGCCAGCGCCCGTCGTTCCAGCTCGAAGCGCAGGCGCAAATACTCAGGCTGCCCGCGCTCTGAGCGAGGGTGCGGCCGCGTCACCTTGACCGCTACCTGACGGTGGATCGGCTCCGTCTGCTCGGCCAGGTACACCGTGCCCATGCCCCCCTGGCCGAGCACTTCCAACAATCGGTAGGAGCCGATGCGCTCCGGCATCACTCCGGTACCTTGCGAGCCGAGTTCATCGGTTCGGGTCAATGCCCGCGGCTCGGAAGGGCTAACTGTGGTGGGGTCGCCAGCGGCATAGGTACCGGCAGAGTGGTCCATCTTTCGCAGCAACCCACGCACCTGCTGCAGTAGCTCTGGATCGTCGACGCAGGCGGTATCCAGAAAGGCAGCCCGCTGCTCGCTCGGTTGGCGCAGGGTGGCCTGGACAAGATCAAACAGCTTTTGCTGTCGGTTTGCCGCTCTGGAACTAGCTGGTTCGTATCCGCCGTGCATACTGCTTCTCCGCTGTCAACAAGGAATCCTCACGCACACGGGAACAGGAGTCAAGCGACGCCCTCTCTCCAGGCCTTCCTATCGGCAGAGCCTCTACAGCAGCGCCAAGCCAACTGGTGGAGACCAACGCTGAGCCTCGTCAAGCAGGGAGCAAGATCTGACCGTCCTCACCGCGCAGAATAGTGCCGGCGAACCCACACCGGGACGCTTGGGCCTGCAACTCGGCGGCGTCGACTTCGCGGTAGAGGTGCGAGCAAACCAGGACCGTCGGCGCCGCCCGCACCGCCAGCGCGACGAGCTCAGTGTCGCTCAAGTGGCCACTGTCGATCACCGCCAAGTCGACGCCACGCAGGAACTCGACTTCGGCATCGTGGAAGTGCGAATCGCCGGTGAGGGCGCAGGTGTGCCCCTGCAGCTCGAAGCGCAGGCCGTGGTTACCGGCCGGCGGCAAGTCGACGAAGTCGAAGCTGTGCCCCTCGATCTCGAAGCAGCCGTCCTTTTGCGAGGGATCCGCTATCTCGTGCAGGTGGACACGAAACCGCTCTGGACGCGACAGATCATGTGGACCGAAGAGACTGAGCAGTCGCATCAACTGCACTTCCAGGCCCGGCGGCCCGTAGATGTGCAGGTCGCGGTGACGTGGGTCGATCTGAGACCAGCACGCCGCATGCAGATACGGAATGAGGTCGGACAGATGGTCCGGGTGAAAGTGCGAGAGCACGACGTGCTCGATGTCGTCCTGGCAGTAGCCCAGTTCGCTCAGACGCACCGCGATGCCCCGACCGAAGTCGAACACCAGGCGCAGGTCCGGCCACTCGACGAGCACCGAGGAGGCAGCGCGCTCGGGCTGCAACTGACAGGTGCCTGTACCGAGCAGGCGTAGCTGTCCGCCGGTCGATGCCGCCAACGTCAGTCCTCAGTCGTCGGCGTCGGTGCGCGGATAGGTCAGCGCCAGCACGGTGCGATCGTCGGTCGCTGGGCGGCCGACGCTGAAGCGTTCGATGGTATCGAATACGGCATCGACCATCTCGCGCGCGCTGGCGCCCCGCAGCTGCAAGCTCTGCAAGAGATCTTGCAGGCGTTCGGTGCCGAAGTCTTCGAGCGTCAAGGTACTGTCGACCTTGCCGTCTTCCGGCCAGCCCTGGGTCTCCAGGATACCGTCCGAGAACAGGACGAGAGCATCACCGGGGCGCAGATGGGCGAAGCCACGTTCGTAAGTAGCATCCGGCAAGGGTCCCAGCACTGGGCCGCCCTCGCGCAGATGCTCGACGCGGCCGTCGGCACGCAAGTGGATCGGCGCAGGATGACCGGCATTGACGTAGATGAAGTTGCCGTTGAGCTCGACCTCGCCGTACACCATGGAGACGAAGCGGCTGGTCAGGCTGGAGCCGTGGATGATGCGGTTCAGGCTCTCGACGGTGCGCACGATCTTGAAGTCACGCTCCATGCCCATGCGCAGGCCCATGTAGATGTCGCGCACTTGTAGCGCCGCCGGCAGGCCGTGGCCGGTGACGTCCGCCACCGCCAGGCCGAGGATCTTGTCGGTGACCGAGATCCAGTCGTAGTAGTCACCGCCGACACTGTCCAGGGACTCGCTGCGACCATAGATATCGAAGGGCGGAAAGTGTGGCATCTTGCGCGGCAGGATCGATACCTGGATCTTGTGCGCCTCACGCAGGACTTCTTGCAGACGCTCTTGGCGCAGCTTGTTGTTGACGCTGTGGCGTAGAATGCTGAGCGAGAAGAGAATGTCGTCGCGATTGTGGCCGGGATTGACGTTGAAGGCAACGACGTACTCCTGGTCGCCGACCTCGATGCAGGCGAACTCCTTGACCCCGAGCTGCTCCTCGAGCTCCGGGTCGACCGCCGGATCGTCCGCCTCCATGTAGACCACGCCCTGGTTGCAGCAGGCCTCGATCGCCGGGTAAGAACGCGGCACGCGCAAGCCGGCCTTCAGCGATTTGGCGTCGCCGAAGGTCGACTTCAGCACGTACGAACTACCACTGTGCCGGTAGAGCCGGCCACCGACGATTCCCAACTGGTCGCGGAACTCGCGCACGACGGTTTCGACCATGGCGCGGATGGTGGCGCCCAAGTCGTCGGTACGACCGATCAGGTCGACGGTGCGTTCGACCTTCTTCATCAGGGCCCGATGGTCGATCGCCTCGGCCGCCCTGGCGGACTCGGCAGCTGCTGTGGAAGATGTCGGCAAGAGGGGCTCCGGGGTGCCGGTGAGAACGGGAGGGGTTTCGAGAACAGGACTGATGGTGGTCACGGCAAATTCTCCTGTCTCGCAGACTATCCGACTATCCGTGATCGATCAACGCCCGGATGATGGCATCTTGGGCACGTCGAGCCTGCCAGGCGGTGGCGGCACCGTTACACAGGATCGAGAAGGCGTAGCGCCGCCCCGACAGGCCCAGCGCGTAGCCGGAGAGGGTCGAGACACCGTTGAGGGTGCCGGTCTTGGCGAAGACGCGACCAGCGTAGGGCGGGGCGGCCAGGCGATCTTCCCAGCTCAGGTCGTCCTCGCCACTGTACGGTAGCGTCGCCTTGAATTCGTCGGCCCAGGGGTGGCGATCCATGTAGCGCAGCAGCCGGGTCAGAGCCCGCGGCGTGGCACGGTTCCCGCGGCTCATACCGGAGCCGTCGGCGAGCTGGAACACCTCCTCTTCAAGCCCGCCTGGCTCGAATAGAGCGCGCTGCAAGAATTCGGACACCACGCGGCTGCCGCCGGCCCAGCTGCCATCGAGGCACTGGCGCGCGCCGAGCAGCTTGAAGACACTCTCGGCATAGAAATTCTGGCTGCGCTTGTTGATCACTTCGAGCGTGCTGAGCAGGTCGCTACGGTGCACCGCCAGCGTCATCCAGACGCCCGGCGGCAGAGTCTCTACGACGCGCACGTCACCACGGATCTCGAGTCCTTCGTCGCTCAACGCATCGCGCAGGCCGGCCCCGAAGTAGCGCACCGGGTCGGGCACCGTCAACCACTTCTCCACCGGGCCGCTACGGCGGCTGGAGATCGTGCCGCCGACCCGGATCACCGCGCTGCCCGGGCTGCGCGTGATCCACACGCGGCTGTGACGTACGTTGGCGGTGCGCGCGCGGTTGTCGACCTCGAAGATCTCCACCGAGGGCACCAACTGCACGCGTGCCGGCTGCCCCGGGCGAGTCGGCCAGACCTTGACCAGCACGCAGTTGTCGTTGAACGACAGCGCCGCCACCGGCGCCTCGTACCAGCGATCGAGCTGGTCGTCAGGCCAGTCGGGATGGACGAAGCGGTCGCCGAAGAGGTCCGGTGCCAGGTAGATGTCCCCGTCGATGCGCTGGATTCCCTGCCGCCGCAACGCTGCCGCCCACTGCCGGAAAACCGCGTAGGGATCTCCGTAGTGGAAGCGCCCAGAGATGTTCGGATCCCCGCCGCCGAGGACAGCCAGCTGCCCCTGCCAGGTGCCGTCGACGAGACGCCCACGACCGCGCAGCTCGGTCTCGAAGAAGTACCCGGGGCCGAGCAAATCGAGGGCCGCCGCGGAAGTGAAGAGCTTGGTGTTGGAAGCCAGGATGCGCTCCTGGTCGGCGCGGTAGCCGTAGACCTCGGTACCGGTTTCTAGATCGATCACGTGCACGCCGAGCGACGGCGCCACCCGCCGTGCCGCACCAGCCCGAGCGTCGAGGGCCTGACGCAGCGTCGGGGAGGGTGCGTAAGTCTCCTCCGCCTCTGCGACCGACGAGACGCCCGACAGCACTCCACCAGGTAGATGCGACGGCACGGGTACCAACACCAGGGCAAGCAGTGCAGAACCTGCCCAGTACCGCCACTTCGAGGATCCCGCCGAAAAGCACTTCACCCCCGGAGTCTATATCGATTCCGAGCGCGAAATGTCAGAACACCATGAAAATCAGAGCAACAAGCCAGCGATCGTCGCGGTCTGGAAGCAGGCCAGGCTGCCCGCGATCATGGCTCGCAGGCCGAGGCGTGCCAGGTCATGCTTGCGGTCCGGGGCAATGGCGCCGATACCGCCGATCTGGATGGCGATCGAGCCGAAGTTGGCAAAGCCGCAGAGGGCATAGGTGGCGATCACCTGCGAGCGCTCGGACAGGCGGCCGGCCTCGTCCATCATGGTGCCCAGAGCGTCGTAGGCGATGAACTCAGTGGCCACCGCCTTGAGACCGAGCAGCATGCCGACATCGTATGACTCGCCCCACGGCACGCCCATGACCCACGCCAGTGGCATGCAAATCCAGCCCAGGATCATCTCGATCGTCAGCTGCGGGAAGCCAAACAGGCCGCCGGACCAGCCGAGGATGCCGTTGATCAGGGCCAGCAGGCTGATGAAGGCGAGCAGCATGGCGCCGACGTTGAGCGCCAGCTTGAGGCCGTCGGCAGCGCCACTGGCGGCGGCGTCGATCGAGTTGACCCACGGTCGCTCGACTTGCATCTTGACTTCGCCGGCAGTCAGGCTCTCCTCCGTCTCGGGCATCATCAGCTTCGCCATCACCAGCGCCGCCGGCGCCGACATGACGCTGGCCGCAATCAGGTGGCCTGCCGAGATGCCCATGCCGACGTAGGCTGCGAAGACACCACCCGCGATGGTCGCGAAGCCGGCGCTCATGACCGCCATCAGCTCAGACTTGGTCATACCACCGACGTACGGCTTGATCAGCAGCGGCGCTTCCGTCTGACCGACGAAGATGTTGGCCGACGCCGACAGCGACTCGGCCCCCGACGTGCCCATCAGTCGCACCATGATCTTGGCGAACACCTTGACGATCGCCTGCACCACGCCGAAGTGGTAGAGCACGGTGATAAAGGACGAGAAGAAGATGATGGTCGAGAGCACCTTGAAGGCGAAGAAGTGCTCCTCGAAACCCTGGCCGAAAATGAAGATGGCGCCAGCATCCGTGAAGTTGAGGAAGGCAGTGACGACGTCCGTAGCCCACTGGAAGACACGCTGACCGGCATCGGTCTTGAGGATCAACACGCCGAAGAGCAGCTGCATGGCGGTCCCCACCAGCACCACGCGCCACGGAATGAGCTTCTTGTTGTTCGACATCAGCCAGGCCAAGCCCAGCATCACCAACAAACCGAGCAGCGATTGCAGCGTCTCCATGCGGTTCCTTCCTCGGCGCGGCTCAGCGCACCGTCACACTCTTGGCCAAGGCCCGTGGCTTGTCGATGTTGCGTCCCAGGTCGACGGCACAATGGTAGGCCAGCAGCTGGCCAGCGATCAGGTGCAGGATGGGATCGAGGTGCTTGTTGCCCAGGCTGGGCAATTGCACGTAGTCGTAGAGGTGAACGACATCCTCGTGATCCGGCGGCTCGTGACCGAAGGCGATGACGCGGCCGTCGCGTGCCTGGATCTCGGAGATGTTGGACATGGTGAAGCGGAAGGTGTCCGCGTCCAGCTCTTTGTTGGGCAGGAAAGCGATGGTGTAGAACTCATCGTCGATCAGCGAAATGGTGCCGTGCTTGAAGAAACCGGCGGACATTCCTTCGGCATGCAAGTAGCTGACTTCCTTGAACTTGAGCGCCGACTCCATGGCCACCGGGTAGTAGATACCGCGGCCGATGAAGAACCAGTTGTCGATCGAGCTGTTGGCCTTGGCGGTCTCACGAATCTTGTCCTGGACCTCGTCGAGCAAGCGCTGGATGTAGCCAGGCAAAGCGCCCACCTCGGTGATCAGGCGTTCCCCTTCCTCGGGCTTGAGGAACTTGAGCGCGACGCCCAGCTTGACCGCCAAGCGGTACAGTACGATCGCCTGGCTGACGATCGACTTGGTGCTCAGCACGCAGATCTCGGCGCCGGCCCCCTGGAACAGCGGGAAGCGTGCCAGGCGCTGGCAGGACGAGCCGAAGACGTTGTTGATCGACGTCACCTCGGCACAGCGAGCGAGCGCGGCGCGGATGACCTCCAAGGTGTCGAAGGTCTCACCGCTCTGCGACACCGCGATCAGGTGCGATTCGGGTTCAAAGCGCACCAGGCCCATCAGCTCGTCCGAGGGATGCACGCGAGCGTAGCAGTTGGCCAGGCCGGCGAAGTAGTACTGGGCGATCTGTGAGACGTAGAAGGCACTGCCGGCACCAGTGATGTTGACGTCACCGTCGACCATCGTCGCCACCGCCGCGTCGAGTTCCTCGTCGCGGATCTTGAGCGCGCTCTCGACCGCGATCGGTGTCTCGTAGATCTCCTTGAGCATGTAGTGCGGATAGCCGTGCTTGTCGCCGTCCTCTTCATCCCACTCGACGTGCACGACGTCGCGCTCGACCTCTTGGAAGCTGCCATCGCCGAAAGCGTAGACGGTGCCGCCGTCCTTGCCGACGCGCACGAAGTCGCCGTCCTCGAGGTAGCGAATCTCGGTCGACAGCGGCGCGATGGCACGCTGATCCGAGGCCAGGATCGCCTTGCCGTCGGCGACACCGAAGGCAAGCGGGCTCTTCAGCCGAGCGCCGTAGACGTGCTCGGGATCGTGGGTGGTGAAAAAGGCGAAGGCATACTCGCCGTCGAGCTTGTCGAGCGTGCGGCGGGCGGCCTCCAGGACATCACCCGCCTGCCGGTACTCCAACGCCAGCAACTGCGCCACCACTTCGGTGTCCGTCTCGGACACGCACTCGATGCCCTCGCGGTGCAGCTCCTCGCGCAGCTGGCGGTGGTTCTCGACCACACCGTTGTGCACCAGTACGAAGGTGCCGTCCGCCGACACGTGCGGGTGGGCGTTGACCTGCGTCACCTTGCCGTGTGTCGCCCACCGGGTGTGCGCGAGGGTGACCGTGGACTCCGGCACGTCGTCGAAGAAGCCGCTCGCATCGTGCTCGATCACCGAGCCGACCTCTTTCTTGACCGCGATGCGCCCTTCCGTCCCCTCGCTGCCGGCCTGCAGCGTCGCCACACCGAACGAATCGTAACCGCGATACTCCAAGCGCTTGAGACCTTCGACGGCCAAGCGTAACGTTTCGCCCTGCCCGATCACACCGACGATTCCACACATAGAAGTCTGTCCCCTTCTCAGGATTATCTCGGAGGTAAGAAAGCCACCAGGAGCAACTGCAGGACGCTCGGCGGACCCACGGTCCGGCAGAGCGCCGCGGCGGATGGGCTAGCGTACCGCAAACGGCACGGACAGCGTCAACCGAATGTCGCCCGTCGCAGACACCCCACGTCACCGCACGCGCCACAGTTTGTGCTGCTGCACCGACAGGCGCCACGTCGGATGCTCGCGCACCAGGCGGATGCACCAGTCGAGCGTGCGCGGGTCGACCTGGTCGCCGTCGAAGGCTGGCGAGATCAGGTAGTGCTCGGCCTTCACTACCGTCCGCGGAATGCCCTGGCCGTAGCCGCGCACGTACTTGACCTCGTGCGCGCGCCGCTGGCGGACGGCGTGCTCGGCCACCTTGGGGCTGACGGTGATCCAGTCGAGACCGTCCGGCAAGGCCACCGACCCGTTGGTCTCGATCGCCAGCTGGTAGCCCGCCGCTTGCAAACCCTCGATCAGCGCAGCGTCCACCTGCAGCGCCGGTTCACCGCCGGTCAAGATCACCCAGGTACAGTCCGGCGTGAGCTGGCGCAACTCATCGACGATCTCCGCCAGCGTCAGGCGCCGGCCGGAAGCGAATTCGGTGTCGCAGTCGAAACCGTGCGTCTCCTGGCGGCACTCCAGGTTGCACTTCGAGAAGCGCAAGAAGAGATTCGCAGTGCCGGCACGCACCCCTTCGCCCTGCAGGCTGTAGAAGATCTCGTTGACGAGGTAGGACTTGGGTTTGGACACCCTGCTAGGCTAGCAGACGATGACCATCCTGGACGCGACTCGGCAGCCCCTCAAGCAACGAATCCTGGCTCTCATCGAGGCTCCGGAACCCGGGCCGCGCGACGCCCTGCTGCTCGACCTGGCCCGCTGGCAGGCACGCCATGTCGCGCCCTACCGCCGCCTGCTGAGCGCCCGCGGCTTCGACCCCGATGACCTCACCGCCGTCGACGACCCGGCCGAGCTACCCGCCGTCCCGACCGATGTCTTCCGTGCCGTCCGCGTGGCCGCGCACCCGGAGGACCTGGATGTGCGCCACTTCCTGACCAGCGGGACCAGCCAGGGAGCAGGCCGCCGTGGCTGCCATGCCCTGCGTGATCTCGACCTCTACAATCGTGCCGCCGAGCGCGCCGCCAGTCATGCCTTCTTCCCCGATGCGCAGCGCCCTGCCCCACGCGAGGCTGAGCGCATGCGCTTGTTGTTGCTGGTCGCGAGCGAGGCCGAAGCCCCGGAATCGTCGCTCGGCTACATGCTGGCACGCTATGTCGAGTGGTTTGGTCGACCTGCCAGTACTTACGCCTGGCACGGCACGCTCGGCGATCCCCCGCAGCTCGACCTCGACGCCCTCACCCGCGCTCTCGACGGCGCCGAGCGCGACGATCAGCCCATCGCCCTGCTCGGCACCTCCTTCGCCTTCGTGCACGCGGAAGATGCCCTGCAACAACGCTGGCAGTTGCCGGCCGGCAGCCGACTCTTGCACACCGGCGGTACCAAGGGACGCTCGCGCGCCGTCGACCCGGCGATCCTGCGCAGCCAGCTGAGCGTGCGCTTCGGCATTCCAGAGACGCACATTGTCACCGAGTACGGCATGACCGAGCTGACGTCGCAGCTCTACGAGACGACGCTGCGTGACGCCGTCAGCGGCACCGAGCCGCGTCCGCGCCGCCTGTGGGCGCCCGGCTGGCTACGCGTCAGCGTCGTCGATCCAGTCACCTTGCGGCCTGTACCCGCTCGCGAGGTCGGCCTCGTGCGCATCGACGACCCAGCCAACCTCGACACAGCCTGGGCCATTCAGACCTCCGACCTCGGCCGCTACCACCCATCCGACGACCCGAGTGCCGGCACCTTGGAATTGCTCGGCCGCGCTCCCGGGGCGGTGCCGCGCGGCTGCTCGCTGGCGGTCGAAGCGATCCTCAACGGGCAGGGCTGAGGGACCGAACTCGCCATGACGCCCGAAGACCTGCACGCTCTGGCACGGCACCTGCGCGACCAGGGCGCGGCACTGCGGAGGCTGTCCGTCGCCGACCGCTGCCGGAGTCTCACGAACGCCATCGCGCGTCTGGCGGATCCTGACGATCCTCTCGGACGACGAGCCCGCGATGTGCTTCCCGAGACCGTGGGGCTGTCACCGGCGATGGTCGACTGGGCCCTCCGCACCAGCATCGAGCCCTGGCTCGAGCTCAGAGACGGCGGCATCACAGTACTGGAAGGCTTGCTGCGACAAGCACCTCCCCATCCCGACGCGATCCCCGTCCCTCCCGCCTTCACCGTCCTGATCCTGGCCGGCAACGTGTTCACCGCCGCCCTACGCCCCCTGCTCCTGGGCCTCGCCGTAGGGACACCGATCCTGGTCAAGCTACCCAGAGACCAGGTGCCCGACTCCAGTCTGCCAGTCCTGCTGCGTGACGCCCTCAGCGGTCAAGATACCTCAATCGAGGGCACCCACATGAGGGGGCTCCTACACAGAGCCCTATCGATCACGAGCTTCCCCGGCAGTGACGCTGTCCTCGAAACCGCCCTGTTCGACGATTCCAAGACCGCTGCCGATCTCGTTGTCGCCTACGGCAGTGACGAGACGATGACCTCCTTGCGCACACGTCTACCCGCCACCGTGCGCCTGCTCGAACACGGCCACGGCGCCAGCACCGCCTGGGTCCCCGCCGCTGCCCTGACCCTCGACAGCGTCGAAGCCAGCGCACGCGCCCTGGCCCTCGACATCGCCGCCTACGACCAACGCGGCTGCTTGTCGCCGGTGATCGCCTGGGTCGAGGACAGTGCGGAAGTCAGCTGCGTCGACTTCGCCGCGCGCCTGCACCAAGCCCTGCGCGACCTGGCCGTCGACATACCCCCCGGTCCGATCGACACCGCCACCGGCGCTGCGCGGGCCCAGTGGCGCGGCACTGCCGCCGTCGTCGGACAGGTTTTCGCCAGCGACGACAGTGCCGTCGTCTGCATCGAGGATCCAAGCTTGCTGCCAGCGTCGCCCCTGCACCGTCACATCGCGGTCGTGCCCTGCCCGAGCGTCGAGCACTTGGGCGACCATCTACGGCCGTGGGGCGTCCATCTCAAGTGCCTGGGTATTAGTAGCGGAACAGGCGGCGGCCCGGACGAAGCAGGCCGAGTGGCGGTCGAGTTGACGCCGCCGCTAGCTCCTCGGCTGTGCCCTCTAGGCCTGATGCAGCAACCGCCGGCGGCCTGGTGTGCCGAAGGAAGGCGTCCGCTCGAGGGCTGGCTACGCTGGGTCAGCTACAATCCCACTATCTAATCCGTTGCTCTTGGGTCCCGCCACCCCATTTCTCACCCGCGAGGAGAACCGCATGAAGAGACTCCGCACCAAGCTCACTCTGCAACGCGAGACCCTGATCCAGTTCAACGCCGACCTGGAGAGGGTCTTCGGTGGCGAAAGTGCCGGTACCGAGCCCACCGACCCCCAAGGTCCGTGCTGCCCGGCGCTGCAGGCGGAGCTGCGCGACGCGCGTCTCGGCCCGCGTCGCTGAGTTCGTTCGCTAGGACGAAGCCAGATAGAAACAAGCCAGACAGACCAACGCCCGGCGACGTCGAACGTCCGCCGGGCGTGGTCGTGTCTAAGGCAACGGGTGCGAGAGACTCAGTCGTCGCTATCCCCGCTCGTCTCACCATCGGCACTGCTCTGGCCCCCCAGGAACTCCGCCAGCCAGTCCTGGTTCGCCGTGTACCAATGGATCGAGTTGTTGGGCTTCAAGATCCAGTGGTTCTCGTCCGGGTAGTAGACGAACTTGGTCTTGACACCGCGGTTGCTCAGGGTGTTGAACAGTTCGATACCGTGGTTGACGGGAACGCGGTAGTCCTGCTGGCCGTGGATGACCAGGGTGGGGGTGTTGAAGTTGCCGGCACCGAAGTGCGGGGAGTTCTCGCGGAACACTTGCTCCTGCTCCCAGAACTCGCCAAAGCGGCGCTGGCCGTGACCGTAGTCGGCGCCGTACTGGGTGTACCAGTTGTAGACGGCGGCGTGGGCGATCAGGGTCTTGAAGGGATGCTCGCGGCCGAGCAGGATGCTGGCCAGGTAGCCACCGTAGCTGCCACCGCCGGCGGCCATGCGATCGCCGTCGACGAAGGGCTTGGCGGCCAGGTACTCGGCGGCCTTGAGCGTGTCGACGTAGGGTAGCTTGGCCTGCTCGGGGTTGATCGAGTCCGTGAACTCCTGGCCGAAGCCACTCGAGCCGTGGAAGTTGTGCCAGGCGGTGACGTAGCCCCAGGACGCGAAGAGCTGGGCGTTCCAGCGCCAGTGGAAGCTGTTCTGAACACCGTTGTGGGGACCGCCGTGGATCAGCAGATAGAGCGGATACTCTTGGCTCTTGTCGAAACCAGGCGGGTAGTTGATCCACATCTGGATGTCATCGTCGTTGGCGCCCTTGTAGGTCACGCTCTCGTAGCTGCCAAAGTCGATCTTGGCCAGACGTTCGTCGTTGAAGGTCGACAGTTGGGTAGCTGCGCCGCTCTCGGTGTCGACGCGCACCAGGGTCGGCGGCTCGACGAAGCTCTCGCGCAGGGCGATCAGGACGCGACCATCGGCGGACAGACTGGGATCATCGAAGGTGGTCTCGCCGGTCAGAGCGCTGGGTTCGCCGCTCTCGACGTCGATCGAGTACAGGCGACCGGTTCCGGCGTCATCGATGTCGCTGATCAAGCTCTTGCCGTCGGGCATCCAGTGCAGGCCACCCATCGAGCGGTCCCAGGCCTCGGTGACCACACGGTTCTCGCCATTCTTGCGGTCGCGCACGACCAGACGCTCGCGGTCAGCGTAGAAGCCGAGGATGGTCTGGCGGCCGAAGGCGAGGTAGCGGCCATCGGGACTGTAGACCGGGCCGGTGTCGTCACCGCGCGGGTTGTCGGCCGTGACGTTGAGCGGTTCGTCCCCTTCCCGAGGCTCCACGGGCATGACGAAAATGTCGAAGCGGGTGTCCGTGCCGGTGTCGTCGACGTCGACCGCGAAGGCGATCTCTTTCCCGTCGGGCGCCAGGTCATAGGCGCTGCTACCGTTGTCCAGCGGTGAGAGACGCAGACCGCTACCGAGGGTGATCGGCGTCGGCTCGTTCGGCTCGGCGCCGGCGGCCGGCAGTCCGACTCGATAAACGTGGCTCTCACGATCAGCCGGAATCCAGGAATCCCAGAAGCGGATCCAGGGCTTGTTCCACTCGCGCGCGGTGGTCTTGCGGTCCTTCTCTTGCTTGAGCTTCTCGGCCGCCGCCTCCCAGTCGAGATCCGGCCAGACGTTGCTGACGAAGGCCAGACTCTTGGAGTCGGGGAACCACTTCGGAGAACTGGCGCCGGTGGGCACTTTGGTGACCCGGCGGGCCTCACCGCCGGTGGTCGGCAAGACGTAGATCTGTGCAGCCTCGTCGCCTTCGCGCTTGGCAGCGAAGGCCAGCCAGTGACCATCGGGGCTCCACACCGCGGAACCGGCAGGGGCCGAGGTAAAGGGGCGTGGCTCCGCGCTGCCATCGGTGGACAGCAACCACAGAACGCCGGTGCCCTTGTCCTCTTCGAGATCGTAGCTGGTGACGGTGACCACGGCCCACTTGCCGTCCGGGGACACGGCCGGGCTGCTCAAGCGGTCGAGCTGCCACATCGACTCGGCGGTCAACGGCTGTGGGCCCGGCTCGGCGGCGGGCTCGGCCCCCGCCTCGGCGACGGCCCCAGCCGCGGGTACCAGGGTCATCAGAGTTATCAGGCAGCAAACTACGGCGATGATCGAAATTTCCACTCGCATGATCTCCTTCCTCTCGCCCGAGTGGGCGTACAAGCTATGACCTGTGATTCTCCCAGATCCGGACCTCCGACACCACCCACCTCCACTCGGAGAAGGTGCGATAGTCTTTGCGCTGACTCGGAATCACCACCAAGGAGGAATGACATTGCCGGAAGACACCACTTCACTCTCGGATCTCAGAGATTGGTCGCAGGAAGCCCTCGGGTGGCTGCAGAACCACGGTCCCGAGCTGCTGCTGCGCCTGGCCGCGGCGCTCTTCATCCTACTCATCGCCTATATTGTCGCCCGCCTGACCCGCCGCGTCGTGAGCCGCGCCACGCGGCGCACCGAGATGTCGGGGCTGCTGGAGAACTTCTTCGTCTCGATCTCGGGCAAGCTGGTGCTGTTGCTCGGCTTCCTGCTCGCCCTGGCGCAGCTAGGTGTCGAGCTGGGGCCGCTGCTCGCGGGCCTCGGCGTCGCCGGCTTCATCATCGGCTTCGCGACGCAGGACACGTTGTCCAATCTGGCCGCTGGCCTGATGCTGCTGATTCACCGGCCGTTCGACGTCGGTCACGTGGTGGAAGCCGGCGGCGTCACCGGCAAAGTGCGCGATCTCAACCTGGTCGCCACGACCATCCTGACGGCTGACAATCAGCGCATCGTCGTGCCCAACAGCAAGATCTGGGGCGATGTGATCAAGAACATCACCGCCGAGCCGACGCGCCGTATCGACTTCACCTTCGGCATCGGCTACGACGACGACGTCGAACACGCCGAACGCGTGCTGAGCGACATCGTGGAGACTCACGAACTGGTGCTCGACGAGCCGGCACCGACGATCAAGCTCCACAACCTCGGCGATTCGACGGTCGATTTCATCGTCCGTCCGTGGGTCAACGCCGAGGACTACTGGGCTGTCTACTGGGACGTCACGCGCGAGGTCAAGCGCCGCTTCGACGCCGAGGGCATCTCGATCCCCTATCCGCAGCGCGACGTGCACGTGCACAAGGTCGAGACGACCTGACAAGTTGGATCGTTTGCAGTGACACCGGAAACCTGGAGGGGGGCCTGGCCCCCAGGCCCCCTGAGAACGCGTACCGCCAACGAAGTTCGGTCTGGACCGAGCTTCGTTGTCAGTACTCGACGCCGCGCGGCAGCTTCTTCGCCTGCGCCACCCAGTCCTCGACCAGGCTGAGCGCCGGCAGCTGGCGCACGCGCTTGTGCTTGGCGTTGGTCTCCGCCATCTTGGCATGTAGGTTCTCCGGCTTGCGCTGCGCCAGCTCGACGACGGTGTCGACCCCAGCGGCTTCGAGCAGATCGGCGTACTCTTCACCGACGCCCTTGATGCGGAAGAGATCGACGTGGTTGACCCACGTCAACACCAGCTTCTCACTGATGCCGCTGCCGTCCGCGATCTGCTTCCGACCCTTGCGGGTGCGGCCCGCCTTGAGCAGGCCGTCCGTGCTGGCGACCCCTGCGGAACGCAGTTTGTCCGCGTACTTGGTACCAATTCCCTCGACGTATTCGAGCTTTGCCATGTCTGTCGTCTCCTGAGTGGTTCGAGATGGTTTAGACATTTGTAAACGGGACGCCCGGTGGAAGTCAAGGCAGCACCCTCCACGCTCGCCCCTCCAGCCTAGAGACCCGTGCCGCGGCCAAGCATTTATTGATAATCATTTCCCATTACCAAAAAATGCTGTAGACTCAGGGAGTCATGTGGCTCTGCCTACAGCACGTCTGCCGCCGCACCGCATCGCTCGCTTTCGGCCCTCTCACCGTCGGGCCGATCTTGGTGCTGTTGCTGCTGGTGACTTCGACTGCAGAGCTGGTCGGCCACGACCACCACGGCACCGCCCGGCTCAACGAGCACACCTGCGTCGTCGACCATGGGCACCCGGCGATGGGAGAGCAGGTTCCGTCGCCCCCCGCGCCCGAGCTGACCGCCAGCGGTCATGGGCACCAGCACCACTGCCTGGGCTGCCGCCTGCAGAGCCAGCGCCACCTGAGCCGCATCTCAGCCGCGACCGCCACGGGGTTGCTACCCCAGGAGCAGGCGAGCCGCTGCCCGGGCAACCTCCACTGCGTCCGCGCTCCCCTCACCAGCCGCAGCCTGCGCGGCCCCCCTTCCGCCTGAGTCCGGCGCGCCGCCTCGCCGCGAGCGCCGTCCCCCAAGGAACTGAGCCTGATCTCTCGCTGACGAGAGCTCCCGGTACCGGAACGCCGGGCTCGCTGCATGCGGCCCCTTCGGACCGAGAGCACTTCGGTCTTCGCTCTGCCTCTAGCTCTTCCGAGAAAGGACTCCGGCCATGTTCGATTCGAATCGACTTTCCCTGCTCCGCTACAGACTTCCGGCCTTGGTATGGGTGTGCCTGTCCGTGGTCATCACCTTCGGCTTCGACACCCCTTCGCTCACCGGTCAGACCGAAGAAGCACCTACGGGCAGCTTCGAAGGCAGCGTAACGCCGCCGCACGACCACGACTTCGTACTCGCCACGGCCCGCATCCTCGACCTCAACGTGAGCACCAGGGTCGGTGCCGACGGTCGCTTCCGCTTCGACGGATTGAGACCGGGCTCCTACCTACTCGAAGTGGAAGTCCCGAGCTTGGGAGTCGCCGTCGAACGGATCACGATCCGCGCCGGCGAGACCACCAGCGCGGACATCCTGGTGACGCCGGGCGCGCACTTCGACGAGATCGTCGTCACCGCGTCGATCGACGCGCGCAACCCGCTGGAGCTGGCGACCGCAACCAGTAGCCTGAGCGGCGAAGAACTCAGCTTGCGCCTGCAACCAACGCTGGGCGAAACGCTGGCCCAGGAACCCGGTATCAGTTCGACGTTCTTCGGCCCCGGGGCCAGCAGGCCCATCATTCGAGGCATGGCCGGTGACCGAGTCCGCGTGCTCGAAGGTGGCCTCGATACCGGTGACGCTTCGGGTGTCAGCGCCGATCACGCGGTGACGACCGATCCGGCACAGGCCGAGCGTATCGAAGTTCTGCGCGGTCCCGCGACGCTGCTCTACGGCTCCAGTGCAATCGGGGGCGCGATCAACGTCATCGACGGCCGCATTCCGACCCTCCGCTCGAACCAGGGCATCAGCGGCAGCCTCGAGTTGCGCGGCGGCAGCGTCAACGACGAGCGCACTGGCGTGCTCGAACTGACGGGTGGCAGTGGCGACTGGGCTTGGACGGTGGGCGCTATCGCCCGCGAGACCGACGACTACGAAATCCCCGGCTTCGCTCTTGCCGAAGAGGACGAAGACCACGACCAGGAAGAGGGAGAAGAGAACCCCCTCGGCATCGTACCCAACAGCGATCTCGAGACTCAGTCTGGCCGTCTCGGCGTGACCTACTTCGGCACCAAGGGTTTCTTCGGCGTCGCGGTGAGCGGCTTCGACAGCAACTACGGCTTGCCGGGAGGGCACGGCCACGGTCATGACGAGGAGGACGACGATCACCACGAAGGGGACGAGTCCAGCCTGGGGTTGAAAGAAGACGACGACCACGGCCACGAGGAGGAAGAGGAAGACGTGCGCATCGACATGCAGCAGCGCCGCCTCGACCTGCGTGGCGAGTGGGTCGAGGCCTTCGGCCCCTTCCAGGCCCTGCGTGCGCGCTTGGGCGCTACCGACTATGAGCATGTGGAGCTCGAAGGCACACAGATCGGCACCCGCTTCTTCAACGATTTCGTCGAGACACGCATCGAAGCGATCCAGACCGAACGCACGCTGGGGGCCGGCGCCACCCGCCACACCGGTGCGGTCGGCCTGCAGTACCTGGACCGCGAGTTCGAGGCGATCGGCGACGAAGCCTTCCTGCCGAAGTCGACGACCGAGCGGCTGGCGCTCTTCACGTTGCAGGAATTCGACACCGGCGACCTGGCTTGGCAGCTGGGAGCACGTTTCGAGACGCAGGACATCGACCCAATCGGCGCCGCCGCCCGTTCTCACGATGGGTTCAGCACCTCCCTGGGTCTGGTCTGGCGGGCGACCGAGACGTTGTCGGTGGCCGCATCGCTCGCCCGCTCGGTCAAGCTACCGGCGCCGGAGGAACTGTTCTCGGACGGCGTGCACGTGGCGACGCAGACCTTCGAGTTGGGCGATCCGAACCTGCAAGAAGAGACCGGTCTCGGGCTGGATCTGTCCCTACGCTACGAGGGGGAGCACAGCTCCGGCGAGCTGACGCTCTTCCGCCAGGACTTCGACGACTTCATCTACCAGGCGTTCACCGGCGGCGACGAGGACGGCTTCCCGGTCGTGCTGTACAGCCAGACCGACGCCGAGTTCACCGGCGCGGAGTTCAAAGCCCGGCTCGAGCTCTACGAGACCCACGGACACCACCTGCACCTGCAGCTCAGCGGCGACTACGTGGAGGCGAAGCTGGCTCGCAATGGGGGATACCTGCCGCGCATCCCGCCGATGAGCCTGGCCGCCGGCGTGCACTATCACAGCGAGCGCTGGAACGGCTCCGCCGAGGTGCGCTGGGTCGACCAGCAGGACAAGGTCGCGGTCAGCGAGTCGCCGACCGACGGCTACACCCTGTTCAACGCCAGCCTCGGCTATCGCTTCCTGTTCTCCGACCAGATCGTCGACTTGATGCTGCGCGGCCGGAACCTGAGCGACGAAGAGGCGCGCCCGCATACGTCCTTCCTCAAGAACCTGGCACCGCTGCCCGGTCGCGACGTCAGCCTGAGCATCAAACTGCTGTTCTGAGGCTCGCTCTCGACTGCTGTACCCAGGACCCATGGCGCCGCAAGTCAGACCGAGGCGCCATGGGAGACCTGGAACCTCGGCGAGATCATGCGCATCTGAAGATGCCTTTATTTCTGGGCTTTTCGACTCACCGAATCGCGTCAATGCCGGTTGCTCGGCAACTCGTGCTGAGCTATAATGGGTGCGATTAGATTTCTCGTTATCTCATTAGCCCTTTCATGAACCTACGAAGAGATCGCGACTTGCGGTCTCGGAGGGATGTTTCCATGCACAGCAGCAAGCGAGTTGACCCTCGCCTCCTCCCGGTATGTACCGCGCTTCTCGCGGTCCTCGCCTTTACTCCCGCAGCGTCCGGTCAAAGCCTGAGCAAGGCCTTCAATCCAAGCACGATTGGACCGGGCAGTACCAGCACCCTCACGTTCACCCTGTCGAACCCTAGTGGTAGCGGCCTGCGCGGTGCCACACTCACCGATGCACTGCCGGCCGGCATGACCCTCGCCAGCCCGGCGGCGGCAGAGAGCAGTTGCTTCGGTACCTTGACCGCTCCGGACGGCGGTACCACCATCACCTACAGCGGTGGTGGACTCCCGGGCAACAGCACCTGCACCATCAGCGTCAACGTGACGGCGAGCGGTCCCGGCACCTACACCAACACCTCCGGCAGCCTGACCTGGGACGCCGGCAGCGCCCCCGGCGCCAGCGCCGACCTGACGGTGGCGACCGACCGCCCCGGTTTCACCAAGAGCTTCTCGCCGGCCAACGTCTTCTTCGGCGGCCGCACGACGCTGACCTTCACCATCGACAACAGCGCCAACGACAGCGACGTGTTCGGTATGCGCTTCACGGACACGCTGCCGTCGACCATGGCGGTGGCGGATCCCGCCAGCGCCAGCAGCACCTGCACCGGCGGCTCCATCACGGCCGTCCCCGGCAGTAACTCGATCTCCTACAGCAGCCTGGGTGGACTGGATGCGCTGGTCAATGCCGGCGCCATCTGCACGATCAGCGTCGATGTGCAAGCCAACGCCATCGGTACCCTGGGCAACACCTCCGGCAACCTGACGGGCCAGCGGCTGAGCGGCTTCGCCCTGGTCGACTCGGGCATGGCCAGCGCGACCCTGACCTCGACGATCGAGCAGATCGCGGTGTCCAAGAACTTCGTCGACGACCCGGTGGCGCCGGGTGCCACGGTGACCCTCGAGTTCACCGTGCGCAACCTCGACCGCCGCAACTCGGCCAGCAACATCAGCTTCAGCGACGATCTCGACGCCACGCTGACGGGCCTGGTCGCGGTCGGCTTGCCGTCCAACCCCTGCGGCGCTGGCTCCTCCCTGACCGGCTCCAGCACGCTGGTGCTGAGCGGCGGTAACCTGGGCACGGAGCAGACGTGTACCTTCAGCGCCACGCTGCAGGTGCCGAGCGACGCGGTGCCTGGGACGTACGTCAACACCACTAGCTCGATCAGCGCCGACTTCGACGGCAGTCCTGTGATCGGAGATCCGGCGTCGGATCTGCTCTTCGTGCAGCCGGTACCGGTGCTGACCAAGACTTTCCTCGACAACCCGGTAGGTGGCGGCGGCACGACGGTGCTCGAGTTCACCATCACCAACTCCAGTCTCACCTCGTCGGCGACCGACATTACCTTCACCGACGTGTTCGAAACCATCCACCAGACGGCTGCCGCGGTACCCGCCGCGGGCTTCTGCGGCGCCGGATCGACGGCAACCTTCACACCCTGGCTCGGCGGTATCAGCGTCACGCCGGCTCGCCTGACGGTCACCGGAGCCAACCTGGCGCCGGCAGCCAGCTGCACCTTCTCGATCACGCTCGACGTGTCCGAGAATGCCCCCGCCGGCACCTACAACAACACCACCAGCGAGATCACCGCGACCGTCGACGGCGAGACCATCACCGGCGACGCGGCCAGCGACGACCTGCAGGTCGTGGCCCCGCCGCAGCTGGAGAAGGAGTTCATCGACGATCCGGTGCAGCCGGGCGACAACGTCACCCTGCGCTTCACCTTGCGGCACCTGGAGTCCGCTCCGGCCGCGGTCACGGACGTCAGCTTCACCGACGACCTCGACGCGACGCTCTCCGGCTTGGTCGCCACCAGCCTGCCCAGCACGCCTTGCGGCGCCGGCTCCTCGATCAGCGGCACCATGACACTGCTGTTCACCGGTGGCAGCCTCGACATCGGTGAGAGCTGCACCTTCGACGTCGCCTTGCAGGCTCCTGCAGCGGCGGCTCCGGGTGCCTACACCAACACCACCAGCAGCGTCGTCGGTACCGTCCTGGGTATCTCGACGGTCGGCAACGCGGCGTCCGACGACCTGCGCATCGCCGGTCTGAGCGCCAGCAAAGAGTTCATCAACGATCCGGTGCTGCCGGGTGGCACGGTCACCTTGCGCTACACGTTCACCAACGACAGTCCGACCGATACGGCCTCCAGCATCCTGCTGCAGGACAACCTCGGCAGCGCACTCGACGGCCTCGCCGCCGCCAGCGTGCCGAGCGAGCCTTGCGGCGCCGGCTCGTCGCTGGCAGCCGTCAGCGGCGGAACGTTCCTCTTCCTGCAAAATGGCGTGCTGGCGCCGGCAGCGTCCTGCACCTTTGACGTGCCGTTGACGGTGCCGGCATCGACGCCGCCCGACACCTACATCAGCACGACCTCGCTGATCGCGGCGACCTTCAACGCCACCCTGATCACCTTCGACAACATCAGCGATCGGCTGCTCGTCGAGACCAACTTCCTCAGTCTGAGCAAGGAATTCGTCGACGACCCAGCCGGCCCGGGTGACGCCGTCACACTGCGCTTCACCATCGACAACCTGAACGCCAGTGAAGCGGTGGCCGACATCGCCTTCACCGACGATCTGAACGCGGCTCTGAGCGGCCTCGCGGCCTCGGGCGCGGTGCTCACGGATGTCTGCGGCATCGGTTCGCAGCTGAGCGGCAGCAGCCTGCTGACCTTCAGCGGTGGCAGCCTGGCGGCGGGCGCTTCCTGCACCTTCGATGTCGCTTTGACCGTGCCGACCGACGTTAGTCTCGGCACCGAAGCGACCAATACCACCAGCACCATCACGGGCACCATCGGCGGCCTCGCCGTCGAGGGTGGCACCGCCAGCGACGTGCTGCAGATCGACTTCATGGCCTTCAGCAAGTCGTTCAGCGGCAGCGTCGAAGCCGGCGATACGGTGACCCTGGTGTTCAACCTGGAGAACCTGAGCGGCGACACCATCAACCTGCTCTCCTTCACCGACGACCTCGGCGCGATGCTCCCCGGCTTGACAGCCGTCGGACTGCCAGCGACCGACATCTGCGGCGAAGGTTCGAGCCTCGAGGGCACCACCGCACTGAACTTCAACGACGGCAGCCTGCTGCCGGGGGGCTCCTGCTCCTTCGGCGTGACCTTGCAGGTGCCGGGTTCGGCGGCGGTCGGGGACTACCTCAACGAGACCAGCGAGCTGACGCGGGCCGGCGAAGTCCTCGCCACGCCAGCCACCGCAACGCTGACCATCTTCGAGGTGGTGATCGTCGACTCCGACGGAGACGGCGTGCTCGACGGCGACGACGTCTGTCCAGGCACCACGATCCCTGAGGGCGTGCCGACACGCGGCCTGAAGAAGAACCGCTACGCGCTGACCGACGGTGACACCATCTTCGACAGCCTGCCCGGTGGCGCTGGGGACGTATTCACCACCACGGACACGGCCGGCTGCTCGTGCGAGCAGATCATCGAAGCCCAGGGTCTGGGCAACGGCCACACCAAGTTCGGCTGCAGCATCGGCGCGATGCGCGAGTGGGTCAACCTGGTCAAGCAACCGAACGCTGGCGGCTACATCGGCCGTCCGCACCGGGAGTCACGCGGCAACTGACGCGGCACCCCTCGGTGACTCACCCTGAGCGGTGAGCTGCAAGGCCGGGCACTTCGGTGTCCGGCCTTTTTCCTTGCCCCGGAACAGTTCTCTCCTCGGCCCCAGCAGTCGGCGGGTGCAATCCCACCACCGCCTGACGTAGGATAGGCGGCCATGAATCGCGACCTGGCAGATCACCGCACAGAGTACGACCGCGCCGGCCTGTCCGTGCAAGACGCCGACACAGATCCCTTTTCGCTCTTCGAGACCTGGTTCTCCGATGCGCTGACCGCACAGGTTCCGGAGCCTACCGCCATGACGTTGGCCACCGCGACGCCGGACGGCAAGCCGTCGGCACGCACGGTGCTGCTCAAGAGCTTCGACACCGGCGGCTTCGTCTTCTACACCAGCTACGAGGGTCGCAAGGGCGTCGAGCTGGCCGCCAACCCGCACGCCGCCTTGCTCTTCTTCTGGCCCCAATTGGAACGGCAGATCCGTATCGAAGGGCAAGTCGAACGCCTCGTCCACACCGAATCCGAGGCCTACTTCCAGAGTCGGCCGCGCGACAGCCAGATCGCAGCCTGGGCATCGAGCCAGAGTTCGCCCTTGGAATCCCGGCAAGAACTCGAGCAACGCGCCGAAGAGATGCGCCGACGCTTCGAGGGACTGGCCACTCTGCCGCTACCGGCCTTCTGGGGCGGCTTCCAGCTGCGCGCCGAATCCTTCGAATTCTGGCAGGGCCGACGCAGCCGGCTGCACGACCGCTTGCAGTACTTGGCCACCAGCCAAGGCGACAGCAGTTCCGCCAGCGGCTGGCAGCGCCGCCGCCTGGCGCCCTGACGTCTCCGCTCTCGCTCCAGCCACAGAAGCACAGAAAGGCTCTATGCACGTCGAAGGCAACATCCGCGATCTCAAGACGTCCGACAAGCGGGCCCTGGAGCGGACATTCCGCCGTAAGGTTGCGCCGGAGCAAGTCGTCTCGCCCGAACTCGCACGCCACCTGACCGAGATCTCGCGCCGTATCGGTCGCCAAGTGGGTGTACTCCTCAACCGCGATGGCTCGATCCGTAACGTCGTCGTCGGTGATGCCACGCACATCGAAGTCCCGGATGTCGGCCGCCTGCGCGGTGGCGTCGGGCGCTTCCGGGGCCTGCGCTTGGTGCACACTCACCTGCGCGGCGAGTCACTGACCCAGGACGACCTCAACGACCTGGCGCTGCTGCGCCTGGACATGGTCGCGATGATCGAAGCGCAGGAGGACGGACAGCCCGGCCGCGTCGAGGTCGCCTACCTGTCGCCGACACCGGACGTCGTGCAGGCCGAACTCGACGCCGAGGTGCCCGCGGACCCCTTCGAGCACGTCGTCGCCTCCGACGTCCACCGCCTCGATCTCGATGTCCAGGAGACGATGCGGGCGCTGGAAGCCGAGTTCCGCCGACTGACCGGCGACGCCGCGGCCTCACAGAAGGAGCGCGTGTTGGTGATCGGTGTCACCGCCGACGACGATCACTTCGAGGAAACGCTGGAACTGGTCAAGGCAGCCGGTGTCGAGATTGCCGGGATCGTGCGCCAGAAGCGCCGGCACGTCCACCCGTCGACCGTCGTCGGCCGCGGCAAACTGCAGGACATCGTGCTCGAAGGCATGCGACGTCGCGCCGAGGTCGCCGTCTTCGACATCGACCTCAAGCCAGCCCAGGCACGCGCTTTCGAAGATGCCACTGGCCTCAAGGCAGTCGACCGCACGCAGCTGATCCTGGACGTCTTCGCCCAACGTGCCCGCAGCCGCGATGGCAAGCTGCAGGTCGAGCTGGCGCAGCTCAAGTACTCGCTACCGCGCCTGACCGAGAAGGACGCCGGCCTGTCGCGCCTCACGGGCGGCATCGGCGGCCGCGGTCCCGGCGAGACGGTAATGGAAATCGGTCGCCGGCGCATCCGCGACCGCATCCGGGCACTCGAAAAACAGATCGACAAGATGTCCAAGCAGCGGGACCTGCGGCGCAGCCGGCGGCGGCGCGAAGGCGTGCCGGTACTGTCGATCATCGGCTACACCAACGCCGGCAAGTCGACCTTGCTCAACGCACTCACCCAGAGCGAGGTCGAGGCCGCGGACCAGCTGTTCATGACGCTCGATCCGACCAGCCGCCGCCTGCGCTTCCCGCGCGAGGGCGAGGTGGTGATCACCGACACCGTCGGCTTCATCCGCGATCTGCCGGCCGACCTGCGCATCGCCTTCCGTGCCACGCTCGAAGAACTGGCCGACGCCGACTTGCTGCTGCACGTGGTCGATGCCGCCGATCCGCACCTAGAGGACAAGATGCAAGCGGTCGAGGCGCTACTGCAGGAACTCGACCTGCAAGATCTACAGCGCCTGCTGGTGCTCAACAAGATCGACCTCCTGCCCCCCAAGCAGGCAGAGGACTTGGCGCGCCGCTACGACGGCGTGGCGGTCAGTGCCACGACGCGCAAGGGGCTGCGCACACTGATCACCGCTGCCGAGACCACCCTGCGCCCCGACCGGCCGTTGCTGCCTGACTACACGGCCGTAGTAGGAGGAAGCGTCGCCGAGGACGTCGCCAGCGGAGAAGCCGCCGAAGAAGAGGCCGAGGAGCCACCGGACGCCTGAGCGGCGCGCTCGCCCTCCTCAGAAAAGAGGGCATCGATCTTCAACTCTCCCTTGTCGAGGCGCCGGCAAACATCCTCGTAGGCAGCCTGGATGGCCTCGTCGATCCGCTGCGGCTCATCCAATTCGATGCGCGGCACCCGCGCACGTACCAGCACCACGTCACGCCCTTCCGGATCGCGATTGGTCCGCTTGATCTCGACCTCCACTGCCTTCAGGTAGCGGCCGATCATGTGCAGCGGCGTGAACGTCTTGCGGAGAAATTGCTCGCTCGGACCGCGTTCCTTCTCCTCCACGCGCAGCGCGGTGACAATCGCCAGTCGACCTACCTCCGGGGCGTGCTCGACCAGTTCGTCCACCGGCACGTTGTTGAGGATGCCACCGTCCGAGTACCACTCCCCCTCCACGCGCTGCATCTTGAACACCAGCGGCAACGCCGCCGAGCCACGCACGAACTCGGCCAACGGCCCTTGCTGTTTGACCTGCGCTTCTTGCCGCGACGTATTGGTCACACATAGGTACAACTTGCGCTCGGTCTTCTCGATGCGGTTGTGCTCCGGCAAGTGCTGCTTGAGCCAGCGCAGCAGTGCCTGCCCCTTGTACACCCCGTGCCAACCGGTGAACAAGCGCGGCACCGCCAACACCAACCCCCGCCAGTCGGCATCCAGGTAGTCCTTGCGTCGCAGTGTGCGCAACGCCGCAGCGATCTCGCGCGGTGCCATGCCGGACGCATACAGTGCACCGACGATCGAGCCCGCGGAAGCTCCGATCACGACGTCAAAACGAGCGCCTGCTTCCTCCAGAGCGATCAGCGCCCCGGTTTCAGCACACACACCGCGCAAGTTGCCGCCGGTGCACACCAGGCCCACCTGATTGCCCGTCTCTTGCATGCCCCTGCCACTCGCCGCCGGGGCACGCACAGCCCGAACTGCTGTCAAAACATCACTCATCACACCCTCCATCGGCAAATTTTCCATCAGAGAATGAAGCTGCCATCCGCGTCCTCCGCGCGCAGCGGCGTCAGGTCCAGCAATCCGTCGCGTAGCTGCTGCTTGACGTTGCGATAGGCCGCCTCGATGCAGGTTCGGATACCCTCCGGCTCGAACAAACCTAGATCCGGCACGCGCGCTTTGACTTGGAACACCGGACTGCCATCGGCATCCAGGTTGTCGCCCTTGATCTGACGCTCCAGGGCGTCGAAGAAGCGGCCGAGTACGTGGCCGGGCGTGAAGTCCTGACCCAGGAAACCATTATCCGATACGGCTGTCTCCGGCCCGACATTGAGCGTGGTCACCAGCACGACGCAATCGACCCGCCGGCCCTCGGCGGCCTCCGCCTCCACCAGCGCGGCCACCGGCACATTGTTCAAGATGCCGCCGTCGGCGTAGAAGTCCCCTTCCACCTCCTGCAAGCGGTACACCAGCGGCAGCGCCGCCGAGGCCCGTACGTACTCTGCCAGCGGACCGTGACTCTTCACCTGAGCCTCGCCGCGCGAAACGTTGGTGACCGTCAAGTACAGCTTGCGCTCGGTTTGCTCCAGACGGTTGTGTGCCGGCAACCGCTCGCGCAGCCACTCGAGCAGCGCTTCACCGCGCAGCAGCCCGTGCCATCCCTTCAGCTTGTCCCCGATCGCGTCGACGGTACCTTCGAGATCTGGATCCATATAGTCGCGTCGGCGCAGCGCCCGCAAGCGACGCTCGATCTCGACCGGCTCCAAACCACCGGCATAGAGCGCTCCGACGATCGCTCCCGCCGAGCTACCGATCAGGACATCGAACTCGATTCCCTCTTCCTGTAGAGCCTTCAGCGCTCCCGTCTGCGCGCACACGCCACGCAGCGAACCACCGGTCAGTGCCAGTCCGATTCGTTTCGCCATGGTCACCTCCGGCCGTTCGATCCGGCCTCAAACAGGTTCTCGCCCCGGAGTCGGGGACTCGTTGTATTGAGTTCAGCAGCAATGCCGTACTTCGATTGTCTCAAGCGAACCGCACGACGACAAGGGCGGAGTCCAAAGACCCCGCCCTGAAGGGAACGTCGGCCCTGCTGATCAGCACCCGGATCGGGCCGCCCCGGGTACCGTTTCAGCCTCAGAAACTGAGGCTACAACCGTTCATCGTGTAGCAAGCACAGCTCACGTAGTTGGTCAGGATATTCGTATCGAGGCACGGGTACTCGGTATCCCCGCCCGCTGCCTTGTTCAATTGCTCCTCGTTGAGGGAACTCAGCGTTTCACGAGACAGCATCAACTTGCGATCGGACTTCTTCTTCATGGTAAACCTCCGGATGGACGGGGGGAGATGGAAAGTGCTGCTTCGCGACCTCACACGGAGGTGCTGCATCAGCAATGGATCACACAGAACTAGTGGAAACACAGGGGCCCCTCAAATTACGGATATCCGTAAATCAAATGCCTTGAATCTGGCAGCAACGCGCCTGCCGATCATGCCTTTTGACTATTATGGTGTGGTGGAGTGACGAAAGCGGGACGACTATTTTTTGAGTGGATTCGAACTTCTACCGATCCGGGGTCGTGATCGAATAGGGAAAATATTCACAAGAATAAATGACTCTATGACTGAGCTGAAAAACAACAATGCCGGCCATCGCCACCAAGGCGATGAACCGGCATTTTGAGTCCAGGCTAGGCTCGTCTGAACGACTCGAAGAATCTCAGCAGGCCGACAGCGGCTGGGCCATCACCAGGTGCTCCACAACCGGCTGTCCGCCGATCAGATGCTCCTGGATGATGCGCTCCAGCACCTCCGGCGTACAGCCGTGGTACCAGGCCCCGTCGGGATACACAACCGCCACCGGCCCATCACGGCACAGGCGCAAGCATCCCACCTTGCTCCGCAACACACCGCCGCTCTCCGTAAGGCCCAGTTCCTTGAGCCGTCCCTTGAGGTACTTCCACGACGCCTGCATGTCGTCGACACCGCAACACTTCGGCTTGCCCTCGGTGAGGCACAGCAGAATGTGCCGCTGCGCCACCGGGATACCGATCGCCTCGGCCACCCGGCGACGAGCCTCAGCGGGGTCTTTGACGCCCTCTGCGGCGAGGGCTGGGGATCCGGGTTTGTGGTCGCTGCTCGTAGGGCCTCTCATGGCGGGTAGCCTAGCATGGGGTGCCGGTGACTCGACTCCCCTCAGGGGGTCCGGGTATCGCCTCCAGAGCGCCCCTGGATACGCTCCCGCAGCCGCATCCCCTGCGTATCCCCCGGCGCGACGCGTAGCAACGCCTCGACAGCTTCGGCTGCTTCCTCGTAGCGCCCCTGCTGCACCAACAGGGTGGCTAGCGAACGGTGGCTGACGAGAAGTTCTGCGTCGACTGCCAGTGCCCGGCGGAAGAACTCGACCCCGGTGTCGGCATCACCGCGATTGCTGGCCCGGAAGGCGGCTTGGTGCAGGCGGTGGGCGTGGTCTTTGTTGTCGGGATCGAGTTCGACCAGGCGCAGCAGGCAGGCGCGAACGTCGGCCTCATCGTGCTCCAGGGCGACCAGAGCATCGCAGCGGATGTTCCAGCCTGGGACGTCTTCGGGTGCCCGCTGCAGCAGCTGCTCAGCTGCACTCAGGGCCTCGGCGTGTCGACGGCCGAGGGAATGGCTCTTGGCCAGGCCGGACCAGGAAGGGATGAGGTTGGGGTCGAGCTCGAGAGCGGTTTCGAAGTCTCGGGAGGCCTGGACATAGCGGCCAGCCTGGAAGCGGGCGACGGCAGCGTTGTGAATCTCGATCGCGGCACCGAGGGCAGAGTCGGAGTTCTTGAGCGCTTCCTTGGCTGCAAGGGCCTCAACGTCCTTGCCCTGGTTCTGGTAGCACAGGTACTGGATGCGCAGCGCCGAGAAAGCCTGCGGCTGCACCTGCAGGACGGCGTTGGCAGAAGCCAGGGCCGTGGCGCAGTCCCCGAGTGCGAAGGCGGCATCGGCCTGGACGTGCAGGATCTCGACGGCCATCTCGTTGGAAGTGCTCCCGTCGTCGCGGTAGGCGAAGAAGGTCTGTGCGGCAACCAGTGCCTCGCGGTAGCGGCCATCGTCGTGGCGAAAAATAGCGATGGCAGCGTTGGCGGGCGGAAATCTCGGCTCGATCTGCAGGGCATCGGCGAACTCCTGCCGCGCCGTCTCCGCATCGCCCGCCTCGTGAGCCGTCAGGCCGCGGCGATAGGCGTCCCAGGCGCTGTTGGGCCAGATACGGCGGCCTTCTGAATCGAGCAAGGGTTGACCGCGTGTCAGACGACGCTGCAGCTGAAGGGTGAAATCCAGGCGCAGGCGATCCTCGTCGTCGATGGCCGTAGGGCGGACGGTCCGCCGCAGGACCCGGTAGCCATCGCGCTCCAGGCGAAAAGCATACGCCGCGGCGGCAGACGGCAAGGTGAGGCGGAAGCGGCCGCGCGAGTCGCTCTCAACCTGCACCTGGAAGCCATCCGCACCTGTAACGCTCACCGTGACGCTTCCGACACCGTTGCCTTCCGGATCTTCGACGCGCCCGCGCACATCGATCGGCTCCGCCGCGGCCGTCTTGACGGCCAGGGGGCTCAAGAGAGCGGTGACACAGAGGGTGAGACGCAGCAGGGTCGAGCGAGCGGTGGCGCGCTGGCCAAGAACGGAATCGAGCATGGAATCCTCCGAACAGAATCAGGAACCGGGCGTCCATCAACCTCATCGTACGCCCGGGTCAGAATACACCAGCCTCAGAGCAGGGCTGAGTCTCTGATCGCGGGCAGCGGACGCTAGGCGAAGCAATCTACCTCGCAGCGTGGGCAAAGCGCCCCGCCGATCCGTACACTGATGCGGAAGGAGCCATCATGACCACCGCGACTCTCGATTCCCCCACCGATTCCTCGACCGACTCTCCCACGATGGGCGAGACGCCGCCATCCTCCATTCTCGACGCCACCGACGTCAGCGAGGTCCGGCCACCGCAGATCTTCACCGAACTCAAGCGCGGCGTGCTCGGCCAGGATCGTGCCCTGCGTTTCGTCGCTGTCGCCATCTTCAAGCACACCACCGGCAAGGTGCCGGGAAACCTGCTGATGATTGGCAACTCCGGTACCGGCAAGACGACGATCATGAACAACATCCAGCGTCTTTACCACGACGTGCCGGCGTACCGCGCCTTTCGCGCGGTGACCATTCTCAACGCCAACTTGCTGGTCGACGCCGAGCGCCTCGAGTTCCGTCCCGACCGCTTGATGGCATCGGTCGAACAGCGCGCGCGCTCCCTGGCCGGGCCCAAGCCGACACCGGCCGCGCTCAAAGAGAGCATGGAGCGCGCCACGATCTGTATCGACGAGATCGACAAGATGGCCACCGTGCTGGCCGGCAAGCCGAATCCGCTCGGCGTCGTGCTGCAGCAGGGCCTGTTGACGCTGATGGAGGGTGAGCGCATCGCCTACCAAACACACGCCTGGGTCGACGGCCAGGAGAAGCCGGTGACCCTCGACATCGACACCAAGGGCATGATGTTCCTCTGCGGCGGTGCCTTCGAGAGCCTCTACGACCAGGTCTACGACCGCGTCACCCGTCCGGGTAGTGGCAAGAAGCTGCGCAAGCAGACCATCCGCACCGCCGACGGCCAGGTGCGCATCGACACCGTCTTCTCTCTCGCCGACATGCTCGAAGCGCGCGACCTCTTCGACTTCGGCATGGTGCCGCAGTTCCTGGCTCGCTTCGACAAGACGGTCGTGCTCAGCGACCTGAGCATTCCGGTGCTGCGCCAGATCCTGCTGCTGTCCTTCGACTCCCCGTTCGTGCGCGCCCGCGAGTTCTTCGCCACGCTCGACGTCGACCTGGAACTGGAAGACCTCGCGGCGGCCTTGATCGCCGAGCAGGCGCACAGAGAGAATCGCCTGGGGGCCCGCGCTCTGCGTCCGATCTTCGGCGAGATGATCAACCCGCTGGAGTTCGACCCCTGGCAGAACGAGGCACTCGAGCCCAAGCCCGAAGGCGGCCACCGTCTCTGCCTGACGGCGGACATGGCGCGGGCGGCGATCGCGGCGCTGAGCTGAACCGGAAGTGAGCTAGCCGCCTTTCCCGCTCGCCCCGATTCTCTGCTGGATCACCGTTGCGGCAGCTCTCCACCCACCACCCGCTTGACCTGGGCACCGCGCTCGAAACGGGTGTCCGGATAGGCATGGTTGAGGATCGCGACCTCGTCGAGGTCGATGGTCGACGGGAAGCGCTCGTGGAACTCGGCCAGCGTCATGGCACGCGGCAGGGTGACGACATCGATACGCGCCGCATCGACCTCGAGGTAGCGACGATCGCGCAGGCGGGAGAAGCTGGTGAGGCTGTCGAAGAACGCGTCCTCGTAGGTCGTCCACTGGCGCTTGTCGCTCAGGGCCATCAGCTGTAGCACGTTGTCGTCCTGCTCGGCGAAGGCGACACGGCCGCGCAGACGACCGCTGTTGTTCTGCGCTTCGAACTCGCGGCCGACGGCCTGAAAACCCTGCATCGCCGGGCTCCAGGACGGACCGGCATAGACGCCTTGCTGCGCCAGGAAGGCCCGCTCAGCCTCTTCAAGGCTCCCTTGCTCGTCGGCCATCCTCAGCAGGATCAAGGCGTCCTGGTCGCCGCTGACGCCAACCACGGCCTGGCGCTGGTTCTGCACCTGCCAGCCACGTGGGAACTCTAGCTTGAGCGCCAGCGCCGGGTGGTAGAAGGCGTTGTCGACGAAGTAGCCTTGGCGGTGGTCGGGACCGTAGACGATGCCCTCGACCCGGTTCATGTAGACCTCGCGGCCGACCTTGCGATGGCTGTAGTCGATGTTCAGCGAGGCGATGGCGGTACCGATCCGCTCGCTGCGGTCCTCAGGCTTCGGGTGAGTGGACAACCAGCCGGGAGTGCCACCAGCACCGGCGGCCTCGCTGACGCGGCCGAGGGTGTCGAATACCTCGGTCATCGGTCGCGGGTCGTAGCCGGCGCGGTCGAGGTACCGCAGGCCAAGGGCATCGGCCTCGCGCTCATCGTCGCGCCCGAACTTGAGACTGAGCAGTTGGGCGCCGATGGAACCAGCGATGGCACCAGCCAAGGCGTAGTCGTCGTCGAGCAGAATGGTGCCGGCGATGACGCCGACCTGGAGCAATTGCTGCTTGCTCATCTGGTTGGCGCTGTGCCGGCCGATGACGTGACCGATCTCGTGCCCGAGAACCGCGGCCAACTCGGCTTCAGTGTTGAAGTGACTGAGGATGCCGCGCGTGATGTAGACGTAGCCGCCCGGCAAGGCGAAGGCGTTGACGATCGGGTCGTCGATGACACGGAAGGTCCAGTTGAGATCCGGACGCTCGGAATGCGAGGCCAGCTCCTGGCCCAGGGCATTGACGTACTCCTGGATCAGCGGATCGTCGTAGAGCCCCATCGAGGCCACCATGTCCGCGTCGCCCTGGCGCCCCATCTCCAGCTCTTGCGCCTCGGAGATCAGCATCACCTGGTTCTGACCGGTGGCGGGGTTGTAGGAGCAGCTGACCTGCACCAGGGCCAGCACCAGAATCAGCACCGAGAGGACCCACGAAGGGCGGTGGAGTGACTGAGAAACGGGCAATGGACGGGGGGGTCGAGTCATCGTGGGCGCCTCCAGAAAGTCGATTCAATTCAGGTTGTGAACTCGATGTGCCATAGTGTATACCCGTAGCGTCGACAACGTCCTACCGAGAGCTTTGCAAGGAGATTTCCCGTGACTCGACCTCGCACACCTTCCCGCAGCCGTTGGTGGCTTCGCGATACTACTTTCCCCGCGCACGCTCTGGCCCTGCTCCTTACCGGCCTTGGCTTGTTCACGCCGACCACCGTCGGCGCCGACCCCATCCGCACCCTCGAACAGGCGGTGCCGATGGAGGATGCTCGCGGCATCAAGATCTCGACCCAGGTCGGGCGCATCGAGGTCACCGGCCGCGGTGGATGGAGCGACGACATCCGCGTCGACATCGAGGTCTATTGCGACTCGGACAACGCATCGGCTTGCCGACGCGCCGCCGACGATGTCGAGTTGGAATGGCGGCGGCGCGACGGGCGTCTGAACTTGATGACTCGCGGCAGCACACAACTGCGCGCACACCACATTCGCATCGTCACGCGCGTCAGTGTGCCCGAGGAAGCGGAGATCGAGGTCCGCGTCGGTGTCGGCGAGCTGGTCGTCGAGGACGTCGAGGGGGACATCGAGGCGCGCGTACAGACGGGAGACATCCGGATGTCCCTACGCGCCAAGCACTTCGGCCGCGCCGAGGTAAGCTCGAACTTCGGGGAAGCAGCGCTCTATGTCGACGGCGGACGCGTCGAGGGTAGCGGTTTCGTGCACCGCGGCGTCGAATGGCGCGCCGGCAAAGGATCGTCCCGGGTCGATGCCAGCACCGGCGCGGGAGACGTCACGGTTCGGTTGCGCTGATCCAGCCCGTATAGCGGAGGGCCGCCCTGAATACGAAAAGGCGATCCGGGCTCGAGCCACGGATCGCCTTTCTTGCAAGCGGCACCTGGCGTGGAGCTTACTCGTCTGGGCTGAGCACCAACTCGACGCCGCTCTCCGCCAACAGCTTGCCGATCGCCCGGTAGTAGTCTGCCAGACGCGTACGGTAGCTGGTGATCGCGGCAACCTCGGAACTCTGAGCCTGCGTCAGATCGTCTTGGATCTGCAGCACCTGGAAGCTGGTCGACATGCCGTTCTCGTAGCGCTTGCGCTCGGCTTCCAGGCTCTTCTCCTGGGCCTCGCGCGAGGCGCGCGCGGCTTCCACCCCCTTGACCGCGGCTTCCAGCTGCCGCACGGCGCTGCGCACCTCGGTGACGATCTGCTGCTCCAGATTGTTCAGCTGGGCGCGGCCGCGGTTGAGCGCCAGGTCGGCGTTCGCCTGCTGCGCCCGGGCACTGCGGTTCTGCAGCGGGATGCCGATGGTCAGTCGCGCTGACCAGCCGGTGAAATCCATGTCGGTCAGCTCGTTGAACGACGCCGTATGATCGCCGTCGAGCGACGAGACGCTGTAGCCGACGCGGAGGTCGGCCTGGGGTCGCATCTGGTTCTCGAAGAACTCAGCGTCGATCTGCAGGTTCTCCACTGACAGCTCCTGGGCACGCAATTCGCTGCGTGCCTCGAGCGCGGTGGAAATCGCCTGATCGACGTTGAAGTCCATCGACAACACAGTCGGCTCGGTCTCCGGTACCAGCTCCTTGATCCACATGTCGCCTTGCGGCACATTGAGGAGCCGCAACAGCTCGTCGGCAGCGTCGCCAACGGTCGCCCGGTCGCGAATGATGTTGCCCTCACGCTGGGCGATACCGGCTTCACTCTGCACCAGCTCGAACGGCGCCAACGTGCCGACCTCGACCTTGATGCGGTTGCGATCGTGCAGCTCCTGGGCCAACGTCAGACTCTGGATCGACACTTCCAACTGCTTGCGCGCCTGCACCAGGTTCCAGTAGGCGTTCTCGACCTGCTGGATGACCGAAATCACTTGCTGCTCGAAGGTCTGGCGGCTGATCTCGGCGTTGGTCTGAGCGATCAGGATACCCCGCTGGGTCGCGACCTGGCCGAAGCCCCGCGACAGTGGCTGCGTGTACGACAGCTCGGTGCCGATCGAGTAGCGCGGGTTGGGCACCACGAACGCGTTGTTGGTTTCGAAGCGCACGGTGTTCCAGCCGAGCGCCACGGTACCGCCAAAGGGCGTCAGCTGGCTCAGCGACAGATTCAGGTTGTGCGACTCGTCCTGCCGAACATCGGCGCCATCGAGGTCAGAACCCGACGGGAAGGTGTCGTCGCTGAAGTCCAAGAAACCGCTCAGGTTGAGGTCGAAGATTCCTCGGTTCTGCTCGATTTGCGTGTCGCTCTGCGCCAGGTCGTACTGCTGGATGACCAGCTGTAGGTTGCGCTCGAGCGCGATCCGCACCGCGTCCTCGAGCGACAGCGAGACCTGGTCGCCCTCGACCGGCAACTGCGCATCCGGTAGCTCGGCACCGACGCCGGCCCGGAGTTCGACCGCGGGCTGCGCCTGCAGCGGCAAGCTCGACAGCAGGACCGCGGCCGACAAGCAAAGCATCAGCCCTATGCGTGCACCCGCACGGGTACACGTGTCTCGGGCCTGGGGCCCGTCATTCCGCATCGCTAGCATCAATCTGTCCTCCTCGGGGGCAGGTTTCGAAATCCTTGCACGGATCGCCCTTCGCTCATGCTACGTCCAAGCGGAGCAAATGTTCCATACACTGGCGCAATTCTCAAGCGGAATTGGGTGCCATTGGCAGCATGGCTTCGGGCATCTCCTCGACCGGATAGTAGCAGGCTACCCGCTGTCCGGGAGCGGCACGTGGACCTTTCGACGCTTCTGCCGCCGCCGTGGATCGGCGATCGGCACTGCGGAGAGCAGGCTGCGCGTGTAGGCGTGCCGTGGGTCACGAAAGACATCCGCGGCCGTCGCTTCTTCAACGATGCGCCCCTGGTACATGACAGCGACACGGTCCGCCACCTGCTCGACGACCGCCAGGTCGTGCGCAATCAGCAGCACGGTCAGCCCGAGCCGACGCTGCAGATCGCTGAGCAGGTTGATGATCTGGGCACGCACCGAGACGTCGAGCGCCGAGACCGGCTCGTCGGCGACCAGCAGCTGCGGTTCGGTGGCGAGCGCGCGCGCGATGCCGATGCGCTGACGCTGGCCGCCCGAGAACTCGTGCGGGAAGCGATCGGCAGCGTCCGGCTCCAGACCCACCTGGCGCAGCAGTTCGGCCACCCGCCCCGGCCGCTCGGCCGCGCTGCCCAGGCGGTGCACGTCCAGCACCTCGCGCAGCACCGAACCGACGCGCAACCGCGGATTGAGCGAACCGTAGGGGTCCTGGAACACCATCTGGAAACCGCGGCGGCGGCGGCGCAGCTCTTCCCCGTGCAGCGCGGTGAGGTCGACACCCTGGAACAACACCTGGCCGGAGGTCGGCTGCAGGAGGCGCACGATGCAGCGACCGAGGGTCGTCTTGCCACTGCCCGACTCGCCGACCACGGCGTAGCACTCGCCACGCTGCAGCGTCAGGTCGACGCCGTCGAGCGCGCGAATCTCACCCTGCTGGCGCTGCAGCAGCCCGCGACGCACGCTGTAGACCTTCGTCAGGCCCCGCACCTCGAGCAGCGGTGGCTGCGCCGGCGCGTCCCGGGGTGGGCGGCTCACGTCGGGGGCCCCTCCTGCGCCGACGTGCGATCGTAGAGAAAGCAGCGCGCACGGACACCGGCTTCATCCCCGAGGTCGACACCCTCCTGAAGATCGCTCACAGACCACAGCTCCGGCTCCTGAAGACTGCAGCGCGCCATCGCATCTCTGCAGCGCGGGTGGAAAGCACAGCCGCTGGGCAGGCGTCCGGGCACGGGTACCTGCCCCGGAATGGTCGCCAGACCACCCTCGCGCCGCGGTGCTCCGAGCCGCGGCAACGCCGCCAGCAGACCGCGACTGTACGGATGTGCCGGCTGCTCGAACAGACGTTCGACCGGCGCCGACTCGACCACCTGGCCGGCGTACATCACCAGCACGCGTTCGCAGGTCTCGGCGACCACGGCCAGATCGTGCGTGATCAGCAGAATCGTCAAGTCGAGGTCGCGGCGCAAGCCCTCGAGCAGGTCCAGGATCTGCGCCTGGATGGTGACGTCGAGCGCGGTGGTCGGCTCGTCGGCGAGCAGTAGGTCGGGATTGCCGGCCAGGGCCATGGCGATCATGACCCGCTGGCGCTGGCCGCCAGAAAGCTGATGCGGGTAGTCGTCCAGACGGCGTCGGGCATCCGGCATGGCGACCAAGTCGAGAAGGCGCTCGGCCTCCCGGCGCGCCTGTGCCCTGGAAGGGCGACGCCCTCCCGTTGCCGGTTCGGCACCCGCAACGCTGCCGTGAGCGCGCACCGCCTCGGCAATCTGATATCCGATCGACAACACCGGGTTGAGCGACGTCGACGGCTCCTGGAAGACCATGCCGATGCGACCACCGCGCACGTGGCACAGCTGACGTTCGTCCAGGGTCAGCAGATCCTGCGCCGCGGCGCCGGGGACCTCACCGTCGAGCCAGACCCTGCCCCGCGCACGCGCCACCGGCGGCAGCAAGCCCATCACGGACAAGGCGGTCAGACTCTTGCCCGACCCCGACTCCCCGACCACGCCTACGAACTCGCCACGCTCCAGCATCATCGAGACGCCACGCACCACCGGCGTCCAGCCACCGCGCATCTTCACCTCGACGCACAGATCGTCGAGGTGCAGCAACGGCGGCGATGCAGCGGCGGAACCGTCATCAGCGGGTTGCGCGTCAGGAGGAAGTACAGTCATAGGCATCGGGTGATCGAATCGCGGGTGGCTTCAGCCCTCCGCCCCGATGTTATACGCTAACCGACGTGCAAAACCGCGCTGTGAACACTCCCCCTTCCCTGACCTACTTGCTGCGGGGCCCGTTCGGCTTCCTGCGTCCGGAAGCCGACGAGCTACGAGCGCTAGTGCCGGACCACCAGGAAAGCCTACCGCTGCCGCAACGCATCTACCTGGAAGACGAAGCATCGACGCCGCTGTGGGGTTTCCCGCTGCTGGTGACGCGTTCGTTCCAAGAGCTGCGCACAGCACTCGGCACGTACCTGGAACAGGAAGAGAAAGCCCAAACGCAACTGGCTCTGCGACGCAGCTCAGACCGCAAGGCGCACGGGGCAGCCTGGGACGCCTACCGCACGCTGCTCAGCCAGGCACTCGAGAACGTCACGCTGTCGAGCTACGGCCGCCACTACCCCAGCATCTTCTGGCTCTACCACTCGCTCGACATCGCCCGCTTCCTCAAGGAGACGCCCAAGCGCATCCTGCGCGTCGACCTCGAACTCGGGCGCAGCCAGGGCGACGCCCTCAAGTACCAGATCTTCGACCGCTTCCAGGATCGCCTGCTGGCGACGACCTACGACATGGTCAACCGTCTAGCGCTCGACACAGAGGAACTCGAAGAAGAGCTCTTCCCCAGCCTGCTGCGGCGCATGCTCGACAACGTCCTGATCTTCACTGAGGATTACATCAGTCCCGGCCTGACCGAGCTGAGCAGCTACTTCAACGGCTCGCTGCACATCGACGGCAAAGACCTGCGCAAGCGTCTCGAAGAACTGACGCAGTGGCACATGCTGCGCTACAAGCAGGATCCGGTGCTGACGAACTTCGCGGTCCACGTGCTCAAGCGCGATCCGGAAGAGAACCCGGTACAGCTACTGACCACTTCGGGCTACTGCACCTTCCTGGCGACCCTTCCCGGCTATGACACCGAACGCCTGCTCGGGCCAGCCCAGCTGCGCGTCTGGGAGAGTCTGCTGGTCAAGCTCAAGGAGTTCGAACTGTTCCACGCTCTGCGCCGCTTCACCGTGCCGATGAAACGCAAGGACGACCGCCTGTACTGCCGGCCGAGCCTCAGCCGCACGTGGATGGGCAAGACCGAGCTCTACCTGTCGCCGGCCACTCGACCGCTCGACTTCATGGCCGCCTGGGTCGTCGACCCGCTGGTCGATCGCTTCGGCCTGGTGTACGACATCACTGAATTCTCGGCCGTGCTCTCGATGCTCGGCATGTCCGGCCACGAGATGCAGGAAGAGTCGTTCCGCCTGATGTTCCGCTTCCAGCGGCGGCTCAACCAACTCGCCAAGTCCTACCGCATGAAGCTCGAGAAATATCTGGGTGACGGCGCTTTCTACTCCGGCCGCCACCCTCGCGACCTGCTGATCGGTGCCGTACACCTGCAGCGCTGCTACGCGCACGCGCTGGAGGAAGGTTTCCCGTTCGACCGCGGCATGCGCATTGCCCTCAACTACGGTTCCTACCGCCTGATCCCGCTCCGCAGCAACTCCCCGCGCGAAGAACGTTACGAGTTCTTCGGCCACGGCCTGGTCGAGCTGTCGCGCCTGACGACCGGCAAGGCGACCAAAGAGATCGACGAGGTCAAGACCATGCTGATCTCGCAGGGCTACGAGCAATCCGAGGTCTTCCGCTTCTTCGCGCCGATGACCAAGACGGATGTCGACCTGGTCGACCGTCAACAAGAGTCCCGCCCGTTCTACGCTTACATCAACCAGAACGGTCACCTGATCAACGAGGGTATCGTCGCCACCGAGAAGTTCATTACCGGCCTGCAACTGGACCAAGATCTGAACAAGGTTTACCGCCTGCGCCATCATGGCGCCAGCTACCTGGTGCTGCCGCTACAGGACAGCGCCGGCAACGAGTTTCTCTTCGGCCTGCGCAAGCTGGGTCTGGCACGGCTCAAGGGCCTCGACCAGCTGCCCGTATACGAGATCGTCGATGGTGAAGAACTGGACCGTACCCAGCTGAGCGAGATTCCCCGAACCATCCTACAGACCGGCCTGCTCGCCGCCCTGGAAAGCGAGCTGACGCGCGAGCGCCATGACCGCTCGGGCGCGAAACGGCTGCCCCCCCCTCCTGCCTGAGCCGTCCTGACCGCGAGCGCCACCCCATGAGCCTTTCGTCCCTTCCCGCCGCCCTCGCCACCAGCGATCTACCCGGCCTGCCCGCTCCGCGGCGCGGCAAAGTACGCGACGTGTATGACCTCGACGCGCCGGAGCTGGGTACTTCTGAGTCGAGTACCGAGGCACCCGGCGGCCTGCTTCTCGTCGCCACCGATCGGCTGTCCGCCTACGACTTCGTGCTCCGTCCAGGCATCCCGGACAAGGGCAAGATCCTCACCCAGCTGGCCAACTTCTGGTTCGAGCACCTCGACCTCTCCCGCCTGGGCTTGCGCCACCACCTGCGCGCTACCCGCGTCGACGACTTTCCCGCCACCCTACAGGCACACCGCAATACCCTCGCCGGTCGCTCCATCTGGGTGCACAATGCGGACGTCGTGCCCTTCGAGTGCGTGGCCCGAGGCTACCTGGCGGGCAGTGGCTACCGTGAGTACGTGCAGAGCGGTACCGTCTGCGGCCTGGCGCTGCCTCCCGGCCTCGAGCGCGCGTCGAGATTGCCCGAGCCGATCTTCACCCCCGCGACCAAGGCCGAGAGTGGGCACGACGAGAACGTCAGCTTCGAGGTCATGGCCGACTCTCTCGCCCAACTGCCCCAAAGCACCCAGCCGCATGGCCGTGAGCTGGCCGAACGTCTGCGCGCGGCGACGCTCGATCTCTACCAGCAAGGTGCCGAGCACGCCGCCCGGCAGGGCCTGATCCTGGCCGACACCAAGTTCGAATTCGGCTGGATCGATGGCGAACTAGCCCTGATCGACGAGGTTCTGACCCCGGATTCGTCCCGCTACTGGCCGGCCGATGCCTGGCAGCCCGGGGAAGAGCCGCCATCGTTCGACAAGCAGTACGTGCGCAACTGGCTCGACGCCTCCGGCTGGGACCACGTCAGCGAGCCACCGGAACTACCCGTCGACGTCGTGGCGGGGACACGTGAGCGGTACTTGGAGGCATTTCGGCGGATCACGGGGCGGGAGCCAGACATCTAAAGCAGGACACCAGATGCGGCTACGCCACAGGGCAGGCACACGGGGGTGCCCCTACCCAGAGTTCCGGGGCCAGATCTGGGTAGGGGCACCCCCGTGTGGGTGCCCTGAGCGAGGGGATTCCCTAATCATTCCTGCCCGTACGCATAGCCGCCCCGACTCCGCACGTTCAACTCCGGGTTCTCCACCCGCACCGTCACCTCCTGGTAGCCCGACACCCCCGCCGGGCGCTGGCGCGTGTAGCTGAGCAGGTAGTAGCCGCTGTTCTCCTGCGCGATCTGCTGCAGAGCGTCGCTGAAGCGCGAGTATTGCGTGATAGCGCGCCCCCCGGTGGCGTCGGCCAGGAAGGTGAGCTGGTTCTGAGTGTAGCGGCCGAACACCGGAATGGCGTAGAAGGCGGTGTTGGCGTCGTTCAGTGCCCGCGCCGTGGGCGGGAACTTGATCGCGTCAGGGCTTTCCGGAGTGCCGTGGTATTGCGGTAGGTCGATGCCGAAGAAGACGATATTCTTGCGCCCCACGACGCGCTCGAGCCCACCAGCTAGCACTTCCAACGCCTTGTAGATGGTGGGCGTCGCATCGCGCAACTCGTCGCCACGCGGCAGAGTCTCGAGCAGCACGGGCACAGCGCGATCACCAGCGCGCGAGGGCCATTCACCCTCCGGTTCCTTGTTCGCCGCCGCTCGCCGGATGGCATAGCCCAGCGCGTCGCGGTCGGTAGTGAAGTCCCGGTGCAAGCGCAGACGACCGTCGTAGGCGACGACCGCCACGTAGTCGCCGTCCATCAGGTCTCGGCGCACCCAGCGCTCGGCCTGCCGTCCAGCGTCCGCCAGCTTCAACATGAGATCGGTCTCGAGCAGTGGACGGTAGAAAAAGAGCACGAAGAAACGATCCTGCGGCACCTGCTCCGGTTCCAAGCCGGGAACGGCCCCACCGAGCGACTCCAAGAAGCGGCGGTTGCTGTAGAACGACATCGACGCCACCTCAATGGACTCACCGTCCTCCTCGACCACGAAATCATCCTTGTCGAGGCCGATGACCACGCTGCCATCGTCGTCGGTGACCAGCACGTCGAGCAGCACCTCAGTGACCTGCACCTCGCTGCCGAAACGCTCCGGCGGCTGCGCGGTCGCAACGGTGCCCAGGAGCAAGCTACAGAAAGCCAGCACGCCGAACACAGTCGGAGCCAGCAGTAGATATCTACGCATGTTCACGGTCATGACGGAACTCCTTATTTCTTGCGGGACTACCTTTCCCAACCCGCGCGGCCGTCCCAACATTCCCTCCTCTCCACCCTACCGCTCCTCGAGCTGCCGCACAACGGCACCACGACGGGTGTCTGGCAGCCGGCCCCCCTCAGAAGCTCTGACCACAGCAAAAAGCACTCCCACCCAGCAGGCGGGAGTGCTTCGATCGAGAGTCGATGGATCGCGCGTCAGAAGGTGTGCGTGAGCAGCGGACTGACCTTGCAGGACGGCAGCTCGACGGCCTGCAGCAGCACCGTCACCCCGGCCAGACCGCTGCCAATGGGCAGCTGGATGTCGAAGTTGCCGTTGGCCGCGGTCGGTCCCGACGCCAGGATGTTGACGTCAGCCATACCCGTGGTGGCGGCTCCGCAGCCGGGGATCGCCACGCCACCTGGCGTGAAGCCGTAGAGCAGGTAGGTCGTGTCACCCGAAGTACCATTGCCGGCCGAGAACACGTTGGTGTTGCCCGCCGGCCCCGGGATCGGCGTGTACATCACGTAATTCTGCGGTGTCGTGTTCCAACCGATGTCCTGGAACAGCGGCTGCGCCAGTCCTACCTTGTTGGTGGGATTGGTGAAGAACGGCTCCATCAGCTCGTTCGGGAACACCGCGGTATCAAAGTGCGACACCGACGAACCACCGTTGTAGGTTGCCGGTGCGTACATCTGGACGAAGCCGGTGGCGGCATTGATACCGCTGGTCAGCACGCCGGTCGCGGCTGCCGTCACGTTGGCGCCCGACCACGTCAGGTTGCCGTTGTTGGTGGCCGAGAACTGCTTGCCGGCGGGGGTCAGCGCGGTCCAGTTGGCGCCAAGTGTGGCGTCGAACAGGAAGTGGCTCCAGACGTCGTTGGGCAGCGGTGACGGCGGCGCCCAGGTGGGCGGGACGATCACCGTGCTAAAGCCGAGGCCGTGCGCCAGCTCGTGCAGAATGACGCCCAGGAAGTCGATATCGCCCGGTGGTGGGTTGTTGTCCAACCCGTAGTACCACTGGTTGCCACCCAGACACGCCGGATTGCCATTGAGGTTGCTGTTGAACGACGCCGATATATCGTTGGCGGTCGGCGCCAGGTCGACGCCAGCCTGAGCGTTGCCGAGCGCGACGTGGTACCAGGTGTTGGGCAGCACCGCGCCGGTGAAGTTGCCGACGATGGTGATCGGCCCGGCCGAGCCCAGAGTGGCCGAGAACGCGTTGCAGAACTGCGGCACGAACTGAGCTTGCACCCGCACCGGCACGTTACTGGTCAGCATGCGTGACCAGATGTCGGCGGCGCGCAGAAACACGTTGGTGCGCTGAGCACCGACGGTCGTCCCCGGGTTGCCGCCGACCGGCGCCGCGGCCGTGGCGTCCGCCAGACCGGCACCCGGCACGATGACGATCTGGCTCTGTGCCACCGCCGGCGTCACGGTCACGGCCAGCAACAGCACGGTCAGCGAGAGAGCGAGCGCGGACAGGATCGAGATTCTCATTGCGCCACCTCCTCGCTGCTGCCAGCTGTTTCCTTGCCGGCTTCTTCGGCACGCGCGGCTTCGAGCGCTTGCGCCTCGAACGTCGCGGCGTCGACATGATGCTCGATCACCGGCCGGCCCTCAGCGTCGAGAGTGACCACCGCGGCCATGTGGAAACGCTCGTCCAGGTGCAGCACCAGGGCGCCGTCCGGTCCCTGCTCGAGCACCATGTTCTGCTCATCCGGCGCGAGCTGCTTCTCCGCCGGATCTTGGGCGAACAGGCTCGCAGCTTCGGCCTCGGTCGGAGCGCGTAACTGCCCGGTCTCGGGATCCAGCACCACGCGCAACCCGGCCGCAACCAAGGCTGCCTGTGCCTGTTCCGTGGTGACCGACGCCAGCTCGCCACCTGCTGCGGCCCCGTTCATCGTCTCCTCCGCGTGCACTGGCACAGCCGCAGTCACGGCCAGCACCAGAGCAGCCAGAATCCCGTACAGGACTCGAGTCCTCCATCGCTTCATGGGTCTTCTCCCTTAAGTCAGGGTCTATAAATCGGCCCGAACGGCAGCTCACAACGCGAACCGCCAGACGTTCCGTGAATACACGGACTTGGTGGACCCGGAAGGGAAGACAGAGAATCTTGGCGTTGAAAGTTGGACCGCAAAGGAAGGAAAGTTGATGGAGTATATTTCGAATTGACTATGGAGTCTATAGTCGCGTTCTAGTTTCCGGCGAAAGACGCGCAACGCGAACGCGTCCGCGGGAGGAGCCGGGGCACATGATAGGTTCTGCCGGCCATTCCACCCCTCTCAGTGCCTGCCGAGAGGGGCTTGCAACTTCAATTTCACGAGGGCCCCTCATGGTCGTCTACAGCGTCACCGTCTCCGTGCTCGATGCCATCGAAACCGACTGGCTCACCTGGATGAAGGAAACCCACATCCCAGCGGTGCTCGACACCGGCTATTTCCGCGGCCATACGATCCAGAAAGTGATCGATCCGGTGGAAGACCCGCACCGCACTATCTACGTCATCCGCTACGTCTGTGCAGCTCTGGAAGCCTACCTGGCTTACCAGCAGAACGCCGCCGCGGCGCTGCAGAAGGACCATGCGGACCAGTTCCCGCAAGGCGTCTCGGCGTCACGCAGGGTCTTGGTGCCCGCCTGACACAGTGCCCGCCTGACACAATCCCCGCCTGACACAGTCCCCGCCTACGCTCCGTGCTTGCCTACGGGGACCGAGCTACACCAGCGTGGCGACACGCTCCTCCCACTCCCCCCGCAGCATCGAGAACATATCCAGGTCCCAGAAGCGCTCCAGGCGCCAGACGGACGAGCGCAGGCAGCCTTCGTGACGGAAGTCGAGTTTTTCCAAGATGCGGCGGCTGGCGGGATTGTCGGGGAAGACGCGGGCTTGCAGGCGCTCTACGGGGTAGAGAGCGAAGGTCGAGCAGACGACCGCCCAGACGGCTTCGGTGGCATAGCCCTGGCGCCAGTGCGGACGTGCAACGACGTAGCCGAGTTCCATCGTCTTGTGGTCGAAGGAGACCCAGCGGGAGCCTGCGGTGCCGAGGACCCTGCCAGGTTCATCCTTGAGGACGATACCGAAGGGATCCGGCATTTGACGCCGGTAGGCTTCGAAGACTTTGTCCAGGAACTCGTGAGAATCGTCCAGGCTCTGGTGTGGCTCCCACAGCAGGTGACGGACGACTTCTGGATCACTGGCGTAGGCGAAGATTCCGTGGACGTCGTCGCGATCGATGGCTCGCAGGATCAGACGCTCGGTGGTCAGCGTTGGCGGGCGCCAGTCGTCGTCGAGATCTTTGTCAGGGAAAGCAGCAAGTACGGCTTCGCGCGAGCCTGAGTCTGCCATGACGGATCTCGTTCCTGCCAGGAGGGACCGTTGTTAGAGAGGGAAGGGAGGTATGGAGGCGACGCCCGGATTCGAACCGGGGAATGAGGGTTTTGCAGACCCTTGCCTTACCACTTGGCCACGTCGCCGAACTTGGGACAATCTGCATTCAACCAGAACAGTATAACCCAGATGCCCCGATGTGAGAACGGCGGCCTGATGGCCGCCGGCTCTATCTCTGACGGCGGCTCTTCGAGAGAAGAGATCACCGGGAGTTCCGAGGATTTGGAGCGGGAAACGGGGTTCGAACCCGCGACCCCAACCTTGGCAAGGTTGTGCTCTACCACTGAGCTATTCCCGCCCGCGGAGGAGAATCGTAGTCCAGCGTCCCTGGGCTGTCAAGCACTCGGCGCGGCGAATCTTCACCGAATTGCTCTCCTGCCCTTCGTCTCGGCGTCAGAGTCGAAACGCGTCCTGCACCAAGGTCACGTGCCAGCCGTCAGGACCGGGATCGAGGCCGACGACATCGAAGCGGCAGGGTCCATCGTAGGGCTTCCAGGCCAGGTAGAGGGACGCCGCACGAGCGATGCGCCGCTGCTTGCGCACATCGACGGCTTCAATGGCGCTGCCGTAGCGGGTAGTGGCGCGCGCCTTGACCTCGATGAAGCACAAGGTGTTGCCGTGCTCGGCAACGATATCGATCTCCCCCGCCTTGGTGACCACGTTGCGCTCGACGATGCGGTAGCCGTGCCCACCGAGCCAGCGCACGGCGGTGTCTTCGGCGTCACCACCACGGGCCCGCGTATGGGGTTTCCTACGGAACCGTCCCAAGTCGCTCATCAGCGGCTCCCTAGACCCGAGCGGTTACGACCTGCGCCAGCGCGGCCCCTGCGGCGTATCCTCGACGACGATGCCCAGTTCGCTCAGGCGATCGCGCAGTCGGTCGGCCTCGGCGAAGTCCTTGTTCTTGCGCGCCTCTTGTCGGCCTTGCACCATGGCGTCGATCTCCTCGTCCGACGGTCCGTCGGTGCCGTTCTCGGCCGACTCCCAGACCGTGGCATTCAGAACGCCCAGGACGCCGTCAGCGCGCTCCAGGGCCTCCAGGACACGCTGACGGTCACCCACACCGAGCTTGCCCGCCTCGGTGGCCTTGTTGACCTCCTTGACGAAACCGAACAGCGCCGCCAGCGCGACCGGTAGGTTGAGGTCGTCGGCGAGGCCAGCGGCGAAGGCGTCTTCGAACGCCCCAATCGCTTGCACCAGATCGCCATTGGATGCGCCGGCCTCTTCAGTGTGGTCTAGACGGAAGCGCATCTCGTCGAGGCGGCGCAGGGCATTGCCCGCGCCGTCCAGCGACTCGAAGGTGAAGTTCAGCTTCTGGCGATAGTTGGCGGACAGGAAGAGGTAGCGCAGAGCACGCGGGTCGACTTTGCGTTCGAGCAGGTCGCGCAGGGTGTAGAAGTTGCCCAGGCTTTTGGACATCTTCTCGCCCTCGACGATCAGGTGCTCGGCGTGTAGCCAGTAGCGGGCGAAGGTCTTGCCGGTCGCGCACTCGCTCTGCGCGATCTCGTTCTCGTGGTGCGGGAAGATGTTGTCGACACCGCCGCAGTGGATATCGAAGGTATCCCCCAGATACTTGATGCTCATCGCCGAACACTCGAGGTGCCAGCCAGGACGGCCGGGACCCCAGGGCGAGTCCCACGACGGCTCGCCCGGCTTGGTACCCTTCCACAGCACGAAGTCGCGCACGTCCTGCTTGTCGTACTCGTCGTTGGCCACGCGCTCCCCGCGCTGCACCTGGTCGAGGTCGAAGCCAGAGAGGCGGCCGTAATCGTCGTCGGTGGTGATGCGGAAGTAGACGGAACCGTCGGCCTCATAGGCGTTGCCGCTCTCGATCAAGCGCTCCACCATCTCGATCATCTCGGCGATGTGCTCGGTGGCGCGCGGGTACTCTTCGGCGCGCTCGACGTGCAGGGTGTCGAGATCCTCGAAGAAGGCGTCGATATACGGCGCGGTGAAAGCGTCGAGGCTGACGCCCTGCTCGCTGGCACCGCGAATGGTCTTGTCGTCGACGTCGGTGAGGTTCATCACCTGCGTCACCTGGTAGCCCAGGTACTTGAGCGCCCGGCGCAGCACGTCCTCGAACAGGAAGGTGCGCAGGTTACCGATGTGCGGGAAGTTGTAGACCGTGGGACCGCAGGTGTAGAGGCGGGCGTGCCCTGGCGTCAACGTCTCGAAACGTTGCGGCTCACGGCCGAGGGTATTGTAGAAGGTGATGGAACGGGGAGCCTGATCAGGCATACGAATCTCCTTGCGCCAGACAGTCCTTGCACCAGACAGTCCTTGTGCCAAACAGTTCTTGCACCAGCAACTGGAACGAGGTCTAGAGCTGGACCGTAACCGTGCCGCCTTCGAAGGCCAGGCCCCCGATGACCGTGCCATTCGAGTTGAGCGCCTGCGGCGCCACGAACTGGATTGTCCCGCTACCGCTGCCGATGGCGGTGAAAGTAAGGGTCATCAGCACGCCGCTGCCAGTCTGGCCGGGCGTCGCCCCCAGGCGACTGAGACCGACGATCAGGTTGCCGGCGGGATTCTCGTCGACCAGCAATGAAGTCGAGCTCCCCCCCTGGGACAAGAAGGCTCCCTCTGTGGCGGGGCTGACGAATTGCAGCAAGCTGGACGGGAAGCTGAGATCGAAGGCGACGCCGTAGAGGTCGGTGACGCCGGTGACGCGCACGTCGAGAACCAGGGTGGTGGCGCCAACGTTGGTGCGTTCGAGCACGATGCTGCCGTTGCCACCACCGCCTGCCTGGGTGAAGGAGAGACTGGCGTTGGGCTGCGTCGGGGGCGTAGCACCGCCTCCGCCACCACCGCCACCACCGCCGCAAGCGAGATTCAGCACGGCCAGCAAGACAAGGGTGCCAGCCAGCAGCTGAGAGAAGACTGGCGCGCCACGTCGCATACGTGCACTCATACCTGGACCGCCTCGACATCTGCCAGCTTCTTGATCTTGCGCCGCACGCGCTCTTTCTTCAGCCCGGTCAGGTAGTCGAAGAAGAGGACACCGTCCAGGTGGTCCATCTCGTGCAGGATGGCACGTGCCTGCAGGTCTTCGGCTTCCAGTTCGAAAGGCTCGCCGTCGAGATCCTGGGCAGTGACCACGATGCGCGTCGGGCGCTTGACCTTTTCGGTGATGCCAGGCAGCGACAAGCAGCCCTCGATCTCGACCGCCGTCCCCTTCTGCTCCTGCAGACGCGGGTTGACCAGCACCAGCACGGCTTCGGGGTCCTCGCCGCCGCTGACATCGACCACCGCCAGGCGCATCTCTTTGCCCACCTGCGGCGCCGCCAGGCCGATGCCGGGCGCTTTGTGCATAGTCTCGACCATGTCGTCGACCAGCCGATGCAGGCGGTCGTCGAAGGAGGTCACTTCCGGACAGGTCACGCGCAGTACCGGGTCCGGGTAGATACGAATGGGTAGAATCGCCATGAGTCGGTGAGTTGTCGCCGCGATAGGAATCAGGACTCAGCGCAGCTTGGCCAGAACCTGTGCCACTTCCTCGTCCTGCCGCTGCTCGCGCAGGGCCTCCAGGAACGCCCGTGGATCCGGGTTGCCGGCCATCGCCTTCTCGAGACCTTGACGATTGAGGATCAGAGCCGTCGCCGACTCCGAGACGGTGTAGGTGGCGATCCAGGGGACCTGCTTGAGGATCGCCTTGTCGCCAACGATATCGCCGGAACTGAAGGTCCGCAGCACCGTGCTCTGGCCGTTGCCGTCCGCGGCCGACGCTTCGACGGTGCCACGCACCAGCAAGTAGAGCTGCGGCAAGTCCTGCCCTTCTTCGGCCAGCCGCTCGCCCTTTCCCAGGTGCTTGAGCTGCATCGCCGAGAACAACTGCTTGAGCTGATCGCCGGGAAGCCGCCGCACGATCGTACTGCGTGCCAGCTTGCCCCACATCGCCTGCAGCTCCAGCGCGGAGGTACCAGCCTGGTCGCCGGTGTCCTTCATGCCCTCGCGCAGCCCCTCCATGGCCAGCTCTCGGATGTGCTCGTTGCGCTTGGCCTGTCGGATCTTCTCGATCTTGGTGCTCAGCTTGTCGTCGGCAGGGAACAGTTTCTGCACCTTGGACAGCAGCGCGATCCCCTTGTCGAAGAACCCATCCGAGGCGTATTCCTCGGCCACGTAGACGTATTCGTCCAGCGCCTTGGATAGCTCGCGCATGCCCATGTAGACCTCGGCCAACTTGAGATGCGAGTGCAGATCGTTGGGACTCTTCTTGAGCTTCGCCTGTAGTCGGCCCGCTGCCTGGTCGTACATTTCGAGGACGATCAGATCCTCGATGGTGTACTCCGCTGGCGTCGGTTCCTTCCGCTTACTTCCAAACAGCTTCTTCAGCACGCTGGTATCACTCCTCCTGGGGGGAAACGACGGGGATCTCGAAGGGGGTAAGAGTCACGGGCGAGGCAGCCCGCACGGCGTCCGAACTCCTATGGTAATCGATGTTTCGCGCCGGGTCGACGGTTGGCACCGACGAAAGGAGGTCGTCGGTTCGGAATACAGGCGGAAAGTGTCCTCCACAGAGGACGTCTCGCGATCGCCCACAACTACAGACCCACCCATAAGTCTCTTCATACCAGTACTTTCCACAAGTTCACGCCATCCTGGCATACACTTTGCATTTGTAGTTGAATGCCCGCTCATTGACACCATCGGCAAGCCTTGCGGGCAAGGAGGAAACCCATGAGAGAGACACGACACGACGTACGCTTCGGCGGTTCCTGGCTGCACAGGCACCTACACAGGGTCTTGACCGGCCTGGTCCTGACGGCTCTGGCCTTGGCTCCGGCTGCGGCACCGGCCAACGCCAGCTACGGCTCGCAGGGCGGCTACGACGTCCCGCACTACGGCGAGGCGAGCTATAGCTTCGTTCGCATTCTGGAAGGCACCGCCACCCTCTTCCCGGCCGGCACGGACCAACGGCAAGAGCTGGAGGTCAACTATCCGCTGCTCGCTGGCGATCGCATCTGGACATCTCCGGGCAGCTGCGTCGAGATCGTGCTCTCGGACGGCAACGTGCTGCGCCTGGATGGCGACAGCGAGCTGATCTTCGACCGCCTGGCCGACTCCCCCGACCGTGACGACGCCTTCACCCTGCTGCGCCTGCCGGAAGGCAACGCGCAGCTGATCGTCAGCCGCTACGCTGACGGCACCGAGCTGCCGCGCATCGACACCGCCAACGCGGCGGTGTACATCGAGGAAGCCGGTAGCTACCGCATCACCTCGCTACGGCACGGCTGGACGCAGGTCGTCGTCCGTCGCGGACACGCCGAGGTGGTATCCCAAGATGGCTCCTTTTTCGCCCGCCGCGGCGAGCAACTGGAGGTCGAAGGTGCCTATGGTTCCTACAAGGACCTGAGGCCCGCCGGCCGCGAAGACTCACTGGAGCGATGGGGCGAGCGCCTGGAACTGGCGTCGCGCCACGACGACTATGACCGTTACGACGACCTGGCACCGGAAGTGCGCTACGCCGCCGGTTCGCTGCACGGCCACGGCGAGTGGATCTACGTGCACGGCAACCGCGCCTGGCGTCCGTATACCACCGGCGACTGGCGCCCCTATTGGAAGGGCCGCTGGGTGTCGACGCCGCTGGGCCTGAACTGGGTCTCGTCCGAGCCCTGGGGCTGGGTGCCGTACCACTACGGCACCTGGGACCGCGTGGCCGGACACGGCTGGGTGTGGTTCCCGGGCCGCCGCTTCGCCCCCGCCCACGTCTACTGGTACTGGGGAGACGGGTACTCCGCTTGGTACCCCACCGGTCGCTACGTGCGCTACTACGACAACCACTATGACCGCGGCTCCTTCGGCTGGAGCATCGGCTTCCGCAACGCCGGCTTCCACTTCGGGCTGTTCGGCTCCGCCGGCGGCTCCTGGGACCTGTTCCTGGACTGGAACTGGTGCTCGACGGCTTACCTCGGTCACCGCTACCAATACCGTCACGTCACCTACGGCCACCATGTGCGTGAAGTCACACACTGGCGCACGGTTCCTCACGGCGTCGTGACCTACGACACGCGCCACGTAACCGCTGACGTGTGGCATGACACCGACCGCGTGCACCGGGTGCTGCGCGAACAAACCCACGCCTACCGCTACGCCGACAAGCCCGCCAACCGCAACGCGACGAGAAACGGCGATCTGGTCGACATGACGCCGATCCTCGAGCGGCAAGCGCAACTGCCGGAGAACGTCGAGCGACAACTGCGGCAAACCCGCGGCGCTGAGCGGACGCCCGCCACGCGCAGCACCAGCAGTGACCGGCGCACGGCCACAGCCAGGACGGAGAGCCGCGATACGACCACGAGAGACACGACCCGCGGCACGGCGACCCGCGGCACGGCGACCCGGCGCGACACTGACGTGCGGCGCGAGACCGAAACTCGCGGTACCACGACACGCTCGACGACGAGTCGACGCGAGGTGGTGCGACGCACCGACGACGGCGTCGACCTGCGGTCGAACGTCCGCCGCGATGCCCAGACTCGCCGGGACACCGACGTCCGCCGCGATACGTCCACCACGCGCCGAGACACGAGTCCACGGCGCGACACCACGACCTCACGCCGAGAAACTACAACTCGGCGCGAGGAGACCACCCCACCAAGACGCTCCAACGTCCGTCGCGACACCAGCACGCGCCGCGATTCGGGAACCACGCGTCGCGACACCACGACCTCGCGCCGGGAAACCACAACCCGGCGGCAGGAGACCACCCCACCCAGGCGCTCCAACGTACGCCGCGACACGAATAGCCGCAGCGACACGAGCACCCGCCGCGATACGAACACCTCCCGCCGCGACACGAGCACCCGGCGCCAGGAATCCACGCCGCCCCCGCGCTCCAACGCGCGACGCGACACCTCCACCCGCCGGAACACTACCTCTGGTCGCCAGAACACGCGCTCGCAAGGTACCCGCTCGCAGAGTACCCGCTCGCAGGGCACGCGTTCCCAGAGTACACGCTCTCAGAGCACTAGGTCTCAAGGTACTAGGTCTCAGAGTACGCGCTCTCGAGGCACCCGATCCCAGGGCACCCGATCCCAGGGGACGCGTTCGCAGGGGACGCGTTCGCAGGGTACGCGTTCGCAGGGTACGCGTACACAGAGCACTCGCTCCCAGAGCACCCGCGGCAGTAGCGCACGCTCTGACAGCGGCTCGTCGCGTCGCCAGAGCAGCGCCAGCTCCCAGAGCCGCAGCTCCAACCGCAACGGCTCGACCGCCCGCGCGCAGGGTCGCGACTCCAACCGTGCCAGCTCGAGCGCCCGCGGTAGCAACAACCAACAACGAAACAACAACCGCGGCCGCGCATCGAGCCGCCGTGGACAGGACCGGGAGGAGGACGGCTGAACCGCTCGATCCGCCGCCTTCTCACATGGGTGGCCGTCCGGGGATACCCCGGGCGGCCTTTTTAGGGTAGGCGCTTGGCAGCGCGAGAAACGCTGCTGCGCCTCACGCGCGCAAGAACATGCCGATCAGGATCATGACGCCCGTCAGCATCACCAGCGCGCAGGCGATCATGGCAATGCGTCCCCAGCGGCGATGACGCTCCCGCACCTGCAACCAGTCCGCTGATGGTGCATCCGGGGCGGAAGCAGCCGGCGGCCACGGATAGCGCCGCGCCAGCCAGCGAGCCGAGATGCCGGCGACCAGCATCAAAGCCACGAAGCCCTCGTGCACCCGCAGCACGACCTGATCCCAGAACGGCCACGCCAGCGCTCCCTCTCGTCCCATCGCCAGCACCTTCGCCAGGTACCCGACGACGAACAGCACGATCAACCAGCCAGCGCGGTGGATCCAACGCCGGTGCGCCGGGACGTCGCCGCGACGGATGGCACGCCAGCTCAAGCCGGCGGCGCCGGAGATCAGCAGAAGATTGAGCCAGGCCCAGATCCAGAACAGCAGTTTCGGCGTCATGCAGCGCAGTGTATACCGCCGCGATCGCCCACCAATCCACCCGGCCGCTCAATCGACGCGCAGCACCCGAATCGGGTTGACCCGCGTGGCGCGGCGTGCGGGCAGGAAGTTGGCCACCAACGCGACCAGGGCGAGCAGCACCGCGGTGACCGCGAAGACCGTCACGTCGAGGGGTTCGACCCCGAACAGCAGATCTCCCAAGCGCCGGTCGGCGCCCAGGGCGAGCAGGCCAGCGAGAACCAGGCCGGCGATCAGGCCAACACCTGCCACGAACATCCCACGACGCAGCACCAAGCCCAGCACGTCGGACCGGCTGGCACCGATGGCCATGCGGATCCCGATTTCGCGGTGACGCTGCTGCACACTCTGGGCCATCACGCCGTAGATGCCGATGCAGGCCAGCACCAGCGCGATCGCCCCCAGCCCGGCGAGCAGGGTCGCCCCCATCTGCGGTCCCCACAAGCTAGTCTCGACGGCCCCCGTCAACGTGCCGCTGTTGAGCACCAGCTGCGGTTCGAGCGCCCGTAGCTCGCGCTGTAGGATCGGGATCAAATCCGCGGGCCGCGTGCCACTGGTACCGTCGCCGGCAGCGCGCAAGCTGAGCTGCAGGCTGTCGCGGTAGTTCTGGCGCAGTGCCAGGTAGACCAGAGCCTGCGGTTCCTCCCCGATCGCGTTGAGCGTGCTGTCCGCCACCACGCCGACCACCTCGTGGTGGATCTCGTCGCCGTAGAACTGCACCCAGCGGCCCAGCACCTGCGGCTGCACGCTCTCACCTTGCATGTACTGTGGAAAGAACCGGCGCACGCCAGCGACGTTGAGCATGGCCACCGGTCGCGTGTCTTCGCGGTCGGTGCTGTCGAAGACGCGGCCCAGGACCAGCTTGGTACCGAGGGTCTCGAGGAAAGTCGGGGACATGATGGCGATCGGCGTCACCACGCCGTTGCCCACCTCCGCCCGGTCCTGACCTTCGGCGAGCGTCGAGCGCATGAAGCCGGGCGCCGCGATCGGCACCATGTCCGACAGCGCCGCCGACTCGACACCCGGCGTGCCCACTGCCAGCTCCAGCACACGGTCGTAGAATTCGCGGCCGCGCTCGGGCGCGTAGCCGACCGAGCCGACATCGATACCGACCGTGGCCAGGCGTTCGACGTCGAAGCCCGGATCGATGCGGTTGGCCTCGCCCAGGCTGCGCACGAACAGGCCCGCGCCGATCAGCGCCACCAACGACAGGGCCACTTGCAGCGCCACCAGCGCCTCGCGCAGGCCGAAGCCGAGCGTCGCTTTGGTTTCCTGCGGCGACTCGTCGTTCTTCAGCGCCGCCACTAGCTGTGGCCGCGCCGCCTGCAAGGCCGGCGCCAGGCCAAAGAGCACCCCGGTCACCAGCGACAGCAGCAGCGTAAAGCCGAGCACACGCGCGTCCAGACTGATATCGACGCTGGCGTTGCCCAAGAACGGCGGCCGTAGCGCCCATAGCGCGTTGCGCCCCCACCAGGCGAGAAGCAGACCGAGCACACCACCGCCCAACGCCAACACCACACTCTCAGTGAGGAGCTGCCGCATCAGACGCTTGCTCGGCGCTCCCAGCGCCAGTCGCACGGCGATCTCACGACGGCGGCTCGCGGAGCGCGCCAGCAGCAGGTTGGCGACGTTGCCACAGGCGATCAGCAGGACCACCGCCACCACCGTACCGAGCAACCAGCCCGCCGACGACGACGCCTCGCGCAGCTGCGGCGGCATGGTGGTGTCCGAAACCGGCGCCAGGACGGCACCGCGATCCTGGTTCGGAACCGGGTGCTCCTCGCGCAAATCCGCCGCCATCTGGCTGATCGCCGCCTGTGCCGTCTCCAAGCTGACACCGTCCGCGAGACGGGCGACGCCGAAGAAGATCAGCGCTCGACGCTCCTCCACCCACGCCTGCAAGTTGGTCGGGAAGATCTCGCGATACATGTTCACCGGCACCCAGAACGACGGTGCTCCCAAGGCACCAATGCCGGTGAAGCCGGCCGGCGTGACCCCGATCACCGTGAACTGGTGGCCATTCAGGCTCAGCGTCCGCCCGACGATCTGCGGATCGCCGCCGAAGCGTTCCTGCCAGAAGCCGTGCTCCAAGACCACTACCGGATCGGCCCCCGGCGCCGCGTCGGGTCCGATCCGGAACACCCGCCCGACCGCCGCGTCGACGCCCAGCACCTCGAAGTAATCCCCCGACACCAGCAAGCCCCCCAGCTGCTGCGGCTCACCGCTGCCGTCACTGAAGTGGGCGCCGGTGAACTGGAACACCGCGATACCCGAGAACACGTGCTGGCCACGGTCGCGCATGTCCTCATAGTTCGGGTACGACACCGGCAACTCGGCGCCGAGCAGGGTGCCGCTATTTCGTTCGTCCGAAGTAAAGACACGCACCAACCGGTCCGACTGCTCCACCGGCAAGCTCTGCAGGAAGAACGCCTTGACCAGGGTAAAGACCGTCGTGTTGGCACCGATACCGATGGCCAGAGACAGCAAAGCGATCGCCGTCACCAGCGGGGTCTTGCGCAGCGTGCGCAGAGCGAAACGGATGTCCTGGAGCAGGGTTTCCATCGGCGGGGATCTCCTCGGGCAAGCAGGTCGGGGCGGGGCTGCGGGTCAGTTCGGCAAGTGCGCGATGCAGTATACCCAGGCGCAGGAGGAAAGTTGCACGGGGTCAACCCTGTTGATCGCGGCTCCGGGTCCTTCTTGGACGCGGATGGCCTGCAGTCGCACCTGGCGTATACTGAAGAAAAGTAAGGAAAGAGGCTCATATGAAACGCACAACTTGGGAGATCGCAGTCCTGGCCGTGTTGTTACTTGCAGGCTACGGCTTCTGGACGTGGTCGCAGGGGGCGACCCAGCGAGCCGTTGACTCACAGAGCGAACAGCACGAGGAAGTGCTCAACCGCCTGCAGGCTGGCTATGATCGCTGGACCGAAGCCCTGGCCGACAGCGAGGCCAGGGCGGTCTTCAGGGCCTTTGCGTCGGGCATTCATCCCGCCCTGCTCAGTGACCGCACTGAGGCCCTGGAGCAGTCCAAGCAGCAACTGCTACACCTCGAACGCATCGTGTTCGTTCACTTGCTCAAGACCGACGGCACCGTAGTCTTCAGCAGCGACGAGAAGCTGGTCACTTCGGGCATCTCTCCCGAGCGCGCCCGCTGGGCGCTGGAACAGGAAGAACTCGAGGCGCGTCCAGGGGAACTCGAAGGCACCCTGGAACTGGCTGCCCCGATCCAGGGGAGTGGCGGTTCGGGTGTCGAAGCCGTGTTGTGGCTGGGCTACGACACGCGCTCACTACGCCAAGGCACGCGCCCAGCGGCCATCGCTCCCTGAGCGCCGACGTCCCCCGGTACCGTCGCAAGCAACAACTCGCTGCTGGCAGCGGACACTCTCAGCTCCAATCGAGGTGATCCGTGCGTGTCGAAGACCTTCATCACGAGGAACTGCTCGAACTGGATCCCGACGGAGGGGTAATCCGCTTCGCCGGGCAGCGCGTGCTTCTCCTCGATGCAGTGGCGATGGGGTTGTTGCGACAGTATCTTGTGGAGAACTTCGGCCTGGCGGCGGCCCGTGCCGTGCTCACCCAGTTCGGCTTTGCTCACGGCTGGCGTCTGGCCGCCACGATGCAGAAAGAGTTCGACTGGGCGGACAACGAAGAATGGCGCCGGGCCGGCCCCCACATCTACACGTTGCAAGGTCTGTTCCGTACTGAGCCAGGGAGCGAGGATCTTCTCACCCCCCAGGGATCGAACCTCCTCGCCTCCTACGAGGCAGAGCAACACCTTCTCCATTTCGGGCGCGCCGAATCTGGCGTGTGCTGGACCATCTGCGGCTTGATGAGCGGGTACGTCAGCCATACGGCCGGCAGAGAGATCTACGTTCTCGAGGACCGCTGCCTGGGAGCCGGCCATGCGGCGTGCCACCTGCAGGGACGCACACGCGGAGACTGGGGCGAAGATCGCGCCGGGGATCTGGCGTTCTTTGATCCAGGCGGCCTCAGGCAGAGTCTCGACATCTCCCTCGGCCGGGTCACGGACACCTTGAAGCTGGCGGAAGCAAAGCTGCGCGCACACCGTCGGGCGCTGGTTCGGGTCGTGGATGATGTGGACGAGGAGTTGGGGGTCGTCGCCAAGAGTCCGAACATGAAACGGGTGATCGAGCTCGCTCGGCGCGTCGCCAAGGTCGACTCCACCGTACTGATCACCGGCGAAAGCGGAGTTGGCAAGGAGCAGATCGCCCGGCTCGTGCACGATGAATCGACGCGCGCGACCGGCCCCTTCATCGCCGTGAACTGCGGCGCCATCACCGAGACACTCCTCGAAAGCGAACTCTTCGGCCATGCCCGCGGCGCCTTCACGGGCGCGGCGGCGGACCGCCCCGGCTTGTTCGAAGCCGCCAACCGCGGCACCTTGCTGCTGGACGAGATCGGTGACGTGTCCCCAGCCATGCAGGTGAAGCTGCTGCGGGTCCTGCAGGAGAAGGAGGTCCGGCGAGTCGGAGAGAACACGAGCCGCCCGGTCAACGTGAGAGTCCTGGCCGCAACCAATCGAGAGCTCGCCGAGGATGTCGCGTCCGGCGCCTTCCGCCGCGATCTCTACTACCGCATCAAGGTCGTCGAGTTGCACGTTCCGCCGCTGCGCGAGCGCCCTGACGACATCCTTCCACTCGCCCGCCTGCTGCTCGCGGATGCAGTCTTCCGGATGTCGCGCAAGATCTCAGGACTCACTCCGCGCGCCGCGGATCAGCTCCTGCGCTATGACTGGCCAGGCAATGTCCGAGAGCTGGAGAACGCCATGGAGCGAGCCGTTGCGCTCGGACTCGGCACTCGCGTGGACCTCGACGACCTGCCCGAGGAAGTTCGTCTCGCTGCTCCCAAGCCGTTGACCGAAACAGGCGAGGTGCGGCCACTGTGCGACGTCGAGCGAGAGTACATTCTCGCCGTGCTGGAACGCAACGACGGCAATCAGGCGCAAACCGCCAAGCAGTTGCGCATCGGCTCGGCGACTCTCTACCGCAAGCTCAAGAAGTATCGATCAGACAGCAGCGGCAACCGGGATCCGGCCTAGGGCTTCGCTGCCGTCGACGGCACTATGGGCCACGTCGCGAGCCTGTCGCCGGCCACCTTTGACGAGCTTGGCGACATAGGGCGAGGTCATGGAGCGAACCAGCGCGCTGTAGTTGACCGAGAACGAGACTTCGCTGCCCACCGGCAGACAGCGGTGCCCGGAGCCAAGGATCAGATGGTCGCTGCTGGCCCCTAGAACCTCCAGCCCGGGACTCGGACCGAGTCCGTCCGGGTCGATATCCTGGCGCCCGAGGCCGAGGATCGCCTGCGGCAGGGAGCCCTTGTTCCTGTGGACCGGCGGCCTCCCAAAGGCAGACTCCGCGATCACCCCCCAGGGCAGCGACGGCTTGACCTTCGACTCGATCACCTCTGCCACGAGCCGGAAGGCGTCGGTGTGCAGCCCATCGATCGGCTGCCGGTGCAACGGTTCACGACCGAGCAGGATCGCTTCTCCCAAGCGCAGGTCATTGATCCGCCCGTTATCGGCGGACCGCAGGGCCCAGGAGAGGTTGGCCGAATTCCCGCCCGACACGATCGCCAGCGTCAGTCCGAAAGTTGTCTCGATGGAGTCAGCCAAGGCGCACAGCTCGGACATGTTCCTGGCATCGGGAGAGACACCGCTGCGACAGGCGAGGTTGGTGCCGATGCCGAGGAGGGCGACCCCGGGCAAGCGCAGCGTCTGCCTCACGACGTCCATCAGGTCTCCAGGGAGGATTCCCTCTCGCAGGTCTCCGAGCTCGACCATGAGCACAATTCCATGCCTCTTCTTCGAGCCCTGCTCCAGCGCGGCCGAGGACAGCTCACCGATCACGCCGGGCTCCGTGTTGTAACTCGCGTCCGCGTGCGCCACGACTCGCGCCACCTGACTGATCATCGGCGAACGCAGCAGCCAGAAGGACGCTCGCACACCAGCACGCCGCATCGTCTCGATGTTCTCGATCCGAGAGTCGCCGAGCGCGTGCACCCCCGCACTGAGCAACACGCGTGCGATCGCTGTCGAACCGAGCGTCGCCTTGGTCACACCTGTCACCGAGATGCCGCGGCCTGCCAGCCGCTCGACCAAGGTGCAGGCGTTGTGGTGAATCTTGTCGAGGTCGATCTCCAAACGCGGCGCGGTCATCAGGCGCTTGCGATCAACCTCTGCGGAAACTCCGGAACGGTGGGCCAAGGCTGTGCCAGGTGGGGAAACGCCTGGAACACCATCTCCAGCAAGCGTGCCGTCGGCTGCGTCAGCGCGTCGGTGGTGGGGATGCCGAGTTCGCGCTGGAAGTGCTCGATCGCCGCTTCCACCTCCGGCTCCGTCATCGCCTCATGATTGATCGCAAGACCGATGACCTTGGTGTCGGCAAACGTCTCGATGAGGTGAATCTCCCTGGCGGGTGTCGGCATGGCCATCTGGCTGAAGTCGCAACGCGTGCGCCGCCCCGGGGCGTGCTGCAGCACGACGCCATCGGGACAGCTGCCTCGCAAGACGAAACTCGAGGTGGAATAGGCCGGGTGACTCAGAGCTCCCTGCCCCTCGATGATGATCACGTCCGGATGCTCCTGCTCGAAAGCCTCGATGACCGTAGCTTCCAGTTCACCGGCACAGAACTGAGACGGCACGGCATCGAGCGCGACTCCATAGCGCGTCCCCTGCATCAGGCCCGTCTGTCCAGTACTGATCATGACCGCCTTCAACCCGTGGTCGACGAGCCCGCGCGTCAGAATCGTGGCGGTCGTCCGCTTGCCGATCGCACAATCCGTTCCCAGGACAGCGATCCTCGGGCATGTCACCGTCGCGATGCGACCACTGAACGTCCGCAGCGAAGCCCTAGAACGGGGCCTTCGGACATCGATGATCTTCACATTTCTCGCCGCGCTCAAGGCGGCAAATTCGGGATCGTCGTTCAAGAACTCGTGCATGCCATTGACCACACCCATTCCCAGGTTCATGGCCTCGAGCACCAAGCCTCGCTCGGTGGAGGACAAGCAGCCACTGGACGGTGCCATCCCGAAGATAAAGTAGTCGGGCACCGACTCGGCCTGTGCCAGCGCATCCTCCAGGTTGCGGCAGATTGGGATGGCATTGGCCACTCCGTCCAGCACGGAGCCGGCGTCGAGCCCGTGCTTCTCGCTGTCGATCACGGAGAGGATCTCGTACTTCTCCGAATGGCGCACCAGTCCGTTGGCGGTCTTGCCATCGATCGCCCCGAAGTTGGCCTCGCAATAGACCACTGCGGTCGCGGTTCGACACTGCCGGTTCTGCGCCTCTGGCAAGAAGGCGTCGCCAGCCTCGGGCCGGACACCGGAAACACCTGCAGCTTCAAGGTTCATCGCTGGCTCTGCGTACACAGCTGCCCCCTGCGCTGATATCCAGTATTGCAGGTCCAGTCATCCCCCGAGTAGTTGAGGTGGGCGTTGCGCGGTACGAGGAAAGCCGAACACCGGTCTCCATCCTTACGGCGTTGCCGATCACACTCCCAGCCGTCTCCCGAGTCCGTGAGGAAACCATACTCAGGAACCGGAACCGCAGTGCATTGGCCACCATCCTCGACGAACCCGCGGTCACACTCCCAATCCGTGCCCGAGTGAGAGAGATGAGCCTGCGCCGGAAGCTCGATGCGTTGACAGGACGTGGCGTCCTGGAGATAGCCTCGCTCGCAATACCAGTCGTTTCCGGCAGCGTTGAGGTAGCCGTGGGCAGGCACCGCCACCGCGATGCAAGCATCCTCTGCCTTGCGAAAGCCTCGGTGGCAGTGCCAGGCATTGCCTCTCGAGGTGAGATACCCATTCACCGGAACAGCAACGGCCTCGCAGCTCTCTTCCACGTTCCGGTAGCCACGGGAGCACTGCCAGCCAGCACCGTATGAATCGGTCAGGAAAGCATGCGCCGGTACCTGAATCGCTTTACACGTCTCGCCCTCCTTCACAAAGCCGCGGGAACACGTCCACCGGCGCCCGGCGGAAGTCAAGTATGCGTTGTCTGGAACCTCGACGATGGCGCACGAGCCGTCGAGCCGGCGGAAGCCTCGAGGGCAGTTCCACCCGTTGCCCGAGGAATTGATGTGAGCATTCGCTGGCAGCTCGACAGCGACGCAGGACTCGTCGAGACGGCGGAAACCCCAGTCGCAATCCCACCCTGGACTCCCGAAAGCCCGGACATGGGCGTTGCTTGGCGGCTCAGTCACCGCGGCGCGAAGAGGCACGGCTGCCGACGCCAGAGCTGAGACACATCCGAGAAGCAGCAGAAACTTCGACACTCTCAAGATGTGGCTCCCTCGGCCGCCAGGGCCGCAGGTCTTTGCAGCAGGGTGGTTCCGGCCGACCACGAGTGCGAGCCGTTGTTGCGAGCAGCTGCTTCCCCGAGCCTGGCCCTGGCCAGGTCGATCTGTGCGCAGAGCAGATCCTCTACAGGAACAACTTGACGCACAATGTTCAGCAACTGCGTTCTCGAGTAGGCGGCTTCCTGTGTGCCGGGCTGTGTGACCAGGATCTCCTCGTAGGAACAGATGGCCCCACGTAAGTCGCCTGCCTGGTAGTGTGCCGCATAGGCTGCCGCATACTGCTGACTGGCCTCGGTGACTCTCGTCTCACTTTGCATGTCTATCTCCGCATCTCGAGCGTAGAGTTGCAGCTCCGAATCGAGCGCAACAAGGGCCCTCGGGGGCCTAGCTCTACTCTTGTGAGAAGCAATTATCATGCCGCTCGAGAATCCCATGCTTTCCGGGACCTGCCTCGATAGATCCTCCGAAGGCTCCCCGTCGCGTCGATCATAATGAAGTACCACCAGATCATTGTGATCGCAGCACATCCGTCGATGCCAAGCTCCCATTTGAGCCCTGAGACCGTACGATAGACTCCGGTCTCTGCAACCATCCAGTTTCCGCCCCGACCCCGGAGGCCCCGATGAATCTGCTCACCGATACCCAGAAGCGCACCGCCAAGGCGATCGTCAGTATTTTCGAGACCAGTTCCGTGCAGGGTGATTACAGCAAGGTCACGCTGCTGCCGGGCGACTCGGGGCAGTTGACCTATGGCCATTCCCAGACGACGCTCGGCTCTGGGAATCTGTTCAAGCTGATCGACGCCTACTGCCGACGTCCGGGGGCACGCCTGGCGGCGCGGCTGGAACCATATCTCGACGCGCTCGAGGCGAAGGACCCGGCGCTCAACGAGGACGGACATTTCCACAACTTGCTGCGCGCCAGTGCCGACGATCCAGTGATGCGCGACACGCAGGACGAGTTCTTCGACACGGAGTACTGGGCCAGCGCCGAACGCATCGCCAAGCGCGACAAGCTGTGCCAGCCGCTGAGCGTGGCGGTCGTCTACGACAGCATCATCCACGGGTCGTGGACCCGCATGCGGCGCCGCGTGCTGGACGCCATCGGGACGCCGGAGGCGGCTGGGGAACAAGCTTGGATTGCCAAGTATGTCGAGACGCGGCACGAGTGGCTGGCCAACCATCGCAACACGCTGCTGCGCAAGACTGTGTACCGCATGGAGACGTTCCATGGCCTGATCGAGCACGATGCCTGGACGCTGGAGTTGCCGCTCGTCGTGCGTCGTCACGAGATCAACCTGGAGACATTGCACGCGCCGCCACCACACGTCTACGACAGCCCACTCCCCCGCTCGCGCGAGTTGCGGGTCACCTCACCCCTGATGAAGGGGCTGGACGTGCGCTGGGTGCAGTTCTGCCTGTCGGCCCAGGGGCACGACTTGGTAGCGGACGGCCTCTACGGCCGTGGTTCGGCGGCGGCGGTGGAGGTCTTCCAGCAGGCGCAAGGGCTCCCGATCACCGGCAGTGTCGATCTGGACGACTTCGTGGCGCTGGGTCTGTAGCGGACCTCGACAACCCTACTCGACGGTGCTACTCGACAGCCCTACTCGACGGCGCTACTCGACGGCGCTACTCGACGGCGCTACTCGACCCGCACCACCACCAGGGTCATGTCGTCATGCTGCGCCGCGTCGCCGGCGAAGGCAACGACGTCGGCCATCACCACATTGAGCGCCTGCTCGGCATCGAGACCGTCCGTGCGTTCCACCGCGCCAACCAGGCGCTCTTCGCCGTATTCCTCGCCCGCCTCGTTCATCGCTTCGGGCAGGCCGTCGCTGTAGAGGAAGAGCGCGTCGCCGCTGTCCAGCTCGACTTTCGCCGAACGCAGGATGCGCTCGAACAGCGGCGGCTTGGTGGAGCCCAGGGCGAGGCCGGGAGCGGCCAGGGAGGCGGTGGCGCCTTCGCTGACGCGCCGCCAGAGCACGGGGTTGTGGCCGGCTCGAGCGTACTCCAGCTGACGGCGTTCGAGGTCGAGCCAGCCGTACCAGAGGGTAACGAAGGTCTTGCGATCGACCGACGCATGGATGCCCCGGTGCATCTCGCACAGGGCCTCGGCGACGCTGCTGCAGTGTTCAGAGGCGGCGAGCAGCAAGCCTTTGGTGAGGGTCATGTAGAGCGACGCCACCATGCCCTTGCCGGAGACGTCGCCGACCGCCAGGCCGAGGCCGCCCGGAACCGGCACGAAGTCATAGAGATCGCCGCCGACATCGCGGGCGGGGCGGCAGAGCGCGGCGATGCTGTAGCCACTGAGCGACGGTGGCGCCGGCGGCAGCATGTGCATCTGTGCTTCGCGCGCCAGCGACAGCTCGCGCTCCAGCAGATCACGCTGGGCACTCAGCCGCCGCTGCGGCGTCAACAGGCGCGGTGCCAGGCTGAGGGGCCGGCCGTGACGTTTCGCGCTACGCGCCAGCTGCGCCAGACCAACCAACCCGGCAAGCATCAGCAAGCCGTCTACCAGGCGCACCGGCTGCAGCAGCAGCGCCCCGGCGCAGATCGCCACGGAGGCTCCGAAACCTGCAGCCAACACGGCGAGGACGTCTCGGTGCTGGTACAGCACCAGAGCGGTGATCGCCAGCAGTAGACCGGCTAGCCACTGCACACCGACCGGGCCTTCCGCTCCTAGCTCGAGCGCTAGGAGGACGCCACCGAAACTCAGCCCCACGAGCTGCGACAACCAGCGTGGCAGCCAGCCTTCGAGCCAGGGCAGCAGGAAGGCGAAGATGGCCAGCAAGCCGAGCGGCAGCCGCGGCAACAGCAAGAGGATCGGGCCGAGCCCGCTATCAGCGACGGCGAGGGCGTCGGCCGCGAGCGGTCGCAGCGGCAGGCCCAGCACCGCCGGCAGGTAGGCGGCCAGCCCGAAGACGCCCCCCCAACGCAAGCCCCCGTAGACAGCCGAACCGACCTTGCGCGCGACCAGGCGGCCCCGCAGCAGCAGTTCCAAGCTCTCGGCACGGCCAGGCGACACCTTGCGTAGGGGAACGTAGCCGGCGGCCAGCACCAGGAAAACGGTGACCACCTGCTGGGCCAGGGGGATCGGACCGAGGGGGCCCGTCAGCAGCGCGGTGAAGACGACCCACAGCGCCACGATCAGCGCGCCGAACCAGGCCAAACGGTACCTGAAGGCCTGCCACAGCAGCACGCCGAAGGCCAGGACCGTCAGCACAGCCGCGACGCCACCGTCGATGTGCCCCAGCTCGGGCAGCGAGGTCTGCAGCTCGTCCGCCGCTTCGAGTTCCAGGCGCAGTCGATCGACTCGGCCGCGCCGCACCTCGACCGTCGCGACTTGCTCCAGCCCGGCCGCGAGATCACGACTCCACCGGAAGCGCCCCGGCTCGGGACTCTCGTCCTCGGACGGCGCAGCCGGCCGCCACGCCGGTGCAGTGTCGGTGACGCGCTCCAAGAAAGCCCTGGCCAGCGCCTGCAGACGCTCCGCCGGCAAATCCTCGAAGGCACCACGCGGCAAGCGGTCGATCGCCAGCGGCTGGCCATCGCCGCTGAGCACGAAGCGCAGGCGACCCGCGCCATCGGGTTCGTCCAGTTCCACTTCGAAGCGCAGCGGTGACCGGCCACGGAGGCTGGCGGGGAGCTCACCGTCGCGCCGTTCCAGGGCGATCAAGGTGTGCTCGAGCTCAGCGTCGCGCGACAGATCACGCACCGAAGCTTGCCACCCGGCCGCCTCCGGCAGCATCTCGACGGCCAGTTCGCGGGCCCGGTCGGCGGCCGCGGCGGGCCGCAGCTGCAGCTGCCAGTGACGCGCCGAGTCGGTAAAGGCGATGACGACCAGCAGCAAGCCGTAGGCAAGCACATAGCCGTAACGTCGCAGCCGCGAGTGGCGCAGCCAGGAGGACTGCAGCCAAGGCTCCCACAGGCCGCGTGGGTCCAGCCGTTCGAGCCAGCGCCTCGGTGCGCTCATGGTGCGTCCTCCCTATCGGGTGCAAGCTCGGGCGTAGCGGCGGCCACCACGGAAGCCGGCAAGCTCGGGATCTCGACCGTCGCTTCCGGGTCTTCGACCCGCAACTGCACCACCGTCACAGGCTCGACCCCGACGTCGCGCATGCGCTGGGCGAGCGCGGCGGCGTCGGCGGACGGGCCGCCTTCCAGGCAGCTGCGCAAGCGACGGCGTAGGCGCCCCCACCAGCGCTCCAGGTCGACGTCGCCGAGCAGCACGACAGCCAGGGCATCCCCGGGCTCGAGCTGCACTTCCATCTCGACCACCTCTGCGCGGCTCTCCCGCTCCAGCACCGCGGTGTGGCGAGTGTCGAAGCCGGCCAGGATCTCGGCACGGCGGTCCGCGCGCAGCAGCACCAAGAGCGGACTGTGCCGGGCCAGTGCCAGGCACAGCCGACGCTGGCTCGGTGCGTAGTCGGCAAACACGACGGCGGCCTCGTCTTCCTGATCGCGCAGGGTCACCAGCTGGCCCAGACGCCCCAGCAGGCGGCGCACCAGGGCTTCCGGCGGCAGTTGGCGACGGTGGAAGGAGAGCAGGAAGCCTTTGGCCAGCGTCAGGCGTAGGGCCGCCGCCAGCCCCCAGCCGAAGTCGGCCACCACCAGGCCCACGCGACGCTCTCCACGACACGTCGCAGCTTCGTCGTCAACACCTTCTGGCAGTTCGAAGAAGTCGTGATAGGCCCCGGCCTGCTGGCCGGAAACAGTGACCACGCTGAGCGCGGCACCGAGTGGCTGTGGCGGGGTCACGGGCAGCAGGCGGTCCCGCGCCACCGTGGCCGCCGACACCTCCTCGGCCAGAGATTCGCGCTCGCGCATCTTGCGCACATACCGCGGCATGACTTCCTCGGCCGGCGTGCGGCGGCCGAAGCGCACCACGGCAGCCTGCACGGCAAGTCCGAGACCGATGCCAGCCAGCAGCAGCAGGGCCAGCCGGCTCAGATCGTCCGCCGGCTGGTGCGCCAGGCAAATCAGGTACAGTCCCACCCACGCCAGGACGTGGCCGCACACCGCCGCCAGCAGGTCGGCGAGCAGGTACGGCAGCACGATCGCCAGCGTCCACACCGCGGCGTCCAGCAGGGCGGCTTGCCACGGCACGCTGGTGATCTCGCGCAGCAGCAGCAGGCCCAGGAAATTGGTCAAGCTACCGAGCAGGAGCGCCAGCCGCGGACGTCGGCGCAGATACGCCAGCGGCACCACCAGCCCGAACACCAGCAACGGCAGTGCCGTGATGCAGGCGAGCGCCGGGCCGTAGAGCCAGCCGCCGCCGAGCAGCAGAATCGCCGGCTGGAGCGGTGTCGCCAGGCGTAGCGTCCCGTCCGGGACCAGCGCCGGCAGCAGGCTGCGCAGCGCCAGCAACCAGCTGGCACAACCCGCCCCGACCAAGATCGACCAGGCGACCTCTCGACGTCCCCAGAGGCCCCGCACGACGGCGTCCAACGACAGCAGGCGCCGACGATCGATCTGGCGCAGATCCGCCTCGCAGCCGGCCCACAACAGCGCCAGCAGCACGGATACCGGCAACACCAACAGAAGCGAGGTCACCAGCACCAGCGGCCAGGCGTCGTCCGCATCGCCGATCCTGAAAGCGGTGAAGAGTTGATGGCTGAAGGGCACCGACGTCAGCAGCATCGCCAGGCTGAGCAGCAAGGTGCGCGGATGACTCACCTCACTCTCGGAGAAGCGATAGCCGTAGCGCAGCAGGCCGCGCACGATCAACCACAAGAGCAGCAGCCCCCAGAGCGTTCCGGCGACGGCGCGCGCGACCATCGGCAGGCCGCTGCCCAGCTGCGAGTCGCTGTCCGCTTCCAGGCGGGCACGCACGCTCTGGTGCCGGAGCTGGCGATTCTCGAGTTCCACCTGCAGCGACACCTCGAGTTCCGGCAGTACCTCCAGCCGCTCGCGCCAGGTGAAGGTACGCACGCCGCTGGCCGTCTGCGCCGACTCCGACTCGGTCTCGCGCAGGGCCACTTCCAGGCCGCGCAACCACAGTTGGTGTGCCTCTGCTGCCTGACGGCGAGCGTACGCCGCGACGACTTCGGGACGTAGTTCGCTGTCGACTGCCGCGGCACTGCTGGCCCGCTCGGCTCGCCGCGCCTCGTCGTCCTTCGGGTCGGCCTCTTCCGAGTCGTCTTCGGGCGCCAGCGCCGACGGCAGGTCGTAGCCCAGCACGCGGCCATCGCGCGCCAGGCGCACCACGGCCTTGCCTCCGAACGACAGCGGCATCTCGACGGCGATCACCAGCGGCGGTGCCAGCCGCTGTACTGCCGCCACCGCACGGTGGGTACCCGCTTCGGCGGCCCGGCGGTCGAGATAGCGCTCCAGCGCCACGTCGTACTCCACCCACACGCTCGCCTCGACTTGGCCGCCGATTTCCACGGCCAGCAACTGTTCGAGCGCCTGCCGCGCCGTCTCGACGGCGTCATCACGACTCAGTCCGAGCTGCCAGCGCGCTGGGGCGTCGACCTGCGGCGCACGCCAGACAGCCACGCCGAAGGCCAACGGCGACAGTGCCAGCAGCAGGATGCCGATCCGGCGCAACAAAGGTATACTGCCCAGGTTTCGAATCTTGGACCCCATTCGGAGGATTTCAACCGATGGCGACTTCGTTCTCAGTGCAGCGCTCGACTGCGGATAGTTTGGTCATTCTATCCTTGAATGGCTTCCTCGACGCCCACACGGCACCCGACTTCGAAGCCGCGCTGCAACAAGAGATAGACGCGCAGAACTTCCAGGTCATTATCGACTGCCGCGAATTGACCTACATTTCCTCCGCCGGCCTGGGGGTCTTCATGGGCTATATCGAGGAGGTCCGGGAGCACGGCGGCGACATCAAGATCTGCGGCTTGATCGACAAGGTGCGCCAGGTTTTCGACATGCTCGGCTTCGACCAGCTGTTCGACATCTTGAGTGACCTGGACGGCGCCCGCCAGCGCTTCACCACGCATCCGACCCGAGAGGTTTGAACCGTGTCAGAAACCTACGAACAGACCTTCTGCCTGCAGGTGCCGTGTTCGACGCGCAACCTGGCCATGATCCGCGACTTTGTCACCCGTGTGTCCGAACAGACCGGCCTCGACGACAAGCAGCGCAACGGCCTGGAGCTGGCGGTCGACGAAGCCTGTGCCAACGTCATCGAGCATGCGTACGGCCACGACGTGCAAAAAGAAGTCACCGTGCGCGCCACCTTCGACAACGACGAAGTCCACATTGCGGTGATCGACACCAGCGCCGGCTTCGACCCCACCGGCATCGCGCCAGAGGATGTCGACGAGCTGATCCGCCAGCGTCGCACCGGCGGCCTCGGCATGCGTCTGATCCGTACCCTGGTCGACGAAGTACGCTACGAAATCGAACCCGGCAAGTGCAACGAACTGCACATGATCAAGAAGGTCAAGCCCTCTTGAACCCGGACGCCCCGGGCCTCCGCGCTCCGGCGCGCGACGAAGGTGTGCGGAGTCAGAGCCTGGCCGCCGGCTCCCTCGAAGCGCTGCTCGAATCGGCCAAGCTGCTGCACTCGTCGCTGGAGCTCGACGACCTCCTCCTGGCCCTGCTGCGCTCGGTCATGGGTCGCCTGGTGGTCAGCCGCGGCCTGATCGCACTCGACAGGCACGACGGCAGAGATCCCCGAAGCAACCCAGAAACACCGAGCAGCCCAAGCACGGCCGGCGGTCGGGATCCACAGCAGAACCAACTGCGCGTCGCCGCCGTGCGCGGCGTCAAGAACCTGACCAAGGGCGACATCTTCGACCCCGAGCAGGCCGGCGAGGCCGGCATCGACCTGGTGCTCGCCATCGGCGACCCCGAGCCCACCGGCTACCTCGGCCTCGGCTCACCGCTGACCGGCCGCCTGGGGACCTCGGAACGGCAATTCCTGGAAGCTCTCCTGGGCATCGCCGCCAGCGCCATCGACAACGCCCGCGCTCACGCCGACACGCGGCGCCTGAACCTGCAGCTCGACCGTCGCGTGCAGCAGCTGCGCACCCTCCTCGACCTGGTCCGCAGCTTCACTGGCACGCTCGAACCACAGCAAGTGGCGCAGCGCCTGAGCCTCACGCTCACCGGCCAGTGGCTGGTGCGCAAGTCGGCGATCGTGGCCTGGAAGCAAGGTCACCCGACGGTGGTGCGCGAGCGCGGCATGTGCTTCGACGACCCCGAATCGCTGAGCGGCGAGTTGCAGCAGCTGACCACACCGCAGTACATCGAGAACCTCGAAGACGGCCCTCTGCTGCAAGCGCTGGAGCACAACGACGCGGTGATCGTGGTGCCGCTGACCGCCGGCCCGGAAGTGATCGGCTTCGCCGCCCTCGGCGCCCCCGCCGGCAACCGGCGCTTCCAGGAAGAAGACCTCGACTTCTGCGCCGGCCTGGCAGCCCAGGCTGCAGTCGCCTTCGGCAACAGCTGGTACTTCGTCGAAGCCGTCGAGCGCCAGAAGCTGGAGCGCGACCTGGCACTGGCTGGCGACATCCAGCGGCGCCTGTTCCCGCGCGAACTGCCGCAACTTCCCGGCTGCCAGATCGCGGCGCGCAACCGCCCGGCCTCGGAGGTGGGCGGCGACTACTACGACGCACTGCCGGTCGATCCGTGCGACGACGAGGGCAACCGCACCGGTGGCCGTACGCTGCTGTGCGTCGCCGATGTGTCGGGCAAGGGAATGGCGGCGTCCCTGCTGATGAGCAACATCCAGGCGACCCTGCGCGCCCTGCTCGGCGGCGGCCGTGACCTCGCCAGCCTGGTCGCACGCACCAGCCAGCTGATCTACCAGACGACACCGGCCAACAAGTACGTCACCGCCATCTTCCTGCTGCTCGATCCGGCAACCGGCAAATGTCGCTTCGTCAACGCCGGCCACAACGAGGGCCTGGTGATTCGCAAGGGCGGCGAGGTCGAGACGCTCGACGCCGGCGGCCTACCCGTGGGCCTGTTCCCGAGCGGCAGCTACCGGGAAGGCGAGCTGCAACTAGAGCCCGGTGACGTGGTGGCGCTCTACTCCGATGGCGTCAACGAGGCCAACGACCCCGACGACAACGAATTCGAGATGGAGCGGCTGATCGAGGGCCTGCGCAGCCGCGCCGACCAGGACGCACAGAGCATCCTCGACGGCATCTTCGCCGATGTCGATGCCTTCGCCGGCAGCGCGCCGCAGTACGACGACATCACCATGCTAGTGCTCAAGCATACGGAGACCCCGAACTGATCGAGACGGCTCGCCGGATCGAGTCCTCCTTGACCACACGCACGCCGCTCTGCACCGAGCCCAGCCCACCAAGCCGCCACCACGGAGGCACCTCGCCATGGACCTGCTCAGCCGACTGTTCCGTCCCAAGCTCGAGCACCTGGACCACTACTTGCGGCGTGGACAGTACCGGCGAGCCGAAGCCGCGGTAGCAGCCCAGCTGGTCCGGCGGCCCAACGATCCCGAGTTGCTACGCCAGCTGGCGCGCGTCTTCGAAGCTGCGGGGCGCCCGCAAAACGCTCTCGAGGTGCAGCGTCGCTTGGCGCGCGCTTACGTCCGCGAGGGCCTGCACACGCGCGCCATCGTGTTGTACAAGCAGCTCCTGAGTACCGCGCCGGACGCGGTCGAGATCCACGCCGAACTGGCGCAGTTGATCGAACTCGAAGGCAGTACACCCGACGACCTGAGCGAGGACGACACTCGCTCGCACGAGATCGAAACCTCCACGCTGTTCACCATGTTCGAGCCGGCGGCACTCGAAGAACTGCTCACCTCGACCCACCTGCACCGCTACCAGGGCGGCGACGTCATCGTCAGCGAAGGTGAGCCGGGCGAGAGCCTGTTCCTGATCGTCGACGGCGAGGTCAAGGTGTTCATCCAGGGACAGGACCGTAAGCCCATCCAGCTCAACCGCCTCGGCCCCGGCGACCTGTTCGGCGAAGTCTCCGTCCTGCTCGGCAAACCGCGCACCGCTACCATCACCGCCTGCGGCGACGTCAGCGCACTCGAAGTCATCCGCACCGACGTGCAACGCATCGCCAGCCGTCACCCGCGTGTGCTGAAGGTACTCAAAGACTTCTGCGACCGCCGCTCCCAGGGTGCCGTCGAGACCCTGATCGGTCGCCTGCAGCAGCCGGAAACCCTCTAGCAGCCGGCTTCAACCACTGGCCATCACCCACTGGCCGTCGACGCCAGGGCCAGGCGACGCAACTCCCGACGTCGTCGCAGCTGCGCCTCGACGGTGAAGATCGTCAGCGCCACCCAAATGCACACGAAGGCGCGCAACTGCAACGTCGAGAACGGCTCGTGGAAAACCCACACGGCGAGCAGGAACTGTAGCGTCGGTGCCAGGTACTGGAACATCCCGACCACCGTCAACGGCAGCCGACGTGCCGCGTGCGCGAACCACATCAAGGGCACTGCGGTCAGCACTCCGCTGAGCACCAAGAAGGTCCACACGTAGGCGTCCGCAGCCGGAAAGGCAGCCTCGCCGCGCGCCGCCAGCAGCCCCAGGTACACCAGTGCCAACGGCCCCAGGAAGCAGACCTCGGCGCTGGTCCCCAGCATCGAATCCGCCGGTGCCGTCTTGCGCACCAAGCCGTAGAAGCCGAACGACGCCATCAAGCCGAGCGCGATCCAGGGCACCCCGCCAGTGTAGATCACCAGCTGCGCCACCCCCGCTGCCGCCAAGGCCAGCGCCACCCATTGCCACGGGCGCGGTCGCTCGCCGAGGAAGAGCATGCCCAGAAAGACGTTGAACAGCGGGTTCATGAAGTACCCCAAGCTGGCTTGCAGCACCTGCTCACTGGTCACGGCATAGAGGTAGGTCCACCAGTTGCAGCTGATCAAGGCCGCCGACAACAGGAACACCTGCAACCGGCGCCGCGAGGACAGCAGCTCGCGCAACTCACCGAAGCGGCCCTGGAACGCCAGTAGCACCGCCAGCAGCACCATCGACCAGACCAGCCGATGCCCCAGCACCTCGGCCGGATCGATGTGCACCAGTTCCTTCCAGAACAACGGATTGACGCCCCACACCAGATAGGCACCGAGCGCATACAGGCCGCCGATCGTGGTCTCACTCAGGGCCTTGTTGGCGGGCGGCTGCGGCATGGTCGGCGCAGCGTAGCACAGCGGGTGTATGCTTGGACCTCTACTCTCTTGTCCTCGATCGGAAGCGCCGAGACCCGGGCCGTCACCTGACGCCAGCGCCGCGTCCTGCCCGTCTACCTGCAACCCTCCAGGAGTTTCACCGATGGTCCGGTGTGCGCCAGCGTCAAGCTCGACGGCGTCGAGCTGCCGGTCAAGGCCGCCTGGGTGATCGTCGGCCCGCCCAACTACGCGCCCGACGTCATCGCCTGGCGCACCCTCTACGACCTGCTGGTCGACAGCTATGTGCAGTGCGGCTGGCTGCCCTTCCCGGACACGCCGTCCTTCACCCAGGATGTGTTGCCAGCGCTGCGACGGCTGAGCAACCTACAGTGGGTCAACAAGGGTTTCGCCGCGCAGTTCGGCAAGGGCCGGAGCGCGACTTCTGGCGCCAGCGGCACGGCTCTGCCCCCCGCTCCGAGTCGGCTGAATGACCCAGTAGACCTGCCCCCTTGCCTCCGCGCGGCGCTTCCGGCATGCTTCTCGGCGCAATGCCCATCAAGCCTTCGGTAACGCCGCCGATCGCGACCGAGACGCTACGCCGCAGCTGGCAGTGGCTGAGCTGGCGCGTGGCGCTCTTCGCCCTCGTCTTCGGCCTGGCGCTGCTGCCCTTCTTTTCGGGCGTCGCGACGACGGACCGACCGTACATCCCGGACTCGAACGTCACGACGCGGGTCTACTACGCGCTCGGCCTCTTCGTCTTCGGTGGCCTGGACATCGGCGTGCCCGAAGGGGGGCCGCACTGGGCGTTCATCATGGCCTGGTTCGCCTACTTCCTGGCGCCGCTGATCACCACCTCGGCGGTGATCGAGGGCGTGCTGCACGCTATCCGGCCGCGCGACTGGCGGATGCGGCGGATGCGCGGGCACATCGTCGTGGTCGGTTGCGGTCGCTTGACGTTGCTCTACCTCCAGCGGCTGCGCGAGCACAACCCGCGCCAACCGGTGCTGGTGGTCGAGAAGCAGCACGAACATCCGAGCGCCGAGGCGGCGGCGCTACGCTACCGGGTCGAAGTGCTGTACGGCGACATCACCAGCGAGGCCGTGCTCGACTCGCTGCGCCTGCCCTACGCCGACCGCGTCGTGCTGCTGACCGGCGACGACTACGTCAACCTCAACACCGCCTCGCGCATGCGTAACAAGGCCGAGCACTTGGCCCCGCGCATCCTGCTACACCTGCGCGACACCCAGCTCAAGCACCAGATCGAAGACCACGAGATCCTGCCCGAGTGTGCCAAGTTCAACTCGCACGAAACGGCCGCGCAGCACCTAGTGGGCGTCAAGCTACTGCCCCACTTCCAGCAGACGCACGCACTCGACATCGTGGTGATCGCCGGTTTCGGGCGCTTCGGCCAGACGGTCCTCGACGAATTGCAAAGACGGGCTCAGGGAAGTTTCTCCACCGTCGTCCTGGTCGACCTCGATGCGACCGACCGAGCGCTCGAATTCGAGGAGAGGGTTGGGTTCACGGGGGACTACCACTGCGTCAAGGTCGAGGGCGACCTGCGCAGCCCGAGTACCTGGCAGCGCGTGCAACCCTTCTTCGAGGAAGCCGGCGACGAACTGGCCTTGATCCTCGGCTCCAATGACGCCGGCAGCAACATCCTCACCGCCCTGCGCCTGTCCGGCAAATTCCCCGAGGCCTACATCGTCGCCCGCTGCTTCTACCACACCAACCTGACAGAGCAGTTGGCCCAAGAGTGTCACTTCGACATCGAGAGCTTCGCCGACCTGCTGCTCGAAAGCATGGATACGGAGTGGTTCGAGCCCCCGCCGCGCTGGCGGCGCAGGCGCTGGCTGTCGCCCTGAATCAGTCCAGCCAGAACGACGGCCGTTCCAGCTGCGCGAGGCATGCCGGATCGAAGCCTTCGGTGCTGGTGGTGTCCAGGAAGCGAGCGAGCAGGTCTTCGACGCAGCCAGGCGCCAGGGGGCCGTGCGCGACCTCGGGAAGCACGAAGTGGCGACCGTGAGACAGGTGGGCGAGAACTGCTTCGGCCGATGCAGGCGACGTCACGGGGTCCACGGCACCGGACAGCAGCAAGGTCGGGACGTCGGACTCGACATGCTCCTTGAAGCCACTCGATAGTTCAGCGCGCGGCCACACGGCACACAGACGGCGCATCGCCGTGACCCGGCTGGCCGGACGGAAGGGATTGCCCGCAAAGGAGGTCGTCATTTCTTCGTCGGAAGGTAGGAAAGGCTCGTCCTCGGCGCAGGTGACGGAGAGAAACATGCCGGCGCTGAGGCGCGGCAGGAGCGTTGCGATCGCCTGGGTGCCGGCGTCGGCCAGGGGGCGTAGATCTCCCTTGTGGGCGGCTGCCAGCAGTGCCGGTAGAGTGCTGGCGGCGCGGGAGTCGTAGAGCATCAGCCGTACCATCTCGGACACGTGCTGCTCCTGCAACACAACGGTCACGGCATCACCGCTACGAGGATCTTCCAACTCGATCTCCAACGGCTGCTCGCGCAGGCGGGCCAGGATTTCCAGCAAGGCCTGCTCGGGTTCCGGCAGCACCCTCTGGCAGCGAGCCTCGGCGCTACAATCTTCGAACAGATCACGCACCGAATGCAGGGTTCCGACCAGGTCGCGCGGGATGTTGAAGGCGGTAGATGCGACACCGCGTAGGGTCGCCGTCCGCGCGCGCTCGGGATGGCGGCGCAGGTAGACCAGCGCCGCGCGAGTGCCGTAGGAACCTCCGATGAGATTGATCTGCTCGTAGCCCAGCGCGGCCCGGACGTCGTCGAGATCGTCCATGGCGATGCTGGTGGTATAGAAGCGTAGATCCGCGTTCTGGCTCAGCTCATCGCGGCAGCTTTCGAGATCGGGGAACTCGAATAGCAAGCCCCCGTCAAGCACGTCTTGCAGACTCGGAAACTCGCACTGCAGGAGGTTGGACGCGCCGGTTCCGCGCTGATCGACGAACACCAGGTCGCGCTTCTGCCGCAAGGGAGAGGCAAGGAACTGCCCCACGTAGTCGGTGGCCGCAGCTCCCGGACCCCCAGCGAGGTAGAAGATCGGATCGGGCAGTGGGTCGCCACCGAGGGCGTCGAGGACGACCAGATTGAGTTCGATCTCACGGCCCGTACCGCCAGCCTGGAAACCATGAGCCCGGTTCTCGGCCACGCGTAAGCTGCCGCAGCGCGCTGCCTCCAACCCGGAGTCGGGCCGGACATCACTGCACGGCTGTAACTGGAGCTTCGGCGACGGGTTCTGCTCCCGGACATCGGAAGCGCAGGCCATGGCTGTCGCGGCCAGCAGGAGCAGCGTCAGGACTCCGGCGGCAGCGAGGGCAGACGAAGACATCCGAGGAAGGCAAGAGTGCACCATGATCGAGATCTCCAGGTCAGGGGGCGGTGGAAGCCGGCAGATGAAAGGGCGGCCGGCGAAGGTCGGCGATACAGGAGGTCTCCAGCAGGTCCGCCTGAGGAGAAGCGAGGAAAGTCTGAATCAGCCCTTCGACGCAGCCCGGAGCCAGGGGCGCATGCGCCACGGCGGGCAACACCAGGTGCCGGCTGCCAGGCAGCCGCGCCTGTAGAGCGGCGGCTCCGGACGGCGGCGTCGCGGGATCGAGGGCACCCGAGAGAAGCAGCGCGGGTGCGTTCGATGTGAGCGCAGGCGATGCAGGAAGCAGGGAATCGGACTCTGAAGTCCCGACATGCGGCCAGCCAGTACAGCTACGGTGCAGCTCTTCGATGCGCAGGGCCAGTGCCGAGGGCCGCTCGCCGATCGACGCCTGCACCGCGTCGACGCCCGGCAGGAACGGTGCTCCCTCCGCGCAGGAGACCGCCAGCAGTAAACCCGTGGCGAGGCGCGCCACCGCGGTCGCCGCCATGCCGGCTCCGCGCTGCACCAGCGGCTGCAGGTCGCCAGCCGCCGCAGCGGCCAGGTCCGCGGGCACAGAGCTCGACGCACGCGCGTCATAGAGCAGCAGACGCACGATCTCGAGAACGTGCTCTTCGCGGATCTCCACCCAGGACGGCTGCCCTGTTCGTGGATCGAGCACCGATACCGATGCCGGCTCGGCGCGCACGCGGGCACGGACGGTCTCGAGCGCCGCCGCGGGATCGGGTAGCAAGGCGCGACAGTCGGCGTCCGCCCGGCAGTCGGCGAACAAGGCGTCGAGCGCGGCCAGCGTGCCGTCGAGCTGCAGCGCCAGGTGCAGCTGGGGAGTGACCACGCCCCGCAGCACCAGGCTGCGCACGCGCCGTGGATAGCGCTGCAGGTAGACCTGGGCGGTGTAGGTTCCGTAGGAGACGCCGAGCAGGTCGATACGCGCGTAGCCCAGAGCCGCGCGCACCGCGTCGAGGTCGTCAGCGGCATAGCGCGTCGTGTAGCGGCGCAGGTCGGCGGACTCGGCCAAGCGCTCGGCGCACGCCGTTGCCTCGGGCAGGCGCGTGAAGAGGGCGAAGTCGAGCGCGGCCTGCAAGCCGAGCAGCGGGCAGTGCAAAGGGTTGGAGCCGCCAGTGCCACGCTGGTCGACGAACACCAGGTCACGCTGCCGGCGCAGCGGCGACGCGTTCCACTGCCCGACGTAGCCGGTCGCGGCAGCGCCGGGACCACCGGCGAGGTAGAACAGCGGTGCCGCCTTGCTCGCGCCAACCGTTTCGCCCACCTCGAGCGCGCGCAGCACGATCAGCTTCAGGTCTAGCTGCCGCCCCGCGGGGATGTCGGGATCCTCGGCGACGGTCAAGGTACCGCACAGGGCGTCGGTGAGCCGGGCATCGGCGCACGGCTGCAGGCGCAAGAGAGCCTTCTGCGTCGACGCGCCCCCGCAACTGAGCAAGGCGAAGCCGAGGATCCACAACCCCAGAATCCAGAAGATCGACTCGCGGCTAGGCAGCTGGCTCGGCATCTCTTCTCCTCTACGGCAACGATCGCCGGATGTTCCCCTCCCGTGTCGGGCCGCTGAGCACTGTAACAAGCTGGAGCCCCGCGGCGTACATTCGACAACGGCTGCCGCTCCGACAACGCCCGCTGCACCTTCCGCAGCTCAATCCGAGGAGACGACCCATGCCCCTTTTCGATGACCTCAAGATCGCCTTCCGCCGGCTGCGCCGCAGCCCGCTCTTCGTGCTCGTCGCCGCCGTGACACTGGCCCTGGGCATCGGTCTCAACGTCACGATCTTCACCTTCGTCGACGCCGTTCTGCTACGACCGCCGGCGGTGCAGGCGCCCGAAGAGTTGGTCGATGTCTATACCTCATGGCCGGAAGAAACGCACGCGACGACCTCTCTGCCGGACCTGCGCGACATGGTCCGCGCGGCGCGGGATGGGGAGGCTCTCGAGGGGCTGTTCGGCTACTCGATCGCCATGGCCACCCTGCAGCACGAGGGCAGCAGCCAGCTACTCATCGGCGAGATGGTGTCCGGGCAGGCCTTCGAAGTGCTCGGGGTTCCGGCAGCCTACGGCCGCACGTTGACATCGACGGACGACCAGCCCGGCGCGGCACGAGTGCTCGTGGTCAGCTGGGACTTCTTCGAGCAGCGCCTTGGTGGCGATCCGGCCACGGTCGGCACATCGGTTCGGCTCAACGGCGAAAGCTGGCAGGTGGTTGGCGTCGCGCCGCGCAGCTTCACGGGCATCCATCCCGGCGGTATGGTCGAGTACTGGTTGCCCACCAACTGGTTCACCGAGATCGACCCGGTCGGCCAGATTCATGGCGAATCTCGCGAGGCCTCGATGCCACTCACCGAGCGGCGCGGCTATCGCTGGATGTGGATGAAAGGGCGCCTGGCCGACGGCGCCAGCCTGCAGCAGGCCACGGTCGAGATGCGTGGCGCCATGGCCGCGATCGGCGAGGCGCATCCGCTGGCGCACGAGGACGTGACCGCGCTGGTGCACCCGGACGCCGCGGTGCGCTTCCATCCCGACATCGACGGCCCGCTGCAAGCCGGCGCCACTGCACTGCTGGGCCTGGTAGCCCTGGTCCTGCTGGTCGCCTGCGCCAACATCGCCAACATGCTGCTGGCGCGCGCCGTCGGCCGCCGCCGCGAGGTCGCCGTACGCCTGGCGCTCGGCTCGGGACGCTGGCGACTGATCCGCCTGTTCGTTTTCGAGACGCTGATGGTCGCCGCGGTCGGTGGGCTGCTGGCCCTCGGCCTCGCCCGCCTGGCGCTCAACGCGCTCCTCGGCAACCTGCCACCGCTGCCCGTCGCGCTCGATCTGCAACTCGGTCTCGACAACCGCGTGCTGCTGTTCACCACCGCCCTGACCCTCCTGGCCGGTCTGGTCGCGGCACTGGTGCCGGCCCTGCAGGCCGCGCGCGCCGATCTGGTGCCGGCGCTCAAGGAAAGCCTCGGTGCCTCCGGTGCCGGCTCCGGACGTGCGCGCCAGGCGCTGGTCGTGGTGCAGGTCGCGGTATCGCTGGTGCTTCTGGTGACCGCCGCCCTGGTTCTGCGTGGATTGTCCTCGGCCACGGCTGTCGACGCTGGCTTCGACCCCGCCCGCGTCGCCGTGCTCGGCACCAACCTCTCGATGCACGGCTACGAGAGCGACGAAGCGCTCCAGTTCTACGACCGCCTGCGCCAGGAGACCGAAGCGTTGCCCGGCGTCGCAGCGGCCGCCATCAGCCGGCGCGTGCCGTTCTCGATCAACCTGATGACCAGTTCGGTGTTCCCCGACTCGCGCGAGTGGACGGCGGACGACGATGGCTACGGCGTCGACGTGACCTGGGTCGACGAGCACTATCTCGACGCCGTCGGCTTGCAGTTGCTGCGCGGCCGGCCGCTGCAAGCCAGCGATGTCGCCGAAGCACCGCGCGTTGCCCTGATCACCGAGGCCGCCGCGCACCGCTTCTGGCCCGATGGCGACGCGCTCGGCCGCCGCTTCCGTCGGGGCGACATCAACCGCCCAGAAGTCGAGGTCGTCGGTATCGTCGAGGACCACGCCGTGCGCGCGGTCGGCGAGTCGCCAAGGCCGATGGTCATGTTTTCCTGGCACCAGCAGCCGACCACCAGCGCCTTGCTGGTCGTCCGCTCGCAAGCCGCCGAGTCCGCGCCGCTAGTGCAAGTAGTGCGCCGCCGCGCACTCGAACTCGACCCCGACCTCGCCTTCCTGGAAGCCGACACGCTCGAAGGCCTGGCCGGCGTCACGCTCTACCCGGTGCGCGCCGGTAGCGTGCTGCTCGGTACCTTCGCCTTCCTCGGCCTGTTCCTGGCAGGCGTCGGTCTCTATGGCGTCGTCGCCACCACCGCCCGCCGACGCCAGCGCGAGATGGGCATCCGCGTCGCCCTGGGTGCTCGCCCGAAAGACATCGTGCGCCACCTGCTCGGCAACGGCCTGGCCTTGGTCGCCCTCGGTGCCGTCGTCGGCCTCGCCATCGCCGCCTTCGCGGGCAATCTGCTCTCCGGCATCCTCTACGGCGTCAGTCCCTTGGACCCGATCGCCTTCCTCGGTGCCACCTTGGTGCTGTTCCTCGTCGCCCTACTGGCCAATCTGATCCCGGCCCGGCGTGCGTCAAGGCAGGACCCGGTGGTCGCGTTGCGGGATGAGTAGGGATTGCCCCGCCGCAGAAACAGAACAGGCAGCCCGCGACATCGAGACTCGTCGTCCGGGCTGCCTGCTCTGTTCTGGTTGACATTCAGCGTAGGTTGCCGACGATCGCCATCGCCGTCTGGTGCTGATTCTTCATGATGTTGCTGAGCATCGGCTCTTCGGTGGTGCCGGTGCCTCTGGCTTCTTCATCGCCACCCACCGCGGCCTGCAGGCGGTCGAGATCGAGTGTGGGCAAAGTCTTGCGAGCTGCTTTCTTCATCGGGGGCCCTCCGAGAGATGGATGGATGTGGAGCTTCCTCTTGTAGGTGCCCTCTCGGAGAAGGAACGGGACAGGCGGGGTTGAACGAAATCCCCAAGTTTGGGGACTTCGTTGCTAAAATAGAAACCATGGATGTCACCAAGCCCGTCCTTCGGGATCCCAAGTACATCGCTCGCATGCGCACAGCCTTGGAACTTCACAAGGCTGCAAAGCAGATCATGCTGCAAAACTTCCGGCGGCGGCACCCAGACGAGAACGAGGCTCAGATCCGGCAACGACTACAGGCCTGGCTGTTTAAAGAACCGTTCGAGCCAAGTCAAGGACCTCCTCCCCCACCCCGCGAAGGATTCCGGTGGACGCACTTCACGAAGCACTCCGCCGACTGAGCGAGAATCTCACCGCACTTGAAGCCCGTTGGGCTTTGATTGGAGGCCTAGCTGTCTCCGTCCGAGGCGAAGCTCGCACGACTCGAGATGTCGATGCTGCGATTCTCGTCTCAGGAGACGGCGAGGCGGAAGCACTGACACGGCACTTCCTGCATGACTTCGGATATCAAGTCCGGCCCTATGGGCAGCTCGATCGAAATGACAACGACAGATTAGCAGCAGTTCGCTTGATTCCACCACGAGCCCAAGAAGAAGAGATCATTGTCGACTTGATGTTCGCTTTCTCGGGAATTGAGCCGGAGGTCGTGGAGTCTGCTGAAGAGTTGCAGGCCATGCCAGGCTTGACCGTGCCCGTCTGCCAGATCGGTCCTTTGCTAGCTCTAAAGACTCTGGCCAGTCGCCCGATTGACCTAGCAGATATTGACGTGCTGCTCCGCTACGCATCGAGTGATGACATTGGAACGGCACGAAGATTGTTGGAACTGATCTCAGCTCGCGGCTATGGTCCTGATGATCGCGACATGCTGGAGGAATTTGAACAGCGAGTGGCCGCAGTCAAGGACTAGCCAGGACTAGACAGGAACACCGCCAACCAGACCGTGTCCTCTCCCTCCGCCGTCCACGCGACGCGATGACGCCGATGCGCCGGGATGAAGACGTAGTTGCCCGGCCCCATCTCGACCTCCCTCTCCCCAGTCTCATTGTCGAATTCCAGCCCCGCCCGTCCCTGCACCACCATCACCCACTCGTCTTCGTCTTGGTCGTACCAGAAGTCCGGCGGTGACGCATGACCACGCGAAACGATCCGTTCGATGCGCACGCCATCGCAACGTAGCAGGTCTTCTGTCAGCTCTTCCGGCAAGCTTTCAGGGATGCCGGCGAACAGATTGTTCTTCATCCCAGCTTGTCCGCTTCCTCGACGATCCGCCGCCAGGCCCGGTGGACGTGGCGCTCTTCGGTGTAGGTCTGCCCGACGCAGAGGCGGAGGGTGAACTTGCCGGACAGCTTGGTGTGGGTCAGGTAGAGGTCGCCGCTGTCGTTGAGGCGATTCATCAGCTGCTCGTTGACCTCGTCGCTACCGCGGTGGCGGAAGCAGACCAGATTCAGAGGGGCGGGCGCCATCAGCTCAAAGTCGGAATGAGACGCTACTTCGTCCCGGAACCACTGCGCCAGGCGGACGTGCTCGCGGATGTGGGCTTGCAGGCCTTCGACGCCGTAGTGGCGGATGACGAACCACAGTTTGAGCGCACGGAAGCGGCGGCCGAGGGGGATATGCCAGTCGCGGTAGTCAAAGACCTTGCCGGACTCGGTGGCGGCGTTGCGCAGGTACTCGGGCAGCACGCTCAGGGTGCGCACCAAGACGGAGCGGTCGCGGACGTAGAAGGCGTCGCAGTCGAAGTTGGTGAACATCCACTTGTGCGGGTTGAAGCAGTAGCTGTCCACGTACTCTAGACCCTCGTGAACGAACCGAAACTCCGGACACAGCGCAGCAGTGCCGGCCATGGCGGCATCGGCGTGCAACCAGACCTTGTACTCGTGGCAGATCTTGCCGATCGCCGGCAGCGGGTCGATCGCTTCGGACGAGGTGGTGCCGAGGTTGGCGCACACGAAGCAAGGAATCAGACCGGCGGCGAGGTCGGCCCGAATCTGTTCGGCCAGCACGTCTGGGCGCAGGGCGAAGGCTTCGTCGACCTCGATCGAGCGCAGGTGTGCGGGGTGAAACCCGGCGATGCGAGCCGCCTTCTCGACGCTCGAGTGGGCCTGCGTCGAGGTGTACGCGACCATGCGTGACAGCGCGCCGGCCTCCTCACCAGGCTTGCCCGCCGGCTCCGCTTCCTGGACGCGCTGGCGCGCTGCCAGCAAGGCGCAGAGCGTCGCACTCGAAGCGGTATCCTGGATGACACCACCGCCGTCCGACGTCGACTTGAAGGCTTCGGGCAGGTCGAGCATGTCGACCAGCCAGTCGAGAACGTGCGTCTCCAGCTCGGTGCACGCGGGACTGGTGGTCCACAGCATGCCCTGAACGCCGAGCGCGGCGCTCAGCAACTCACCGAGCATGGCGGGCGCCGAGGCATTGGCCGGGAAGAAGGCGAAGAAGTTCGGCGACTGCCAGTGCGTGAGACCGGGCAGGATGTGCTCGTCGACGTCTCGCAGCATGGCCTCGAACGACTCGCCTTGCCGCGGTGGTTCGGTCGGCAGCGCGGCGCGTAGCTGCCCCGGCTCGGCCCGCGACAAGACCGGTAGGTCTTCGATGCGACCATAGTAGTCGACGATCCAGTCCACCAGCTCGTGGGCATGGCGACGGAAGTCGTCCCAGTTCATGTGGTGGGGCTCGAAACCGCGGGGTGAATCTGACACGAGTTCTCCTGGACGAGAGGTGCGGGAGCTGGATGCAGCGGCATCACAACAGTATTCACGCAAAATACGCTTGACCTGGCACGCGCGACGGAACAGGATCCAGAAGCGCGATATCAAGGATACAACGACGTCCCCAACCACAGCACCAAAGCCACAGCACCAAAGCCACAACACCAAGGACCCCATGGCCAACGACCCCCGCATCGATATGCTGCTGAACCTGATCGACCAGGGCTACGAGCGCAAGGCCTGGCACGGCCCGAACCTGCGCGGTTCCCTGCGCGGCGTGACGGCGGCGCAGGCGGCCTGGCGACCGTCGCCGGAACGGCACAACATCTGGGAGCTGACGCTGCATGCGGCCTACTGGAAGTACACCGTGCACCGGCGCATCCAAGGGCTCAAGCGCGGTTCCTTTCCGCTCGCCGGTAGCAACTTCTGGCCACGCCCTCCCGAGAGCGTGGACGGCGACGACGAGAAGGCCCTGGACAAGGCCTGGAACGACGACCGCAAGCTGCTGGCCGAAATGCACAAGGCGCTGCGAGCGTCGGTAGCCTGGCTCGACCCGGCCCTGCTGACCCAGGTTCCCGAAGGCAGCAAGACGACGTACCTGGACCTGATCCAGGGCATCGCCTGCCACGACATCTACCATGCCGGTCAGATCCAGTTGCTGAAGCGCCTGCAAGATCTTTGAGGAGCCTCCCATGCCACCACTCGACATCCGACTGAACGAGGACCCGCGTGTAGAGAGCTGGGTGCTCGAGCTCGACGGCACCGCGACCTACCACCAGGCCCCGGAACTACGACGCCAGCTGTTCAGCGCGCTCGACCGTGCGCGCCACCGGCTGGTCGTCGACCTCGACGGTGTCGAGCACATGGATACCGTGGCCACGGCGGTGCTGGTCGAGGGGCTGCTCAAGGCACGGGCGGCGGGTAGACCCGAACTCTTCTTCTGTTCGGCTACCGACTCTGTGCGCAAGGTGTTCCAGCTGTCCGGCCTCACCGACGCGCTGTCGCGCTGTGAGTCGTGCCGGATGGCGCTGGAGGCCAAGCTCCACGGCGAGCAGAGCCCACCCCTCGATTCCGCGAGCGCGGTCGAATCCAGTAGCGCGGTACCCGCCAGCGCATGAAGACTCCGCTGCGCGCCATCGGGGGAACCACTCTCGAGGGCTTGGCCGAAATCGGACGGCTATGGCAGCTCACCGCACGCACGCTCGACCGCGCTCTTCTCGGCCCTCTGCGCGGCGACAAACCACGCTGGCGGTCCACCTTCGCGCAAATGCTGCGCGCCGGCAATCGCTCGCTGCCCCTGGTGGCGCTCTTGACCTTCCTGGTCGGCATGATCCTGGCGCTGCAGTCGGCCTACCAGCTGCGCCAGCTCGGCCTGCTGCGCCTGGTCGCCGACCTGGTCGCCGTCTCGGTGACGCGCGAGCTGGCCCCCCTGCTCACCGCCATCCTGGTCGCTGGTCGTGTCGGCTCGGCGCTGGCCGCCGAGCTGGGCACGATGCGCGTGTCGCAAGAGATCGACGCGCTGACCGTCATCGGCATCGACCCGACGTCGTTCCTGGTGGTGCCGCGCCTGCTGGGCCTGCTGATCGCCCTACCCTGCCTGACGATCTTCGGCGACCTGGTGGGCATCTTCGGCGGCTTCTCGATTTCGGTGACCGTGCTCGGCCTATCGCCCGCCGGCTATCTGAGCGACACCCTCAATGCCCTGACCCTGCAGGACGTGTGGGGCGGCCTGCTCAAAGCCTTCGTCTTCGCCGGCATCATCGGCCTGATCGGCTGCCAGCGCGGCCTGGAAACGCGTGGCGGTGCCGAGGCCGTCGGCCGCTCGACGACCTCGGCCGTCGTCCACTCGATCATCCTGATCATCGCCGCCGACCTGTTCGTCACCGCCCTGCTCTACGTTTCGCGCTGAAGGAACCGAGTCCAACCGTGTTCAAGAAACGGCCTCGTCCCGAGCCCCTCGCACGCGATCCCAGCTGTCCGGCGATCGAGGTACGCGGGCTGACCAAGCGCTTCGGCGGGCACACGGTGCTCGAGGATCTCGATCTTGAAGTCCCTGTCGGCAAGACGCTCGCCATTCTCGGTTTTTCCGGCAGCGGCAAGAGCACCCTGTTGCGCTGCCTGGTCGGCCTGGAAGAAGCCGATGCCGGCGAGATCCGGTTGCACGGCGTCGATATGGATCACGCCAACTCGGCCACGCTGCAACGGCTACGCGAGCGCATGGGGGTCGCGTTCCAACGCGGTGCGCTCTTCGGCTCCATGACCGTGGGTGAGAACGTCGAATTGCCGCTGGTCGAGCACACCGATCTGCCGCACTCGACGCGCCGCCTGGTGGTGCGCATGAAGCTGGCCATGGTCGGGCTCGAACAGGCGACCGATCTCTACCCGTCCGAGCTCAGCGGCGGCATGCTCAAGCGCGCGGCACTCGCCCGCGCCATGGTCCTCGACCCCGACCTGCTGTTCTGCGACGAACCGTCCGCGGGCCTCGACCCGGTCACCTCGGCCGGCCTCGACGAGTTGCTCAAGAGCCTGCGCGACGTCTTCGGCGCGACCCTGGTGGTGGTCACCCACGAGCTCGAGAGTGCCTTCCGTATCGCCGACTACATCGGCGTCATGTACCAGGGCCAGTTCCTCACCATCGCTCCCCCGGAAGAGCTGCAGCACAGCACCGACGCCCGCGTGCGGGCCTTTCTCGACCGCCAGCCACCGCAGGAAAAGCCCGACGAAGGCTGGTACCGCAAGATGTTGACCGAGGTCAGCGAAGAGGAGAGGATGCCAACGTGATCCGCAGACGCTACAGAACTTCCCCCGAGCCAGCGCTTCGCCGGCAGACCGGTGCCGTCGCCCAGGAGGCGTGGGTCGGCCTGTTCGTCTTGGCCGCCCTGCTGCTGGCCGGCTACGTCACCCTGCGCATCGCCGGTTCGTCGCTGCTCGAACCTGGGCGACCGAGCTACGAGGTGCGCCTGGAGGCTTCCGGCGGCGTGCGCTCGGGAGACACAGTACGCGTCGCGGGCGTCGAGGTGGGGCGCATTACCGACCTGCAACTGGGCGACGATCCCGAGCGGCCGGTGACCCTGACCGTCGAACTCGACCCCAACGTCCGCCTGGGCCCCGAGAGTCGTGCGTTCATCGGCTCGGACAGCCTGCTGGGAGGCAAGTACCTGGCCATCGACCCTGGCCCCCCGAGCGACCAGCGCCTCGAACCCGGCAGCAGCATCGAGGGCGACTCGATGCAGACGCTGGAACGGAGCCTCATGCGTCTCGAAACCGTCGCCGACCGGGCCGTCGGGGTGCTCGAGGAGACCGAACGCCTGGTGCGGCAACTCGCCGACCGCGCCGGCCCGATTCTCGACGGCGCCGAACAGCTGATGGGCGCTGAGAACCAAGCCAACCTGAGCGCCAGCCTCGCTGGCCTGCGCCAGGCACTGGAAACACTCGGGCCGCGGCTCGACACGACGCTGGCGCAGCTCGAGAGCACGGCCGCTGGCGTCGAGACCGCCGCCGTCGCCGTACCCGAGGTCGGCGCCGACGTCTCGGCGTTGAGCCGCGACCTGCGTGCCACGCTCGAGCACTCGCTCGGGCCGCAGGGGGAAGAGCTGCGCCAACTCCTGGCCCGTGCCGAGAGCGCCCTCGGACGTCTGGACACCACCTTGTCGACCGTCAACGGCAACCGCGGTGACCTCGAAGCCACCCTGCGCGACCTGCGCGACGCCAGCGCCAACCTGAAAACTCTGTCCGAATCTCTGGCCGCCCGTCCGTCGTCCCTGCTCGGCCTGCGAACACCGCGCGAGCGCCAGCCGGGCGACGGAGTCGGTGCGAAGGAGTCCCCGTGATGCGTCCAGCTCGTCGCCTGCCGCCGCTCTCGTGTCTGCTCGTCCTGCTGGCCTTTGTTGGCGGCTGCCGCAGCGTGCCGACGACGCACTTCTACACTCTCCACACGCCCAAGGCTGGCGCACCCGACACCACCACCGAGCCTGCGACCGCGGGCGATGGGCTGTACGTCGAGGTCGCCAGCTTCCTCGTCGACCCGCCCTACGATCGCGCGCAGCTGGTCTATCGGATCGGCACCGATGCACCGGAAGTCGGCTTCTACACCTACCACCAGTGGGCTGCCCCTCTCAGCCGCATGCTGCCGGTCCTGGTCGCCGAAGAACTGAGTGGCACCCCCGGCTTCGCCAGCATTCGCCCTGCTTCCAGCATCGTCGCCTCGCCGCGCGCACCAACACGAAAGGCCAAGCTCGACGGCCGCCTCGTCTACCTGGAAGAGGTCGACACCGCGGCCGGCGTTTCGACACGCGTGCGGCTCGACCTGCTGCTGACACGCGGCGACGGCGAACGGCTGTGGGAGGGCACCGTGGTCGGCGAGAGTCGAGGCCGTGCCGGATCGGATAGCGCCAGCTCGGGGCAGAACCCGAGCGTCGCCAAAGTCGTCGAGCAAATGCGCGACGCGGTGCGCCAGGCGTTGGCGCAGGCGAGGGCCGAACTTGCCGAAGTCCGGCCCTGAAACACCGCCCCCACCCAAGGCACATCGGAACCGAATCCGAGGATCTGGGTAGGGGTAGGCTCATGTGCCTACCCTGCGGCGCCAGCCGCATCCGTATCCGGAATCGAAATCAGACCACCGCCCCCCCACCCAGGGCACCCACATGGGGCCGCCCCTACCCAGACGAGAGAATCAGCATCCGGTCTTCCGCCTTACGTCACCGGCAACCAGCTCTGCAACAGCTTGACGTAGTTGACGCGCTCGAAGGCGTGCGGGTCCGGGCAGCGGAGCAAGCTCATCGAGCCGTGCATCTCGGCCAAGCTGTCGTACTCGTTCTCCTCCAGCCACTCGACCAACTCGCCACGCAGCACCGCCAGGCGTTCCGGACCGTGACGTAGCAGCGCGGACACCACCTGCACGGCGCTAGCGCCGCACATCACCGCCTTGACGGCATCGACGCCCGCGTGGACGCCACCCGTGACCGCCAGGCCGGCGTCCAGGTGACCGAAGAGCAAAGCCAGCCAGTGCAGGCGCAGGCGCAACTCGGACCGATTCGACAATTCGAGCGTGCGCGCCGCTTCCTGTTCGACCGGGTCGATGTCCGGCTGGTAGAAGCGGTTGAACAACACCAGCGCGTCGGCACCGGCATCGTCGAGACGGCGGGCGAAATGAGCCAGCGAGGTGTAGTAGGGCGATAGTTTGACAGCCAGCGGTATCGACACAGCTTCCTTGACCGAGGTCACCATGTCGATCGTCTCACGCTCGACATCCTCGGCGCTGACCAGCGGATCAGTGACCAGCTGGTAGACGTTGAGTTCGAGCGCGTCGGCACCAGCTTGTTGCAGCAGCCGCGCGTACTCTAGCCAGCCGCCCGGACTCGTGCCGTTGAGCGATGCGATGAGCGGTACCGAGACACTGCGCTTGATGGTCGCCAGCTGCTCCAGATAGCTGTCCGGCCCCAGGATGAAGGTCGACGGCTCGGGTAGGTAAGACAGGGCTTCGGCGAAGGACTCGGCTGGCGCCCCGAACGCCTGCTCGGCGGCCAGCTGCTCGTTGACCAGCTGCTCTTCGAACAGCGAGTGCATGACGATGGCGGCGGCGCCGGCATCTTCCAGGCGGCGGACGGCGTCGAGGTCGTCCACCAGGGGTGAAGCCCCGACGACGAAGGGGTGCGGTAGATCGAAGCCGAGATAGGACAGGCTCAGGTTCATGGCGTGGTCTCCTTCACCGGATCCGCGGCGGGCTGCTCAGGCCCTGTGGCAGCTGGCTCCCGCGCTGCTGTCTCCAAGGGCACGGTCAAGCCGGCGAGTTGCTCGTAGACGCTGCGACGGCTGCGCGCTTCCTGCTCAGTCCGGGTTATGAAGTTGCGGAAACGGCCTGGGTCCTGCTTCTCGACCAGACGGAAGCGGGTTTCGGCACGCATGTACTCGGCCGGACTGCCCTTGGGAGCACCGGAGTCGAGCTGCAGCGGCGGTTTGCCGTCGGCGATGCGCCGTGGGTCGAAGCGGTAGAGCGGCCAGATACCCGCGGTCACGGCGCGTTTCTGCTGTTCCGCACCCTGGCTCAGGTGGTAGCCGTGGGCGATGCAGTGACTGTAGGCGATGACCAGCGACGGCCCCGGATAGGCGGCTGCCTCGCGCAGCGCTTCGACGGTCTGATTGACCTTGGCACCGAAGGCGATACGCGCGACGTAGACATGGCCGTAGCTCATCATTTCGAGGCCGAGATCCTTCTTGGACGTCTCCTTGCCGGCAGCCGCGAACTTGGCGGCGGCCCCGAGCGGCGTCGCCTTGGACGCCTGACCGCCGGTGTTCGAGTAGACCTCGGTATCGAGCACCAGCACGTTGAGGTTCATGGGCAAGCTGAGCACGTGGTCGAGACCGCCGTAGCCGATGTCGTAGGCCCAGCCGTCGCCGCCCACCAACCAGACGCACTTGGGTACCAGGTACTCGGCCAGCGAGTCCATGTTGCGCAGCGCTGTCTCCAGAGCTCTTCCCTGGGGCGAGTCGGTGGCGGTGGCAGCGGTCGTGAGCTGTGCCAGACGGCGCTTCAGCTCGTCGACGCGTTGGCGCTGCGCCTCCAGGCCGGCTTCATCGCTGACCTCGATCCTGCTGCCGTCCAGCAATTCCGCCACCAAGGTGTCGGGCAGGGTGGCCCTGTCCCCGGAGGCCGCCGCAGACTCGCGCGCCAGTTCGCTCAGCTGGTGGCGCGCCTGGGTGACGTGGTTGTCGAGCGCCAGACGGAAGCCCATGCCGAACTCGGCGTTGTCCTCGAACAGGGAATTGGCCCAGGCGGGACCACGACCATCAGCGTTGACGGTGTAGGGCGTCGTCGGCAGGTTGCCGCCGAAGATCGACGAACAGCCGGTACCGTTGGCGATCAGCAGGCGGTCGCCGAACAGCTGCGTGAGTAGCTTGATGTACGGCGTCTCGCCGCAGCCCGCACAGGCACCCGAGTACTCGAACAGCGGCTGCAGGAACTGCGAGCCCTTGGCATCGAGACGCGGTAGGTGCTTGCGGTCGAGTTCGGGCAGGTCGAGGAAAAAGCGGTAGCGCTCGCGCTCGGCGTCGCGCAGCGGTCGCTGCGGCACCATGTTGATCGCCTTGCGCCGCGGATTCGAGCGATCCTTGGCCGGGCAGACGGCGACGCACAGGCCGCAGCCAGTGCAGTCCTCGGGCGCCACTTGCAGGGTGTAGGCCAGCCCCTCGAGGTCCTTGGCCTTGTAGGCCGTGCTCAGGAAGCCCTCCGGCGGTCGGCCGTTGCTGCCAGCGCCGTTGCCGTTGCCGGCACTGGTGAGCGCTTCCGGTGGGTACACCTTGGCGCGGATCGCCGCGTGCGGGCAAGCCAGCGCACACTGGTTGCACTGGATGCACACATCCGGCTCCCACACCGGAATGTCGAGCGCGATGTTGCGCTTCTCCCACTGGCTGGTGGCGGTCGGCCAGGTACCGTCGACCGGGAAGGCACTGACCGGCAAGAGGTCGCCCTTCTGCGCCAGCATCAGCGCGGTCACCCGCTGCACGAAGTCCGGCGCCGCCGCTGGCACAATCGGCGGCAGGTGACGTTCGCTGGTCAGTGACGGTGTCTCGATGCGATGCAGGTGCGCCAGCGCCTGGTCGACGGCGGCGAAGTTCTGACGCGCCACCACCGGACCACGCTTGCCGTACGCGGTCTCGATCGCCGCCTTGATCTCGGCGATCGCCCGCTCGCGCGGCAGCACGCCGCTGAGGGCGAAGAAGCAGGTCTGCATGATGGTGTTGATGCGCACCCCGAGGCCGGCCTCGCGCGCCACCCGGTAGGCGTCGATGACATACAGCTCGACGCCCTTGTCCAGCACCTGCTGCTGCACCTCGCGCGGCAGCTGGTCCCACACCGCCTGCGGCTGGCCCTCCGGATGCGGCGCGTTGAGCAGCACGGTGGCACCGGGAGCGGCGTAGCCGAGCACATCGTAGCGGTCGAGGAAGTCGAATTGGTGGCAAGCGACGAAGCCGGCGTTGCGGATCAGGTAGGCCGAGCGAATCGGCTCCGGGCCAAAGCGCAGGTGCGAGATGGTCACCGCACCAGCCTTCTTCGAGTCGTAGACGAAGTACCCTTGCGCCTCGTGCTCCGTGTGCTTCCCGATGATCTTGATCGAGTTCTTGTTGGCACTGACGGTGCCGTCCGAGCCGAGGCCGAAAAACACCGCGCGCACCCGCTTGGGCGGCTCGATGTCGAGCGTCTGCTCCGACGACGGCGCCAGCGAGCGGTGGGTGACGTCGTCGACGATGCCAACGGTGAAGCCGCCGACCTCGGTCAAAGCGTGGCCGTCGCGGCGTGGCCCGTGCTGCAAGCGCTGCTGCAGGTGGTCGAACACCGCGCACACGCAGGCGGGATCGAATTCCTTCGACGACAGGCCGTAGCGGCCGCCGATCACCACCGGTTCTTCCTGCCAGGGCGCTAGCCCCACCGCCGTCGCCTGGCGCACCGCGGCGCTGACGTCGAGGTAGAGCGGCTCGCCGACCGCACCCGGCTCCTTGGTGCGATCGAGTACCGCCAGGCCGCGCACCGTCGGTGGTAGCGCGGCAGCGAAATGCTCGACCGAGAAGGGCCGGTAGAGGTGGACCTGCAGCACGCCGACCTTGGCGCCGTCCCTCGCCACCAGGTGGTCGACCGTCTCGTGCACCGTCTCGGCCGCCGAGCCCATCAGTACCAGCACCCGCTCGGCCTCGGGATGCCCGTGGTACTGGAACAGGCGATAGCGTCGGCCGGTGACCAAGGCAAAGGCGTCCATCGCATCCTCGACGAGGCCCGGACAGGCATCGTAGAAGCGGTTGCACGCCTCGCGCGCCTGGAAGAAGGTGTCCGGATTCTGTGCCGTGCCGCGCACCACCGGATGGTCCGGCGTCAGCCCGCGCTCGCGGTGCGCGCGCACGAGGGCGTCGTCGAGCAGGGCGCGCAGTTCCTCGTCGCTGAGCGCGGTGATCTTGGCCACCTCGTGCGAGGTACGGAAGCCGTCGAGGAAGTGCAGGATCGGCACGCGTGACGCCAGTGTCGACATCTGCGCGATCAGTGCGAAGTCCTGCGCTTCCTGCACGGAGTTCGACGCCAGCAGCGCGAAGCCGGTCTGGCGCGCCGCCATGACGTCCGAGTGGTCACAGAAGATCGACAGCGCGTGCGTCGCCACCGAGCGCGCCGCCACGTGCAGCACGAAGGGCGTCAGTTCACCGGCGATCTTGAACAGGTTGGGCAGCATCAGGAGCAGCCCCTGCGAGGCCGTGAAGGTGGTGGTCAAAGCGCCGGTCAGCAGCGAGCCGTGGACCGCGCCAGCGGCACCACCCTCGGACTGCATCTCGCTCACGGTCGGTACCGTACCCCACAGGTTGGTGCGGCCGGCAGCGGCCCAGGCGTCCGCCAGTTCGCCCATCGGCGAGGCCGGAGTGATCGGATAAATGGCAATGACCTCATGCCCACGGTAGGCAACAGAAGCCACGGCCTCGTTGCCGTCGACGGTGATCTGACGCATTCTTCACCTCCTCTACCCATGCTGACAGCCAGTAGCGACCATCGCGCCATCCGGACGGGGCGGACACTACCCTTTCCAGCCTACCTCGATGGGTGTGCCGCAACGATCTCAGGAGGTTCAGGCTCCAATGGGAGAGTTCTCTCGGGCAGAACCTCGATACCGAGGTAGAATGGCGAGCACAGTCGGGGCTTCTTTGATTCGATTTTCATGTATCGCTGTACAGCATGTCTTGCCTACAGCATTCCGAGGGATACAGCATGTCCACCATTCTGATCATTGACGACAACGATTCTGATTTCGATCTTGCGCGCCAAGGGCTCGAAGAAGCTGGCGTCCGCCAGCGCATCCATCGTGCCCGCGACAGCGCTGAGACCGAAACCTTTCTGAGGGACCACCGGCCGCACCTGATCCTGCTCGACCCCAGCCTGCGCGGCGGTCAAGGTCTCGAGTTGCTGCGATGGCTGAAGCGAGGCCGCCAGGGACTCGCCACACCGGTCCTCGTACTGACCACCTCGGACGATCCTGGCGATATCCAGGTCTGCCTGCGCGCCGGGGCCAACGCCTACATCAGAAAACCGCTGCACCTCGAAGCCTTCCTCGGCTCCATGCGCTGCATCGCCGAGTTCTGGCTGCAGATCGCCTTGACCGGCGACCTTGCACGTGCGCCTCGTCCTGTTCGTGTGCAGACCGAGGCCGCTGCGGTCGATTCCCGCTACAGCGAGGCGCAGAACGAGGCGGTGCAGCCCAGGAACGGCTCCCTGCAGTAAACTCGGCGCCATGCGCCAGCCATTCTCTCGTCGTTGCCCTCTCGCCGCTCGACTTCCGGCCGCCTTGCTGCTGGCCTTGTCGCTCGGCATCTCGACCGCCCCCTTCGCCCGTGTTGCCTCTGCTCAGGGCCCCTCGACTCAAGACAACCCTGTTCAGGCGGCTCCGCAGCAAGAGACCGTCGCAGCGCTGGCTTGGCCATCGTTTCGTGGACCGAACGCGGCCGGCGTCGCGGAGACGGGTACCCTGCCCGCGCAATGGGACGTCGAGACGGGCACCCACCTGCGCTGGCGCACCGAGATCCCCGGCCTCGCCCACTCGAGCCCGATCGTCTGGGCACAGCGCCTGTTCGTCACCACCGCGGTGGCCCAAGACGTCCCGGCCTTGCGCCTCGGCGACACCGGCCGCATCGACATGGCCGACGATCAGGAAAGCACCAGCTGGCGCGTCCTGGCACTGGACACCCGCAACGGCAAGATCCTCTGGCAGCGCGAAGTGAGCCGCAGCGTGCCGCGCACCAAGCGTCACGTCAAAGCCAGCCAGAGCAACTCGACACCCGCCACCGACGGCGAGATCCTGGCGGTCATCCTGGGCTCCGAAGGCCTCTACGCTTTCGATCTCGACGGCAAGCAGCTGTGGCACCAGGACCTCGGCCGCCTCGATCCGGGTCTGTTCGGCGATTCGTCGTCGCAGTGGGGCTACGCCAGCTCACCGATCGTGGTCGACGACATGGTCATCGTGCAGGTCGACCGTCACGCCGACTCCTTCCTCGCCGCCTACGACAGGCGTAGCGGAGAACCGCGCTGGAAGGTCGCCCGCGAAGAGCGTCCGATCTGGGCCACCCCGACCTTGTACCGTGGTAGCTCGCAGGGCGGCGGACGCAACGAGTTGATCGTCATCGGCGGCTACTACGTGCGCGGCTACGACCCGAAGACCGGCAAAGAACTCTGGCGCTTCCACGACGAAGCCGAGGTCAAGACCCCGACTCCCTTCGTCGCTGGTGACAAGATCGTCCTCTCCGGCGGCTACCGCGGCCGCCCCATCCTGGCCCTGCGCCTCGGCGGCAGCGGGGATCTCTCCGTCCCTGCGGAAGCCGTCGCGGCAGGCCAAGACACCAACGCCCATCTCCTCTGGCGCACCGAGCGAGGCGGCCCGTACACCTCCACCCCCATCGTCTACCGAGGCCACCTCTACGCCGTCACCGACACCGGCATCCTCAGCGTCTACAACCTGGAAACCGGCCAACGCCTGAACCGGCGCCGCACCCACGACACCTACAGCGCCTCCCTGGTCGCCACCGACGGCAAGCTCTACTTGACCGGCGAGAACGGCACCGTCACGGTCATCGAGGCGGGTACAGAGCTCGAGGTGCTGGCCGAGAACGACATGGGCGAGCCGTGCATGGCCACTCCCGCGATCGTCCATGGGACCCTCTACTTCCGCTGCCGGTCGAACATCTACGCCGTGGGCGAGTAGCCCCTCCTCTGGTCGACGCGCGGGGTCATTCGCCGCTGCCCCCCCGACACCCCGCTCAGGCACTTCTCGCCACCCGTCCGGATAGCACCCCGCCACCCCTTTAAACCGTTTTCGTTCCTCCGGCCACTTGTGGTGTAACCCCCTGGCCTCGATAAGGATCGGTAGTAGCAGACAGTTACTGCTACCGGGAGGAGCGAGCCATGAAACACCTAGTAATCCTCGGCGCCGGAACCGCTGGCACTATGATGGCCAATCGGCTGCAGCGCCAGCTTCCCGCGCACTGGGATCTGACCGTCATCGATCCCGAAGGCGGCCATCTCTACCAGCCCGGCCTGCTGTTCTTGCCCTTTGGGGCGGACAACGAGGCGAGCTTGACGCGGCCTCGCAAGAGCACGCTCGATCGCGACATCGACTGGCGACAGACCGCGGTCGCGGCGGTAGAGCCAGACGCGCAACGTGTGGTGCTCGAGGACGGCCCCGACGGCAAGACAACGGCGCTGCCCTACGATCTGCTGATCGTCGCCACCGGTAGCCAGATTCGCCCAGAAGAAACACCGGGACTGCTCGGTGAACACTGGGGCAACGACGTCTCCGACTTCTACACCCTGCAAGGAGCTTTGACCTTGCGCGACCGACTCGAGCACTTCGAGGGAGGACGCCTGGTGGTCAACGTCGTCGAGATGCCGATCAAGTGCCCGGTGGCACCGCTCGAGTTCCTCTTCCTGGCCGACGCCTTCTTCTCCAAGAAGGGCATCCGTGATCGCGTCGAACTGATCTATGCGACGCCGCTCGACGGTGCCTTCACGCGGCCAGTGGCCTCGCGCATGCTCGGCTCGTTGCTAGAGCAGAAGGGCATCCGCGTCGAGAGCGAATTCAACACCGGTGAGGTGGACGGCGACGCGCATGTGCTGCGCTCGTGGGACGAACGCGAGATCGGGTATGACCTGCTGGTCAGCATCCCGACGCACATGGGCGCTCCGGTGATCGAGGCATCCGGACTGGGCAACGAGCTCGGCTTCGTGCCTACCGACCCGCACACGCTGCAGGCCAAGGACCACCCGAACATCTTCGTGCTCGGCGACGCTACCGACCTGGCATCGTCCAAGGCCGGCTCGGTCGCCCACTTCCAGGCCGAAGGGCTGCAAGACAACGTGCTGCGAGCCATCCAAGGGCGCAGCTTGGAGCCAGTGTTCGATGGCCACGCCAACTGCTTCATCGAGAGCGGCCACGGCAAGGCGCTGCTGATCGACTTCAACTATGACGTTGAGCCCCTGCCGGGACGTTTCCCGTGGCCTGTGGTCGGGCCGATGAGCCTGCTGCGCGAGAGCCGTCTCAACCATCTGGGCAAGCTGGCCTTCGCCTGGGTCTACTGGAACGCCCTGCTACCAGGCCATGACCTGCCGGTATCGGCCCACATGTCGATGGCCGGCAAGCACCGTCCCCCCGAACTTGCAACGGCAGCCTGAGTCTGGCCGACTGCATCCGATCTCGTCTCACATCTCCACGGAATCGAAGGAGCCCATCATGCAAACCCAAGCTTACGCAGGACACGACATCCAACTCACCGACGACGGCTTCCTCGCCGATGCCAGCCAGTGGACGCCCGAAGTGGGCAAGGCTCTGGCGGCCGAGTCGGGGATCGAACTCACGGACCGTCATTGGGCGGTTCTCGACTTCTGTCGCAAGGACGCGCAAGCGCAAGGCGACGCCCCCGGCCTGCGCCGGATCGCCAAGCTGTCGGGCGTGCCGATGAAAGAGCTGTACCAGCTGTTCCCGAAAGGCCCGGGCAAGCTCGCAGCACGCATCGCCGGACTTCCCAAGCCCCACGCCTGCATCTGAGGAGTAGAGTCATGACACACGCACAAACCCTGCCGTTCCAAGCCGGCCAAGACACGAACACGCAACCGCAGCCCATCGAGCACGTCTCCATCATCTGCTCCAAGGGCACCCTCGATATGGCCTACCCCGGCCTGATCCTGGCCAACGCCGCACGCATGAGTGGCATCGAAGCCACCCTATTCTTCACCTTCTGGGGCCTCGACATCGTCACCGAGAAGACGGTCGACAAGCTACACGTGCCGACGGTCGGCAACCCATCAATGCACATCCCGACGATGGTCGGCGGCTTGCCGGGCATGGAGAGCCTGGCGACCATGATGATGAAGAAAGAGATGGATCACCTCGACATCCCGCCGGTGCGCGAGATGATCGAAATCCTCGGTGATTCCGGGGCTCATCTCTACGGCTGCCGCATGGCCATGGACATGTTCAAGCGCACACGCGAGGACCTGATGCCCCAGGTCGAGGACGTGATCTCGGCGATGGACTTCTACGACAAGGCTGCCGGCTCACAGATTCTGTTCATCTGAGGTTTTGCACTTCGCCGCCCTCCGGCGGCGGATGTCGCTTCTCGCCGCCTCCAGCGGCGGATGTCGCTTCTCGCCGCCCTCCGGCGGCGGTCGTCACCCAACAACTTTCCCGGGGAGGGCCCTACCATGACACGCTTCCCAGCCGTCCTCCTGCTCGCAGCACTCACCGCTGGCTTGCTGATGCCGGCACCGCTGCCCGCCACCAACGGCATGTACCTCACCGCCTACGGCGCCGAAGCCGCCGGTCGCGCCGGAGCCAACCTGGCGATCGCCGACCGCACGCTGGCGCTCAATACCAATCCCGCCGGCATCACCCAGCTCCAAGGCAACCACGGCACGCTGAGCCTGACGTTGCTGGCGCCGTCGCTGCAATTCGACAACCTGGTCAACGCCCCGCTGGACGGTGAAGACCAGGTCTTCCCACTGCCTGCTTTCGCCTTCGTGCGTGGCGGCAAGGAAACCCCGTGGTCCTACGGCGTCGGCCTGCTGGCGCAGGGCGGGATGGGTGCCCATTTCAAGAACATGAACACGTTCTTCGGCACCCGCGACGAGACCTTCAGCGAGGTCCGCTTCATGACCCTGACGCCGACGATCGCCTACGCCCTGAGTGATGACATGGCGCTCGGCGCCTCGTTCAACCTGGGCTACAGCGATGTCGAGTTCAAGTTCTTCCCGCGCACCTCGTTCTTCAACGCCGCCAACCCGGCGATGAGCTTCTTCGGTGTCGAGATGGACAAGGCCGGCGGCCTGCAATACAACCTGCGTCTCGGCTGGTGGTGGCGCGCCAACCCACGGCTGTCCGTGGGCGCGATCTACCAGACCGAAACCGAGAGTGAGTTCGAGGACGGCGACACCATCTTCAACTTCAACGGTCATCCGTTCCTGCGCCGCCACGTCAGCTACACGTCCGATGTCGAAGGCTTCACCTTCGCGGCGCAGGCCGGTGTTGGCATCGCCTACAAGCTGAACCACGACTGGCTGCTGGCGCTCGACGTCAAGCAGTACTACTGGGACCATGCCATCGATACCATCACCGTCACCGCCCGCGACCCGGATGTGCCGGGAGCGCCGCCGGAGATCGTGCTGCCTTTCGTCTTCGAGTGGAAGGACCAGTGGGTCTACGCCCTCGGTCTCGAGTATCGTGTCCACGACCGGTTGACCCTGCGCGCCGGTTACAACTACGGTGAGAACCCGGTGCCGGACCACACCCTCAACCCACTGTTCCCTGCCAACGTCGAGCACCACCTCACCTTTGGCCTCAGCTGGCTGCGGGGCAACCGCAGCTACGAGCTGGCCCTGGAGCACGTGTTCGAGAACGATCAGACCAACAACAACCCCAACCCGCTCGTCAACCCCTTCGGCCCCGGGGCCAGTGTCAGCCACAGTCAGTGGACACTGAGCTTCGGCGTCTCCTGGGCCTGGGCACGCCAGCGGTGACGCCCGCAAGGAGGTTCGTCATGCGACACGCTCCCCGATTCTGGATCTCACTCGCCCTCCTCGCGATCTGCACCGCTTTGCTGCTGCCGTTGACGGCAACTGCCAGCGAAGAGATCGCGGTCAAGGAAGGTGGCCTGGCCTGCACCACGTGCCACGACAAACCAGGCAGCAAGCTCTACACCGACCGCGGCAAGTACTATGAGGTGCTCGGCACACTCGAAGGCTACGACCAGGTGGTGGAAGCCTTCCAAGGCTGCACCAACTGCCACGTCACCGAGCCGGGCTCGGGCGAATTGACCGAGCAGGGCCAGCTGATGTACCAGGCCATCGGCGACATGGAAGCGTTGCGTGACTGGCTCCTCGCCAGCCATGCTCCGGCCGTCCCCGCCGAAGCGATGACACCACCGGCACCTCATCCCGATCCGTCTGACTTCGATCGCTCGGTGCAGCGGACCGAGGAGGAAGCCCGCCTGGCGCGTGGCCGACTCAGCTTCCGTGTGCACTGCCAGAGCTGCCACGGCGACGACGCGCGCGGCGATGGTCCGATGCTCGACGCACTGGCCGTCAAGCCATCGAACCTGACCCTCTTGACGCAGCACCATACCAGCGAGAGCGGCGAAGCCGGCTTCCCGGAAGAGTACGTCTACCGCATCATCGATGGTCGCGAACCGATCCGTGGCCACGGCATGCGCGAGATGCCCGTCTGGGGCTACACCTTCCAGCTGCGCGCCGCTGGCACGCTACAAGAGCTGGAAGTCAACGGCCGCATCCTGGACCTGATCGCCTACCTGAAGTCGATCCAGGTGACGGAGAGCACCCCGGACCTGCCCGAGAACGAATAGGCCGCGGTCCAGCGGCAGCTCACGAGGGCCAGCCGAACCTCACAGAGCGTGAAGTTTCAGGGGGAGACCTTGCTCGACGACCACGCCATGCCATCCGGCTCCGCGCCGGCGGTCAGCGTGCGCAGGGTCTTCCCCGTCGCCACGTCGACCTCGGTGATCACGTCGGCGTTGGCGTGAGCGATGTAGGCAAGCGTGCCGTCGCCGTCGACGACGACACCGATCGGCACCGAGCTGTCCCCGAAGCGATCACTGAACAGCCGGTCCTCGCTGAACTTGCCCGTCAGCTGCAGATCCCGCCGCACTCCCTGCCCCAGCGCCCCGGCATCCTCCCCGTTCGCAGAGGTCGCGTCTTCGAATACCGTCAGTGCACCGGCCCGCGCGTGCGTCACCAACACCTTGCCCGCGGGCGTCGCGGTGGCGCGGATCGGGAACCCCTCGGAAGCGAACTCGCCGAGTTCCTCCAGGCTGGTGGCATCGAGCACGGTGATCGTATCCGCCGCCCGATTGGTCACCCACACGCGCCCCGCCACCGTCACCGCCACCCCCTCGGCTCCCTCTCCAGTCTCGACATTCGCCACCCGCTCGCCCTTCTCGAGATCGATCACCGTCACCGAGCCGGAGCCGATGTTGGCAACGAACGCCCGCTTCTGGTCGGCGGTGAGAGCCACCATGTGCGAGATCTCCTGCGCCGTATCGACAGCCTGCAGGATCTCACCGGACTCGATCTCGACCGTCAGGAGCGCGCGATCCGCCTCCGCCGTCACCACCGCCCGCTTGCCGTCGCGCAACCACAGCACGCCGTGCGGCCGCTCATACTCGCCGAGATCGAGGGTCCGCAGCACGGTCGCGGTCGGGATGTCGATCAGGGTCAGCGAGCAACCGGGCAGGCGGCGGCCATAGTTGGTGATCAAAGCCTTGGTGCCGTCCGGCGATACCGCGACCTCGTGCGGACCGACACCGGTCGGAAGGGTCGCCACGACGTCGCCGGAGGCGAGATCGATCAGTGAGACGCTGGCCCCTGCCTTGTTGGCGACGACCAGCGTCGAGGCCTGGGTGGCAGTCGTGGTGAGGTGGAAGCAAGCGAGGAGGCACGCGAGGAGAGGCAGGAGAGTGCGTCGAGTCATGAGGGTCTCCGGGGTATTCCGTGGAGAGATAGTCGTTGGCGAGAAGCTCCGTGGCGAGTTCTCCGTGACGAAGCAGCTAGAGCTTGCGATGCCGCAGGCCGGGAAAGCGGTCGAAATCCCGGTCCGTCGTCACCCACTCGGTCCCGGACTCGATCGCCAGGGCAGCATGAAACGCGTCCGGGATCAAGTTTCCGGCCGCTCCCGTCTGGCGGCAGAGCTGGACGAAGACGGACCAGTGACGCGGTCCGGCCGATATGGGTACGCAATTCGGCTGGGCGCGGATGACCTGCACGAACTCCAGCGCCGTGGTCAGCGGCGTCGGAGGGTCGAAGATCTTCGGATGCGTCACGATGCGCAGAAAGCCGCTGAGAACGAGATCCGAGATGCCGAAAGCCTGGTCACCGTTGACGAGCGTGTCCAGCCAGGTTCGAAATTCTTCGTGCTGGGGCACATCCTCGCGAAAGGCGTAGACCAGGACGTTGACGTCGAGGAGCAGCATCTCGCCCCGTCAGGCCCGCTCTTCCATCAGATCCAAGAGTGCCGCCGAGTCGTTCAGATCAACGCCGGGCTGGAGCCCCCGGCCCCGGAAAGTCGGCAGCGTGACGTGTTGGCGCGGCGGTGCCGCCTGGCGTCGCGTCAGCATCTCGCGCAAGGCCTGGCTCAAGAGTTCGGTGAACGTCATGCCAGCGTCGAGCGCGGCTTGCTTGGCCTGTCGGGCCAGAGAGTCGTCGAGTCGAACCGTCGTGCGCATGACTCGAGGCTATTGAGCAAGCATCAATATGTCAAGGCAAGTTCAAAGCTGAGCCTCAAGAGTCCCAGCATCACGAACCATAGCGCAGCAGGACCGTGCTCACCCTACCGTCCGCCACGGTCACGATATAGAGCCGGTCGTACTCCGAGGGCTCGTCGATCGCCGTGCCCGGCTCACCCCCCAGCAGGGCCACGACCTCCGGCGTCGTGTTGCTGTGCCCCACCACCAGGTGCCGGCCACCGGCCGCGCGCAGCATCTCGACGAGCTTCGGCAGCTCGCGCGCGTCGTAGATCTCGATGTCGAGATCCAGCTTCGCGGCGATCGGTGCCGCCGTGTCGCGAGTGCGGAGGTAGTCGCTGCTGTGCAAGTGCTCGATGCCGGCGTCACGCAGGGTGGTGACGAGGGTACCGGCGCGCTGCTGGCCCTCGGCGGAGAGTTCCGGGTCTCGACCGTCGTCGACCTTCTCGGCGTGGCGGACCAGGAAGACGACCAGGTCTTCTCCAGCCTCCTGCGAGGGCGCCTCTCGAGCAGAAGGGACCTCTGCGGACACGAGTGTCCAGCCGGGAAGCAGCGCCATCAAGGCTACGAATGCAAGGACTATGAGCAAACGAACGAGCTTGAAAGGTTCCATGGCGCCGATTCTACCGTCCTACGACGTGGGCTGTCCTATACTTCTTCAGACTTGGCCTTCTCGGACGCACCATCTTCGGAGATTGATCACCACCATGTCCCACAGCGAAAAAGACTTCTACCTCGGCCGCCTGGTCGACCCCACAAGCGCCGAGACCACGGACGAGCCACTGCACTACGACCCGGACGACCTCACCACCCATGCGGTGGTGGTCGGCATGACGGGCTCGGGCAAGACGGGTCTGTGCCTCGACCTGCTCGAGGAAGCGGCGCTGAAGGGCATCCCCGCCTTGATGCTCGACCCCAAGGGCGACATCACCAACCTGCTGCTGCAGTTCCCCGAACTGCGTCCCGACGACTTCGAGCCGTGGGTGGACGCGCGCGAGGCCGAGCGCGAGGGCAAGTCGGCGACGGAGGCGGCAGAGGCGACGGCGACGTTGTGGAAGAACGGCCTGGAAAGCTGGGGTATCGGGCCGGAACGCATCCGGGCGCTCAAGGAGCGTACCGGCTTCGCCATCTACACGCCGGGCTCCGACGCTGGGCTGCCGGTGAGCATCCTGGCCTCGCTAGAGGCCCCGGACATCCCCTGGGAGGAGAACAGGGAGCTGCTGCGCGAGAAGATCTCCGGCACGGTGACGGCGCTGCTCGGCCTAATCGGTCTCAAGAACATCGATCCGCTGCGTTCACGCGAGCACATCCTGCTGGCCAACGTCTTCGAGCATGCCTGGAGCAGCGGGCAGGATCTCGACCTCGGTGGACTGCTGATGCAGGTGCAGGCACCGCCGTTCGAGAAGCTGGGCTTCTTTGACGTCGAGACCTTCTTTCCACAGAAGGACCGCTTCCAGCTAGCGATGCAGCTCAACAACATCTTGGCGGCGCCAGCGTTCCAGAGCTGGATCGAGGGCGAGCCGCTCGACGTCGGGCGGTTGCTGGTCGGCGTCGACGGACGGCCGAAGCACAGCATCTTCTATCTCGCCCACCTCTCCGACCGCGAGCGCATGTTCTTCGTCACGCTGCTCTACTCGGCGGTGGAGGCGTGGATGCGCACGCAGAGCGGTACGTCGTCGCTGCGCGCTCTGGTCTACTTCGACGAGATCTTCGGCTACCTGCCGCCGGTGGGCAATCCGCCGTCGAAGGAGCCGATGCTGCGGCTGCTCAAGCAGGCACGTGCCTTCGGGGTCGGCATGGTGCTGGCGACGCAGAATCCGGTGGACGTCGACTACAAGGCACTGTCGAACGCCGGCACCTGGATGATCGGCAAGCTGGCGACCGAGCAGGACAAGGACCGCCTGCTCGAAGGCCTGAGCAGCGCGGGTGGCGCGGGCCTGGACCGGCGCCAGTACGACGACCTGATTTCGGCGCTCGGCAAGCGCGTCTTCCTGCTGCGCAACGTCCACGACCGGGAGCCGCGACTGTTCCAGACGCGCTGGGCACAGAGCTACCTCGCGGGACCGATGACGCGCAATCAGATTCCGGCGCTGAACGAGTTGGCGGGCGCTGGGGCCGCCGCCGGCAGGGCCGCGGTGGCCCCGTCCTCCGCAGCGCCAACCTCAACAACGGCACGTCCTGCATCGACACCCGCGACCCGAGACGAGCGCGACGACCTGCCCGGCACGACCACCAAGCCGGCACTGCCAACGCGGATCGCCGAGTACTTCCTGCCCGCGACGCTGAGCGACGCCGAAGCCGCGGCCGGGGATCGGCGCGTGCCCGAAAGCGCTCGCCGCGTCGGCCTGCTCTACCGACCGGCGCTGGTGGCCCAGGCGGAGGTCCAGTACCGGCGCAGCAAGTACAACCTCGACACATCGGTGATCCGCACGCGGCTGCTGGCCGAGCCGGACCGGCGGGGTCAGATCCGCTGGGACGACCACCCGGACGTGAGCCTGAACTCCGGCGATCTACCGCGTCAAGCCTTGCCGGAGGCGCGCTTCGAGAGCCTGGAAGCCCCGCTGAGCGACGACAGAATCCTGCGCGCCGTCGAGGACGACTTCGAGGACTGGGTCTATCGCACCGGCGAGGTCCAGGTGCGCGCCAACGAGGAACTCAAGCTCTACGCCGGCCCGGACGTCGCAGAAACCGACTTCTTGGAACGCTGCCGGCAGGCGGCGGAGGAAGAGATCCGCGCCGAGGGGCAGAAGGTGGCAGACAGCTTCGAGCGCAAGATGGACCGCGTCGAGCAGAAATTGGCGCGCGAACAGCGCGAACTGGCCGAGGACGAGGCGGAGCTGGCGCAGCGACGGCAGGAGGGCTGGATGACGCACGCCGGCAATCTGCTCAGCCTGTTCACCAAGAAGCGCGCGCGCCTTTCCACCTCGATGACCAAGCACCGCATGACCTCGAAGGCGGCAGCGGACGTCGAAGAGAGCGTGCAGGCGATCGCCGACTATGAGCGGCAGCTCGACGAGCTGCGGCAGGAAGCCGAGGACGCCCTGCAAGAGGTGCAGCAGCGCTGGCAGGACATTGCCCAGGACGTCTCCTCGCTGCCGGTGACACCGTACAAGAAGGACATCCACGTCACCCTCTTCGGCGTCGCCTGGGTGCCCTACTACCTGTTCGAAGATCCGGCGGCGGCGGGCCGCCTGGTCGAGGTAGCTGCGTTTCCGGAGGCCTGAGGCTCTCGCCTCCTCACGGCCAGGAGGTGATGCGGTAGACGTACGAGTGTGCACCTCAGGTCCGGGTCAGCGGTGACAGCGCGAAGGCCGCCGAGGTTCCGGGCAGCGGCCTACCGCGAACCATCAGCATGTCCTCCCACGAGTGCAGCGCGGGTTTCAGGTCGAGGCCCAGGCGGTCCGGCGTGAAGAAGATCTCCAGCCGCTCCGGCACAGCCGCCTGCGAGCCATCGACACCTGCCAGGGCCCTCAGGGCTCCTGCAAGGAGCACTTCAGCGCTTGGCATCGACGCCGTGATCACGTCGTACAGACGCAGCACATCCGGCGCCAGCTCACACACCACCACTGAATCGACGGCCGGCACATAGACCACTGTGACATCCGCCGCCGCCTTCCAGAGCCCGAGGTCGATCCAGAAATGCCAGCCGCGATCCGCCGCTGCCAGACCTTCGGAGACCGGCATGCGCTGACGCAAGAGTCGCCGCAGTAGGTCCACCCGCCTTCCAGCGCTGGGTGTCACCTCCAGCACCTCGGCCTCGATCTCGGGCAACCTCTCCGTCCAGTCCTCCGGCAGCGCGCCGACGAACCTGCATTCCGGTACCGGCTCGAAGCCGAAGCGGCGATAGAGATCGAGCTTCTCCGACCACAGGATCACCGTCTCGAAACCCGCTTGCTCGGCATGCGTCAGAGCTTCCTCTAGTACACGCCGCGCCAGCCCGTGGCCACGATGGTCAGGGTGAACGCAAACTCCGTGCAGGGCCGCAACCCGTACCGGCTGTCCGCGGAAAGCAAGATCACAGGCTATCAGTCCCGCGTGCGCCAGGATCCGATCCCGCCCGCGTACCAGCAACGGCGTCGAGACCTCGAACCAATCCCCACCCCAGCCCGCGGCCAGGCGGATGCCCGGCGGCACGTGCGGCCAAACGGCGCCGTAGAGGTCGAGAGCTCGTTGGCGTAGGCTTGGATCGGCGGGCCACATGGGGCGCATCATACTCTGCCATCGTCTCGACACCGTTCGATGGACTGACGCTGGTTGGCTTCTGGCGAACCAGGAACAAGGAAGCAGGGGCAGCGGCCGAACCACCCCAGTTGGTCGAGCACTTCCTCCGGCATGCGCGCCCTGAACACTGCAGTCGCACCGCACCAGAGGAAGCTGCTGGAGAAGAAACTTCACAGGCTCCGCATTTCCACGATCCGTTGACGCGGGCACCTGCTCGACAACGCAGACGGAGAGCGGCCGGGTTCCAACCGGCCACTCTCGAGATCCGACAATTCCCGTCGGGGGTTCAGTTCCCCGTGCGCGCAAGCTCGTCGTCGATCAGCTTGCCGAGGATCTCTTCCGGCGGCGTGCCGCGCACCAGTTCGGCGGCGCGACCGTTGACGTACATCGCCGGCGTGCCGGGAACACCCGCCCGCTGGCCCGCGTCGAAGTCGCGCTGCACACGCTCGACCATGGCACCGGAATCGAGGCAAGCATCGAAGCGGGCGCTGTCGAGACCCAACTCGGCGGCATGGGCTTTGAGCGTCGGCAGGCTCAGGTCGTCCGCCTTGCCGAAGATCGCGTCGTGCATGGGCCAGAACTTGTCCTGCTCAGCCGCGCACAGGGACGCCTCGGCGGCTTTCTGTGCTTGCGGATGCATCTGGCGCAGCGGGTACTGGCGGAAGGTGACGCTCAGCTTGTCACCGTAGCTGGCTTGCAGCTGTTCGAGCACCGGGTTGATGCGCTGGCAGTAGGGGCACTGGAAGTCCGAAAAGATCACCAACTCGACGGGCGCGCCTTCCGGCCCCTTGGTCGGCGCCTTGGCATCGGCGACGTCGAGGCGCAACGGCTGGAAGTAAACCCGCACGGCGTGCCGGTCGCGAAGCTCGGCCATCAGGTCGTTGCGAGCGGTCTCGGCGCGCTGGCCGCTGAGGAAGCTGCGGATCTGCGGCGCGACCCGGTCCTTGGGCTGGTTGACGCGGCTCTCGTTGGCGGCGTACCAGGCGTCGATGTCAGCGTCCGTGACCGGCTCGATGCGCGCTTCGATCTGTGCCTGCAACCAGCCTTCGGGCTGTTGCCCTAGCCGCTCGGCCTCGATGCGCACCAGGTTCTCGCGAACCAGGCGATCGAGATGACCTTCGAGAATCTTGTGCCGCTGCTGGTCGAGCTGCTGCAAGTCCGTGGCGGCGGCCGTTTCAAGATCGGCATAGGTCAAGGAAGTACCGGCCACCTCGGCGACCAGTTCGGAAGCTTTCGAATCCGCATGGCTGGGTGTGGGCAGGAGCGAGGCTGCCGCAAGACCGGCAGCCAGGCAGAGCACGAGAAGCGAAGCAGGGCGAGCCCGCAGGTAGGGAACAGATCTGGTGAGCATGGGAGATATCTCCTGGAGTCGAAGGGGTCAACGTTCGTCGCCGCCACGTGACGGCTGTGGCGCGATCCTGCCTGCGTGCCTTCCTCGGCTGCCTGGGGAACACCTCAGAGAAACATGAGATTTAGTTGGGATTGACTGGACGAGCCTTGACAGCAAGGAGGAGTTTCCAGATAATTTCGGAGTCCGAATCAAAATAGCAAGCAACATGAAGACCGAATCCAAGACCCCGAACCCCTTCGACACTCAGGACCCCGCGGGCCATAGACTGGCCGCGGGCCTGGCCAAGATCAGTATCGCCCTGCGCCAACAGGCCTGGACGCAAGCGCTTCCGCGTGACCTGACGCCAACCCAGGGGCAAGCACTTGTGCACTTGGCGCAGCAGCCCGGCTCGACGCTGAAGGAGTTGGCGGCGACTCTGGCAGTGCGCCCCTCGACCGCCAGCGAGGCGGTGAGCACGCTGCAAAGCAAGGAGTTGCTCCGCAAGCAGGCCGACCCGCAGGATGGTCGACGCATTCGTCTGTTGCTGACGCAACGAGGAGAGCGAGAAGCACAACGAGCTCGCCAGTGGCCGGACTTTCTTGCCACCGTCATCGAAGACCTTCCGGTCGACGAGCAAGCCACTTTGATGCGTGTTCTACAGCGTCTCATCAGTGAACTCCTAAAGCGCGGGGAGATCTCGACGGCGCGCATGTGCACCACCTGCCGCTTCTTCCGCCGCAACGCGCATCCCAACGCTGAGCGTCGGCATCACTGCGCCTACGTCGACGCTGCCTTCGGCGACCGCGACCTGCGACTCGACTGCCCGGATCACTCAGACTCTGAAAGATAAACCAGGGGATTGACATCCCACCAACAACACGAGGTACTCTATGCCTCAATTAATTAGGAGTAGTAATCAATGTACCGACTTCAAACTCTCACCACGATCCTCATCTTGTTGTGGCTGTCCCTACTGCCGGGACTGTACAGCGGTGCTGCTTTGCTCGCCGAAGATAACCCTGAGACCGCAGCCGCCGCACCGCTACAGACACCTCCCGTGAACGGCCCCGATCTCCAACTGACAGAGGCACGAGTCCGCTACCTGCCCGACTTGGAATTGCTGGTATTCGAGCAGAAGGTGAAAGGCAACGTGGGCGCTACCGTACCTCTAGCTCGAGGCGAACTCAACGGCGCCCCCGTGCTCGGCTACGTCTTCCCCACAACCCTCCGGCCCACGGATGTCGGGTTCCAGGTGGAGAATGGCGAGGCCGAGGGTGGCATCGTGGCCCTGGCAGTGACCGCGCACCCTGACTTCGACGACACTCCGCTGTGGGATGAGGACAACGACCGCGACTACGGCAACGACGGGGCTATCTACCATACCCACTGGGTCGTTCTGGAAGCCGACGCGCGTGCTCCCGGCGGCCTGGCGGTGCGCCAGATCAGTAAGACGGAGATCGCCCAGCTACTGCCACCGACCAATCCTGGTATGCCGATGCTGATGGATTCTCCAGGCTTCGCGGTCGTGCTGCAAGGAAACACCTTGCGTGTGCTGGTGCCCGCGCAACGCGCCAACCACCAGACTGACTTCCGCTACGATGCCGTGGTCGCCTACATGGAAGTGTCGACAAACCCACAGCAGCCGATGCTCGGCGTCTACGAGGTCTACGGAGTGCTCTCCGGTGACCTATCCCTGCCCTATTCAGTGGAACGCTGAGAATCCTGTAGCTACGGCACCGAGACTTCCGTACCCGGCACCGAGATTCCAGGTATCGGCGGCGCTACTTCCAACTGCACACGCAGGGCGATGTCCTGAGCCAGCTGCCGCAAGCTTGACAGGTCCGTGACCTCGCGCTCGAAGCTACCACCCCAGAGCATCTGACCGGTCTGCACGTCGACCAGCTGAATCGACAGCCACAGGCGATCGCCGGAACGCACGAGGGTTCCTTCGACCACCGCGTCAACGGCGAGATGCTGAGCAGCAGCTTCGAGATCCCAGTCCTGGCCTCGGACGGCGAGGCCAGGACTGACTTCTTGTGGACAGATCTGCGCCAGGTCGGCGATCAACATCTCGGTCAGGGCGTCGGCCAGAAGATCCTGCTGACCTTCAAGGTCGACAAGGGTGATCGGCAATACGGCCAGCGACTCGACAGCGGTGCCTTCTACCGGCTCGACCTTCGGAAGTTGAGCGAATCTACTACCGAGTGCCAGGTACAAGGCCAGCGCCGTGATGGTGAGGATCAAGGCGACGGCGCCAAGATGTCGAACTGCCGAGCTGGTTGCCGGAGCGGAGCGGAGGGGCGAGTTGGGCACAGAGAGGCTGGCCGCCGCCTGATCGCGAACACCGGATGCAGCAGAGTCATGCTGCAACACGCTGGCGATCAAGCGATAGCCACCCTTGCGAATTGTCTCGATGTAGCGCGGATCACTACCCTTGTCATCAAAGGCCCTACGCAGTTCGTAGATCACCGTCGACAACGCATCATCCGAGACGAAGGCACCATCCCACGCCTGCTCGATCAGTTTCTCGCGTGACACAACGCGTCCGGCGTCGGCTGCCAAGCAGCTCAGAACCACCATCGCCTTGGGGGTCAAACGAGCGACTCTTCCTTCTCCACCTCGGGGCTCGATCTCCATCGAGGCCGGCCGGATGATCCAGTCACCGATCCACAGCTCCTCACTCATCGGGCTGATGGTAGCTCAGATCCGTCCAGGCAGGGAAAAGGCCCCGATGCGAGCCATCGAGGCCTTGGGTTCAGCTCTCCCGGTGGGAAGCTGTTCTAACTACTGGCGGCAGACTTACTTACAGGTCTTACCGCCCGACGGGCCCTTGCACTTGTTGGAGCAGCAGTCGCTGTTGTTGACGCAAGGATCACCCACCTGAGCGAGCGAGCACGTGCCGCAACCCTCATCGACGCTGCCATCGCAGTCGTTGTCGACGCCGTCACCACAAAGTTCGGCGGCACCCGGGAAGCTGGTCGCATCGTTGTCGTCGCAGTCGGTACCGGCGCAGGAACCGTCGCCGTCAGCGTCGGTGCAGCTGGTGCCCGGATCGAGGAACTGCGAAACGCTCGGCCAGGTCGCAGCGAAGGCACCGTCGACGGTGGCGTTACTACCATGGTCGCAAGCGTCGTTGACGTTGGTACCGCAGGAACCATAGAGCTGACCCACGACCTGGCCAGCGCCATTGACCACCGGAGCGCCAGAGCTACCACCCTCGGTACCTGCGAAGGTGGTGCGGCTGTATATGAAGTTGCCACGCGGCAGCGCACGGCAGGTGCCGGCACCGGTGTCGACTTCCTGCTCGGAATAGGCCTGCGGAGCACCGTTCGGATGACTGATACGGTAGAGGTTGGTGCCGTTGCTGTTGGCAACCGCCGCCGTGGTCCAGCCCAGGAAAGCGCTGCCGGCCGGAGCGGCCTGGTTCAACTGAAGAAGAGTGAAGTCCGAACTCTTGTTGGTGGCCAGTAGGGTAGCGCCCAGGGTACTCGGCACGGCACCGTCCGGGTCATAGCAGGAACCACTGCACGGTGTGTCGTACTGGAAGAAGGCCTCCAGGTTATCCGCATGACGCTGGCGGCTCATGCAATGGTTGGCGGTCAGGAAATAGGGAATCTGGCTACCGCTGTCAGTGTCAGCCAGCAGACCACCGCTGCAAATGTAGATGAAGGCGCCCGAGATCCAGGACATGTGAGCCACGGCATCGCGCGCATCGTTGACCGCCGACGAGGTGCCACCGCAGTTGGCGTTCTCGATGCAAGAAACGTTGTTGCTACAGAAAGCCTTGTCACCGGTCAGCGCGGCACGGCGCCGCTGGGCGATCTCGAACTTTTCGGTCAAGTGGCCAACACCCGCCAGGCGCAGGCTGGACGCGTTCAGAGCACCACGCACGTCGCTACCCTTGTAGCTCAGTTGGACGAACACTTCGTCGTCGACCACGGTCTGGGCCCAGAAATCACCCGACTGGAGCGGCCCCTGGCCAGTGTACGGCCCCCAGGCTTCACCCAAGCTGTTGTAGACGTAGAGCTCGACGCCCGCCGGCAAGCTGACGTCGCTGAAGTGCAGACGCAGGGCAACGGCGCCCGGCGAACGTACAACACCCGTCCAGGTGAAGCCGTCGCGGCTCATGCGAGTGGCGCCGAAGCCACCACGCTCGCCCGGAGTGATGGCGAACTCGACATCCTTGACCAGGCCAACACGCTCGCGCAGCTCGTTGTGCGCGTAGACATCCACTAGTTCCTCGGCGGTCACATCGACGCTGCGAGCACTATCAAAGGCCGCATGGACCTGGGTGGTGGTCAGGTGGTGGTGACGCACGTACATCTGGTGAGCCGCCGCCTCGCCGTCGAAGGTGTACATCGACCGCTCGGTGAAGGCCTGCGGCGCGAACAGGCTCGAAGCCGCCAGCGCCGGCGTAGCTGCCAACAAGGTTGCCAGCACCAAGAAGGCGACGGCCACGGTACAGAGATGGGAAACCCGGCATGTGTTCAAACGCATAGAACAGTTCTCCTTGCTTTTCCGAAGGACCCAACACGACATTGGGAACGCCCCGGCGACACGATGCCGCCAGCAGACGCGATGAGATTTGAGCCTTCGTAGGATGGCAGGGAGCATCGCTGCTGTCAAACTCGCCCGCTAGGTGCAGCACGGCTGCCGGCAAGCCCCTGAAATAGCGCAAGCCCCGAGGAAATCCCCGGGGCTTGCTGGTGTCAGGCCGCGATGGCCTGCGCTTCACAAGGGGCTACCTTGTCGGCGTCAGACTTACTTACAGGTCTTGCTACCGCTCTTGCCCTTGCACTTGTTGCCGCAGCAGTCGCCGTTGTCGACGCAGGCAGCGCCGACCGGCAAGCAGACGCCGCAACCTTCGTCGACGGTGCCGTCGCAGTCGTTGTCGACGCCGTCACCGCACAGCTCGGCGGCACCCGGGAAGGCAGTCGGGTCGTTGTCGTCGCAGTCGTCGGCGGCGCAGGAGCCATCGCCATCAGAGTCCGTGCAGCTGGTGCCCGGATCGAGCCACTGCGAGATGCTCGAGAAGGTGGTGGCGAAGGCGCCGTCGACGGTGGCGTTGGAGGCGCTGTCGCACGGATCGTTGACGTTGAAGCCACAGGCGCCGTACAGCTGACCGACCACCTGGCCGCTGCCGTTGACCACCGGCGAACCGGAGCTACCACCCTCGGTGGCGCCGGAAACGTCGGTGCTGTAGATGAAGTTGCCACGCGGCAGCGTGCTGCAGGTGCCCTTGTTGGTGTCGACCACATTGGCCGAGTAGGCCTGCGGCGCGCCGCTCGGATGGCTGATGCGGTACAGGTTGGTGCCGCCGCTGAAGGCCACCGGCGAGGCGTTCCAGCCCAGGAAGGCGCTACCGGCCGGAGCGGCCTGGCTCAGCTGCAGGAAGGTGAAGTCGCTGCTGCTGTTGGTGGCCAGCAGGGTCGAACCCAGGGTGCTCGGCACGACGCCGTCCGGGTTGTAGCAGGAGCCGCCGCACGGGGTGTCGAACTGGAAGAAGTTCTCCAGCGTCGAAGCGACGTTGCTGCTGCTCAGGCAGTGGTTGGCGGTCAGGAAGTACGGGATCTGGCTGCCGCTGTCAGTGTCGGCCAGCAGGCCGCCCGAGCAGATGTAGACCCAAGGACCGCTGACGAACTGCATGTGCGCCACGGCGTCCCGGGCACCATTGACGGCCGAGTTGGTGCTGCCACAGTTGGCGTTGTTGACACAGTTCTCGTTGAAGCTGCAGAAAGCCTTGTCGTTGGTCAGCGCCGCGCGGCGGCTGGCGGCCAGCTGGAAGGCCTCGGTGAGGTGACCGACGCCGGCCAGACGCAGGCTGGTGCCGTTCATGGCACCACGCACGTCATTGCCCTTGTAGCTCAGCTGCACGAACACTTCGTCGTCGACCACGGTCTGAGCCCAGAAGTCGCCGCTGTTGTTGATCGGACCCTGGCCGGTGTACGGGCCCCAGGCCTCGCCCAGGCTGTTGTAGACGAACAGCTCGACGCCATCCGGCAGGTTGACGTCGCTGAAGTGCAGGCGCAGGGCGGCGGCGCCCGGCGAACGCACGACGCCGGTCCAGGTGAAGCCGTCGCGGCTCATGCGCGTGGCGCCGAAGCCACCGCGCTCACCCGGGGTGATGGCGAAGTCGACGTCCTTGGCGACGCCGACACGCTGGCGCAGCTCGTTGTGATCGAAAACGCCCTGCAACTCTTCGTCGGTCACGCCGACGGTGCGCGCGCTGTCCATCGCGGCGCCGACCTGGTTGGAGGTCAGGAAGCCGTGACGCACGTACATCTGATGGGCCGCCGCCTCGCCGTCGAAGGTATACATCGACCGCTCGGTGAAGGCCTGCGGCGCGAACAGGCTCGAAGCCGCCAGCGCCGGCATGGCCATCACCAAGAAGGCGACAGCCAGGGTACAGGTCAGGGAAACTTTGCTGTTGAATTTCATCTCATCCTCCAGAGCATAGGACCCGAGCACAGAAGATCGTTCCAACGGCACAATGCCATTGGGAACACATATCTCCACTGCAAGGAAAGGAAAGCCATCACCGCGAAATGCGGAATAGGTACCGGTAGAACCGGGATATCTGAAGGACCCAAAGCAGGAAAGGAAGGTAAGGAACCCCCAGAGCATGCCAGGGCGTCACCCGCTTGTCAAGGCCAAGGGTCCAAGGCCGAGGGGGCAACCCAGACGGTCCTCAGCCAGAAGGCTTTTTCAAGCGCTGCTTCTCTTCCGGTGACATGCGGCGCAGCTTGACCAGGGCGCGCGCGATCTTCTCCAGGCGCTCCGGTTGTGGTGCCCGTGCTCGCAGCGTCGCCGCCAGACCTGCGATGGTCGGCGCCTCGAACAGGTGGACCAGCGGCAGATCGACGCGGAAGCGATCGAGCAGGCGGCTGCTGAGCTGGGTCGCCAAAAGCGAGTGGCCGCCGAGTTGGAAGAAGCTGTCGTGGGCACCGACGCGCGGCACCTGTAGCAGGTCTTGCCAGAGATCGGCCAGCGCCTGCTCCAGGTCGTCGCGCGGCGCCACATACTCCGCCTCCGCCTGCGCCTCGGGCACCGGCAAAGCGGCGCGGTCGAGCTTGCCGCGCTCGGTCAGCGGCAGTTCGTCGAGCTGGACGAAGAGCGCCGGTACCAGGTGCAGGGGTAGCGCCTCGGTCAAGGCCAGCCGCAGGCGAGCGCTCCAGCTGTCCGTGGGGTCTTCGCCGGCAGAGATCTCGGCAGCACGAGCTTCCGTGGAGGGCACCACGTACGCGACCAGACGCGCACCGCCTGCCGGATCCGGCTGCGGTACCACCGCAGCCCGGGCGACGCCATCCAGTCGTACGAGCGCCGCCTCGACTTCGCCCGGCTCGATGCGGAAGCCGCGAATCTTGAGCTGACGGTCGCGCCGACCGAGGAAGTCGAGGGCACCATCGGCCAGGAAGCGCGCCTGGTCGCCGGTGTCGTACATACGCGCGCCGGCCGCGACATCCACCAACCGCCCGGCCAGCGGGTGCGGCAGGAAGACCTCCGCGGTGCGCGACGGCTGACCGAGGTACCCTTGTGCCAGGCCCGCGCCCCCGGTGCACAGCGCACCGACCGAGCCGACCGCCACCGGCATGGCTTCGCGATCGAGCAGTAACACCTGCGTACCGGCGATCGGACGCCCGATCGGTACGCGCCGCAAATCCTCGGCAGGTACCGAACCGCCCATGCCGTGGCAGGTCGTGAAGGTGGTGTTTTCCGTCGGACCGTAGCCATTGATCAGGCGCAACAGCGGATACGCACGGCGCAGCGCCTCTACGCGCGGTGGCGACAGCACGTCGCCGCCAGCGAGCAGCCGGTGCAGGCGGCCGAGGGCCGGCGAATTCCGCGGCACCACTTCTCGGTCGACCATCTGGGTGAACAGGCCGGCGGTCAGCCACAGCGAGGTGACGGCGGCCCGCTGAATTGCGTCCGCGAGTGCGTCGAGCTCCGGCAGCCGCGACGACAAGAGAGCCAGACGCCCGCCGGTCAGCAACGGCGTCCAGATCTCCAACGTCGAGGCGTCGAACGAGACCGGCGCCATCTGCAACCAGACGTCACTCGCAGCCCCCGGGCCACCTGGCAACGCCGAGCCCCCCAGAGACCGGGTGTCCGACACAAGGCGACGCACCGCCCGGTGCGGCACCACGACCCCCTTGGGCCGGCCGGTCGAACCGGAGGTGTAGAGGATGTAAGCGGGATGATCCGGCGTCACGGTCGCTTGCGGAGCGCGGCAGGCGGCGATGGCCTCGGCCTCGCGGTCGAGGAACACCAAGCGTTCCTGCTCCAGGGGCAGGTCGTGCGCGAGTCCGGTGACCACCGCGTCGACGGTCAGCACCACCTCGACGTCGGCGTCGTCGAGCAACTGGCGCCAGCGTGCCGGTGGGCTGGACAGGTCGAGCGGCAGGTAGGCACCTCCCGCCCGCAGCACGGCGAGCAGCGCCAGGATCAGCTCAGGCGAGCGATCGAGCAGGAGAGCGACGGGCGTGCCGGGACGCACCCCCAACGACTGCAGGTAGCCCGCCAGGCGGCCGGACTCTTCGTGCAGGCAACGATAGCTGAGCGCCATCGGCACGCCCGCATCGGCGCTGACGGCGGTGGCGTCCGGCTGCCGCTGAGCGATCGCGGCGAAGGCGTCGTGGATGGCGGCGGGTACCTCGCCAGTCCGAATGTCGCCGGGTATCGGGCCGCTTCCCCACTCCACCAGCACCTGGTGGCGCTGCGCGGCGTCGAACAAGGGTAGCTGCCACAGCGGTGTCTCGGGTGCCGCGACGGCAGCACTCAGCAGCACACGCCAGCCACGCAGCAAGCGCTGCAGAGTGCTAGCGTCGAACAGCTGGCGGCGGTATTCGAGACCACCGCGCAGACCGTCTGCTGTCTCCCCCAGGGCCAGCGTCAACTCGAACTTGGCCTCCGGCCTGGCCGGGCTCTCGCCACTGATCTCGAGTTCCGGCAACCGCAGCTGCTCGGACGGCGCATTCTGCAGCACGAACAGCACCTGCACCAGCGGCGAGCGTGCCAGCTCGCGGTCCTCGGCCACGGCCTCGACCAGGCGGGCGAACGGCAGGTGCTGGTGTTCGTAGGCGTCCAGGGTGTGCTGCTTCGCCTGGTCGAGCAGGTCGAGGAAGCTGCCCTGCAGCCGGCCACGCAGCACGATGGTGTTGACGAAGAAACCGACCAGCGGTTCCAGCTCGGCACGCGTGCGACCGGCAACCGGTGAGCCAACGAGCAGGTCGCGCTGGCCGCACCAACGACCCAGAGCGGCCTGGAAACCGGCGAGTAGGACCATGAAGAGCGTTGCGCCGCGGCTCTGGGCCAGCTCGCGCAAGCGCTCGGTCGTTTCCTTGGACAGCGCGATCGGGGCACTACCGCCGCTCCAGTCGCGCGCCTGCGGTCCGGCCGCCGGACGGTCGACCGGCAGGGACAGCACCCGCGGTGCCCCCTGCAGCTGGCGAAGCCACCAGTCGATCTCTTGCTGCAACACGTCACCCTGCAGCCAGCCTCGCTGCCAGCTGGCGAAGTCGGCATACTGCAGTTCGAGTTCGGGCAGCACCCGGTCTGCTCGAGCGGGCGCCTCCTCGACGGCGCCAGAACCCACCAATGCCGAGTACAAGGCCGTGAGCTCGCGCACCAGGATGCCCATCGACCAGCCGTCGGAGGCGATGTGGTGGACGGTCAAGACGGCCGTGTGCTCGAGTGGTGCGAGGCGCAGCAGCAGTAGGCGCAGCAGCGGGGCCTTGGCGAGATCGAAGGGTACGGACGCCTCAGTGTCGCGCAGAGACGCCGCTACCGACGCCCGCCGAGCCGGCCGCAGCCGCTGCAGGTCGACCACCGGCACCACCAGCGGGCGCGAAGGCTCGACGCGCTGCACCGCGCCGTCACCGTCGCCACGGATGCTGGAGCGCAGCACCTGGTGCCGGCGCACGATCTCGCTCACTGTGCGCGTCAAGGCCGCGGGTCGCAACAGTCCGCGCAGGCGCAGCACGGCCGGCACGTTGTAGGCCGACGAGCCCGGGTGCAGCCTCTCGATCAGCCACAGGCGCTCCTGCGCGAAGGAAAGCGACGCCTCGACGCCGTCGCCGCCTCGACTCTCGCTCGACGCCCGTAGCGGCTCGAGGCTTCCCGGCGAAGGGGCCACCGTGTCTTCGGCAGCGGGCGGCTGAGGCTGAGCCGAGGCCGGAACTGCTGGCGGCGCGGATGCTGCCGGCCGGCGCGCTCGGTCGACGTGCGGTGCCAGCGCCTCGGCGGTCGGGTGATCGAAGAAGGTACGCAGGCGGATGTCGACCTCCAGGTCGCGCGCGATGAAGGCAATCACCTGCGTCGCCGACAGCGAGTGCCCACCGAGCTTGAAGAAGTCGTCACCCACGCCGACGTGCGGACGCCGCAGCACGCGAGCAAAGATCTCGCGCAGGGCTTCTTCAGTCGACGGGGCTTCTTCAGTCGACGGGGCTTCCTCGGTCGACGGGACTTCCTCGGTCGACGGGGCTTCCTCGGTCGACGGGACTTCCTCGGTCGACGGGGCTTCCTCCTCGGCGACGATTTCCGGTACCACCGCCTGGTGGTGGACTCTCTCTTCTGCAACAGCGGCCGCACTCGTCCCGTCGTGCGGCACCTCGTGCGAGCCCCCATCGCGCCACACCGCCTCGAGCTGCCGCGCCAGGGTACGACGGTCGATCTTGCCCTGCGGGGTCAGCGGCAGGGCGGGCAGCACCGTCAACTCGGCGGGTACCAGGTAGGGCGGCAGCTGCCCGCGCAGGTCATCGAGCAGCAAGGCACTGAGTTCACGGTCTTCGAGCGATGTTGAGCCTTCCAGTGACGTCGCGCCGACCGACACTGCCGCCACTAGCTGCAGAGCCGTACCCTCTCCCAGCACCACAACCGCCGCCGCTTCGACATCCGGCCGCTGCTGCAGCCGCGCCTCGATCTCCCCCGGTTCGACGCGGAAGCCGCGCAGCTTGAGCTGGCGATCGAGGCGCCCGAGGAAGTCGAGCCGGCCGTCAGAGCGGAAACGCACGCGGTCGCCGGTGCGGTACAGACGTCGACCGCGGTCCGTCGGGCCGGCGAAGGGATGCGGCACGAAGGCCTCGGCGGTGCGCGCTGGTCGTCCCAGATAGCCGCGCGCCAGCCCCGCTCCGCCGGTGCACAGCTCGCCTACCGCGCCGGGCAACACAGGCCGGAGCGCGCTATCGAGCACGTAGACGTCAGTGCCGGCGATCGGTCGACCGATGGGCAGGGGCTTGGCAGACTGGGTCTCCGGGTGTTCCAGCTCGTGGCGCGCGATGCGGGCGCAGGTGGTGAAGGTGGAGTTCTCAGTCGGACCGTAGCCGTCGATCACCGTCAAGCGCGGGTTGGCCGCCAGCATCCGCCGCACCGCCGCCGGCGACACCACGTCGCCCCCCGCCAGCAGCTGACGCGCCGTCGGCCAGCGCGGTCCCTCGTAGGGTTCGGCGCCGAGTCCAGCGGTGGCTGCCCTCTCCTGGTGCTGTGCCGCCTGCTCGAACAGGCCCGCCGTCAACCACATCGAGGTCACCGCCTGGCGACGCACGAAGTCCGTCAGCGCCGCCGGCGAGGGCACGCGCGGCGGATACAGCGCCAGCCGGCCACCGTGCAGTAACGCGCCCCAGATTTCCACCGTCGAAGCATCGAACGACGGCGTCGCTAGTTGCAGCCACGTCTGGTCCGGTCCAAAGTCGGCGTAGACACCGTCCTGGACCAGGCGCAACACGCCGCGGTCGGGCGTGCCGACGCCTTTCGGCACACCGGTGGAGCCGGAGGTGTAGAGAATGTAGAGCAGGGCTTGGCCATCTGCCGGGCGGGTGCCCGGACCGGGCGTTGCCGCCCCCCTCCGGCGCCGTATTCCAGTTTCTGACACCACCACCTGGACGCCCGCATCATCCATCAACCACTGCCGCCGCGCCGCCGGATACGCCGGATCGACCGGCACATACGTTCCCCCCGCCTGCACGATCGCCAGCAGCGCAAGGATCAGCTCTGGACCGCGCTCGAGCTCGATGGCGACCGGCGTCTCGGTACCTACGCCGGCAGCGCGCAACTCTTCGGCCAGCGACGCGGCACGCCGGGCGAGCACCCGGTAGCTGAGACTGTGCCCGGCGGCGGCGAGGTCGTCCTGCCAGCTGAGCGCTACCGCGTCCGGCCGCACCCGGATCTGGTGGGCGAAGCGGTCGAGAATGCCGGTCTCGGGGCCCGTCTCGTCTTCGCGAGCTTCGGACTGGGCCCATTCGCACAGCACCTGGTGGCGCACGGCGGTTGACAGCAGCGGCAAGGCGTCCAGCGGACGCTCCGGCTTCGCCAGCGCAGCCGTCAGGAGGCACTCGAAGGCACTGGCCAGGCGACGGATCGTGGTGGTGTCGAAGCGCTCGGGGCGGTACTCGAGGCTGCCTGTCAGGGAACTGCCCACCAGAGACGTACCAGACGCGGCTGGTGGCTCCGCCGGCTGCTCCGCCAGACGCAGCGCGACCTCGACTCCAGCGGCACGTGGTCCGGCAGCCAGTTGCTCGACGCGCACACCCAGCAGGTCGAAGTCAGCCGGTGTGGCCGGCTCCAGCGCAAAGAGTGCCGATACGGACTCGGCCGCGGGAGCCATCAGCAGAGCCGACGGCAGGTGCTGGTGCGCGTGGGCGTCGACGATGCGCTGGCGCTGACGCCGGAGCAGCGCCGAGAAGGTCGTACCGGGCGGCAACTCGGCACGCACCAGCAGGAGGTCGGCGAAGCGCCCCAGGAGCGCCTCCAGCTCGGGCCGTGGACGCCCCGGAATGGGCGTGCCGACCACCAGGTCGCGGCTGTCTTCGCGCGTGGCTGCCGTGCTGCCCACCCAGCGACCGAGAAGCACCTGGAACGCTGTCAGCAGCACCATGTAGGGTGTGCCGCCGACCTGCCGAGCGTGTTCGTGCACGCGGGCGGTGAGCGTGGATGACAGCGTGATGGGTACGCCTCGGATCGGCAGTTCCGGCACGTCTCCGGCAGCGGCAGATCGGTCGCTCGGCAAGGGCAGATCCCACGCCGCGCCCCGCAGTTCCTCGCGCCACCAGGCCAGCTCCTGCTCGAGCACTTCGCCCTGCATCCAGCCCCGCTGCCAGTCGACATAGTCACCGTACTGCAGCGCCAGCGCGGCCAGCGGCGACGGGCGCTGCTCGATCGACGCGGCGTAGAGCTGCGACACCTCGTGCACCAGCAGGCGGGCCGACCAGGCGTCGGCGACCAGCTGGTGCAAGGTGAACACGGCGAGGTGTTGCTGCGCAGCTTTGGCGGACGACAAGCGCAGCAGTAGCAGCCGCAGCAGGGGGCCGCGGCGCAGATTAAAGGAACGACAGCGTGACGCGTCACCGAGTCGCTGCGCCACGCGCTGACGCTGGCCGTCGATCAAGGCGCTCAGATCGACCACCGGCAAGCGAGGCCTGAACGGAGCAGTGAGTCGCTGCACAGGTTCCGCGGAAGTCGACGAGAAGGTGGTGCGGAGCACGGAATGCCGCTCGACCACTTGCGCCACCGCTGCCGTCAATTGCGCTGGACGCAGCCGTCCGTCGAGGCGTAGGACCAGCGGCAGGTTGCAGCACGACGCGTCGAGGTGCGTGCTCACCAGCGGCCACAGGCGTAGCTGGGCGAAGGAGAGCAGCTGCCCTGAGCCTGCCTTTTCTGCCTCGGTCGCTGCTTCTCCACCATCTGGTTGTAGTAACGCCGCCAGCGCCGCCGGGGTCGGGTTGCCGAAGAACTTCGACAGCGGCAGCGTGACGCCGAAGTCACGCGAGATGCGCGATACCGCACGCGTGGCCAGCAGCGAGTGTCCACCGAGGCGGAAGAAGTCGTCGTCGCGGCCGATCTTCTGGATGCCCAGCACCTCGCGGAAGATGGCGGCGACCCGGGCCTCTCCCTCCTCGGCGGGTGGCTCCACGGCCCCCTGCTGCTCGGCCTCCAGCGCCTGCAGGATCTGCTCGGCGAGCACCGCTCGGTCGACCTTGCCGCGCGCCGTCAGTGGCAGAGCGCCGACGCACACCAGGCGCCCGGGCACCATCGCTGCCGGCAAGCGGCTGTGCAGGAAGTCTGCCACCGTGTCCTCGGTCGCGTCGCCGGTCGAATCGCTGGTCGCCGTGCGGATCACCATCGCCGCCATCAGACGCTTGCCCTCAGCGCCCTCACCGACCACGACCACCGCGCCGTCGTCGACCGCCGGATGGGCCCGCAGCGCCGCCTCGATCTCTCCCGGCTCGATGCGCACGCCGTGGATCTTGACCTGGCCATCGAGACGCCCGAGGAACTCCAGACGACCGTCGGGCAGGAAGCGCGCCGCGTCGCCGGTACGGTAGAGCCGTGCCCCCGCCTCGACGCCTGCAGCGTGACTCCCGGAGAAGCATCCCGCCCACGGATCGGGCACGAAGACCTCGGCCGTGCGCGCCGGTCGGCGCTGGTAGCCGCGCGCCAGGCCCGGACCGCCGAGACACAGTTCACCCGGCACGCCGGCTGCCGCGGCGCGACCTTCGACGTCCAGCACGCGCACCCGCGTTTCCGACAGCGGCCGGCCCAGCGGCAGCGGCCCCGATGCCACCACATCGGCCGGGCGCCGGTGCGGCGCCAGCACGCACAGCACGCTGACCTCCGTCGGCCCGTAGGACTGCACCATCTCCATGTCGCAGCGACGGTCGGCACGCGCCATCTCCAGCAGGCGTCGCACGTGCCCCGGCGACACCACGTCACCGCCAGCGATCACCCGCCGCTGCGGCAGCAGGGCGCGCGGTGCCTCGTCGACCAGCTGGTGGAACAGACCAGTGGTCGGGATCGAGGAACGCACACCATGACGCAGCACCAGGTCTTCCAGGCTGGCCGGCGTCGGCGTGCCGTCGGGCACCATCGCCAGGCGGCTGCCGTTGAGCAGCGCGCCCCAGATCTCTGCCCCCGCCACGTCGAAGCCCGGCGGCGCCAGCTGCAACACCGCCTCGCCGGGCAGGAACTGCGCCGAGCCGGCGTCCGCCACCAGGCGCAGCAGGCCCCGGTGGTCGAGCAGGGCGCCCTTGGGGATGCCGGTGGAGCCGGAGGTGTAGAGGATGGTGGCGAGGGGAGAAGGGACGCCGGAGCCGGGAGCCTGCTCTAGAGGCACCTCACCATGGGGGCCCAGGGCGGGGGCGACAGACGCCGCATCCACCACCACCGTGACGCCCGCATCGTCCTTCAACCACGTTCTCCGACTCTCCGGCAGCGACGGTTCCACGGGCACATAGGCACCGCCGGCGCGCAGTGCCGCCAGGAAGGCCACCACCATGTCGACCCCGCGCGGCAACTCGACGGCGACGGGGACTTCCGGCCCCACGCCTTGCGCGCGCAGGCGCACCGCCAGCGCGGCCGAGGCCATGGCGAGGCCGGCGTACGACAGCACCCGGCGGCCCGACGCGGACACCACGGCCGTGGCGTGCGGAATGCGGGCGGCGAGCTGTTCGAAGCGATGGTGGATCGTGCCGTCATAGGCGGACATCGGCAGCGAGGGGCCCTGCGCCCACTCGACGAGAATCTGCTGCCGCTCGGCCGGCGTCAGCATCGAGGCAGCACCGAGCGCGGCCTCGGGATCGGCGGCCAGAGCGGTGAAGGCACACAGGTAGCGGCGCTGCAACCACAGCGCCTGGTGCGGCGGCAGGCGGTCGGCGTTGTAGCCGAACTGCAGGTAGGGATCACCGCTGCCGGGAAGACGGCCGCAGGTGACGGTGAGGGTGAAGTTGTCGACGTCGTGGATCACCGAGTCGACGACCTCCAGACCGCTGCCGAGCAGCGGGTCGACGACGTGGAAGTGCACGTAGTTGAAGATCAGCTCGTAGAGTTCGCCGCGGTTCAGGTCGTGCTGGATGTCGGCCAGCGGGAAGCGGCGGTGCGGCAGGATGGTCATCTCGGCGTCGAAGGCGGCGCGCGCCAGCTCGAGCCAGGTGGCGTCCGGTCGCCAGTCGACGCGCAGCGGCAGAACGTTGAGGAACAGACCGCGAATGTCATCCCCACCCGGCACTTCCGGACGGCCGTTCGTCGACACGCCCGTGACCACGTCGCGCCGCCCGCTGAGCCACGCCAGCACTTGCACGTGCGCGGCCAGCAACACGCTCTTGATCGGCACCGCCGCCGCCGTTGCCAGCCGCCGCAGGCCAGCGGCGACGGGCGGTTCGAGCATCAGAGCGACGTTGGGGGCCCGCAACTCGCCGCTGCGCCGCGGCGGTCGCGGCCAGCGCGGCAGACGCAGGATCTCAGCACCGGCGAGGTAGCGACGCCAGAAGTCCCGGTGCTCGGTCGACGCCGCGGCGCGCCGTTCGAGCGCCACGTAGTCGCGGAAGTGCACCGGTGCGGCGTCGGGGTCGACCGGCGCCAGCATCTTGCCGGCGGCCAGCTGCAAGGCTTCGTCGAAGACGTCGGTGAGCGTCGCGTGCACGCTCCAGCCGTCGAAGATGGCGTGGTTCTCGATCACCGTCAGCTGGATCTCGTCGTCGCGCCGCCAGTGGACCTGGAAGCGCACCAGCGGCGGCCGGTCGAACGGCCAGGGACGCGAGCGGTGGGTGTCCAGGAAGGCATCGATCACCGCCTGGCACTCGTCCGGCGGCAACGCCCGCAGGTCCTCGATCTCGACCGCCTCCTCGACCGGCGAACCGTTGGCGGCATACACCAGTTGCAGCGGTTCGCTGTAGCTCTTCAGGTCGATGGCGCTGCGCAGGATCGGGTGGCGCGCCACCGCGCGCCGGATGCACGTGCGGAAGTGGTCGGGATCGAAGGGTCCGCGCAGGTGGTAGCTGTCGAGGTTGTGGAACGGCGGTTCGTCGTCGAGTAGCTGCATGTGGACCAGCATGCCGTGCTGCAGGCGCGTCAAGGGGTAGGCGTCGACCAGGCCCCGCGTCGCGATATCACCCGCCAACCGTCGACGGTCGTCCTCGTCGAGCAAAGCGAACGGCTCGACGGTCATCGTCTCCTCGCCCATCGTGCGCACGTGCGGCGCCAGCTCGGCGAGCGTCGGATGACGCATTAGCTGCGGCAAGTCGAGCTCCAGACCGCGCTCGCGCAACAGTCCGATCACGCGGATGCTGAGCAACGAGTCACCGCCCATGTCGAAGAAACTGGCGTCGCGACTGACACGCTCCAGCCCCAGCACCTGCGCCATCACTGACGCCAGCGTCTCCTCCATCTCTGTCGCCGGCGGCACGTAGGCTCGGGCCACCCCGGCGCCCGGCAGCGCCTCGGCCAGAGGACGGGCCAAGAGCGCTCGGCGGTCGACCTTGCCGTGCGTCGTCAGAGGTAGCGCATCGAGCCGCAGCAGGTGGGACGGCAGCATGTAGTCCGGCAGCATCGCCGCCAGCGCGGCCCGCAGGTCGCCCACCTCGGCACCTTCCCCATCCGCCAGGACCACGTAGGCGACCAGCCGCACCGTCGGCAGCGTGTGCACCAGCACCACCGCGTCGCGCACCGCCGGCAGTGCTTCGAGCGCCGCCTCGACCTCTCCTACTTCGACGCGGAAACCACGGATCTTCACCTGCTGGTCGATGCGCCCCAGATACTCCAACTCACCGTCCACCCGCGCGCGCACCAGGTCGCCGCTGCGGTACAGGCGTCCGGCTCCGGCTGCGCTACCGGGGCTGGACGCGAAAGGATCCGGCACGAAGCGCTGGGCCGTCGTCGATGGCCGGTGCAGGTAGACCTGGGCCAGCCCCTCACCCGCCACCGCCAGCTCCCCGGGGATGGACAGTGGCAGGAGATTGAGCCAACGGTCGATCACGTACAGCCGCAGATCCGGCATCGGCACACCGATCAGGCTGCGTGCGTCGTCGCAGTCGGGCGGCAGCATGCGACGCCAGGTGACGTGCACGGTCGTCTCGGTGATGCCGTACATGTTGATCAGCTTCGGCGCTGGCGCGCCGAGCCGATCATCAGCGCCGAATCGGCCGAACCAGGGCCGAAGCATCCTCGACTCCAACGCTTCTCCACCGAAGATCACCCACTCGATAGACGTAGACCCCGAACCTTCATCGGCCTCACGAATCATCTCCGGAATCAGACCCCGGAAGGACGATGGCGTCTGGTTGAGCACCGTCACTCCGCCGCGCACGAGGTCCGCCGCCAGCCGCCGCGGATCGCGCGTTGCCTGCCACGACGGCACCACCAACCGGCCACCGCACGCCAGCGCACCCCAGATCTCCCAGGTCGAGAAGTCGAAGGCGAAGGAGAAAAAGAGCGCCCAGACATCGTCCGGACCGAAACGGAACCAGGGGTCGGTGGCGTCGAGCAGACGGGAGGTGTTGTGGTGCGACAGAACCACCCCCTTGGGTTTGCCGGTCGAGCCAGAGGTGTAGATGACGTAGGCAGGATCGAGGAGGTCGGGCGCGAGACCAGAGGGCGTAGAGGCGTCCGAATCCTGCGTAACGTTCGGGCGGTGGGCGGTCTGTAGGGGCGCAAGGCATTGCGCCCGGGTGGGGGTAAGTCCGCCCATCCACGCCGCATCCACCATCACCTCCACCCCACTGTCCACGGCCAGGAACTCGCGCCGCTCGCGCGGATACGCCGGATCGATCGGCACGTACGCCGCACCTGCGAACTGGATTCCCAGCAGCCCCACGAAGAGATCGGCGCAGCGCTCCAGGCTCAGGCCGACGAACGATCCGCGGCCGACTCCCTGCGCCCGCAGGCGCATCGCGACCGCCGCCGCGCGGCGCGCCAGCTCGCCGTAGCTCACGTGCGCGCGGCCGTGAACGATCGCCGTGGCGTCCGGCTGGCGCTCGGCCCACTGGACGAAACGCTCCGGCGGCGTACCCGTGCTCCGCTGCGTCGGAGGTTCGAGAAAGACCGCATTGCGCTCCACCGCCAGCTGGTGCCGTTCCGCGGCAGTGAGCAGCGGCAGCTCGCTCAAGGGCGTGTCGGCATCCCCGGCCACCCCGCACAGCAGCGCTTCGTACTGACGTGCCAGACGGTCGGCAGTGGTGACGTCGAAGAGTTCGGAGTTGTACTCGATCCACATACGGAAGGGCTGGAAATCCCAGACGATGAAGGTGGCGTCGAACTTCGAACTCTCGCCGTCGAAATCGTAGGGCAGCACCTCCAGCCCGGACATCTCCCGCGCCCCCAGCTGCGTATGCAGCCCCTGCGGGTTGAGGAAGAGAAAGACCAGCTGTGTCAACGGCATGCGGCTCGGGTCGCGCGGCGGATCGACCAGTTCGACCAACTTGGCAAAAGGCGTGTCGCTGTGACTGAAGACACCAACCGTCGACGTGCGTACCCGCGCCAGCGCTTGCCGGAAGCTCAGCGCGCCATCCAGCTCAGTGTAGAACGGCAAGTGGTAGAGCAAGTAGCCGATCAGTGGTTCCAGATCGGGATGGTTGCGCGCCGTCGTCGGTGAGCCGATGACCACCTTGCGCTGCCCGGTCAGGCGCAGCACCAGCGCCTTGTAGAGCGCCAGGAAGGCCATGAAAAACGTGACGCCTTCCTTGCGCGTCAAGGCTCGGAAGGCCTCGGACGCATCCGCCGCCAGGGTGCGGAAGCAACGCTTGCCCTCGCCGCGCTGCAGCGCCGGCCGCGGGTGATCGAGCGGCAACTCGGTGACGTGCGGTGCCTCGGCCAGCGTGCGCCGCCAGTAGTCGAGCTGCGCCGACAGCGTCGCGTCGGTGAGTGTTTGCCGCTGCCACACGGCATAGTCGGCGTACTGGACCCGCAGCTCCGGCAGCTCGGGCAGGGGAGGCTCGCGGCCCTCGGCAAAGGCGTCGTAGAGCAGCACGATCTCGCGCTGGAACAGCGCCCAGCTCACCCAGTCGATGACGATGTGGTGGTAGACCGTCGGCCAGATGAACTCCTCGTCGGCGACCTGCAGCACCAGCCCCTGCCCCAGCGGCAAGCGGTCGAGAGCGAACGCCGTGCCCAGACAACGCGACACCAGCGCATCCGCCAGCGGCTGGGCGCGCTCACCGAGAGCACGCAGATCGAGCAGCGGCACGTGCATCGTCAGCGTCGGCTCGATGATCTGCACCGGCGCACCAGCGCGCAGCTCGAAGCGCGTGCGCAGATTCTCGTGCCGGCGCACCACCTCGTTGAGCGCCCGGTTCAACAGGTCCATGCGCATGCGTCCCCGGAAGCGGCCGGCGCTGATGATGTTGTAGAACGGGCTGTCGGGATTCAGGTGATGGATGAAGTAGATGCGCTCCTGGTCGAGCGACAACGGCGGCGGATCATCCGTCGAGGCACGCTTGGCGATCGGAGTACTGGCCAGCGCCGCGGCTGCATCTCCGGCCTCTTCCCGCGCCGCGTCCCGACGCGCCAGGTCGTCGACGTCCAGGGCCTTCTTGGCCAGTCGTTGTTCCAGGAGTGCCCGCTGAGCTGGGCTGAGTTTGGCAAGGCGAGAGGTTAGTTCTGACATGGCGGCTAGATTAGACCGCGAGTCCGTCCGTGGGGCAAGAGAACTACGTGTTTCGGCAATTACGGTCTTGAGCTGGCAGCACGGAGCCACCCGTGCTTGCCGCCCTTCTGGGTAGGGGCGGCCCCATGTGGCCGCCCTGCGGCGAGGCCGCATCCGGATCCGGAGGGCACCCACATGGGGGTGCCTCTACCCAGATCTCTCCATTTCACTGTCCTTCCAAGGAACAGCCACGGCCTATAATCACCTCATGAAGCTGCCCCGTCCGCTCGACACCCTCGAACAACGCGTCCTCGGCGCTCTGCTGGAGAAGGAGCAGACGACACCGGACGCCTACCCCCTGACCGTCAACACCTTGATCGCCGCCTGCAATCAAAAGACCGGCCGCGATCCGGTGATGCAGCTGAGTGAAACCCAGGTCGTCGACGCCCTCGAACGTCTGCGCCAGCACGTCCTGGTCTGGCGCAGCGAAGGCGCCCGAGTCGAACGCTGGAGCCAGAGCCTCAGCCGCCGCCTGAGCCTGAACCCGGGCAGCAAGGCGATCCTGACGCTGCTCTTCCTGCGCGGTGCGCAAACCGCCGGCGAACTGCGCACCCGCAGCGGTCGCATGCACAGCTTCGACACCGTCGACGACGTCGCCGCAGCGCTGCAGAGGATGGCCGAAGGTACCGAACCCCTGGTCGTCGAGCTAGCGCGACGGCCGGGCCAGAAAGAGACGCGCTGGACGCATTTGCTGGGCAGTGAAGTCGACCAGGCGGACGAGCCCGCCGGAACCACTGCCAGCACTGGAAGCTCTACTGGCACGAGCTTCACTGGCCCGAGCGACGAAGCACTGCAAGCCGCCATCGCCCGTGCTCCTGCTGGTACTCCTCCTGGATCGGGCTTGAGGCTACGCGTCGAGGAGCTGGAAGACGAGGTGAAAGCACTGCGCGAGGAACTGCAAGAAGCGCGCGGCGAGTTGGCGACGCTCAAGGATGGCTTGCACGAACTGAAGGTCGAGCTGGGCGTCGAGGACTGAAGCCCCTAGTGGACGCAGACCTCAGCCATCCCTGGGACGTCAACACCCAGGAAGCCATTGCCATCCAAGAGCGACTGGCCCCGCAGGTGATCCGCGACGATCTGCTCGGTCCGCCACCCGGTACGACCGCTGACGAGGACTCGGTCCGCCACGTCGCCGGAGTCGACATCGGCTTCGAAGCCGCGGAAGGCGTAGCGACGTCCGGCTGGGGGCCGTTCAAAGCGCGCTACGCCATCACCCGCGCCGCCATCGTGGTGCTGTCGTTCCCGGACCTCGACGTCGTCGACCAGGTCCTGATCCGCCGTCCCACCGACTTCCCCTACATCCCCGGCCTTCTCTCCTTCCGCGAGATCCCGGCCGCGCTCGAAGCCTTCGGAGAGCTCAGCGTACAGCCCGACCTCATCCTGTGCGACGGTCAAGGCTGGGCGCACCCGCGACGCTTCGGCCTGGCGTGTCACCTCGGACTGCTGCTCGACGTGCCTGCAATCGGTGTGGCCAAGAGTCGACTGATCGGTACCCACGACGAGCCCGGACGCGAGAAGGGCTCGTGGACGCCGCTGCGGCATGCCCGGAAGGGCGAAGACGAAGAAGTCGTCGGGGCCGTGCTGCGCAGCCGTGACGGCGTCAAGCCGCTGTTCGTGTCACCGGGGCATCGGGTCGGCTTGGAGAGCGCGGTGGCGTGGGTACTGGCGTGCACGCCCAAGTATCGCCTGCCGGAAACGACGCGGCGGGCGCATCACTTGGCTTCGGTGTTGGAAGACTAAACCTCAGGCGACCTCGAGCTGGACGTGCTTCAGATCCGCGCTCGGAACACGCTGCCGTACACGCAGGATCTCGATACCGACCAGCTGATCCTGCTGGTTGTAGTCGAGCATGATCCCCGGCTGCACTTCTTCTGATTCCACGATCTCGGACTCATCCAAGCGTAGGTACAGCGCATCAGCTTGCTCGTCGAAGTGCAGTCTCATTGCCGTCTCCTCTGACTCCGGTCGAAGAAGGCCGTCACGACTCGCCACGGCTTCACTGACAGATTATAGACAACTCGCAGAACCCGACCACCGAACTCGGGAATCTCAGCAAGAGCATGGTGGAGATCTGGGTCCTGCTTATCTGCCTCGGCCCACTGCGGCTGGGCTAGAGTCCTCTCTACCCACTCAACCTTGATCTTGCGCTCGCGAACAACTCTATCCGCATGCTGCGTCAGCTCGAAGGTGGGCTTTGATCTCTCTTCGCTCAAGGCTCAGCTGTCCTTGACTCCGTAAACCTCCCCCACCACCCCCCGCAGATACGCCAGGAAGTCCTCCGCTCCCAACTCCCGCCCCGTACACCGACGCAGCAGCTCCTGCGCCGAGTACCGGCAGCCGTGCGCGTGGACGTTCTCGCGCAGCCACGCCAGCAGACGCCCGAACTCGCCCTGCTCGAAGTCCGCGTCCAGATCTCCGAGATCCCGCACCGCGGCGTTGAACAGCTGGCAGCTCGCCAGGGTCCCGAGCGTGTAGGTCGGGAAGTAGCCGAAGGCACCGAGGGACCAGTGGATATCCTGCAGGACGCCCTGCGCTGTGTCCGGCGGACGCAGGCCGAGCAGCTTCTCGTAAGCATCGTCCCAGGCGCCGGGTAGGTCCTCGACCTTCAAATCCCCGGCGAACAGGGCGCGCTCCAGGTCGAAGCGGACGGCGATGTGCAGGTTGTAGGTGCCTTCGTCGGCCTCGACGCGAATCAAGGACGGTTCGACGACGTGCAACGCGGGCCAGAGGGCGTCGAGAGTGACGTCCTTCGTCGCCGGCAGGTGCTGGTGCATTCTGGGCAGGGCCCAGCGCCAGAAGGCGCGGCTGCGACCGACGAGATTTTCCCACAGGCGGCTCTGGCTCTCGTGGATCAGCGTCGAGGTGGTCTGGCCGAGTGGTGTACGGTGCCACGCGGACGGCAGACCCTGCTCATACATGCCGTGGCCGGTCTCGTGCAGGACACCGAACAGGCCGGGACGCAGGTCGTGCTCTTCCCAGCGCCAGGTCAGGCGGGTGTCGTCGCCGTGGATGCCGGAGCAGAAGGGGTGCGGCGCGGGGTCGAGACGACCGGTCTGGTAGTCGAAGCCGAAGGCTTTGGACAGTTCGACGACGAAGGCACGCTGCCCCGGCTCCGCGAAAGGAGCTTCGATGCCCTCCTTCGGCGCGCGTCGGACGGGCGACAGGTCGACCTCGGTACGGCTCTCTGCAACGGCGCGAATCATCGGCGCCAGCTGGGCAGTGAGGTCTTGGAACACCGGCACCAGCTGCGCCTCGGTCATTTCCGGTTCGTACTCGTCCAGCCACACATCGTAGGGACGACCGCGCGGGTCGATGGCGGCCGCTTCTTGCTGCTTGAGTTCCAGCATGCGTGCCAGGTGCGGGGCGAAGACGGCGAAGTCGGCGTCTTGGCGTGCTTGCCGCCAGGCGGCGATGGCGCGGGCTTCGGTGCGCGCGATCTCTTCCTTCAGGCTGCGCGGCACCTTCGAAGCCCGCTCGATGTCGCGGCGAGCTTGCCTCGCCTGCCCGTGCTCGACGCTGCCCGGCTCCGCTTCGGCTTCCAGGCGCATCGCCAGCTCTGCCAGCGCCGGATCGGTGATGCGGTCGTGCTTGAGACCGGCGAGGGTCGCCCGCACCTGCCCGCGCGCTTCGTGGGCTCCAGCGGGCAGGAACGTTTCTTGATCCCAGCTGAGCAGGTTGGCGGCAGCAATCAGGTCGTCGATCTCACCCCAACGGGCAAAGAGGTCGTCAAAGCCTTCGAGGTTCTTGTCCGCGCCAGCCACGGTTCATCCTTCTCCCAGGAGGTCGAGGTAGCGCTGATGCGCCGGAGCGTACGCCTGCTCGACGTAATCGTGCACCATGCGGTTGGACGAGAACTTGGGCGCCAGCAGGATCGCCCGCTTCATTCGCTGGATCCAGGCGCGCGGGATGCCATCCTCGCCCTCGTCATAGTACGACGGCACGACCTCGTCTTCGAGCAGTTGATAGAAGGACGCGGCATCGTCGAGATCCTGCTGTTCTTGGTCGTGGTACTCGTCGTCGGAACCGATCACCCAGCCGTTCTCGCCATCGAACCCTTCGGGCCACCAGCCATCGGAGATGCTCAGGTTGAGCGCACCGTTGGCGGCCGCCTTCTGACCGCTGGTGCCGCTGGCTTCGAGCGGACGGCGCGGCGTGTTGACCCAGACGTCGGCTCCCTGCACCAGCATGGCCCCGACGCGCATGTCGTAGTTCTCGACGAAGAAGACCTTGCCGCGCAGCTTGTCGCTCTTGCTCAGCTTGAAAATGTGCTCGATCAGTTCCTGGCCGGGACGGTCGGCGGGGTGGGCCTTGCCGGCGAACAGGATCTGCACCGGACGGCCGGGCTGGTTGAGCAGCGTACGTAGGCGTACTAGGTCGCTGAACAAGAGGCTGGCGCGTTTGTAGGTGGCGAAACGGCGCGCGAAGGCCAGCGTCAGGGTGCCGGGGTCGAACAACTGCTCGACGGCGCGCAACTCGTCCGGCGAGCAACCATGGCGGGCAAACTGCTCACGCAGACGCGAGCGCATGAAGCGAGCCAGGCGCTCCTTCTGCTGCAAGTGCACTCGCCAGATCTCGGCGTCCGGGATGTCGAGCACGCGACGCCAGCCCTCTTCGTCGAGCAACAGATCCTGCCAGTCCTCGCCCAGGTGCTTGCGCAGCAAGTCGCGCAACTCGGGGCCGAGCCAAGTCGCTGTGTGGATGCCGTTCGTGATGCCGACGATCGGACCGTAGTCGGCGATCTCCGGCTCCTGGTAGAGATGCTGCCACATGCGGTTGACCACCTCGGCGTTGAGCTGGCTGACACCGTTGGTGAACGACGTCGTGCGCAGCGCCAGGGCGGTGAGGTTGAGCGACTGGTGCATGCCACCGTCAGCCCAGCCGAGCCTCTGCAAGCGCTCGACATCCGTGCCCAGCGTCTCTGCCCAGGGCTCGAGGTACCGTGCGGCCAAAACGGCGTCGAACTGCTCGTTGCCCGCTGGCACCGGCGTGTGCGTTGTGAACACCGTCGAGCGACGCAGCTGAACCAGGCCCGCGTCGAAGTCGAAGTTCGCGTCGCCGTCCTGTGCTTGGCGTAGCTCGCGCAGACGCTCGAGCTGCAGCAGCGAGCAGTGCCCCTCGTTCATGTGCCACACCGACGGCTCGATGCCCAGCGCGCGCAAGGCGCGCACGCCACCGACGCCGAGCACCATCTCCTGCACCAGGCGCATCTCGCGCCCGCGCACATAGAGGATGTCGCTGATCGAACGATCTGCCGGGTCGTTGTCCAGAATGTCCGTGTCGAGCAGCACCAACGGTACGCGGCCGATCTGCGCCACCCACAGCTTGGCATGCACGACGCGATCGAGCACCGGAATCTGCACGATCACCGGCCGCCCCGTGCCCGACGCCGCCGGCCGTAGCGGCAAGCGGGTGAAGTCGTATTCGGGGTAAATGTGCTGCTGTAGCCCGTCGGCGTCGATCGCCTGCTGGAAGTAGCCGTGTCGATACAGCAAGCCGACCGCGACGAAAGGCAGACCCAGGTCACTGGCGCTCTTGCAGTGGTCACCACTGAGCACCCCGAGACCGCCCGAATAGATCGCCAGGCACTGGTGCACGCCGTACTCCATCGAGAAGTACGCGATCGGTCCCTTGCGTCCGTTCGCCCCGCCCCAGTCGCCCAGCGGATCGCCTTGCTGGCGACCATGCTGGCGCTGGAACCATGTGTCCTCACCAGCCATGTAGGCGTCGAAGGCCTGGATCACCGCGCGGAACTCGCCGCGGAACGTTTCACTGGCCCCGAGGGCATCCCAGCGCTCGCGCGGCACGTTGACCAGCATCTGCACCGGATTGCGATAGCGCGCCCAGCCCTGGTCACCGATGAACGAGAACAGGCGTCGAGCCCGCGGCGTCCAGGACCACCAGAAGTTGTAGGCCAGGTCGTACAACCGCTCCCATTCCTGGGGCAGTTCGATGTCCGCAACGTGCAGACGAGGAATTTCGAGTCGACTCATAGCGTCTCTTACCTCTCCGGTCTTGGGCTAGACAGGCGACAGGCCATCAACCGTCTAGCTGGATGGGAGATCTTTCAAGGTGACAGGTTCTTCAGGAGTGGATCGGGCGCTGGCAGATCTTGCATGGCAGGTGGGCGATAACCGGCGTTTTCTAGCATAGATGACGGCAAAAGTCGAAACGAGTAGGATGCCCTGACATGAGTCCTCCCAGCACCCCTTCCAAGGGCCTCGACCGCCGTCAGGCCGGTATTTTGCTGCACCCGACTTCCCTGCCGGGACGCACCCCGGTCGGGGACCTCGGCCATGGCGTCGACCGCTTTCTCGACTGGGCCGTCGACGCCGGCTTCGGGGTCTGGCAAGTCCTGCCCCTGACCCCGCCGGCAGCCTATGCCTCACCCTACAACAGCTTCTCCGCCTTCGCCGGCAACCCGCTGCTCCTGTCGCCGGACGGCCTCGTCGACATGGGACTGCTGTCGACCGCCGAGGTGCAGCCGCCAGCGCCATCGACCCCGGCGCCCGACCGGGTCGCCCCCGACCGGGTCGACTTCCAGCTCGCCGAAGCCTGGAAGACTCCGCTCCTGCGCCGCGCCTGGGAAGCCTTCCGTCACGACGCCGGCCCTGAACAACGCGCGCGTCTGGAGACCTTCGAGCAGGCTCCCGAGCAGAAGGGCTGGCTCGACGACTTCGCTCTCTTCCGCGCCCTCAAGGAGACATTCCGTCAGCAAGGCTGGCTCGACTGGGAGCCTCTCCTCACCCGCCGCGAACCCACCGCCTTGGCGCAAGCTCGCCGCGAGCACGCCGACGCGACCGCCTACCACCGCTTCGTGCAATGGCTGTTCGCCGAGCAATGGCAGCGCGTGCGCGCCGAGGTGCATCGTCGCGGTCTGCGTCTGCTCGGCGACCTGCCGATCTACGTCGCCCACGACAGCGCCGAAGTCTGGGCCCAACCCCACCTCTTCGACCTCGACCCCGACGGCCGCCCGAGCCACGTCGCTGGCGTGCCCCCGGACGATCTGTGCGCAGACGGTCAACTGTGGGGCAACCCACTCTACAACTGGTCCCGCATGGCCATCGACGGCTACACCTGGTGGGCCGATCGCCTCGCCGCCAACCTGCGTCAAACCGACCTCGTCCGCCTCGACCACTTCCGCGGCTTCGCCGGCTACTGGGCCGTCCCCGCCGGCGCCCCCACCGCCCGCGACGGCAGCTGGCTCCCCGGCCCCGGCACCGCCCTCTTCGACGCCCTGGAACGCCAGCTGGGCCCGCTGCCCCTGGTGGCCGAAGACCTCGGCGTCATCACCGACGACGTGCGCGCCCTCCTCGCCCACCTGCGACTCCCCTGCATGCGTGTCCTGCACTTCGCCTTCGACGAGCACGGCCACAGCGAGCACGGCCCGCACCAGCTGGACCCCGCTACCGTCCTCTACACCGGCACCCACGACTGCAACACCACCGTCGGCTGGTACACGGATCTCGACGCCGAAGCGCAGGGCCGGGTCCAGACCTTCTGCGGCAACCAAGGCGTCGCGGATGTCCACGAAGCCCTGACCCGGGTCGCCTACACGTCCGTGGCCAAGCTGGCCGTGCTACCGATGCAGGACGTCAGCGGGCTGGGTAGCGAAGCGCGGATGAATGTTCCGGGACGGGCAGAAGACAATTGGGCGTGGCGGGCGAGGGAACGGAACTTTGATACGGCGTCGGCGTCGAGGTTGCGGGAGTTGGCACGGGTGACGGGGAGGGTCGAGGGGGTAGCGGTCGGGAAATCGTCGGGCGGCTAGATCCGAAGGGTGTTGCCCCGTGCGGTTAGTTTCTCGTCGCACGAAAGCCGAAATCCGGTTCCCGGACCCGACACTACGCGCACAACCTGCTTCAATCCTTCATCGCGAAGCCTAGCAAACCGGCGGTGAGAATTCCTCCCCTTGCGTCTGTCTCACTTGATGATTCCGGGCGGCACTTCCCCGCCGAGACCATTCAATCGAGACCAAGACCGTGGACGCGCATCCACGCCGACGAATAGGAGTTCCACCATGCGTTCATCCCTTCTCTGCTTCGCCCTCAGTCTCTGCCTTCTTCCCCTCTCCACCCTCGCCCAAGACACTCCCGACATCGATCCGGAGACCTACTACAACCAGCTCGAAGCCAGCCTCGACTACCAGAGCGGCACGGTGGAGGTGGCCAACGGGATCGCGACGCTGGACCTGCCGGCCAGCCTGGAGTACCTAGACCCTGCCGACACCGAGACGGTAATCGTCGGTTGGGGCAATCCGCCGGGAGGCGAGAGTCTGGGCATGATCGTGCCGGCGGGCATCGATCCGTTTTCGGACGCAGGCTGGGGGGTGATCATCACCTATGCCGAGGACGGTCATGTCGACGACTCGGACGCGGCGGCGATCGACTATGACGAGTTGCTGGCGCAGATGCAGGCGGAGACGCGGGAGGAAAGTGAGGCGCGGCAGGAGGCGGGGTATGGGTCGATGCAGCTGGTGGGCTGGGCGGCGCCGCCGCACTATGACGCGCAGGGGCACAAGTTGCACTGGGCCAAACATCTGCGCTTCGACGAGGGCGAGAGCCTGAACTACAACATCCGTGTGCTGGGGCGGCGGGGCGTGCTGCAGCTGAATGCGGTGGCGGGCATGCACCAGCTGGCGGATGTGGAGCGCGACATGGACGAGGTGCTGGGGGCGGTGGCGTTCAACGACGGGCACCGCTACGACGACTTCGTGGACGGCGACAGGATCGCAGCCTACGGCCTCGGAGCTTTGGTGACCGGCAAGCTCGCGGCCAAGGCGGGGCTGTTCGCGGGGCTACTGAAGCTGCTCCTGGCGGGCAAGAAGTTCCTGATTCTGGCCATTGTCGGCCTGGTCGCGATCTTCCGCCGCTTCTTCAGGCGCGGCGACGCGTCGACCGACGAGGCGACCGGGCAACCGGCCTGAGGCCTTGCGTCCAGGGCGCCAGGACTACGAGCGTCCCGCAAAGTCTCAAACCGCTTTCTTGGTACCGAGAGAACGCCCGATCGCAACAAACGAACGAATCTCTGCAACCTACGGAGCTAACACCACCTCCTCACGAGGACATAGGTTTCCAGTGTCGAGAGCGCACAAGCGCAACACCTGAGACACTAGCGTCCGACCAGCGATTGTCCTGAGACCCGGGCGCTACCCACCATCCACAAAGGAGGGAGCCCTCATGTCCTTGTTTGGTAGTATCGAACACGCGGCTGACAGCGTCGGCCATGGAGTCGACGATGCGGCGAACGCGACAGCTCATGGAATCGATGAAACTCCGGTAGGCGAGGAAATTCACAAGCAGGCGCGAACCACGCGGGGTACCGCTGCCGCTGAGAGTGGATCCGGCGCCGACGAGGAAGCCGGAGAAGGAGGAGCCGGCGGCGACGCTGCTGCCGACGCTGCGGAACTCGCTCCGGACATCGCCATGGATGATTTCTGAGCCGTCGCTTCGAAACTCCGTCGACTCGCTGCAAGGGCAGGCCGTAGCGCCTGCCCTTCTCCTTTGGTACCTGGTTCGTCTTCGGAACCACCCTTGCCCCCGTCACGCATCCCTATCCGTCCCGCCCCGAGCCCAAGGCGGGGCAACAAGACCTCACCCGACCTTGCTTTGACGCTGAAGATCTGAGAAAAGCAAATCTGAGACAATAGGTCGACGCTCGCATGACAAGGCTGTCAGGGGAATCGACCGGATGCGCCCACACTTCGCCGCCGTCCTCAGGAAAGACCTCGTGGTCCTCGGGCTTGCCCTTTGGCTACCGGTGTGCCTCGACGCGCTCCCAGAGCGGCTGTACTTCGAGACACTGTCCATCGAGCAAGGGCTCCCGCAGCAGTCGGTGCTCTCGGTGCTCCAGGATCAGCATGGCTTCATGTGGTTCGCGACCCAGGGTGGCGCGGCCCGTTTCGATGGCTACCAGACGAGGGTCTTTCGGCACGACCGTGAAGTCCCCACTTCCATCTCCGCCAACAGAATCTGGAAGCTCTTCCAAGACCATGCTGGCTCCCTGTGGCTGGGGACCGCCGAGGGCGGGCTGAACCGCTTCGATGCCGAACGCGAGAGCTTTGTCGCCTACCGTCATGACGAGGCTGACGCGAGTTCTCTTCCCCACGATCGGATCTGGGACATCTTCCAGGATCGACGGGACAGACTGTGGATCGCCACCTCAGGCGGTCTGGCGCTGTTTCACCCGCAAACGGAAACCTTCACCCGCCAGGCTGTGGCCGGCCTGGAGAGAGGAATCCGGGGAGTCATGGAAGCCACCGAGGGGAGCTTGTGGATTGCAACCTCGCGCCAGGGTCTGGTTCACTTCGATCCCGCGGCTGGCGTCCTAGAGACCTTTCGTAGCGATCCCTCGGATCCGCGTTCGTTGCCCAATGACCAGGTGCTGGCGTTGCTGCGAGATGAGGAGGGCGTCTTGTGGGTGGGCACCGCCGGTGGGCTGGCTCGATTCAATGAAGTTTCCCGGTCGTTTCACGTCTTCCGGCACGATCCGGCAGATCCCGGCTCGCTGGCTGGCCAGCAGGTCAACACCATCTTCGAAGATAGGGCGGGGCACCTCTGGGTCGGCACTGATCAAGGACTCTCTCTGCTCGATCGTGCCACCGGCAGTTGTCAGAACTTCTTTCAGGATCCGCACCAGTTGGGCGCCCTGCCCAATAACAGCATTGCGTCGATTTTCCAGGACCGCACCGGCATTCTCTGGATTGGTACCTGGTACGGCGGTGTCGCCCGCATAGACTTGAACGCCCTGCAGTTCGTCAGCTACTTGCAGAGCACCGACCCGTTGCGATCGCCACCAGGCGGGGTTCTCGCCTTGCACCACGACCGTGAAGGAGCAATCTGGCTGGGGACCACGGAGGGGGTGGCTCACTTCGAGACTTCCTCGGGAGTTTTTTCCAGGCCCCGCGACTCCGGTGATCCGACCCGCGATGTCATCGGCATCGTCGGTCGGCCCGACGGTCACGTGTGGGTGGGATTCCGACCCGGTGAGATCGAGCTGTGGACACCGACGAGAACGCGGCTCCAGACCCTCGACCTGCAGGAAAACCCCGCGCGCCGAGACTACGTCAATGCCCTTTGCCTCGACCGAAACCAGGCCCTCTGGGTAGCCTACCGCGGGCTGACGAAGCTCGCCCCCGACGGCAGCACCACCACCTTCAGGCATCGTCCAGGCGACATCGGATCGCTGATGCCAAGTGGCATCAAGACCCTCACCTGCGGCAGCGACGGGACCGTTTGGGTGGGCTTCTCCGACCGAGGACTGGCACGGCTGAACGCCGGAGCCGATACCTTTGAGCATTTCTCTCTCTATCCCGGAAGCGAGGGCCAACCCAGCGTCAGCTCGATCTATGAAGATGAAGAGAAACGCGTCTGGATCGGCACCAACGCCGGGCTCTTCCGCCTCGAGTTCGAGCAGCAGGGGTCCGAGTTACGGCACTTCACAGTACGCCAGGGCCTGTCCTCGGACCTGATCGAAGCGATCCTGCCCGACGACGCGGGCCACTTGTGGTTGAGTACCGTGGCAGGGATCTCGAGCTTCGATCCGCAAGCGGAGGTCTTCCGAAACTACGGAGTCGACGATGGAACCTTGCCAGGTGGCTACAACAAGGGAGCTGCCCTTCGCACCCGGGATGGCCACATGGTCTTCGGCGGACCGGAAGGCTTGACCATCTTCCGACCCAGGACGTTCGAACGCGACCCTACGGGGCCACTGCTGGTGCTGACCGACCTGCGTCTGCGGAACCAAACTGTCGCCGTGACCCCGGGAGCACCGGGGCTCCTCGAACGCCCCCTGCACCTGACCGAAGGGATCCACCTCGGGCCCGACGAGGATCTTGTCTCCTTCGAGTTCGCAGCGCTGCACTTTGCCAACCCGAGTGCCAACCGCTACGCCTACAAGCTCGAAGGGGTCGACAAGGACTGGATCTCCGTCGGCGCTGACCAGCGTCTGGTGACCTATACAGACCTGCCCCCGGGCGAACACTTGTTGCGTGTCAAGGCCGCGAACCCTCACGGCACCTGGAGCGAGCAAGAAGTCCACCTGGCCGTCGAGGTTCACCCTCCTTGGTGGCGAACCTGGTGGGCCTACACCCTCTATGTGCTGAGCCTCGGAGGCCTGGTCCTCGGCCTGCTCTTCGCCAACCGCAGACTCGAGGTGGTGGTGGTGGAGCGCACCACCCAAGTCCGGGATCAAGCGCACCGAATCCAACAGATGTACGACGCGAAAGCGCGATTCATCGCCAATGTCTCCCACGAATTTCGCACCCCACTGACACTGACCATGGGGCCGCTCGAGGAGCTTCGAAACGACCGAACCAGCCAACTCAGTTGCACGGGGAGACAGAACCTCGACATGGCCCTGCGCAGCACACGCCGCATGGTGGGGCTCGTCGGCCAGGTACTCGACATCGGCCGCCTGGAAGCAGGCCATTCACGACTCCGACTGATCGAAGACGACTTCGCCGCTTTCGTGCAATCGGAAACCGCAGCCTTCTCGACGGAAGCCAAGCGCAGAGATCTGAGCTGGGAAGTGGCCTTGCCGGACCGGCCGCTCCTGCTGACCTTCGATCCGGACGCGATGAGCAAAGTCATCTCGAACCTGCTCTCGAACGCCATCAAGTTCACTCCGACCGGGGGGGCCGTTCGCCTTCGCCTCTGGGCGACCACGGACAAAGCTGTCTTGGAAGTGACGGATACCGGACAGGGGATTCCCGAGGATGCTCTGCCTCAGATCTTCGAACGCTACTTCCAGGGCCCCCAGGCGACCTCTCGGCAACCGGGGACTGGGATCGGCCTTGCCCTGGTCAAGGAGTTCACCGAGCTTCATGGCGGCCACGTTCAAGTCCGCAGCCGGTTGACCGAAGGCAGCGTCTTCACGGTGACGCTACGGCGGGGGCGAGACCACTTCCAACCCGAGAACCTGCAGGAAATCGACGGACCGCTGGCGCAGCCTGAGACCTCAGGAGCTCGAGAGCTGCCAGCAACGGCGAGAGCTCCCGAGTTGGAAGATACTACCGAGTTGGAAGACACTACCGGGTTGGAGGATGCAGAGCTCCCGGCGGTCCTGGTCGTCGACGACAACGTCGAGCTACGGAGGTTCCTGACCGTACGCCTGGCCACCAGTTTCCGGGTCCTGGAGGCTAGCGATGGTGAAGAAGCTCTGGTCATTGCCCGCAGGGAATTGCCGGACCTCATCGTCAGTGACGTCATGATGCCGGGCCTCGACGGCCTGACCATGACCCAGCAGTTGCGCCAGGACCCAGAGATCTTCTTCCTACCGGTACTCCTTCTGACCGCCCGTACAAGCCAGCAGGACACGCTCAACGGATTTCAGGCGGGAGCCGACGACTACATGAGCAAGCCCTTCGATGGCGCCGAGTTGGTCGCTCGAGTTTCTGGAATTCTTGCATCCCGCCGGCGCCTGAGTGAGCGTCTTCGCTGGCAGCCGCCAGAGCTGGAAGCCAGGCCACAGAATTTCGAGGCGAGGGTCCGTCAAGCTATCCTCGGGAACCTGGCAGATCCCAGTTTCAAGGTCGAGAATCTTGCCTCAACGCTGGCTCTCGATCGAACATCGCTGTTCCGCAAAGTCCGTCAGAGCTTCGGCTTGCCACCTTCGGAACTGATCCGAAAGGTGCGCCTTGCCAGGGCAGCCGAGCTGCTGAGAGATGGACGAGGAAACGTGACGGAGATTTGCTACGCAACCGGGTTCCCCAGCCTCTCCTACTTCGGCAAACGCTTCCGCGAGCGCTACGGAGTACCTCCGTCTCGATTCAGCCAGGATACGACGCGCCACCACCCCTTCCCCACCAACTGAAACCAACTCTCGAGCAGCACCCCTTGCTTCGATCCTTCATCAACCATGAATCGTAAGTGGAGCCGAGTTCATTCACTCGACGACTCAGCTACGGACTCCGCCATCGCCTCCAGGGCTTCCCGCAGGTTCTGAGTGGCCGGGTGGTCGGGCCCGAGTTGAGCCTCCCGCAACTCTAGGGCTCGACGCAGCAAGGGCCGCGCCTCTTCGTACTGCCCTAGCTCACCCAGGGCTCTTGCCAGGTTGGCGAGAGCCCCAGGCAACACTGGCGAAGGTGTACCGCTACTCTGTTCGAAACTCTGCTCGAAGACAGCCAGGCTATCCCTAAACAAAGGCACGGCCTCGGCAGGGCGCCCCTGGTTGAGCACGACAGTGCCCAGGTTGAGGCCCAGGTAGCCGCGCAATGGGTGAGACGGGCCCAGGTTTTCGGCGGCGAAGATGTAGCCGCGACGCAGCACGCGTTCGGCCTCTTCCAGCTTGCCAGCGCTGGCCAGGACGCCACCGTAGTTGCTCAGATGGCGGGCCTCGTTGGCGGGCGGGGCAAACTGGTTGTCGACCTGGTCCGCTTGCTCCAGGCCGCGACGGAAGTACTCCTCGGCCTTGTCCGGAACGCCCTCCTGAGCGTAAAACGTCCCCAGGTTCATCAGCAGGGGTGCACGGACGTCGGCTGGACCGCCCTGTTCGAGAATTTCCACGGCACGTAGGAAGGATTCTTCGGCGAGGTCGGAGTGCCCCAGACGAGCCTCGGCCAGGGCTTTGACACCTAGGATGCGGGCCCGGTCCGCGGTCATGCCTCCTAGGTCGTCTTCGATGATCCGGATTGCCTCGTCGGCGACTCGCTTGGCAGTGGTGGCATCGCCCAGGCTGATCAGGACGTCGGCGAAGACGAAGAGAAGGCTCACGCGCACCGTGGGGCGTTCGACCATGTCCTGCCGGCCGATCGTCTCGACGCCCCAGTCGAGCACTTCGCGCGCGGTCACCGGATCGCCGGAAGCGAAGCGAGCGGGGTCGGCCTGGTGGAACATGTGGGTGAGGAAGCGCACGACCTCGCGGGCTTCTTCTTCCGCTTGACGAGCGGCTGCGGCTTCGCGGTTGGCGCGTTGGGCTTCGAGGGTGCGGGCCACAATGCCGCCGACCAAGATCAGTAGGATGACGCCAGCAACTGCAAGGGCGGCGCGGTTGCGTCGAACCCACTTGACGAGGCGGTCGACGCGGCTTGGCGATGCTGCGTGCAAGGGCCGGTGATCGAGGTAGCGGAAGACGTCGGCGTCCAGGGCCGAGACAGACGGGTAACGATCCTCTCGGTCCTTGGCAATGGCCTTGAGCACTAACCAGTCGAGCTCGCGCCGCAGCCGCCGCAGCAGGGCAGCGGGCTGCAGGTCGCGATTGGTGGCGGCTCGCTCCTGGGTGCTGTCCGCCCACGAGGCGAAGCGCGCGCTCGGTCGCTTCGCCTCTTCGTTGACGATGCGCCACAAGAAGTCGACCTGACTGCTACCGGCGCGCTCGAACGGGCGCCCGCTGGAAAGTAGTTCGTAGAGCAGGACGCCGAGGGCGTAGACGTCCGAACGCACGTCGGCACCTTGTTCGGCGGAGTCGATGGATTCGGGGCTCAGATAGGCCGGGGTTCCGAGCAAGTAAGTGTTGGTAAGCTGCGTGGCATCGACGAGTGGATCGTCGAGCGCCTTGGCGATGCCAAAGTCGATGATTTTGACCTGCGGCCGTCCATCGTCATCTTCGACCACCAGCACGTTGTTCGGTTTGAGGTCGCGATGCAGCACGCCCTTCTGATGCGCGTGTTGAACACCGGCGCAAACCTGACGAAAGATCTCGAGACGCTGCCGCAAGCTCAGCTTCCGGCGATCGCAGTAGGTAGTGAGCGGCTCGCCGACGAGCGCTTCCATGACCACGAAGGGATGACCGTCACTCGTGGTGCCGGCCTCGAAAATCTGCGCGATGTTGGGATGCTTCATGAGCGCCAGTGCCTGACGCTCGGCGTCGAAGCGCAGCAGCGCGGAACGGCTCATCATCTCAGGATGGATGAGCTTGATCGCCACCTGTCGGCGAATCGGCTCGGCCTGCTCGGCCAGGTAAACGGCTCCCATGCCGCCTTGTCCGAGCAGTTCGAGGATGCGGTAAGGGCCAATACGAGATGGGTGCTGCGCCTCTCCGGGATCCAACACAGTAGAGCCGTCAGAGGCGGACTCACCGCCGGCGATCTCCTCACCGGCTTGAGCGAGTTGCCAGGAGATCTCGGTACGCTCGTCACCTAAACGCTGGACTCGCGGCTGGATCAGCGACTGTGCCCGCGGCCGCACGAGCTCGGTCGCGTCCAGGCCGGCCTCGGGCTGCTTCGGTACACGCGAACCGCTCAAGGCCCCGCCCCCAACTCGCCCATCTCCTCACGGACGTTCAGTCCCTCACGCAGCGCAGTCAGCTCGGGATGGCCCTCGGGGAAATGACGGGCAAAGATCGCCTCACATTGCAGCAGCGCCTCGTGCCTCTCTTCGGCACGCCCAAGATCCTCGTAGGTCCAGGCCAGTTCGCGCCACATGCGTCCCAGCTGAGGGCTCTCGCCACCCGGCACCGCCTCCTGAATCTCGATCGCCCGGCGGCACAGCGGCTCGGCCGCCACCGGATCGCCACTCTCGCGCTTGACAATACAGAGAAAATGCCAGGACTGCGCGACCTCGGTGTGATCCTCACCGAGCGCCCGGCGCATGCGGGCGAGCACTTCGCGACCAAGGCTCTCGGCTTCGTCCGTCCGCCCCTGGTTGTTGAGGTTGGACGCCAGGTTACGGTAGAGCCAGGCGACCCGAGGATGGTCCGGCCCCAAGTGAGCTTCGCGGATGGCGAGGGAGCGACGAAAGATGGTCTCGGCTTCCTGGAACCGTTCTGAGCGGGTCAGCGCGCTGGCCAGGTTACTGAGCGTCGAAGCCAGGGAGATGTCCTCGGGACCTAGTTGCTCTTCGCGGATCTCGATAGCTCGCTTGTAGAGCGGTATCGCGGCGTCGAGATCGCCTAGTGTCAGGTAGGCGTTGCCAAGGTTGTTGGCGAGCGCCGCGACCAGGGGGTGATTGGGGCGCAGGTGTTGTTCCGCGAAGCTGATGCCATCGCTGAGCACTGTGGTCGCTTCATCGAGCTTGCCGCGGCGGGCCAGGACACCACCGAAGTTGGAGATGTGGCGTACGTGGCGCAAGACGCCTCCGGGGACGTTCCGGGCCTCCAGCTGCCAGCCACGACGGAACATCTCCTCAGCCTGCTCGAACTGTCCTTGGTTCGAGTAGAAGGTGGCGAAGTTCATCAGCGCATCGGCCAGCTCGTGCTCATCCTGGCTCGCCTCGCCCAGGCGCAGAAAGTCCTCGAACGCGGCTTCGGCATCCTCGATCCGGCCTTGCTGCCAAAGGGCGATGGCATGCACCTGCACCAGGCGCGCGTACTCGGGTTGCGGCGCATCGAACCGCTCGCTGGCCAGGGCCAGTGCCGACTCGGTCAGCTCCAGCGCCCGATCCGAGACGCCGAGGCTGGTGTAGACGTCGGCAAGCGTGGCCAGCAGTCGGAGGCGCACGCGCGGCTGATCCTGCAGGTCGGTGTCAATGGTGCGCGACGCCCGATCCAGGACCTCGCGCGCGGTCACCGGTTGCTCGGGGGTGCGGCGCGACGGGTCGGCGACCTCGAACATGTCGGTCAGGAAGTTCACCACCTGGCGCGTCTCCTCCTCGGCCCGGCGCGCTTCCTCTTCCGCCTGCCGTGCCGCCGCCGCTTCGCGGTTGGCGCGCTGCGCCTCCAAGGTGCGTGCGACAATGCCACCGACCAGCGTCAGTACCAAGAGCACTGCCGCTGCAACCAGTAGCCTGTGCCGCCGCACCAGCTTGCCGAGGCGGTAGAGACGCCCCGGCGAACCGGCGACTACGGGGTCGTCGCGCAGGTAGCGGGCGATATCGGCATCGAGATCCGACACCGAAGCGTAGCGCTGCTCGCGCTCTTTGGCGATGGTCTTGATCGCCACCCAGTCGAGCTCCCGTCCGAGCCGCCGCTGCAGGCCGCGCACGTCCTCGCCGCGCGCCGCCGCCAGGCGTACCTGCTGCTCGGGGCTGCACGCCGTGAAGCGCTCGCTCGGCCGCCTGGGTTCCTCCTTGACGATCCGCCACAGAAACTCGACGTGCCCTTCGGCAGTGCGCTCGAACGGCCGGCAGCCACAGAGCAACTGGTAGAGAATGACGCCGAGCGCATAGACGTCCGCACGCACGTCGGCACCCTGCTCGGGCATATCGATCGACTCTGGACTCAGGTAGGCCGGCGTGCCGACCACGCGGTCGCCGGTCAGCTGGGTAGCGTCGACCAGTGGGTCGTCGAGCGCTTTGGCGACACCGAAGTCGATGATCTTGACCCGCGGCCGGCCGTCGTCGGCTTCTTCGACCAACACGTTGGAGGGCTTCAGATCGCGGTGCAGCACACCCTTCTGGTGCGCGTGCTGGACACCGGCGCAAACCTGGCGGAAGACGTCCAGGCGTTGCTGTAGGTCGAGCTTGCGACGGTCACAGTAGCCCGTCACGGGCTCGCCCTGGAGTGCCTCCATGACCACGAAGGGACAGCCGTCCTCGGTAGTGCCGGCGTCGAACACCTGGGCGATGTTGGGGTGCTGCATGCGGGCCAACGCTTGCCGCTCGGCCTCGAAGCGCAACACCGCCTGGCGTCCCATGAGGTTGGGATGGATCAGCTTGATCGCGACCTGGCGGCGGATCGGCTCGGTCTGCTCGGCCAGGTAGACCGTCCCCATGCCGCCTTCGCCGAGCAGGCTGACGATCCGGTACGGACCGATCTGCTCGGGTACCCGCTCGGCCTGACCGTCGCCGGACATGCGCCAGAGTATCGGCGTCGGCTCCTGCGCCAGACGCTCTTCGAGACGCCGGTGCAGGGAGCCGGTCGGCCCCTCGTCTGCTCGGCCGCCGAGCCGTCCTTGCTCACCGAGCATCACCCGCTGCCGGCCGACGAGCGGCAGAGTGGTGGTCGAGCTGGTGCGCTCCGGCGTCGTCGGTTCGACTTCCGGACGCTCGGACGCTGCAGGCTCGGGAGGAGGAGCGTCACGCGAGTTGGCCATTGAGCCCAAGGATACCACCGCCGCAGCTCCGACTTCGCCTCCCCTGAACTCACGTGCTGGCGCCGGGACGGACTTTGCGAGAGTATCGGCCGACCATGATCGAAGCATTTCCTCCAACAGCCGCCACCACCGAGCCGCCCCCACGCCCAGTCGCCCTCGAGCGCTATCTCGACATCGTCGACGATCCACGCGCCTTCCTGGAGACCGCCGTCACTCCCCTGCCGGTCACCGTCTGGGCGCACCCGGAGCGCATCGATGCCGAAACCCTGCGGCAGCGCCTGGCGGCCGACGGCATCCGTGCCCGTCGCCTGCCTTGGCACCCTGACGCTCTACGCCTGGATGCCAACTTCCGCCCCGGTAGCCGGCTGGAGTACGTCGCCGGGCTCTACCACGTGCAGGAAGAGGTCTCGTTGCTGCCGGTCCACCTGCTCGATCCTCAGCCCGGCGAGCGCGTGCTCGACCTGTGCGCCGCCCCCGGCAACAAGACCGCCCAGCTCGGTCTGGCGGTCGGACGCGCCGGCACGGTGGTGGCCAACGAGCGCTCCCTCGGACGCATCGGCGTGCTGCGCGCCAACCTCGAACGTCTGGGCGTGATCAACTGCGCCGCCCTGCTCTACGACGCCACCGGCCTGCAGCTACCGCCGCAGTCCTACGACCGCGTGCTCGCCGACGTCCCCTGCGGCTGCGAGGGCACGTCACGCAAGCATCCGACATCGGTCGACGGCAGCGGCATGCCTCCCGGGCGCCTGAGCGACGTCCAGACCGGAACCCTGCGCCGCGCCGTCGCCGCCTGCAAAGTCGGTGGCCGCATCGCCTACGCCACCTGCACCTACGCGCCAGAGGAGAACGAGCTGGTCGTCCAGGCGGTGCTGCGCCAGGCCATCCCGGGGAGCCTGGAAGTGCTGCCGGCGCGCGTCGAGGGGCTGCACGGCTCCCCCGGTCTGGGCCAGTGGCAGGGCGAAGTGATCGACCCCGAATTGCAACGCACGCTGCGCGTCTGGCCGCACCACAACAACACCGGCGGCTTCTACGTCGCGTTGCTAGAGAAAAAGGCCCCGACCGGCTACTTCGGCGACGACGAGGTCGTCGAACCGGCCGGCGAAGCCGATCCGGTAGACCGCCTACCCGTGGTCGATGCGGTGCCGCACCTGGCGCCGTACATCAACCACTTCGACATCCCGCCCGAGACCTTCGACGACTTCCTGATCTTCCAGACCGCCAAGCGCTTCCTCAGCTACACCACGCGTGATCTGCGCCCGCCCAGTCGCCTCAAGCTGCACGCCGTCGGCATGCCCTTCCTGCACGTGCACATGAAGTGGCCCAAGCCGACCACCGGCATGGTGCTGTCCCTGGGCCATGCCGCAACGCGCAACGTCCTCGACCTGGAACCGGAACAAACACAGCGGTATCTCCGTAAAGAAACGTTCCAGATCAGCGAGACTCAGCGGCGCGCGATTCTCCCCGGCCAAGTGCTGCTGCGCGACACCTTCACCCGCGGCGACAGCAGCACCCACAGCGCCATGGTCGGCGTCGGGCTCTACCGCGCCGCGACTGGTGAGGTCGAGAGCTGGCTGCCCAAGGCCTGGAAGCTGCAGACACCTTGAAGGAGAACCCATGAGCACCCTACCCCACTTGTTGCTCCTGCTGCTGACGATCGCCATGCCGGTGTGGGACTACTTCGAAACTCGCCACCTCAAGCGCTCCAAGAACCCGCAGGCGAAGGTCGGCAGCTATCAACGCGTCATCGCCGTCCTTTGGGGCCTGACGGTCCTGGCCTGCCTCGCCACGCCGTTCTCCAGCCTGACCCAACCTCCCGAGCCGGAGCGCATCGGCTCCTGGCTCCCGTCTGCCGGTTGGGCCTGGGGACTCGGCTTGGTCGTCCTGGCGGTGCTCGGCACTCCGTTCTTGCAGGCGCGCGGCAACGCCGAGTTACGTCAAACCATCCGTCAGCAGATGGACAAGACCAGCTTCTTCCTACCCGTCACCCTGCGCGAACGCCGCTGGTGGATTGCCGTCTCCCTGAGCGCCGCCATCTGCGAGGAGATCGTCTACCGCAGCTTCCTCATCCGCTACCTGGACGACCTGTCCTTGGGCGGTGGCTCTCTCGGCCTACCGTGGAGCATCGTGCTGGCAGCCGGCATTTTCAGCCTGGCTCATGGTTACCAGGGAGTCGTCGGCATCCTCTCGACCGCCGGCGCCGGCCTCCTCTTCGCTTTCCTCTTCTTCGCCACCGGAAGCCTGTGGTTGCCCATCCTCCTGCACGCTCTGCTCGACTTGCGGCTACTCTTGGTGCCGATGGAAGAGCCGGCGTCACATCCCGCTTGACGCAACCCCGGCGCTCCGTCTGCGTATCACTGGCAACACCGCCGGGCCCACCACCGGCCCCTGCCACCCCTCGCCGACGGAGACGCCCACCATGTCCGACCGCTTTTCCTACATCATGGCCCTGCTCGCCGTCGCGGCCGTCGCGTTCTCCTGGTACATCACGCCCTGGACACCCGCTGAAGCCGACGCCGGCCTGCCATCGGACGTACCCGTCGCGGAAGCTCCGGCACAACAACCCGAGACCTCCCCGAGCACCGCGCCTGCGGCCGCGCCTGCAACTAAAACGCTCGAAGAGCCCACCCACAGCATCGATCCGCGCTGTCCGCATACGGGCTCGGACAAGACCTGACGCTCACCCTCCCGCGCAAGCACTCAGACCTGCACCACTCCAATCCGATCGCGCCGAGGCCAGGATCTGAGCTCGGCCACCATCGGAGATACGCACGACGGTGTGGAATTGGTCGAGATCGAGAGCTGAACTGGCTTCGGTCCAGGCGGACCCGCGGGCGTAGTGGTACTGGTCGAAAAGCAGCAAGATGACCGGCAGTGACAAGCTCTGCAGTTTCTTGGCTTTGGTATCGAGGCGCTCCTCGATGCGCTCGCGTAGCCGGCAGCACACTTCGTCGCGCCAGTGGTCGCCCAGACCTCTGGGAGCCACCAGCTTGATCACGTTGCGATAGCGCGCGTACTTGCGGATCGCCCACTCGCTGCGCCGGCTGCGGTGCAGCACGACGCGTGGGGCTTCCACCGGCTCGCGGGTGCGCCAGATGTACTCGTGCAAGGCTTGGTGCAACTTGCGCTGGCAGGAACCAAAGTTGTCGACCGGCCCAGCCTCGACGACATAGGCACCTTGCATGACACCGCGCTGTTCGGCCTGACGCTCGACCCGCTTGACCAGGCGATAGAGCCGTGACTCCTCCGCCGCGGGCGCTTGCCAGTGGTTCGGCGACGGCGGTTCCATCACCGTCGTCACTTCAACAGCGTAGCGCTGATTGCGGATACGCAGGTAGTAGTCCGGCGGCTCCTGGCAGGGGGAGACCGCTTCCCAGCACAGAGTGTCGGTGCGATAGAAATCGGCGAGAAAGGAGTGGAACGTGTGCTTGCAGAACTCTTCGTCTTGACGCTTGGGTTTCATGACGCTTCGAGCTGCAGGCACAGTCTGCGCTCACTCCTTGAAGCGAGCCGTGGGCATGGAATGCGGATGCATTCGATGCCGGTACTCTTCCGCCTGATGCCAGCGCTCCGAGAGAGGCTTCGCGTGCTCTCTCGGCCGTGCGGAAGGTGGGTTTGGATATAGCAATGTCACCATCATATTCCTTGCGTTGAGCATGATAGCAGGAAGTGTCGAACGTGTCATGCTGGACATCACTCCGAGCGCAGCGCGACCATCGGGTCGACGCGGGCCGCTCTCAGCGCCGGTACCAGACAGGCGAGTGCTGCGACCGCGGCCAGGATCAGTGCACTGGCCGCGAAAGCCAGAGGATCGAAGCCACTGACGCCGAACAGCAAGCTGCGCAACAGACCGCTGGCCACGGCAGCCAGGAGCAGGCCCAAGCCCAGGCCGTAGGCCGCCAGCCGCAACCCTTGCCCCACGACAAGGCGCGTTAGACCGGCAGGTTCAGCACCGAGGGCCGTGCGGATTCCCATTTCTTTCGTGCGCTGCGCCACCGAGTAGGAAATCACGCCGTAGATGCCGACCGCGGCCAGGAACAAGGCCACCGCCGCAAATCCTCCCAGGAGATAGATCCCCAGGCGCTGCCCTGAGATGGAACCGTCGACCCGCTCTTCCAGGGTCTGCACGTCGGACAGCGGCACGAATGGATCGAGTTCACGCACTGCGCCGCGCACCGCGGACAATGCCTGCTTCGGAGCACCGCGGGTTTCCAGGGCCACAAAGAAGGTGGCGAACGGGTACTGCTCGAAGGGCAGGTACATCAGTGGAGTCGGTGGCTGACTGAGCTGGAACTGGTGCACATCACCCACCACACCGACGATCTCGACAGTCATCGGTAAGCCAGGCAGCTGCTCGGCCACCAGGTTGCCGATCTCCAGCCGCTTACCGAGAACGGCTCCATCAGGCCAGAACTGACGCTGCATCGCCTCGTTGATCACGAGCACCGGCACCGCTCCCTCGCGATCTTGATCGCTGAAGCCGCGGCCCTGCACCACGGGGATTCCGAGAGCCTCGAAGTAGGCCGAGGAAGCATTTCGAAAGTCTGCCAGCTGCACCTGATCGAGGGAGGCCGGTGGCGAGCCCTCTTCGAAGAAGTCCCAGAGGAAGGGCAGGCTGCTCAAGGGCAGACGATTGATCGTCGCAGCGCGCTCGACGCCGGGCAGGCCTTCTAGCCGCTCGACGAGTTGTCGAACAAAGGAGTTCTGCTCGCTCGGGCTGCGATACTTGGCTCCTGGCAAGGTGATCTGGAACGACAGGATGGAATCGGGCTCGAAGCCAGGATCGACCTGCTGCAACTGGCCAAAGCTGCGCAACATGAGGCTGGCACCGATCAAGAGCACCAGGGCAAGGGTCAACTCGACGATCACCAGGCCCTTGCGCAACCAGGCCTGCGAGCGCCCAGATGTACCGCTGCGACCTCCTTCGCCCACGACTTCGGTGAGCCGGATGGCCATCACCGTCTGTAGCGCCGGTACAAGACTGAACACGACACCGGTGACCAGGGCCAGCAGCAGCGCAAAGAGCAGAACCGTGGGATCGATCGCGATTTCGTCGGCACGCGGCAGGTAGGCCCCGGTACGGGTGACCATCAAGCGCACCAACACATGCGCCAGCATCAACCCCAGCAAACCGCCGCACAGAGCCAGCACGACGCCTTCCGTGAGCAGCTGCCGTAGCAGGCGACGGACGCCGGCTCCCAGTGCCAAGCGCAATCCAAGCTCCCGTTGCCGTACCGCTCCACGTGCGAGCAGCAAGTTCGCGACGTTGACGCAGGCGATCAACAGCACCAGCACGACACTACCGGCAAGCACCAACAGTAGCGTCCTCGCATTGCTCACCATGCGGTCTTGCATGCGATAGACGTCGGCGGTGAACCCTTCATTGGCAGCGGGGTACTGGGTTCGCAGGTTGTCAGCGATGCGCTTCATCTCCTGCCGCGCTTGCGACAACGAGACCCCCACCTTGAGGCGTGCCTGGACGTTGAGCGGCCGGATTGTCCGGCTCTGCCAGGCCTCCGGCGGCAACCCCAAGGGCACCCAGAGATCGACCTCAGGTGCGGCGGGAAAACGGAACTGAGCCGGCATGATGCCGATCACTTCGTAGCTTTCGCGGTCCAGCTCGACCCGGTTGTTCACAACATCGGGATCGCCACCGAAACGACGCTGCCAGAAATCGTACGCCAGCACCGTGACGCGGTCGTTGCCCGGACGATCTTCTTCCGGAACAAAGGTGCGCCCGAGTAGAGGGGCCACGCCGAAGAGCTGGAAGAACTCGCCGGTAACCCCGACACTGACGACCGGCTCGGGCTGCTCACCGCTCGTGAGAGTGAAGCCGTTCTTGTCGTAGAGCGAGTACGCGGCCATCGACTCGAACGAATCGTTCAACCTTCGCCAGTCGGCGTAGTTGGCCGCCGAGACCGAGAAGTACTGCAAACCTCGCCCAGGATGTTCCTCGTAGACCTGGACCAGTCGGTCGGGCTGCGGATACGGCAGGGGCCGCAGGATGATGGCGTTGACGACGGTGAAGATGGCGGTCGTCGCGCCAATTCCGAGAGCCAGGGTCAGGACGGCCACCAAGAAGAAGGCCGGATTGCGCAGCTGCTGGCGCCAGGTGAAGCGAAGGTCCTGGAGTAGGGTTTCCATGGAGTCGATCCCTCCCGAAGGAATGCATTGGATGAATGAACGCTGTCACGACTCCCGGAATCGGCCCTGAAACGACAAACGCGGAGGACACCCTAGGGTGACCTCCGCGCTGACCTTGCTCGGCAAGCCCGCGAAGCGGGAACCGACTCAGAAGCTCAGCGACAGGCTGATGATGCTGTACTCGCTCTCGAGCTCCTCGAGGATGATATCTACCAGGAAGCCACCGGTCGGCGGGAAGACGAGCGCGGCGCTTCCCAAGTCGTACGACGTCTCGTGATACTCGGCCTTCAGCACGATGTCGGGCCGGAAAGCGTAGACCAAAGAAATGCCGTCGTCCTGGCGTTGGTTGAAGTCCTCATCCTCGAACAGGATGGGAGCGCTCTGCCGCCCGTCGCTGTATTCCGACTGGGCGTAGATGCTGAGCTGCGGCGTGATGTGGAAGCCTAGCTGGAAGTAGTAGGCATCGATTTCCGCCTCACCGTCTGGGAAGGAGGGGTTGTTGATCGGGAACTTGATGCGCTTGAACTCGGCACGTGCCACCCAGCGATCAAAGTTGCCGTCGGCCGACACCAACCACGTCTCCCAGTCGGAGTCAGCGAGGTTGAGGTCGCTGCCGCCGTTGAGCGAACCGATGACCGTGTACTCTTGGTAGCCACCACCAAAGCGCAACCCAGGAACCGGGGTGTTGAGCCACACCTGGAAACCGTAGGCATCCTCGACGTCCACTTCTTCGGCTTCCTGGTCACCGGCCAGGTTCGTGCCCTGCTCGAGCAGGGTGTACTCGCCGTAGTAGACGTCGGCATCCAGACTCCAGTCGCCATCGGAGTTGAACTGGTGCGACAGGCTGATGCCGTCGATGGTCTCGCTGACGAAACCACCTTCACGGTAGAAGTTGTAGGACGGGCGGAAGAACGGCAGGATCACACCCACGTCGCGGATCTCGTTGAAGATGCCCTGAGGCACCGCGAAGCGACCGAGACGCAACGAGCTGTGATCGGTGAAGCGGTACTGGTAAAAGGCCCAGTCCAGGTTGATGTCGTCGTCCGCGGTCTCCAGCGGACTGTCGTCGAATTTGCGATGCGCCAGCTGCACCAGGAAGGTGTGCTTGGGGTGCGGATCGTAGCGCAACTGCAAGGCGGCGATACGATACTCCCAGGTGCCATCCTCGGGGATACCGATGATGACTTCCTCGGATGACGGACCCGTTGCGTTGTCGTCGAAACTGGCATCCGCGTAGGCCGTGGTCAGGTAGCCGTGCAACGAGAAGTGGTCTTCCCAATAGCTGGCGGCATCGGAACCGGAACCTCCGTCGTCGGAAGCTACACTTAGAAGCGGACTCTGACTAGCGAGGTAGGCAGCCGTGTCGATGGTTCCGAGCTCTTCTGCCCAGGCGCACGGCGCCCAGACCAGAAGGCCAATCAGAACCACGACAGTTATGCTCCCACGTACACTCCCATCTAACATAACGTCTCTCCTTTCGTCTGTGGAACAACGACAGTGTATACCACAGCACTGGAGAGAGTCGAGCTGAAGAGCCCGCGATCGCAGCCGCTTGCGCCGCCGTGTCGGGGCGCCTCTTGTGCGATCAATCACGAATTGACTCCGCGGCATCAGCGTCCTTGGCTGCAGGGTCAAGATCCTCGGCCGCCTGGGTGAAAAGTCGCGTCAAACGGCGCGCCAGATCCCGTACGTGCGGCTCTTGCAGCATCGAGGTGTGGCCGCCGCCGACGTCGACCCGCTGGTGATCCTGTAGTAACCCCCCGGTCCAGAAATCGGACGGCTCCGGCTCGGTGGCCGGCGGCCGCTCGCGGGCGATGAACACGGCGCTGCGGCCGGCGTAGGGCTGTGGGCGGTAGTCCTGCAGGGCCGCGACGTTGGCCTTGTAGAGGCGGAAGAGTGAGGACAGCGCCGAGCGGTCGAAATCGAAGAACGGCAGACCGTGGCGCTTGACCTGTTCGAACAATGTGGTCAGCTGAGTTTCCAGATCTTTCTCCAGCAGCTGCTCGAGGGTCACATCCAGCGGCTGGTCGAGAGCGCTCTCGAGGTCACGAGCCAGCGACTCGACGATGCCGGTATCGTCCAGCGGCACCTGGATTCCGGGTACAGACGGTTCCAGCAGCACGAGCAACGGCACGTTCTCGCCGGCCGCGCCCAGCTGCTGCGCCATTTCCAGCGCGATGACCCCACCCATGGACCAGCCGACGAGCAGGTAAGGGCCTGCCGGCTGCTCCCGTCGGAGGATGTCCAGGTACCGGGCAGCCATGTCCTCGACGCGGCGCAGCGGTTGGCGGCTGCCATCGAGACCCTCAGCTTGCAGACCGTAGACCGGCCGGTCTCGACCGAGATGGTCGGCCAGCGCCAGATAGCAGGTGACGTCACCGGCGATCGCATGTACACAGGCTACGGCCGGCTGCTCTCCGGCCGGCTGGATCTTGAGGAGCAGGGAGTCCTCTGAGCGCATTTGGGCGGCGGCGGCACGCTTGCGTGCCAGGGCCGCCTTGACGGCCTCCAGGTCGCGCACGCGGGACGGCGCAGAAGCTCCTGCCGTGGTCTTCGGTCGTGCCGATCCAGCCGCCTCGGCATTCGCGGTCTTGGAGCGCAGGGCACCGCGCAAGCGGGCTGCGAGCATGGCCTTCTTCTTGGCTGAGAGCTTCTCCTGCCGGCTGCTGACCTGGCTCCACACTTGATCGGCCGCCTGTTCTTCCTGCCGCCGCTCTTCTTCGTTGTCGGCACTGCCGCGAGCGCGCCGGCCGAGGTCGACGAAAGGATAGTTGGCTTCGCCAGGCAATTGCAGCTCGCCGCTGGCCCGCCGCTGCACTCGTACACCGGTCGGCCAGAGCTGCAGGTCGGGTGCGAAGCGGGGTCGTACGGGCTGCCCCTCGGGTACCGGCGTCAGCGACGGCTGGTCCTCGGCCTCGACGTACAACTCACCGACGGCCCCCATGGGCGTCAGGCCGGCTTGGGGATCGAGCACGTAGACGCCTCGCAAGGCTTGTCCGCTCCACTGCGACGGCAACCGGTCGCGGTGGCGTCCGACCCAGGCTGCATCTGCGCGCCGGTTCTCGACCAGCAACTGGTGACGCTCACCGGCCCCTAGCACCGGCAATTCGATGAGGCTGCGCTCGGCGTCCGTGGCGATCTCTCCCAGCACGCGCAGGTAGGCCTCGCTGAAGCGCTGCGCCGACGTCGCGTCGAAGCGCGAGCGATCGTACTCGACCGAAACGTAGAGATGATCGCCGAAGTCGGTCATGCCGAGGACGAAGTCGTACATCGCTTCGACACGCCGCTGATCGAGGTCGACCAGGCCGATCTCCAACTCCGGTAGCTGCAGAGCCGGCGGCGGCTCGTGGTTGAAGGCGAGCATGGTGGTGAACAGCGATCGCTGCGTACGCCGCTCGCCGCCGTCTGCCGGCAGTCGCTTGATCAGCTCGTCGAACGGCAAGTCCTGCTGATCGTAGGCGGCGAGCGAGACCTGCTGCAGCTGCTGGACCAGGCGCGGGAACCGAAGCGCACCACCATCCGACGACGCCGCGTCGAGATGCAACCGCAAGACCAGCGTATTGATGAACAAGCCCACCAGGCCCTCGGTCCCGGAGCGGTGACGATTGGCGATCGGAGTACCGACGGCGAGGTCACTCTGACCGCTGTAGCGATACAGCAGCGTGAAGTAGGCTGCCATCAGGATCATGAACAAGGTGATGCCGTGCGCCTGCGCTTCGCCCTCGCGTGCAGAGAAGTTCAGCGCCAGGCTGCGTAGCTTCGACAGCACGGGCGCTTGGACACGGGTCGACAGTCGCCCGGCGGGCGCCGTCTCCCCACTGACGCGCGGCCGGTCGTAGGGCAGGCGCAGCGCCGGCGGTGGCGGCTCCAGCTGGCGGCACCAGAAGTCGATCTGCTGTTGCAGCACCTCGCCCTGCAACCAATCGCGCTGCCAGACGGCATAATCGCCATACTGCAACGGCAACGCCTCGGGCATCTCGACGCTGGCAGGTCCACTGTCTGCAGACTGCTTCCCGTGGAAGGTGCGATAGTGCTCCCCCAGCTCCTGGACGAAGAGAATGCCCGACCAACCATCGGAGATGATGTGATGCCCGACGGTCAGGAAGGTGTGCTCGCCGACCGCTAGCCGCAGCAGGCAGTTGCGCAGCAGCGGCAGAGCCGCAAGATCGAAGGGATCGTCGGCGTAGCGGAAGGCGAGGGCATAGACCAGCTGCTCACGGCGTGCGGCTTCGAGAGCACTGAGGTCGACCACTGGCAACGGGTAGCGCAGGCGAGGCTCGACGAGCTGGAACGGCTTGCCGTCTCGTTCCACGAAGCGCGTGCGCAGCATCTCGTGGCGGCAAGCGATGGCGTCGAAGGAAAGTTGCAGTGCCCTCACGTCCAGCCGGCCGAGCAGGCGGATGGCCGCCGGCAGATTGTAGGCGATGCTCTCGGGATCTAGACGCTGCAGGAACCAGAAGCGCTCCTGGCCAAAGGACAAGCGCAGCGGCTGGTCGCGCGGCACCGGTACGATCGGTGGTGCCTCGAGCTGACGCGTGCCCGCCGGCAGCTCGTCTGCCAGGCTGACGGCCAGCTCGGCGACTGTCGGGCGCGAGAAGACCATCGCCATTTCCAGCTCGGCACCGAGCTGGTCCCGGATGCGGGTCAGCAACTGGGTCACCAGCAGCGAGTGACCGCCAAGCTCGAAGAAGTCATCGTGGATGCCGATGCGGTCGATGCCCAGCAGCTCGCTCCAGATCGCCGCCAGGGCCGTCTCGGCATCGCTGCGCGGCGCCACGTAGGCGGTGTCCAGTTGCGGCCGGTCCCCATCGCCGGACGCCGCCGAGGCAGCTTCCCGACGATGTTCGTCGCGGGCTCGACGCAGCTCTTCGACGGTGCACCAACGCTGCATGCGTGCCGCCAGGGCGCCGACCGAGATGACGACGTGCCCCTCTCCTCCACTGCTGGCATGCGCCAGCACGCGGTCGAGCAGTTCCTGACCTTCTTCTGGCGTCAGCGCCAACTGCGTGCCTGCCACCGCTTCCAGATTCCAGGCGTCCCAATCGATGCTCAGCCAGCGCGTGGTGCTCGCTGGCGCCGCTTCTCTGGCTTGTTGCTGGGCTTCCTGGTCCTGGACAAGGGCATCTTGCCCGAGATTGGCAGCGGCGTAAGCAGCGAAACCAATACCACCCAGCACGGTGGAGATCGACGAGGTCACCATGACGAAGTCGGGAGCGGGATCTGCGGCTGGATCGGCAGTCGAGCCCCCGTGCAGGAGCTCGGCGAGCACCCGCGTGCCGGTGATCTTGGGCCGGAACTGCGCTTCACAGGCAGCACGGTCCAGCTGGCCAAGGGGCCGGAAGGCAGCTTCCCCGGACAGGCCCGCTGCATGGATCACGCCATGGAGAGCCCCGAAACGTCGACGCACGGCGGCCAGTGCCTCGGCCATCGCCTGCCGATCAGCCACATCGGCGACCACCACCTCGACCTCGGCGCCCTGCTGCTCCAACTCGCGCACCGCCTCGATCGCTCGACTCTGGCGGTCGTTCGCCTGGTGCTCCGCCTCGAAAGCGTCCCAGTGTGCGCGCGGCGGCAAGCCGCTGCGTCCAAGGAGTGCCAGGCGAACGCCTGGGACCCGCTGGGCCAGGTAGCGCGCCAGCACCAAGCCGACACCACCCAGACCGCCGGTGAGCAGATAGACCCCTTGCTCGCGCAGCAGCGCGGGTCGCTGCTCGGCGGGCGGCAGGGGCAGACACCGCGGCGAGGGCAGCCAGCGCCCCCTGCGCCCACGGCGGGCAACCACCAGTTCGTCGCCACGTTCCAGCTCCTGCACCAGCATCTCGGCCAGCGCCTGTGCGCCACCGCTCGTGGCGCCGACATCGAGCAAGCGGCAGGCGAGGTCCGGATTCTCCTGCTGGGTGACGGTGAGCAGACCGAGCAGCGCACTGCGCTCGGGCTCGACCGCCATCACCTCGGTCTCGTCGATCGCCAGCGCGCCACGGCTGACCGCCAGGTAGAGGTGCCCCGGAGCCGTGCTGTCCGCCTCTGTACCCCGCTCACCGAGGCAGCCGGCGAAGGCCTGCAGGAGTTGCAGCGGACCATGGAAGCTCGCCTCGGAAACGGCCTCAGAGGTGGCCTTGGGTCCATCTTCCTGGTGGTCGGCGGACCAGAAGGGACGTAGATCGACAATGCCGGCCGGCAGGCTGTCATCGCCGACCCTTGCGTCGAACTCGGCGCGCCAGGTGGCTGCGTCCGGACTCGCGCTGATACCGTCCACACCAAGACTGTCCACGCTGGCACTCTGCACGCTGGCACTCTCCAGCAGGCGCACGTCAGCCTCGTGACCATGCCGCCGCAAGGCCGCCACCAGCGTCTCGGCCAGCTTGGTGGACGCGTCGCGCGCAGCGCCGGCGAAGGCTAGCACCAACCAGGGACCGCGCCGGCGCTCGACACCGGCGGCACGCGCCGCCAGTGGCTGCTGCCGCCAGGCCGGCACGTGGACCCAATCGCCCAGCCGCGGCAGTCGATCCGTCGCACCACCCGTCACGAGCCGCTGGGGACCGGCCCCCGGTTCGACCCAGTGGCGTTTGCGCTCGAAAGGGTAGGTCGGCAGGATGACGGAGTGCCGGGTCTCCTGCCCCCGGAACGCCCTCCAGTCGACATCGACGCCGCCCAGCCACAGGCGGCTCAGCTCGGTCAGGAGGAACTCGAGATCGGCGGCCTCGTCCTTGGGACCCCGCAGCGAGCCGGCCAGGACGCGACCGGCCTCCTTGGGGTCCGACTGCTGGAACGCCGGCTGACGGCGCAGCAGGGTACGCAGCCCCCGCCCGGGACCGACTTCGATCAGTGCCAGTCGCTCGTCTTCGAGCAGCAGCGCTGCACCGTCGCCGAAGCGCACCGCGTGCCGCAGATGGCGCACCCAATAGCCCGCATCGGTCGCCTCCTCGGCGCGGATCCAAGTGCCGGTGACGTTGGAGACGAAGGGCAGACGTGGCGCCTGCAGCTGTGCCTTCTTCACTTCGGCGCCGAACGCCGACAGTACCGGCTCCATCATCGCCGAGTGGAAGGCGTGCGAGGTGTGCAAGCGGCGCACTTCCAGACCTTCGCCCTCCAGATCGGCCTGCACGGCGTCGATCGACGGAATCGGTCCGGCGAGCACACACAGATCTGGCGCATTGATCGTCGCGACGCAGACGTCGGTATGACGGCCTTGATCGCGCCAACTCGCCAGCCTCGCCTCCAGGTCGGCCTCCGAGCACGGTACGCTGAGCATGGCCCCGGCCGGCAGGCCTTGCATCAAGCGGCCGCGCGCCGCCACCAGGCGCAGAGCCTCGGGCAGCGTCAAGACGCCGGCCAGGCAAGCGGCGACATACTCGCCAATCGAGTGCCCGATCAGCGCGCGCGGCTCGATGCCCCAGCTGCGCCACAGCTGCGCCAGTGCGTACTCGACGACGAACAATGCCGGTTGCGCGAAACGTGTCTGGCGCAGTCGATCAGCAGCCAGGCGATCGGCAGCCAGCCGCTCAGCGGCCTCGCTCGCCAGGTCTTCGAGCGGCGGCATCAGAAGCGTGCGAATATCTCCGTCGGAGTCCGTGTCCGCCAGGTGGGGCTGGAGCAGCTCGGCGCACGCGTCGACGGCATCGCGGTAGGCAGCTTCCAACGCGTAGAGCTGCCGGCCCATGCCGGGATACTGGGCGCCCTGCCCAGGGAACAGGAAGGCGACGGGCCGGCCGCTCTCCCCGTCGTGACGACCGATCAGGCGCTTGCCGTGCTCGCCGCAGAGCACCGCCAGCGCGTCCTCGTGATCGTGCACCACCAGAGCCCGCCGGTAGTCGAAGCGATGGCGACCGTGCTGCAGCGTCCAGGCGACGTCGGCCAACGGCACCTCGGGGTGCGCTTCGAGGAAGCCGTGCAGCCGCTCCGTGGCGGCCTCGAGAGCGGTGTCGGAGCGGGCCGACAGCACGAGCAGCTGTGCTGACCGCGACGACCCGGACGCCCCCTGCCCCCCGGGCGACCGCGCCGGCGGCTCTTCGAGCACCATGTGGACGTTGGTGCCACCGATGCCGAAGGAGCTAACGCCCGCCCGCCGCGGGGTGCCGTCGGACGGTGCCGGCCACGCACGCGTTTCGGCGGCGACGAAGAAGGGACTGGCGTCGAAGTCGATCTGCGGGTTCGGCTGCTGGTAGTGCAGGCTGGCAGGGATCACCGCGTGCTGCAGGCTGAGCACCGTCTTGATCAAGCTGGCGGCGCCAGCCGCGGTATCCAGGTGCCCGACGTTGGTCTTCAGCGAGCCGAGGGCACAGAAGCCGCGCTCGTCGGTGTGCGCGCGGTACGCCTGGGTCAGCGCCGCCACCTCGATCGGATCGCCCAGGTCGGTGCCCGTGCCGTGCGCCTCGACATAGCCGATCGAACGCGCGTCGACGCCGGCATTGGCCAGGGCGTCGGTGATCACCTGGGTCTGGCCGTCGACGCTGGGAGCGGTGAAACCAACCTTGTCCGAGCCGTCGTTGTTGATCGCCGAACCCTTGATCACCGCCAGCACGGGGTCACCATCCGCGAGCGCCGCCGACAGCCGCTTGAAGGCCAGTACCGCCACGCCGCTGCCCAAGATCGTGCCGGCGGCATCGGCGTCGAAGGCGCGGCAGTGACCGTCCGGCGACAGGATCATGCCGGGCTGATAGAGGTAGCCGGTGCGCTGCGGCACGCGCAGACTGACACCACCGGCCAGGGCGACGTCGCACTCGCCGCGCAGCAGACTTTCATAGGCCAGGTGCGCGGCGACCAGGGAGGTCGAGCAGGCGGTCTGGACGTTGACCGCCGGTCCGCGCAGGTTGAACTTGTAGGACACACGCGTGGGCAGGAAATCCTTGTCCGACGAGGTCAACAACTGGAAGGCACCGGCCGAGGCGACGATGTCGGGCCGGCTCATCAAGTTGTAGCTGAAGTAGGCGCTGATCCCGGTGCCGCCGAAGACGCCGACGCGGCCGGCGAAGCGCGCGGGGTCGATGCCGGCACGCTCCAGCAGCTGCCAGCACGCTTCCAGGAACAGGCGCTGCTGCGGATCGAGCAGCTGCGCCTCGCGCGGTGTGTAGCCGAAGAAGTCGGCGTCGAAGAGATCGGGGTCGTCGAGCAGGCCGCCGGCAAGCACGAAGTTCGGGTTGTCGGGGTCGCCGAAGCCGAAAGGGCTTTCCTCCACCTCGTCGCGCTCGAAGAAGGCGATGCTCTCGACCGCCTGCTCGAGGTTGTGCCACAGCTGGTCGACATCGGCGGCACCCGGGAAGCGACCGGCGACGCCAATCACCGCGACATCGGCGTCCTCGTCGCCGCGCCGGCTGACGCGCGCCTGCACGGCCTCGGCACCGCGCGGACTGAGGTGACGGGCCAACGAGCGCACCGTCGGGTGCTGGAAGAGCTCGACCAGGGGTAGCTCGCGTCCCAGGTCTTCGAGCAGGCGCGCCTGCACCTGCGCCAGCAACAACGAGTGACCGCCGAGGTCGAAGAAGCTCTGCTCGGCACCGATCTTGTCGACACCCAGCACGTCGCGCCAGATAGCGGTGATGCTCGCTTCCAGGTCTTCCGGCACGCCGCTCGGGTGCCCGGCGGGGCTTGCCGTCTGGTCCGACGCCGACGCCGCCTCTTGCCTGGGTAGGGGCCGCTGCATCAACGCCTTGCGATCGAGCTTGCCGTTGGCGGTCAGCGGCCAGGCGTCGAGGGCGATCAGCTGCGACGGCACCATGTACTCGGGCAGGCGCTCGCGCAGCTGTACCAGCACCGGTGCGGCGTCGAAGCGCTCGGCCGGCAGGCCTTCCGGCTGCACGTAGGCGACCAACCGCTGGTCCTTGTGACCCTCACCGGAGGCTGCGTCGAGCACCAAGACCAGTGCCTCGTGCACCAGAGTTCGTCCGTCGACCTCGGCCGTGCGCAGCGCCGCCTCGATCTCACCCAGCTCGATGCGCAGACCGCGCAGCTTGACCTGGAAGTCGATGCGCCCGAGGAACTCGACGCGGCCATCGGGCAGCAGCCGCGTCTCATCGCCGGTGGCGTAGAGGCGACTTCCGGGTCCAGAAGTGGCCAGCGGGTCGGGCACGAAGCGCTGGGCCGTCAGGCTGGGACGTCGGTGGTAGCCGCGCGCCAGTTGCACACCGCCCAGGAACAGCTCACCGGCGACGCCGATCGGCAGCGGCCGGCGTGCTGAGTCGAGCACCACCACGCTGGTGTTGGCCACTGGCCGGCCGATCGCCACCGAGTGGCCGATCTTGCCCGGAGAACACGGTTCGTACGTGACGTCGACCGCCGCCTCGGTCGGACCGTAGAGGTTGTGCAGCTCGATCGCAGTCTGCCCTGGACGCACCCCGACGCGTTCGAAGAAACGCTGCACCAGCTCCGGCGGTAGTGCTTCTCCACTGCAGAAGACCCGCCGCAGCGCCGCGTTCGCGTCGGCGGCTCGCGGGTGATCGACGAACAACTGCAGCATCGAGGGCACGAAGTGCATCGTCGTGACGCCCTCGGCGGCGACGGTGCGAATCAAGTACGCCGGATCCTGGTGGCCGCCGGGTTCAGCCATCACCAGGCGGGCGCCCTGGCGCAGCGGCCAGAAGAACTCCCACACCGAGACGTCGAAGCTGAACGGTGTCTTCTGCAGCACCACGTCGCTGGCGTCGAGCGGGTAGGCCCGCTGCATCCAGGCCAGGCGGTTGTCGATGCTCAGGTGACGGTTGACGGCGCCCTTGGGCTGGCCGGTCGAGCCCGAGGTGTAGATGACGTAGGCGGCGTTCTCCGGCTGTAGCTCGACGCGCGGCGGTTCCTCGGCGCGTGTCGCGTCGACGGCCTGCTCGATGCGCGGCCAGTCGCGATCCAGGCACAGGCCCTCGACGCCCTGATCCTCGAGCCCCAGATCCCCAAGCAGGCGCTCTTGCGTCAGCAGAACTGGCGCCGCGGCGTCGCGCAGCAGGAACTCCAGGCGCTCGGCGGGATAGCCAGGATCCACCGGCACGTAGGCGCCGCCGGCCTTGAGCACGGCGTAGAGGGCTACCACCAGTTCGTGGCTGCGCTCCAGGCACACCGCGACGCGGGTTTCCCGTCTGACGCCGAGGCGCCGCAGGTAGTGGGCCAGGCGATTGGCCCGCTGGTCGAGCTGACGGTAGCTCCAGGTGTCGCCGCGGAAGGTCAGTGCCGGCGCGTCGGGTACTGCCGCCGCCTGCGCTTCAAAGGCCCGGTGCAGCAGCGTCTCGCGCACGAAGGCACCGTGCGACGGATCCTCGAAGAGGTCCTCGAACGCCGTTTCGGTGTCGTTCCACTCGCGCACCAGCTGGTGCCGCTCGGCTGCGGTCAGCACGGACAGCTCGAACAGGCAACCGGCGGGAGTGTCGAGGGCCGACTCGACCAGCGTGCGGTAGCCGCGCAGCCAGCGCTCGACCGTGCTGCGGTCGAGGATGGCGGTGCCGTGCTGGACCCAACCGGCGACCGAGCCGTCCGGCTGCGCCTCCAGCTGCACCGCAAGGTCGAAACCAGTGAGACCGGCGTCGAGGAAGCGCGGCTCGATCACCAGGCCACTCAGCTCCAGCGGCGGCACCGGCTCGGCCTGTAGCTGGAAGTCGACCTGGTACAGCGGATGGTAGCTCAGGTTGCGCTCGGGCTTGAGTTCTTCGACCAGCCGATCGAAGGGTACCTGGGAGTGGTCGAACGCGCCCAGGAAGGCGTCGCGCGTGCGCCGCAGGAAGCTGTCGAAGCCAGGGCCGGCCGGGGAGTCGCCCTGCAGATTGGCGCGCAGCACCAAGCTGTTGATGAAGAAGCCGATCAGCCCTTCCAGCTCCGAGCGGTCGCGGCCCGCCACCGGTGTGCCAACGGCGAGGTCGCGGGCGCCGGTCAGGCGGCCGAGGAAGGCCTGGAAGGCGGCCAGCAGCACGACGAAGGCACTAGCACCGTTGCGCCGCCCCAGCTCGCGCACGCGCTCGTAGAGGTGCGCCGGCCAGTGCACCGGCAGCACGCCGCCATGGTGGCTCTGTACCGGCGGTCGCGGTCGATCGAGCGGCAACTCGAGCAGCGCTGGCAGCGCCGCCAGCTGCTGGCGCCACCAGGCCAAGTTCTCGGCCAGCAAGTCCCCCTGCAGGCGCTGGCGCTGCCAGCGAGCGTAGCTCGGATACTGCGCGCGCAGCGGTGGCAGAGCGTCGGCCAGACCTGGGGCCGGTGCTTGCTGGCTGGTCGCGGCGCGCACCTGTGCATCGTAGAGTGCCGCCAGCTCGCGCAGCAGCACACCGACCGACCAGGCATCGGAAATGATGTGGTGCATCTCCACCAGCAGCAGGTGCCGGTCCTCGGAGCAGCGCAGCAGAGTGCAGCGCAGCAGCGGCCCGCGGTCGAGCTGAAAGGGGCGCTCGAGCGCTCGTTGCAGGACGGCTTCTTCCGTCTGCTGCGCGTCGCCCGGCTTTGCCCACGTTGTCAGGTGCAGGTCGAGCACGGGCAGACGCAGGCGCAGCCCTGGTGCCACCGCCGCGGCCGGCTTGCCCGCAGTGGTGACGAAGAAGGTGCGCAGACTGTCGTGCCGGTCGACGATGGCCTGCAGCGCGCGGTGCAGGAACTGCGGTCGCAAGGCGCCACGCAGCTGGAACGCCTGGTAGATGCGATGGTGACGGCCCGAAGGATCGAGGCGATCGAGGAACCACAGTCGCTGCTGGGCGAAGGAAAGTGGATGAAAGCGCGGGCCACCCTGGTCACGCTGACGCATCAACTTCGCCAACAGCTCTCTCTTCTCTGCCGGAGACAGCTGCTCCGGACGCGGTCGATCACTCATGCACTCGGCTCCTGTTGCTGCAACAAGCCAACCAGCAGGGCATCGACCTGCTCGTCGGCGAGATCCCCGATATCCGGGATCAAGTCATCGTCGGTACTGTCGAGATCGACCAGATCGGCCACACCGGCACCCAAGCCTGCCGGGGCGGAGGTGGCGCCCACGTTTGCTGGCCGGAAGGTCGCCGGCGGGACGGTTGCTGGCTGAACTGGCGCCGGGGCGGCCGCCGGCGCGTCGCCTGCGGAGGCATCGACGGTAGCCGGCGGCGGCACCGTCGCGGTGCCTGCTGCACCGGCCGTACCGGGATCCAGGCCCCGCAGCTGCCGGCCACGGGCCTGCAAGTCGACGGTTGCCACCAGCAGCCGGCTCTCGCGGCTGGCGAGAGCCCGGCGGAAGACCTCGGCTCCCTCGGTAGGTGCAACGGCGTTGGCGAGCATTGCCTGTTGTGCCGCGCGCAAGTCGGGTGGGACCTCGGACTCGGCGGCCATCCCCAGCTCGCGCCAGCTGTCCCAGTCGATCGCCAGCACGCGCGGCCCATCGGCCGAGCCCGCCGCCGTCGAAGCCCCGTGGGCCTGGGCCCAGGCGTCCTGGAAGGCATTGGCGGCGCTGTAGTCGCCCTGGCCGAAGACGCCGCAGCTGGTCGCCAGCGACGAGCACAGCAGCAGGAAGGGCCGCTGCTCGGACACGCCGGTGAGTTCAGACAGCAGGGCCGCGAGCACCACGGTGCCACTGACCTTGGGCGCCAGCACCGAGCGCGCGTCGTCGTCTCGCTTGCGTTGCAGGGTGCCACCACCGGGGACCCCGGCGGCATGGATCACACCGTCGACGCGGCCGTGGTGCTCGAGCGCACGCGCCAGCACCGAGCGCATCTGCGAGGCGTCGGTGACGTCCGCGGTGCGCACGTCGACCACCGCTCCCAGGCGGCGCAGTTCGAGCAGACGCGCCAGCTTGCGCCGCTGGGCCGGTGATGTGGCCGGATCGTCATGGCGCTGCTGCCAGGTGGCCTCGGGCCCGAGGTCGGAGCGACCAGTGAGGACCAAGCGTGCCTGGTAGTGCTCCGCCAGGTGACGCGCCAGGGTGAAGCCGATGCCGCCGAGACCACCGGTGACCACGTAGGTCCCGCCAGCCCGCAGGGGCACGGTCTCCTCGGCTGGAACCTCGAGGTGCAGCGGCTCGAAGGCCTCGCACCAGCGTTCGCCGGCGCGCAACGCCACCAGCTCCATCTCCCCTGCGGCGACCGGTACGCCCAACTCGGCGAGTAGACGATCGAGGTGTGCACTGTCCGACCAGGCAACCGCGGCCTCGAGATCCAGCACGCGGCAGGCCAAGCGCGGATCTTCGATCGGCGCCACGCGGGCGGGACCGAGCAGCAGAGCTTGCTCGGGGAGCACGCGATCGCCTGCCTGCAAGTGCTGCAGACCGGTAGCCAGGAAGTTGAGCTGCAGCGGCTGATCGTCACGCATCTCTTCGAGCGCCTGCAACAGGTGTAGGGGGGCGAAGAACGTGCGCTGGGCTTGCCGCTCCAACCGTGCCACGACGGTTTCGAGACTTGTTCCCTTTGAACTGGTTCCCTTTGAACTGGTCCCCTCTAGACGGGCCTCTACACTGGCGACAGCAGGCGTCCCCTGCGACGAGTCGGCAGCGGTAGCGGCTGTCGCTTCGACTGCGGCGTCGAAGCTCCACAGGTGGACGATCCGCTGCGGCCGACGGCCAGCGGTGGCCAGGTCGCGCAGCAGGCGACGATGGTCTTCGGCTGTCTCCGGGGCCACCACGAAGGTGTCGTCCCCGAGCCGGTGAAAGCCCGGGCCGGCCTGCACGGTGGTGACACGTTGGCCTTCGCGACGCAGCCGTGCGGTCAACACCTCTCCAAGACCGCCGGAGTCGACGAAGATCAGCCAATCGAGGCCGGCCGGAGCCTGCCAGGCGGTCACGGGTAGCGCATCTCGGCGCCAGGCGGAGCGGTAGAACCAGTCGGCCAGGTCGGCGCGCGCTTCTCGCGTCGCCTCGGGCGCCAGCAGCGCAGCATCGCCACCAGCCGCTGGTCCCTCGACCTGTACCGAACTCACGACCGGCTCGCCCGCCGCGGCGGGTGCGGGCGTCGCGACAGCGGCGGTGTCCTGCATCGACGCTGACAGCGCACGCTCGGCCTGCTCGGGCGGCAGCGCATCAACGATCAGGGACGCCAGGGCCGACACGGTCGGCTTGCGCAGCAAAGAACCGAGCGGCACCTCGACGCCGTAGCGGTCGCGAACGCGGGCCAGCATACGCGTGCCGAGCAGCGAGTGACCACCGAGGTCGAGGAAGTCGTCGTGGACGCCGATCGGGTCGACGCCCAACAGTTCCTGCCACACCAGGACCAGTGTCGCCTCGACGGGATCGCGCGCCTCAGCGTAGACCGTCGGCAACTCGGGGCGGTTGTTGCGTCCCGGGGGCAGCTCAGCGGTCGGCGCGGAAGCCGCGGCCGTATCTCCAGCCCCAGCCGTCGAGACACCGGGCGCAGCCGTGACGATCTCGACACCGACATCCGTCAAGCGCACCGTCGGCTCGACCCAGTGGCGCTGGCGCTGGAAGGGATAGCCAGGCAGCTGCAGCCGGCGCGGCGCACGCCTGCCCTGGGACCTCCCGTGACCACCGCTGTCATCCTTCGTCTGCGCGTAGAGAGCCGGCCACGCGACATCGACACCGGCCAGCCACAGACGTGCCAGCGCGGTCAACTGCGGCAGAACATCGCTGCCCAACTCACCGTCGACATCGCGCGGATGGCGGGCCGAGGCGATCGCCGTCACGCGGGCTGCCACCGGCATCTCGACGCGCCGTGCCAAGCTGCTCAGCGTCTTGCCGGGTCCCACTTCCAGCAGCACCGTGTCAGGGTCTTGCAGCAGCGTCGCGACGCCGTCGGCGAAGCGCACCGCCTGCCGCAGGTGCCCCGCCCAGTAGTCGGCAGCCGTCGCCTGCTCGGCCGTGATCCAGGTCCCGGTCACGTTGGAGATGAAGGGGCGGGTCGGCGGGCTCAGCTGGCGGCTCGCCACCAGCGTGCGGAAGGCGGCCACGGCAGGCTCCATCGAGCGCGAGTGGAAAGCGTGCGAGGTGTGCAGACGCCGGTTCTCGATACCGTCAGCGTCCAGGCTCTCGGCGAAAGCGTCGACCTCGGCGGCCGGTCCGGACACCACGCAGAGCCCCGACGCATTGAGCGCCGCCAAGTCCAGGCCCGGTGCCAACTGCAGACGGCCGCGCAAGACCTCCTCGTCCAGTTCGACACTCAGCATGGCGCCGGGTTCGAGCTCGGCCATCAAGCCACCGCGCGCCGCCACCAGCGACAGCGCGGTCTCGAGGTCGAAGACCCCGGCCAGATGAGCGGCCACGAACTCACCAATGCTGTGACCCAGCATCGCCACCGGCTCGACCCCCCAGCTCTGCCACAGCCGCGCCCAGGCCAACTCGATGGTGAACAGCGCCGGCTGCGTGAAACGCGTGTCGCGCAAGCGCTGGGCGGCGGCCTCCGGCGAGACCCCTTGCTGCGAGGTCGCATCCTGCAAGGGCGGGAAGAGGAGGTCGCGTAGATCCAGACCGATGTGCGCCTGCAGCCCCTCGGCACAGACGTCGACCACCTGCCGGAACACGGGCTCGATGTCGTACAGCTCACGCCCCATGCCGGGATGCTGCGAACCCTGGCCCGGGAACAAGAACGCCACCGGGCGCGGCCCGGCGCCACGGCCGGCCAGCAGGCGCTCGACCGCCTCGCCCTCGCCACGCAGGACCGCCAGGGCGTCGCCGCGATCCCGCACCACCAAGGCTCGACGATGTTCGAGCGGTCGACGACCGGTTTGCAGCGTGAAGGCGACGTCGGCCAGGTCGGCGTCCGGATGCGCTTCGAGCCAAGCAGCCAGCTGCGTCTGCGCGGTCTCCAGCACGGCGGGCTTGTGCGCCGACAACACCAGCAGGCGTGCCGGCCGCGCGTCGACGCGTCCGAACGGCTGCGAAGTCACCGCCGCCGGTGCCTGTTCGAGAATGGCGTGGACGTTGGTGCCACCGATGCCGAAAGAACTCACCGCCGCCCGGCGCGGCGCGGCCAGTTCCTGCGCGGCCGGCCCCGGCGCCATGCGCCAGGACGTCAGTTCGCGATTGACGTAGAAGGGCGTCGAGGCAAAGTCGATCTTGGGATTGGGGGCCTGAAAATTGAGGCTGGGCGGCAGTTCACCGTGCTCGATCGCCAGTGCCGCCTTGATCAAACCGGTAACGCCGGCCGCGGCGTCCAAGTGGCCGACGTTGGTCTTGACCGCGCCGAGCGCGCAAGTCCCGGCCGGCAGATCCGGTGTCCGCGAGCGCCAGGCTCGGTGTAGGGCTTCGACTTCGATCGGATCGCCCAGCTCGGTGCCCGTGCCGTGGGCCTCGACGTAGCCGATCGTGCCCGGGTCGACCTGCGCCGCCTCGAGGGCGGCGCGGATGACGGTGGCCTGCCCCTCGACACTGGGCGCGGTATAGCCGAGCTTGTGGTCGCCATCGTTGTTGATTGCACTGCCGCGGATCACCGCGTGCACATGGTCGCCGTCCGCCAGCGCCCGGCTCAGCGGCTTGAGCACCACCAGGGCGACGCCGTTGCCGCCCACCGTACCGCTGGCGTCAGCGTCGAAGGCCCGGCAGTGACCGTCGCGCGACAGGATCATGCCCGGCGCATAGACATAGCCACTCTTGTGCGGCACGCGTACCGCGGCACCGCCGGCCATCGCCACCTCACACTCACCGCGGCGCAGGCTCTCGCACGCCAGGTGCACAGCGACCAGCGAGGTCGAACACGCCGTCTGCACGTTGACCGCCGGTCCGGTGAGGCCCAGCTTGTAGGCGACGCGTGTCGGCAGGAAGTCCTTGTCGTTGCCGACCAGAGCCTGGAAGCCACCCACCGAGCGCATCAACTGCGGATTGAGGGCCAGGTTGAACTGCCAGTAGGTGCTCGCCCCGACGCCGCCGAAAACACCGATGCGCCCCGGGTAGCTGCTCGGATCGAGCGCCGCCGCCTCGAGAGCGCGCCAAGCCTGTTCGAGGAACAGGCGCTGCTGCGGGTCGAGGATTTCCGCTTCACGCGGGTTGTAGCCGAAGAGCTCGGCGTCGAACCCCTCGATGTCGTCGAGCACGCCACCCGCGCCCACAAAGTCTGGGTGATCGGGGTCGGCATCGAGCAGACCCCCGAGTTCGATCTCGTCGCGCTCGAAGAAGGTGATCGACTCGACCCCCTGGCGCAGGTTGCTCCAGAACTCGTCCACCGAGGCAGCGCCGGGGAAGCGCCCCGCCATGCCGACGATGGCGATCGGCTCGTCGGCGGCGGCCGTCGTCCCGGTCACCGGTGCTGGGCTACTGGCGGCAGCCGTCGCCACGGCAGCTGCCGGCGCCATCGACGTCAGGTGTGCCGCCAGGCTGTTGACCGTGGTGTGCTGCAGCAACTCGACAGCGCTCAGGCGATGCTGCAGCTGCAACTCATCAAGGCGCGGCTGCAGCAGCTGCTGCATCTCGGCGAGCAGCAGCGAGTGGCCACCGATCTCGAAAAAATTGTCCCCCGGACGCACGCTGTCAAGACCCAAGAGGTCGCACCAGATCTCGGAGACGATGCGCACCAGGCGGCCGCGCAGCGTCGGGTCGGTGGCGACAGACGCCGTAACCACCTGGTGGCCCGGTCCAGAGGTACCCGTCGACGCCTCCTCCCCATCGGCACCAGCAGCGCCGACGGCTCCTGCCGCGACCTCGTGGCGCAGGTCCCGGGTGCTGGCAGCTTCCTCGTCCAGGCGGCGGATCAGGGCTTGGCGATCAGCTTTGCCATTGGCGTTGACCGGCAACTCGTCGAGAAACACGATGCGCGCCGGCACCATGTACTCGGGCAGGTCGGCGCCAAGGGCATCACGCAGGGAAGCTGCGGTGGCCGCGGCCTGTGGAGCCTGCTCCGGCACCACCACGACGAACGCCACCAAGTCCTTGCGCCGGCCGATCTCGTGGACCAGTACCAGGCATTCGGCAACGGCATCCTGCGTCCGCAGAGCCGACTCGATCTCGCCCAGCTCGATGCGGAAGCCTCGTAGCTTGACCTGGTGGTCAATGCGCCCGAGGTAGTCGATGCGCCCATCCGGTAGCTGACGAACGAGGTCGCCGGTACGGTAGAGACGACCGCCACCAACCGGCTCACCGCCTGCCAGCTCACCGCCTGCCAGCTCACTGCCTGCCAGCGTGACCTCACCGGCGTAGGGATCGGGCACGAAGGCCAGTGCGGTGCGACGGGGCTGTCCCAGATAGCCGCGCGCCAGACCTTCGCCACCCGCGCACAGCTCTCCGGGTACGCCGATCGGCTGCAGTTGCTGGTGCCGATCGAGCACCAGCGTGTGAAATCCGGCCAGCGGCCGGCCGATGGTCAACTTGACGTCGGCCTCGGCGGGCACCACGGTCAGCGTCGTGCACACCGTCGTCTCGGTGGGACCGTAGGCATTGACGAAGCGCCCACCGTGTTCCGTCAGCGCCCGACTCCAACGCGCCGCCAGCGACGGTGGCAACGCCTCGCCAGCCGCCACGATCTGGCGCAATCGTGGCAGCTTCTCAGGCTCCAGAACAGCCAGGACCGAGGGCGTCAGCGTCGCCATCGAGATGCCACGCTCCTGCAGCAGGGCCATCAAGTCCGGTCCGGGCAGCATGGCTTCACGTGGTGCCAGGTGCAAAGCGGCACCGGCGGCCAGCGTCTTGACCATCTCCCATACCGAGGCGTCGAAACCGATCGAGGAGAACTGCAACACACGGTCGTTCGGCCCAAGGCCGAACAAACGCAGGTGTTCGCGCATCAGGTTGGCCAGACCCGCGTGCCGCAGCATCACGCCCTTGGGCTTACCGGTCGACCCCGAGGTGTAGATGACGTAGGCGAGTTGCTCGCCGTCCAGCCGGCGCACGGGCGGCGTGGCGGCCTCGGCAGCCCGTGGGCCGGTGGCCGCCGAGGCACCAGAGTCCAGGAGCAGGACATCAACCCCTTCGACGACCGGCAAGCGTCCAACCAGCGCCTGTTCGCTCAGTACCAAGCGCACGCCGGAGTCAGCGAGCATGTAGCGCAGCCGATCGGCGGGATAGGCAGGAGCGAGCGGCAGGTAGGCACCGCCAGCTTTGAGGATTGCCATCAGAGCCACGACCAGGCCGGCATCGCGCGTGGCGTAGACACCGACCGGCACGTCGGGACCAACACCTCGCTGACGCAGCCGCGTGGCCAGAGCATTGGCCCGACGATCGAGCTGACGGTAGCTCAGCCGTTCGGACGGCGCCACCACCGCCCGAGCGTCGGGTGAGGCTGCGGCGCGGGCCTCGAAGAGGTCAGGAAAAAAGAGGGCGCCCGAGGTCCGTAGCAGCTCCGTGGCATCCGCCGCGGAGATCGCGGGAGGCGGGTTCTCCCGGTTGAAATCACGCACCAGCTGCGCGCGCTCTGCGACGGCGAGCATGGACAGCGCCGAAAGCGGAGCCTCGGGATCGTCCGCGGCAGCCGACAGCAGGTTGCGCAGGTGGCCGGCCATGCGGTCGATGGTCGCCGCGTCGAACAGGTCCCGGTTGTAGTTGGCGACGCCGACGATGCGCTCCCCCAGCTCCATCAAGTGGAAGGTCAGATCGAACTGCCCCTCCTGCTGCGTCACGTCCATGGCTTCGAGTTCCAGACCGGCCAGCCTGGCGCGCGCCTTGCCCGCGTTCGGGTCTTCGGCCTCGCCCAGCATCAGGGCCGAGATCCCCTGTCGATCCATGCGACTCGACTCGAGGGCGAAGGCGACATCCACCAGCGGACCACGGCTGGGATCACGCTCGACCCCCAGCTTCTCGACCAGCCAGGCGAACGGAGCTTCCTGGTGTTCGAGGGCCCCGAGCAGGGTCGTACGCGTGCGCCGAATCAGCTCGCTGAAGCTCGGGTCGCCGCTCAGATCGCCACGCAACACGACCAGATTGACGAACAGCCCGACAGTGCGTTCGAACTCGGAGCGCGTGCGTCCGGCCATCGGCGAGCCCACCAACAGGTCGTGCTGCCCGCTGTAGCGCTGCAGCAGCACGTAGAACACCGCCAAGAGGGCCGCATTGGAGGTCGCCTGACAACTCTTGGCAAGCTGGCGCAAGGCGGCGGTCCGGCGGGCATCGAGCGGCAGCGGCTGGCTCGCTCCGTTGTGGCTCTGCACCGCGGGTCGGGGACGATCCGTAGGCAAGTCGAGCACCGGACGTGGTGCCTGCAGCCGCTGCTGCCAATAAGCCCACAGGCGCTCTCCCTCGGGACCGCCAAGCAAGGTGCGCTGGCGTTCCACGAAGTCGGCGTACGGCGATCCGGGCAGCCGCTGACGATCGGCGCCGCCGGTGCGTGCCTGGTAGAACCCGAGCACATCTTCGAGCATGATGCCGAAGGACCAGAAGTCGATCCCGATGTGGTGAGCGGTGAACAGCAGTACCGCATCCGTGGGCGTCCGTACGAAGAGGTCGACCCGGAAAACTGGCCCAGACTCGAGATCGAAAGGCTGATAGGCCGCGGCGCGCACCCGCTCGAGGATCTCTTCCTCGCTCAGGTCGACATCCAGCGCGTGCTCGCGAAACGCCACTACAGCCTTGTCCCGCACCTGCTGCACGACCACCGGCGCGGCCCCGCCCGGCGCAGCCCCGCCCGGCGCGCCGGCCTGCTGCCCTGCCCCGTACACCGTGCGCAGGCTCGGATGCCGGTCGACCAGCTCCTGGAACGCGGCCCGCAGCTTCACGCGATCGAAATCGGAGCGCAAGCGGACCGCGAACAGGGCATTGTAGGAGGTGTCCTCCGGACGCAGGCGGTACAGGTACCAGAGTGCCTGCTGGCCGTGGCTGAGCGGGAACTCGCGGCGTGCGTCGGCGGCCTTGCGACGCAGCACTTCGGCGAGCAGCTGTCGCTTCTCCTCCGCGGTCAGGGTACGGGACATGGGTCTACCTCCTCCAAGACAGGACAAATCAAGCATCGGACGGTGTATCTAGTTGTTTTCCTTCGCCAGCTGGCCCAGCAGGGCTTCGACCTGCTCGTCGCTCAGCTGGTCGACCCGTGCCGCCAGGTTCTCGGCGGAGCGGGCATCGAGATGCCCACCGAGTTGACCTCCAAGCTGCCCCTCGAGCGACGCGTCGAGCGCACCGGCGTCCGGGGCCGCGGGAGCCTGGGCGGCTTCACCGAGCTGGCGGGTCAGCTCGTCCGTCAGCTGCCGCACGCCGACCCCCTCGAAGAACTTGACCACCGGGATGACGACGTTGAAGTCGCTCTCGATCGCCTTCTTCAGTTCCAGGCCCATCAGCGAGTCGAGGCCAAGCTGAGTGAACGGCGTCGCCACCTCGACCTGCGATGGCGGCAGCTCCAGCACTCGGGCGACGTGCGTGCGCAGGTAGCCTTCGACCTGGGTGCGCCGCTCGTCCTCGTCGGTGGCGTCGAGAATGGCCGCGACCTCCGGGGCGCGCGCCACCGGGGCGGCGGCTGGCACCACCGCTGCCGCCTGCTCGGGCGCCACCGCTCCCAGGTCGACTAGCGCCTTCGGATACGGCACCAGGCGGGCGAAGGCTTCGCGGTTGAGACGCAGCAAGGTGTCGCGATCGAGGAAGGGATCGCGCTGCGCTGTCAGCAGGCCATACAGCGCCAGGCCCTTGCGCAGCAGCTTGCCGAGATGCTGCGGCCCTTCCAGGTGAGCCATCTTCATCTCTTCCATGCCCTCGGCGGCATAGCGCTGCATGTGCTCGTCGAAGCGCGGATCGTCAAGGAAGATGCCGATCTCGCGCGACACGTCGACACCTTCGAGCAGGCGCAAGCCGTGGTCGGCGAGTTGCTCGGCCCACTGCGACAGCGGCGTGAAGTGGGCCGAGGACTCGTCGTGATCGATCGAGCCTTCGACGTTCGACAGCACTTCGGCGAGCACCAGCAGGCCGCCCGGCTCCAGGTGACGGCTGATGTTGGCCAGCGCCTTCTGCTTTTCACGGATGTGGTGCAGCACCTGCGAGCCGAGGATCAGCTGGTAGCTCTCCGGGAACTCGTCCTTGGTGCTGTCGCAGTTGAAGAAGCGCAGGCGATCGGAGAAGCCCATGCGCTCGGCGCGACGGCGACCGATGGCCACCTGCTCGGGCGAGATGGTGAAGCCGTCGAGGTGCAGGTGCGCGTGCTGCTTGGCCAGGTCGATCAGGTCGGTGCCGTAGCCGCAGCCGAAGTCGAGCACCCGGCGCACGCGCGAGAAGTCGACGCCGCAGAACATCACGCGCCGCATCTCTTCATCGTTGTCGCGTACCCGCTGGGCGTCGATCGGGTGCTTGTCGGGCTCGGCCAGCACCACCGTCCACGAGAAGTTGGGATCCGGCTCCAGGAAGGGGGCGAAGTGCAGGTAGGCCTCGGCCTCGCCTTCTTCCCCGCTGTAGGTCGAGCTGGCGGACAGGCTCTGGTAGTAACGCCGCAGCACGTCGTCCTCGGGCGCCAGCTCGAGCTTGGCGTCGGCCGCCGCGACTTCTTGGACCGCGGTGCCCTGCATCGGTACCTGCATCGGGGCACCCATGGCCGCGCTCTCGGCGCGCACCGCCGCCGCCGCGTCGGTCACCGTCGAACCGCTGCCGGTGGCTGCCGCGGCGGCTTCGCGACGCGCCTCGAAGGCGTTGGCGGGCAGCGCTTCGAGCCAGTAGCGCTGGTGCTCGAAGGCATAGGTCGGCAGCGCGATGCGGCGCGCCTGGTCGTGGCGATGGAAGCCTTGCCAGTCGATCTCGACACCGTGCAGGAAGAGCGCGCCGAGGCTGCGCAGCACGATCTGCCAGTCGTCCTGCTTGCGCTTGAGGCTAGGGAGTAGAACGGCCTCACCCGCCTGCAAGCAGCGCTTGGCCATGCCCGCCAGCGCCGGGTGCGGACCGACTTCCAGCAGCACGTCGCAGCCCAGGCGGCGCAGTGTCGCAACGCCATCGGCGAAGCGCACCGGCGAGCGGGCATGGCGACGCCAGTAGGCGGCATCGGGCAGCTCGCCAGCGCCGAAGACGTCACCACTGACGTTGGACACCAGCAGGCGATTGGGCGGCGTCACGCGCAGGCGGCGCGCCGCTTGTTCGAAGTCGTCGAGCGCCGGTTCGAGCAGCACCGAGTGGAAGGCGTGCGAGACGCTCATCGGCCGCGTCTCGATGCCGGCCGCTTCCAACTGCTGGCGCGCCTGGGTCACCGCGTCGGCATGCCCCGAGATGGTGACGCTGGCCGGACCATTGACCGCGGCAATCGCCAGCCGCTCTCCGTAGACTTCGACGACCGGCTTCACCTGCGCCTCGGAGGCGAAGGCGGCGGCCATCGCGCCGCCGGCCGGCAGTGCCCCGAACAGGCGTCCACGGGTTGCGATCAGCGGTAGCGCATCGTCGATCGGCAGCGCGCCGGCCAGGCTGGCACCGACGTACTCACCAACGCTGTGACCGAGCAACGCGTCCGGCTCGATACCCCACGACGCCCAGAGCTTGGCCAGCGCCCATTCGAGGGCGAACAAGGCGGGCTGCGTCACGTCGGTGCGCGCCAGCAAGTCGGTGTTGGCCGTGGTCACCAACTGGCCGCTCTCGTTCGGGTTGCCGCCGCGATCAAAGACCACGTCGGCGAGCGAGCGCGGCAGCGACATCGCCTGACCGAGCAGCTCGGCCGCCTGGTCGAAGGCGGCGCGGAAATCCGCCTGCGTGGCGTAGAGCTGCGCGCCCATGCCGGCGTACTGACTGCCCTGGCCGCTGAGCAGGAAGCCGACTTTCGGCGCTTCCTGCGGTGCCGGCCCGGCGAACTGCACGCCAGCGGTCAGCTCCGGATCGGAGCTGGCGTCGGCGAAAGCACGCAGCTGCGCCGCCATCGAGGCCGCATCGGCTGCGGTCACCGCCAGGCGGTACGGCAGCGCCGCGCGGCCGGTGTGCGCCGTGTAGCACACGTCGACCAGCGACGCCTCGGGATGGCCGTCGAGCCAGCGGCCGTAGCGCTCGGCGAGCTTGCGCAGGGCGCCTTCACTGCGTGCCGACAGGCACAGCAGTTGCAGCGGTCGCGGACTCGAGGACGGGGTCTGCGCGCGGGCGTCCGACGCCGGAGCCTCGGCGACGATGACGTGACTGTTGGTGCCGCCGAAGCCAAAGGAGCTGACGCCGGCCACCCGGCGACGCTCGCCGCGCGTCCAGCCGCTGCCGCTGGCGGTGACGCGCACCGGCAGATCATCCCACGGAATGTGTGGGTTGGGTTGGCGGAAGTGCAGGTGCGGCGGCAGCTTCTGGTGCTGCAGTGACAGCACGACCTTGATCAGACCGGCAATGCCGGCAGCCGATTCGAGATGGCCAATGTTGGTCTTGGCCGAGCCGAGCAGGACCGGACGCTCAGGGCTGCGTTCGTCGCTCAGCACGGCTCCCAGGGCCTGCACTTCGATCGGATCACCGAGCGCGGTACCGGTGCCGTGGGCCTCGACGTAGTCGATATCCGCCGGCTTCACCCGCGCGTCTTGCAGCGCCTGCAGCACGACTTGCTGCTGCGCCAGGCCGTTGGGTGCCGACAGGCCGTTGCTACGGCCGTCCTGGTTGACCGCCGAACCGGCAACGACAGCCAGGATCGGGTCGCCATCGCGGTGCGCGTCGGACAGGCGCTTGAGCACCACCAGGCCGCAACCTTCGCCGCGCACATAGCCATCGGCGCTGGCGTCGAAGGTCTTGCAGCGGCCGTCGGCAGCCATCATCTGTGCCTGCGAGAAGGTGATGTGCCACTCCGGCAACAGCATCAGGTTGACGCCGCCGGCCAGCGCCAGGCTGGTCTCGCCGCGACGCAGTGCCTGCACCGCCTGGTGGACCGCGACCAGCGACGACGAGCAGGCGGTATCGATGGCGACACTGGGACCATGGAAGTCGAGCTGGTAGGAGAGACGGTTCGCGGCGATCGACAACGCGGTGCCGGTGCCGGTGTAGGCGTTCAGACGATCGCGGCCGGCGGACAGTTGTAGCAGGCCGTAGTCCGAGAGCGAGATGCCGACGAAGACGCTGGCGTCGCTGCCGGCCAGGCGGTCCGCGGCCAGGCCGGCGTTCTCCAGCGCTTCCCAGGCGACCTCCAGGAGCAAGCGCTGCTGCGGATCGACGCGCACCGCCTCGCGCGGTGAGATGCCGAAGAAGTAGGCGTCGAAGCCGGCGACATCGTCGAGGAACCCGCCCCAGCGGGTGGTCATCTTGCCGGGTTGCAGGTCGGCGTTGTAGAGGCGCTCCAGGTCCCAGCGCTCGGCCGGCACCTCGGAGATCGCATCGACGCCCTCGGACAGCAGGCGCCAGTAGGCGTCTGGCCCGGTGGCTCCGGGGAAGCGACAGCCGACGCCGACGATGGCCACCGGCTCGTGCTGCGAGGCCCGCACCGCGACGCGGCTGGCGGCGGCAGTCACCGCGTCGCCACCAGCCAGGTGGCGGCTCAGCGCCTCGACCGTCGGATACTGGTACAGCAAGGTGGTCGGCAGGCGCCGGCTCAGCCAGTCTTCGAGCTCACCGGAGAGGCTGACCGAGCGCGCCGAGTCCATGCCGTAGCGTGCGAACGGCGCGGTGACGTCGATCGCCGCGGCGTCGACCTGCAGCAGGGCCGCCAGGCGCTGCACCAGCCAGGCGCGGATCTGGGCCTCGCTGCCACTCGCCGGCTGGCTCGCCTCGGCGCGCGCGGCGTCGTCGGCGGCGGCCTGTTCCAGGCGCTGCAGCAGTTCGCGCTGCTCTTCCTGGCTCTGCCGGCGGACGCTCTCGAAAGCCTGCGTCCAGCGCTGCACCATGTCGGCAGTGCCTTCCAGGAAGGCGCGCTTGCAGGCGGCGCGGGCGATCTTGCCGCTCGATGTCTTGATCAGCTCACGCGCCTTGATCAGCTCGACCGCGAACACCTCGACGCCGTGGGTCGCCACCACCTCTTCGCGAATCGCCTGGATCACTGGATCGAGATCGACGCGCTCGCCGCTCTCTTCCTGCCAGCGCCGCACCTCGGCCATCACCACCAGGCGCTCCTCGCCGCCGGCCTCGACCGAGAAGGCCGCCGAGCAGCCGGGCCGCAGGTTCTGGTGGCTGTGTTCGAGCGTCCACTCGATGTCCGACGGATAGTAGTTCTGGCCGCGGATGATGATCAGATCCTTGAGACGGCCGGTGATGTGCAGCTCTCCATGGCGCAGAAAACCGAGGTCGCCGGTGCGCAGGAACGGCCCTTCGCCGGTGTCCTCCAGGTAGGCCTGGAAGGTCTCGGCGGTGGCTCCCGCATTGCGCCAGTAGCCGCGCGGGATCGACGACGACGAAACCCAGATCTCGCCTACACGGTCGTCACCGCGGCGCGTCTGCGTCTCGGCGTCGACGATCACCACCTTGGTGTTGAGCACCGGCCGGCCGCAGCCAACGAAGGTGCGCGTGCTGTCGCTCGGCTCGTCGGCCTCGACGATGCGCCCTTCCTTCTCCAGGGGCTCGACTTCGACGTGGGTCAAGATCGGGCCATCGGCCTGCGGTCCCTTGCCGGTCACCACCAGTGTCGCCTCGGCCAGACCGAAGGCCGGGAACAGCGCCTGCCAGCGCAGGCCGTGGTCCTTGAAGCGCTCGTAGAACCTCTTCATCGTTTCGGCATGCACCGGCTCGGCGGCGTTGATCAGCGAGCGAATGCCGCTCAGGTCGATGCCTTCGAGCTGCTCGGGACGCGTCCTGGCCAGCGCCAGCTCGTAGGCGAAGTTGGGGCCGCCACTATTTGTGACGCGGAATTTGCTGAGCGCGCGCAGCCAGCGATCGGGGTGCTGGATGAAGTCCTGCGGCGCCATGATGAGGCCCTGGCTGCCCTGGTACATGGGCTGCAGCAGGCCTTCCATCAGGCCGTAGTCGTGGAAGTTGGGGACCCAGGTCAACTCGACGCTGGTTTCGTCGTAGCCCAGGCCGCTGGCGATGAAGGCACAGTGGCGCAAGATCTTGCGGTGGCTGACCATGACACCGCGCGGCGTGCCGGTAGAGCCGGACGTGTACTGCAGCACCGCCAGATTGCTTGGCCGCACGCGCAGATCTTGCCACTGGCTGGACAGATCGGCTTCCAGCGAGTTGGTGGCGATCCAGCGCGCCGATTCGAGCGCCGGCGAGTGGGCCAGGAACTGGTCGATCATGCCCAGGATGCGGGCAGTGGTCAGCACGACCACCGGTTCGGCGTTCTTGGCGATCGCCTCCAGGCGCGGCAGCGTGCGCTGCAGGCGGATGCCCTCGGGGGGCGGCGCCGGCACGGCGGTGAAGCCGGCATAGAGGCTACCGAAGAAGGCGACCAGGAACTCGATACCGTTGGGATAGACCAGCAGCGCGCGCTCACCCGGCTGCCCCAATTGCTGCAGCAACGCCGCCAGCGAGCGGGCATCGCGGTCGAGCTCGCCATAGGTGATGCGGTCGCCCTCGCGCTCGCCGTCTTCGAGGAACGTGTAGGCGACGCGGTCGGGATGGCGGCGCGCCTGGTACTGCAGCAGTTCGACCAGCGTCGTGTAGTTCTCGGACGGTCCGGTGGCGGTCAGATCGCCGGTCGGGAAGCGCACCTCGGTGGCCCGCTCGGTCAGTTCGGCGACCACGTCCAGCGTGCCCTTCTGGAAGGCGTCCTTGGCAGCGCGCCGTTGCACCTTGCCCGAGGAGGTCTTGGGCACCGTGCCGCGCCGCAGCAGGCGCAGAGCATAGACCTGCAACTCGTGGCTCTCCAGCACCGCCTGGCGGATGGCGTCGGCAAGCTCGTCGAGCTGCTGGGCTCGGAAGCCGCGTTCGACCTCGGCGGCGACCACCAAGCGCTCCTCGCCATCGGCTTCGACCGAGAACACGGCGGAGCAGTTGGTGCGCAGCAGCGGATGCGCATTCTCGACCGTCACCTCGATGTCCTGCGGATAGTGGTTGTAGCCGCGGATGACGATCATGTCCTTGATGCGGCTGACAATGTACAGCTCGTCGTCGCGCAGAAAGCCGAGATCTCCGGTGCGCAGGAAGGTGCCAGCGTCGGGATCGTCGGCCAGGCGGGCGCGGAAGGTCTCCTCGGACAGGTCGGGCTTCTGCCAGTAGCCCTCGGCGATGAACGGACCGCCGATCCAGATCTCGCCCACCTCGTCGGCTGAACGGCGGCGGCGCGTCTCGGGATCGACGATGGCGATGCGCGCGCTGCCGTGCAGCCCGCCGGGCCCGACTGTGCCACAGCCGACCAGCGTCACGCTCGACGCCTGCTCGTCACTATCGCCAGCCGCCACCACCCAGCCCTGCTCGAGCGCCCGGGCGCGCACGCGCAAGCAGGCCGGCGGCAGCTCGGGCCGGTGCTTGGTGGTGCACAGCAACGTCGCCTCGGCGAGACCGAAGGAGGGGAAGAAGGCTTCGGGGCGGAAACCGTAGACGCTGAAGGTGTCGGCGAAGCGCTCTAGCGTCGCGATGCGCACCATCTCGGCACCGGTGCTGGCGACGCGCCAGCTGGACAGGTCGAGTCCGGCCAGGGCTTTGACGTTGGCGCGCTGCACGCAGTGGTCGTAGCCGAAGTTGGGCGCCGCGCTGTGCGTCGCGCGATACTTGGCGATCGCACCCAGCCAGCGCAGCGGCCGGCGTAGGAAGGCGAGCGGCGACATGACGTAGCTGGGGATGCCCGAGAACAGCGGCTGTAGTAAGCCCTCGACCAGCCCGTAGTCGTGAAAGTAGGGCATCCAGGTCACCGCCACGCTGTTGTCGTCGTACTGCCACTGCTGGCGGTTGTAGGCCAGGTTGGCCATCACGTTGCGATGGCTGATCATCACACCCTTGGCGGCGGAGGTCGAGCCGGAGGTGTACTGCAAGTAGGCGAGGGAGTCAGGACGCAGGTCGGGCATGCGCCAGGCTTCGGCCAGGCTGCTGGGCAGGGCTTCGGTATCCAGGCGCTGCATGCGCTGGAACTGCGGCACGCGATCGCCGAGCTTGTCGATCAGCTCGTCGATGTTGCCAGTGGTACACAGGATGCTGGCCCCGGAATCGTCGACGATCGACTGCAGACGCGGTAAGGAGCGCTTCAGGCGCGCGCCGTCGGGTGGCGGTGCCGGAATGGCAACGAGTCCGGCGTACAAGCAACCCAAGAAGCCGGCCAGCACTTCGAGACCCGGCGGATAGAGCAACAGCACGCGGGCGCCCGGCTCGGCGATCTGCTGCAGACGGGCGGCGATGGCCCGCGCGCGCAGGTCGAGCTGGGCGTAGTCGTACGACGCACCTTCTTCGTCGCCGTCGACCAGGAATGTATAGGCCTTGCGATCTGCCTGATGCTGGGCCCGATGACGCCCCAGACTGACCAGATCAGAAAATGCTTCCATGTTTCGGCTCATTGCACCAGTTCCTTCTTCGTCTGCGGGTTGCATCTCACATCATCGAGTCTGGATCGGCTCATAGTTCGTCCTGCAGTTCGTCCTGCAAAGCTTCTTCCAGGGCGGCCAGCTCGTCTTCGTCGAGCTGATCCAGGTCTACTTGCGACAGATCCAGGTCTGCGAGCTCCAGCTGCGAGAGGTCGACTTGGGCGGAATCCGCGTCGTCCACCGCGGGTGTCTCCACAGCCGACTCGCCGCGGGTCTCGGCGGCCAGCGGCTCGTCCATCAAGGACTCTTCAGCGAACGGCTCTTCAGCGGACGGCTCGTCAGCGAACGGCTCGTCAGCGGACGGCTCGGCGGCCAACGGCTCTTCGGCCGGAGAAGCGTCCAGCTCCAGCTCCTCGAGGTCCATCTGCTCCAACTGCTCGAGGATCAGGCTGGCGATCTCGGCGGCCAAACGCGCGACGGTCGGCGCCTCGAACATCAGGCGTAGCGGCAAGTCGACCTCGAAGGCGTCACGGACCTGCGCCACCAGCTGGGTGGCGAGCAGAGAGTGGCCCCCGAGGGCGAAGAAGTCGTCAAAGGCGCCGACACGCTCGACACCCAGCACCATCGAGAAGATGGCGGCGACCGCTTCTTCCGTCTCGTTGCGCGGCGCCACGTAGTTGCCGCGCTCTCCCGGCTCTTCGTCCGGCGCTGGCAGCGCGCGCTGGTCGACCTTGCCTCCGGCGGTGCGCGGCAGCTGCGCCAACTCGACGAAGCTGGCCGGTTCCATGTAGGCCGGCAGCTGCGTGCGCAGCCAGGTGCGCAAGCGCCCTTCGTCGAGACCGTCCGAAGCTGGCTCGCCTGTCGCGCCCTGCGACGCGAACACGACATAGGCCACCAGCCGTGCTTCGCCCGGGCTGTCGGCCAGCGGATCGGGCAAGGCGACGACAGCGGCTTCGTGCACCTGCGGGTGCATCTCCAGGCGCAGAGAAACTTCGTCCGGCTCGATACGGTAGCCGCGCACCTTGATCTGCTGGTCCAGGCGACCGAGGAACTCCAGCTGCCCCGACGGTTGCCATCGCACCAGATCGCCGGTGCGATACAGGCGGGCACCGATGGCCAGGCCGGCTCCCGTCAGGACGCCGGACGCAGAACCGATGCTGTCCTCTTCGATCTCGGCCGCGAACGGGTCAGGCAAGAATGATGTCGCCGTGCGGCTCGCCAAGCCCAGATAGCCGCGGGCGACACCGGCCCCGCCCAGGCACAGCTCGCCCGGCATGCCGACTTCCTGCGGCTGCAACCCGGCGTCGAGGACGTAGGCGCACACGTTGGCGATCGGCCGGCCGATCGGCACCTCGCCGCCAGCCGCCAGTTCGTCGCTGGCAGCGCCACTGACATCGTCGGCGGCGGTCAGTTCAGCGCGCGTCGCCACGACCGTCGCCTCGGTCGGCCCATAGGTATTGACCAGGCGCACACGCTCCCCGACGTGCCGGCGCCAGGACAAGACGTGTTCGGGCCGCGCCCGCTCGCCGCCCAGGATGATCAGGCGCACGCAGCTCGGCACCGGTACACGACCGCGGTCCGCGGCCACCAGCCGGTGCCACCAGGCGGTCGGCAAGTCGAGCACGGTAATGTGGCGCCGGTAGCAAGCCTCGTGGAAGGCAGCCGGCGACTCCAGCATGGCGTCGTCGCGCAGGCTCAGTGTGGACCCGCGAATGAGTGCCGGGAAGATCTCTTCCACCGACGCGTCGAACGCCAGCGAGGCGAACTGCAGCACTCGGTCCTGCGGGCCCACGTCAAAAGCATTGGCCGCGTCGCGCACGAAGTTGTCGAGCGCACCGCGGTGCACCATGACGCCGCGCGGCCGGCCGGTGGTGCCGGAGGTGTAGATGATGTAGGCCAGGCTCGCGGGGTCGGGACGCTCGTAGCTGGGCTCACCGGCGACGATCTCGAGCCGCCGCGTGCTCCCTTGTGCCTCGAGCAGCGACCAACCAGCACCCGCCTCCTGGGTCGACTCCAGAACCACCGGTCGTACAGACTCCGGCAGGTCGAGCTGGGCGAGCCGCTGGCGGCTGGTCAGCAATAGGCTGGCTCCCGCGTCGGCGAGGATCTCTTGCACCCGCTGCACCGGCCAGTCGGGGTCCAGCGGCAGATAGGCGATCCCCGCACGCAGCGCGGCCAGCAACACAGGCAGCACTTCGGGCCGGCGCTCCAACCAGATGCCGACCACCGGCTCCCGCTCGCCCTCGCCACGGTCTTGCAACTCGTGGTGCAAACCGGCTGCCAGCTGGCGGCTCCAGCGCACCAGGCGCGCGTAGCTGAGAGCCTGACTCGGATCACCGGTGGCAGGACCGGCCACCGAGGCTTCGGCGCTGAGCACAGCCAGCGCATCCGGCCGCGTCTGCGCCTGCTGGTCGATCAGGTCGACCAGGTCCCCGTGATAGTCGAATGGGGTCTCGGTGCGGTTCCAGTCCCGCACCACGCGCCGCCGCTCGTCGGACAGCGGTGCCAGCAACTCGGCCAGGCTGGCCCGTGGCGACAGAGCACAGCGTTCGAGTTGTCGCACCAACTGTTCAGCCAGCAACTGCATGCTTCCAGCGTCGTAGGTGGCGCGCTCGTAGACCAGGCGCACGCTCAGGCGCGAGCCGGGGAAAACGAACAGGGCCAGCGGATAGTTGGTGCTCTCCTCGACTTCAACGGCGCTGACCTCCAGACGGCCAGCCCCTGGGTCGCCGGCCCCCTCCTGCAACGAATCGTCGACGGGATAGTTCTCGAACACCACCAGGCTGTCGAACAGTGCGGTGTCGCGCGGCAGCCCGCTCCAGCGTTGGATCTGCTCTAGCGGCACATGCTCGAAGTCGCGCTGCTCCACTTGCTGCGACTGCAGTTCTTCGAGCCACGGTGCGAGTTGCATCTCGGGGTCGACATGCAGGCGCACCGGCAGCGCATTGATGAACAGACCGACCACCGACTGGAAGCCGATCTGGCGCCCCGAAACGACGGCACCGAAAACCACGTCGCGACTGCCGCTGTAGCGATGCAGTAGCAGGGCCCAGGCACCCTGGAACAAAGTGTTGAGCGTCAGGCGCTGGCGCCGTGCCGCCGCCTGCAGTGCGCTGGTAGCTTCCTCGGACAGCTGCACATCGGCACTACCGTGCTCGCGCTCGCCCTCCGGCAGAGCGCTCCCGTGGCGCTCGATGCGCAGCGGCGGCGGTGCCTGCAAGCCAGCCAGCGCCTGGCGCCAAAAGGCCTCCTCCGCGGCCGGATCTTGGCCACGCACATGGCGCACATAGTCACCGTAGGGCTGCGCCGCCAGCAACTGTGCCTGGCGACCGATCGACGCCGCCCGGTAGAGCTCGAAGACCTCCTTGAGCAGCATCGACAGCGACCAGCCATCGAGCACCAGATGGTGGTAGGTCCAGACGAAATGGTACACCTGCTCACCGGTGTGCAACAGGGTCAGACGCAGCAGCGGTGCCCGCCGCAGGTCGAAGGAGCGCGCGCGGTCGTCCTCCAGGAAACGGTCCAGCCGGTATCGCTGCTCAGCCGGCGGTACCTGCCGCCAGTCCTCGATTTGCCACTCCGGCTCGGCGCGGTCGCGCACTACCTGGATCGGATGCTCGAGTCCTTCCCAACGGAACAACGTGCGGAGCGCCGCGTGCCGGTCGACGGTCTGCTGCCAGGCGCGCTGGAAGGCCGCCAGGTCGAGTGGGCCGGAGAGCCGGCAGTGCAGCTGGTTGGTGAACACCTCGGTGTGCTCACCCTGCAGCAGCAAGTAGACCAGCATGCCCTCCTGCGAGGTCGCCAGTGGGTAGATGTCCTCGACCACCGCACCACCGCCGAGCTCGGCCAGCAGCGCATCCAGCTGCGGCGCCGGCAGGTCGGCGGCAGCGAAGTCGGAAGCCGTGTAGCCGCCGCGCTCGGGCTCCAGGCAGTGGCGGATCAGCGACGTCAGGGCGGTGTCGAAGAACTCGGCCACTCGGGCGATGGTCTCGGGCCGGTGCAAGTTCTTGCTGTAGGTCCAGCGCACACGCAGGCGGCCCTCTCGGACCAAGGCATCGACCTCCAGCGGATGGCTGCGACGACCTTCCGGGGCGCGCTCGCCGAGAGTCAGGGTATCGGCGAGCAGGGGCTGCCACTGGCTGTCCTCGTCGCGCCCGCGGTCGACCTGGCCGAGATAGTTGAACAGGACCTGCGCCGCCGGCAGCTGACGCAGTCGTAGCGCCGCATCGCCCTGACTGTCCAGGTAGCGCAGCATGCCGTAGCCGCTGCCGCCTTCCGGCAGCCGCCGTAGCTGTTCCTTGACCGACACCAGCGCAGCGCCTGGATCACTCCCCTGCGCAAAGTCGAGCACCACCGGGAAGAGCGAGGTGAACCAGCCAACAGTGCGCGACACGTCGAGCGCGTCGCCGAGGGCGCCGCGGCCGTGCCCCTCGTGGTCGAAGAGCAGCGAGGTCGAGCCGGTCCAGCGCGACAGCGTCCTCGCCAGCGCGGTGATCAGCACATCGTCGATCTCGGTACGGTAGGCGCGCGGCACGGCGGTGAGCAGGGAGTGCGTGTCCTCGGCCGAGAACTCGAGAATCAGCGTCTCGGCGGACTCCACCGTGTTGCACTGCGCCAGCTCCTCGACGTCGGCGGGCCCGGTGGCCAGCAACTCACCGTCGACAAACGCGTCCAGCGGCAGGGGCACGATATCGTCCCAGGGCAGGGCCAGCCAGTACTCCAGCTCGCCAGCCACGGACGGCTCTTGGGCGCGTAGCGCCAGCGCCTCGGACCACTGCCGGTAGGAGGCTGTCTTGGCCGGCATCTGCGGTGTCTCACCAGCTTCGAGTGCGGCGTAGAGCTGCTCCAGGTCCGACAGCAGCACGCGCCAGGACAAGCCGTCGACCACCAGGTGGTGCAGGATGATCAGCAGACGCTGCCCGTACAGGCCCTCTGGGTCGGCACCCTCTGGATGGGCACCCTCTGGATGAACGGCCTCTGCATCGACACCGTCTGGCTGGCCCAGTTCGATCAGCGCCAAGCGCAGCAGCGGACCACCGCCCAGGGCCAGCGACGCCTGTAGCCGTGCGGCGGTGGCGGCAAGAGCAGCCGGACGATCGGCGGGGGGCAGGGTGCTCAGGTCAACAGCCAGCACGCGATCCCCTTCGGCCGCCGCTTCATCGAGCGTCAGGCAGCGCTGGTGCCAGCCGTGGCTGTCGTGCTCGAAGCGCAGGCGCAGGGCATCATGGAGTACTTCCAGGCGACTGACCGCGGCGGACAGCAGGACGCTCTCGAGACGATGTCGGGGCACCAGTTGCAGGCTCTGGTTCCAGTGTTCGGGCCGCCGCGTATGGCGCTCGAAGAACCAGCGCTGGATCGGCGTCAGCGGCACCGGCCCTGCCACCGGCTCCTGCTCGGCCTGGACGATGGCCGCGCTACCGGCAACTTCGGCCAAGGTGGCGATGGTGCGATGCTGAAAGAGATGGGCGGGAACCAGCGACAGACCGGCCTGATTGGCCGCGGCAACGATTTGCAGCGACAGGATGGAGTCGCCGCCCAGTTCCAGGAAATCGTCGTGGATGCCGACCGTGTCCAGGCCCAAGACCTTGCACCACACTTCCACCATCAGCTCTTCGGTGGCGTCGCGCGGTGGTGCGGCGCTGCGTCCCAAGGCACGCTCCGGCGCCGGCAGGCTCTTGCGGTCGAGCTTGCCGCTGGGTGTGAGCGGCAACTGCGGCAACGGCACAAAGGCGGCCGGAACCAGGTACTCGGGCACCTGACGGCTGAGCCAGGCACGCAGACTCTGCGGCGTCACCGGCTCCGAGCCTGCTTCGCCGGGCATCGACGCGGCGGAGGGTGAGTCCGAGGGCACATAGTAGGCCACCAGCCGCAGATCCCCGGGCAGGTCTTCGCGCGGCACCACGGCGCACTGGCGCAGCCCCTCGTGCAACGACAGCACGGCCTCGATCTCGCCCGGCTCGACCCGGAAGCCACGGATCTTGACCTGCGCGTCGGTGCGGCCGAGAAAGTCGATGGCGCCGTCCGAGCGACCACGGGCCAGGTCGCCCGTGCGGTACATGCGGTCCCCCAGGCTGGTGCTGAAAGGGTCGGGCACGAAAGCCTGGGCGGTCAGGGCCGGCCGGCCCAGATAGCCACGACCGAGGCCGGCGCCGGCGATGTACAGCTCGCCCGGCACGCCCACCGGTACCGGCTGCAATTCCTCGTCCAGCAGCAGAATACGGATATTGGTGATCGGACGGCCGATGGGCACCGAGTCGCCCTCGCCGTCTTCGCCGACACAACGCCAGGAGGTGACGTCGACCGCCGCCTCGGTGGGGCCGTAGAGGTTGTACAGGTCGGCCTGCAGGCTCTGCAGGGTGCGCTGTTCCAGGTCCGGCGGCAAGGGCTCACCACTGCACACGACCAGCCGTAGCGTGTCGCAGTGGGCGACGCCCGCTTCACCGACGAAGAACTGCAGCATCGACGGCACGAAGTGGACGACGGACACCGCCTGCCGACGTACCAGCCGCACCAGGTAGGCAGCATCCCGGTGGCCGCCGGGCCGGGCCAGCACCAAGCGCGCGCCGGTCATCAGCGGCCAGAAGAACTCCCATACGGAGACGTCGAAGCTGAACGGTGTCTTCTGAATCACCGTGTCGTCAACGTCCAGGTGGAAGGCCTCCTGCATCCACTGCAGACGATTGACGATGGCGCCATGGCTGATCAGCGCTGCTTTCGGCTGGCCGGTCGAGCCCGAGGTGTAGATCGCGTAGGCTCCAGCATCGCCCCGTAGATCGACGTCGGGCGCCTGCTCGTCACCCGGGTCGGGCGGCGGCACTGGCACCAGGCCATCCTCGCTGCGACGGTCGAGCGCCTGGGCCGTGCCATCGGTGCCGACCAGGACCAGCGTCGTGCGGCGGCTCGGCAGACTGACGGCGAGCCGTTCCTGCGTCAGCAGGATCGGCACTCGACTGTCCTGCAGCATGAACTCGAGGCGCTGGCGCGGATACTCCGGGTCCAGCGGCACGTACACGGCCCCCGCCTTGAGGATCGCCAGTAGACCGACCACAAGCTCGGCCGAGCGCTCCATCGAGATGCCAACCAGCACCTCCGGACCAGCCCCCAGGTGTTGCAACAGGTGCGCCAGGCGGTTGGCGCGCTGCTCCAGCTCGCGGAAGCTGACAGCATAGTGTCCGCACACCACGGCCGTGCGCTCGGGGTATTGGTGCACGGTCTCCTGGATCCACTCGTGCAGCGGCCGGCGGGCATAGCCGGCGGCGTCCTTGCCGGTGAACTCGCGTAGCAGTGCCTGGCGCTCCCCCTGACTGAGCAGTTCGAGCTGGCGCAGCGGCCGCCCAGGATCGGAGCCGGCGCTGCGCAGCAGGGTCTCGTACTCGTCAGCCAGTCGCTGGATGTCGCGCCGACGGTAGACTTCCGGGTCGTAGTGCAGCTCGAAGCTGAGCCCATCGTGGCTGACGACACAACTCAGCTTGAGCTTGAAGCGGTGGCTGCAGGCATACAGCCGTGCGGCCTCGAACTCGATGTCGGCACTCTCCAGCTTGCGCGGCCAATGCCGCAGCTCGAAGCAGAAGGGCGCCAGATCCTGGTCGAACACCTGCGACCACTCGAAGTACTCCTGCCAGTCTTCGACCTCCTGCAACGTGGCCTGCACCTGGTGCAGCAGGTCGAGGAAGGAGCGTTCATCGTGCAGTTGCTCCTGCACCGGCAGATACTTCTCGAACAAGCCGAGCGTCTGCTCGAGATCCTCGTAGGCACGTCCGTTCGAGCGGTAGGCGACGCCGACGCGTGACTGGTCACACAGCCGGCCGAGCAGGATCAACCAGGTGCTGAAGGCAAAGGCCCCGGTTGCGTGACTGTCGGCCCCCAGGAACGCACCGATCTCGTAGAGCGTGGTGGGCGACAGCGCCCAGCGCAGGTGGCGCGGCAAGAAGGGAGCCTCGAGCGGTCGCCGGTGCTCGAACGGCAGGCGCAGCGAACCGAAGCCCTCCAGGTCCTTCTGCGCCCAGAACTGACGCTCTTCGGACGCCTCGTCGAGTTCCAGTAGCTGCTTCTGCCACTCGGCGAACTGCGTGTAGGGCATTGGGCGTGCGTAGGCGGCGACTTCTTCGTGCGGCTGGTAGCAGGTCGCCAGCTCGGCCATCAGGGTCTCCAGCGTGTGATAGTCCGCACACAGGGCCGGCAGGTGCAGCAGCAGCAGGTGCTCGGCAATACCCAGACGCACCAGGGTGATCCGCATCAGCTGGCGGGAGACAAGTCGCCAGGAACGGGTGGTCTCCTGCTCCAGCAGGGCCTCGACCTCCAGATCCTGCTGGTAGCGATCGACCAGCGACAGGTCGAGCAGACGCCAGCGTTGCGGCGCCTCTTCGTGCACCACTTGCAGCGGAAACGGCAGGTGCGGTATCTCGAGGAAGCTCGAGCGCAAGCTCTCGTGCCGCTGGGTCACTTCGACCAGGGCGGCTTCGAGCACGTCGAGATCAAGGTCGCCGAGAAGACGCACTCCGAGCCAAGCCTGGTGTGCCAGGCTTCCTCCGCGCTGTAGTCGCCAGACCTGCTCCTGCTGCGGGGACAGCCGGAAGCCTTCGATCTCGACCTCGTTCCCCTGCCCCATGACGTCCATTATCTCTCGTTCCACCTCACCCAGGTGATCCCAACCCTGCTCTAGCGATCGATCGCCAGCCTGGGCCGACGATTCCCGTCTCAGATCTTGGTTGGATGGATCGCTCCAGATCACCTCTCTCGCCTCGTTTCTCCAGGTACGGCCGCAACTTCAGCACACGTCCCCCGTCGCGGCGCGGGACGCCGGCAGAAGCACGTAGCACGGGCCTGCATTTTCGAATCAATCAGGAACGGGAAGGAGGCAGCTTGACCTTGATGGCCTTGGTCAAACGCAACTTGCCGGTATTGGAATCACGCCGCCGCCGCGTCTCCTGCAGTTGACGGTCCCGATCCGACCGCGCCAGGAGCGAGAGCACATCGCTGATCGTCGTCGTCGCATGCGGTCGCATCGCGAGCACGCCGAGCACCGCTTTGAGCTGGCCCAGCACTTCGAGCACCGTCATCTGCCGGAAGCGCGCCACATCATAGACCGCCTCCAACCGCAACTCGCGCCGTCCCGGTGTCACCTGCAGGGTCAGCGGATAGTGTGGGCGGCCGACGTAGCGCAGATTGCGCAGGTCGAGACTGCCTGTGTCCTGGCGCTCGAGATCGACGATATTGAGGAACACGACCAAGCTCTCGAACAGCGGCAAGCCGGCGGGAATCTCGCTCCAACCCTGGATCTTGGCCAACGGCGTGTGCTCGTACTGGCGAATCTCGACTTGCCGCGCTTGCACCTGCTGCAGCCAGGGACCGAGCGTCGCGTCCTGCTGCAGTCCGACCCGGTGCGGCAAGGTGTTGATGAACAAGCCGACGATCGACTCGACCCCCGGCAAGCTCGGCGGCCGGCCGCTGACCGCGGTACCGAACACGACGTCCGCCTGGTCGGTGCGGTGCGCCAGCACCAGCGACCAGGCAGCCTGCACCAGCGTGTTGAGCGTCACCTGCAGGTCGCGGGCACGGCTACGCAGAGCCACGACATCGAGTTCCGGCAACGTGGCATCCTCCTGGCGGAAGCCCGATGCGGTCCCCGGCCAGGTGCCACTGGGATCTTCGAGACTGAGCCCGGTCGGCACGTTGAAGCCGTGCAGGTAGTCGCTCCAGAAACTCTCGGCGCGCGCCAGCTCCTGCCGCCGCAGCCAGGCAATGTAATCCCGGTACGGGTGCACCGCCGGCAACACCGGCAGGCTGCCCTGGCGGTAGGCTTCGTACAAACGCACCACCTCGTCCAGCACGATCGACGAGCACCACGCATCGACCACCAGGTGCGACACCGACCAGACCAGCTGGTAGCTGTCGTCGCTCATGCGGATCAGGTACAGGCGGGTCAGCGGCGGCCGGGTCAGGTCGTAGGCCTGGCGGCGATCCTCGGCCAGGAACGACTGCAGCTGCGACGCCTGTGCCTTCGGGCTCAGGTGCCGCCAATCAGCCTGCTCGATAGGCAGTGGCACTTCACGGTACACCACCTGCACGGGCTTGCTCAGACCTTCCCACATGAAGGCGGTCCGCAAGCCGGGGTGGCGGTCGATCACCGTCTGCCAGGCGCGCTGGAAGGCGTCGACATCGAGCGCGCCGTCGAGGGTGCACAGGGTCTGGTCCAGGTACAGCCGCGACCCCGGAGCCGACAGGATATGGAAGAGCATCCCCTGCTGCAACGGCGAAAGACCGTAAATGTCCTCGATGCGGTCGGCACCGGCTTGCCCGGCGACACCCTGACCTGTACTCAATGCAGCCATGACCCACCTCCCACGACCAGAGTCCGCCCCACCTGGGGCAGACCTCGACGAAGCGTTCCTATACGGAGTATCCCGAGACAGTGTATTCCAGTACGGGGCATTCCAGTGCGGGGCATTCCAGTACGCCACACTCCGGGCTGAGTGCGAGCTGCGGCGACTTTGGCGATCCAGTTGTTTTGACGCACGAATTTGATCAGTGTCCACCACAAGGGGGCCCACCTTCCTGCCCATCCCTCGGAATCAGTTGAGTCTCCGGCTTCAGCGGATCGCGCCCGATCTCGCCGGCGAATGAAAGGGAAGAGTTCTCGCGAACTCCGGGCTAGCTCGACACCTCGGCGTCCCACCGCAACCAGCGGCATTCTATGACTAGCCCTTTGTTTATGAAGGTGTGGATGTGTTCTCGAAGCGGGACAAAAAACTTGGCCAAACCATGCACAATCGCCAATGTTAGACACATTTCCAAATTTGAATGTTACAAGATAGCAATTCATCTCTGCCCGTCCTTTCTTGTGCGACTGAAGATTGATCTGAGGTTGACAAGGTCAGGCGTGCAGCCTACGCTGACTTTCCATCCGGTCCCGCCAGCGTCCTTTCGTTGCCAGCCGAGATCCCGAGGAGAGCAACAGAGCAGGAGAGCCCGAGAGAAAGCATGACCACCCGCGACGGCGCCAGAGACTTCCCGGCGCTCCCGCCGGATGCCAGAGACCTGGTGACTCTGACCCGTGAACGGGCTCAGCGCCACCCGGAGCGGCCTCTGTATGCCTTTCTCGCCGATGGTGAGATCCCTGACAAGGCGGCCGCCGACAGCGAGCTGCCGGAGAGCTCCAGCTACGGCGACCTCGATGGCACGGCGCGCGCCATCGCCGCCGAGTTGCAGGCGCGCGGCCTGAGCGGTCAGCGGGCCCTGCTCCTCTATCCCGCCGGCCCCGACTTCGTCAACGCGTTCTTCGGCTGCCTGTACGCCGGTGTCGTCGCGGTTCCCGCCTACCCGCCCCAGCGGCGCGAAGCCGGACGGACCGAGACCCTGCTGCGCGACTCCGGCGCCCGTTGCATACTGACCACCGAGGGCCTCGCCCGGCGCCTACAGAAGGCGATCGAAGCCCCGGCCGACGTGCAGTGGCTGGCCACCGACCAGATCGACGACGCCGCTGCCGAATCCTGGCATCCCCACACCCCGGACGCCGACGACCTCGCTTTCCTCCAGTACACGTCCGGCTCGACTGCCCAGCCGCGCGGCGTGCGGGTCGCGCACCGCCACGTGCTGGCCAACCAGGCCATGATCTACCGAGCCTTCGGCCACGACGCTGACACCGTGGTCGTCAGCTGGCTGCCGCTCTACCACGACATGGGCTTGATTGGCGGCATGTTGCAACCCCTGTACGCCGGCGGTCGCTGCGTGCTGATGGCACCGGTGGCCTTCCTGCGCCGGCCGGTGCGTTGGCTGCGTGCCATCCATCACTTCGGCGGCACCACCAGTGGTGGCCCCGACTTCGCCTACGACCTGTGCCGGAGGCGCATCCCCGACGCCGACCTCGAAGGCCTCGACCTCAGCAGCTGGCGCGTCGCCTTCAACGGCGCCGAGCCCGTCCGGGCCGGCAGCCTCACCGCCTTCGGTCGCCGCTTTGGCCGCTGTGGTTTTGCCCAGAGCGCCTTCTTGCCCTGCTACGGCCTGGCCGAAGCCACGCTCCTCGTCAGTAGTAGCCCGGCCGACCAACCCCCCGTCGTACGTCAGTTCCAGCGAGCTGCTCTGGAACATCACCAGGCCGTCGAGACGACTGTCGCGCACACGCCACCAGCACTCACCAAGACCCTCGTCAGCTGCGGTACACCAGCCCCCGGCGTCAGCGTGCGAATTGTCGATCCGCAAACCAAGGAGGCATGCCCGCCAGGTCAGGTCGGCGAGGTTTGGCTCGCCGGTCCGTCGGTGACCGCCGGCTACCATGGCCAGCCCGAGGCGACGCAGCGCATCTTCGAAGCCCGCTTGGTAGACAACTCCTCGGGCAAGGGCACTACGAGCAAGGACGCTACGAGCAAGGGCACTACGGACGTATCCTCGGCTCAGGAAGCACAGGGCTTCCTGCGCACCGGTGACCTCGGTTTCCTGCACGGCGGCGAACTCTTCCTCACCAGCCGTCTCAAGGATCTGATCATCCTGCGCGGCCGCAACCACCATCCGCAAGATCTCGAGCGCAGTGCTGAAGAGAGTCACTTCGCCCTACGACCCAGCGCCGCAGCGGCCTTCGGTTTCGACGATGGCGACGGCGAACGCCTGGTCTTGGTGCTGGAACTCGAAGCGGCTGCCCTGCGCGAGATCGGTGCCGTCAGCGGCGAGGCCAGGTCCGGCTCCAGTAGCGGCGAGCCGCCCGAGCGACGACTGGCACCGATCCGGGCGGCGATCAGCCAGGCGCTGGCAGCCGAACACCAGGTGACCGCCTGGGCCATCCTCCTGGTGCGCCACGGCGGCGTGCCCCGCACTTCCAGCGGCAAGGTTCAGCGTCGAGCCTGCCGGCTCGGCTGGCTCGACGGCCAGTTGCCAGTCGTCGCGGCCTGGTACGGCCCGTCACGGATCGAAGCGACAGCCCTGCCAACGGGCGGCGAAACGTCCCCCCAGGAAACGGCCGATCAGACACGGATCGACGAGAACGGCAAGCCCGCCACCAGACTCGGCACACCCGGCCTGCACCGGCTGGGCGAAGAGGTGGCCCGCTGCTTGGGCCTGGCGCAACCACCCGAGCCTGACCGCCCTCTGCTGCACTACGGGCTGGATTCGCTGGCCGCCGCCGAACTCCAACAGAGCCTGGCGACCTACGGCCTCGACGTCGACCTCTCGGACCTGCTCAGCGGTGCCAGTCTGCGCGACCTGGCGCAGCCAGCGACACAGGGCGCTGAACTGCAAGAGCCCCCCCACCGGCAGGAGACTTCTCAGCAGGAGACTTCTCAGCAAGACGCGATGCAGCACGAGAGTTTCGACGCGGCTTCCCGTGTCGAGGAGCCTACCGCGGCACCCGACGTCGGCACCGTCGAGAGCCCTGTCGATAGCACCATCGACCTGCCCTTGACCCCCGGCCAGGAAGCACTCTTCTTCCTGCAGCAACTGCACCCGCGCAGCGCCGCCTACAACGTATGGGTGGCGGTCCATATCCCTGGCCAGATCGAACATGGCGCACTGCGGCAAGCCTTCCAGCAGCTGTTGCAGCGCCATTCCGGCCTGAGCATGACCTTCCGCGCAGGTGGCGGTCCACCGCGCCAGCGGCGCGCCGCCAGCGACTCGCGACCGCCAGCCGTCGATGTGCAAGAAGCCGCCGGCCGCTCGCTGCCAGCCCTGCGCGCAGAGATGACCGACCAGGCACACCGACCTTTCGACCTCGAACGCGGCCCCCTGATCCGCCTACACCTGTGGAGCGGCGTTGCCATGCCGGCCAAAGTGGAGGACCACGAAGCCCAGATCGGCGACGTCCTGCTCCTCACCGTCCACCATCTGGTCGCCGACTTCGGCTCGGTCGCCCTGCTGTTGCAGGAGCTGGCTGCCCTCTACGCCGACCGCCGCTTGCCACCAGTGCCCGGCGACCACGCTGCCTGGGTACTGCGCCAGCGCGCCTGGCTGAGCAGCGCCGACGCGCGCAACATGGCAGCCGCTGCCGTCCAGCATCTACGACCGCTGCTACCCGGTCACGGCGAGAGAGAGACAGCGAGGCAGCAGGAGCTGCCACCTCCCCTCGAACTCCCCTCCGATCGACCACGGCCCGCGCTGCAGAGCGACCGCGGCGAGCGCTGGCTGCGGCAAGTACCGCCTGACACCGCCAGCGGCCTGCGCGACTTGGCTCGCCGGCACAGCGCGACCCCCTTCCTGGTGGTGCTCACGGCCTTCGAAGCCTGGCTCCGCCGCACCGTTGGCCTCAGCTCCAGCAGTACTGTCGCCAGCAACACTGTCAGCAACAGCGAGCAAGCCCTACTCGGGACGCTGTACCACGGCCGAGACAGCGTCGAGGACGCCCAGCGCGTCGGCTACTTGGTCAACCCGCTGGTCCTGCGCGCCGCGCTGCACGGCATCTCCGGCTCCGATCCCTTCGCCCTGCGTCTGGCCCGCCTGCGCGGCGAGTTGGCGGCCACCCTGCGCCACCGCCGCTACCCGTTCCACCAGCTGGTCGAACAGCTGCAGCCGCGCCGCGACCCGAGCCGCTCGCCCCTGTTCCAGATCCTGGTCAGCTGGCAACACGCACCGGCAGGTTCGCCCGCGGGCACCTCCGCATTCGCCCTCGCCGACGAGCGCGTCGAGTTGCCGCTGGCTGCCTGGACAGCGCGCCCGCTCCGCCTGCGCACGCAGACCGCGCAATTCGATCTGGCCCTGTTCCTGGCTGACGGTCCTGGCGGCAGCCTACTCCTCGACTGGCAGGGCTGCACGGACCTCTTCGACACCACCACCGTGCTGCGGTGGGCAGGACAATTCGAGAGCTGGCTTGGACAGCTCGTCGCGCTCGCCCGAGACCTGCCGACGCACGAGGCCCCCATCGACTGCCTCCAGTTGAAGATCCTGCTGCCAGCAGAGCGCCAGGCGCTGCTCCACGAGTTCAACGACACGGCGTGGGCTGGCGCCGCGTGGGCGGCACGCCGGCAACTCGGTGGACTCGTGCACGAAGCCATCCGCGCTCAGGCGCAACGTAGCCCTGGTGCGCTGGCCGTGCGCGCCCCGGGAGAGCACAACGTGCCGACGGTCGAATTGACCTACGCCCAGCTTGCCGCACACAGCCGGACCCTGGCCCAGCAGCTGCGGGCTCTCGGAGCCGGTCCTGAACGCCTGGTCGGCGTGTGCTTGCCGCGCAGTGCAGCGCGCGTGGTGGCGCTGGTCGCGGTCCTCGAGGCCGGTGCCGCTTTCTTGCCGCTCGACCCGGACCAGCCGGCGCGACGCTTCGAAGCCCTGCTGGACGACGCCGCCCCCGTGTGTCTGCTAGGTGACGCCGAGACTCCGGCACTTGCCCGCTCCACGCCGCCGCTGCTGCGCCTGGACCCAGAAGGCCGAGCCCAACTCGAACCCCAGACGCTGCCGGGACCGGGGGAAGCCTCGGAGGCCGACGCGCCTCCAGGGCCCGTGGACGGACGGCAGCTGGCCTACGTCTTGTTCACCTCCGGCTCCACCGGCCGCCCCAAGGGGGCGATGAACAGCCACCTCGCCCTCGCCAACCGCCTGCGCTGGATGCAACTCGCCTACCCGATCGGCGCCGACGACCGCGTGCTGCAGAAAACCCCCTTCACCTTCGACGTCTCAGTGTGGGAGTTCTTCTGGCCGCTGATGACCGGGGCGCAACTGATCGTGGCCCCGCCCGGGGTGCATCGCGACCCCCGCCAACTTGCCCGGCTGGCGGCCCGCGAGCGCGTCACCGTGGTGCACTTCGTGCCGTCCATGCTGCGCGCCTTCGTTGACGAGCCGGGGGTAGGTGAAGCCCGCAGCTTGCGCCGGATCGTGGCCAGCGGCGAAGCGCTGAGTCCGTCGCTGGCACGTGCTTGCCTGGAACGCTTGCCCAGCGTGCAGCTGGAAAACCTCTACGGTCCCACCGAGACCGCCATCGACGTCACCGCCTGGAACTGCAGCGGCGACCGGCAGCAACGAGGCGGGCCGAGCCAGAACCTGCTGCGCGAAGTACCGATTGGCCGGCCGATCGCCAACCTACGTTGCCACGTTGTCGATCGCGTGCTGCGCCTGCAGCCACTGGGCATCCCTGGAGAGCTGGCACTGGCAGGCGCCGGTCTCGGGCGCGGCTACCTGGGCGCTCCAGCACGCACCGCCGCCACCTTCGTACCCGACCCCTCCTTGATCCTCGACCCCACCGGCAAGCAGGGCGAACGCCTGTACCGGACGGGTGATCTGGTCCGCTACCGTCCGGACGGCGCCCTGCTCTTCCTGGGGCGCCTCGACCACCAACTCAAGATCCGGGGTTTGCGCGTCGAGGCCGGCGAGTTGGAGGCCGCCCTGAGCGAGCATCCACGGATCACCGACGCGATCGTCGGCCTTCACTATCCCAGCGAACCCGCGCACAGGCCTACCGATAGGGCACAAGCTCCGTCCGGCGCCGAAGGCCGTAGGAGTCCGGCAGCGACTGCCGAGCCCAACCAGCTGCGCCATTTCAAGGCTGGCGCAGCCCCTCGCGGCGAAGCCCTGCCGGCATTCGCCAGCCACGACCGCGCCCCGGCGCAGCTGGTGGCGTGGTTCACCTACCAGGGGGAGGCTCCCGATGCCGCCGAACTGCGCGCCTTCCTGGGCGAGCGTCTACCGGCAATGCTGTTGCCCAGCCTCTTCGTGCCACTCACCACTTTGCCCCGCACGCAGAGCGGCAAGGTCGACCGTGGCCAGCTGCAGCAACTCGGCCCGGCGGCCGGCAGGCAGTCCGCCGGGCAGCTGACGGGGCAGCCGCTGGACGCTGGCGATGGCGTCTCGCCAGCTCGTCCGCCAGGCGACACCTACGTCCTCGAGGACGAACGCGAGCGTGCTCTTGCCGCCGTGTGGAGCCGCGTTCTCGGCCTGCCCGACATCGGCGTCGAAGACAACTTCTTCGAACTCGGCGGCGACTCGATCCGCACGCTGCAGGTGCGCGGCAGCCTGACCGAACGCGGCTGGACCGTGGCCCTGGAAGACCTCTACCGTCACCAGACCATCCGCGCCCTGGCACCGCGGCTGCGCCGTGGAGATGCCAGCCAGAACGAGGGCCACGGCGCACCGCGTGTGCTGGCGCCCGACCCGTTCTGCCTGATCAGCGACGACGATCGGCAACGCCTGCCGGCCGGGTGTGTCGACGCCTATCCGCTGACCGCCACACAGACCGGCATCGTCTTCCACATCCAGCACGATCCGGGGGCCCCGCTCTACCGCGACATCTTCCTGTGCCGCCTGCAAGGACCGCTCCACCCGTCGCAGTTGTGCCAGTCGGCGCAAGACTTGGTCGACCGCCATCCGATGCTGCGCACATCCTTCGACCTTTCAGAGTACAGCCGACCGCTGCAGCTGGTACACGCCCGCACCACCGTGCGCTTCCACGAAGTCGACTTCAGCAGCGTAGAGGACTTGACCGCAGCCGAGATCACCACCTGGCTGGAAGAGCAGAAGGCGCAGCCCCTCACCTGGCGCGAGCCGGGGCTGGTCGGTTTCTACCTGCTGCGCCTGGCACAAGGATTCGCCGTCGGCCTCAGCTTCTTCGACGCCGTGCTCGACGGCTGGAGCACGGCGCGCCTGTGTACCGAGTGGCTCCGCCGCTACGATCGCCTGCTGGCCGGAAATCCCTTGCAGCTGGGGCCACCGCCTGTCGTGTTCCGCGAGTTCGTGGCACGCGAGGTGGAAGCCGTGCGCAACCCACATCTGCGGCGTTGGTGGAAGCAGCAGCTGACCGGCGTCCAGGCGACCCCATTGCCGCGCTGGCGACCCCAAGCCGGCCCCCCGCGCGTGCGCGTCCTCAGCCTACCGCTGCCACCACCCGTGCACTTTGGCGCCTTGGTACGTCGCGCTCAGGTGAGTCTCAAGCACGCCCTGCTGGCCGCCCACCTGGCAGCCCTGCAGCGCCTGACCGGGCAGCGCAGTGTGCTGACCGGCCTGGAAGCCAACGGCCGGCCGGCCCTACCGCGGAGTGAAGAGACGCTCGGCATGCACATGAACATCTTGCCGCTGGCGCTGACGCCCAGCGGTAGCTGGCTCGGCCTGGTGCGCACCGCCTTCGAGGCCGAGCGCGAACTACTCCCCAGCCGCCACATGCCGCTGGTCGAGATCCAGCGCCTGCTGGGCGAGACCGGGCTGGTCGAGACGGTGTTCAACTTCACTCACTTCCACGCCCTCGACGAACTCAGCGACCTGCACTTCCTGCGACCGCTCGAAGCCGAAGGCTTCGATCACACCAGCTTCGCTCTACGTGCCGATTTCCGGCGCAACCCGCTGGCCGACACGCTGGTCCTCGACCTGGTCGCCGACGAGGCGCGCATCTCCGGCGCCCAGCTGCGCGCCATCGGCGAGGTGTACACCCTGGCCGTCCAGAGCCTGCTGGCGAACCCGGACGCCGACTGCACCCACAGCGTTTTGCTCAGCCCCGCGCAGTCCCAGCTCCTACTGCACGAGGTGCAGGGAACCGAGACCGCCAAGCATGGGCCCCCGGACAGCAGTGCCCCGCTGCTACTGCAGTTGATCGCCGCGCAGGCGACAGCACACCCTGAAAAACCCGCCCTCGACGATGGTGTCGAGCACTTCGACTACAGCCGTCTATGGGACGAGAGTGGCCGCCTGGCGGCGCGCTTGCGCACGGCCGGCGCGCGTCCCGAGACGCTGGTCGGCCTGTGCCTCGAGCGCTCGGCCCGGCTGGTCGTCGCAACCCTGGCCGTGCTGCGCGCCGGTGCCGCCTACCTGCCCCTCGATCCGCAGCTACCGCCGCGCCGCCTGGGGGCCCTGGTAGCCGACGCACGCCCCTCACTCGTGCTGGGCGAAGGCCCTCAACTGCGACGCCTGCGCCCCGAGCTGCCAGCCGGCGGCGATGCAGTACCCACCCTGCTCGACGTCGACGCACCGCTGAGTTCGGCACAGCCACGGGAGCCACTGCTCGGTCCTCCGAGCGGCGACCACCTGGCCTATGTGCTCTATACCTCCGGCTCCACCGGCCGCCCCAAGGGCGTCATGGTGTGCCACGCGTCCGTCGCCAACCTGGCAGCGTCGCTGCTGCACCAACCCGGCTTCGACCCCGCCGACTCGGTGGCCGCGGTGACCCCGCTGACCTTCGACATCTCGGTCGTCGAATTGCTGCTGCCACTGGCCGCTGGCGCCCGCGTCCACGTCGTCGACCACGAGACCGCCGGCGACGGCCGCTTGCTGAGCCAGCGCTTACGCGCCATCAGCGCCACCGTCCTGCAGGCAACGCCGGTCACCTGGCGGTTGCTGCTCGACGCAGGCTGGACGCCACCGTCACGCCTCGAACGACCCGGCCTCAAGCTGCTGTGTGGCGGCGAAGCGCTGACCGACGACCTGGCGGAACGGCTCACCAGGACAACCACCTCGACCACCAGCCACGCGGCCGCCAAGCAGAGAAGCAACAGCGCTTCGACCTCGGCACCCCGACTGTGGAACCTCTACGGCCCCACCGAGACCACCGTCTGGTCGAGCCTGCAACGAGTGCGCGGAGGGCAACTGCCAGTGCCGCTCGGCCAGCCGCTCCGCGGCACACGCCTGTATGTCCTGGACACCCAGCGAGGTCCAGCCGCCCCGCTGCTGCCGCTGGCTGCCGAAGGCGAGCTCTATATCGGTGGCGAGGGCCTGGCGCGCGGTTACCTGGGGCGCCCGGCACGCACTGCCGGCAGCTTCGTGCCCGACCCCTTCAGCGACCACCCCGGTGGCCGGCTCTACCGCACGGGCGACCGGGTTCGCCGCCGCCCTGACTCCAGCCTCGAGTTCCTCGGTCGGATCGACTACCAGCTCAAACTGCACGGCCATCGCGTCGAACCGGGCGAAATCGAGAACGCCTTGGAAGCCCACGCCGCAGTCCGCCAGGCCGTCGTCATCGTGCCCGAAGGCGGTGCTCACCGCCGCCTCGTCGCCTACCTGCTGACCGACCCCGACCGCTCGCTCGAGACGTCCGAACTACGCCAGTTCCTCAGCAAGCGCCTGCCGCGCTACATGGTCCCCAGCCAGCTGGTGTGGCTCGACGAGTTCCCCCTCACCAGCACCGGCAAGGTCAACCGCCGGCAGCTGCAAGGGCGCACGCCCCCGAAGCCGGGTGCTCCCGATCCGGGGCGGCTGCAAGCCCTACTGGCGCGTCTCGAATCGATGAGTGACGAGGAAGCCGAAGCGCTGCTGTCGGGGGGAGACGGGTTGGAGATGTTGTTGCAGGACTGATCTCGACCGCACACGCCCCGCAGCCAGGGGCCCCGGGCCAGAGGAACTAGGCCAAGGAAACTGAACCAGGGAACCGGGTCTCTTACCCGAGCGCTCCGACTGGCACGGGTTGCTGCTGTGGCTGGGCTTCCAGCGTGCGACGCAAGCGCTCCAGGGTCTCGCGCCAGGCCTCGGCAGGATACGCCCCGGGATCGGAGAGCAGCTGGTCGAGGTCCTCGTCGCGTCCTTCTAGGCGGCGCAGCTCTTCAAGCAGGTCGGCGGTGACCTCGCTGACATCACGCTTGCCGAACAGTTGATGCCAGACCTTGGTGAGCAGCAGGCGGTCGTGCTCGCCGAGTTCTTCGCGGTTGTTGATCTCCTGGATCAGTCGCGCGAAGCCACTGAGGTCGACCCACAGGCGGTGGCCTTCGACCAGATCGCGATCTGGCTGCTGGCGCCACAGCTGGATGCGCTTGTACAAGCCGCGCATCTCGAGACGGTCCCCGATACGGATGAGCGGATAGATGGCCAGGGTTCGCAGCTTGACGAAATGCTCGGCGATCTCCTGCAGGCGCCGGCCGAGCTGACGGTCATCCGGCTGCCCCGTCCCCAAGATGCATTGGCGCAGGCGACCGTAGGCGCGGCGCGTCTCGATCGAAGTCTCGAGATCTTCTTGCCGGTGCATCGGCTGCGGCGCGCCCTCGAACTCGGCGATCGCCGACTCGACGGACATCAGCGCTTTGCGCAGCCGGCGCATTCCGGTGTCGCAGCCGGACGCGATCATGAAGATGTGCCGCTTGGCGGCGGCAGACTTCAGCTCATCGAGACAGATCCGCAGACCGCCGCGGGCGACAAAAGCGAGGTCGGCGATGTTGCTGGCCGCCAGCTCGGTGGAGATCAGCGCACCGATTTCGGACAGCGAATCCCCGTCGTCGCGGTCGGCCGCGCCTTCCAGCGCGTCGTCAGACTCGTACCAAGCCTGCGTCTCGCGCAGCATATCGACCCCGGCTTGCAGCAGTTCCGACACCTTGGGCACGAAGTCTTCGACCAGCGAGATCCTCTCCGTTTCTTCCGAAACGTGGAAGTCGGCCTCGTCGATGCGACGCAGCAGGTCGCCGTAAGCTTGCAGGTAGTTGGTCGCCATAGTTACGAGGTCTGGACTGGTACCAAAGGGCCGCCCGATCGCAGGCCGCCAGACTCCGAGGCATTGTACCTGCTTTTCAGGGAACGGTCACGTTAGAAGCTCCGAACTGGGCCGCTTGCACACCTGACGCCAGCTCACACACCGAGCCCTGCGCCGCGCGTGCGCTGCCGCATTCGGCCAGCGTCAGGCCACGCGCCGGATTGACGATCGTGCCGCTCCAGCCGCCGTCCGAGGCCAGGGTCGCGTCCAGGTAGCCGAACGCGTCTTGCATGCCACTGGGCGTCTGCACTTGGTTGGCCAGCGACAGGACCTGCGCCGCCTGCCCTGCGATGGTGACCTGGATCGTGCCCGCCGGGGGCCGGTCGTCGAGCGCCACACCGCCGTTGCCGATCACCAGCGTCGGAGCCCGGTGCGTCGCGGCGGCAAGGGTGGCAGCACGGCCGGCCGTGTCGTCAGCAACGGCCGTGTCGTCAGCAGCGAACGTGGTGCTCTGGAAGCGATGCATGTGACCAGCCAGCAGCAAGGTGATCTGCGCCGGCAGCGTGGCACCGTCGCTCGACGCCGCCTGCAGCGTCTTGTTGACGCAGCCCCACGTGTCGTCCCCGGCCCTGCATCCGGTCGTCGTACCGCCGTCGCTGTCGAACTGGGTGAGCCCCCACATCGGCCGATGACTGACCAGCCAGGTCGGCCGCTCGGGCGGCAGCAGGGCGGTCGCCTGGCCGAGTTGCCGCCGATACTGCGCGGTGAACGCATCGTTCGAGAAGTAGTCGCAGGCATTGGCCGAGTCGACCACCAGCAGGGCGAAGGTGCCGAGATCGACTACATACGGATCGGCCAGCACCACCTTGTCCAAGATCGGCCGCCGCGGGTCCGGTGTCGGACACGAGCGCTGGCCTTCCGGTGCCAGGTTGGACGCCGGGTCCAGGAAGTAAAAGTAGCCAGGACCGGCACGGCTGCACAGCTCGTGGTTGCCGCGCGCGAAGATCCACGGCGCCTTTGGCAGCAACGCGGCCAGGGGCGTGAAGAAGTCATCGCGCCAGGCCGCCCAATGATCCGGGTAGTTGGCGTTGGACGCATTCATGTCCCAGTAGGCGTCGTTGGGATCCTGCTCGCAGTGCTGCTCGGCGGTGCTGTCATCACCCGCGTCGTAGGGCCACTGCGCAACCTGCTTGCCGGCACCGTCGTGGATCTGGCTGAACAGAATCGGCCCCGGCGTGCCGCGGTAGTTGTAGTCACCAACATGCACGATCAGGTCCGGCGCCGGCCCCGCGGCAGCCGCGTCGGCCAGCGTCTTGAGCGGCTCGGCGGGCGTACCCCACGGGCACTTGCCCTCCGACGCCGCTCCCGCCTTGCAGCCGGTGTCACCGAAGCCCAGCAAGCGTGCCGGGTTGCGCCGGACTCGTGGCAGCTCGAGCGTCGCCCCATCGAGCTGCAGGGTGTAGGTGGTGTCGAACTCGACGCGCGCTTCGCAGACGATCACCGGAAAGGCGTGCGGGTTGCCGCGCGTCACCATGGCCGTAGACGGATCCACTGATGAATCGCCAGCCGAGGTCGCACCCGAGGCGGCTTGCAGCGCCGGACAAGCGTAGCCTGGCTCGATCACCGCACGCGCATAGGCGACGGTCGCTCCGGCACTCTGGCCCAGCACGACGTAGTGACCGTGCACCGCACTCGCGGGCGGCGGGCCGGGCGTGCTCGCCTCGGCGGGGGCCAGGGCCAGGGTCAGGGACACCGCCATCAGGGACACCACCATCACGCGACCTGGTACTTGTCCCATCAGCTGCAGGCCACCCGGAACCCGATGCTGTCCTCGCGCAGCTTGGCGCCACCGCAGCTGCGGTACGCTGAGCGCAAGTGGCGCGCCGGACTCAGCCAAGCACCGCCGCGCAGCACGAAGCGCCGCAGGTCGATGTCGGTGACGTGGGGATCGCGGTCCAGGGAAATGTCACGGTGCTGATAGGCCTTCGCGTCCCAGACGTCCGCGCACCATTCCCAGACGTGTCCGGCCTGTGCCATGGTGCCGAAGGGACCTTCGCCGGTCGGCAGAGCATCGACGTTCGGGGCGATGCCGGTGCGCCAGTTCTCGGCGAAACAGGCCAACCAGGCAGCCGGCGCCGCGTTGCCCCACGGATAATCGCGACCTTCGGGTCCGCGCGCCGCGGCTTCCCACTCACTTTCCCGGGGCAAGCGCAGGCCCGCCCAATCACAGAAGTCGCGCGCATCCTCCCAACTGACGCCCACCACGGCCTGGTGCGGGTCCTTGGTGGCGTTCCAGCCTGACGGCCGCGCCTGCCGTGGATTGGCAGCCAGGAAGCGAGCATACTGCTCGCGCGTCACCGGATACTTGGCGAGCCACAACGATTCGAGTGTCTCTTGGTGCGCCGGGCGCTCCCACTCCGAGAGATCGTTGGTACCAATCGTGTAGACACCGCCGGGGATGTAGACCATCTCGATCCCCGTCGGCTCATGCATGTGCGACGGCGCCTTGGCGTCGAAGAAGATCTCGGACTGCCGCGGCGGCTCGTAGGCCTTGGGCGGAGTCGCCGGTGGGCAGCCCAGCCGCCCCTTCTGAGCTCGAACCTCTGTTGTGTTTCCACCACTCACATCGGACCCCTTTCTTTCGACCGCGAGCCCTGGCCCAACCGGCCACGAGTCCTCGCGAACTTCTGAGTAACAGCAGACGACATAGAAAGATGCACATGATCGATCACCGTCGACCGTGTAGGTGCTTGCCGGACACGGGCGCTTCTCGCTTCTCGGACAAAGTAGTCCAGCGATACCGGAAGAGGCCGCGGACCGCCATCTCCGTTGGTTTTTCTCAGCGATCGTCAAATACAAAGAATGACCAGTGCGTGCATGGAAGGGGGGGATTCCTCAAGCTTTGGTCTACCATGAACTATAGCAGACCCGGAGGAAACAACAACTCCCTTATTGAAACTTGAACATACAGAAAGCATCACCCCCCACGTAGCCACCGCAGTAAGAGGCGACCTCCAGGGCTTGCCCCGTTCGCTCAGCTTGCGTAGAGTGGTGACGAGGGTTGATGCGCTGCCCGCCTGCTGCCCGCTGAACTATGAGCGACAAGCCACCCGAGATACCCGACCGCACCCGGCCCGACCTCGAAGAACATCTGGTCGTCCAGGAACGCAAGCGCACCCGACGCCCGAAGCGTTACCGCGTGATCCTGCACAATGACGACTACACCAGCATGGAGTTCGTCATCCACGTCCTGGTGAAGTACTTCCACAAGACTGAGACCGAGGCCAACCACATCATGCTCGAAGTCCACCACAAAGGGCGAGGCGTCGCCGGTGTCTACACCTACGACGAGGCCGAGACCAAGGTCCATCAGGTCACCAGCGAGGCACGCGAGGCCGGTATGCCGTTGCAGCTGACCTTGGAACGCGAGTAAGGCGCCCCGGGAGAAACTCCAGAGCGAGAATCACCATGAAGCTGTCACCGAATCTACAGATCGCCATCTCCTTGGCGCTCACCGAAGCGAGTCGGCGGCGCCATGAGTTCGCAGGCCTCGAGCACCTGCTCTTCGCCCTGCTCTACGACAACGAGACCGTCCAGGTGTTGCAACACAGCGGCGCCGACGTTGGACAGCTCAAGCAGCAGATCGGCCATTTCTTGGACAGCGAGATCGAAGCGCTGCCCGAAGACGAGCCCAGTGAGCCTCAGCCGACGCTCGGCTTCCAGCGCGTCATCACGCGCGCCGCGGCGCAGCGCGAAGGCGCCGGCCGCGAGCAATTGCACGGCTACCACGTGCTGGTGGCGATGTACGAAGAGCCCGAGTGCTTCGCCATCCACTTCCTCGACGAGCAGGGGGTCACGCGCCTCGATCTGGTCAGCTTCATCGCTCACGGCGTCTCGCGCGTCGACCCTGGCGGCCGCGCCCTTCCGCCAGCGACCACGCCTGGCAGCGGTGCCCCGAGCCCCGGCGACGCGACGCAGAGCGAGGGTGCCGACGACGACGGCAACGGTGGAGCGCAGGGCGATCCACTCGCGGCCTTCACCCAGGACCTGACCGCGCTGGCACGCGAGGGCGAGCTCGATCCGCTGATCGGCCGCCAGACGGAAATCCAGCGCACCATCCACATCCTGGCCCGGCGACGCAAGAACAATCCGATCTTCGTCGGCGAGACCGGCGTCGGCAAGACGGCCCTGGTCGAAGGCCTGGCACAGGCGCTGGTCGAGGAGAAGGTGCCCGAGATCCTGCGCGAGGTATCGATCTTCAGCCTCGACCTCGGCGCCCTGCTCGCCGGCACGCGCTACCGAGGCGACTTCGAGAACCGGCTCAAGGCGGTCGTGCGAGCGCTCGAAGAGCACGAGCGGGCGATCCTGTTCATCGACGAGATCCACACCATCATCGGCGCCGGCGCCGCCGGCAGCGGCACCATGGACGCCTCCAACATGCTCAAACCGGCGCTGCAGCGCGGCCGCATCCGGGTCATTGGCGCCACCACCTGGAAAGAGTACCGCCAGATCTTCGAGCGCGACCGAGCGCTGGCGCGTCGCTTCCAGAAGGTCGAGGTCAGCGAACCGAGCGTCGAGGACACGATCAAGATCCTGCTCGGCCTGCGCGAGCGCTACCAGGACCACCACCAGATCCGCTATACCCGCGGCGCCCTCGACAGCGCCGCCCGTCTGGGCGACCGCTACTTGCGCGACCGCAAGCTACCGGACAAGGCGATCGACCTGATCGACGAAGCCGGTGCCGCCGCTTACCTGGCCGGCCGCAAGCGCGTCGGCGTACCCGAGATCGAGTCGGCGGTGGCGGCCATGGCGCGCATCCCCTCGCGCCAGGTCAAGGGCGGCGACCGTGAGAGCCTGCGCAACCTGGAGCACGACCTCAAGCAGGTCGTGTTCGGCCAGGACCAGGCCATCGAGCGTCTGGCGTCGGCGATCAAGGTCGCGCGCGCCGGCCTGCGCAGCCCGGAGAAACCGGTCGGCGCCTTCCTGCTCACCGGCCCGACCGGCGTCGGCAAGACGGAAGTCGCCAAGCAATTGGCGGCGACCCTCAATGTCGCCTTCCTGCGCTTCGACATGAGCGAGTACATGGAACGCCACAGCGTCTCACGCCTGGTCGGCGCGCCGCCGGGCTACGTCGGCTACGACCAGGGCGGCCTGCTGACCGAAGCGGTGAACCAAGATCCACACGCCGTGCTGCTGCTCGATGAGATCGAGAAGGCGCATCCGGACGTCTTCAACATGCTGCTGCAGGTGATGGACCACGGCACCCTCACCGACACCAACGGCAAGCCCGCCGACTTCCGCCACGTCATCCTGCTGATGACCAGCAACCTGGGCGCGCGCGAGATGTCCGGCCGCACCCTCGGCTTCCACGACGCGCCACCGCGCGGCGTCGACCAGCAGGCCTACGAACGCCAGTTCAGCCCCGAATTCCGCAACCGTCTCGATGGCCGTATCGCCTTCCAGGCCCTGACGCCCGAGATCATGGGCCGCATCGTCGACAAGTTCATCCGCGAGCTGGAAGAACAGCTGGCCGAGCGCAAGGTCAAGATCCAGCTCAGCGCCCCGGCGCGTGCCTGGCTGGCCGACAAGGGCCACGACCCGCTGTTCGGCGCTCGGCCCCTCGCGCGCGTCATCGACGAGTCGATCAAGCAGCCACTGACCGACGAACTGCTGTTCGGCAAGCTCGCCGACAAGGGCGGTACCGTTGAAGTCACCGTCAGTCGCGATAAGGTAAAGGGCAGTGATGAAATCCGCCTGCGCTCCCGCGCGCGCAAGGCGACCTGAGGAGGACAGCTGATTCGATGGACTTATCCGATGTAGGACCGGCCCCTGGCCACAACCTCGAAGTCGCCGACCCCGAGCTCCCCGAGTTCTCCCGCGCGGCGACTCCCACGACCCCACGACAAGAAACCCATCACCCCTTGCAACGCCTCATCGGACATCTCGTCGGCGATGAAGCCGGCGCCACCCTGGTATGCGTCGGGGGCCTGCATGGCAACGAGAATGCTGGCGTCGCAGCACTCGAGCGGGTTTTCGAGACGCTCGACGAGAACTCCGACGAGCTGACTCAGAACCTGCACGGCGAGTTCGTCGGTCTGCGCGGCAACCTGGAAGCACTGGCGGCTGGTCACCGCTATCTGGAAGCCGACCTCAACCGCCACTGGCACGGCGACCGCGTGGTCGCCAGCCGCGCCGGCGCCCTGGCCGACAGTCTGGTGCCCGAAGATCGTCAGCTCGACGAGCTCCGACGTGAACTCGAATCCATCTTCGAACGCGCCCGTGGCCCCGTCTTCCTGATCGACTTCCACACCACCTCGGCCAAGAGCGTCGCCTTCGGCACCATGGCCGACACTCTGCCCAACCGCGCCTTCGCACTGCACTTCCCAGCGCCGATCATCGTCGGCCTGGAAGAGGAACTCAAAGGCACGCTCACCGACTACGTGTGTACACTCGGTCACGTCGCGATCGGCTTCGAAGGCGGCCAGCACCAGGCCACCGAAGCCGTCGACCGCATCGAAGCCGCGATCTGGATCGCGCTCGAAGCCTCCGGCGTGCTACCCAAGCCGATCCGTCAAGCCGCCACCGGCCGCACCCTGCTCAACCAGGTCTCCAGCGGCCTGCCACGCATCTGCGAGACCCGCTACCGTCACGTCGTGCGCCCGGGTGACGGCTTCGTGATGAACCTCGGCTACAAGAGCTTCGACTACGTCACCGAGGGCGAAACGCTGGCCGTCGACAAGCACGGTGACGTGCTCAGTCCGGAGAGCGGCCGCATCCTGATGCCGCTCTACCAGAAGCAGGGTTCCGACGGCTTCTTCCTCGTGCGCCCGTTCAGCCCTGCCTGGCTCCGGCTCTCCGAGGTCATGCGCCGGCTCCGCGTCGGCCGCATCGCTCACTGGCTGCCTGGCGTGCGCAAGCACCCCGAACTCGAAGGCAGCCTGCTGGTCGACCTCAAGGTCGCCCGCTGGTTCGCCGTCGAACTCTTCCACTTGCTCGGCTACGTACGCCACGAGGTGGCCAAGGACCAGCTGGTCGTCACGCGCCGCAAGTTCGACTTCCACCACACCTGAGCGCGCGCCCAGATCCGCAGCGGGGGAGACGCCCCCCCAACCCCGGCCTAGGCCGGGTCCCGATTCGCTGCGGCCTCCGGCCGCTGCTCCTATCGGGCCCTTGCCACGGCCTCCCCGTCTTGTCCTGGAGCCGGCTGAGCCTCCGGCCCAGCTGGCTGTTCCTGATCTTGGGCCAGGCGGACGCCCAGGTTGAGGCTGCGACTGCCCGGGTGGTGCCAGTCGCGGTACGCGGCGCGCACGTCGCGCGCGCGGCCGAACCAGGAACCGCCACGGACGACCCGGTCCGAGCCCTGGCTACCTCCGCGTGGATCGACGCGCAGCTGCTCCGTCTCGGCGTGCCCCGGCAGATCCCAGCACCACTCCCAGACGTTGCCCAGCATGTCATGGAGACCCCACGCGTTCGCCAGCTTCTGCTTCACGGGCTCCGTTCCATAGCCAGTGTTCCCGGAATACCAGGCGATGGCGTCCAGCTCCTCGGCTCGCTCTCCCTTCTCGCCTTCCAGCGTCAGACCTCCGGTATAGACAGCCGTCTTCGTGCCAGCCCTGGCCGCAATCTCCCATTCCGCTTCCGTGGGGAGGCGGAAGCCACCCACCCAAGAGTCGAGGATCTCGACGCTATCGCACTCAAGATCCTTGCCGATCTCGCCATGCCTTTCGGTCAGCTTGTAGCACGGCCGGAACCCTGCCTGCTGCGACAGGAGGTTGGCGAAGGCGACTGCGTCCAACCAGCTGACCTGCTCGACCGGCCGGTTCTCGGCGTCTTTCTGGAACTCTGACGGATTCCGCGACACCAGCCGGCACCACTGCGCCTGCGTCACCGGCGTCTCGGCGAGCCAGAAGCCGCGCGTCAGCTGGACGGGGTGCTGCGGCCACTCCTGGCTGCGCCTTCCGGGCTCGTCTTGAGGACTGCCAGCGGTGTAGGTCCCGGCCGGGATGAACCGGAAGCGCATCCCGAACGGCCCTTCCTTGACGGCACCGGCCTCCGGTGCCACCCCTGCCGTCGCGATCACCGCCGGCTCCCCCGCCGCAGCAACTCGCACTCGGCTCCTCGGCTCTGGCTGCTGCACAGCAGGAGGCCATGGAAGCGCCGCCAAGAACGCGTCCACGCTCCCCCATCGCTGCTCCAGCTCCCAGTCGACGGCCTTCTTCAGGGCCCCTTTGATCGCCATCGAACAGCGCAAATCATCGACCACGGAATCCGGATCACGCAGCACCTTCGGCGGAAGCTTCTTCCGGTACAGAGCGAAGACCAGCGTCATCCCCAAGCCGAACACGTCCGCGCGCTCGTCCGCTGCCTTGGCGTCTTCCAGCTGCTCCGGCGCCGCATACACGAAGGTCCCCATCGCTCCCGTGCGCGTACCGCCCGTGGTGTCCTGGGCCCGGACGAGATCGAAGTCCGTCAGCTTCGGCTGGCCGTCGCCAGCCAGCAGGATATTCGCCGGCTTGACGTCCCGATGGATCACGCCCTTGCTGTGGGCGTAGGCCAGAGCTTCTCCGGCTTTCCTTACCAGCTCGATCGCCTGCTCGCGCGCCACCTTCTTCGCCAGCACCGCCTTGTGCAAGTCCCCACCGGAAAGGTGTTCCATGACGAAGAAGTGGTGCCCGTCGTCGTCGAGCTGCTGCTCCAGCACACGCACGATGCCCGGATGCTCCAGCTCGGCCATCAGCCGCGCACCACGGAAAAACCGATCACGGCGCGTCTTGTCCTTGGCGTACTGCGCATGCAGCGCCTTGACCGCGACAACACACCGCGCCTTCTTGTCGTAGGCCTGCCACACCGTCGCGAAGCCACCGGCGCCGAGGACCCCACGCAGCTTGTAGCGTCCTGCCAGCAGGTCCCCGGTGTGCAGATTGCCACCAGCGCGGTTCCTGCGCTTGATCGCCAGGATCTCGGCGTCGAGGTGGCTGGTGTCATCGCCGCAGGCAAGAGCCTCGGCACGCTTCTCGTACAGCTCCTCCAGCTCGGTCGGCGTCTCTTCCAACTCACTCTCCGTCGACTTCCTGGCCGCCAGCCTCACCAGAGCCGCCCTGGAGGAAGCATCCACGATCTGCCTTCTCGGGACGACGACCTTCCACCCCTTACCGGTAGAAACGACCGTCTGCTCTGAAACCTCCTGCCAGTACACCTTGCCGTGGTCGAGGTCACACAGCAACAAAACTACCGGCAGGGCGTGGTTCATCCAGTACCGATGGTGCTTGTCGTCGAAGCGGAAAACAAAGCCGGTCTCGGCTCGCTCCCGGAAAAAGCTCGGCCCCGCCTTGACCTGCAGTCGAATCAACTGACTGGTCGCCTGGCCGCCTTCGACCGGCTCGGCTTCCGCGTCGATGCCGTGGTCGTGGTCCCTCAGCTCTCGGAACAGAAAGCCGACCTTCTCGAAGATCGACATCGCGAGAGCGATACCTTGCCTTTCGGTGTGTTCAGAGGCTAGAACCGTCAAGTCAAGAAAACCCTATCCGTTCCCAATTCTCGAGAACCCAAGTTGCGCTTGCTGTCGCGACATCCTGTCGATCTCGCTGCCACGTCGATCTCCTGGACGGAGTGTACAGGAACGACTCGGCACGCAGCCAAGAGACTTCGACGGAGGCCGCCGTTTCGCGTTCCGCACCTTCGTTGTGTGAAAATGAGTCATCATGGCCAGCGTCGCTCCGCTACCCCGTCCCACAGTTGCCCCGGTCCCAACGACCGCTGAAGTCCGCGATGCGCTGCGTTCCTTCTTCACAGAGCACCACGACGGTATCGATGCCGTCTACTTGTTCGGTAGCTTCGCCCGCGGTACCGCTCGGCCACACAGTGACGTCGACGTGGCGGTCTTGTTCACCGAGACACCGCCCTCGACGCTCGATCACCCGGCGTTCCTCCTCGATAGCGACCTGCAGGAACTGCTCCACCGTGAAGTCCAGATCGTGACACTGAATACTGCCTCGCCCGACCTGGCGTTTCGTGTTCTGCGCGATGGCATCTTGCTGGTCGAAGCCAATCCCAGCCACCGCATTGCCTTCGAAGTCCGAGCGCGCAACGAATACTGGGATGCACTACCAATCCTCAGACGCAGTTGGAAGATGCCGGAGGCGGAGCGATGACGGATCGTTCACTCGTCCTCAAGAAACTCGCCAGCATCGAGACGTACGTCGAGCAACTGCGGCAGCGTCTGCGCCCGGAGGCGATCGAGAACGACCTGGAACACCGCAGTTTCGTCGAACGGATGCTGCAGAAGGCGATCCAGGCGGTTCAGGACATCGCTTCCCACATCGTGTCTGACGACAACCTCGGGCAGCCAGAAAGCAATCGCGACCTGTTCCGCCTGCTGGCGCAGGAAGGATGGTTCGACGCCTCGCAAGCCGAGGACCTAGCCAAGATGATCAGCTTTCGCAACATCCTGGTACACGGCTATGACGACGTCAATCTCGATGTCGTGCGTTCGATCGCGGAGCATCGACTAGACGACCTTCTGCAATTCGTCCAGGTCGTCCGCGGGCGACTCAGCTGAGTCGCCGTCCTCTGCTACAATCCCCACCTGCCTCGACCTACCGCCCGGATCTCCCTGGGCCGCAAGTGACACATAGGAAAGCTTTTATGACTCTGCGAGTGGACTCTGAAATCGGCAGGCTCCGCCGGGTGCTGGTGCACCGCCCCGGGCTGGAAATCGAGTGGATGGTGCCGGCGATGATGGAGCGACTGCTGTTCGACGACATCCTCGACCTCAAGCAGGCACAGCGGGAGCACGACACGTTTCGTAGGGTACTGCACTCTGCTGGGGTCGAAACTCTCGACCCCCAGGAACTGATGGCCGACATCCTGGAGCAGCCGGCAGCGCGCAACGAGGTGCTGGAAGCGCTCGAGCACGACTATGGCCTCGACGCCGAGGACTGCAAGCCTCTGGGCGACCTGCCCTCGCCGCAGCTGGCGGCGACGCTGATTTGCGGCATTCGCTACGACGGCTATCCGCTGATCGGACGCCGGCGGCGCTTCTTCGAGCTCGAGCCACTGCCCAACTACTTCTTCCAGCGCGACCCGCAGGTGGTGATCGGTGATCGAGTGATCCTGTCCGCCATGGCCACGGAAGCGCGCGAGCGTGAGCCGTTCATCGCACGCCTGATCTTCGAGCACCACCCAGCCCTGAGGGACCACAGCGACCGCTTCCAACTCGACGCCGACTGGCCGACCTCGTGGGAGGCGGAACGTGAACTCGAATTCCCCTATCCGGAGCTGGAAGGCGGCGACGTGCTGGTGGTGAGTCCCGAGCTGGTGATGGTCGGCGTCAGCGCTCGCACCAACCTGCAGGGCGTCGAGCTGTTCGCCGAGTACCTGCGCAGCCACGAGACGACCTGGAAGCACCTGCTGGTCGTGCAGTTGCCAGCCCAGCGGTCGTTCATGCACCTGGACACGGTCTTCACCTTCATCGACCACAACACCTGCCTGGGCTACCCGCCGGTGGTCGAAGCCGGGCACACGCAGTCGGCGCGGGTCTACTACACGGACCTGCAAGCCGACGAGCTCGCCATGGCGCCGCGAAGCTCGATGGTGCAGGCGCTGGCCGAGGTCGGCGTCGACATCGACATCGTGCCCTGCGGCGGTGCCGACGATCTGATCTTCCAGCAGCGCGAGCAGTGGACCGATGGCGCCAACTCCTTCGCCATCGCCCCCGGCGTCATCCTGCTCTACCGTCGCAACCGGCGCACCGTCACCGAGTTGCAGCGTCGCGGCTGGCGCGTGGTGACGGACGAAGAGATCCTGGCGGGCGGCGTCGACCTGCTGAATGGTGAGAAGACGGTCGTCTCACTGCGGGACAACGAACTCTCGCGCGCCCGCGGCGGCCCGCACTGCATGACCATGCCGGTCGAGCGGGATTCGCTCTGAACCCCTCACTGGCACCGGACTTCAGATCTGTACTCTGGGTAGGGGCACCCCCGTGTGGGTGCCCTGCGGCGGAACGCCGCATCCGGAATCCAAACCACCCACACCCCGCCCAGGGCGGCCACATGGGGCCGCCCCTACACAGATCAGGGCACCCAAATTCTGGGGCGGAGCACTCATAGATACCGTTCGAACCAGCGCACCATCTCGACGGTCGCGCGAATCCGGTTCGCCGTCTTGCGGAAGCCGTGCCCCTCGTCGGGAAACAGCACCAGCTCGACGGGAACACCACGCTCGGCCAGCAGCTCGACGACCTGCTCGGCCTCGACCACCGGCACGTTGGTGTCGTTGGCGCCGTGCAGCACCAGGGTCGGATCCTCGAGACGATCGAGCTTGAAGATCGGTGACAGGTCCCGCAGCATCTGCTCCTCGGTGGCCGGATCGCCATACTCGGTCACCGAGACCGCCGCGATGTAGGGCTCCGTGTGCTCGAAGAAGGTGAGGAAGTTGAAGATACCGTACTGGTTGACGCCGGCTGCGAAGAGGTGTGGGTACCAGGTGAGGCCGACCATCGTCATGTAGCCGCCGTAGGAGCCGCCCATGATGCCCAGGCGCGCGGGATCGCCGATACCGGCGTCGACCAGAAAGCGCACCGTCGACTCGATGTCGTTCAGGCTTTCCATGCGCAAGGCACCATCGTCCAGGTGCTCGAAGCGCTTTCCGAAGCCGGACGAGCCGCGCACATTGGGTGCTAGCACGCCGATGCCGCGGCTCAACAAGGCTTGGTAGTCGGCACGGAACCACGGGCGCTCCTGGCCTTCCGGTCCGCCGTGAAAACTGAGCACGTAGGGCGCCGGTTCCTCGACCCCCGGCGGCCGGTACAGCCAGCCGGTCAACTCCAGGCCATCGTGGGCGGGGAAACGCACCAGCTCGGGCTGAACGAAGGCCGCCAGATCAACGCCCGGGTGGGGGGCGTAGGTGACCTGCCGCGGTGGCTGCAGGGCTCGGCTGAACTGCCGGCCGTCCGCCTGGCCAGACGACCTCGCCAGCGACCACGTCCATAGGTTGCGCGGGTGTACCGAACCGGAACCGACGAAGGCCAGTCGCCGGCCATCAGGCGAAAAGGTCAGGCTGCTCACCGTGTCCGGCTCCAGCTGCGGTCCCGGCCTGCGCATATCGTGGACCAGATCGTAGAGTTCCAACTCTGAGCGGCCAGCAACGTTCCAATGCAGCACCGCGACGGTACCGGCATCATCGAGCTCGAAGCCCTGCAACTCGGCATCGTCGCGTGCCGCCAGCACCTCGATCGGCCCGGCGGCTGTCGTCCCGTCCTCGTCACGCCGCAAGCGAACGCGGGCGAAGGCGGTGCGGTCGCGGTCCTTGTTGGAACTCATATAGACGCTGTCACCGTCCGGCGAGAAGCGGCCGCCGCTGAAGTCCCCGGGTGGTTCGTGCGGCGTCAGAACGAGTTCTTGCTCCCCTTCGACCAGCACCAGGTCGTTGTCGCCCCGCTTGGCCGTGCGCCAGAGGATCGCCCGCTGCCCATCACGGCTGAGGTCGGACGCAAACTCGTAGAAGGCACCAACATCCTGGGCCATCGGCGAGGTCGTCCCCGTCTCCAGATCGTAGACGTAAGCGCGGAACGCCTGCGGATTCTCGCGATTGGAGGAGAGCGTGAGCTTCTTGCCGTCATGGCTCCAACCACCGACCGAGTTGCTGGTATTACCGCCGTCGGTGATACGCCGCAGGCCACTACCGTCCGGGTGCACCAGGTAGACCTGCGAGTTCAAGCCCCCACCGGGCGCCATCGAAAAGGTCAGGACGTCCGCTCCCGGCGACCACGACACCCCACCGACCTGGTCGTCCAGATCCGTGACCAACCGAGGCCAGCCACCCTCCGCGTCCATCACCCACACCTGCGGTACCCCGGTCATGTCAGAAACGAAGGCGAGACGCTTGCCGTCCGACGAGAAGGACGGCGAAGTGCAGGCACGGATGCGCGCCATGCGCCCAAGCGCGGCGGTCAGCTCGTCGTCGGCGTCTGCAGGTGCTTCGGCCAGACCCGGTGCACCTGGGAGCCAGAGTCCGAGGATGAGAAGCGAGACGATGATGGAACGGAAGGAGCGTAGCGACATCGAGATCTCCTAGAGTGTTTCGAGGGCCATTAGGATACACCCATGGCATCCGTCCAGATCTCGCACACGACGGTCAAGAACGTCCTTACCCGCACCAGTGGCTATCTGAGCGGCGTCACTTCGCATTCCCTGCAGCCGTACCGCGGTTGCACGCTGGGTAACTCCTTGTGCGGCGTCGCTTGCTATGTGCGCCACAACGGCCACGTGACGCGCGGCCGAGCCTGGGGCTCGTTCTTGGAAGTGCGCACCAACGTGGACGCCTCCTACCTGGCGAATGTCGAAAGGGAACGCCGCTGGGCACGCAAGCACCGAGGCGCCTTCAGCATCTTTCTGTCGAGCTCCACCGAGCCGTTCCTGCCGCAGGAACGCAAGTTCCGGGTGACACGGCGCGTGCTCGAGGCGATGCTCGAAGAACCGCCGGACGAGTTGGTGCTGCAAACGCACAGCCACCGCGTGCTCGACGTGCTGGATCTGCTACCCCGGCTACGGGAGCGCTGCCGGCTTCGCGTCCACCTGTCGATCGAGAGCGACCGCGATACCCTGCCCGGCCTGCCCAAGCCTGGATGCCCGGTCGAGATGCGCTTCGAGGCGGCGCGACAACTGAAGGACGAAGGCATTCGCACCGTCGTGACCGTCTCACCACTCTTGCCGATCGACGATCCGGATGCCTTCTTCGGCCGCATTGCCGAGTGTGCCAACGCCGTGGTGCTGGATCACTTCATCGGCGGCGACGGCAGCCCAGACGGCGGACGGACACGACGCACGCGGCTGCCCGTGGTGATGGAAGCCGTCCAGCCGGGATCGACATCACTGGCCTATCGCGACGCGATGGTCGAAGTGGCGTCGAAGTGGTTGCCGGGGCGGGTCGGGGTGGGAGCGGCGGGTTTTGGGGGACGGTACACTACGCCTAGCAATTCGCTACATCCAACCATTCTGCTGTGAGGAGGAGATGATGAAGAAACTTGTATCGATCTTGAGCTTGACCGCGCTGTCCCTGGTCGTCCTGGCCGCGGCACCGATGGGCACTGTTCCTACCACCGAGGCACCAGACGTCACACTCGACGACGTGACACCCTCGGAAACCTTGATCTGCCCGCAGCAAGGAGAGGCTCAACTCTTCTGGGCCGCGACCGGAGAAGGCTGCGTCGAGGCCACGTGTATCGAGAGCTGCGAGGCCGAAGGCTGGTCGACCGGCGTGTGCGAGGGGGACGAGGGCGAGGAAACCTGCGTGTGTAAGTACTACGCCTGAGCTTCTGCAGGAGGGCACCCGCAGGTGCCCTCAGTCTGACCTCTCGTCCGCCGCCATCAACACCTCGACGACCGCCGCCAGTGTCTCGACGGTGCGCGCTTCAAACAGGCGGTTGAGCGGGATCTCGACGCCGGCCATGTCTTGCAGCTCGGCCATCATCTGCGTCGCCATCATAGAGTGACCGCCGAGTTCGAAGAAGTCGTCGTGAATGCCGACCTTCTCGACGTGCAGGTAGCCGCTCCACAGCTCGGCGATGGCGTCTTCGGTGTCCGTGCGTGGAGCAACATACGCAGCTTGGGCGGTCGAGGCGTCGGGAGCGGGTAGGGCGTTGCGGTCGATCTTGCCGGTGGCGGTCTGTGGCCAGGCTTCGAGGTGGACGAAGTGCTGGGGCACCATGTACGAGGGCAGTTGAGCCTCCAGCCCGGCGCGCAGGGCGGACGGTTCGGGTTTGGCTTCGACGGCGGGGTCGTCGAGGGTGTAGGCAACCAGTCGCGGGTCGCCCTCGACCTCTCGCAGCACCACGACGGCATCGCGCACGCCCGGCAGGGCGCTCAGGCGGGCTTCGATCTCGCCCGGTTCGATGCGGAAACCACGCACCTTGAGCTGGTGATCGACCCGCTGCAGATACTGCAAGCGCCCGTCCGCGAGGTGGCGGACGAGGTCGCCGGTACGGTAGAGGCGACTTCCACCGGCTCGAGCGAACGGATCAGGCAGGAAGCGCTCGGCGGTCAGCGCGGGACGGCGTAGGTAGCCGCGGGCCAGGGCCGCACCGCCGACCAGGAGTTCCCCGGCGACGCCGATCGGCACGGGCTCCCCCAGGCCGTCCTGGGCGCGGCCGAGCACGTAGGTCTGAACGCCGGGCAAGGGGCGGCCGATGGCGGGCAGGACGGGCCAGGCATCAACGTCCGGGCCCAAAGCCTCGACACTGGCAACGTGGGTTTCGGTGGGGCCATAGTCATTGTCGAGGTACAACGAATCTCCCAAGCGCAACTCGCCTGCCGCCTGCAAGCGGTGGCAGAAGTCGCGCACGGCGGGGGTGATGCGCAAGGCTTCGGCGGTCGAGACGATGTGACGCACGGGGGGCAAGACGTCCATCCGCTCGGCGCTCTCGGCGAGTTGCTGCAAGGCCGCGTAGGGTAGGAAGAGACGATCGACGCTCTGTTCGACGCTGTGGCGCAGCAGGCGCCGGGGATCGGCGCGCAGGTTCTCGGACGCGACCACCAGGGTACCGCCCGCCGACCAGGTGCTGAACGTATCCAGGAAGCTGAGATCGAAGCTGGTCGCGGCGAACTGCAACGCCCGGCCGGCACCGACACGAGCCGCCTGCCAGGTCACGAGGTTGTGTATCGCGCCGTGCCCCATGGCGACCCCCTTGGGGCGGCCGGTCGAGCCGGAGGTGTAGAGGACGAAGACGAGGTCGTCGGCAGTCAGATCGTGCCGCGGTCCGTCGATCTCAGACGGCAGCGCGGAGAGCGAGGTGGCGGAGAGGACGGTTCCGTCGAAGCGCAGGCGGGCCGCGGCCGAGGTACCGTCGTGGCTGACCATGGCGACGGCACCGGCGTCGGCGAGCAGGAAGGAGAGTCGCTCGTCGGGGTGCGACGGATCGAGGGGCAGGTAGGCGGCGCTGGCGCGCAAGACGCCCAGCAGCGTGACGAAGTACTCCGCCGAGCGACGCAGGTGCAGGGCGACGACGTCACCACGGCGCACGCCACGCCTGTGCAGGTTGGCCGCGAGATCACCGGCACGCTGCCATAGCTGCCGGTAGCTGACGACTTGCCGGCCGAAAACCAGGGCAGCGGCGGCCGGACGCTGCTCGACTTGCCGCGCGACGAGATCGAGGACGCTGCCAGACGGTACCGTGGCAGCGGCGCTCGGAGCCACGATGTCTTGCCACTCCCCCACCAGCTGCCAGTACTCGGCGGCAGCGAGCAACGGCAAGTGGTCGAGCGGTACGTTGGGCGTCTCCAGAGCGGCACGGGTGAGGGCTTGGAAGTGACACAGCAAGCGGCGGATGGTGGTGGCGTCGAACAGCTCGCGCCGGTAGTTGCAGCTGACAGACAGGCGCAGGCGATCGTCCGCGTCGCGTCCTTCGAACAGGAAGCATTCGAGATCGAAGCGCGCGCGACCCACGGCGAGCGGTGCCAGGCGCAGGCGCAGGCCAGGCAGGCTGAGGCTGCCGGTACCGGCGCGGTGTACGCCGAACATCACCTGGAACAGCGGCGTGCGGCTGCGGTCGCGCTCGGGTGCCAACTCCTCGACCAGGCGCTCGAAGGGCACATCCTGGTGGTCGAAGGCTTCGAGCACGCGGCGCCGGCACTGGCGCAGCAGACGGTCGAAGGTCGGGGCGGCGGCGAGGTCGGCTCGCAGGACAAGGGTATTGACGAAGAAGCCGATCAACGACTCCAGCTCGTGGCGGCGCCGGCCCGCGATCGGGGTGCCGACGCTGACGTCGCGCTGCTGCGTGGTGCGCCCGAGCAGCGCCTGGAAGGCAGCGGTGAGAACCTGGAAGAGAGTGGCACCGGCTCGTTGAGCGTGTGCCTCGATGGCGGCGCTGAGCTCGCTCGGCCAGACCTGTTCGACGACGCCGCCCAGGGATTCGAAGACGGCCGGGCGTGGGTGATCGGTGGGGAGTTCGAGGGTGGCGGCGCCGTGCAGCCGTTGCCGCCAGGCGGCGAGTTGCCGATCCAGCACGCTTCCCTCATCCTCGGTAGACGCAGCACCGGTGGCGGCCGCCCCTTCGATCCAGCGTCGCTGCCAGAGCGTGAAGTCACCGTACTGCACCGGCAGTAGCGGTAGCGGCGGCGCATCGGCCGACGGACGCCAGCGACCCTCGACGCGGGCGCTGTAGAGCTGGCTGACTTCGCGCACCAGGATGTCGGACGACCAGCCGTCGCTGGCGATGTGATGCACGGTGCACAGCAGACGATGGCTGTGGCGCTGGTGGCGCACCAGCACGGCACGCAGCATGCGATCGTGCGCCAGATCGAAGGGTCGACCGGCTTCGCGGCGGCTCAGAGCATCCGATTGACGGGACGACTCCGCCGGAGTGAGAGCCGCGAGGTCGACCACCGGCAAAGTGAACGGCGTCCAGCCTTGCACCAGCTGCACCGCACGCACGGCTTCGGCGCCACCATCGTCGACGAACTGCTGGCGGAAGACGGTGCGGAGGACTTCGTGCCGGCGCAGAATCTCGCCGAAGGTGTCGCGCAGCGCCCCGGCGTCGAGACGGCCCTCGAGCAGCAGATCGACCTGGACGTTGTAGGCGACGAGGTCGGGCTCCAGCTGCTGCAGGAACCACAGGCGCTGCTGGGCGTAGGACAGCGGCAGCGGCGCGGCGGGGTCGTCACGCCGCTCGATCGGCGGCATCTCGACGCGGCTTGCTGCCCCCTCGCCCCGCTGCGCCAACCGTGGTCGCAGGCGATCTGCCAGTGCCGACAGCACCGGCGCCTCGAACACCTCGGCGACGCCCAACTCGACGCCCAGCTCATCCTGCACACGCGTCACCACCCGGGTGGCGAGCAGTGAGTGGCCACCGAGTTGGAAGAAGTCGTCGTTACGGCCAACGCTCTCGAGTTCGTCCGCCCGCCCCAGGACCGCGCGCCAGATCGCCGCCAGCTGTTCTTCGAGGTCGTCCGCCGGCGGCTCGAAACGATGCCGGCGTAGGTGCGCCAGGTCGTCGGGTGTCAGGTAGTGTTCGACCAGCGACTGGCGATCGACCTTGCCGTTGGGGGTCAGGGGCAAGTCGAGCAGGGGCACGAAGACCGACGGCACCATGTAGGGCGGCAGACGTTCGGCCAGCCAGTCGCGCAGCCTCTCCGGTAGATCTTCGGGTGGATCGTCGGCCTTGGGCACCACCCAGGCGACCAGTCGATGCTCGCTCTCGGCGCTCGACCCCACGCTCAGCTCGGGGGCCAAGACGATGGCCTCGCGCAGTTGCGCATGCTGCTGCAGGTGGGCGGTGATCTCGCCCAGCTCGATGCGCAAACCGCGCACCTTGATCTGGTCGTCGAGCCGCCCCAGGAAGTCGAGAAGGCCGCCCGGCAGCCAGCGCACCAGGTCGCCAGTCCGATAAAGGCGGTGACCGGGCGGCGGCTGGAGCGAGCTTCGGAGCGGCTCAGAACGGAAGTCCGAACAGAACGGGTCCGGGCGGAAGCGGTCGGCAGTCAGGGCGGGACGTCGTAGGTAGCCGCGCGTGACGCCTTGCCCACCGATCCAGAGCTCACCAGGGATGCCAGCACCGAGCAGCGCGCCACGGCGCCCGACGACGTAGGCGGCGGCACCGGGAAGCGACCTGCCAATCGGGACACTGAGCGCCTCGGCGGGCAAGTGCTGAGCGTCGAAGGCGGTAGTGACACTGCCGGTCTCGGCCGGACCGTAGCCGTTGACCAGAGGCATGGGCCGCCCGATCCGGCGCAGGCGCGCAGCCATGCGGCGAAGGCTGGACGGATCCGCCGCTTCGCCACCAAAACTCAGACGGTCGCAGCTCTGGAATCTGCGCGGTTCCTCGTCGACCAGCAGGTTGAAGACGGCCGTGGTGAGAACGAGCAGGTTCAGGGTCTCGCGCCGCGTCAACTCCGCCAGCCGCGCCGGTACCAGCAGCACGTCTCGCGACACACCCACCAGCGTAGCTCCGACCATCAGGGCGCCCCAGACCTCCATGCCGGCAGCGTCGAAGGCGATGTTGTTCATCTGCGACAAGCGGTCGCCGGGACGTACCTGCAGACACGCGTAACGCTGGATCATGTTGCTGAGGATCCGGTGCGAGATGGCGACCCCCTTGGGGGTGCCGGTGGAACCGGAGGTATAGATGACAGCAGCGAGCTGGTCGCCGGGAAGTTCCGCGGCACGATCCCACGTGGGTCCTTCCGCGCGGGACGCGGTGACTGGCACCTTCACCTGCCCCCGCCGCAGCGTCACCAGCGCGACGTGTGGCACCTCCGGCAGGCTGGGCGCCGAGGTCTCGTCGGTGAGCACCACGCGGACCGCCGCATCCTGCAGCATGGCGGCGATGCGCTCGGCGGGATGGGCCAGGTCGATGGGCAGGTAGGCACCGCCGGCCGCCAGCGTGCCGACGATCGCCAGAATCATCTCCGGCGAGCGTTGCAGAAAGAGGCCTACCGGCACTTCTGGACCGACGCCCAGCGCTTGCAACTCGGTCGCCAGTCGTCGTGCCCGGCGATCGAGTTCGGCGTAGCTGAGCAGGCGGATCGGGCGCCACGGCTGGCCTGGTTCGGCTTCTTCCGGATACGCGACCGCGATGCGGTCAGGCGTCGCCGCGACCCAGTAGCGGAAGTTGGCCAGCGGATCGTCGCTCAGGACTCCTCCACCGGTACGCGTGCCGGTGACAAAGGGTTCGGTCGCCGGGGTCCAGGGACGGTTCCACTCACGCAGCAGCTGGTGCCGCGCCGCCGGGCCGAGCATCGACAGGCTCGACAGGGGTGCCGACGGCTGCTCGACAGCGGCGGTGAGCAGCTGGTGGTAGGCGTCACCGATGCGGGCGATGGTGGTGGAGTCGAACAGGTCGGTGCTGTACTCGACGTCGCCGAGCAGCCCGGTTGAGGTCTCATACACCGCCAGCGCGAGATCGTGGCGCGCACTGTCTGGATCGGCGCGCAGCGCGCGCAGGGTGAGGCCGGGCAGCTGCTGCACGCGCACCGGCACGTTCTGCAGCACGAAGAGCACTTGGTAGATGGGCTCGTGGCTCAGGTGGCGCTGCGGCGCCAGCTCCTCGACCAGCCGTTCGAAGGGCAGGTCTTGGTGGGCATAGGCATCGAGCGTCGCGTCGCGCACCCGGGCCACGACATCCTCGAACGTCGCTTCACGGTTGCCGCGGGTGCGCAGATCGCCGCGCAATACCAGCGTGTTGACGAAGAAGCCGATCAGCGGCTCGATCTCGGCGCGGTTGCGATTCGCCACCGGTGAGCCGACCAGCAGATCGTCGGCACCGCTGAGTCGCTGCAGCAGCAGGTAGAAGACGCTCAGCAGCAGCATGAACAGCGACGCGCTCCGCTCGCGGGCCAGGGTCTCCAGCCGACGGCGCAGCTCGAGCGGCATCTGGAAGCGGTGGCGAGCGCCGCGGAAGCTCTGCAGACTGGGGCGTGGCCGATCGATGGGCAGCTCGAGAATGCGTGGGGCCCCATCGAGAGCGGCGCGCCAGTGTTCGAGCTCGGCATCCAGTCGTTCCCCGCTCAACCACTCCCGTTGCCAGGTCGCGAAGTCGGCATACTGGATCGGCAGCGGCGGCAGCGGCGTACCTCGAGGGCCTACAGGCGCTGCGGAGGTGTAGAGCGCGGTGAACTCGCGCAGGAAGACACTCACCGACCAGCCGTCCGAGATGATGTGGTGCATCGAAGCGAAGATGGCGTGGCGCGGCTGGCGGGTTTCCGGATCGGTCGGCAGGCGCACCACCAGCAGGCGCAGTAGCGGTCCCCGCACCAGGTCGAAGCCGAGCGACAGGGCCTGCGTCAGCAAGCCTTCGAGCCGCGCGTCGGCGACCTCGGACGGCAGGGCACTCCAGTCGACCAGCGGTAGCTCGATGTCGACGGCCCCTGGAGGAGCGACAATCTGCACCGGGTCGCGGCTGCCAGACTCGGTGGCAGACCCCGCGGCAGCGAAGGTCGTGCGTAGACTGGCGTGACGCGCCACGATGCGCCGCATCACCGCGTGCAAACGGGCCAGGTCGAGGGCGCCCTCGGCCAGGTGCGCCTGTCCGATGTTGTAGAACGGGTTGCCGGGCACCAGCTGGTCGAAGAACCACAGGCGCTGCTGCGCGAAGGAGAGCGGGTACTCGCGGCGCTCCTGCCGCGATGGGCTCTCGGGCTGGCGCTCGATCGGCGCCGCCGCACGGCTGGCGCGGCTCGACATCCCGTCGACCCGCGCTCCTTCCTGAAGCAGGTTCTCGGGCAGGTGCTCGGCCAGGCCGGCCACGGTTGGCGTTGCGAAGAGATGGCGCAGCTCGAGCTCGACGCCGTGTTCGGCGCGCAGACGGCTGAGCAGCTGGGTACCGAGCAACGAGTGGCCGCCCAGTTCGAAGAAGTTGTCGTGCGCACCGACCGGGTCGACGCCGAGCAGATCTCGCCACAGACCGGCCAGCGTCTGCTGTGCGCCCGGCGCCGGCTCGACGTAGGCGGTGGCCAAAGCCGGGCGGGCAAAATCGCCGCTGGCGGCTGGCACGGGCTGCTCCCCTACCTCGTCCTCGATCCTGCCCGCTCCCTTCCCGACCGACGAAGCTGCCGGCGATGCGGCCGAGGGTACAGACGTCGCCGCCGTCTCGGTGCCGGCGAGGCGAGCGAAGAAGGCGGGATCGCGCTCAACCCAGTAGCGCTGGCGCTCGAAGGGATAGAGCGGCAGACCGACGCGGCGGCGCGGAGGATCGTCCGGGCCAGCATGCAGGGCTCCAGGATCGAGGTCGACACCGGCCAGCCACAGGCGAGCGAACGCGTCCAGCAACACCGCGCGGTCCGGGCGTGGGTCGGCCTCGGCGCGCAGGGTCGCCAGGGCCCGCACGGCGCTCCGGGATTCGCCGCTATCAGATCCACTTGCCGAGGTGCCCGGATGCTGCATCGCCAGCGTGCTCAACCCCTGCCCGGGTCCGACTTCCACCAGGACGCGGCCCGGCGTCGCCAGCTCGCCAACCGCCGGGGCGAAGCGCACCGGGCTCCGCAGGTGGCGCAGCCAGTATTCGGGGTCGGTGGCCTCCTCGGCGCGCAGCCACGTCCCCGTGACGTTCGACAGCACGGGTCGGCACGGTGGCCGCAGCTCGACCCGCGCCAGGGCCGCGCGCAGACCCTCGGCGGCTCCGGCCATGTGCGGCGTGTGGAACGCGTGCGTCGTCGCCAGGCGACGGGCGGCGATGCCGTCGGCGTCGAGGGCTGCTTGGAAGGCCTCGACGGCTTCGACGTCGCCCGCCACCACGCACACTTCAGGCGCGTTGACGGCGGCCAGGTAGACACCGTCGCCGGCCGCCAGGCGCGTCTCGACGGCCGTCTCGGGTAGCGACACGGCCAGCATGGCGCCCGGTGGCAGGTCGTCGATCCATCGCGCCCGCTCGGCCACCAGGACCAGCGCCTCGTCGAGATCGAAGACGCCGGCCAGGCACGCGGCGACGTACTCGCCCAAGCTGTACCCGAGCAACGCCGCCGGCTGCACACCGCGCGCTTCGAGCAGTCGGGCCAGCGCGTAGTCGACGGCAAAAAGCGCCGGCTGCAGGTACCGTGTGCGGTCCAGGCGCAGTCGAGCTACCCGTCGAGCCGCCCGCTGGGCCTCGCTCTCGCCGTCGTGTCCACGATCCTTGCCACGACCGAGGAGTGCGCGCAGATCGGGTCCGGCGCTGGCCGCCTCGCCCTCTCCAGCCTCGACTCCTCCGAAGGCCTCCGGGAATAGCAGCTCGGTCAAGGGCACGTCGAGCACGCGGTCGAGCACGGCGGCACAGCGCTCCAGTTCGCGCCGGAACACTGGCTCGTGCTGGTAGAGACCGCGCGCCATGCCCGGGTACTGGTCACCGAGGCCGCCGAGCAGGAAAACCGGCTCGCGGGCGGCGGCTTCGGCCCGCTCGTCGACCTGGCCCAGCAGCAGGCGGGCGGCCTGAGGGCTCCCCTCGGTGGCGCCCTGCAAGACTTCGACAGCATCGGCCAGGTCGCGGACGACCAGGGCTCGACGATGGGCAAAGACGCCGCGACCGGCGTGTAGGGTGAAGGCGACATCGGCGGGATCGGGTGCCGGCTGGCAGTGCGGCAAGAAATTGGCGAGATCCTGGCAGCGCGCGGCCACGGCCGCTTCCGTCTTGGCGGACAGCAGCCACAGGTGCCAAGGCGGACTGGCGTCGCGCGCGGCCAGTGGCGGGGCTTCCTCCACCACCACGTGCACGTTGGTGCCACCGATGCCAAAGGAACTGACGCCAGCACGGCGCGGCGCGGGGCCGGCAGCTGTCTCGGGTACGGGCCAGGGACGCAGCTCGGTATTGACGAAGAAGGGACCAGCGCCGAAGTCGATGGCCGGATTGGGCCGCTGGCAGCCGATCGACGGCGGCTGCTGCTGGTGGCGCAGGGCCAGGATCGCCTTGAGCAGACCAGCGACGCCGGCGGCGGTGTCGAGGTGGCCGATGTTGCTCTTCACTGAACCGATCGCGACGGGCGTCTCAGCCTCAGCCCCGTCCGCCTGGAAAGCCAGCTGCAGCGCCTCGACCTCGATCGGATCCCCCAGCGGCGTGGCGCTGCCGTGCGCCTCGATCAGTTGCACGGACGACGCCGGCACGCCCGCGGCGGCCAAGGCGTCCCGCACCGCCGACGCTTCCCCGGCAACGCTCGGAGCAGTGAAGCCGACCTTGGAGGCACCGTCGTTGTTGACCGCGGTGCCGCGGATCACTGCCTGGATGCGATCACCGTCAGCGAGGGCGCGGTCCAGCCGCTTGAGCACCACCAGGCCGGCACCATTGCCCTTGACGGCACCGCTCGCCTGGTCGCTGAACGAGCGTGTATGCCCGTCGGACGACAGGATGCCACCCGGCTCGAAGCGATAGCCACGCGGCACCGCGTCGATCGCCACGCCACCGGCCAGCGCCATGTCGCAGTCGCCGTCGAGCAAGGCCTGGCGGGCCAGGTGGACGGCGAGCAGCGAGGTCGAACAGGCGGTATAGAGATAGAAACTCGGTCCCTTGAGGTCCAGCTGGTACGACACCACCAGCGGCAGGCGCTGGACGTTGGTCGGCTCGACCTGCAAGCCACCCAGACGCGCCAGCAGCTCGGGCTGCGAGTAGACATTCAGCTGGTAGCCGCTCTGACTGGCCCCAGCGTAGACACCAACGCGGCCCGGGTAGCGGCGTGGATCGTAGCCGGCGTCCTCCATGGCGTGCCAGGCCAGCTCCAGGCAGACACGGATCTGCGGATCGAGCAGCTGCGCGTCACGCGGCGCATAGCCGAAGAAGCGGGCGTCGAACTGGTCGGCATCCTCCAGCACGCCCATGGCCGGCACGTAGTTGGGATCGTCGGCCTGAGCGGGTGGCACCCCGGCTGCCAGCAACTCGTCGCGGTCGAAGAAGGTGATGCCCTCGACGCCGCCCTGCAAGTTGTGCCAGAAGGCATCGAGGTCCGGCGCCCCCGGAAAACGCCCGGCCATGCCGATCACCGCCACCGCGCCCGTGGGAACGTCCGGCGCCCGGCTGTCCCGCGCACGCGGCGTCACCGCCGGCAGCAGCTGTTCGCGCTGCCCCTCGCCCAGGTAGCCGGCCAAGGCCTCGACGGTCGGGTAGCGGAAGAGGTCGAGTACCCGCACCTCGCGGTCGAGTTCCAATTGCAGCGCTTCCTGCACCTCGACCAGCAGCAGCGAGTGACCACCGAGATCGAAGAAGTTGTCGCCCGCCGCCACCTGCTCGACGTCGAGCACGCGCCGCCAGATGTCGGCAATGGTACGGCGCAGGCCGGTAGCCTCTCGCGGGGCAGCGGTGTCTCCCGGCGCGGAGATATCGCTCGGAGCTTCCGGTGGCGATGCCGGAACGTCCAAGGACCAGGTGGCCAGCGCTCTGCGGTCGAGCTTGCCGCGCTCGGTGGTCGGCAGGACATCGAGGACGACGATCGAGGCCGGGACCATGTAGGGCGGCAACTCGTGGCGGAGGTACGCCTGCAACGCGGTAGGCAGCGATGGATCCGGATGCCCAGACATCTTCTCCCCCACCACCACGAACGCCACCAACCGCGCTTCCCTCCCCTCCCCGCGCAACACGACCGCCACGTGCGCGACCTCGTCGCGCGCCAGCAGCGCGGCTTCGATCTCCCCCGGTTCGATGCGGAAGCCGCGCAGCTTGACTTGGCGGTCCAGGCGGCCGAGGAACTCCAGCTCCCCGTCGGCCAGCCAGCGCACCAGGTCGCCGGAGCGGTAAGCGCGCGCGCCGCGGCCCCACAGGTCGGGAACGAACGAGACGGCCGTCCGCGCGGGACGATCAAGGTACCCGCGAGCTAGCCCGGGACCGCAGATCAGCAGCTCCCCGGCACAGCCGCTCGGCACCAAGTCGAACTGCGCATCAACTACGGATAGGCAGGCCCCAGCGGCCGGACGGCCCAGACTGGGCAAGCCGCTCGAGCCGCGACCAGCGTCGCTGAGCACCCGCGCCCGGCTGACCAACACCGTAGTCTCGCTCGGCCCGTACTGGTTGTAGAGCCGAATCCCCAAGTCGGCCCAAGCAACCGGTAGGCCAACGTGCAGCCGGTCACCACCGGTAATCAGGACGCGCAGAGCCGAGCCCTCGGTGTCTGACGCTGCAGCCGGTGGCGGTAGTTCGAGCAGGCGCTCGAGCAGCGGTGTGGGCAGCTTGGCGTGCGTCAGCCGTGCCTCGGCGATCCAGGTGCGCAGCACCGTGGGAGCGGCGAACAGTTCACGGCCTCGGTCGCCCGCTGGTGGCAGGCACAGACAGGCGCCGCTGACCAGCGGCAACCAGAGGTCGAGCACCGTGGCGTCAAAGCCGAGACCTCCGAACAGCGCCGAGCGATCACCGGCTCGCACCTCGTAGGCCTCCGGTGCCCAGACCAGCAGCTTGCGCAGCGCCGCGTGTGGCACGGCGACCGGCTTCGGCTTTCCGGTGGAGCCGGAGGTCGTGATCAGGTAGGCCAGACGCTGGGCGTCCGGCTCCGTGGCCCAGACCGGTGGCGGGCTGGTCGTCGCGGACTCGTCGTCTGCCGCGACCGGCTCGCCCTGAGCATCCACGGCGACGACGGTAAAGGGATCGCTCGTGTTGCGCTCGCCGTCAGCCGAGGTCACCAGCACCAGCGGACGCTCCGCGCCGGGCGCCGACCGCGCCACGTCGGCGAGCAAGCGTCGCAGCCGGACGGCAGGCTGAGCCGTATCCAGCGGCAGGTAGGCGGCGCCAGCGAGCAGGGCCGCGTAGGCCGCCACGACGTAGGCCGGCGTGCGCTCCAGCGCCAGCGCCACGACCGATTCCGTGGCATCGAAACGCGCGTCGACGGCAGTGGTGCGCAGCGCGTGCGCGAGATGACCCGCCAGGCGCTCGGCGCGCTGCTGCAGCTCGCCGTAGGTCAGCACCACGCCGTCCTGCTCCAAGGCCGCGGCCAGCGGAGCCCGCTGCGCCTGCTGGCGCAAGCGCTCGACGACGGAGGGCACCGCACCGCGTAGAGCCGGCAGGCCAGCACCGCCCCACTCGTGGCGCAGCTGGTGGATCTCGACCGGGGCCATCCAGGGCAAGGCGTCGAGCTCGCACTCGGGATCTTCGACCCAGGCGCCGAGCAGTGCGCGTAGACGCCGGCCCAGGTGCTCGATGGTGGTGGCGTCGAAGAGGTCGCGGCTGTAGGCCAGCTGGCCCCCCAGCTGCCCCTCTCGACGCGGACTCTCGGCGGGCGCGGCGTCCGTGCTGGTCTCCGCGGCGGCCAGGGTGAGCGTCAGGTCGAACTTCGAGCTATCCGTGCCAACAGACAAGGCCGAAGCCTCGAGGCCCGGCAGCCGCAGCCGCGGTCGGGGTGTGCTGTTGAGCACGAACATGGCCTGAAACAAGGCCGCCCGCGCCAGGTCGCGCTCCGGAGCCAGGGTCTCGACCAGTTTCTCGAACGGCACCTCCTGGTGCGCGAAAGCGTCCAAGCACGTCTGGCGCGTATTCCGTAACAGCTGGGCGACGTTCGCGGGCGGCGCGGCGCCCTCGCCGGCCAGGCGTGCGCGCAGCACGACGGTGTTGACGAAGCAGCCGACCAGCCGCTCGAACTCGGACCGATCCCGACCCGCCACCGGCGTACCGACAGCCAGATCCCGACTCGCTGCCAGTTTGCCGAGCAGCAGCTGGTAGGCGGCGAGCAGGACCATGAAGAGGGTCACACCCTGCTGCCGGGCCAGTTCGTGGAGCGGCTCCGACAGGTCGTCCAGGCGCAACGGCAGCGCCGCGCCACGGTAGCTCTGCACCGCCGGCCGTGGACGGTCGGTCGGCAGGTCGAGATGCGACGGCAGACCCTCGAGCTGCTGTCGCCACCAGTCGACACCGGCGGTCAGCTGCTCGGTGTCGAGACGCTGGCGTTGCCAGTGGGCGTAGTCGGCATATTGCAATGGCAGAGGCTGCAACGGCAGAGGCCGCGGACCGTCCTTCTGCCCGGCAAGGGACTCGGAGTCCTGCTCACGATCTTGCGTGCCATTCTGTTCGAGGAGGGCCCGATAGCAAGCCGAGAAATCGCGCACCAGGACGCCCATCGACCAGCCATCGCCGGCGATGTGATGCAGCGTCAAGAGCAAGGTGTGACGGTCGTCTCGACACAGCAAGAGCGCGCGGACCACCGGACCGTGGGCGAGGTCGAACGGACGCCGGCTCTCGCGCTGCAACAGCCGCTGCTGCTGCTCTTCAGCCGTCGCGCAATCCAGTGCACGCAAGTCGATAAGCTTGCTCAGGTCGACAGACCTGCTCGAGCACCTGCGAGGACGGGACTCCCAGGCGTGCACGCGCTGCCGCGGCTGTCCGCTCACGGTTGTGTAGGTGGTACGCAGGATCTCGTGCCGGTGCGCCAGCTCGTCGACGGCGGCAACGAAGGCTCGCAGGGAGAGAGTTCCCCCCGTCTCCGCGGTGGGTCGCAACTCCAGGGCGGTGGCGATGTTGTAGAAGGCGTTGCCCGGCTCCAGGCGGTCGAGGAACCACAGGCGTTGCTGGGCGAAAGACAGGGGCGCCTCGAGCAACATCTCCGCCCCGGCCGCACGTTCCAGCAGTTCGATCGGCGTCGAACGCCAGTCGGCGGCACCAAAGGCCAGCTGGTCGAGACGCCCGGCCAGCTCGGAGACGCGCGGATGCTCGAACAGCTCGCCCAATGGCAGCTCGACCTCCAGCACCTCGGCGATGCGCGCCACCAGGCGCATGGCCAGCAGCGAGTGACCGCCGAGGTCGAAGAAATGGCCCTCGGCACCGACCCGCGTCCCTTCGGGTGCCTCCAGCACCTGCGCGTAGAGACCCGCCAGCAGCTCTTCGGTCGCCGTGCGCGGCGGCACGTAGGCGTCCAACGGACCGATCGCCGACGTTTCCGCCAGAGTCGCCAGCGCCCGGTGGTCCGCCTTGCCGTGAGCGGTCAGCGGAATCGCCTCGACAGGCACGAAGAGTGACGGCACCATGTAGTCGGGCAACCGCTGGGCCAGATAGGCACGCCAAGCTGGATGGGGGGGCACACCGCCGTGGGCGCCAGGAGCCGGGATCACCCACGCCACGAGCCGCCGTTCGCCCTCGCCCGAAGGGAGCAGGCGTACAACGGCGTCGCGCACCGACTCGTGCTCGCGCAGCCGCGCCGCGATCTCCCCCGGCTCGATACGGTAGCCACGCAGCTTGACCTGATCGTCGAGCCGGCCGAGAAAGTCGAGGCGACCATCGCCCAACCAGCGCACCAAGTCGCCCGTGCGATAGAGGCGTCGGCCTCGTCCCACCAACCCTCCGGCGAGCCATTCACCAGCGGGCACAAAGCGTTCGGCCGTCAGCGCCGCGCGTCCCAGGTAGCCCCAGGCCAGACCGGCCCCCCCGAGGCGCAGCTCCCCCGCGACGCCAACCGGCACCGGCTCGCCAGCGCGGTCCAGCACCCGCACATCGGTATTGCCGATCGGGCGCCCCAGCGGTACCGACTTGGCCCCCACCGGCGGCGGCTCGATCTGCCCTACGACGGCGAAGGTGGTGCATTCGGTCGGGCCGTAGCCATTGAGCAGGCGGCGCGGTGGCGCGGGTCCGGTGAGCAGACGTCGAGCGGCGTCCGGATCGACCGCCTCACCGCCAACCAGCAAGTCACGCATGCCGCTGAACGCGTAGGGATCGACCTGCACCGTCTGGGCGAAGAGCGCAGCAGTAATGAAAGTCGTGTCGATGCGCCGGCGGCGCAGGAAGCGGCCCAGGTGCCGCGGCTGCAGGCTGACCCGACGCGGTACACCGACCAGACAGCCGCCGCTGAGCAGAGCGCCCCAGATCTCGTAGGTGGCAGCGTCGAAAGAGGTGTTGGCAACCTGCCCGAAACGCGTCTCTGGCCCGAGCTGACCGTAGGCCTGGCTCGGCCGGTGTTGCCCCAGGATCAGTCGCACCACCGCTCGCTGCGGTACCGCGGTCCCCTTCGGCCGGCCGCTCGAACCGGAGGTGTAGATGACGTACGCCAGGTCGTCACCGTGCAACTCGTCTTCCGTCACTCGCTGGGCAGCCGGCAGGGCTACCGGTGCCAGCAGGTTTTCGAGGCACAGACGTTGCCCGCCCCAGGGCGCAGGCAGCTTCTCGGCGTGGGCACCGTCGGTCACCACCGAAGTCGCCCCGGCGTCGGCGAGCAGGAAGGCGACGCGCTCGTCCGGATAGGCCAGGTCGAGCGGCAGGTAGGCGCCACCGGCACGCAGGATCGCCAACAGCGCGACGATCAACTCCGGCGAGCGCTCCAAGTAGAGCCCAACGATGTCGCCGCGACGGATCCCGTGCAGCTGTAGCTGCGCCGCCACGGTCCCGGAGCGGCGCGCCAGCTCGCGGTAGCTCAGGTGCCGGCGACCATAGACCACCGCCACCGACTCCGGCCGCGCGCGCACACGCAAGGCAGCCAGTTCGGCCAGCGACGCGGCGGCGGCAAAGGGACTGGCCGCATCGGTCCATTCGACGCACAGCTGGTGCCGTTCGGCCGTGCTCAGCAGAGGCAGAGCCTCGAGGCGCGCACCGTCCCGGCCGAGCCCGTCGACCAGCGTCCGCAGGTGGCGCACCAGCCGGTGCACGGCGGTGGCATCGAGGCTGGCGCCGGCGTAGTGGGCGTTGAGCCACATCTGCTCCCCCGGCACCACCACCAGCGACAGCGGAAAGTTGGTGCCACTCGGCGACGGCAGCCAGCGCAAGCGCAGCGCCTCACTGCCCGTCGGCTGCTCGACCGGATAATTCTCGAACGCCAGCAAGGTGTCGAAGAGCTGACCGCCGGGAGGGACATCGCTCCAGCGCTGCACGTCGAGCAGAGGTGCGTGCTCGAAGGCGCGCTGGCGTCCCGCCTCGGTGTGCAGCTCGCGCAGCCAGTCGAGCGCCGCGGTGCTGGGCTGCCCTCCGTCTCCAGGCGCCACCCCGGCAGTGCTGACCCGCAGCGGTACCGTGTTGATGAACAAACCGACCATGCGCTCGGCTCCCGGCAACTGCGGCGGTCGACCGGCAACCACGATGCCGAAGGCGACGTCCGACCGTGCCGAATACCGAGCCAGCAGCAGCGCCAGCGCCCCCTGAAACAAGGTGTTGAGCGTCAGGCCATGGCTGCGCACGTAGCCTTGCAGGCGTGCGACCAGCTCTGCCGATAGCGCCGTCTGCAAACGCACTGTAGTGCCACCCACCACGTCCTCGTCGGTCGTCGGTGGGATCTTGGGCTGTGGACTCTTGGGTAGAGGGCTCTTGGGCAGTAGCGAGGCCAAGGCGACCGACTCGTCATAGCCGGCCAGGCGCTGACGCCAATAGGCCTCGGTCTCTTCCCTGGGCCGCTTGCGCAGCCAGGCTATGTAGCCGCGAAACGGCGGCGGTGCAGGACCGAGTACCGACTCCACCTGCTGACCTGCCGCCGCCGCGGAAGCATCCCTCGCACCTTGCAGAATCGTGTAGGCGCGGAAGAGATCCGCCGTGATCAAAGCCTGTGACCAGCCGTCGAGCAGGATGTGGTGACACGACCAGACCATGACCCAGCTGTGCGCGTGCAGACGCAGCACTGTCAGGCGCAAGAGCGGCGCGCGCCCCAGGTCGAACGGATGCAGCCGATCCTGGCGTAGCAACTCCGCCACCGGACCGTCGCCGCGCACTTCCGGCTCCACGTTCGCGACACCGCTCAGATCCATCACCGCCATCGGCAAGCGCAGCCGCGGCTGCACCACCTGCACCGGCTCGCGCACCTTGCCCCAGACAAACGACGTGCGTAGCACCTCGTGCCGGTCCACCACCACCTGCCACGCTCGGTGCAGCGCGCGCAGATCCAGCTCACCGTCCAGCCACAGTGGACTCTGCTCGAAATAGGCGTCGCTGGCCGGTGCTTCCAGGGCATGGAACAACATGCCCTGCTGCAGCGGCGACAGCGGATAAAACGCGGGTTTCTGGCTTCGGCTCATGGGTGTGACGGCGGTCAATCCGGAAGTCCTCGAGAGGAGCCTGAGTGTAGCGCAAAGCCGCCCTCGACCACCTGCGCTAGACTCTGCCCCATGAACGACCTCGCCCCGGACAGCACCTACCGAGAACCCGAGCCCGCCGACCCCATCCGCAAGCTGGCCCTCAGCATCGGCGCCGCCTTGTTCATCGCCATCGGAGCCCAGCTCGCGCTACCGCTGCCCGGAACGACGGTACCGTTGACGCTACAGACGTTCTTCGTCCTGCTCTTCGGCGCCATCCTCGGCCCCGTGTGGGGCACGCTGGGCGTGGTGATCTACCTACTGGCCGGGGCCTTCGGTATGCCGGTGTTCGCCAACGGCAGTGCCGGCATGCAGCACCTGCTGGGACCGACCGGCGGCTTCCTGCTCGGCTTCCTGGGTGCCGCCTGGCTGGCTGGACGGATGGTCGAGCGTGGCTGGAATCGACGCTTCGGGATGTCACTGGCGGCGATGCTGATCTGCCACGCGTTCATCTTCCTTGCCGGCTTGCCGTGGCTGGCGCAGAGCGCCGGCTGGCAGCGGGCGATCGACGGCGGCCTGCTGCCGTTCCTGCCGGGAGCGGCGCTCAAGAGCCTGGCCGTGGCGGCACTGCTCTGGTGGGCGGCCCGTCGCAGTGAAGAGTTGCAGTGAAGAATTGCAGTGAAGAGCTGGTCAGCGCGACAGCAGATCCTGAACGCGGCTGGCGACACCGGATTCCGTGCCGCTCGCTTCCAGGGTCTCAGGCTCTTCGAGGGAACGCGCGCGCGCCAGCACGGAGCGCGCTTGCTCTCGCTGACCGGATGCCAGTAGCGCCATGCCCAGGTGTGTCAGGGCAGCCGGCGACGGAGAGAGTTCGGTCGACTGCGCCAGGCAGTCGATGGCTTGGTCGAACTCCTTGCGCTTGTAGTGCACCCAGCCGAGCGCAGCCAGCGGGAAGCCCTTGAGCGCTTCGGGCGATAGCTCGACCGAGCGGCGGGCAAAGTCGAGAGCCTGATCCAAGTCTTCTTCCATCTCAGCCAGGTTGTAGGCGACTTCGGAATAGGCGACCGTGCGGGTGAGTTCGGACTCGCTCGAGAGGTCGGCGGCATCCGGGCCGGGCACGTCTCGCGGCGGCCTATCCTGGGGCGACTCCTGCTGGGTCGACGTCTCTTGGGGTGGCGTCTCTTGGGGTGCCGTCTCTTGGGGCGATCCCGCGCTCGCGGATGTGGCTTCGCGTTTGTCCTCGCTCAGCAGGCGCAGGCCGATGCGGTTTCCCTCGCGGTAGCGCCCCTGGGAGCGCAAGGCTTCGATCAAGGTGGCGCAGGCGGTGGCGCGCAGCGTGTCGTCTGGATCGAGGTCGAGCACACGGCGAGCCACGGCTTCGATCTCGCGGCTGCGGTTGAGGCGCAGACACAAGCGCGCGTACGACAACAGCAACGTGGCGTTGTCGGGCTCCAGGAGCAGGGCTTCCCGGTAGCACTGGAAAGCGGCGCGCGGGTTGTCGTGGCGCACCAGCTTCTCAGCCTGGTCGTACCAGGCACTGGCGGCACCTTCGACCGGTGGCAGCGGCCCGCCCTCGGCACCATCCAGGTAGCGCACGCCGATGGTCTTCGGCGACAGCTCCTGCGCTCGGCGCAGCGCGTCCATGGCTTTGCGGTGCCAGCGACGGTCGAGGTAGGCCAGCGTCAACAGGTAGTAGGCCTGCGCGAACGCGGGATCGAGTTGCACCGCTTTCTGCAAGTGCCGGATCGCGGCACCCAGACGGCCCAGTTCATAGCAGCAGTTGCCGAGCAGATAGAAGGCCTGCGGCACCGCGTCGAGTTGGATGGCCCGCTCCAGGCAATCGACCGCCTCGGTGAGCCTGCCGCAGCCAGCGTAGACGGCACCGAGACTGAAGTGCGGCAGGAAGGAATGCGGGTAGAGTTCGACCGCACGCTGCAACAACTGCTCAGCGACTTCGAGGGCACCGCGCTCGTACTCGATGACACCGCAGTAGACCAGACCCTCGTAGTGGTCGGGCCGCACCTGCAGCAGCTGATGGAAGAAGGCCAGGGCACGCTCAGCATCGCCGTCATTGAACGCTGCCTCACCCAGGAAGTAGGCCAGCGGGTCGTTGTTGCGATCGAGTTCGAAGGCGGCTTCGAGGGCCCGCACACCGGCGTCGGTGTCGAGAGCGAAGAAGGCCATCTCGGCTTCAGACAGCAGTTGCTGGAACTCGCGCCGACGGCCACCGTGGTAGAGCGCAGCTGCCCGCTCGCGGATGGCCAGGAAACGGTCGCGTCGCTCGAGCGCCAGCAGCTGCTGGTCCATGCGCGCTTCCCACAGCTCGCTCCAACTCTCCTGCGCCACCAAGCCCTTCTGGTCGAGCAGTTCGAGCAGGCTGCTGAGCCCGGTCTGGGTCACCAGCGTGTTCTGTTCCTGCTTGCGCAGCGCACCGAGCAACTGGCGTAGAGTCTCGCCAGAGCGCCGGACAACCTCTTCGAGCACGGAGATGCGCTCCAGCAGGTGCTCTTCGAAACTGGTCTCTTCACTCGCCGCGACATCCGGCTCGAAGTCCACTTCTTCGGCACCGGAAAGCACCAGCAAGCGATGCTGGCATTGCAGGCAGTACTCCGCGTCGTCCGGATTGGCTGCTCCGCAAACCTGGCAGAAAATGGATCCCGGTGTGTTGGCGAGCATAGGTGCGATCTCTGCGGTGGGGAGGCGCGTTCCACAACGCGATGGTTCGTTACCCTACCACAGCGGGCCGTTCCAACACGTCGAGGTCGAACCAGGGTTCGCGGCGGCCGAACTTGGTGCTCAAGGTCGCGCCGATGCCGATCAACGCCGCGACGGTCCAGATCCAGGTGCCGACTTCCGGGATGAACTTGCACGCACCGAGCAGCAGCAGGCCAAGCGTCGAGGCCTCGAGCGGGCGCAGCCGGCGGCGCAGCACGTGGTGGCCGCACCAGTCGCCGAGCGCGTGGAAGACCGCCACCATGCCCCACAGCTTGAGCAGCAGCAACCACAGCACCACCAGGACCAACATTGGCAGGGCCACCAGGGCGCCAGCGAAGCTGCTCAGGAAGATGCCGGTGAGCACGAAGGTCAAGACGCCGACCAGGCCGATGTAGAAGTTGCGGAACGGTTCGCGCTGGACGCCGATCGAGGTACTCAGCACTTGCCGTCCGGCAGCCGCGAAGCAGCCCAGCATGAGTGCCACCCAGGCGGTCAGCAACGCGAGCTTGGTCGCCAGCACCAGCGGCGACATCGGCTCCAGACCCAGCGAAGGTGCCTCCAGCAACGTCACCCAGGCGTGCGAAATGCTCGGATAGGCCACCGACTTGCCGCCGATCTGCGCCCCGGCGCCGGCCTCGACGACACCGCCGAGCACAAACACCTGCCCGTCGACACGGGCGGTGGGTGCCAGGCGCACGTCGCCACCGAGCACGACGACATCACCGCGCACGACGCCCGAAACGTCGATATCGCCGTTGAGCGCGGCGATGTCGCTCTGCGCCTCGCCACGCACGATGAGGTCGCGGCCCAGGGCGACCATCTGCTCGCGCGCCACGGCACCGGGCGCAAGGACCAAAGCTGGCCGTCCCTCCGCCTGCTGCGTCGACGAAGATTCCTCCTGCGCCGACGACGCCAAGGGCCACGTGAGCGCGCTGGCGACCAGCAGGCAAGCAGTGAACCCGTAGACTCGAAGCTCCAGAAAGCTGGCCAGTACATTGGAAACACCGGCGCGTGCTGAGCACGGCCGGCAGTTCGCTCGACACTGCAGCGGGCTTGTCCTCATGGGGACGGAGTCTACTGCAACTCTCCGAGGCCGAGGGTGAGGCTGAGATACAGGCGGCCGATCCGAGGCCCCTGGGGCTTTCAGGCTCCCCTCTGTGCCTGGTGCTGAGGCTGGCGCGCACCTCGGCGGCGACGCAGGTAGCTGAACAGCAGGCCGTTCAAGCCAACGATCAGAAAACTGAGTAGGACCAGCATCATCGGGGACTGCACCATCATTTCCCCAACGCCCAGGCGCAGGGCCTTCCAGCTGGCACCGAGCAAGCCCGCGCCAGCGAGCGCGGTGGCGGTGACCATCTCGGCGACTGCACCGAGCAGACCGAACGGTGTGCCTTCGACGGCGGTACTCAGCGAACCGCCGGCGATCAACACCGTACCGATCGCCAGCAGGAGGAACACTGCCACCGGCAGCATCCAGGCAACGCGGGCTCGGGCTTCGTGCGCAGCCGGCGGCAGCGCCGCCATCACCGACGCGGTGAAGTCCGGACGGACCTCGACCCGCATCGCCAGCTTCTCGAACAGCGCGTCGTAGCCTTGGGCGTCGTGGGCGCAGAGCGCACAACGCCCGAGATGGGCGTCCAGACGCGCGGCTTGCGCCGCCGCTAGATCCCCATCCAGCCGCTGCTGCAGCAGTTCGTTCATCTCATCTTGGTGTGCACACACTCGGTGTGCGTCATCGGCATCGCGCTTCATGAGCAATCCCCCCGCTCGATGGCGTCCATCGGGGTCAATCGACTCGAAAGTCAGCCAGCTGCTTCTTCAGCATCTGCCGGCCGCGGAACAACTTGTTTTTCACTGTACCGAGAGGCATCTCCTTGAGCTTGGCGATCTCGTCGTAGGACATTTCGCCAAAGTGACGGAGCAGGATGAGTTCCCTATATTCCCAAGGCAGTGAATCGATAGCTTCCTGGATGGCACCGCCGCGTTCCCGATTGCGCAGGTGGCCATACGGCCCCCGCTCTGGACTCGGAAACTCCCAGTCTTGACGTTCCCCCGTTTCCGGATCCGGCCGGTGAATGGTGACCAACTTGAGGCGGCGCTTTCGAATGTGATCGATGGCCGCGTTCTGTGCCACGCGAAACAACCAGGTCGAGAACCGGTAGCGAGGATCGAAGCCCTCCAGTGCTTGATAGATTTTGATGAACACCTCTTGAGCCATGTCGTGCGCTTCGTCCAGGTTCCTCAGCAAGCGATACAGGTAGTTCACCAGACGCCCTTGATAGCGCTCGACAAGCTCAACGAAGCGATCTTCTCGGCCCTTCAGGATCGCGGCGACCAGCTCTTCGTCCTTCAACCGATCGTCCTTTCGCTCCGCATCCCGTGTCATCGCTTTATACGCTTCCTTCCCGACAAGGTTTCAACGCCGTCGCCGCGAGCTTGGGGTGACGGTCACAGGCTCCAGGTCGATGCCCAGAATGCGGCTACCCGGAGCCAGTAGATCGAGGATTTCGTCGCCCTCGCGCAACCGTCCGAAGGCCGTGTAGGCGCCTTCGAGCTGGGGCTGCGGCGACAGCGTGAGGAAGAACTGACTGCCCGCGGCGTCCGCGGTCGACAGCGCCATACCGACGGTGCCGCGCTCGAAGCGCAGACGCGAGACTTCGTCGCGGATCCGGTAACCGGGACCACCCCAACCATCCCCGCGCGGGTCGCCGGCCTGGACGATGAAGTCCGGGGTCAGCTGGTGGAAAGCAAGACCATCGTAGAAGCCCTGCTCCGCCAGCTGCAGGAAATTCAAGCATGTCAGGGGCACCAACGGGCAGTCCAGCTCCAAAGTCAGAGTTCCCAGGTCGGTCCGCAGGTGGGCCAGCCAGGGCTGCGCCGTGCGGCGTACAACCTGTGCATAGAAGCTGGCCTGGCCGCCGGTCGCCGGACCAGGCAGGGGCGGGGTGATCTCCATCGCCAGCAACTCGACCGCCGCCTGCCGCCGCACCAGCCGTTCTCCGCCCTCCGCCAGACGTTCGAGGGCCTCGATGGCGCGGCCTCGTTCCGTCGGCAGCGCGCGTGCACGGGCGCCGATGGCGCGCACCGCGCTCAGCCGCGCTTCGACGATACGGTCGCGGGTGGCGCGGTCGTAGGCCTCGACCAGCCGCTGAACACGCAGGACCGGCCAGCGGTAGAGAGCGTCGAGCGCCGTCGCCCGCACCACGGGATCTGCATCCTCCAGCGCCGCGTCGAGCAACAAGCCAGACCATTGCAGAACTTCGTCGAGATCTGGCGCCTCCGGGTCTACCTGCAGAGCGTTCAACCTCGCTTCCAACACCGCGGCACGGACGCTGCCCACGGCATCCGAGGCCAGCAGCTCGAGGATGGCATCCAGACCCACGAGCCGCGCCGGCTCCGTCACGGCGGCCCGCAGTGACGACTCGGGTGAAGCCGCCGCGGCGACGATTAGATCCGAGGCGCGCGGATGCCGCCAGCGAGCCAGGGTTCGAAGGGCCGCGGCGCGTTGCCAGACGGGCGCATTGGCCTCAGCCAGTGCCAGCAATACCGGTTCCAACTGCGGCTCACCCAGCCAGGCCGCCGAGGCTTCGATCGCCGCCAATCGCACCGCCGGACGACCATCCACCAACCAGTGCAGAAGCCACGGCACCCACGATTCCGGCGGCGCCGCCACGCCGCGGGCCACCAACCGACGGCCGGCGCGCAGCGCCTGGATCACGGGCCCCGGCGCGCGCACCTCGGGCTGCAGGAGTGGTACCAGGCGGTCGAGATCGGCGGCGTCGCCAGCGCCTCCCAGGGCTTCGGCGATCCACGCTCGGGTGCGCGGCTCCCCATCCTCCAGGCGAGCCCGCAGCAGCGGCAAGGTCCCGGCGGTGGGAGCGCGGCTGAGCGTATACACCGCCCACGGCCGCAACGAGCGCTCGGCGCGTTCGAGCGCCAAGCTGGCCAGCGTCAGACGCTCTTCATCACGAAAACGATGCAAGTGCGGCAGCAGACGAGACCACAGCTCGACCTCGGGCAGGCTACCCAGCGCATCGCCGACATCGAGCACCGGCACTGCGAGCTTGGCCAGCGCCTCGACCGCCAGCATCCCGGTCTCGCGGTCGTTGTCGACCAGCATCCGGTGCAGCAGGAGGTCGACCGCCTCCCTGTTTCCCAGCTGTCCAAGTGCGAACACCGCCTCGCGTCGCACCTCGACGTCGTCGTCGAGCAACAGGCCGCGCAGCACCTCGACCCCCTCGGGTCGACCGGCCCGGCCCAGCGCCAACGCCAGCAACCGGCGCAGCTGCGCTGGCGCCTCGGCATCGGACACCAACGCCCGCTCGACTGTGAAGCTCTCGTACATCCGGCGGTCAGCCAGCAGCAGCAGCAAAGCCCGCATGTCCAGGTCGGGCACGTCTACCGTCGGCAGCTCTCGGCTCGGGCGATAGGGACGCACGCCCGAGGAGCCCACCAGTTCGTCGCTGGCACCTCGGGTCGCATCGTCGGCTGCACCGCTACCGGTGCTCCTCGAGGAGTCCGGGGTCGTGCCCGACGTCGCACAGCCGAGCAGTGACATCGAGACAACCGCCACAGTCAAGGCAGCCACGCGCAGGGCCGCAGGGCGGCTCCTCTGGACCGGGTTGGCAGGCCTATGTAGACCGTCAGCAGCCTGGGTGACGCGACAGTCGATCTCACTCGCATTCATAAATCGCATGGTAAAGGCTCCGCGGGGAATCGGGCAAGCTGCCACCCGATCTGGGAAAGTGTCACGAAAATGGGCCTATAATCAGCGCCGCATGCAACCCGCTACTCTCTCCTTCCGTGACATCTTCCGCCGCTTCGGCCGCGTCTCGGTGCTCCGAGGCGTCTCCGGCGACGTGCGGGAAGGCCAGATTCTCCTGATCACGGGCAGCAACGGCAGCGGCAAGAGCACGCTGCTCAAGTGCCTGGCGGGCCTGCTGTCGCCCGACCGCGGCACGATCACCTACTCCGAAGGAGTGTACGCGCCGGCAGGTACAACCAGCCCAGCTCAGGACCCCGAGCAGAGTCCCGTCACAGAGCCTGCGCGCGCGACAGTACACAACGCCCCTGCATCCAGCGAGATGGACTCTCGCCGCCGTCGCCTCGGCTACCTGGCACCGGACCTGGCACTCTACGACGAACTCACGGTCGCCGAGAATCTCCACTTCTTCGGCCGCCTGCGTCGACGCAGCGCCGCCACGGCCATCGACCGCGCGGTCGCACTCGGCCTGCCGCCGAACCGCGCCGCCGGCGCCCTCTCCTCCGGCATGCGCCAGCGTCTGCGACTGTGCTGGGCGACACTCCACGAGCCCTCGATCTTGCTGTTCGACGAGCCGTTTCAGAACCTCGATGCCGCTGGCCGTCAAGCCTTCTGGGATCTCCTTGCGGATCACCTCTCGGCCGGCGGCGGCCTGGTGCTGGCCAGTCCCACAGACCTGCGCCTGCCGACCGCCCTGGAAAGCCATGTCCACCAACACCTCGACCTCAGCTGACACCCCCAGCGCGGCAACGCTCGCCGACTGGCTGGCCGAAGCGCTCGCCGTTTTCGTCAAGGAATGGCGCTGCGAACTGCGCACGCGCTATGCCCTCAACACGCTGGGCCTGTTCGCCGTCACCACGCTGGTCGTGGTCAGCGTCGGCCTCGGACCGATCGGCGCCAGCAGCAGCGAGAAGGGGGCCGTGCTGCCCGTCGTGCTGTGGATCATTTTGCTGTTCGCGGTCACCGCAGGGCTGCCTCGAGCCTTTGTCGTGGAGGAAGAGACCCACACTGCTACCGCGCTGCGCATGAGTGCAACGCCTTCGGCGCTGTTCTGGGGCAAGTTGCTCTACAGCCTGACACTGGTGCTGGTGCTCGAGATCCTGGTGACGCCACTGTTCCTCGCCATGATGGACCTCGGCGTCGCACGCCCGGAAAAGCTAGTGCTCGCGCTCCTCGGCGGCGGCTTCGGGCTGGCGGCAGGCGGCACCCTGATCGCCGCCATCATTGCTCAGGCGCGCGGCCGCGGTACGCTGTTCGCCGTGCTCGCCCTGCCGATCCTGCTGCCCCTGCTGGTCATCGTCATCCAGATCAGCCGTGCCGCAGTCACCGGTGAAGCCGGTACGATCGACGAAGCCGCGACGGCGGTGGCGACCGTGGGAGACCCGGCAATCCGCCTGCTGCTGCTGTATGATGCCACCGTCACAGTCGCGGGTTCTATGCTCTTCCCTACCATCTGGAATCCTTGATCTGTCGGAATTCTCGACCAACAAGCCGGAACTTGCTCTGCGAGGAGACCTGACTCCATGAAGAATGCTCTCGCCTGGACCCTCTGGCTGGCTGGCTGCCTGGTGATCGTCGGCGCCTTTGCCTATGCACCGCTGGCTCAAGATTTCATCGGCCAGTCCAGCCGTATCCTGTTTTTCCACGTACCGATGGCCTGGGCTTCGTTCGTCGCCTTCGTCGCCGCCGGTGCCTGGAGCCTGCGCTATCTCATGAAGCGCGACATCCGTCACGACTACGCCTCCCACGCCGCGATCGAGATCGGCATGGTCTTCTGCATCCTGGCCACGGTCAGCGGCGCCATCTGGGCGCGCATCATGTGGGGCAGCTACTGGAACTGGGATCCCCGCCAGACCTCGATCACCATGGCGCTGCTCTTCTACGGAGCCTACCTGTCCCTGCGCGCAGCCGTTCCGGACGAGGAACGTCGGCGCCGGCTCTCCGCCGCCTATGCCGCCCTCGGCATCGCCGTGGCACCTTTCCTCTTCTTCGTGCTGCCGCGCATGGCGTCGTTCACCCTGCATCCGGAACCGGTGATCAACCCGGGTGGCAAGATCGAGATGAACTCGCGCATGCTGCAGGTGCTGCTCCTCGGCGCGGCCTGCTACACAGCCTTCTTCTTCTGGCTGCACAACTTGCGCACCCGCGTGCTACGTCTGCGCGACGAGCAACTCGCCCGCCTGTAGCCGCCCCACCTCGTAGCGTCCCGAGCCAGGAGCTACACAGCTCAGGGCCGGCAGTTGCCGGCCCTGAAGCAAGAGGCTCATCTGGCGCGGCCGAGGGCCACGCCTAGGTCCATCAGCACACCAGCGAGCAGCTGACGTACTTCGTATCGTCCGGGCAATTGACGTAGGTGCAGCTGACGTACTTCGAGTCGGGGACCGGGACCACATCGCCGTTCACGGCAATACCGCCGAAGACGCGGTCTAGATTGGACAGCGTTTCGCGGTTCAAGGCGAGACGGCGCTGGATTTTCTTCTTCATGGATTTTCTCCTCCTCACGATCAATGAGAATTACTGTGTCTTACCAACACAGTCACGAACACCAGAGCTCGCGACTCGCACGACAGCATACTCTACCGAGTCGGAGTGCCGAGAAGACGAGGTCTCGGAATCCAGCGCTGCTAGCTCAGATCCGCCGCATACTCCATCAGCGCTTCGAGCGATACGACCTCGAGTGCTCGCTCGTGCGTAGCCCCCAGGTAGACACGGGGAGCCTGCCCAGCATCGTAGGCGGCACGCCAGCGCGTCGCACACAAGCACCAGCGATCGCCGGGCTGCAGCCCCGGGAAATCGTGCAGCGGCTGCGGTGTACTGAGATCGTTGCCTTCACGGCGGCTGTATTCCAGAAACTCGGCCGTCATCTCGACACACACGACGTGCACGCCGTCGTCCTCGGAACCGGTGTTGCAGCAGCCATCCCGATAGAAGCCGGTCAGCGGCTCCCGGCTGCAGAGATCGAGGCGACCTCCCAAAACGTTGCGCGATTCGGCGATCCAACCGCCTTCTTCGAGTTCTTCTGACATCAATCTCTCCCTCGTGGTCACTGGCTCGAACTGCCGTCCAGGGCGCGGCGTGCGCGGACAGCCCGGTCACTCTACTACGTGCCGCCGCCCGCGGTACCCGTTCTCTGCGGCAAAATCACGCCAGGCGCTCGTCCATGTCCACGACACCGCATGTCATCACTATCGCAACTAAAGATCGCCACATCGCAGCAAGCTCCCCTGGATAGAAATATTAATACTACGATATTATAGCAATGTCTTTACAATTGACCGCATCTTCCTATAATTGAAGGGCTCAGCAGCATTCCGCGGTGGCAACACACCCGTTGGCCCCCGTGCCCAGCTACTGTTCCTATCCCTTTTCTTGGAGATGTGATCATGAAGCTCAGATACCTCGTTGTCCTCCTCGTCCTCATACACCTGCCTTTCGGCAAGTACAGTGCCGCTACCCCACCTCCGTCCCGAGACGGCGAAACCCTACGCATCCTCCTGGCCTCGAGCGTTCGGTCTCCGGATCCCCACCACTACTTCACCGTCTATTCCGAAGCCGTCTTCTCGTACGTCTTCGATCGCCTGGTGCGACTCGATCAGGATGGCGACGTGTGTCCCGACCTCGCCGTTTCATGGAGCCAGGCTTCGCCCAAGCGCTATCGCTTCCAGTTACGGCCCGATGTGCTCTTTCATGACGGCAGCCGTCTGGACGCGCACGACGTGGTCTTCAGTCTGCTCCGGCCACTGAGGCTGGCCGAAACCGAGATCCAGGTCCATGTCGGCGGCATCCGAACTGTACGAGCCCTTGATGATCGAACCGTCGAGGTCGAGCTCGAGGCGTCCGACCCACTGTTTCTCAAGCGTCTCTCCTTCGTCGCCATCCTGCCGAGCAACAGCCCCGAGCCGATCACGCAGCCGATCGGTACCGGCCCGTACCGGTGGCTCGACCTCGACGACTCAGAGGTCTTGCTGGAAGCCTTTCCGGACTATTGGGGTCCGCCAACCCACTATCGCCGCCTCCATCTCGACGGCGTAGGAGACCCACGGCACCGACTCGAGCTGCTGCTATCGGGTGATGCCGACATCGTGGATCAGCTCGAGGCCGCACACGCCGAGGTGGTCGAAGCAGATCGCGATCTGTGGGTCGACTCGCGCATCGGTTTGAGCGTCACCTACCTCGCATTCAACCTCAACAAAGTCTGGCTGCAGCGACCCGAGGTTCGCCAGGCGATCGATCTGGCCCTCGACAGGCAGAACCTCGTTTCGGACTATTTCTTGAACTACTCCCGCGCCGCCAGCCAGTTGGCCAGTCCGCCTAGTGATGGCTATGCGAGCGACCTGGAGCCGACGAAGCGCGATCTGCAGCAGGCTCGCCAGCTCCTGGCGCAAGCGACTCCTGCTACAGGAGTGCCCAAGCTGGTCTTGCTCACCACAGCAAGCCGGCGATCGCTATGCCAGCGTCTGATCGCGCAGTTGCAGGAGGCCGGCTTCGAGATCGACCTGCAAGCCGTCAGCTTCGCCGAGATGTCCGATCGTCTCGCGGCCGGGGACTACGATCTCAACATCATGGGCTGGGGAAATATCATCGGCGACCTGATCGACATCCATCGCCAGCTGCTGCACAGTCCCGATCCTCGTCGGCACCTGGGTACCTTCAACCGTCATGGCCCGAGCGACCCCGAACTCGATCGCCGAATCGTCGAAGCCATGGTGATCTTCGATGCCGAGAAGCGCCAGGTCGCTGCTCGCGACCTTTCGCTTTACGTCCGCGAGCACCACTTGATCCTGCCCTTGTTCTGGCACATGTCCCTCTACGGAACCCGCCGTGAGCTCGACTTCCAACCGCGGGTCGACGGCATCATTGCACCGTCGACGCTCGGATCGCTGGACACGTCAGCAGGACGATCCAGGGCAACGCCACGACGCGGCAGACGCTAGCGGGTTACCGGCTGCAAGACTTGAATACGCCAGCGCCCCTTGGCACCGGCCAGGTCGAACTGATCGACGACTGCGTAGGTGCGCGCCAACTGCCGGCCAATCGCCACCGAGCGGAGCGTCTCGAACATCGACACGATCAGCACCCCCCCGGGACGCAACCCCACCGCGTACCGCGCGACCGTCTCCAGGGGGTGCTGAAAGTAGTAGGCGGACTCGTTGAAGACGACGGCATCGAACGTCGCCTCCAACTCGCCCCCAGGCCAAGTCTCGGCGTCCGCCGCCTCGAAGCACAGCTCGCCGAAGCCACTCGACTCGGGAGGATCGAAGCGTCGCCGGGCGCGCTCGATCGCGGCGGCCGAGACATCAATACCGACGAAGCGCCGACCACCGCGCGGGGCCATGACCGCGGTCAGGAGGCCCTCGCCGCAACCCACGTCCAACACGCACTGACCGAAGCCTCGATGGTGCAAGTAGGTGCCGATGATCCCGTAGCGCGCCAGCTCGTCAGAGTCCCGCAGGAAATCCCAGGCTCCCTGTGCGTACTGGTCCTCCCAGGCTGCCGCGGCCAGCGGCACATCGCCGCGGCCACTGCCGGCTTCCCAGCGCTCGACCACACCGGCGACAAGCCGCTCCAGCCGCCCACCGGTGCCGTACAAGCGCCGGTAGTAGAGCTTGCGCAGGACCTTGACCAGCGGACTTGCGAGACGTCGAGGCAACTTGGGCATGGCGTCCTGGGTACTCGTCATTCGGGCCAGAGGCGCACCGGGTGCGCCGCGGCGAGCAAGCCGCTGCCCGTCGCACGCGCGTGGAACACATCGATGGCCTTGATCTCGTTCGGCTGCAGGAAGTAGCGGCAGTCGTCGAGGGCCGACAGAATGGCCGCCGGATCGATTCCCAGTTCAGCGGCGGTTTCACGAGCCAGGTTGTCGCGCAGCGACAGACCGTAGCGCAGGCTGCTCTTGAAGTAGAAGGCCAGGTCCGGCAATTCGACGCCATCGCGCACAGCCCAGAGTCCAAAGATACAGGGCAAGGAGGTTTGACGCCGCCACTCGGCAGCCAGGTCCAGAACCTCGATGTCGGCGGCCCTGCTGCCGTCACCCCACCTCGGCTCGAGAGCACTGTCCCCGCCGAGCAAGGTTGCACCGTGACGCTCTAGCCGCGCTTCCGGGCCGCGCCGCGAGGGTACGATCTCTGGGGTCACAGCCAGCTCGCCCAGCACCAGACGCAACAAGGCCGCCGCCTGACGATCATCTGGATCGACACCCACCTGCGCCAGATCTGAAAGCGGACCGCGGTAGACGAGCAAGGCGCCGCCGGACAACACGGCCATGCACAGGTCCGGCAGCACACGCAGGCCGGGTGTCGACACGATGTCGATCGCCGGTAGCAGAGCGACGTCCAGATTGCCCTGGGCCAGCAGTGTACCGATCCTGGCCGGTGGATGAATCCCCGGAGCGAAGAGGTCGGAATGATGGCCTTTGATGAAGCCCCAGGTCAGGGGCCGGCTGAGACAACCATCTAGTAGGCCAACGCGCAGCTTGGGCACGGACTCTTGACTTACTTGGACATGGCGTTGAGGAAGTCTCGGTTGCTGCGCGTCTTGGAGAGTTTGTCCAGCAGCAGCTCCATACTCTCAACGGTCGACAGCGGATTGAGCACCTTGAGCAGCACCCACACCCGCCGCAGCTCGTTCTCGGGCATCAGTAGCTCTTCCTTGCGCGTACCGCTCTTGTTGATATCGATCGCTGGGAAGACACGCTTGTCGACCAGCTTGCGGTCGAGGTGAATCTCGCAGTTACCCGTGCCCTTGAACTCTTCGAAGATGACGTCATCCATGCGGCTGCCCGTGTCGACCAGCGCTGTCGCGATGATGGTCAACGAACCGCCCTCCTCGACGTTGCGCGCGGCACCGAAGAAGCGCTTCGGGCGATGCAGAGCGTTGGCGTCGATACCACCGGACAACACCTTGCCCGAGGGCGGCTGGACGGTGTTGTAGGCGCGTGCCAGACGGGTGATCGAGTCGAGCAGGATCACTACGTCCTTCTTGTGCTCGACCAGGCGCTTGGCCTTCTCGATCACCATCTCGGCGACCTGCACGTGCCGCGTCGCGGGCTCGTCGAAGGTCGAGGAAACGACCTCACCCTGCACCGAACGCTGCATGTCGGTGACTTCTTCCGGTCGTTCGTCGATCAGCAGCACGATCAAGATCACTTCCGGATGGTTGCGCGCCAGCGAGTGGGCGATCGACTGCAGAAGCATCGTCTTGCCGGTCCGTGGCGGCGCCACGATCAGCGCGCGCTGACCTTTGCCCATCGGCGTCGTCAGGTCCATGACGCGGCTGGACATGTCGCCGACCACCTCGAGCTTGAGCCGCTCCATCGGGTATAGCGGCGTCAGGTTGTCGAAGAAGATCTTGTTGCGCGCGACTTCCGGATGCTCGAAGTTGACCGCCTCGACCTTGATCAGCGCGAAGTAGCGCTCACCTTCTTTGGGCTGGCGCACCTGGCCGGAGACGGTATCTCCGGTGCGCAGGTCGAAGCGCCGGATCTGGCTTGGGGAGACGTAGATATCATCCGGTCCAGGCAGGTAATTGTACTCCGGCGCACGTAGGAAGCCGAACCCGTCCGGCAAGCACTCGAGCACGCCCTCGGCGAAGATCAAGCCGCTCTTCTCCGTCTGAGCCTGCAGGATCTTGAAGATCAGTTCCTGCTTGCGCATACCGGCAGCGCCCTCGACGCCCAATTCTTTGGCCACCTTGGTCAACTCCGAGATGCTCATCTCTTTGAGCACCCGGATATCGAGCGTGTCGCCATTGTTCTTGTTCCGCATTTTGGCGGGGAGCGGTTTCGCCGGTGCTTTTGCCATGGGATTCCTCGTTGCTGCTCGTGTGCCTGCTGCGCGCGCCTGCTACGCGCGTCTGCCGCGCGTGCCTACAAGCGACGCTCGATGTGCTGCCAGAGTTCCTTGAGGCCCTCTCCCGATTTCGCCGAGACTCCGAGGGCAGGTGAGTCAGCGGTAAGATTCAGGGTTTCGCGCACGGCCTTCAAAGCCGCCGGGCGCCGCCCCCTGGAAAGTCGATCGATCTTGGTCGCGGCGACCACAAAGGGGACGCCGAGCTGCTGCAAGTACTCCACCGCCTGCACGTCGAGAGGCGTGGCACCGACCTTGGAGTCGACCAGCAGGACCACCTGACAGCGTTCACCGGCGCCGCGGAAGTAGTCGTCCACGGTCGTGGCCCAACGGTCGCGTTCGCTGTGACTTGCCTTGGCGTATCCATATCCGGGTAGGTCGGTGAAATAGAGCTTGCTATTGATCAGGAAGTAGTTGACGGCGCGGGTGCGCCCCGGAGTCGAGCTGGTGCGGGCCAAGCCCTTGCGCCCGAGCAGGCGGTTCATCAGGCTCGACTTGCCGACGTTCGAACGGCCAACGAAGGCCACTTGCGGCCGGTCGTCGCGCAGGAATTCACGACGCGTCGGTGCCGAACGGACAAACTCCGCGGTCTGGATGTTCAAGGGGCTCTCATCGGCCTGCGGACGGCCGACGTCACGATCTTGGTGGTTGGTTTTGCTGCCACGGCCCCGGCGGCCGTGATCGAGGAATGCGGGATTGGGCTTCGTGGGTGCCCGCTGGCAGGTCGCGTCAGTGGGCTATCGAGTCCGAGCCGACAGAGGTCTCGGCTGGCGCTTCTCGGAGTTCGCCCTTGGCTTCGGCGGGCAGGGGTGTGATGTCACGATCCAGAGCCACCTGCAGCACTTCGTCCATGGATTCTACGAAATGAACCTCGATCACGTCCCGGACCTCAGCGGGGATGTCGTCGAGATCCTTGTCGTTGTCCTTGGGAACAATGACTTCGTAGATTCCAGCACGGTGGGCAGCGAGGATTTTATCCTTTACCCCGCCCACAGGCAAGACCTTGCCGCGCAAGGTGATCTCGCCGGTCATCGCGATGTCGCGACGAACCGGGATCGAAGTGAGTGCAGACACCAGGGCGGTGGCCATGGTGATACCGGCGGAGGGGCCATCCTTGGGAATGGCCCCCTCGGGAACGTGAATGTGCAGATCGGTGATCTCGGCAAAGTCGGGATCGATGTCGAACAGCTCGACACGGCTGCGCAGGTACGACAGCGCCGCACGCGCGCTCTCCTGCATGACCTCACCCAGCTTGCCGGTGAGCGTCAACTTGCCCTTGCCGGTCATCGTGCTGACCTCGGTTTCGAGCACGGCACCGCCAGCCGCGGTCCAGGCCAGACCGGTAGAGACACCGACTTCCGAATCCTCGCCCTTGGTCCAGGGCCGGTACTTGGCCTTGCCCAGAAGCTCGTACAGGACTTCCGGCGTCACCTCGACCTCGAGCTTCTTGCCTTCCTTGACCACGCGGCGCGCGATCTTGCGGCAGACGGCGGCGATCTCGCGCTCTAGATTGCGCACGCCAGCTTCGCGCGTGTACTTCTCGATCAGCACGTTCAACGCTTCGTCTTCGAGCTGGACGTTCTTCGGCTTCAGACCGTGCTGCTCGAGCTGGCGCGGGAACAGGAACTGCTCGGCGATAGCGTGCTTCTCGTTCAGCGTGTAGCCGGAAAGGTGGATCACTTCCATGCGATCGCGCAGCGGTGCCGGGATCGTGTCGACGACGTTGGCGGTAGCAATGAACATCACCTTGGAGAGGTCGTAGTCGACGTCGAGATAGTGGTCGGCAAAGGCGTCGTTCTGCTCCGGGTCCAGAACTTCCAGCAACGCCGACGACGGATCGCCGCGGAAGTCCATCGACATCTTGTCGACCTCGTCGAGCAGGAAGACCGGGTTGAGCGTACCGGCCTTCTTCATCATCTGGATGACCTGGCCCGGGAAGGCACCGATGTAGGTGCGGCGGTGCCCGCGGATCTCGGCTTCGTCACGCACGCCGCCGAGCGAGAGCCGGACGAACTTGCGACCGGTGGAGCGGGCGATCGACTTGGCCAGCGACGACTTGCCGACACCCGGAGGGCCGACAAAGCAGATGATCGAACTCTTGCTCTGCCCCACAAGTTGGCGGACGGCGAGGAACTCCAAGATGCGCTCTTTGATCTTCTGCAAGCCATAGTGATCGGCGTTGAGGATCTCTTCGGCCTTGTCCAGATCGCGCTGCTCGCGGCTCTTCTTCTTCCACGGCACGCTGACCAACCAGTCGATGTAGTTGCGGCTGACGGTCGCTTCCGCAGACACTGGCGGCATCGACTCCAGGCGCTTGAGTTCCTGGTCGGCCTTCTCCTTCGCCTCCTTGGGCATGCCGGCCTTCTCGATCTTGTCGCGCAGCTCCTGCATCTCGTCGCTGCGGTCGTCCTTGCGCCCGAGCTCTTGATGGATGGCCTTGATCTTCTCGTTGAGATAGTACTCCTTCTGAGCCTTCTCCATCTGCTTCTTGACTTTGACGTTGATCCGCTTGTCGATGTTGATCTTCTCGACTTCCACCTCGAGCAGATCGTGCAGACGCTGCAGGCGCTCGTAGGGGTTGAGCAACTCGAGCAGAGACTGCTTCTCAGCGGTACTGACCACCAGGTGCGCCGACAGGGTGTCGGCGAAGCGGTCGGGATCGTCCATCTTGAGCGTCGACATCAAGCCTTCGAAGGCCAGATGGTGGCTCATCTTGGCGTACGCCTCGAAGGTGCTCAGTACCTTGCCCATGTAGCGCTGCAACTCGTCGCTCAGCGGGTAGTCGATGTCAAAGAGTTCAACCACCGCGTTGACCGCACCCAGGCGGTCCACCAACTCGACCACCTTGCCGCGCTGCAGGCCTTCGACCATCACCTTGACGTTGCCGTTGGGCAACTTGAGGTTCTGGATCACCGTTGCCACGACACCGACGACGTAAATGTCCTCACCGCCCGGCTCGTCGACCTTGGGGTCCGTCTGAGCGACCAGGAAGATGCGCTTGTCGGGCGAGGCCAGCGTCTGTTCCAGCGCCCGCACCGAGCTTTCCCGGCCGACGATGAACGGCGCCATCATGTGCGGAAACACGACCATGTCGCGTAAAGGTACGAGGGGCAGAGTCACACGCTGCGTCTTGACGAAGGTTGAAGCCATGGATCTAGTTTACCCCATCGTGGACGCGCCCGAGGCGCGAGGCGGAGAGCTGTCGGAACGAAGGTACGATCTGAGTACCGGGAGTTGGAGCCAGCAAGCGGCTCAGCCTGCTTTCTTGAGCTGAACAGGCTGGCGAATGCGAGTGGCCACCAGGTCTTCGTCGATCACCATATTGTCGACTTCCTTCTCCGATGGCACGGTGTACATCAGGTCGAGCATCAGCTCCTCGAGGATGATGCGCAAGCCACGAGCACCGACACCGCGCTTGATCGCCTCGCCGGCGATCGCTTGCACAGCTCCCTCGGTGAACTCCATCTGCACACCCTCGAACTCGAAGATGGTCTGGTACTGGCGCAGCAGGCTGTTCTTGGGCTCGCGCAAGATCCGCACGAGGGCCTTCTGGTCCAGCGACTCGAGCGTCGCGACCACCGGCAGGCGGCCGACGAACTCGGGGATCAGGCCGTACTTGATCAAGTCCTCGGGCAGCACGCTCTCGAGGATCTTGGCAGGATCCTCAGTCTCTTTCTTGGTGCGGATGTCGGCCCCGAAGCCGAGGCGCTTCTCGTTCAGGCGACGGCCGATGATGTCTTCCATGCCGACGAAAGCACCGCCGCAGATGAACAGCACGTTGGTGGTGTCGATCTGCAGGAATTCTTGGTGCGGGTGCTTGCGCCCACCCTGAGGCGGCACGTTGCACTGCGTGCCCTCGAGGATCTTGAGCAGCGCCTGCTGCACACCCTCGCCGGAGACGTCGCGCGTGATCGACGGGTTGTCGCCCTTGCGGCAGATCTTGTCGACCTCGTCGATGTAGACGATGCCGCGCTGCGTCTTTTCCTTGTCGTTGCCGGAAGCTTGGTACAGCTTGAGAATGATGTTCTCGACATCTTCACCAACGTAACCAGCCTCGGTCAGCGTCGTGGCATCAGCGATGGTGAAGGGCACGGAGAGCAAGCGCGCGAGCGTCTGGGCCAGGAGGGTCTTGCCGGTGCCGGTCGGGCCGATGAGCAGGATGTTCGACTTCTGCAGCTCGATGTCCTTGGACTGCGACTGCTCGGCATAGTCGATGCGCTTGTAGTGGTTGTACACCGCCACCGCGAGCTTCTTCTTGGCCTGCTCCTGGCCGATGACGTATTCGTCGAGGAGTTGCTTGATCTCCATCGGCTTGGGCAGGCTGGCGTCCTGCTGCTGCTCCAGCATGCGGTCTTCGGCGATGATGTCCAGGCAGATATCGACACACTCATCGCAGATGAAGACGGTGGGACCGGCGATCAGCTTCTTGACCTCGCGCTGGCTCTTGTTGCAGAACGAGCACCGCAGGACTTCGTCGCCGTTGTCTTTCTTGGCCATATTTCCTCCAAATCCCCTCAGCCGGCAGCCGGCACGGTGTGGGCGCCAACGTGGCCCGGAGAGGGGTGATTCCTCGACTCGGAAGGCCTCGCGGGGCCCTTAGCTCTCATCCGAACCCTTGGTGCCGGATGCGTCTCCCTGCGTAGTGTCCGAGTCTGCCGATGCGGTGCTCGACTCCCCTTGAGAGTCCAGCGGACCGCCGCGGCGCTCCATCACCTGGTCGACGAGCCCGTAGGCCACCGCTTCTTGGGCCGAAAGGATCTTATCGCGTTCCGTGTCTCGATGGATTTCTTCTTTGGTCTTGCCGGTATGCAAAGCCAGGATCTCGTCCATCTTGTCGCGCAACTGCATCATGTCGCGCGCATGGATTTCGACGTCGGTTTGCTGGCCACCCAGGTTCTGGATCCACGGCTGGTGGATCAGCACCCGGCTGTTGGGCAGCACGGAGCGCTTGCCCTTGGTGCCGGCGGCCAGGAGCACCGCACCCATGGAGGCCGCTTGGCCTACACAGAAGGTCGCGATGTCTGGCTTGATGTACTGCATCGTGTCGTAGATCGCCAGGCCGGCGCTCGTCGAGCCTCCAGGCGAGTTGATGTAAAAGGCGATGTCGCGCTCTGGATTCTCCGCCTCGAGGAAGAGCATCTGGGCGATCACCAAGCTGGCCAGGTCATCGTCGATGCCCCGACCAATGAAGATGATACTATCTTTCAGCAGACGCGAATAGATGTCGTAAGAACGCTCACCGCGGTTGGTCTGCTCGATGACGTAGGGAACCAGCATAGGTGATCTATCTCCTCAGTTGACTCGGTTCGCTATTCGCTCGCGCGAGTCGTGCTCTTGCTTGGTTGAGTGTAGCGCGTTGCCCAGAACGGGACACGATACGCTCCTCGAAGAAGCTATTCGCTTCACTCCTGGCTGTCGGATTCCTCTGCCGCAGCTTCCGCCCCGTCCTTCTCCGGCCCGGCGGCATCCTCATCGCTGGCGAAGGGATCCGGCTCTCCCAACAGGGTGCGGATCACCTTCTCGCGCGCCAGCTGAGTGCGCAGGACTTGCAGCTTGCCAGAACTGTCGAGCGCCTGTCGGATAGCCATCGTCGAGCTGTTGCGCTGACGGGCGATGGCCGACAGGTGCGCCTCGAATTCCTGCTCTTCGACGCGCAAGTCGCGATCCTTGGCTACCGCGTCCAGCAGCAGCTGTGCGTGCACACGCTTCTCGGCCTGCGGCCGCATCGCCTCGCCGAGCTGATCCCAATTCACGTCATCGGGCTTGACGCCCTGCTGTGCCATGTGCTGCGCATAGTCTTCGAGCATCGATCGAATCTCGCCCTCGACCACGCGCTTCGGCAGCTCCAGTGGGTGCGCCTCGCGCAGCTGGTCGAGCAACGCGACCTCGCGCTCGCGCCGACGCGCATCGCGCTTGCCGTTGGCGACACTGCCGGCCACCGCCTCCTTGAGGGCATCGACCGACTCGAACTTGCCGACCTGCTCGGCAAAGGCGTCGTCGAGCTCGGGAAGCTCGCGCTCCTGCACCTTCTGCACCACGACGCGAAAGTTGTACTCTTGCGCGTCCTCACCTTCGCCGTGGCTACGGCTGAACTCCGCCTGCTGGCCAGCGCTCAGGTGCGTCAGGGCGACCGACAGCTCCTCCCACACGTTCTTGCCGCCGATCTCGACGTTGACCGTGTCCGTGTGCTCTTGACTGTCAGCGTCTTCCGCGTCTTCGGAGCCTGCATCCTTGGAACTCGCCAGCCGCGTCATCTCGGCCGTCACCATGTCTCCCTGCGCGGCCGGGCGATCAACGTCGACCCAGGCACCGAAGCTACGGCGCAGGTCGTCGAGCGCGTCCTGAACTTCCTCGTCGGTCGGGTCACCGGCCGGCTCGGGCAACTGGAAGCTGTCCAGGTCGCCCAGCGTCACCTGCGGGCGGACGTCGACGCCGACGGTGAACACCAGCGGCTCGCCGTCTTTCAGCTCGTAGTTCTCGAGCTCCGGCTGCAGCAGCGCATCCAGTTCGACCTCGGCTTCGGCCTGCTTCCAGTAGCGCGGCAACAGGCGGTCGAGAACCTCATTCTCGATCTCCTGCTTGAACCGCGTTTGCACCAAGCGCTTGGGTACCTTGCCCTTGCGGAAGCCGGGCATTTGGACGCTACGGCCGAATTCGTCGGTCACCCGCTTCACTTCGGCTTCGACCGCCGGGGCAGGGACCTCGATCTTCAATTCCTTCCGGCTCGGGCCGGAATCTTCGACGGCGATGACGACGCTCATGACACCTCGCTGCGCGTTCCGCGCGGTGGCTCGGGGCAGTGTCGGCTCTGGCCAGAACCGACCGGCAGTGCCGACTGACAATGCCCACAACTCGGACGTTGGCTGGGGGAAGTCCGTGAGATTCTGGGAACGAATTCGATTCCTGTGGAGGGAAGCTGGTGCGAAAGGGGGGACTCGAACCCCCAACCCATAAAGGGACTAGATCCTAAGTCTAGCGCGTATACCAATTCCGCCACTTTCGCTGAAGTACTACGCATCAGCCACCACCCGCATACTGCTTCGGCGGCTCCGCAACAGTCTACACGATTTGGCCAGCTGCACGACCTGACCCGGCTAGCTACGCGATTTGGTAGAGGTTTGACGCTCGGATGGAGGCGGGGATCGGGAGTGGTGAGCCGCCTAGGAATCGAACCTAGAACCCACAGATTAAGAGTCTGTTGCTCTGCCAATTGAGCTAGCGGCCCACTCGGGAAAGGGAATATAACCGATGCTGGCGCCCGTGACAACCCTGCGGCAACAACCTCGCGGTGTCGACCGCGGGCTCCACGCCTCAACCACCCTGGACAAAGTGGACGATCTCCAACCGGTCGCCCGCTTCGAGGTGGGTATCGGCGTAGTACAGACGGCGCACGATGTCGCCGTTGCGCTCGACGGCCACCGTGCGCGGGTGCCGGTCGAGCACCTCGAGCAACGACAGGATCGTGCTGCCGGCGGCGACCTCGCGAGGTTCGCCGTTGAGCTGGATCTCCAGCCATGTCGAGGACGCCTCCGATGCAGGCGGGGCCAACCGAGAAGATCGGGGAGAGCCGCTCACAGGAGATGCTTGATCTCGGCGCTGCCGATGTTGCTGTCGGCACCGATGATCAGGGCTGCCTTACCCTGCTCAAGACGCGGGATGTCGAACGGCAACCGAATGCGCCCTTCTTGGTCGGTCTGACCGGCGGCCAGCGTGCACGGCTCGGTGACAGTCGAGATCATCTTGACCGAGACGTGCGCACCGACCACCGCGCTACCGCTCTTGGACGAACTGGCGCGCACGGCCAGCGTCGCCGGAGCACCCTGCGTCAGCTCCTGGTCACCATCGACAAAGAGCAGAAGTTGCTCCTGGTCGGCCTCGGAACTGAGATAGTCGAGAATCACCTGGTCGAGACTGCGGTCGGTTTCGGTGACCAGAGGATCGTCCGGCGGCCCCACCTCGCTGCTGCCCGGCGGCGCACCGCTGAAGGTCTCGTTGACCTGGGCCGTCGAGCCGCGCAGGGCCTCGAGCTTGTCGTCGAACTTGCCAGCTCGGATGGCGACAATCACCCGCCGGTGCTGGTTCTCCATGAGGGCAAGGATTTCTTTTTCGCCCTTGCCCTCGGCCAGCAGATTCGAGTAGCTCGACCGCTTGGCCGCCAGGATCTGCCCCTTGAAATAGACCAGCGTCTCGACAAACGGGTTGTTGAGCCCTTTGTCTTCCGTTTGGACGTGGAAGACAAGGCCGGCGTGCGGAATGTCCGTGTTGTACCCAGTGATCATTAGCTATTACGGCTCTCGGCAGGTGCCCTATCGGCCAGAACACCTGGAAGATAGCGCAGTCTATCCTGGCTCTCCCAAGAGGGCGATTTTATGCGCGCTGTTCCAGAAGGGTCAACACCTGAACGCCTGAAGGTCCCCCAGAGGCCCCCTCGTCCGCGCAGGCTCACAGGTAGAGCACCAGGATGGCCAGCCAGTAGAGGGGGGCGAATGCGATCGGAAACAGTCGCCAGGCGATGACGATCCCAGCCAGAGCGATCAGTTGCTGGTCCATGAAGTCCTGGTAGGAGCGTGCCCAGGACTCGGGCAGCAAGGCTAAGATCATGGTACTGCCGTCGAGCGGGGGGAATGGCAACAGATTGAACAGGAAGAGCACCAAGTTGAGCGAGAAAGTGATGCTCAGCACCAGCGCGACGCCGGTCAGTGAGCCTCCCTCCTCGGCGGCCGCGACGATATGGGTGAAGTCGAAGTCCGCCGGCTCCGCGAACCAACCCTGGACCAGGCCGAACTTCATGAACGCGAACGACACCACGACCAGCAGCAGGTTCGACGCCGGCCCGGCCGCGGCCATCAACGCCGCACGCCGCGGATGACGGCGGGCCCAAAAGGGATCGTAGGGGGCACTCGCCCACCCCATCATCCAGCCCATCATGGCGAAGCTGATCAGCGGCACCAGGATCGTACCCATCGGCTCGCGTTGCATGTGCGGCATCGGATTGAGCGTCACTTGACCACCGAGATAGGCGGTTTCATCGCCCAAGCGCAGGGCGGTAAAGGCGTGCGCCGCCTCGTGCAGCGTCAGCGAGAAGACGAAGACCACGTACCAGGCGAGGCCCAGCTGCAGCATCTCGGGCGTCATGTCCATGCCGCCTGTCTATCACCTCTCACCGGCAGATCCTAGAGAACATGCCACGACGCCATGAAGTGCTGGCTCAAGGCCGCACTCGCAGTGCCCAAACCAACTTGGTCTGGCTCCCGGGATTGTTCGTGGCAGCAGGTTGCATAGAATGGGGCCAGGCACGGGTGCCGGACCCGTTCCTCACCTGGACAGCGGCGCATCCGAGCTCGCGTCACCGCGAGCTGTCGTCACCGGCGCCGGACGGGATGCATCCCGCCGGCCGCGAAACTTAGGAGCACCATGGACCGAGCCGACCTGATCCGTTACGCCCGCGGCGACGAACCCGCCGACCTGCTGATTCGCAACGCCCGCGTGGTCAACGTGCTGAGCGGCGAGATCGTCGATACCGACGTCGCCGTCGTGCGCACCCGCATCGCCGGCCTCGGCGACTACGAGGCCAAAGAAGAGATCGACCTCGAAGGCGCCTACCTCGCCCCCGGCTTCATCGACGCCCACATGCACGTCGAGAGTTCGATGGTGACACCCGGCGAGTTCGCCCGCGCGGTGGTGCCACGCGGCACCACGACGGTGATCACAGACCCGCACGAGATCGCCAACGTACTCGGCCTCGACGGCATCCGCTTCATGTTCGAGGCAGCCAAGCACGGCCCACTGAGCATGTTCATCATGGCTTCCTCGTGCGTGCCAGCAACCAACATGGAGACCAACGGCGCGGTGCTGCACTGGTACGACCTCGTGTCGCTCAAGTCCGACCCGTGGGTGCTCGGGCTGGCCGAGGTGATGAACTTCCCCGGCGTCGTGCACGGCGACGAAGAAGTGCTGGCCAAGCTCAAGACCTTCGAAGACCAGGTGATCGACGGCCACTGCCCGGGACTGTCGGGCAAACAGCTGCAAGCTTACGTCGCCTCCGGCATCGGCTCGGACCACGAGTGCACCAGCGTCGAAGAGGCGCGCGAGAAGCTACGTCTGGGGCTGACGATCTTTATCCGTGAGGCGACCAATGCGCGCAACCTGGAAACGCTGCTGCCGCTGGTCAATCAGCACAACCAGCACCGCATCTGCTTCTGCACCGACGACCGCCAGCCGGCCGACCTGCTCGACCAGGGCCACATCGACTACATGGTGCGCACCGCCATCGCCAAGGGCCTCGATCCGATCACGGCCATCCGCTTGGCGACCTGGAACCCAGCGCGCTACTTCCGTCTCGACGACCGCGGCGCCATCGCTCCCGGCAAGCGCGCCGACCTGATCGCCTTCCACGACCTGCAAGCCCCGGCGCCGCACTGGGTGATGCGCGGTGGCAAGGTGATGGCGCGCGACGGCGAGATGACGCTGCCGCGCCGCGAACAACCGCTGCGCAGCCTGCGTAGCACCATGAACATCGACTGGACGAGCGTCGACTTCCGTATTCCGCTGGGGGGCAGCCAGGCACGCGTCATTGGCGTGGTGCCGAACCAGCTGGTCACCGAAGAGCTGATCGAGGAAGTGGCGGTCCGCGGCGACGAGGCGATCGCCGACGTCGAGCGCGACCTGCTCAAGATCGCCGTCATCGAGCGCCACCGAGCATCCGGCGCCATGGGCCGCGGCTTCGTGCGTGGCTTCGGCCTGCAGCGCGGTGCGCTCGCCTCGTCGGTGGCCCACGACCACCACAATCTGATGATCACGGGTGTCGACGATGTCTCGATGTGGACCGCCGCCCGCCGCGCCGCCGAATTGGGCGGCGGCCTGGTGGTGGCCGACGGCGAACGCGTGCTGGCGCAGGTGCCGCTACCGCTGGGAGGCCTGATGAGCGCCGAACCGATCGAGCGCGTCCGTAAGCAGCTGGATGTCGCCCTGGCGGCAGCGCAGGAGTTGGGCTCCAAGTTGCACGACCCCTTCATGTGCCTGTCATTCCTCGGCCTCGAGGTGATCCCCAAGCTGAAGTTGACCGACCAGGGGTTGGTCGATGTCGACCGCTTCGAGATGGTCGATCTGTGGGCGGCGTGAGCATGACGAACTCGGCCTCCGCAAGCCGCCCCTCCGCAGCCCTCCCCTCGGCAGCACCGTGGCTCACCTTCGTGCTCACCGCCGCCGGGGTGCTGATCCTCGACCTGTGGACCAAGTCCCTGGCGCTCAGCCACCTGCAGGTCGGCGAGACGGTGCCGGCACTCGGCGGCTGGCTGCCTCTGACCCTGCACTTCAACACCGGCGGCCTGTGGGGCCTGGGAGGTGGCTGGATCTCCCGCTGGGTCTTCCTGCCCGTTACCCTGCTGGCGCTGTGGGTCGTGGCGCAGCTCTACCGAGACAGCCACCGCGGGCAGTGGCTGCGGCGACTGACGCTCCCCTTGATCGCGGCCGGTGCCCTCGGCAACCTGGTCGACCGGCTGCGCTGGGAGAAAGGCGTCGTCGACTTCCTGGGTCCTTTCGACCTCGGCTTCATGACCTGGCCGATCTTCAACGTCGCGGACATGGCGATCAGCGTCTCGACCGTGCTGCTGGTGCTAGCTCTGTGGCGCGAAGGACACCAGGCCGCGAAGGCGCAACACGCCGCCGCCGAATCCCCCGTCGCCGAGCCGGCCGTCTCCTCCCCCATGCTAGACTGACACCTCACTTCCGGCTCCCTCGGCCTGTGTGGACGCTCAGCACCCAGGGAGTTCTTGCGCCCGAAGGCGGGCCGGAAACGTCGGCCGGAGACCTCCATTTTCCAGCACGGCAAGTTTTTCACCAGAAGTCAATCTGCAAGATAACCAGCTCGCCAGAGAAACATGGCGCCGCCAGACCTAGTGGACTCGCACGACCCCACCTCGGAGCTGCTGTTCCAGCTGCAACCGCAGCTCGAAGAACTCTTTGCCCGCTTCCGGCTACCTTTAGAGGTCGCGGAGGACATACTCGAGGACTGTCTACTCGTCATGACCTTCCGCTACGACCAGCTGGCACAGCCGGAGCAGTGGTTCATCCGCACGCTGCGCTATCGGTGCATCAAGTACTGGCGCGAGCAGCGGCAGAACTGGCTCGAGCAGGCGGAGCAGCAGATCCGCGTCTGGCTGCAGGAAGACGACACCGACGACAGCGAGCTGGAGATGCGTCGCCAGGAGTTGGATGCACTGGTGAGCGAGATGCCGAAGCGCTGCCGCGACTTGCTACGCCGGTACTTCAGCCTCGACCTGCCACTGGCGGAACGGACCGAGTCGGACTCCCGGCTGGTCTTGGGATACCACCAGGTGGGGCCGACGCGCTGCCTGGCTGCGCTGGTCCGCAAGCTCCAAGCAGTCGTCGACGACGATCTGCCAGCGTCCTAGCCCTCTGCTGGCGAGCGCTTGAGTGGGCCGACTAGCGCTTGGGCAGGCCGACCGTGGCGCGCAACTGGTCCGGCTTCAGGTGACGGTGGGCAGCGGCCTCGACGGCGGCGCGGTCGAGAGAGCGCAACTGCTCGGCACGCCACTCGGGCTGGTCCAGCGGCAGGCCGAACAGCTCGGCGTCGACCAGCAGGTCGGCCCACTGACGGGCGGTCTCGCGCTGGAAGGGTTCGCGGCCCAGCAGATAGGCGCGCGCTTCTTCCAACTCGTCGTCGCGGATACCCTCGTCGAGCAGCCGCTGTAGCTCCTCGCGCACACCCTGCTCGGCCTGCTCGACCGTGGCTGGCGAGGTGCCGACGTAAACGATCAGGCGGCCGGCATCGAGACCGGCGCCGGAGACGGCGTCGGCCTGGGCCGTGTAGGCGAGGCCTTCCTGCTCACGGATGCGGTACGGAATGCGGCCAGTGAGGCCGGCACCGGAACCGAGGACGACTCCCACGAGCTCGAGCGCGACGGCGTCCGGATGCGCCTTGGGAACGGTCAGGTGCCCCATATAGAGGTGCGCTTGCTCGCCGTTGCACACACGTGCTTCGATGCGCATCTCCGGCAAGCCCACGGGCTCGGCCGGCTGCGGCAGCGGAACGGCCGGAACTCTGGCGGCATCGGCACCAAGCGCACGGCCGAGCAAGCCCTGCGCGGCGGCGGCAACCTCGTCTTCGTCGACCTCGCCGGCGATCGACAGAATGACGCCCGCATCCACACCTCGGCCATGGTGCGCCGCGAGTGCCTCCGCGTCCAGCTGGCCCAGTCCCTCTTCGGTACCGCGCAGCGGCAAGCCGAGACGGCTCGGCGCATAGAGGTGTTCGAGGAACGCCCAGCCCGCAGCCACCTCCGGTTGGTCGCGGTAGCTCTCCAGCTCGGCAGCGGTCTGCCGGGCCTGGAAGCGGCAACGCTCCTCGGGAAAGCTCGGCTCAGTCACCAGCTCCACCGCCCATCCGAGCGCCTGTCGCCAGTCCTGCGCCAAGGCGTCGAGTGAGACACCGTGGTGATCCCACTGCGCCGACGTGGTGAGCGACATGCCGAGGTTCTCGCTGTCCTCGGCAATGGTGCGCCAGTCACGCTGGCGACTGCCTTCCGACAGGGCACGGCCGGTGACCACCGCCTGCCCGGGAATCGCTTCGATGCGGGCACCACCGCGCAGCATCAGGCGTACCGCGGCGACCGGCGCGCCAGTGACGTGACGCACGCGGATCTCGAGCTTGCGTGGCGCCGCGGCCCCGGCTCTCTCGGGCCCGCTCACGCCGTCACCTCGCCCTCGGCCAGCGACCAGCCGAGCACACCACCCGCCTGCGGATCCAGGAACGCGGCCGCCGTCTCGCACAGCTGCTCGGCGTCCAGTTCGATCAACCGTCGCAACTGCTGCTCCTGATGCCGCTCGCCAGCGCCCATCACCAGCGCGAAGCCGACCGCCAGTGCCTGCTGGTGCAATTTCTCGTTGTGGAACACCCAATCCGCCACCAGCATCTGCTGGGCCCGCTGCAGCTCCTCGGCCGAGACCGGCTGCTGGCGTAGAGTCGCCAGTTGTTCGAGCACCAGCGCCTCGGCGCGGGCGCGATCGGCTCCCGGCAGCAATTCCAAAGCGACGCTGAACATGCCGGCGGCACTGCTCTTGGTGACGTCGGCGGAAACCCAGGAGCACAGCTGTGCCTCATCCACCAGTGCGCGGTGCAGGCGGCTCGAGCGCCCCTCCGAGAGTAACGCCGCCAGCAGGTCGAGTCGCGGATAGCGCTCGTCGGCCCAGGGCACTGCGGGCAGGCCGAGCAGCATCCGCTCGACATCCCCCTGTCGACGTTCGAGACGCTGCAGCGACGACGGGCGGGGCGGCGGCGGACACGCGGAGCGCTCGGTCGCGCGCTGGGGCAGGCTACCCAGGTGGCGCTGCACGGCAGCCAGTGCGTCGGCATCCCCAGCGGCTTCCAGATCCCCGCCTTCCAGGTCCCCGGCCAGCACCAGGACGGCATTGTCTGGCCGGTACCACCGCTGGTGGAAGTCGCGCAGCTCCTCGGGACCGGTCGCGAGCAGCTCCGGCCGCGTGCCGATCACCGGCTTGCCGTAGGCGTGCTGCTGGCTGTAGAGGACGCCGCGTACGTCTTTGTCCAAGGCCTCCCACGGATCATCCTCGTACATGGTGACCTCTTCCAGGATCACCTGACGTTCACTGTCGACTTCTTTGGCGTCGAGGGTCAGCGTCGCCATGCGATCGGCCTCGATGGCCAGCGCTTCGGTCCAGCGATCGCGCGCGAAGTTGAAGTAGTAGGCGGTGGCGTCAAAGGAGGTGAAGGCGTTGTTCGAGCCTCCCAACGCCTGCGTACGACGGTCGACCTCGCCCGGACCATACGCGGCTGAGCCCTTGAACATCATGTGTTCCAGGAAGTGAGCGGCACCCCCGTGCCCCTCGACTTCGTCGCGCGAGCCCGCGGCGTACCACAGCGCCGTGGTGACCACGGGCGCCTGCGGATTGTGGAGCAGGCAGACACGTAGGCCGTTGTCCAGCGTGTGCAACTCTGCACGGCCGGGAAGTTGCGGAACGATCATGGAGGCTCCTTGGAGACGGTTGGCTGCGGTGTAGCTACAGAGCAGATGTGAGGTCGAGATCTTCGAGGGTATACAGGCTGCGCTCCTGGCGCGGATACAGATGCCGGCTCTGATCCACAAAGCGGCCGAGCTGCGAGAACCAGGCCAGGCGCGTCACCTGCAACGTATCGTCGTCGAAATGAATCCAGTTGCAGGTGTTCTTCTCGCGTTCACTGCCACGGCCACGACTCGACGTGGTGGTCCCTGAATGCAGAATCACCACCGGCGGCCGGCCTCGAGGATAGAACTCCTCGGAGCTGCCGATGTACGCCTGGTGCAGGTGCCCACCCAAAATCAGGTCGACGCCAACGCTAGAGAACAGCTCGATCGCCTGATAGGCGTTGTCGAGCACGCTCTGGGTGCCGAAGTTGGGCGGCGGAATGAAGTGATGGTGCGCCACCACGACCTTGAAGACCGTCTCCGGTACCGCCGCTAGCTGCTCGGCGACTTCGGCCAGGCGGCGCAGCGGAATGCGGCCGTCCTTGATCGTCCAACCGTGGGCCGTATTGAGGCCGACGATCATCACCCGCTCGTCGCGGTAGGTCGGCTCCAGCTCGTGGGCGAAGTGGCGCTGGTAGGCGGCATACGGCGTCACGAGGCGCTGCCACACGTTGTACAGCGGCACGTCGTGATTGCCCGGCACCACTACGACCGGAACTTGGATTTGATCAACGAACGCGCGCGCCTGGTGAAATTGCTCGCTGCGCGCCCGCTGGGTCAGATCGCCGGAAATCACCACCACACCCGGCTTGCGTGCAGCGATCAAGTCGAGCACACCCTGGGCCACGCGTGGCCGGTGCGGGGGACCGAAGTGCAGGTCCGAAATGTGCAGCAGCGTCGACACGAGAAGGCTAGTCGTACGAGTCACCCAAGTCCGGCCACGGCCGTCGACTCAGAGGACATCCTCGCCGAGGAACTCGTTGACGCCCTGCACTACCTGCCCGGCGGCGAAGCCGGACAGATCTTCGAGCAAATCCACACCACGGTTTCGGCCCAGGATGTAGCCTCCCAGCCCAGCCATCAGCAACGACGCCAGCGGGTATTCGCGCACCAAGTGACGCCAGTCGAAGCCCTCGGGCATGAAGTCGTCCAATGCCTCTTCCGGATCGAAGAGGTCATCTTCGAGTCCGGGAGTTCCATCCGCGAAGCGATCGGGCGAAGGGTGCATGGCCTCAGGCGCGGCGGCCGCCGCGTAGCAGCAGGCCAACCACGAAGCCGACGCCAGCAGCGATCAAGACCGACTTGCCGGGATTGTCGCGCACATATTCATTGACGTTCTCATTCAGATCGTCGACATCCTTGCGCACCTTCGTGTAGCGCTCGCGGGCATCTTCGGAGATCTGGCCGTAGCGTTCGCGCGCATGGTCCGAGAACTGCGAGTAACGCTCACGGGCCACTTCACTGGCTTGAGTCGCCTTCGCCTGCACGTCCTCGGCGACGGTGTGCAGCTTCTCGCGTGCGGTCGCGATCTTGTCGGTCATCACTTCTTTGGTCTTGCCAGCAGCCTCGCGCACCTTCTCGCGTGCCTGCCCCATCTTCTGCCGCGCCTCGTCGAGCGGCGTGGCCTTGTCATCACCGGTTTCAGCTTCCGTACTCGCGCTAGCAGCCTGGTTTTCCATACTGGGCATTGGCTTTTCCTCCTTGGGTCCGGGTCATGGTCAGCGAAGTCGTTTCGTAGTCGCCCGTATGATCAGTGTACCACGCGGCAACGGATGCTACACTGCTGAAGTCAAGAGCGAAAACGCCGAGAACGAGAACGGATTCCGATCCACACCCAGGAGACCCTCCAAGCCATGGCGAGTGTGACCTTCTATGGAGCTTGCGGCTGCGTCACCGGCAGCAACACCCTGCTCAGCTGGGACGGTGGCGACACCCAGATCTTGGTGGACTGCGGCCTGTACCAGGGCGACGAAACCCTGGAGCAACGCAACCACGCCCCCTTCCCGTTCGACGTGCCCAACCTGGAAGCCGTCGTCATCACCCATGCGCACCTCGACCATACGGGCCTGCTGCCCAAGCTCTACCGCCACGGCTACCGCGGCCCGGTCTACTGCACCAAGCCGACGCGCGGCCTGATGTCGCTGGTGCTGATCGATGCCGGTGAGATCCAGGAAGAACAGGCCCGCTACGCGCGCAAGAAGGGCTACAGTCGACACGCCCGCCCCAAGCCCCTCTACACCGAGAAGGACTCGCGCAAGCTGCTCAAGCAGGTCGTACCGATGCCCTTCGATGAGGCCTTCCAGCCCGGCACCGCGGCCGGGATCACGGTGCGCTATCGCCGCGCCGGCCACCTGCTCGGCGCCGCGTCGGTCGAGATCAGCGCCAAGGGTGCCGATGGCGCTCGACGCACGTGGTGCTTCTCCGGCGATATCGGCCGCTACGGCGTGCCCATCCTCAAGGACCCCGAAAGCCCGAGCACGACACCGTCAGTATTGGTCCTGGAGTCGACCTACGGCGACCGCGAGCACCGGCAAAGCGACCCCGTCGAGGCCCTGGGCCGCCTGATCGACGAGACGTTCGCCAAGCGCGGCAAGGTGATCATTCCCTCCTTCGCTCTTGGCCGCAGTCAGGAAGTCCTCTACTACCTGACCCAGCTAGCAGACCAGGGGCGCTTGGATCCGAGCACCGTCTTCCTCGACAGCCCGATGGCGATCTCGGCCACTCGCCTCTACGACCAGGCCGAAGGCGAGCACGACGAAGAGCTGCGCCAGCTGGTGCTCGACGAGTTCGACCCGCTACGCCCCAACCCCTTCCAGCACTGCCGCACCGTGGCTCAGTCCAAAGCGCTCAATAGCCGACGCGAGCCGACGGTGATCGTCGCCTCCAGCGGCATGGCCAACGGCGGCCGCGTCGTGCACCACCTGCTGCACAACCTCGGTCGCAAAGAGGCCACCGTCGCCTTCGTCGGCTACCAGGCTGCCGGTACCCGCGGCCGTGCCCTGCTCGAGGGGAGCTCGACGGTCGCGATCCACGGTATTCGAGTCCACGTCAAGGCACGTATTGAACACGTCCACGGCCTCTCCGCGCACGCCGACTGCAACGAATTGGTGCGCTGGTGTCAGAGCCTGGGCGGCGCTCCCGACCGCGTCTTCCTGAACCATGGCGAAGACGAACCCCGCAAGGCGCTAGCTGCAACGCTGCACGAAGACCTGGCCTGGCCACAACCCGTCCTGCCGCTGCCGGGCACGCGCGTCCCCTGGTGACCCCCGTGAGGGACCGTGGACCCACTCGGCGGTCGGCACGCATCGCCTCACGGGTCCGCGGCTCCTGAGATCGTCCGCAGCTCCTGAGATGTCCAACGATCTGACCGTCACGCCGCTGCCCGCTTCCGGCCTGGCCCGCCTGGGTGCACTCGTGCGCCTGACCTACGAGGAAGCCCGGCGCGACGGGATCCCGATCGTCTCCGGCTCACTGGCCTTCGTCACTATCCTGTCGCTGGTGCCGCTGCTCGCCGTCTTCGCCTTCCTCGGTACCCGCGCCTTCGAGCGCTACGAAGAGCAGCTCCTGCAGCTCCTGCAGCAGGTCCTTCCCTATCCGGAAGAGCGGCTGCTACGCATGCTCGACCAGTTCGTCACGCAGGCCGAGGAAGTGCAAGGGATCGGTGCCGTGTTCTTCCTGGTCACCGTGCTGATGGCCTTCAACCAGGTCGAGGCCGTGATCAACCGGATCTGGAACGTCGACCAGAAGCGCCCCCTGCGCGACCGCCTGCTCTCCTTCACCCTGCTGCTCTTCTGGGGCCCGCTGCTGGTCGGTGCCACCCTCTCCGGCCTGGTCTACCTGCGCCAGGTGCCGCAGCTGGAACCCCTCCTCGCCAACCCTCTGTGGCTGGCGTTGCAGCCCGCGATCGTCCTGGTTGGATTGAGCATGCTGTACTGGATGGTGCCCTTCGCCACCGTGCGCTTCCGCAGCGCGCTGCTCGGCGCCTTCACCGCCACCCTGATGCTCGAAGCCCTGCGCTACGGCATGCGACTGTATATCGCCAACTTCGCCAGCCTGAGCCTGGTCTACGGCAGCTTCGGTTTCGCGCTGCTGTTCATGGTGTCGATCGAACTCGCCTGGCTCGCCGTGCTGGCGGGGGCCGAGTTGACCTACGTCCACCAGCACCTCCCGACCCTCGCCCGCATGTCGCAACGCCGAACACCGATTCCAGGAGCTTGGCTGGCCCTGCTAGCGATCAGCAAATTGGCCGACTTCCTCCAACAGGGCGAGCCGCTGGTTTCTTTCGACGCCCTCGAGACCCACCTCGAGACTCCGGTCACTACGCTGCGCCGTGCCTTGTCCCCCCTGCTCGACAACGGTTTGGTGCAAGAGACCCAGCACGGCCTGGTGATCGCGCGCCCGCTGTCCAAGATTCGCGTCCACGAGATCCTCGATTTCTACGAGGACCCACGCCGCCAGCTCCTGAGCACCGTCTCGCCCGCTCTCGCCGAGCGCCTCGAGAACTTGCGCCAGCAGTTGGTCGGTCAGCGCACCAAGACGTTGCGCGGCCTGACGCTCGAGGCCCTGATCGAACAGGCACGAGCGCGGGAGGAGACGACCTGACCACGGCAAGCTCTACCAGCCGTTGCAGCGACGCCAGAAACCGGTGAGTTCGCCGTCCGCATTGACGACATGGTAGCCATCATGGGCCGCGCAAGTCATGCAAGCATGAACCGGAACAACACTGACCTTGGCACCGATGGGAACCCTCCGGAAGTCGATGGGCTGCCCGTCTCGGCGGCTGACCACACCGTGCTCTTGGTTGGCTCCAACCACGACCAGGTCCTCTCCACCGCCCGCCTCACCCTCCGTCAGCTCGGAGCCCTCGACCCAGCCGAAGCGCTGGTCGACTGCCTGCGAACCGGTCCCCTGGTCCTTGGACAGGGCCAACCCTCCGGCATCGATGAAGAAGCGGTTGTGCCTTGGGTCCTGCCCCACCACGCTGGCGAGCACGCGGACTGCAATGTCCTCTGCGCGGCAGACTCCTAGACCGGCCTGAAACAGATCGAAGAAGACGAAGTTGCCCGGGCGCATTTCGGTGACTCCCTCCAGGGACCGGGCGAAGGTAGCCGTCGGGGTCGAACCGACGCTGACCACCGGGCAAGGTAGCCCCAGATCTCGCACGATCCCGGCCGCGTCGACGCACTGGCTCCGCTCTCGTTCAGCATGGGCGGCGATCGCCTCCGGGCCGGCACACTCATAGGCTTCTCCAGCATGAGTCATCACGCCACGTAGCCGAAGCGCCGGCGAGGCGGCGATCAGGCGGGCGATGGTCGGTAGCCCAGCATCCCGCGGCCTGACACCGCCTCGATGGCCGTCCGTGTCGACCTCGATCAGCACATCGAAGACGACCCCCTGTTCGGCGCCGAACTCAGCTACCGACCGCGCCGTCTCCACCGCGTCCAGAATCAGCTGAACCCGCGCTCCCCGAGCGTTCAGCCGAGCCACCCGCGCCAGTTTTCCCGGGACGATGCCCACCGCGTACTGGATGTCGCGGATCCCGTGTTCGAAGAAGAACTCCGCCTCCTTGAGCGTCGACACGGCGATCGCCGCTTCACCCTGCGTCCGGAACCTGCGAGCGACCTCGATCGCCTTGCAGGTCTTCATGTGGGGCCGCAACGCGACTCCCAACGCTGCCGCACGCGCCTCCATGCGGTCGATGTTGCGCTGCAAGACGTGCTCCTTCAGAAGCAAGCACGGTGTCTGCAACTCATGCAGAGATGGTACGAATTCGGTCACTGACTCCTCCTCGAAGCTACGGGTTCAAAGCAGTCCGCTACGGCTGGACGATGGAGCGATCCCAACGATCCTTCTCACGCCAGCGGTATTTTGCCCCAATCACCGTGGTCCCGAGCCATCTCGAAGTCGGCTCCGTGGTCGAAGAGGTGGTCGAACAGGTTATCGAACACGTGGTCGAACTGGTGGTCGAACTGGGGTAGCCCCCTTGCGTCAGCCAAGAGCGGCGTCTACAATACGCCTCCTGACCCCGTGGGGCGGTAGCTCAGTTGGGAGAGCACCACGTTCGCATCGTGGGGGTCGAGGGTTCGAATCCCTTCCGCTCCACCATTCCTTCCTTCCCCTTCCCAGTCCATGCATCGTCACCAAACGGCCTCGCTGGCTCAGCAGAAGGAACGCCTGCGAGCGAGCCTGAAGCAGCGCCTGGCCAAAGTCTCCCCGCAACAAGCGAAGGTCGCAGCCGGCCAGATCGCCGAACGGCTCCTCGAGCTGCCGGAAGTTGCCCATGCCAAAGGTGTCCTCACCTGTCTCTCCTTCGGCGACGAGGTCGATACGTGGAACTTGGTGGAAGACCTCCTGGCCTCCGGACGAACGGTGTACGTTCCGCGCGCAGACGCCAACGACACGCAGCTCCACGTCCACCGGTACCCGTGCAGCTTGCGCACCCTGTCTTTCGGACTCCAGCAGCCACCTCGCGGCACACCTGAAGTTCCCGAACAGGACCTCGACCAGCAGATCGATGTAGCCCTCGTGTTGGGCCTCGGCTTCGATCGCCGAGGCTACCGGCTGGGCTATGGCTCGGGCTACTTCGACCGCTTCCTCGTAGACCGTCGCTTTGCCGCCATCGGGCTGGCCTTCGACCTGCAACTCGTCGACGCCGTACCCGCTGAGCCGCACGACGTTGCGCTGGCGGCGGTGGTGACGGAACGGGCTGTTTGGCGCCCGACGGGCGATGTCCACGGGCCGAGGTAACCCCCGTTGCCCCGGGCTCACGGCACTCCCCTGCAAAGCCTGATCTCGTTCCTGTGCAGGCTACGGCGAAGGATCCTCGCTCCTTCGGCATCCAACCCGTAGACTGGCACGGTAGGCGCGGCTGCGCCTGGCCCAACGAGCCGGCAGCCCGCCACCGCGACGAATCGACAGGAAGGTGCGATGACGTCCCAAGACGAAGACCGTGTTCTCGTACGCCACATGCTCGCTGGCGACGAAGCCGCCTTCGAGCGGTTCTCGGAAGCGTACATTCCGGCCTTGCTGCGCTTTGCTCTCCAGCGGTTGGACGGAGATCGGGATCTGGCGCGAGAGTTGACACAGTCGACCGTGTGCAAGGCGATCGAGAAGTTGGAGACGTTTCGAGGCGAGGCGGCTTTGATGACTTGGCTGTGTGCTTGCTGCCGCAACGAGATTGCGATGCACTTCCGCAAGCAGGGGCGGCTGCGTCCCCTCGAGGAGGCGGAAAGGGCCGTGCGGGACGCTCCAGGGCGAGCACCACAAACCGGGCCGGAAGGAGCAGTGCTACGCAAGGAATCGGCCGAGCTGGTGCACCTGGTACTCGACCAGCTGCCAGGTCACTACGGCAAGGCACTGGAGTGGAAGTATTTTCACAATCTGCCGGTCAAGGAGATCGCCGAGCGTCTCGACCTGGGAACGAAGGCAGCGGAGTCGTTGCTGACGCGTGCGCGAGTGGCGTTCAAACAGGGGTACCGTCACCTGGTGGCGTCGGCGAACCTTGGGGCACAGGCGCCCGCACAGATGGGCAAGCTGGCGACGGTGACACCGCTGGAGCAAGGGCGTCAGAAGCGGCGCAGGATGGAGATGTCATGAATGATCAGACGACGGTGACGCCGGAGGACCAGGAGATCCGCGATCTGCTGCACAGCGCCGGAGCGCGGCAAGAGCTGCCGCAGGAAGATCTGGCAGCGATTCGGGGAGCAGCGCGGAAAGCGTGGCAACAACGAGTGGCAGCGGAACAAGACACTCCAGACCCGGCCGCGGTAGGACGTGTGCCCCTGGAACAGAACGCCACAGTGCCGCGACGGCTGCGCCGGCAACCCTGGTTGGCACTCGCGGCGAGTTTGACGCTGGTGGCACTCAGCGGCTGGTGGTGGTTGATGCTATCGCAGCCCGAACTCGTGGCAAGCGTCGAGGTGATCAAGGGGGCTGTGCTGGTGGAAGGTGCCGACGGCGTGGACCTGAGCCTCGGAGCGCAGCTGCCGGTGGGTGCGGTGCTGGACACTCGGACAGGTGCGGCTTCCGAACCTGTGCACGTGGCTCTGCGGGTGGCGGGCGGATCTCTGCGTCTCGATGCCGGTTCCCGAGTCCGCTTGCTGTCATCAAGGCGTGTAGAACTCCTACATGGTGCGGTGTACTTCGACTCTGAGGGTCTTCGCCCAGCCGGCTCTGACCCAGAGTCCGAAACCGTTGAAGGCGGGATTGAGATCGAGACGATCTACGGCTTGGTGCGCGACATCGGAACGCAGTTCGAGGTTCGCTTGGACGCGGGTGACGCGGCGCTTCGCGTACGCGTGCGCGAAGGAATGGCGACTCTGGGTGTCGGTGACGAGGTTCACATTGCAGTAGACGGCGAGGAGCTGAAGCTGCAGCGGAGCGGAGCCATGGAGCACACCACGGTAGCCCCCTACGGCGACGCCTGGAACTGGGTGTTCGCAGCGGCGCCGGTGCCGAGTATCGAAGGACAGTCGCTGATCGAGGTCCTGCACTGGTTGAGGCGCGAAACCGGTTGGCAGTTGCTCTACCAAGATCCGCGCTTGCAGCAGGCGGCAACCAAGATCCAGGTCTACGCGCCTTTCGAAGGACTGACACCTGAGGAGGTGTTGGAAGTGGTGATGATTGGGAGCGGACTGACCTACCGTCTCGAACCCGGTACCCTGATCATCGACCGCTGAGTGGCGGTCCTGGGAGCTGTGAACCCAGGAACTCCGGATGCTTCCAACCGGCCACTTGCAGGACCTCGGCCAACGGTGCAGCCGCAAGGTCCCTTCCGAGGTAGTGCAAGGCCATGACGTGGGTGTGCACTTCGGTCATCACCCGCGAGTTGGAGGTCAGCGGAGTCATCTCCTCGACGACCCGCGTCCAAGCCTCGGCAGCCTTTGCGTCGCGTCCAGTAGCCTTGTACAGGCGTCCCAGGCCCAGCCGGGCTGCGGCCAGCCGTGCAATCTCGCGTCGCCCGTCGAAGGCTTCAGCCGCCCGCGCCGAGAGGCTCGCCAGAGCCCGTCCGTACAGCGCCTCGGCCTGCTCGAATTGCCCTTGTCGCGTTGCCAGGGCAGCAAGGTCGGTCAGCGTCAAGGCGACAGCATCGTGGCCGACCCCGAGAGTTGCTTCCTGGATCGCAAGCGCGCGCCGGTAGAGCCCTTCGGCGGCATCTAGATCGTTCACCGCCAGCCGCAGATCGGCTTGGTGATTCAGCGTGGTGGCGACCTCCGGGTGCTCGGCGCCCAGCGTCGCCTGCTGCGCTGCCAGCGCCCGCGAATACAGGGACTCAGCGCGTACCACCTCGCCCCGGACCAGGCAGAGGTCGGCGAGGTTCGAGAGGGTTGTGGCCACGGTCGGGTGGTTCATTCCCAAGGCGGCTTCCTGGATCGCCAGCGCACTCAGGTACAGCGGCTCAGCATCGGCGAACCGGCCCACGAGACGGTAGAGCTCGGCCATGTTGTTCAAGCTCGCCGCGACATGGGGATGCTCGGAGCCCAAGACACCTTCAGCGAGTTGCAAGGCGCGCAGATAGAGCGGCTCAGCGCGAGCCACATCGCCCTGGTCGTGGTAGACGCTGGCCAGATTGTTGAGGCTGGTGGACAAGTCGGTCGGGTCCAAGGCTGCATCGTCTTCCTGCATCGATATCGCCCGCTGCAAGTAGGCTTCCGCTCGCTGAGGATTACCGAGCCGGCGGTAGAGTTCACCAAGGTTGTTGAGGCTGCGCACCAGATGTGTCTGGCCACTCCCTGGGCCATCGGTACTCATCCTTGCTTCCTGGATCGCCAGCGCCTGTAAGAACAGCGGCTCAGCACGCACCAAGTCACCCTGCGCGCGGTAGAGGAAGGCCAGGTTGTTCGCGCTTTCCGCGACGAAGAGATGGTCAGGACCCAACATCGCCTTGCGTAGATCGAGAGCTTCTAGAAAGAGGGGCACGGCTTCGGCGAAACGGCCCTGGTCATGGTAGAGACTGCCCAGTTGGTCGAGATATCCCGCCGTGTCGAGCCGTCCTGACTCACCATCGCGCCGGGTGGACTGCTGGTGAAGTTCCAGCGCGCGCCGTAACAGCGACTCGGCGCGGTCGAGGAAGCCCAGGTGCCGGTAGGCCTGCCCCATGGTGTGCATGAGCCTTGCCTGGCGTTCAGGGCGGTCCTGAAGCTCTGCATCAATGCGGACGCTACCGGCGTCCAGCAGGTCACGTGCAGTGACCACCTGGCCGCGGGCAGCGTGCGGGCTGGCAGCGGCGAAGACACCGAGCAGGAACTCCGAAACCGCCTCCGCCTCAGCCTGTGCTTCGACGGCCCGCTGGCGTTCCTGACGCAGATTCGAGACGTAGAGCAAGCCCGCCATCAACGCCGCGGTCACTAGGGCCGCTGCCGCCACCTGACGCCAGCGCCGCCGACTCTTGCCGCCGATCCACCAGAGACGCTCCAGTGTCTCGCGCGCCGATGGCCGAGCTTCCGGGGCCACCGACTTCATGCGCTGGATCCAGGCCGCCAGGTCGGAGTCGACCCCGGTCGCTTGGCTCGTCTCGGCGCGCGCCGCCTTGTACAGCATCTCGAGGACCGTCAAGCCCTTGCCGTACGGGGACTCCCCGGTGAACAACTCCTGTAGCAATAGGCCGAAGGAGTAGATATCCCCGGCCGCTGTGCCGCGCTCTCCACGAGCTTGCTCGGGACTCATATAGGCAACGGTACCCATCACCGTACCTTGCTGCGTCTCGAAGAGCACCGTCGGTTCGACAGTCGTTTGCGGCCCATGTCGGCGCAGAACCGTCGTCGTGTCCGGTTGCTGAATCGGCGTCGGGACCCGAGTGTCCGAATCCGAGCCCGACACCAGCAGAGCCGATGGCGCGACGTTACCGTGGGTTGTTTCGGTGGCGCCCTGCGTTTCTTGATGGATCGCTGCCGCCAGCTGACTGTCGACCGTGTGCGCCAGCCCGAAGTCGAGCACCTTGACCTTGCCATCGTTGGTCAGCATCACGTTCTCGGGCTTCAGGTCTCGGTGGACGACACCCTTGGCGTGCGCCGCCGCCAGCGCTTCGGCCACGCGCTCTGCAACGAACAGCTTGGCGCCGTCCCCGAGACCGTCGGCCAGCGCTTGCTTCAGGCTCTTGCCCTCGATCAGCTCCAACACCAGGAAGTCGGTGTCCGCCTCTTCGAGTAACTCGTAGAGACGACAGATCCCGGGGTGGTCGAGCTGCGACAGGATGCGTGCCTCGCGCAGGAAGCGGGCCTTGGCCTCGGCGTCCAGGCGCCTGTCATCGCGGATGACTTTCAGCGCCACCTTGCGCTTGAGCTTCTCGTCCCATCCCGCGTACACTGCCCCCATACCGCCCTTGCCCAGGGACTCGACGATGCGGATGCGTCCAACTGTCGTTCCGACGAGGTCCATTGCTGTATCCTGCCTGCACCCTAGCATGCCCCGGGGCATTGCAACTGCGGCACCTTGCACTGCCGACTTTTTTCTGCAACCAACGGATCTCCACGAAGGATCCCGGCGGCTCCTGCATCTAACAGGCAAACTGGCGGCACAAAGCTGCAAGCTGCCACTCGTAGGAAGGACTAGGGATGACTCGGCCTCGCGTTGATCAGATCTGCATCGCGCTGATCCGAGCGCTGGCAATGACATTGCTTCTCCTGCCAGGACCATCACTGAGCCTGGCACAGAATGCCGACAGCGGCTTTCGCTATGCCGGTCTGCCGCTGACGGAAGCGCTACAGGCCCTACAGGCGCGTGGCCTGCGCATCGTCTTTACCAGCCAGACCGTGAAGCCGGAGCTGCGCGTAGAGCAGGAGCCGAAGGCCAGCGATCCGCGCGTGGTGCTCACAGAGTTGCTGAGTGCCCACGATCTAACAGTCGAGCCGGGACCCGGTGACCGCTTGATCGTGGTCAAGGCGCCACCGCGCCCGGTCAGCGTGCGTGGGCGCACCCTCGACGGCGATAGCGGAGCCGGTGTGCGCGGCGTGCGTGTCCTGATTCCAGGCACGCGCCACTCGACGCTCAGCGACAGCGAGGGCCGGTTCCAGTTGCCGAATATTCCTGTGCGCCTGCTGCCGGCAGGTACGCTGACCCTGGAAGCGCGTCTACCCGGATTCGTGGTCGAACATATCGAGCTACCTTTGCGGCCAGGAGAGGTAGTGAACGTCGCGTTCGAGCTGTCACCGGCGCCGCTGACGGTAGACCAGATCGTCGTCGTACCGAGCCAGATGACCCTTCTGCGCGACGAACCCGTCTCTACGGTGCAACTGGACCGCGACGATCTCTTCGCGCTGCCCCACTTGGGCGACGACATCTTCCGCGCTTTCACGCTCCTGCCCGGCGTCGCAGGCGAGGAGGTCTCGGCACGCTTCCACGTCCGGGGTGGTCATGGCGACGAAGTCCTGGTGCTGCTCGATCAGGTCGAACTGTTCGAGCCCTACCACATGAAGGACTACAGCAGCTCGCTGAGCATCATCGCGCCGAGCGCGCTGCGCGAAGTCAACCTGATGACCGGTGGCTTCCCGGCGCAGTACGGGGACCGCATGAGCGGTGTGCTGGACATGACGACGCGACAGCCCAGCAGTACGCGAACACACCTCGGCCTGGGGGTTCTGAGCGCCGAAATCGGCGTCTCGGGAACCTTCGCCAGCGATCGCGGGCACTGGTTCGCCTCGGCGCGGCGCGGCAACCTCGACCTGGCGCTCGACTTTCTGGGCAGCCGCGAACAGCCACGCTACTGGGATGCCATCGCCAAAGCAGAGTTGCGCCCACGTCCCGAGCAACTGATCGGCATCCGTGCCCTGCACTCCGACGACGCACTGGACTTCGACGCTATCGAGCCGGATACCATCGAGGATTACCGGACCAGCTACGGCAACTCTTATTTGTGGCTGACGCACCAGGCAATTCTCGGGCCGCGACTGTTCGTCGACACAGCCGTCTCGGCCGGTCGCGTCCGCCGCGACCGGCGCGGCAACGAAATCGAGTTGGAGGAGGACGTGCCCGAGTCGGGAGCGAGCGCGCTCGACGCGGTCCTGGCCATGGCTGACCTGCTGAGCGGCAGCGACGCTGAAGCCGACGACCCCGACGGTGAAGATCTGGACGAGCCCGGGGACGCGATCCCGGGCTTCACACTGGTCGACAAGCGGCGGCTGGATGCCCTCGGTGTCAGGCAGGACTGGAGCTACCAGGCCAGTGACGACCACTACCTCACCTGGGGCTTCGAGGCTCGCCGCTTGATCACCGACTACGACTACTTCAACGCGCGCGAGCTAGAGGACCCGTTGGCCGCTCTGCGTACCGAGCCACGTACTGGAACCGTCCGCTTCCAGCGCCGGCTCGAAGGCGAGCAGTACAGCGTCTACGTCAGCGACCGCTTGCGTCCACGCGACGGTTTGACCCTCGAACTGGGGCTGCGTTACGACGAGCAGACGTTGACCCGAGACCGCCATGCCAGCCCGCGTGCCAATCTGGTCTACGCTCTGTCGCCGTCGAGTACCGTCCGTGCCGCTTGGGGCTTCTTCTACCAGAGCCAGCGCCCTTACGAGCTGCAAGTGGAAGACGGTATCAACGAGCTGGTCCAGGCCGAGCGCACCGAGCAGCGTGTGCTCGGTTACGAGCAGCTTCTCGGCGGCCGGGCCAACTTGCTGCTGCGTGTCGAGGCATATCACCGATTGATCTCCAATCCGCGGCCGCGCTACGAGAACGTCTACGAACCGATCAGCATCTATCCCGAAGTCGAGCCAGACCGCTTTCTCGTGACGCCGGAGAGCAGTGAAGCCTATGGGCTCGAACTGTTTCTACGCGGACGCGCCGGCAGTCGCGTCGATTGGTGGCTGAGCTATACGTATGCCCGTGTTTTTGACCGGTTGGCGGTGCAGCCCGGTCGCGACGTGCCTCGGCGTATCGACCAACCGCACGCGCTCAACCTCGACGCCAACCTACAGCTGGGGGAACACTGGAACCTCAACCTGGCGTGGCGCTACCACACGGGCTGGCCGACGACCGAGATCAGCGGACGATTGGAAGATGACGAGGATGGCGAGGTGCAGGTGGTGCCAGTGTTCGGTCCACGCAACGCTGAGCGTCTGCCGGCCTACCACCGCCTGGACCTGAGAGCCAGCCGCGAGTGGCAGCGCCGCACCGGTGTGCTTGGCTTCTTTCTCGAGATTCAGAACGTTTACGACCGCAAGAACGTGGCTGGCTTCGATACCGACCCGGAGTTCGAAGTTCTGCCCGATGGCAGCGTCCACTTCCTGCCGGTCGAGGAACCGTGGGGAGGCTTCCTGCCGTCCTTCGGTGTCACCTGGGA